>CAWGLO010000004.1:0-213092 GCA_963823455.1 uncultured beta proteobacterium
TCCCCGAGTAGGGCTCGAACCTACGACCTGCGGATTAACAGTCCGTCGCTCTACCGACTGAGCTATCGGGGAATTGCCGAGGCGCGAATGGTAGACATTTCACCGTAACGCGTCAAGCAAACCGGGTTCCATTCGACTGCGAGTCACATTGTTTCGTCGCCACACAGGAACGCTCATGGATAGCAGTCTGGTATTTGTTCGCACCGCCAGCGGCGAGGCCGCCCTGCAGCAGCCGACACGCCTGGTTCAGCGAAATCTGCGCCGGGCGCTCGCACTGGTGGATGGGGAGCGCGACATCGCGGACATCGCCGCCCGTTTCGGCGATTGTGCCGTCGGCGAAGCTGCCCTGGCGGACCTTCAGCGCAGCGGCCTGATCGAGACCATGGAAGAGCGCCGGTTGCGTGGCGAGGACATCGCCGCGACGGCGACGCCGCCTTTCGCGGTGGAGCAATCTCCGGCGCCGATCGTGCCCGGCCTGCCGTCGCAGGTCACCGACACCGATCCGCGGGTTTCTGGCGGATTGGTCGAGGTGATCACGATCGACGACGTGGGCGAGCGGCGCGTCCAGATCCGCACGTCCGGTCCGCGCGGCGACTGCGCGCCGAGCGCCGGCAGGGAGCCGCAAATCGTCCCCGGCCCGGCGGCCGACGACACCTGCGAGGTCCGCGGGACAGCCGCATAGCGAGCGGCCGGAGCCCGCAGCCGGCGCTTCCGTCGGCGCCGGCGAACGCCGGATCAACTGGGCGAGGCTGGCGTCGGGGCTGATGCTCGCCGTGGCGCTGCTGGTCGCGGCCGGAATCGCGTTCTATCCTTACCAGCGGCATCTGCCGCGTATCGAGCAGCGACTCGCCGTTGCGATCGGGCAGCCGGTGCACATCCGAAACGTGCATTTTTCCTGGCTGCCGCGCCCCAACCTGACGCTGGAAGATGTCACCATCGGTACGGACAACCCGATCGTAGTCGGCAACCTCGGCGTCGTGCCCGATCCGCTTTCCCTCTTCGGCGAACGACTCGTGGTGCAGACCCTGCTGATCGAACGCAGCGAGATTGCGGCGCGCGCGCTGCCGGCGATCGCCGACTGGTTCTCCCGCGCCGGCGCCGGCGGGCTGATCGTGCGTTATGTCGCTTTTGCCAACGTCGCGCTGCGCCTCGGCGAGATCACCACCGATCCGATGCATGGCGAGGGTACGATGGACCGGAACGGGGCTCTGCGCATGCTGCGCTTCGCCGGCAGCGGAGCGTTGAGCGGCGAACTGGTGCCGAATTCGGCCGGTTATCGCATCAAACTTTCCGGTGTCCAGGGCTGGGCTCCGGATTTCATGGCGCCCCTGGCCTTCGATTACTTCGAAGCCGAAGGGTCGCTGACGGCCGACGCGATGCACCTAAGCAAGGTATATGGGCGGATGGCCGATGGATCGATCTCGGGCGCGGCGACGATGCTGATGAACGAGACGCGCCAGTTGAACGCCGAGTTGGAAGTCAAACACGTCGAAGTGCGCAAGCTCCTGGCGCAGGCCAAGTCGGACCTTATGCTGCATGGCAGCGCCAGCGGCATGGTGAAAGTGGGTGGCGGCACCGTTTCCGGAGCCGGTCCCGGCAGCGGCCTCGCCGTGGAAGGCATGATCACGGTGCAGCACGGCGTGCTGGACGGTTTCGACCTGGTCGAGGCGGCACGCTCCGACCGCAACACGGTGCGCGGCGGTGCGACCCGCTTCGAAGCATTCTCCGGCCAACTGCGGGTGGATGCGCGGGCGTGGCAGGTTTCGCGCATGCGGCTGCAGTCCGGGCTCATGAGCGCCGACGGCCAGATCGCCATCAGCGGCAATCAACGGGTGGCCGGATCGGTCACCGTCGAATTGCGCGGCAGCACCGGCAACCGCCGCGTGCCGCTTTCCGTCTCCGGTTCGGTGCAGGATCCGGTGCTCAGCGGCAGCCGCATCGTCGCCGCGGGCAGCACCGTGGAACCGACCTGACCGCCTGCGCTCGGCCGGGCGCATCGGGTCACGCGGTCTGGCGGCGACTCATCCCTTCAGTACGGCGGCAATGGCCTGCGCGACGTAGTCCAGATTGCGCGAGTTGAGGGCGGCAAGGCAGATGCGGCCGGTGGCGACGGCGTAGATGCCGTATTCCGTCTTCATGCGCTCGACTTGCGGCGCCGACAGTCCGGTGTAGGAGAACATGCCGCGCTGGCGGGTGACGAACGCGAAGTCCTGCGTCACGCCGTGCGCCTTCAGCTTGTCCACCAGTCCGGTGCGCATGGAGCGAATGCGCTCGCGCATGCCGGCCAGATCTTCTTCCCAGGTCCTGCGCAGTTCAGGATTGGTGAGGACTGCCGCGACGATGGCGCCGCCGTGGGTCGGCGGGCTGGAGTAGTTGGTGCGGACCACGCGCTTGATCTGGGACAGAACGCGCGCGGCCTCGTCGCGGCTGGCCGTGACGACGGACAGGGCGCCGACCCGTTCGCCGTAAAGGGAAAAGGACTTGGAGAAGGAACTGGAGACGAAGAACTGCAGGCCCGACTCGGCGAACAACCGCAGCGCCATGGCATCGGGCTCGATGCCGTCGGCAAAACCCTGGTAGGCCAAGTCGATGAAGGCCACCAGGCCGCGGGCGCGGATGGCCGCGATGACCTGCCGCCACTGATCGGCGGTGAGGTCGGCGCCGGTCGGGTTGTGGCAGCAGGCGTGCAGCACGACGATCGAACCTGCGGGCAGCGTGGAGAGGGTGGCGGTCATGGCTTGCGCATCGACACCGCGCGTCGCTGCGTCGTAGTAGGGGTAGTTCGCCACGGCGAAGCCGGCAGCCTCGAACAGGGCGCGGTGGTTCTCCCAACTCGGGTCGCTGATGTAGACCTTGGCTTCGGGCAGCAGGCGTCTCAGATAGTCTGCGCCGACCTTGAGCGCGCCGGTGCCGCCGAGCGCCTGCACCGTCACCACGCGCCCCTCGTTTATCAGCGCCGACCCGGCGCCGAACACTAGGTCCTGCACCGCCTTGTTGTAGGCGGCGGAGCCTTCGATCGGCTGATAGCCGCGGGGCGGCGCCGCCTCCAGTCGCGTTTTCTCGGCGGCCTTGACCGCGGCGAGCAGGGGAACCTTGCCGTTGTCGTCGTAGTAGACGCCGACCCCGAGGTTCACCTTGTTCTGGCGCGAGTCGCCGTTGAAGGCCTCGGTCAGACCGAGAATCGGATCGCGGGGAGCCATCTCCACCGCGGCGAAGATCGAAGAAGTCATAGCCACTCCAAGGTTTTCAGTTTATGCGGCGCGACGGGGCGTTACCCGTCCGATGTCGTCCGGCTGGCCGCCGCGAGAGATCCCGTGTGCTTTGCGCTGCGAACTGCGGAATAATGAACGATTGGCCGCCGGCGGTCCTGCCGCGACGGCCGCATCATCGAAGCAAGGACACGATTTTATCATGGGCGAGCGCATCGACGGCAGCGACGGCAAGCAGGCGGTGGTGTTCCGCGACAGCCCGTTCCGGCTGCACCAGCCGTTTCTGCCGGCCGGCGATCAGCCGCAGGCGATCGAGAAGCTGCTCGAAGGGCTCGACGCCGGCCTCGTGTACCAAACCCTGCTCGGCGTCACCGGATCCGGCAAGACGTACACCATGGCCAACGTCATCGCGCGCCTCGGGCGGCCGACGCTGGTGCTGGCGCCGAACAAGACGCTCGCCGCCCAGCTCTATGCCGAGTTCCGCGAGTTCTTCCCCGACAACGCCGTCGAGTACTTCGTCTCGTACTACGACTACTACCAGCCGGAAGCCTACGTTCCGTCGCGCGATCTCTACATCGAGAAGGACTCCAGCATCAACGAGCACATCGAGCAGATGCGGCTCTCCGCCACCAAGTCGCTGCTGGAGCGGCCCGACGTGGTGATCGTGGCCACTGTGTCGTGCATCTATGGCATCGGCGATCCGGTGGATTACCACAGCATGATCCTGCACCTGCGGGAACACACCCGCATCTCCCAGCGCGAAGTCATCCGGCGCCTGGCGGAGATGCAGTATGAGCGCAACGAAGTTCGACTTCCGCCGCGGCACCTTTCGCGTGCGCGGCGACGTGATCGACGTCTTCCCTGCCGAGCATGCGGAGAAGGCGCTGCGCATCGAGCTTTTCGACGACGTGGTGGAATCCCTGCGCCTGTTCGATCCGCTCACCGGCCACGCAGAGCAGCGCATCGCGCGCTTCACCGTCTATCCTTCGAGCCATTACGTCACCCCGCGGGAGACGACGCTGCGGGCGATCGAGGCCATCAAGAAGGAGTTGGCCGAGCGCATCGATTTTTTCCAGCGCTCGGGCAAGCTGGTGGAAGCGCAGCGCATCGAGCAGCGCACCCGTTTCGATCTGGAAATGCTCAACGAACTGGGCTTCTGCAAGGGCATCGAGAATTACTCGCGCCACCTGTCCGGGCGCAAGGAAGGCGAGCCGCCGCCGACGTTGATCGACTACCTGCCGCCCATCGCGCTGCTGTTCGTGGACGAGTCCCATGTCACCATTCCCCAGGTCGGCGCAATGTACAAGGGCGACCGCTCGCGCAAGGAAAACCTGGTGGGATACGGCTTCCGGCTGCCGTCGGCGCTGGACAACCGGCCGCTGCGTTTCGACGAGTTCGAGCAGCTCATGCCGCAGACGGTCTTCGTTTCGGCGACGCCGGCGGATTACGAGCGGCGCCATCAGGGTCAGGTGGTGGAGCAGGTGGTGCGCCCGACCGGCCTCATCGATCCGGCGGTCGATGTGCGGCCCGCTTCGACCCAGGTGGACGATCTGCTCGGCGAGATCAAGCTGCGGGTGGCCAGCGGCGAGCGCGTGCTGGTCACGACCCTGACCAAGCGGCTGGCAGAGGACCTGACCGAGTATCTGGGCGAACACGGCATCAAGGTGCGCTACCTTCATTCCGACATCGACACGGTGGAACGGGTGGAGATCATCCGCGACCTGCGGCTCGGCGAGTTCGACGTTCTGGTCGGCATCAACCTGCTGCGGGAAGGGCTCGACATTCCGGAAGTCTCGCTGGTGGCGATCCTCGACGCGGACAAGGAGGGCTTCCTGCGCTCCGAACGCTCGCTGATCCAGACCATCGGCCGGGCGGCGCGCCACATCAACGGCACCGCCATACTCTATGCGGACCGGATCACGGATTCGATGCGGCGCGCGCTGGCGGAAACGGAGCGGCGCCGCGCCAAACAGATGACCTACAACGCGGACCACGGCATCACGCCGCGCACCGTGTCGAAGCGCATCAAGGACATCATCGACGGCGTGTACGAACCCGAGGAGGCGGGGTCACAGCTCAAGGCGGCGCAACGGCGCGCCCATTACGACGCCCTGAGCGAGAAGGACCTCGCCAGAGAGATCAAGCGCCTGGAGCGGGAGATGATGGAGTACGCGCGCAATCTCGAATTCGAGCGCGCTGCCGCGGCGCGGGACGAACTGTTCCACCTGCGGCGCCAGGCCTTCGGCGCCGATCAGCACGATCCGGGCGAAGCCCCGGCGGGCCCGCGGCCCTCCTAGCCGACTGCGCAGGCCTGCAGGACCCGCGGGGAGAAAGGAGTCGCCCGCGGCCGGCCACCCGCCGATCAGCGGATAGGCAGCCAGCCGGGGTGGGAGAAATATTTGCCGTAGTTGTTGAGGGCGGCGACGGCGCGGTGGGCTCCCTCCGCAGCGCGGCCCGGTGCCTTCCCCTGCATCGTTGCGGCGGCGCCCATGAGGTCGGCGATGACGATATGCAGCATGGCGTCGGCCTCGGGCTCGAGCTTGCACTGGCCCACGATGGTGCCGACCTCTCCCTCGATCGACCTGGCAATGGCGGCGTACTGGTCCGGATCGAGGTCCCCCTTGTGGATGGCCGGGAGCCGGCCTGCCAGATCCGTCCGCATCGCCGCCATGCCCCGCCGCAGCACGGCGTCGGTCGGCCACTTCCTGCCCTGGTTGAGGTGCAGTTCGGCTGCCGCCGCTTCGTGGTGATGGTCATGGGACTCCGCAGCCTCGACCGTCGCCGGGATCGTCGCGACTAGGGCGACGGCGGTCAAGATGGCGAGGACTGTTCTCGAATGCTTCATTTGCGTCTCCTGTCGCAAGGGTGGCTGTGTGCCGCGAAAAACCGATCCGAAGGCTTGATCGGATTTGGGGTCAGGGATAAGATAGTGACTTATTACTTACATTGCAAGAGGCGAGTCCATCGATGTTGGCGAATCCCGAGCCCGAAACAGCCGGACCGCGCAAGCGCCTCTCCGCCGACGAGCGCCGCCGCGACGTAGTCGCCGCCGTCGTCGAACTGGCGCGGGAACACGGTCCCGAGGGCATCACCACCCAGGCCATCGCCGATCGCATCGGCGTCACCCAGGGTGCGCTGTTTCGCCACTTTCCCGACAAGGCGGCCATGTGGGCCGCAGTGTTCGACTGGGTACGGGACGAACTCGGCGGCGTGGTGGATGCCGCTTTCGCCGCCGGCGGCGAACCGCTGACAATCCTGGAACGGGTGTTTCACGCCCACGTGGACTTCGTCGCACGGCATCCCGGAGTGCCGCGAATTCTTTTTCACGAACTGCAGCGGCCGGCTGAATCGGACTTCCACGAACGCGTGCGCAAGATGGTGGCCGGCTATCGGCAGCGACTGTGCGGGCTGCTGAATGACGCCAGGCATTGCGGGCAACTGGCCGCCGACCTCGACGAGGAGGCGGCCGCCGTGCTGTTCATCGGCACGGTGCAGGGTCTGGTGGTTCAGAGCACGCTCTTCCGCGGCGAGGAGGGCATGCAGTCCGCCGCCCGCCGCATCTTTCCGCTGCTGATTCACGGACTGCGCGGAGAAGTCCGATGAAGTCTCTTTCCCGCCGCGGGTGGTTGATTGGGGCATTTGCACTCCTCTTTCTCTCCGGCTTCGCCTGGGTGGTGGCCACGCAAGGCCCCTTGGCTCCGGTCAGGGTGACCTTGGCCCGCGCCGCCGAAACGACCTTGTCACGCTCGTTGTTCGGCATCGGAACGGTAGAGGCGCGGCGCAGCTATGCCATCGGTCCGACGGTGGCCGGCCGCGTCGCCCGGGTGCTGGTCGACCAGGGAGACGCCGTGGCTGCCGGCCAGTTGCTGGCCGAGATGGATCCCGTCGATCTCGATGCGCGCCAGGCGGGCGCTGGAGCGGCTACTGCCCGCGCCTCGGATCTCGTCCGATCGGCGCAGGCCGCACTCGCGGAGGCGACCAGCCGCGCCCGGCTCGCCCAGGCCAGCAGCGAGCGTTTCGCCGACCTGCGGCGCAAGGGCTTTGTGAGCCAGGAGGCGGCGGATGCCAAAGTCCATGAAGCGGCCGCCGCCCGCGCCGGACAGGAGGCTGCGGCGGCGGCGCTGGCCGCCGCCGGGGAGGAGGTGCGCCGCACCCAGTCCGATCTCACGGGACTGGGCAAGAGCCGCGCCCACCTGCGCCTGGTCAGTCCGGTCGCCGGCATCGTCACCGCGCGCCTGGCCGAACCCGGCTCGACCGTGGTGGCCGGGCAGTCGGTGCTGCAGGTGATCGACCCGGCGACGCTGTGGCTGCGGGTGCGCGTCGACCAGGGCCGCTCGGCGGGCTTGGCGCTGGGACTTCGCGCCGACATCGTACTGCGCTCGCGCCCCGGCGAAGTGCTGAAGGGCAGGGTCGAGCGCGTCGATCTGGTGGGCGATGCGGTGGCGGAAGAGCGCATCGCCAACGTGGCGTTCGACGCCGCACCGGGTCAACTCGCGCTCGGCGAACTGGCCGAGGTGACGCTGCACCTGCCTGCCATCGACAAGGCACTGGTGCTGCCGGCCGCCGCCGTCAAGCGGGCGGGCAAGGGGGAGGGCGTGTGGCGGGTTACCGCCGGCCGGGCGCAATTCGCCGCCGTCACCACCGGCGCGGCATCGTCCGACGGGCAGGTGCAGATCGTAAGCGGCCTGGCCTCGGGCGACGAGGTGGTCGTGTACAGCACGCAAGCGATCACGCCCGGTATGCGCGTCAAGGTGGTCGATGCTCTGGTGAAGGCGGCACCGTGATCAATCTTGCCGGCCGCGACATCCTCCACGGCTGGGGCAAGTTCCTGTTCACCGGCATCGGCTTGGGTCTCCTTATCGGGGTCACCCTGTCAATGGCCGGCATCTATCGCGGCATGGTGGACGACGGCCAGGTGCTGATCGAAAACAGCGGTGCCGATCTGTGGGTCGTGCAGCAGGACACGCTCGGACCGTATGCCGAGCCGTCCAGCCTCCGTGACGACGCCTGGCGCGGCATCGCAGGACTGCCCGGCGTGGCCGAAACCGGCAACGCCGCCTATCTGACCATGCAGATCGAGCATGGCGGCAAGGAGTCGCGGGTGATGCTCGTCGGCATCGAGGTCGACCGTCCGAATCGCCCCGGCGCGCCCGCCTATCTCACCGCCGGGCGGCCGATCCTCCAGACTCATTACGAGGCCATCGCCGACGAGCGCGCCGGACTGAGGCTCGGCGAACGGGTGCGCATACGCCGCCACGAATATCGCATCGTCGGGCTCACCCGCCGCATGGTCTCGGCCAGCGGCGACCCGATGATTTTCGTTCCGCTCAAGGATGCGCAGGAGATCCAGTTCCTCAAGGACAACGACGCGCTCCTCAACGAGCGGGCGCGCACCGCGGCCAACCCGGCCTTCAACCGCCCCGGCGTGCCGGGCCTGCTCGAAGCCGTGCAGGCCGCCGGTGCGCAAAGCCGCATGGTCAATGCCGTGCTGGTGCAGATCGAACCCGGCGCCGATGCCGACGCCGTGGCCGGGGAAATCCGCCGCTGGAAGCGCCTCACGGCCTACACCAGGCGCCCAGATGGAGGACATCCTGGTGGCCAAACTGATCGCCACCTCGTCCAGGCAGATTGCCATGTTCCTCGTCATCCTCTCGGTGGTGACCGCGGCCATCGTCGCCTTCATCATCTACACCATGACCATGGCCAAGGTGCGGGAGATCGCCGTGCTGAAGCTCATCGGAGCGAAGAACCGGACCATCGCCGCGCATGATCCTGCAGCAGGCGCTGGGCCTGGGGCTCATCGGCTTTCTCGTCGGCCGCGTTGCCGCCGGGCTGTGGGCGCCGGTGTTCCCCAAGTACGTGCTGCTGCTGCCCGGGGACGCCGTGCGCGGATTCGGCATCGTCATGGCGATCTGCTCGCTCGCCAGCGTGGTGGCGATCCGCGCCGCGCTGCGCATCGACCCGGCGGAGGCGATCGGAGGCTGACTGGCCGATACCCCCGCCATCCGCCTCAGCCGGCCTCAGGAAGCGCTACGGCACGGGCGACGCCGCCGTCGACGCGCTGAAGGGCGTGGACATGACCGTCTGGCCGGGCGAGGTGGTCGGACTGATCGGCCCCAGCGGTTCCGGCAAGAGCACCCTGCTCAAGTGCCTGGGCGCGGTCATCGAGCCGACCGCCGGCCGCATGGAGCTGGCCGGCGAAACCATCTACGACGGCGACCGGGGCGGCTGGCGGATTCCCGATCTGCGCGCCCTGCGCCGCGACCGCATCGGCTTCGTCTTCCAGGCGCCCTACCTGATCCCGTTCCTCGACGTCACCGACAACGTCGCGCTGCTGCCGATGCTGGCCGGTGTCGGCAACGCCGCTGCGCGCAGCCGCGCGCTGGAACTGCTGACGGCGCTCGACGTCGCCCATCGTGCGCGCGCGCAGGTTTCGCAGCTGTCGGGAGGCGAACAGCAGCGCGTGGCCATCGCCCGCGCGCTGGCCAACCATGCGCCGGTGATCCTCGCCGACGAGCCGACGGCGCCGCTGGATTCCGAGCGCGCGCTGGCCGTGATACGCATCCTCAACGAAATGGCGGTGCAGTACCAGACGGCGATCATCGTCGTCACCCACGACGAGAAGATCATTCCCACCTTCCGCCGCATCTACCACATCCGCGACGGCAGGACGCACGAGGAAGCGGGCGAGGGGCGCGCGGTCTGACGCCGCGGCCGTCGGCTGCGCCCGTTCCGCTTTCGACAGATCGCCTCCGCCCGGACGGTCAGCGACGGAAAGCGCGCACTGCTGCTGCCGTCGATCGTTCCACACCAGCCTGCGGGTCCGCTCCGGTAGGAAGCGGAAGTGCACTTGCGAAGTCCCGCTTCACATCCCGGAGCAATGCTTCGCGACATCCCGGACAGCGCGAGCGCCCGCGGCTTTTCCATTGAATGCATAGGCTTGTAACAGATTCCGAATCGAAGTTGTCGAGTCGGGCCGGGGAGGAATCTGCTCGGCATGCGTCTTGCGAAGTTCAAGGCACCTCGATCGTCTGCGACCTTCCGGTCTCGGCTAGCAACGGCACGGTGAGCCGTCGGCGGAAGGAAGACTCCCCCGTGCGCGATTCACGGAAAAGGGCCTGGAGAGGAGCGCATCCCTCTTCGGCGAAGAACGCACGGTGCATGACATCGAGGTCATGGACGCGGCGGCGCGAACCTGCGGTACGCGCTGGTGCGGAATGTCACGAACGTCGGAGACCAAAGACGATGAAGCACATGAGATGGATTGCGCTGCCGCTCACGGCGGCCCTGATCACCCTGGCATACTTCGTTGAGCCAGCTACCAGCCAGACGGTGCCGGGAGATCAATGTCTCACCTGCCATGCCCAGAAGGTCGCCGACATGGGCAGCGGCAAGCATGCGACCCTGCCCTGCGGGTCGTGCCACGAGGGGGCGAACCTGCACGTGGCGGATGCCACCGTCCCCAAAGCCCCCGCGCTCTATCCCAAGGTCCATTTCGACAAGGAGGTGTGCGCCACCTGCCATGCCGACCAGTACAACACCTTCCTCATCGCGGCCGGCGGCAGAACGATCTACGGCGGCAGCGACGCCCAAGATCCGAACGACCCGAACGACCCGCCGGCGCCCAAGGGCTGGTCCAAGACCGCCGATCTTCCCTACTGGAACGTGCTGATCGACGGCCATCCCTTCGTCCTCGAGACCTACGAGGACCGGCCGATGGCGGTGAACCAGATCGAGCACCAGGAGACCATCCGTCCGGGCTCGGAAAGCTGCATGGCCTGCCACGGCACCAAGCTCGCCTATTACATGGGCATCGTTTACAAGGATGCCGCGGGGCAGGTCAAGACCGAGCAGATGACCACCCAACCCGACGGCAGCTTCGCGCCGCGGGAGGTGCTGATCAAGGGCGGCACCTACCTGCCGCCGGCCGCCACTGACCCTTACTACCCGCTCAACGGAACCTGGAACAACCCTGCGTCAACCGTCGGCACAGGACACCTGATCTACGACGGCACCTCCTACCGCGAGCCGGCCGGCGGCGTATGGGAGGAGGCGGTGACGGTGAGCTTCATCCCGAACGGCTCCCGCGTCTCGACCTACATCGATGCCGTGAATGCCGCGCGCCGCTACGAGGTGAAGACGCTGGTGACGCTGCCGGCGCCGGTCACGGTGAGCGTGCGCGACGTCGCCAACCTGGGCACCGTCATCGGCACCGTGACCTTCCAGACGCTGGCCAGCTATCCCGAGGCCGGCGCCGACATCAACGGCGTGGCGGGCTGCAAAGTCGATGCGACGACGGGTCTTCCCATCAATGCCAACTGCACGATCACCGGCGGACTCGCGGCCAATCTGGCGCGCGACTGGATTTACGCGGCGATGGAGGCGATGGCCTTCGACGGTCTCGACTACGAGTTCGACCCCCTGCACACCAATCCCGCCACCGGATTCAACGAGACCCACTTCAGCGGCAAGGGTGCCAACTGGCCGTCGGTCCAGTCGGGGCAGTTGTGCAACCAATGCCACGACTCCCACTCCGGCAAGCCGCGCATCATCAAGAAGTCCCTGATCGAAGCGATTGCCGTACGCGGCATCAACCCCTACTCGCCCACCGGCAAGCAGGTGCGCAGCTTCGACCAGGCCACGCGCCAGGACAAGATCATCGCCCAGTGCGCCCAGTGTCATAGCGAATACGTGGGTGGCTACAGCGCCAACGACGGCCGCGACCGCGACTACTTCCCCTGGGCCAAGCCGGCCGATCTGGAACTCCAGTACTGGAGCCTCTTCAACTACCAGCAGGACTGGACCCACGGCGGTCCGGTGGCCCCCTGGCAATCCAGCGACGCCAATGCCCGCGGCTTCCTGCCCTACGGCGAGCGCTATCAGATCGGTGCGCCGCTGGTGAAGGTGCAGCACCCCGAGGCGGAGATGTTCCTCAACAGCCCGATGTACAACGCCGGGGCGACCTGCACCGACTGCCACAGCGCACGCGTCACGCGCCCGGACGGCAGCCGCTACACCAGCCACTGGTTCACGTCGCCGCTCAAGATCATGGACGGCTACAGCGGAACCACCTTCAAGGGCGAGAACATCCCCGGCGACCCGATCACCATGGCGCCGCAGAATCCCTGCGTCCGGTGCCACACGACGGACACGCCGGCGCAGTCGCGGCAGAGGATCAAGGACCAGCAGGACCAGTTCTACTTCCTGCAGGAGCGCACCCAGGTGGCGCTGGTCAACGCCCTGCGCTACATCCGCGAACAGCAGACGGCGGGCATCAACCAGTCGGCCAACATCCAGACCTACCAGCGCGCGTCCATGCGCTGGGAGTACTACACCCAGGCCGAAAACAGCATGAGCTTCCACAACAATCCGGAGGCCATGACGGAGGTTGCCAACGCCCGGCTGTGGGTTGACGCCTTCATCCCCTGGCCGCTGACGCCGGTGAAGGCGCGCGTCACCAGCACCGGTGCCGACACTCTGACCCTGGCGTTTTTCGACCAGGCGAACGACGAGGCCGGCTTTTACGTCGAGCGCGCCACGGCGCTGGAAGGCCCGTATGCTGCGAGTGGCCGACATCCCGACGCCCAACGGCGCCAACATCGGCGACGTCGAGTGGACGGATACGGGCCTCACACCGGGAACGAAGTACTTCTATCGCGTCGCTGCCCACGACGCCACCCAAAGCGCTGCCGGCACCTCGGTGTTCAGCATCTGGGCTGCCGCCAGCACGGAGGCCGGGGTGACGATCGCTGCCCCGTCCGGCCTCAGCGCGACGGCCGCTGCCAGCAATCGCATCGATCTCGCCTGGACCGACAACTCGACCAACGAGACCGGCTTCCGCATCGAGCGGGCGAGCGACGCCGCCTTCACCACGGGTCTGGTGGTGCTCAACGCCGCGGCCAACGCCACCTCCTACAGCGACGCCGGTCTGACGGCAGGTACCACGTACTACTACCGGGTATTCGCCGTAGAATGCGGCCGGCAGCTCAGGGGCCTCCAACACGGCATCTGCCACGACCCTGACCGCGCCGCCGGCCGCACCGTCGAACCTGGTGGTGAGCGCTGCGGCGCGGACGTCGGTGAGCCTGGCGTGGCTCGACAACGCTGCCAACGAGACCGGCTTCTACGTCGAGCGCAGCACCGACGGTGGAACGACCTGGACGCGCGTAGCCACGCTGGCGGCCAATGCCACGACCTACACCAATAGCGGACTGACGCGGCGCAAGACCTACTGGTACCGCGTCCAGGCCTATGGCGCGGCGGGCGTGTCGGCCTACAGCAACGTCGTGAGCGCGAAGACGCGCTGATGCCAACCTGTGCGAGGGCGCCGCGAGGCGCCCTCGCTGGATACAGAGGAGGAAACCCGATGCGATCACGAAACAGAAGACTGCTCTACGGTTTGGTCATCCCGGCAATTGCGGCCTGGGGGGCATTCGGTGCCGCAGCATCCCCAGCCTGGCGCCGCCAAGTCCGGCTGGGAGATTACCGAAGCGCGGGTCCTGGACCCGGGCCGCACCAGCGTCGAGCCGGAGGGCACCCTGACCACCGGTTACACGATCGAAGCCAGAGCCAGATCGATGGCCGGCGAAAGACTGCCCGATGGCGTGTTCCGCGTCGTCGTGAGCGCCTTCCTGCCGAAGTCGGACATGCCGGGGCAGCGCGCGGGCGTATGGCACGTCAATGGCCAATGGACCATCACCGACGGCAGGGCCAGCGATGCAGAGAAGGCAGCCCGCCACAGCGTGGCACGGCTGAAGGGCAGGATCGCCACCGACCTGGTGTTCAACCCTGCCGCCGAGGACGGGCGCTTCTCGGCCGTCGTCCGGCTTCCGACTTCACCCGTGGCTGGCCGCCTGGTCCGCGGCGGAGGCGTGTTTTCGGGAAATTCGAGGTTCGAGGGTTCGCTCGTGCTCGACGAACGGGCCGGACCGGCAATCGAGCAGTTTGACAAGGAGAGAAAAATGATTGGCTTGATGAGGCGCCTCGTCCGGGGCGCGGGACTGAAGGCGCTCGGTGTCGGAGCCGTGGCGCTGGGGTTGGTCACCAGCGTGCTGGCCGATGTGCCGACGCGGGTCGGCGTGCGCGGCATGGTGCCCCACGCCGGCACCCAGCAGCAGGAACTGAGCCAACATCACCTTCCCGGCACCGTATAACGTGTTCGAGTTCCTGGTCACCTGCGGCGCCTGCCACGGCGGCCAGGTCGACCAGCAGGTCGCCCACTTCGGCAGTTGGGCCGGCACCAACAAGGCCAGCGCCTCCCGCGACCCGGTGTTCCGCGCCAAGGAGGTGATCGTCAACGAAGCGCTCAAGGTGCAGACCGGCAAGGACGGCGGAGGCAACATGTGCTTCCGCTGCCACAGCCCCAACGGCTGGTATTCGGGCCGTTTCGATCCCGCACTCAACGGCTCCGGCGACGGCAGCAGCATGCTGCACTCGATTCTGGTGTCCACCGACGACGAGGGCGTGGCCTGCGAGACCTGCCACCGCGCCATGAGCGCCGTCACCTACAAGCGGCCGGACCTGAACCTGCTCGATCCGGTCTGGAGCATGCTGGCGGGCGTAGACGACTGGCCGCACGCCGGCGGTCCCTTCGTCGATCAGGCGGGCGATCCGACCTTCGTCGCCGGCAATCCCTTCGGCAACGGCGCCCTCCAGTTCGCCGAAGGCATGACCTACATCGGGCGCTATCCGGGCACCGCCGACATCTACTTCAAGGACCTGCCCCTGCTCGACACGCTGGGAACGCTGGGCGGGCTGTACACCGGCCAGACCTATGGCATCTACCCGCCGGGATGGATCGACGTGATGGGCAACGACGTCGGCGGCAAGCCGGCCAAGGCCGCCAACGGTGCGCTGCTGATCCAGCTCGACAACCCGATCGGCCCGCCGCTGAACCCGGACGGCAGCCCCAACTACAACGCACAGTCGATATCGCCGGAGCACGCCACGGTCAAGTATCCGAACCTGCCGCCCGCCAAGGGTTTCATCCAGACCGCCGAGTTCTGCGCCGCCTGTCACGAGGAAACCATCCCGGTGCTCAATCACGGCATGCCGGTGCAGCGCACGTACACCGAGTGGAAATACAGCGACTACGGCCGGGAAGGGCCCGACCAAAAAACCTGCCAGGACTGCCACATGCCGCGGCTGTCCCACGAGTATGCGGACAACGTCACCGGCAGCTACAACGCCGACCCCTTCGGCGAGCCGGGCGGCTGGCCCTACTCCAAGCCGCGCACCAACACCGCGGTTCACAAGCTGGCGGGCGCCAATCGCGACCTGCCGATGATGATGAAGGCGCTCTATCCCGAGGTGGACATCGAGGTGGTCGGCCAGGTCGTGGGTACCGGCGTGGGCAGCGGAACCGGCAGCGATCCCCGCATCTTCCCCGGCCTGCTGTCCACTCGCGATTCGATGTGGGAGCGCACCCGGCGCAACACCGAGATCGCCCTCCAGGACGGCGTTGACGTGGCCATCAGCCAGCCGGCCACCCACGCTCGGCCTGACCGCGGACGCAGCGAACGGCATCTGGGAAGTGAAGGTCAGGGTGACCAACAACACCGGCCACCGCATCCCGTCCGGCTATCCCGACGGGCGGCGGCTGTGGATCGGCCTGCAGGTTGACGCGGCCGGCGCACCCGTCTATCGCTCCGGGGTCTATGACGAAGCGAACGCCACCCTGCGCACCGACGCGGCGGCAACCGGACTCAACCGTGCTCGCCAGCCGCTGATCAACGCCGCCGCCGGGCAGAACGCGGTCATGGTCTATGAGCGGGTGACCGGAACCTGCCAGATCAACAACAACACCGGCGAGTATCTGCTTTGCAACGAGGCTTTCGGGCCGCTCAACGACCAGGTGCTGTTCGACAACCGCATCCCGCCGCGCGGCTTCGATTACGCCCAGTACCGGCAGGCCGGCGTCAAGTTCTGGAACTCCGACCCGGGGACGCTGATCCCGGTACCGAAGATCCGCACGCGCTATGCCGCCGGCAGCAACTGGGACGAGGTGACCTACCAGTTCACGGGTCCCGTCGACCCGCATCCCAGCTCGATGTCCGGGCCGAGGCCAACTGGCAGACCCATACCCGCGAGTTCATGGACTACCTGCGCACGACGGACACCTCGACGGTGCGTCCGCGAAGGGCCGCCTCGCGTCTGGCATGTCAACTATCCCATCGCTCCCAACTACCTGAGCGAGGAATTCGGCCTGGCCGAAGTATCGGCCCAGATCGAAGCGGACGGGCTCATCGCGGAGCCTCTGCGCGACAACTGGGGCGGCATCGCCTACGCCGCCTGGTACGCCGCGGGCAAGGGCGCGCCCTACCGCGTCGCGCTGGCCGACACCGGAGCGGCACTGCCGGCGGCCCCCGCCAACCTGCAGGTGTTCCCGCAATGCGATCCGGCCACCGGCGTGTGCACCGGTGGCGTCGCCAACCCCGTCACTGGTCTGACCGAGCCCTATACCCAGCGCATCACCTGGGACGCGGTGCCGGGGGCAGACGGCTATGCCGTCTGGATCAAGTACGGCATCGGCGCGACCACCGCCTCCTGGGACAGGCTGGCGGTCGTTGACGCGGCAACGACGGAACTCATCAACACCGCGCTCAATGTGAACAAAACCTACGTTTACAAGGTCCAGGCCTACAACGGGGCCGGCGACGGACCCCAGACGGTGGAGGTCGCGGCGAAGACTCCCTGGGATTCGCCGCTGCCCGCCGACACCCTGAAGTTCGTGAGCGCCACGCCGACCACGATCAGCATGTCGTGGTTCGACCAGGCAGACAACGAGGACGGCTGGATCGTGTTCCGTCAGGACGCCGGGGTGCCCGGGGCCTTCACCGAGGTGGCGCGCATGCCGGTGGCGAACAATGCGCCGGCCTTCGGCGGTGTCCTCTTCACCGACGGCGACGGCAATACCGCTGTGACCTGGGCGCCGGGCTATTTCGCGCCCCAGCCCGGCCGCTGCTACAACTATGTGGTCGAAGCCTTCAATACCGCCGGCAACTCGGGGTGGAACGTCAACGGGCCGGTGCAGATGTGCACCCAGGGCGTACCCAGCGCGCCGACCGCGCTCGCCGCCGCCGTGGCCAACGCCTTCCAGGTGAACCTCACCTGGACCGCCGCCGCCGGCAACATCACCGGCTACCGGATCGAGCACAGCACCGACGGCGGCGCCACCTGGGCGCAGGTCGCCACTGCGGTTCAATTCACGAACTTCAATGACACCACGGTCCAGCCCGCCACCGCCTATGCGTATCGGGTGATTGCCTACAACGCCAACGGCGATTCGGTGCCGTCCAACGTCGCCACGGTGACCACGCCTGCATCCCCGCCGGCAGCGCCCACGGCACTCACGGCCACGGCCTCGGCTCCGAGTCCGCTGCCGCCGACGGTGGTGGTCGCCTGGACCGACAACGCCAACAACGAGACCGGCTTCATCGTCGAGCGCGCCCCGGACGTCTACGGCGCTCCCGGCGCCTGGGCCGAAGTCGCCCGCGTCGCGGCGGTGGCCGGAACCGGAGCGGCAGCGATCTGGACCGACTCGACGGTCGCGCCGAAGACCACCTACTGGTACCGGGTGGCGGCCTACGGCGCGGCAGGCAACTCGCCCTACGCGACGGCGGTGCAGGTGGTCACGCCGGGACAGATTCCGGAGGCGCCGGCGAACCTGCGGGCGACCAACATCGCCCGACTCAGCATCACCATGGCCTGGGACGACCGGTCTACCAACGAAACCGGCTTCCACGTCGAGCGCAGCACCAACGGCGGCACCACCTGGACGCGCGTCGCGAGCCTTCGGGCCAACCGCACCAGCTATCGGGACAGCGGGCTGACGCGCAATACCACCTACCAGTACCGGGTCCAGTCCTACAACGCCGACGGCGGATCCGAGTTCACCAACGTCCTGACGGCGACGACGCGCTAGCGGCTGGGGAGGGGAGCCGCGTGGAAGCGGGAGGGCCGGGGTGGCCCTCCCGTTTTCGCATTCCGGGGGAGTGATCCGATGAGAAACACCGACGCCTTAAAAGGGACAGTCCTGTTCCCGGAAGGGATGGCGGACATTTCCCGGACGGCGAGAGCACCGGGCGAGCGTTTGCCTGGGGCCGCGATGGACGGGGCCGGAAAAGCGACTACAATGACAACAGAGAACCGGACCCGCCCGAAGGCTAAGAAGATGCGGGTGCAAGGTTCCTCCGACAGCGACAAGACCCCAAAAGCACAAGAATCGGCGGTACGGCCGAAATGTGACTTCACCCGACACGCGGGTGAATCCGTTCAAGTCCGCGGCAAGAAGGGGGAAATCATCATGCAAGGCTCTCCGGGCGCTCAACATCGGACGCCCATCCTGTTGCAGGCGCTCCTCGATGATGCGGCGCACTTCCGGCAGCATCCCGATGCCGCGACTCCGATGCGCCAGACCGACCTGCTCGGTCTGATCTTCGGGCGCTTCGTCGAACTGGCCACGCGGCCGGACGACGCTCCGGAGGCGAAGCTGGATCTTCGCCGCTGCGCCGACCTGCTGGCCGAGATCGTGAACAGCCGCGGTGCGCGATTCTCGGTCGGTACGGTCGCGGACGGCTCGATCCAGCTCTTCACCCGGCACTGTCCCTTCACCGACGGAGCCACCGACGCGCCCCACCTGTGCGAGGTCGCGATCGGCGCCATGGGTACGCTCGCCGCCCGCAACCTCGGTTACGGCAAGGTCGAACTGCGCCGGCGCATCACGACCAGCGACTGCTGCGAGATCTGGATCCACACCGATGCCAGCCGGGCCGCCGCCTATCCGGGCTGTGCCTACCGCTGTGTCGACGGCCGGATCTGCGTGGAACCGGGCCGGGCGCTCTCGGACCTCGAAACGGCGGCGCACGGGATCGGCAATGCGGCGGCGCCGAAAAAACCGGATGACAACGCTTCCGCTCCGGTGATCGTGGCGCGCTCGGAAGCGATGCGTGGCGTGCTGCGCGCCATCGAGACGGTGGCCCCGGCGCAGACTACGGTGCTGGTGACGGGGGAAACGGGGGTCGGCAAGGAACTGGTCGCGCGCAGCCTTCATGCCCTGAGCCCGCGCGCCAAGCGGACTTTCGTCGCGATCAACTGCGGCGCGGTCCCCGAGAACCTGATCGAGAGCGTGCTGTTCGGTCACGAGAAGGGTGCCTTCACCGGCGCCCACGAGCGCCATACCGGCGTGTTCGAGCGGGCCGAGGGTGGCACCCTCTTTCTGGACGAGATCGACACCCTTCCGCTCGTGGCCCAGACCCGGTTGCTGCGGGTGCTGCAGGAGAGCGAATTCGAACGCGTGGGCGGCCGCCGGCAGCTTGTCAGCAATGTCCGCGTGGTCGCCGCCTGCAATGCCGATCTGGAGGAGCGGGTCGCCCATGGCCGCTTCCGCCGCGACCTGTATTACCGCATCAATGTCGTCGGCATCGCGATTCCGCCGCTGCGGGAGCGGCGCGAGGACATACCGCCCCTGATCGAGCACATTCTCCGCGACATGCGCAGCAAGCACGGCTCCCAGGTACGGGAGATCAGCCTCGGCGGGATGGCGGAGCTCATTGCCCACGACTGGCCCGGAAACGTACGCGAACTGGAAAACGTGATCGAGCGCAGTTGCCTGTTCTGCACCGGTACCCGCCTGACGCGGGTCGATCTGGGCGGGCCACTTGCCGCCTGCAGCTTGCCAGCCCGCCACGGACTTCTGCATCGTCCGTGCGGGACCAGAGGCGGCGGGCGATGGACGAACTGGAGCAGGGCCTGCTCTGCGACGAACTCCGGCAGGCGGGCGGCAGCGTCCCGGCAGTGGCGAAGCGCATGGGCATCACCACCCGGGCCGTCTATCTCAAGCTCCAGCGCTTCGGGATCGATCCCGGGTCGTTCCGCGGCTGAGGGAGCAGCGGCTCCGGAACGGCCGAGGCGACGGCCGGGTACGTCCCGCCGCGGGTCCATGCTGCTTGCCCGCGCCCCGGCGGGCGCGCTGCCAGGGCCATTGCGCTTCCCATCGATGCCGCCGGGCCGCTGCTTCCATCTACCCACCCTGCCCACCACTCTACCTACCTGCCGGCTGCGCTCCGGTGCTGTGAAGAGGAGCTTCCCGAGGCTATGTCGATGAATATGCGGGCATATTTCCGGGACGGCCGGTCCTCATGTGAAGCGCAGCTTCCCACCCCGCTCTCCGGTGACGCGGTAACTGATTGAAAAACTTAGACTCTCTGTCCGGCATGGCGCTTGCTCAGGCTTCGCTGCAGCCAATTCCGGCTGTAGCGAAGAGGGAGAGGAGTCAGAAAATGTCTATGACCGAGCAAACCCATCAAGCCGGGCCACGCAGCCGCCGGCACTGCCTGTTGGCGACCCTGTGTGGTGCCGTTCTGAGCCTGGCGGCAAGTCAGGGCCTTGCCGTTCCGACCGTCGCCAACGTCGCCAAGGATCCGACCGAAGTCCCCAAACCCGTACGCTCGCGCCCAGGCGGCGCCTCGCCGAAGCACGTCGCCGTGACGCTCACGGCCCAGGAAGTGATCGGCGAGATCGCACCCGGCGTCCCCTACTGGTTCTGGACCTGGAAGCTCGGGTTGCCCGGCACTCCCGACCACGGCACGGTACCCGGCCCCATGCTTCGGGTGATGGAAGGAGACACCCTCGATCTCACCATCTGCAACGATGGAAACAACATCGAGCCGCACAACATCGATTTCCACGCCGTCCTCGGCCCGGGGGGCGGAGCAGCGGTAACCAACGTCGAACGCGGCGAGTGCAAGAGCGCCAGCTTCAAGATGACGAAGCCGGGCGCCTTCATCTACCACTGCGCCGCCGAGGGCAAGCCCTGGGAGCACGTGGCCAACGGCATGTATGGCCTGATCATGGTGGAGCCGAAAGGGGGGTTGGCCGCCGTGGATAAGGAGTTCTACATCGGGCAGGGCGACTGGTATCTGACCGACACCCAGATCTCCCGGCCCGACATACCGAACAAGACATTCTTCAGTCTCGACGAAGACAAGGCCGGCAACGAGTTCCCGGTCTCGTTGTACACCTTCAACGGCCACACCCAGGCGCTGGGCGGCATTCATCCGTTGATCGCCAATCAGGACGACAAGGTGCGCTTCTTCTTCGTCGTGGGGGGACCCAACGTGGCGTCCAACTGGCACATCATCGGCACCGTCTTCGATCGCGTATACAAGGCTGCGCCGCGGGCCCTCGTTGACCGCGCGGAGGAAACGGTGGTGGTCCCGCCGGGTTCGGCCATCGTGGCAGAGATGACGACTCCGGTGCCGGGCAGCTACCTGGTGGTGGACCACGCCCTGTATCGGGCGAGCAAGGGTGCCGCCGGTGTCATGACCGTGGTCGGCAAGCCGGATCCGAAGTGCGACCCGTCCAGCGGAATGGTGATGGACCCGGGTTCGTGGCCGCTGGACCTCTTCTCGCCGGCGACCTGCGGCACCGGCCATTGAGCACGGCTGCGGCCAACGGCGGCTGAGCGCCTTCCGGCCGGCGCTGCAAGCCAGCGCCGGCCGCGTCGCTTTTCAGGGCACGATCAACTCGCTGTCCAGAACGACGCGCGCCGAATGCGCGTCGGCGAAGCGCAGGATGTAGGCGCCCTTGGAGCCGAAGCGCTGCCCCGCCCCGAAGGTGAAACGCGGCAGCAGCACGGTGTCGGCGCCGTGGGCGTCCATTCCTCCTTCGATCGTCTCCACCAGATAGTCCCGCAGCCAGATCCCCTTGAGGCGCGGCATCGCCTCGGACAAGGTGATGCAGGCCGCCAGGGTGTGCGCCTGCAGCGGGGCATCCAGCAGGGGCAGCTTGAGCCGGGTGAGCCACGGACCGAGACCCAGGGCGATGCGTCGCTCCAGCTTCCCGGGCACTTCGAGCCCATGGACGAAACGCACCCCGGTGCGCCACGTGCCGCCAGGCGGAAGGCGCGCGGGCGCCAGCAGGCTGGTTGACAGGAACAGCGGAGGCGCGGGGGCGGGCCAGTCCTTGTCCGACAGCAATGCCGCGACGTCGGGCTCGTCGAGCCATAGTACCAGCGCGTCCTTCGGCCCCAACTCGCCGAGCCAGGACCGGCCGGCCATGATCGCGCGCGCCGGCGGCACGGCGCGGTCGACAATGTCGATCTGCGAGCCCGCCAGGGCCTCTCGCATCGCAACGGCCGCCGCCGCGCCGGCGCCTCCCGGCCGGCTCGCCTGCACCACGCGCGCGATTCCCATCTCCTTTGCATGGTCGAGCAGATGTCGGGCCAGCACTTGCGCCTCCAGCAGCAGGCCGCGCGAGAAGTAGAAGCTATAGAAGTCGTTCCCGCCACCGGGGACCGCGGTGTTCGGCAACAGGCAGGGCAGTCGGTTGGCCTCGCAGAAGCGATGCACGGGCGCCCATTGTCCGGCGCCGAGGCCGGACAGCACCGCGAACACCGGTTGCTGCGCGTAGCGCGCCCGCAGTTGCGCCTCCCAGCTCTCGGGCGGCCCCTCGAGTTGCCACACCTGCAGCTCCCAGGTCGGGCGCGCGGGCGCGGGCTGCCTGCCGCCGGCAGTGACGACCGGACGCGGATGGCGCAGCGCGATGAAGGCCTCGACGGCGTCCAGGAAGATCTTCCGCCGGGACGGCTCAACCTCGGGGGCGATGACTGTCGCGATGTGGACGCGCGTTCCTTCGACGCCCGGCGACGGCCCGGTAGTCAGGGTGCGCAGGTAGGCGACCAGGGCTCGCAGTTCCGGCTCTTCCAGGTGGTACTGTGGCATGAGGTAGTGCAGGGGCACGCCGTCGGACGCCAGACCTTCGCGCAGCGCCCTTGCCAGGGTTGCGTCGTTGTAGGGCGGGCGCTCGTCCGGCATCGCTTCCATGGCGGCGCCGTCGGGGACGAAGCGCAGGCGGCGGTCACCGTGCCGCCGGAAGGCCTGGAACAGGGCCGGGCCGATGATTGGCGGTACCTGGCTGCTCCCTTCGGCGACCCCCATGCCGCTGCGCAGATGACAGTTCGACGCATGCAGCATCGATGCCGCTTACCGTCGTTCCGCCCCGCGTGCCCGCGATCGGTTTTCCCGACGGCAGCAGGCCGTGCAGATAGATGGCGCGGCCGGCGTCTTCCGACTCCGCGGCGGACGTCGAGACGGGCCCGGCGGGACCGGCCGGCGCGGCGCACAGCATGCCGAGGAGCAACAGTCCGCGGCACAGCTTTGCGGGAACGAATGGCCGCCCGACGCTGCCGGGACCAAGTCCGGGGAACGGGCGTCGCATGTCGGAGGCTGCAGCAAAAGGACGGACGGCATCCATCAGGATCACCCCCTGGGCGTATCGCAGCGACGTGAAAACGCCGACCGTGGGCCGCTCAGCCGGGACTAAACGGGCCTGTCCCGGCCGGCCCTGTCCTGCGCCGGCTCTCGATGGGGTTGGGGGTGGGAGGCGTAGCGAGCAGGTGAAATATCCGCGATCGCGCCGGTGTCGTCAATCGCTCCGCGTTCCATCCGTGCGCGGTTACCCGTTGCGGGCGGGGGCGGCCTGCGCCGCCCTGCCTGTCCCACATCAGAAACTGTAGCTGATCTGGAAATTGAGGATGTTCTGCTCCAGTTCGATGGTGTTGAACGGAGCCACGCTCGAAGTCTGGCTGTTGTTGAAGGCATGGACGTAGGAGAACGAGCCGCTGACCTTGTCGTTGAACCTGCGCGTCAGGCCGAGCGCCAGATGCTGCTCGACGATCGCCAGGGAGCCGATGTTGCTATTGACGTCCTCCGGCCCGATCGGCGACTCGCCGTAGTTGTAGCCGATGCCGCACCTGCGTCCGATCGCCGATGTCCTTCTGCAGTGCCAGTGCGAAGACCGTCTGGTCGCTCCAGCCGAAAGTGCAGTGCCGCCGGGATCGGTCCGGTATAGCCGGACGGCCGGTTGATCGTCACCCGATCCAGTACGTCGCCGAACCAGATGCGCTTCACATCGCCCTCGATCAGCCAGGCCGGGGCAGGGCGCCAGGCGAGCCCCAGGGCCAGGGTCTGCGGCGCATCCATGCCCATCGAGAACTTGCCCGCGGCGTCGTGTTCCACTCGAAGTCGCTCCATGTTCTGCGGCTCGACCAGGCTGCTCCCAGTCTGCAGGCTGTCCGCGAACTTCCACACCAGTCCGGCCGACACGCCCCAGCCGAACACCTGGTTCTGCGGCAGGGAATAGGCCGGGTTCGACAGGGCCAGGCTCTGGTAGTCGAGATTGATCGTCGCGCCGATGGCCAGCCGGTCGTTCACCCGGTATGCGAAGCCGGGAGAGACCTTGAAGAACTGCTTGGTGGTGACGACCGCCTGATTGCCGGGCGCGGCGGCGGTGTCGGGAAAGTCCACGCCCATTCCCGACTGTGCCGCCCAGCCCCATGCCCAGCGTCAGGCTGGTCGTCGATGCGGAACGCGACCGCGCCCGCCGGCATCATGTACAGGTTCGAATCGCTCTCGAAGCCGTTGACCTTGCGCGGCGGATTGAGGAAGCCGAGGCCGAGGTCGAAGCGCACCTCCTTGATCGGCAGTTCCGCCAGCCGCGCCGGATTGACCAGTATGGTGGTCGCTTCCTGCGGCGCGGCGACGACGGCGCCGGCCATGCCGTTCTGGATCGCGGACAGGCCGAGCATGTGGTCGCCGTTGGTCGGCCGCCGCCTGCGGCGCCGCCGCGGCCAGCGCAGTGGCGAGTGCCGCGCTGGCGGCGTTCGTTTTCCTTTTTGTCATTCACTTCTCCCTGGAATGGATGGATGCGCCGTGTCCGCCGTCCATCGCTACGGCTTGACCCGCGGCGAAACTCCCGGCTGGCCGCGGAAATGGGCGTGGCAGGCGACGCAGCCTGCCGTCATCGCGCCGAGCTCCTGCGCCGCGCTGCCGAGGTCGCCCTTGTCGGCGGCCGCCGCCAGCCGGCGTGCGCTGCCCTCCACCGCCTCCTCCATTGCGGGAAGCACGCCGAGGTCCTTGGCGTTCACCATCTCCAGCGGCAGGTAGGGGAGGAGTCCGCCCCGCGGCAGGCGGTGGTTGGCGATGCGGCGCGCCGCGTCGGCCGCGGCCTCGCGGTTGTCGGTGGCGATCGCCGCTCCCACCGTCTGATAGTCGGAGAGCATTTCCTGCATCACCTGCACCAGGGTGAGCCGGTCGCTATGGCGGTCGTGCTTCATCGCGACCTTGGCGAGGAACTGCTTGATCTCCGGCGGCAGCGCCTTGGCCTTTTCGGCCAGCTCCGGCGTCAGCAATCCCATCTGCTTCTGCATGGTTTCCATGCCCCGCTGCGCATCGGGCGCGGTGCCCTGGGACCCCGCCTGGCCGGCGGCCAGACCCAATGCGGCGGCTGCCGCCAAAATGCTCAGGTGTTGCTTTTTCATTGCTGCGCTCCTCGAGTGAAAGAAATCAGTCGCTCGACTGCGATCGTCACGCTCATCAGGCCGATGACGTCGCCGGCCTCCAGGCCGTCCTTGTGAAATCCGAGCATGTCGGGCTCCCCCTTGGGTTTGCCGTGGCAGGACAGACAGGCGGGCAGCAGGCGGATCGGCTCCATGTGGCGATACACCGCCTGCTTGCCCATGGTCGTGAAGACGGTTTGGGGCTTGTTGTCGTCGGGGCCGGCCGCGACGAAGTGCTCGCAGCACCTCACGCTCCATCTCGTCGGGAACGTTGATCGGGCTGCGGTAGGTGCGCCCGGGCTGCTTGATGATGATGCCGGTGCGGGCCGTGAACACCTGGCCCATCTCCCGCTCCCACTTGGCCGGCAGGAAGTGCTTCCAGGCCACGCCCTTGACGTTCAGCCGGTCCTGGTTGTTGTCGATGACCTGGCGTCCGGCCCAGAACAGCTTTTCCACGATGCGCTTCTGGCCGGGCGTCGCGTCGATCATGTCGCCGTCGACGGCGGCGCGCCACTGCTTCTCGAAGAACTCGCCGGTGAAGCCCTTGTCTCCCAGTTCGGGGTCGGTGATCTTCTCGCCGTAGGCGAAGATGATCATGCGGCCGGCGATCACCGTCTTCGCCAGCTTCTCCGCGGTCGCCTGGCCTCGGCGCGGCGCCTTCTCGAGGAACAGGTATTCCGGATACCCGCCCTTGGCGCGCACCCGACCGGCTCGGCCAGGGCGGTCGCGGCTACTGCATGAGCAGCAAGGACGCGCACGCCTTCATCCTCCTCCTCGCATGTGATATGGTTTGCGCAAGCTAGGCAGGCGGTTTCCGGGTGTTGCGGGGAGCCGCATTTGTTACAGGTTGTTCAGGGAGCCGTGACCATGGCCGAATGCCGCGATCGCATACTGGTGGTGGACGACGACCAGGGTTTGCGCGAGTTGCTGGTGCGCTATCTGACGGACAACGGCTATGAGGCGGCCGGGGTGTCCGACGGCGGCGATGAAGCGCCACCTGGCGGTCCACCCGGTCGATCTCCTGCTGCTCGACGTCATGCTGCCGGGGGAAGACGGACTGTCGCTGGCGCGTGCGCTGAGCGCCCAGGGCGCGCCGGCGATCATCATGCTTTCGGCGCGGGGCGAGGAAGTCGATCGCATCGTCGGCCTCGAAGTCGGCGCCGACGACTATCTCCCCAAACCCTTCAGCCACCGCGAGTTGTTGGCGCGGGTGGCGGCGGTGCTGCGCCGCCGCCAGCCACCGGTTGCGGCGGGGCGTTTTCGCCGCTTCGGCCCGTTCCAGGTCGACCTCGAGGCGCGGCGACTGACGCGCAACGGCGAGCCGATCGAGATTTCAGGCGCCGAGTTTGCCCTGCTCCGGGTCCTGCTGGATCATCCGGACAAGGTGCTGACCCGCGATGCCCTGGTCGATCTGCTGAAGGGCTACGAGCGGGCTCCCTTCGATCGCATGGTGGACGTCCGCGTCACCCGCCTGCGACGCAGGATCGAGCCCGATCCGAGTCATCCGGTGTATCTGCGCACCGTGTGGGGCGAGGGCTATCTGTTTTCACCGGGCCGCATGCGCGGAGCATGATGCGTCCGCGCACCCTGTTCGGGCGCACGGCGCTGGTGATTGCACTGGTCTCGTTCGCCTTCCAGGTGTTCACCATCGCGGTGATCAGCTACTTCGCCCTGGTGCCGCTGGGTCGCCATGCCACCGACGATCTGGCCGCGCTGATGATCGCTGCCGCGCGGGATTGGCAGGCGGAAGCGCCGGACGGCCGGTGGCAGCTGCAGGAGCGCATCGGTCGCCTGCATCGCCTGCAGGTGCAGCATCCGCCGGGTGAGTTGTCCGCCATGAACTACATGCTGCCGTATTTCCGCCTGCTGGAGTCGGCGCTCAGTGCGCGCAGCGGCCGTCCGGTGATTCTGGGCGCCAGCCGCGGCGCGCAGGGGGAGTCCTGGTATTGGGCGGATCTGCCGGCAGGCGGCGAGTCCGTGCGCGTCGGCTTTCCGGCCAGCCGCGTCACCGTGCAGCCTTCACTGGCACTGCTCATCATCCTGCTGGTGGGCGCTGCCGTGACGCTGGTCACCTCGGCCGGACTGGCGCGCTGGCTGATGGCACCCTTGTCGCGTCTGGCGGCGGCGGCCCAGCGCGTCGGCCAGGGATGGCGCCCGGAACCGCTGCCGCAAACGGGTCCCGCCGAGCTTGCTGCCCTGGCCCACGAGTTCAATCGAATGGCGGAACAGGTGGAGGAACTGCTCGCCAACCGCACCACGCTTTTGGCGGGCATTTCCCACGATCTGCGCACGCCCCTGGCACGCATCCGGCTCGCCCTGGGCATGCTCTCGGAGAAACCCGAGCGCGACCTGCTGGAGCGCGCGATGCTCGATGTGGACGGCATGAACGATCTGATCGCGCGCTGCCTGGAGGTGAGCCGGGATTTCTCCGAACAGGATGCGGCGCGGATCGACCTGTGCGACCTGCTGGCCGAGGTGACCGCCGAGTATGCCCGCGGCGGCGCGGAGATCCGCGGTCAACCAGGTCCAGACTGCCACCTGCGGGTGCGGCCCCTGGCCCTCAAGCGCATTATGACCAATCTGGTGGACAACGCCCTGCGCTATGGCGGAGGGCAGGCGATCGACATTGAATACCGCATTGCCGACGGTCGGGTCGAGATCTGCGTGCTGGACCGCGGCCCGGGCATTCCGGAGGCGGAGCGGGAAGCGGTATTCCGCCCCTTTTACCGGCTGGAACCCTCGCGCAGCAGCCGTACCGGAGGCAGCGGGCTGGGACTGGCCATCGTGCGCCAGCTCGCCCGCGCCAATGGCTGGACGGTGGATCTGGCGCCGCGGCCAGGCGGCGGCACTGCCGCCTGCGTGCGCGTGCCCCTGGGCGACGCCTGATCACCCGGGGGCCTTGGTTTCAGTGCCGGGCGCGAAACAGGTGCGGCTCGTGACACGCGATGCAGTCGCGCGCGGCCGAGGGATGTCCGGCCTGCAGCGGTGCGCCGCTGTGGCAGGCCAGGCAGCGATCCTTGCCGACGACATAACCGGTGGCGCCCATGCCGGTGCGATAGCCGGTCAGGTTCGGTTTGGGCAGACCCACATCCGCCGCCGTGTGGGTGCCGTGGCAGACATTGCACTTGACCATGACGTGCGTCATGGCGGATGCGGCGTAGTCCTCCACCAGTTGCGCATCCAGCTCGTGGCAGCCGCCGCCGAGGCAGGCCTGGCTGTTCTCCACCGCGTAGCTGGTGTCGAAGACCTGATTGCCGGTGGTCTGGACGGCACGGCCGGCGGAGGCGGGCAGCCGACGCCACTGCGATCAGGGCGGCGAGGGCGAAACGCAGGAAACGATTCGTCATGGTCGGGTTCTCCTCAGGCCTTCGCCACGCGCACGGCGCAGTGTTTGTAGATGGGCTGGTAGCACACCGGGTCCACGTAGTTGAGCGTGAGCCGGTTCACCGCCACCTGGCGCCCGCCGTTTTCGGCGACGTCCACCGGGTCCAGGTCGCCGAAGTGCATCGGCACGAAGACCTGCCCGGCGGCCACGGTCTCGGTCACCCGCGCCTTGACCACGATTTCACCGCGGCGCGTGGTAAGCCGCGCCAGATCACCCGTCCTCAGCCGCAGGACGTCGGCATCGGCAGGATGGATTTCGACGAAGTTCTCCGGAACCATCTCGTGCGCCTGGGCCACGCGCTTGGTCTTGGTGCGGGTATGGAAATGCTCGATGACCCGGCCGGTGTTGAGCCAGAACGGATATTCCTCGTCCGGCACCTCCGGCGGCGGGACGTAATCCACCGCCCAAAGGTAGGCGCGGGCGAGGCCGTCGGGATCGATCCAGGGCGCATCCGGACTCTTGCCGTACTGGGCGCGGTCCCAGTTGGTGTTGAAGCGCCCGTCGGTGTAGAGGCGGGCGCCGCCGGTCGGGTTGGTCGCGGTGGAGGGCCAGGCCAGGCCGTTGTTCGCTTCGATGGACGCGTAGCTCATGCCGCTCATGTCGCAGGGGCGTCCGGCGGAGACGCGCTTCCATTCCTCGAAGCACTGTTCCGGCGTCGCGTAGCCGATCAGCGGCTTGCCGCCCGCATCACGATAGCGGGCGTCGAGCTGCGCCAGCCTGTCGGCGACCATGCGGGTGATGTCGAAATCGGAATAGGCGCCGTAGGCCGGCCGCAGTTCGTATCCGGGGGGCGTCACCGCCTGGCGGCCGATGTTCACGCGGCGCTCCGAACAGGTGTAGGTGCCGGTCTTCTCCGCCCATTGCGCCGCCGGCAGGAACAGGTCGGCGAACACCTTGGTCTCCATCGGATCGTAGATGTCCTGCACCACGACGAAGGGACGCTGCGGATTGGCGAAGTCGAGATCGGCGAACAGCCGGTTGAGGTCCGGCAGCGATACCGCCGGGTTGCTGCAGGCGATCCACCATACCTTGAGTGCGCCCTCGCGCATCATCGAGGTCATGCTCTCGATGCCCGGCTGGAGTTCCTTGTCGGAGCTGACCGGCATCGTGGCATGGCGCGGAATGCGGCCGGCCGGAACGTTCCAGGCCGTCTCCAGCGCCGCCACCTGGTCCGGGTTGTAGTAGTTGCGATAGCCCGCCAGCGCCGACGAGCCGCCCGCCTCGCGGTTGCTCATGGCGGTGGACTGGCCGGTGATGCTGAAGGGCGCGGAGCCGGGGCGGCCGATCTTGCCCGTGAGGAGATGCATGGCGCAGATCAGCCGCACCGTGTCGGTCGCGCCCATGCTCTGGTATACGCCCTGGATGAAGAGCGACCAGACTTCGCGCGATTCGCCGATCCAGCGCGCCGCGGTCTCGATGTCCGCCTGGGCGAGCCCCGTGATCAGCGCCACTTTCTGCGGCGTATAGGCCGCGACCTTGGCCCGCAGCGCGTCGAAGTTGCGCGTGTGGGCGTCGATGTAGGCGGAGTCGATCCAGCCCTTGGCGATCAGTTGCTGCAGGATGCCGTTCATCAGGGCGACGTTGGTCCCCGGCCGAAGCGCCAGGTGCAGGTCGGCGCTGCGCGCGGTGAGCGTGCGGCGCGGGTCGACCACGATCAGCTTCGGCCGCCGCGTCGCCGCGCGCGCCTTGGCGATGCGCCGCCACACCTGGGGATGCATCTCCGCCGGATTGGTACCGATGAGGAAGAAGCAGTCGGTTTGCTCGATGTCCGCATAGCAGCCGGGCGGGCCGTCGGAGCCGAAGGTGCTCATGTAGCCATAGACTGCTGCCGCCATGCACAGGCGGGTATTCGAGTCCATGACGCTGGTGCCGATGGCGCCCTTGCCCAGCTTGCCCATGGAGTAGTACTCCTCGAGCGTCCATTGGCCGGTGTTGTAGATGCCGACCGAATCGGGCCCGGAAGTGGCCACGGCGTCGGCGATGCGGCGCGCCAGGAGGTCGATGGCCTGGTCCCAGGTGACGCGGTCGTAGCCGCCGGCGGCATTGCGCAGCAGCGGGTAGCGGGCGCGGCTGCCCACCCGCAACTGGCTGTCGTCGAGCACCTTGTACTCGTACAGGCCCTTGACGCAGACCTGACCGGCATTGGTGGGGTGGCGCGCGTTGCCCTTGATGAACACCGCCTTGCCGGCGGCATCGACGCCGATGTGCAGGCCGCAGCCGACCGAGCAGTAACCGCACACGGAATAGACCCAGCGCGCGACGTTGGCCATGGTGTCGTCGGCGCGGACGGGGGCGCCGGTGAGGAGATCGAGCGCGCCGCCGGCCGCCACCTGTGCGGCCAGGGCAGTGCTCCACTTCAGGAAGGTTCGGCGATCGCGATCGCAGACGCGGGGATCGCGCTGCAGGGCTTCAAGTTCATCGGGGGCGAACTGCAGTGGCTGACGGAGAGTGTATTGCGGCGGCATGGGCATGGCTCCTTCAAATCGACGAAGAAAGACGCGAACGTGAACGTTCGCGCGGAGCCAAGCCTCTATTGGGCCACCGATGGGGAGAACAGGGAATTGATGCAGATCAAGCGCCCGGAACCGGGGGTGCGACAAATGGCCGCAGCCGCATCCCCCCACCGGCAGGCCTATGGCCCGCCGCTCCCGGGGGAGGAGGGCAGGGCGGGCTGCGCCCGCCCTGGGTTACTTCTAGCGCCAGAATTCGGCGGTGGCTGCCACCTTGTGGGCGATCATCTCCTTCGGCAGCTTGTCGCCCATCTGGGCAACGAGCGGCGGGGCGAGCACGTTGTACAGCGCTTCCGCGCGCACCACTGCGACTTTCGTCGCCGGAATGTCGTAGCTGAGTTCGCGCGTCTCGTTGGGTTTGAGCCGCGTGTTGGCCAGCACCTTCGTCGCCGCCGGCGGCTGGGCAATCTGGTCCTGGTCGTTGCCCAGCACGTAATGGAAGGCGGATTGGGGATCCTCTGCGGCGGGATTGGTCTTGAAGTTCTCCCACAGCAGTTGGCCTTCCTTGTCGTAGGCGCGGACCTTGACCACCATGTGGCGGAACGGCGCGCCGGTGGGGAAAGCGTGCGGCAGCTTGTTGGTGAGCAGAAGCTTGGCCTTGATGCGCTCGCCGTCCACGTTGGCGTTGATCGACATGACGACACCGCGCCTCACCATGTCGGCGCTGTGACCGCCCGCCATGCTGTGATCGGTGACTCCGCCCACCTTGGGCATGTGGCAGGACTGGCAGGTGGCGAAGGAGCCCGAGGCCCGCATTTCCTCGCCGGTCACGCACAGGGGCGCGCCCTTGAAGTTGGAACGCTCCTCGTGGCAGCCCATGCACGCGTCGCTGGTGCGCATGGCGGGGTTGCCGTCGCGCACATAGGGATGGTGGGGCTTTACCGCCGGATTGCCTTTCTGGGAGTCGGTCGGCTTGGTCGGTGAATAGTTGATGCCTGAGGGTGCCAAGAGTCCGTTCGTCGCTACCTCGTAGGCCGCAATGCCGCGCTGGGGCTGGCCGTCCGGCCCCTTGACGCCCTTGAAGCGCTTCAGGCTGTGGCAGGCGACGCAGGTGACGCCTTCGCCATAGGCCGACACTGCGTCGAGCTTGGTCTTCTTGTCGAGGGCCGCACTGGGAGCATGGCAGTTGAGGCATTCGGGGTACTTGCCATTTTCCTTGGCCAGCACGCCTTCCTGCTTCGGGTCGCCCACGGTGGCCTGGTAGAAGGCGCCGTGCAGGGGGTTCTTCAGGGCCGAACTGTTGGCGTGCATCGACTTTTCCCAACTGCGGAAGATGTCGAGATGGCAGCGCTTGCACACGAAGGCGTCGGTGTGGTGCAAGGGCTTGGCTTCATCCCAGGCCTCCTCCGCGGCGATCGTTGCGGATGGAAGCGCCAGGCAGGCCAGGGCAATCGCGGCAAATATGAGTCGTGACAGGTGATTCACGGGATCCTCCGATTCGAGTTGTTCGCTGGAAACACTGGAGCTGCGGCCGACCTCTTTGGATGCGGGCCTTTGTACTGCGCGCTGATTGTTCCGGCCCCGCGGGGGACGCGCGTTGACCAATGTCATGCTCCGTCATCGTTGCACCGGTCCCACGGGCACGGACGTTGCCAGCAACAAGCGGTCCGTGACCCCGATTCGTGCGTCGTTTCCGCCGGGACGGCACGCCTTGGTCAAGGCCGTGCCGGGAGTTCGGCCGGAGCCAAAGACCTGTACCGCGGTACGGTGGCGCCCCGTCGTGCGCGCCGAAGCCTTCTCCGCTTTGGCGTCGAGAGGATCTCCCGGAGCGATCCTGGCCTGGGTGACGGCATATGCACCACGTGGGTCAAGTAAGATTAATGAAAACAATAGGTAATGTAGGTATTGTAAGAATCGAAATTCACTATTTCGCCGCTTTCCTCCTTTTCGTTTCCTCGCGCCTGGGTAACAATTCCCCCATTGGCCCGTTCCGTCCTGTCGTTTCCGCAAACACCCCAGCCCGTCCCGGGCTGGCTTTAATGGGTTGTCCGAATCGAGATGCGCATTCTGCTGGTTTGCATGGGCAATATCTGTCGCTCGCCGAGCGCCGAGGGCATGGTAAAACATCTTCTTAAAAACAATAAAATGGATGATGAAGTTAAAGTAGAACTCTGCTGGAACGCACGCCTACCATGCGGGCGAGCCGCCGGATCCCAGGGCGCAACGGGCCGCGCAGCGGCGCGGCATCGATCTCAGCCGTCTGCGGGCGCGGCGCATCGCACCGACGGATTTTGAGGAATTCGATCTGATTCTGGCGATGGATCGCGAGAACCTGGAGGAGCTGCACAGTGCCTGCCCGGAGCGGCATCGGTACAAGATCGAACTGTTCATGCGCTACGCCCGAAGGTTCGATACAGACGAGGTGCCGGATCCGTACTACGGCGGTGAGAAGGGTTTCGATGTGGTGCTGGACATGGTGGAGGACGCGGCGCAGGGTCTTTTGGAGACCCTGCGCCAACGTTGACTGCGCTGCGGCCGTGCCGGCCAGTGTTGCGCCGGCAGGCGAACCCGGACTTATTTTCGGGTTTCGATCTGAACCAGAGGTTCCGCTGCCACCGGGACCGGGACCGGGACCGCTTCGCCGCGGGGGCGGCGGCGAGGTGCCTCGGGCTGTTCCTCCGGCGCTTCGGGTTGGCGCCATGCCTGCACCCGTTCCGCGCTCGTCTCCACCATTACCAACCCGCTCTGTTCCAGCGTTGCGGAAAGATCCACCGGCTCGGCCACGGGTGCGGCTTCCGGCATCGGGACGGCAGGTGATTCTGGAAGCGGAGACGCGGCCAACACCGGTTCGGGTGTCGCCACGGTCGGTTCCTCCGCGATGCGGACCGGCATGGTGGCCTCGGCGAAGGATTCGCTGGATCTCTCGACCACGGCAACCTCGACCGGTGTCGTGCCCGCGATCGGCACGGGTGCCATCGCTTCGGTTTCGGCAAGGGCAGGTGACATCTCGGCCTCTGCGGGCATCGCGCTCAACCCTGCGGCGGCCGCCGCGACGGCGGCGAGACCGACATCGGCGCCGCCGACCACCGCGGTTTCGGCCGACTCAGGCGTCGCCTCGGCTTCGGGCGAACCTTCGCCCTGCTTGCGCTCGCCGCGCTCGCGGCGTCCGCCGCGCCGATTGCGCCGGCCGCGTTGCGCAGCGCCCTCGCCGGCGGCGGCAGCGGGCACGGATTCCTCGGCGCCGACAGCGGCGACCGTTTCCGGCTCTGTGACCGTTTCGGTTGCGACCGCGGCGGGCGGCGCGGGAGCCCGTTCCCTTGGCGGCCGCGGCTGGCGCGGCTCACCGCGAGCTTCCGGTCGTTCCTGCCTTTCGCCGCGTTCCTGGCGCTCCGGCCGCTCGCCCCGTTCGCCGCGCTCAGGGCGCTCCCCGCGCTGGCGCCGCGACTCGCGTCCGGCTTCTGCTTCCGGCCGCGATGGTTGCAGGCGCCCTTCCGCGCGCTCGCCCCGTTCTCCGCGATCGGGCCGTTCGCCACGCTCCGGACGCTCCCCGCGCTCCCCCCGCTCGGGACGCGGACCGCGACCTGGACCCTCGGGGCGGGGACGTCCGCCGCGCCTTCCGCCCTCCCGCGGCGCGGGTCGCGCCGTCGGGGGTTCCGCCTTTTCGACGACCGGCTCCGGTTTCCGGTTGCCGCGGAACCAGGCGAAGATCTTCTGGACGATGCTCTGCCTGGCCGCCCCGGCCGCCGGCGGTGCAATACCCAGGGCTTCCGGTTTCGGTTCGACGATGGGCGCCGGCTGATCGGGCGTGATTCCCTTGACCGCGGCTTCCTGGCGCTGGGGCCGGGCTTCGGACGCGGCAGCAGGTGCGTACTCTTCCCGTTGCGGTATCTCGACCATCCTATAGCTCGGCTGCGCCACTTCTTCCGTGTTCAACTGGTCGTGGCGCAGGCGCACCACCTCGTATGCGGGGGTTTCCAGATTCGTGTTCGGAATCAGGATGATATTCACCTTCTGGCGAAGTTCGACGGCCTGCACGTCGGCGCGCTTTTCGTTCAGCAGGAAAGTGCCGACATCGACCGGAACCTGGGCGTGAACGGCCCCCGTATTCTCCTTCATCGCCTCCTCTTCGAGGATGCGCAGGATATGCAGCGCGGCCGATTCGGTGCTGCGGATATGCCCTGTACCGGTGCAGCGCGGGCACGGGATGTAACTGGTCTCCGCCAGGGCCGGACGCAGGCGCTGGCGCGACAGTTCGAGCAGGCCGAAGCGGCGAGATCTTGCCCATCTGGACCCGCGCCCGATCGTGGTGCAGGGCTTCGCGCAGGCGGTTTTCCACCTCGCGCTGGTTGCGCGGATTCTCCATGTCGATGAAGTCGATGACGATCAGGCCGCCCAAGTCGCGCAGGCGCAACTGACGGGCGATTTCGTCGGCGGCCTCGGAGTTGGTACGCAAAGCCGTCTCTTCGATGTCCTGGCCCTTGGTGGCACGCCCCGAGTTGACGTCGATCGACACCAGGGCCTCGGTGTGGTCGATGACGATGGCGCCGCCGGAGGGCAGCGTAACCTGTCGACCGAAGGCGGTCTCGATCTGGTGCTCGATCTGGAAGCGCGAGAACAGCGGCACGTCGTCGCGGTAACGCTTGACGCGATTGACGTTGCCCGGCATGACGTGGCCCATGAACTGGCTGCGCCTGATCGAAGACATCGTCGGTATCGATCAGGATCTCGCCGATTTCCGGCTGGAAATAGTCGCGAATGGCGCGGATGACCAGGCTGCCTTCCTGGTAGATCAGGAACGCGCCGGACTGCGCCTGGGCGGCGCCCTCGATGGCGCGCCAAAGCTGCAGCAGGTAGTTCAGGTCCCACTGCAGTTCCTCCAGCGTGCGGCCGATGCCGGCGGTGCGGGCGATCAGGCTCATTCCCGCGGGAGTCTCGAGTCTGATCCATCACGTCGCGCAGTTCAGGGCGATCCTCGCCCTCGACGCGACGCGAAACGCCGCCTCCGCGCGGATTGTTCGGCATCAGGACGAGATAGCGGCCGGCCAGGCTGATGAACGTGGTGAGCGCCGCGCCCTTGTTGCCGCGCTCGTCCTTGTCCACCTGGACGATCAGTTCCTGGCCTTCATGCAGCGCATCCTGAACGCGCGCGCGCGCAGGCTCGACGTCGGATTTGAAGAAGGAGCGGGAGACTTCCTTGAACGGCAGGAAGCCGTGGCGCTCGGCGCCGTAGTCGACGAAGCACGCTTCGAGACTGGGCTCGATGCGGGTGATGACCGCCTTGTAGATGTTGCTCTTGCGTTGTTCCTTGTTGGCTGATTCGATGTCGAGGTCAATCAGTTTCTGACCATCGACGATCGCGACACGGAGTTCCTCGGCCTGTGTCGCATTGAACAGCATGCGTTTCATTATCTGGCTCTCCCGCGCGCATTGAACGGGCAGGACAGACCGCTTGCCGCTGCAACAGGCCGGATCAGTTTGGTGTAAAGGGTCTCATGGACAGGAAACGTCGCAAACTAAATCTTGGGTTTGTCGTTGGCGCGTCCTGACGCGGGTGGAGTCTGCAACCGACGTCAGGACCGGGCAAATGGCGTTGTATGATGCGCGCGCAAATCAATTACCATCGCTACTTCCGGTGAGCGAAATTAACCGTACTGTGGTTTGCAGCGGGTCCGAAGCAGCCGATACGGCCGGCGTGCCGGAAACCGTCTGTTGGCGGCTGGGCACAGTCTCATGACACAATGCCGCAAACTCGCACCAGTATATTCAATATGAAGGAGTTGAGCAAAACCCCTGCGGTGCGGCGTGAGCTTATCGGGGCGGAGGAAGCGACGCAGCGCGTGGACAATTATCTGCTTCGACACTGCAAAGGGGTACCGAAGAGCCATGTCTACCAGATCCTGCGCAGCGGCCAGGTTCGGGTGAACGGCCGGCGTGTCGGTCCCGACTATCGGCTGAATTGCGGGGACGAAGTCCGCATTCCGCCCCTGCGCGTGGCGCAGCGGGCGACTCCAGCGGTTGCGCCGACCGGTCCCGCCTTCCGCATCCTGTTCGAGGACGAGGCCATCGTCGCCATCGACAAGCCCGCGGGTGTGGCGGTACATGGCGGCAGCGGAATCAGCTTCGGCGTCATCGAGCAGATGCGGCAGCAGCGGCCGGAGAGCCGGTTCCTGGAACTGGTGCATCGGCTGGACCTGGAGACGTCCGGCGTTCTCCTTCTGGCCAAGAAGCGCTCGGCGCTGACCGCGCTGCATGCCTTGCTGCGCGACGGTGCGGTGGACAAGACCTATCTCGCCCTGGTGCGCGGCCGCTGGCCCGATCCGCTGCGCCACATCCGGCTGTCCCTGCACAAGTACGTAACGGCGGAAGGCGAGCGCCGCGTCCGCGTATCCGAATCGGGCAAGGCCGCCCATAGCCTGGTGCGGTTGAAGGCGCGCTGGCAGAACTTCAGCTTGGTCGAAGTGGAGCTTAAGACCGGACGCACCCATCAGATCCGCGTCCATCTGTCCCACCTGGGCTATCCGCTTTGCGGCGACGACAAGTACGGCGACTTCGCACTCAACCGGGAACTGGCCCGAGTCGGTCTGAAACGCATGTTCCTCCATGCGGTGCGTCTGGCGTTCGCCCATCCGCTGACCGGTGCAACGGTGGAACTCGAAGCGCCTCTGCCGTACGAATTGGCCGGTTTTGTCGGGCGGGTGGAGCAAAACGAATTCCGTGACTACGGTGCAGCGCTTTGATCTGATCGTCTTCGACTGGGACGGCACGCTGATGGACTCGGCCGCGGCCATCGTCGCGGCAATTCTGGCCGCCTGCCGCGATCTGGGCCTCGAGCCGCCGAGCGAAGCCCTGGCACGCCACATCATCGGTCTCGGTCTGCACGATGCCCTGCGCACGGCATTGCCCGAGCTCGATCCACTCGACTACGGCAAGCTCGCCGAACGCTACCGCCACCATTATTTGTCCCGCGACGAAGATCTTGAGTTGTTTGCGGGCGCCTTCGATCTCATCAGCGATCTGCACGCCGCCGGCCGCCGGCTCGGGGTGGCGACCGGCAAGAGCCGGCTTGGCCTCAACCGGTCGCTGGCCGCGAGCGGCTTGGAGTCGTTCTTCCATATCACGCGCTGCGCCGACGAGTGTTTTTCCAAGCCGCATCCGGCGATGCTGCTCGAGATCATGTCCAGTCTCGGGGTCGGCCCCGACCGAGCGTTGATGATCGGCGATACCACCCACGATCTGCAGATGGCGCGCAACGCCGGCGTCGAGGCGGTGGCCGTGGCCTTCGGTGCCCATCCGCGCCGGGAATTGCTGGCGGAGCAGCCGCTGGCATGCGTGGAGGACTTTTCGGAATTGGAAGCATGGCTGCAGAGCCACGGCTGATCTGCCGCAGCGACGAGTTGCATGAAGCCGGAATGGGACTGCGTTTCGAGATCGAGCGCAACGGCGAGCGGCTTCCGGCGTTTGCGGTGCGCCACGGCGGCCGAGTTATGGCCTACGTCAATCGCTGCGCCCATGTCGGAGTCGAACTCGACTGGATGCCGGGGGAGTTCTTCGACGAATCGGGTTTATACTTGATCTGCGCCACCCATGGCGCGACCTACGAGCCGGCCACCGGGCGATGCATCTACGGCCCGTGCAAGGGCGACAGCCTGACGGCGATCGACATTCTGGAACTGGACGGACGCGTATATTTGAAAGCGGAGTCAAATGGCTGACAGCAACGAACCCCAATGGGAACGCAAGGTGATCGAGCGCCTCGCCTCCGCCGCCCTGGCGGAAGAGAAGAGCCGGCGGCGCTGGGGCATCTTCTTCAAAATCCTCGGATTCGCCTACCTTACGCTGGTGCTCCTCCTGCTCGTCGATTGGGGTGATCCGACGGATAGCCTGCCGGACGGAAAGAAGCACACGGCGCTGGTGGAACTCGATGGCGTTATCTCGGCCGAGGGCCAGGCAAGCGCCGAGAGCATCACCGAAGCGCTGCAGAAGGCGTTCAAGGACAAGACGACCCAGGGCGTGGTGCTGCGCATCAACAGCCCCGGCGGCAGCCCGGTGCAGTCAGGCCGCATCAACGACGAGATCGGCCGGCTGCGCGCCAAGTATCCGAACATCCCGCTCTATGTCGTGGTGGAGGACATGTGTGCCTCCGGCGGCTATTACATCGCGGTGGCGGCGGACCAGATCTATGTGGACAAGGCGAGCGTCGTAGGCTCCATCGGTGTCTTGATGGACGGCTTCGGCTTTACCGGCACCATGGATAAGCTGGGTGTCGAACGACGCCTGCTCACGGCCGGCGAGAACAAGGGCTTCCTCGATCCGTTCTCGCCGCAGGACGAGAAGCAACTCGAACACGCCAAGTTGCTGTTGGAGGACATCCACAAGCAGTTCATCGAGGTGGTGCGCAAGGGCCGCGGCAAGCGTCTCAAGGAAACGCCGGAGCTGTTCAGCGGCCTGATGTGGACCGGCGCCCAGGCGGTCGAGTTGGGACTGGCGGACGGCTTCGGCAGTGTGGACTACGTGGCGCGGGAAGTCATCAAGGCCGAGGACATCAAGGATTACACCGTCAAGCAGTCCCTCGCCGACCGGCTGGCGCGACAGTTCGGTGCGGATGTGGCGGAAGGCATGGCCGGGGCCATCGGGCGCCTGCGGCTGCGCTGATCATTCGGCCAGCAGCAGGAACACGGTTGGCTGTTTGGCCAGCGCCGGAGCTTCGCAGCGCCGCCACGCGCCGATGCTACGCGTCGAGATGGCTTCGCTGGGCTGCGTGAGATTGGTCGCCAGGCAAAGCTGAGTGCTCGGGTCGCAGTCCTGGAGCAGGCTTTGGTAGAGGGCGGCGTTGCGATAGGGGGTCTCGATGAAGATCTGGGTCTGCCCGCGCCGGCGTGATTCTTCCTCGAGTTCGCGCAGGGCGGTGCGCCGCTCGGCTGCCGCTACCGGCAGATAGCCGTGGAAGGCGAAGCGCTGGCCGTTCAGCCCCGAGGCCATGAGGGCGAGGAGAATGGCCGAAGCCCCCACCAGCGGCACGACGCGAATGCCCCGGGCATGGGCGAGCCGGACCATGGCGGCGCCCGGATCGGCTACTGCAGGACATCCCGCCTCGGATAGCAGTCCCACAGAACGGCCCTCCAGCAGCGGCTGCAGAAGGGCTTGATGGGCCGCCGCGATCTCCTGCGCCGTGCCGTGCTCCGGCAGCACGCCCATGCCGACACCCTGGAGCGGGCGCGGGTAGCCGAGGCGCCGCAGTTCGGCGCGGGCCGTCTTGGCGTGCTCGACGATGAAGCAGTCCAGTCCGCAGACGATCTCGCGGGCATGGCTCGGCAGGGTGGACTGCCAGGCTGGGCCCCCGAGTCCGGCCGGGATCAGATACAGCGTTCCCGGTTCCATCCTAAGCCGGCCGCGCCGCAACCAAACCGGTTCGCCCGCGACCTCCGGCCGGTAAACCTGCCATGTTGGAACAAGGGGAGAACCCCCTAGTAAATCCCCCACCCCCGCCGTCCGGGGATTTCTTTGCCAGAATTGTCACGATTGCACCCGTAAGAGACTACGCGAGTATGGACCCTGCGCCAGCCGCTCACGGCACCGCCAGGCCTTCGCTGCGCAGCATGCGGCACAGGGCGATCAGCGGCAGGCCGATCAGGGCATTCGGGTCGTCGCCGCGGATATACTCCAGGAGGCTGATGCCGAGACCCTCGCAACGGGCGCTGCCGGCGCAGTTCAGCGCCGCTTCACGGTCCAGGTAGCGCTCGATCTCGGCATCCGAGAGGTCGCGAAAGCGCACTTCGATCGGCACCCCGTCCAGTTGTACGCGGTCGGTGCGGCTGTTCAGCAGGCACAGCGCGGTGTGGAACAGGACACTATGGCCGCGCAGGGTCCGCAACTGCTCGACCGCGCGGTCGCGGACGCCGGGCTTGCCGAAAACCCGCCCCTTCGCATACGCCACCTGGTCGCTGCCGATGATCAGGGCATCCGGGAAGTCGTGCACCACCGCCCGCGCCTTGGCCAGGGCGAGGCGCTCCGAAGTGGCGACCGGCGTTTCGCCGGGCAGCGCGGATTCATCGACGCCGGGGTTGGCGGTCTCGAACCGGATGCCGAGCCGTTGCAGCAATTCGCGCCGGTACGGCGAGGTCGAAGCGAGAACCAGCGGCGGGGACGAAGGCATAGGAGGGATGCGGCTTGCAGGCTCGCGTCTTTTGACATGAAGGGCCAAAAATAATACCATCGCGCGCTTATGCCGCAACGAGGCTACGTCATCGACAGCGCCGCCTTCGCCCGCGAGGGCCGGCACGCCGATGGCGAAATCGAAGTTCGGTCGCTGCCCCGCCTGGCGGACTCACTGGCCGGAGAGCAGGGCAGGCTGCGGTTTTCGGCACGCGGCGAAACCGGCCCGGAAGGGAAGCTGTACCTCGATCTGGAAACCGACGGAACGCTGAGCCTGCGGTGTCAGCGCTGTCTCGCGCCGCTGGAGTTTCCCATCGTCCTGTGCAGCCGTTTTCTTCTCGTGCCGTCCGGCGCGGCCTGGCCGGAGGACGAACTGACCGATGACCGCTTCGATGCCATTGCCGCGGAACACGAGCAGGATCTGGTCGCGCTGATAGAGCAGGAAGTGATGCTGGCGATACCGTTGGCGCCGCGGCACGAACGATGCGCGTTGCCGGGGCCGGCCGATGACAAGGAAAAGGTGTCGCCCTTCGCCGCCCTGGCGGCGCTGAAGCGCGATGCGAACTGATACGGACCATATCGGAACAACAGGAGCAAGCCATGGCAGTCCAGCAGAACAAGAAGTCGCCCTCCAAGCGCGGCATGCATCGCGCCCACGACTTTCTGAGCAGTCCGCCGCTCGCGGTCGAACCGACTACGGGCGAAATCCATTTGCGCCACCATATCAGCCCGAGCGGCTATTATCGCGGCAAGAAGGTCGTCAAGGCCAAGGGCGAGTAAGCCGACGACCCACGCCCGCAACGGCCGCCGTTTCGGCGGCCGTTGCGTATCCGGATCCAGTCTGCGGGCCTGCGCATTGATGGATGTCACCATAGCCATAGACTGCATGGGCGGCGATCACGGCCCGTCGGTCACGATTGCCGCGGCCCTCGAATTTCTGCGACATGAAGCCGATGCTGCGGTGATCCTGGTCGGCCTGCCCGATGTCGTGGATGCGGCCATTGCCCACGACGGCCGGCAGTTCGGCGAGCGCCTGCGCGTCGCACCATGCCACCGAAGTCGTCGAGATGGACGAAAAGCCGCCGCGCCGCGCTGCGCGGCAAGAAGGATTCGTCGATGCGGGTGGCCATCGATCTGGTCAAGAACGGCACGGCCCACGCCGCCGTTTCGGCCGGCAATACCGGCGCCCTGATGGCGATCTCCGCGCTTCGTGCTGAAGACGCTGCCCGGCATCGATCGGCCGGCGATCGCCACGTCCTGCCGACCCTGAAAGGCGACACGTCTAGTGCTGGATCTCGGCGCCAACGTCGATTGCACCCCCGAGCATCTGCTGCAGTTCGGCATCATGGGAGCCATGCTGGTGTCGCGCTGGTCGATCACAAGGAGCGGCCCACCGTTGGCCTGCTCAATATCGGCGAAGAGGAAATCAAGGGCAACGACGTGGTCAAGCAGGCGGGCGAGTTGCTGCGCACCAGCGGCCTCAATTTCATCGGCAACGTCGAAGGCGACGACATCTACAAGGGTACGGCGGATGTCGTCGTGTGCGACGGCTTCGTCGGCAACGTCACGCTGAAAACGTCGGAAGGATTGGCGCAGATGCTCGCCACCTTTCTGCGGGAGGAATTCAGCCGCAACCTGCTGACCAAGCTGGCGGGCCTGATCGCCATGTCGGCGCTGAAATCCTTCAAGCGCAGGGTCGACCCGCGCCGCTACAACGGCGCCAGCCTGCTCGGATTGAAAGGCATCGTGGTCAAGAGCCACGGCTCGGCCGACAACTACGCTTTCGAGATGGCGCTCCATCGGGCGGCGGAAGAGGTGCGCAACAAGCTCGAGATCGCAGCGCATCGGCGAGCGCGTCCGCCAGGCGGTGGCGGCATGATCTATTCCCGCATCTCCGGCACCGGCAGCTATCTGCCGGGCCAAGCCGTGACCAACGACGACCTCGTGGCGCACGGCGTCAATACCTCGGACGAGTGGATCGTCGAGCGTACCGGGATTCGCAAGCGCCATCTCGCCGACCAGGAGCAGACCGCCAGCGATCTGGCGCTGGAGGCAAGCCGGGCGGCCATCGCCGATGCCGGCATCGGCGCGGACAGACATCGACCTGATCATCGTCGCCACCTCCACCCCCGACTACATCTTTCCCAGCACGGCGGCGCTGCTGCAGGCCAAACTCGGCATCAGCAACGGCGGCGCGGCATTCGACGTGCAGGCGGTGTGCAGCGGTTTCATCTACGCGCCTGGCCATGGCCGACAAGTTCATCCGCTCCGGCAGCCACCAGCTGCGCGCTGGTCGTCGGCGCGGAAGTGTTCTCGCGCATTCTCGACTGGAAGGATCGCGGCACCTGCGTGCTGTTCGGCGACGGCGCCGGCGCCGTCGTCCTCGAGGCGGCGCCGCAGCCGGGCATCTTCGCCACCGCCCTCCATGCCGACGGCAGCTATCCCGACATCCTGTCGGTTCCCGGCAACGTCTGCGGCGGCAAGGTGACCGGTGCTCCGTTCCTGCGCATGGACGGCCAGGCGGTGTTCAAGTTCGCGGTCAAGGTGCTGGCGGAGGTGGCGAACGAGGTGCTGGCGGCAGCGGAAGTCGAGGCGGCGGCAGGTCGACTGGCTGATTCCCCATCAGGCCAACATCCGCATCCTGCAGGCGACGGCGCGCAAACTCGGAATGCCGATGGAGAAGGTGGTGGTCACCGTGGCTGATCACGGCAATACGTCGGCTGCGTCGATTCCGCTGGCACTGGATGAGGCAGTGCGCGACGGCCGCATCCAGCGCGGCCAGCGCCTGCTGCTGGAAGGTGTCGGTGGCGGTTTCACCTGGGGCGCGGTTCTGCTCGAATTCTGATCTCATGGCACGATGAAATTTGCATTCGTTTTTCCCGGACAGGGTTCGCAGGCGGTCGGCATGATGCAGGCCTACGGCGATCTCGCCGGTGATCCGCGCGACCTTCGACGAGGCGTCCACCGCGCTCGGGCGCGATCTGTGGCAACTGGTGAGCGATGGACCGGCCGAAGCCCTGAACCAGACGGTCAATACCCAGCCGGTGATGCTGACTGCCGGCATCGCCGTCTATCGCGCTCTGGCTGGAAAAGGGCGGCCCGAAACCGGCACTGGTCGCCGGGCACAGCCTGGGCGAATACACCGCGCTGGTGGCCGCCGGCGTGCTCGACTTCAGCGATGCCGTGCCGCTGGTGCGAGTTGCGCGCCCAGGCGATGCAGGAGGCGGTGCCGGCCGGCGAGGGCGCCATGGCCGCGATTCTCGGACTGGACGACGATGCGGTCCGCGCCGCCTGCGCCGAAGCGGCGCAGGGGCAGGTGGTGCAGGCGGTCAATTTCAACGGCCCCGGCCAGACCGTGATTGCCGGCCACAAGGCGGCAGTCGAGCGCGCCGCCGAGGCGGCCAAGGCCAAGGGCGCGAAGCGCGCCGTGATGCTGCCGGTCAGCGCGCCGTTCCACTGCTCGCTGATGCAGCCGGCGGCCGAGACGCTGCGGGCGAAGCTGGCGACGGTGACCCTGCGCCGTCCGCAGATTCCGGTGGTGAACAACGTGGATGTGGCCTGCTACGACGACCCGGAGGAGATCCGGGACGCGCTGGTGCGGCAGGCCGCTTCGCCGGTGCGCTGGGTCGAGATCATGCGCGCTACATGGCGGCCAGGGCGTCACCCATGTCTTCGAGTGCGGCCCGGGCAAGGTTCTGGCCGGCCTGACCAAGCGCATCGAGGGTACCCTGCAGGGGGCGGCACTGGCTGACGCGGCGTCGCTGGAAGCAGGCTTTGGCGGGGGTGCAATGACCACGTTGCTGAAAGGACAGGTCGCACTGGTGACCGGGGCATCGCGCGGCATCGGCCGCGCCATCGCGCTGGAACTCGGCGCCCAGGGTGCGACCGTGATCGGTACCGCGACCGGCGAGGCCGGCGCGGCCGACATCCAGCAGGCGCTGGACGCGGCCGGCATCACGGGCTGGGGCGCAGTGCTGAACGTCACCGACGCCGCTGTCGTGCGAAGCGCTGATCGGCGAGATCGAGAAGAAATTCGGCGCCGTCTCCATTCTGGTCAACAACGCCGGCATCACCCGCGACAACCTCGCCCTGCGCATGAAGGACGATGAATGGGATGCGGTCATCGACACCAATCTCAAGGCCGTGTTCCGCCTGTCCCGAGCCGTCATGCGCGGCATGATGAAGGCGCGCCACGGCCGCATCATCAACATCACCTCGGTGGTCGGCGCACGCCGGCAATCCGGGCCAGGCCAACTATGCGGCCGCCAAGGCCGGCGTCGCCGGCATGACGCGCGCGCTGGCGCAGGAACTCGGCAGCCGCAACATCACGGTCAATTGCGTCGCGCCCGGCTTCATCGACACCGACATGACGCGCGCCCTGGCGGATGCGCAGCGCGACGCGCTGCTGACGCAGATCCCGCTGGGCCGTCTCGGCCAGCGCCGAGGATATCGCCGCCGCCGTGGTCTTTCTCGCCTCGCCGCAGGCCGGCTACATCACCGGCACGACACTGCACGTCAATGGCGGCATGTATATGGTCGTAGCAGCGCCGAAGCACATCGTCGCCTTTGGACGTCCTGCGTCGATTTGATAAACTGCGCAGGTTTTTGACTTACCACCCCCTGATCACGGGACACTCAGGGAAGGAGCTTTAAATGGAGAACATCGAACAACGCGTCAAGAAGATCGTCGCCGAGCAACTGGGCGTCAACGAAGCCGACATCAAGAACGAGTCGTCCTTCGTCGACGATCTCGGCGCCGATTCGCTCGACACCGTCGAGCTGGTGATGGCGCTCGAAGAGGAATTCGAGTGCGAGATTCCCGACGAGGAAGCCGAGAAGATCACCACCGTCCAGCAGGCCGATCGACTACGTCAACACCAACCTCAAGAAGTAAGCCTGAGCCGCCGCATCCTTCCCGTATCGCTGGAGAATCGCGTTGTCGCGCCGTAGAGTCGTCGTCACCGGCCTCGGCATTATTTCGCCGGTCGGCAACACCGTTGCCGAAACCTGGGACGAACATCATTGCCGGCACGAGCGGCATCGGCCCGCATCACCCGTTTCGATGCCTCCGCCTTCCAGACCCAGATCGCCGGCGAGGTGAAGGGCTTCGATGTCGGCGCCTACCTGTCCGCCAAGGAAGCGCGCCGCGATGGATATCTTCATCCATTACGGCATGGCCGCCGGCGATCCAGGCGCTTCGGGACTGCGGGCTCGGCGGTCGACGCCGGACAACGCCGAGCGCATCGGCGTGCAACATCGGTTCCGGCATCGGCGGCCTGCCGATGATCGAGGATACGCACAACGACTGTCCTCGGCCGGCGGTCCGCGCAAGATCTCGCCCTTCTTCATTCCCGGCACGATCATCAACATGATCTCCGGCAACCTGTCGATCATGTTCGGCTTCAAGGGGCCGAACCTGGCGGTGGTCACGGCCTGCACGACGGGCCTGCACGCCATCGGCGACGCAGCTTCGGCATGATCCAGTACGGCGATGCCGATGTGATGGTCTGCGGTGGCGCGGAATCCACCGTCACGCCGCTGGCCGTCGGCGGCTTCTGCGCTCGCCACAGGCCCTGTCCACGCGCAACGACGATCCGGCCACCGCCAGCCGACCCTGGGACAAGGATCGCGACGGCTTCGTGCTGGGCGAGGGCGCCGGCGTGCTGGTGCTCGAGGAATACGAGCACGCCAAGGCGCGCGGCGCCAGGATCTACTGCCGAAGTGGCCGGCTTCGGCATGAGCGGCGACGCCTATCCACATGACGGCGCCGCGATGACGCGACGGGCCGCGCGCGCAGCATGGTCAACGCCCTGCAGGATGCCGGCATCAATCCGGACGAGGTGCAGTACATCAATGCCCACGGCACCTCGACGCCGCTGGGCGACAAGAACGAAACCGAGGCGATCAAGCTGGCCTTCGGCGATGCACGCGAAGAAGCTGGTGCGTCAATTCCACCAAGTCGATGACCGGCCACCTGCTGGGCGGCGCCGGCGGCCTCGAGTCGGTGTTCACCGCGCTGGCGGTGCATCACCAGATCTCGCCGCCGACCATCAACATCTTCAACCAGGATCCGGAGTGCGATCTGGACTACTGTGCCGAACACGGCGCGGCCGATGAAGATCGATGTCGCCCTCAAGAACAACTTCGGCTTCGGCGGCACCAACGGCACGCTGGTTTTCCGCCGCGTCTGACGGCGGCTGCGCCGATGCGGCGGCCGATGCACCCATCCGGCATGTGCCGCTGCGTCCGTCGCGGCCATTGGCGGCGGCACTCGCGCTGCTCCATCTCGGGCGCTGGCCTGCCTGGTGCCGCTGGCGCTCGCCGCCCTGGCTCAAGCGCCGGCTGTCCTGGCGCTGCTGGCCTCGCTTGTGTTCAGCGTTGCGCCGCTCGGCGCTGCTGGCGGCGAGCGACTCGATCGTCGCCCTCGCGCCCAGGGCCGACGGCATGATCCGGTATCGTCCTGGCGCGACGGCGAGGAGATCGAGGCGAAGTCCATGCCCGACACCACGGTCTATCGCTTTGGCTGGTGGTGCTGCTGCGCGCGCCGAGCGGCGCGGCGCATGCGCTCGCTGACTGGTGCTGCCCGACTCGATGGACGCGGAGGCGTTCCGCCAGCTGCGGGTCTGGCTGCGCTGGCGGGCTCGGTCAGCCGCGGCGCGTCCTGAGTGGAGGGCGCAGGACCGTGTTGCGCGCTTGCGGCAGCAGTTGCGGGATAGTCGCGGCTGAAGTGCAGGCCGCGGCTTTCCTTGCGCGCGCTGCGCGCTGCGCACGATCAGGTCGGCCGTCAGCACCAGGTTGCGCAGTTCGATCAGGTCGTTGCTGACACGGAAATTGGCGTAGTACTCGTCGATTTCCCGTTCCAGCAGGCGGATGCGATGCAGGGCGCGCTCCAGGCGCTTGTTGGTGCGCACGATGCCGACGTAGTCCCACATGAAGCGGCGCAGTTCGTCCCAGTTGTGGGAGATGCACGATTTCCTCGTCGGCATCGCGTGACCCGGCTTTCGTCCCAGCGCGGCAGCTGCGGCAGCTGGAGCGGCGTTCTGGCTGCCAGGATGTCCTGGGCCGCCGCCTGCGCCGAAGACCACGCATTCGAGCAGCGAGTTGCTGGCCAGCCGGTTGGCGCCGTGCAGGCCGGTGCAGGCGGCTTCGCCCAGCGCATAGAGTCCTGGCGAGGTCGGTGCGGGCCGCGCGGTCGATCGACGACGCCGCCGCAGGTGTAGTGCGCGGCCGGGACGACGGGGATCGGCTCGCGGGCGATGTCGATGCCGAGTTCCAGGCAGCGGGCGTAGATGTTCGGGAAAGTGCTCGCGCAGGAAGTCGTCGCCCTTGTGCGTCATGTCGAGGAAGACGCAGTCCAGGCCGTGCTTCTTCATCTCGAAGTCGATGGCGCGGGCGACGATGTCGCGCGGCGCCAGTTCGGCCCGCTGGATCGTGCGTGGGCATGAAGCGCGTGCCGTCGGGCAGGCGCAGGATGCCGCCTTCGCCGCGCATCGCCTCGGTGATCAGGAAGGACTTGGCATGCGGGTGGTAGAGACAGGTCGGGTGGAACTGGATGAACTCCATGTTCGCCACGCGGCAGCCGGCGCGCCAGGCCATGGCGATGCCGTCGCCGGTGGCGGTGTCCGGGTTGGTCGTGTAGAGGTAGACCTTGCCGGCGCCGCCCGGTGGCGAGGACGGTGTTGGGCCGCGGCAAGGGTGAGCACCTCGTTCGCGTCGATGTCGAGCACGTAGGCACCCCAGCAGCGCTAGTTCCGGCAGGCCGAGCTTGCGCCCGGTGATCAGGTCGACGACGATGTGGTGTTCGAGGATGGTGATGTTGGGATGCGCGCGCACCTTGCTCGTTCAGCGTTTGCTGCACCGCCGCACCGGTGGCATCGGCGACGTGGATGACGCGGCGGTGGCTGTGGCCGCCTTCGCGCGTCAGGTGGTAGCCGAACTCGGATTCGGCATCGCGGGTGAACGGCACGCCCTGGGCGATCAGCCAGTCGATGGCCTCACGGCCATGTCTCGACGACGAAGCGGGTGGCGGCCGGATCGCACAGCCCGGCGCCGGCGGTGAAGGTGTCCTGGATGTGCGCCTCGATCGAGTCGGCATCGTCGAGCACGGCGGCAATGCCGCCCTGTGCCCAGGCGGTGGCCGAGTCCTCGAGGCGCGCTTGGTGACGAGGGCGACGCGATGCGTATCGGCCAGCCGCAGCGCCACGGACTGGCCGGCCAGGCCGCTGCCGAGCACGAGGACGTCGAAGGAGTCAGGTAGTTCGGGCCGTCACGGATAGTCGGGAAATATAGCATGGCCGACGCATCGCAGCCGGAACTAGCGGCGGCCCCGTGACATGGATCAATTACCCCTTGCGAGGCGAACGATTTCTGTGGCAGCGGATTTCCGAGCGACTGTGCTCGGGATGCAGGCGTAGTACGGGCCGGGGTCGGTTATAATTGGCGACATCCCGCGTAGTCAGCGGGCGTTCAAGAAGCCATAACGAAGAAACGTCAGCCAAATGGGAGACCGCGAAGCGGACCAGGCGCTGGTCGAGCGCGTGCAGGCAGGCGACAAGCAGGCTTTCGGCCTGCTGGTGTCGAAATACCAGCGCAAGCTGGTGCGGCTGGTGTCGCGGCTGGTGCGCGATCCGGCAGAGGCCGAGGATGTCGCGCAGGAGGCCTTCATCAAGGCCTACCGGGCGCTGCCGAGTTTTCGCGGCGATAGTGCCTTCTACACGTGGCTCTACCGTATCGGTGTCAATACCGCGAAGAACTGGCTGGTCGCCAAGGGCCGCCGCGCACCGACCACGACCGAGTTGGACAACGAGGAGGCGGAGAACTACGACGAAGGCGATCTGTTGCGGGACGTCAATACGCCGGAGCACGTTGCTGATGTCGAAGCAGATCGGTGAGACGGTGAACTGCCGCGATGGCCGCACTGCCCGAGGAGCTTGCGAACCGCGATCATGCTGCGGGAAATCGAAGGCTTGTCGTACGAGGAAATTGCCAGGTGATGGATTGTCCGATCGGCACCGTGCGTTCGCGGATTTTCCGGGCACGCGAGGCAGTTGCCGAGAAGTTGCGGCCGTTGCTCGATACGGGTCCGGACAGGAGATGGTGAGGCAATGAAATCCGATGTGTCGGCGTTGATGGATGACGCGCTGGAAGAAGGCTCCCAAGATTCCGTACTGAATGCACTGTGCCGCGATTCCCAGCTGCGGCAGACCTGGTCCGAGTACCACTTGATCGGCGATGCATTGCGGCGCTCGCCGCGCCTGTTCGACCGACGTCACGCATGCCGTGATGGCGCGACTCGCGGATGAGCCGACGGTGCTTGCGCCGGGGGCGGCGCGCCGGCGCGGCGTTTGGCGCTATGCGCTGCCGCTCGCGGCATCGGTGATGGGCGTCGGCGCCGTGGCGTGGATCGCGCAGTCGCTGAACCCTCTGCAGCCGGTGAGTGTCGCCGTCATCACGCCCCAGCCTCCGCCGCAGCAGGCCGCTGTTCCCGCTTCAGCGGAGAAGGCGCAACTGGCGAATTCATCCCAGGACAAGCCCTATCTGTTCGCGCACCAAGGTTACTCGCAGGCCAGCAGCATCCGGGGATTCGCGAACTACGTCCGCATTGTCTCCGATACCCGCGAGGGTGCAGCGCGATGAAATGGCTGTGGGTGCTGCTGGCCGCAGCCGGCAGCACGGTTGCGCCCGCCTACGCCGATCCAGCCGGGGAGCCCATCGAATGGCTCGGCCGCATCGTCTCGGCCGCGCAGCGCCTGTCCTACAGCGGCACCTTCGTCTACCAGAGCGGCGGGCACACGGAAACCTCGCGCATCACCCATGTCGTGGACGCCTCGGGCGAGCGCGAGAAGCTGGAGGTGCTCGACGGTAGTCCGCGCGAGGTGGTGCGCAACAACGATGAGGTGAAGTGCTACCTGCCGGCCGAGCGGATGGTGATCGTCGATCGCCAGGGCAGCCGCAAGGCATTTCCGGCGCGTTTGCCGGCCTCTCTCAGCACTCTGGCGGAGCACTACCGCATGCGCCGGGGCGAAATCAGCCGCGTTGCCGGTTTCGATAGCCAGCAGCTGATTCTGGAACCGAGAGACAACCTGCGCTATGGCCACGTGTTCTGGGCGGATATCGCCACCGGGCTGCTGCTCAAGGCGCGCATGGTCAACGAAAAGAATGAGCCGATCGAACAGTTCTATTTCACCCAACTGCAGATCGGCGGCAACATCGACCGGGACATGCTCAAGCCGAAATTCAGCGGCAACGACTCGCAATGGAATGTGCATAACGCCAAGACCATGGAGTCGAATGTCGAGGACGGATCGTGGAGCTTCCGCAACCAGGTCCCTGGCTTCAGGAAGACCGCCGGCATGAAGCGGCAGCTTCAGGACAACGCCCCGCCCATGATGCATTACGTGTTCACGGATGGACTGGCGGCGATCTCGGTATTCATCGAGCCGCTGGCCGGGATGCAGGAGGTGCCCCGGGCCGGAACTTACAGCACCGGCGCCATCAACGTGTACAAACGCCTCAGCGGCGGCCATGCCCTCATCCTGGTGGGGGAGGTTCCGCTGCAGACGCTGAAGCAGCTTGGCGACGGCATCGAGCCGATCAGGAGATAGATGGAAGCACAGGCAGTCGTGCGGCAGGTCGAAGGTTCCGACGCGGTGATCGAGCTTGCCTCGCGCAGCGGCGGTTGCGGTCGTTGCCACGAGCCGGGCGGCTGCGGCGGCAGCAGCGTCATCGGCCAGGTATTCGGTCCGCGCTGCAGCGTGTTCCGCGTCCCCAACACGATCGACGCCAAGCCGGGCGAGCAGGTGCTGGTCCGGCTCGGCGATCGCGACATGCTGCGCGCTGCCCTGATGGTGTATTTCTTGCCGATTGTGATGCTGGTCGCGGGGGCTTTCCTGGGTTTGACCCTGGCCGAGGCCGCGGGTGACCGCGCTACCTTCCTCGGCGGTGCGCTCGGATTCGTGGCCGCCCTCGTCGCGGTCGTCCGCTTCCAGGCGCGAGAGCGCACACGCGGCCGCCTGCAGCCGGTTCTAACCCGCGGCCGGCCCTCCATCCACTGACTCCACGCATGGAAGACAAGGAAACTCAATGAAGCTGTTCAACGCCTTGGCCGGGTTGCTGTTTGCGTTCACCGCCGTCTCGGTGCAGGCGCAGCCCCGGGAATTGCCCGATTTCACCGACCTGGTGGAAAGGCAGGGGCCGGCGGTCGTCAATATCAGCACGACGCAGGTGGTGCGCAGCGGGCGGACCGTTCCCCAACTGCCGTTCGACGAAGACGATCCGATGTTCGAATTCTTCAAGCGCTTCATTCCGAAGCAGCCCGGGGGCGGCGGACAGCGCGAACAGGAAACGAAGTCGCTCGGATCCGGATTCATCATCAGCCCGGACGGTTATGTGCTCACCAATGCCCATGTCGTCGAGTCCGCCGAAGAGATCCTGGTCAAGCTCGGCGACAAGCGGGAGTTCAAGGCCAAGGTTATCGGATCGGATAAGCGCACCGACATCGCCCTCATCAAGATCGAGGCGACGGGCCTGCCCGCGGTCCGGATGGGGGACCCGACCAAGCTTCGCGTAGGCGAGTGGGTGGTGGCCATCGGCTCGCCCTTCGGCTTCGAGAGCTCGGTCACGGCCGGCATCGTCAGCGCCAAGGGCCGCTCGCTGCCCCAGGAGACCTTCGTTCCCTTCATCCAGACGGACGTCGCCATCAACCCGGGCAATTCCGGCGGGCCGCTGTTCAACATGAAGGGCGAGGTGGTGGGCATCAACTCGCAGATCTACAGCCGCACCGGCGGTTTCATGGGCCTGTCCTTCGCCATTCCGATCGATGTGGCGATGGAGGTCCAACAGGCGCTGCGCACCAGCGGCAAGGGTGAGCCGCGGCCGCATCGGCGTCGTCATCCAGGAACTGACCAAGGAATTGGCGGATTCCTTCGGATTGGCCAAGCCGGTGGGGGCGCTGGTCAATTCGGTGGAAAAGGGCGCTCCCGCGGACAAGGCGGGCATCGAGGCCGGCGACATCATCCTCAAGTTCGACGGCAAGACCGTGAATGCGTCCAGCGATCTGCCGCGTATCGTCGGTAGCACCAAGCCCGGTTTGCGGGTGCCGGTTCAAGTGTGGCGCAAGGGGACGACCAAGGAATTCACCGTCACGGTGGCGGAGATTCCGGACGAAAAGGTGGCCCAGCGCAGTTCGAAGAAAGGTGCCAAGCCGGAGGCGACGGCAAATCGCCTCGGCCTTGTGTTGAGCGAGCTTTCGGCCGAGCAGAAGAAGGAACTGAAGGTGGATGGCGGAGTGATGGTGGACGAGGTGCGCAATGGCAGCCGCAGCGACCTGCGGCAGGGCGACATCATCCTGGCTATCATCAACAAGGGCGTTACCAGCGAAGTGCGCAGCGCCGACCAGTTCAACAAGATGATCGCCCAGTTCGAAAAGGGGGCGAACATCACGCTGTTGGTGCGTCGCGGCGAGAATCAGACCTTCATCACCCTCAAGGGCGGCGACAAGTAAGTCGGGGATGGCCCCCCTCCCACGCCTGACCCTGTACGGCCGGCCCGGCTGTCACCTGTGCGACTCCATGCTCGCGGCGCTGCTTGCGTTGCGCGGGGAATTCGCATTTGCGGTGGATGGGGTTGACATCGACGGCGATGCGGCATTGATGGAGAAGTACGACGAGCATGTGCCGGTGCTGACCGCCGGGAGTGTTGTGCTGTGCCGGCATTTCCTGGATGTTGCCGCGGTGCGTGCTCATTTGGCCAAGTTCCGCTAGCCTGGATTTCCACGGTCCAAATTTCGCTAACGCCGGCCGGTAGGCCGGCTGTCTTTCACGCTCGGTGAGCGTTCGCTGGGTCTGTACAACTGTTAGCGTTAGTGTGCGCCGAAGTCTGGCCTTTTCTGAGTCATTAATCAGCTGATCGCGGCGCGGGTGTTCGTGGGCACGCGCCGATCGGTCCCTGCAACGCCTCTCCTGGTAAGGCTTTCGGACCACAAGCCATTGTGGGTACCCGACCCGTTGACAACTACGGGTTGTATATAGCAGTATGCATGTATGGTTATCGGCGCACCGAAAGATATAACGCAGTGCCGCCGCTTCTTCGAGGAGCCCTCCCAGCCGCGCCAGCGCATGTACGAGGCCCTGCGCGCCTACTTCCTCGAAGGCCACCCCTCCCAGGTGGTCGCCCGCGCCTTCGGCTACAGCCCCGGAGCGTTTCGTGTGCTGTGCCATCAGTTCCGCCGTGACCCCAACCCCCAGTTCTTCGTCAGCCCCGCCTCCGGGCCGCGCACGCAGCCGAAGAAGTCCAGGGCGCGCGATCTGGCGGTGGCCTTGCGCAAGCAGAACCACTCGGTCTATGAGATCGCCCAGACATTGAAGGATCAGGCGATCGCCTTGAGCCCGACGGCGGTGCGCGAGCTGCTGCGCGCCGAAGGCTTTGCCCCCTTGCCGCGGCGCCTGGACGAGGAGCGCCCGGCGCAGCTCGGACCGACGCCGGAGCCGGTGGCCGACGTGCGGGCGTTTTCTCTGGTCCCCGGCACCCAGTTCGTGACGCGCTGCGGCGGGTTGTTCCTGTTCCTGCCCGAACTGGTGCGCCTGCAGGTCGATGCCATGGGCAGCGAGGCCCGGCTGCCGGGCTCGGCCATGATTCCCGCGGGGCAGGCGCTGCGCGCCGCGCTGGCGCTGAAGCTGTGGTCGATCGAGCGCAAGAGCCATGTCATGGCGCTGGTGGCCGACCCGGGCCTGGCGCTGTTCTGCGGGCTCAACGCGATCCCCAAGAAGAGCTACCTGTGCGAGTATTCCTCGCGCGTGGATCACGCCCGCACGACGAGCTTGCTGGCGGCCTGGCATCGCGCGCTGGCCCAGGATGCGCTCTTCACCGGCGAGTCCTTCAATCTGGATTTCCACTCGGTGCCCTACTACGGGGAGGATGCGCAGATCGAACGCCACTACGTCTCGATGCGCAGCCGCGCCCAACCGAGCGTGCTGGCCTTCCTTGCCCAGGACGCGGCGGGACGGGCCTTTTGCTACTCGAATGCCGATCTGCGCAAGGGCGAGGAAGCCGAGGAGATCTTCCGCTTCATCGAGTTCTGGAAGAAGCACCACGGCGAGTTGCCCCGCCACCTGGTGTTCGATTCGCGCCTGACCACCTACGCCCATCTGGCGCGGCTGGACGCATTGGGGATCACCTTCATCACGTTGCGCCGGCGCTCGGCCAGGCTGCTCGACGAGATCAAAGGGCTGCCGGCTTCAAGCTGGCGCCGCGTAAGCCTGGACGTGCCGGCGCGCAAGTACAAGACGCCGCGGGTATTCGAGCAGCCGCTCACCCTGGCCGGGGCCAGCCTGCGGCAACTGTTCGTGCTCGATCTGGGTCACGAGGAACCGACCATCCTGCTCACCAACGACCGGCATGCCACCCAGGCAAAACTGCTCACCCGCTACGCCCAGCGCATGCTCATCGAGAACGCGCTGTCCGACGCCGTGCGCTTCTTCCACATGGATGCGCTGAGCTCGGCGGTGGGCCTGAAGGTCGATTTCGACATGGCGCTGTTGGTGATCGCCAGCGGCCTGTACCGACTGCTGGCCCGGCGCATGCGCGGCTACGCCGATGCCCAAGCCCGCCACATCTTCCGCGATCTCATCGACACCCCCGCCGATGTCACCGTCTCCGATTGCGAGGTCCACGTGCGCTTTCACCGCCGCGCCCACCTGCCGATCATCATCGCCTCGGGACTCTTGGACTCACCGCTCCAGGTGCCTTGGTGGCAGGACCGCACCCTGCGCATGAGCGCGTAGCCCATACCCAGATCCCGCTCCCTGTTAGGCGAATTCCGGAGCGGTAGAGTCGGGATGTGGCGCGGTGGGTTTAGGTGTGGCATCACTGTTGCCGGCCCTTTCGGTTGCCGGTGCCCTACGAGCCGCGCCATGCCTCCGTTTCCACATCCCTCTCATCGAACCCGGCGGGCCCTACTAAGGCACCGGGCTCTCGGACAAGTCATCATGCCTTCGCCCACGGCAGGCCCTGTGTAGACTTCCATAGGCGGGTGAGTCCCAGGTGGTCCTGGAAGTACTCGTCGGGATAGCGTGTGCGTCCCCCGCCCCGTACCTTGTGCTTATCACAGAGCCACGAGCGCAGCCGCGTGATGGTGTAGGCGTCGATGGCCTTGTAGGCTGTGCTGACCGGGCCCAGACAAAAATGGTTGGCCCAGCCCACTAGCCCCAGGTTCAGCCGCTCCACCACCTCCGTGGCCTCAAGCCAACACAACTTGCGGTCGGTGTGCGTGCGGATCGAGTCGATCATTCGCTTGACACTCTTCTTGGACGGACGCGTGCCGATGTAGGCCCGTCCCGTCTGCGTCGAGTAGCACCGGCCAAACGTGTACCCCAGAAAGTCGAAACTCTCGTCCGGTACCCGGCAGGTTCGAGTCTTCTCCTCATTGACCGTCAGTCCCAACCTTTCGATGATCTCGCGCATCGCCGACAACGCCTCATCGGCGCCGCTCTGGCAACAGATCACGAGATCGTCGGCATAGGTGACAATCCGCGCACCGAACCGTCTTTCGAGTCCCAGTTTCTTCCACCCCAGTATGAAGCGGCGCATGTACAAATTAGCCAAAAGGGGGGAAATCGGAGAACCCTGAGGTGTGCCCCGCCCACTATCCCGGCTTTGGGTTGTTCGCGTCTTGCGTCCCCGCTTGTCGGTCTCCTCCACCGGCGCGTCCAGCCACATCTTGATCAGATGCAGCACCCGCCGGTTGACTACCCGTCGGGCCACCGATTTCATGAGATCTACGTGCGGAATGCTGTCGAAATAAGCCGACAGGTCAGCGTCAACGACTTCCCGGTGCCCGGTGTTCAGCAGGCTGTGCACCGCCCTGACTGCATCCAGTGCGTTCCTGCCCGCGCGGTAGGCATACTGTTCTGACGGCAGGTCGGCCTCGAAAATCGGTTCCAGGACCAACTTGGCCGCCGTCTGGCACACTCTGTCGCGCAGACAGGGAATTCCCAACGGCCGCAACTTGCCATTGGGCTTGGGGATATAGACCCTTCGTACCGCTTCCGGTCGATAACTCTCCTCTCGGAGGGCTTGCGCCAATTCCCCGAGCCACCGCTCCACCCCATACGCTTCGACCTCCTCAAAGCTCTGGCCATCCACCCCCGCTGCCCCCTTGTTGGCGCGGCAACAGGCATAGGCATACGCCAGAACATCCTCGCGGTAGATCTTGTCGTACAGCGCGTAGAAGCGAAACTCCGGTTCTGCCTTCGCTTTCGCATGTAACGCTGTCTGCAGCTTCTGAAGATTACTCGGAGTTGCCAGGTTGCCCAATCTCCACTCCCTCGCCACTTTCAACGTCTGTCTTGAACTGAGGCTCCTTCCCTCCACCGGCATTACACCGGCTTCATCGGATACTACGGGCCTCTCCGCCACCCCATCGCGCCCAGCCTGTCCGTCACCGGATTCCGGTTGGTCGTCACGACCGACCACGCGATGGCGCTTCCCGTGTTGCGTCAGTCTCCCCTTGTGCACATGCCATCGTCACTACCCCGGCGGAATGACTGGGTGCGCATTTCGCTCACTTCCCCAGCCATGACAGCCTTCCCCGTAATCCAGGCGGGTCGGCTTCCGCATTGCCCTTTTCGAGGCCTGCTCAACGTTCACTCGCGTTACGGCCTGCACACTCGCTGAGTCACCTGAAGTGACCCTTTTACATCGGAGGGCTCGCCCCAGCTGCAATCTTCCCAACTCCTCGTTCCCTCGGTTCGCTCCCTTGCGTCGGAAACCTGCGCAAGGGCCTGGCCCCGTTCAAGCCCGGTGCCGTCAGCTATATCAAGTTGGTCGAATCACAACTGCTCCGACTGCTACCGGCAGGAGCGAAAGTTGCCGGGTGGGCATCACAGCCCACTGAGAAACTGCGCCTTTCACGGCGCACTGGAAATCCAGGCTAGCCTTACTGTGTCGTGCGCCGTGAAAAGGCGCCGTCTTTCAGCGGGTGCGAATTCCGCCCGGCAACTTTCGCTCCGGCCGGTAGCAACTGGAGCAGTCGTGGAGGCAACGAAACGGCTGAAGCCTCTGGTGTAGAGGGTCATGTAAGTGACTCGGCGAGCATGCAGGCCGTAATGTGAGTGAACGCTGAGCAGGCCTCGAAACGGATTTTGCGGAAGCCGACCCGGCGACATAGCGGGGAAGGCTGTCACTGCCGGTGAAGGCGAGCGAAGAGCGCAGCCGACAGTTCCGCCGGGGTATTGGCGATGGCATGCATGAAAGAGGAAGGCAGTAGCAACACGGGAAGCCCCATCGCGTGGTCGAGCGTGAGACCAACCGGAATCCCGCGAGGGACAGGCCGGGCGCGGTGGGGTGGCGGAGAGGCCCGTAGTATCCGATGAAGTCGGGTAATGCCGGTGGAGGAAAGGAGCCTCAGTTCAAGACAGACGCAAGACGTGGCGAGGGACGGGAGATTGGGAAACCTGACAACTCCGGGTAGTGTTCAGAAACTACAGACGGCGTTACATGCAAAAGCGAAGGAAGAACCCGGGTACCGGTTCTATCTTCTGTACGACAAGGTGTATCGAGGTGACGTGCTGGAATTTGCCTATCGCTGCTGCAAGGCCAACAAGGGAGCGGCGGGGGTGGACGGCCAGGAATTCGACGACATCGAGGCGTACGGGGAGGGGCGCTGGCTCGGGGAACTGGCGCAACGGCTCAAGCGCAAGGACTACCGGCCGGAAGCGGTGCGGCGGGTCTGGATCGCCAAGCCGGGCAGCAGCAAGATGCGCCCGCTCGGTATACCTCGGATCGCGGATCGGGTGGTCCAGACGGCAGCGATGCTGGTGCTCGATCCCATCTTTGAAGCCGATTTGCAGCCTGAGCAGTATGCCTATCGGCGGGACCGGGGGGCGCATGATGCAATTCGAGCGGTCCATCGCTTGCTGAACACGGGGCACACCGAAGTGGTGGATGCGGATCTGTCCGGGTATTACGACAGCATCCCGCATGCCGCATGCCGAACTGATGAAGAGCGTTGCACGCCGGGTGGTTGATCGGCACGTTCTGCACCTCATCAAGATGTGGCTGGAGGCCCCGGTCGAGGAAGATGACGGCAAGGGCAACCGGAAACGGACGACCCCGAACCGGGACAGCAAGCGCGGCACCCCTCAGGGTTCTCCCATCTCACCGCTATTATCCAATCTGTACATGCGGCGCTTCATACTGGGGTGGAAGCAACTGGGGATGCAGCACCGGTGGTCGGCACACATCGTCAATTACGCGGACGACTTCGTCATCTGCTGCAAAGGCTCGGCCGAACAGGCCATGGAGGCGATGCGGGAGATGATGGGGCGGCTGAAACTGACGGTCAATGACGAGAAGACCCACCTGTGCCGGATACCGCAGGAGCGGTTTGACTTTCTGGGCTACAGCTTCGGACGGTGCTACTCGCGCAAGGACGGGCACGCCTATCTGGGCACCCGGCCCTCGAAGAAGAGCGTCCGGCGCATGGTGGAGAGCATCAGCTGGGAGACCGACCGCAGCAGACTGTTGTTGAATGCCGACGATGTCGTGGCGCGACTGAATCGCAAGCTGGTGGGCTGGGCCAACTACTTCTGTCTCGGCCCGGTCAGCCCCGCGTATCGGACGGTCAATGACCACGTCACGAAACGGCTACGCCGGTGGTTGTGCAGCAAGCACAAGGTTCCCGGCAGGGGAACGACACGCTACCCCAACCAGTACCTGTACGAGCAGTTGGGACTGGTCAATTTGCCGAAACGAACCCACAACCTTCCGTGGGCGAACGCATGAGTGCTTGTCCGAGAGCCGAGTGCGGGCAAATCGCATGCTCGGTTCGATGAGCGGGGTGTGGAAACGGAGCTATGGTCAGGCTAGTGAGGCACCGCCAGACGAAAGGGGCGGCAACGGATATGCCAGACCTATGGCCACCGCGCCACATTCCGACTCTACACTACCCCCATATACCTAGACCGCAGCAAGGACAGCGATGAAGCCTGCTGGCGATTGCTTGTGCGATGAGGAAGCGCAGGGTTGGAATCGAGTCGGACACATGCCGCTGTGCCCGTCCGGCGGCCGCGAGGGACGTAATCTGGAGGTAAGGAAGGCGTTTGTGGTCGAGCGCGGTTTTTTTTGGAGCCGCCATGGCTGAGGCGCTGGGCAACGAGAAAGCCGTAAGCGGCAACACACAGGTTGGCATGGTGATGAAAGCCCTGCCAGTCTCGTCCCTCGTAATGCGAAAGTCCGAACTCCTGCTTGAGTTCCTGGTAATGTCGGACGCCGATCTGCTCAGCGCCATCCGGGACGACCTGGCGGCCTCGCCCTTCACCGGCGAAGTCCATCGCAAGGTCTGGGCGCGGCTGCGCATCCTGGGGGGCATTCGTGTGTCGCGCACCCGCGTGCTGCGCCTGATGCGCGAGAATGCGCTTCTCTCGCCCCATCGTCAGCCCCAGGGCGAGCGCGTGCTCCATGAGGGCTCCATTCAGACAGACCGGCCCAACGAGATGTGGGGCACCGACGGCATCCGCATTGAGACCGTCGATCAGGGCTGGGTCTGGGTGTTCTCGGCGGTGGATCACTACGATGCCTGCTGCGTAGGCATCCATGCGGTGAAGACCGGCAACCGCTTCGCCGCCTTGCAGCCGATTGCCCAGGGCCTCAAGGCCGAATTCGGGGCCACCGGCGCCAATGCCGGCCGGGGGCTCGCCCTGCGCATGGACCACGGCACGCAATACACCGCGGATGATTTCCTCAACCAGGTCAAGTTCTGGGGCATCGCCCCGAGCTTCGCCTTCGTTGCCGAGCCGCAGACCAACGGCGTGGTCGAGCGCTTTAACCGTACCTTGAAGGAGCAGGCAATACATGGACGCATCTTCAAAATCCTCGAAGAGGTCCGCGCCGCTGTCACCGCCTTCATGGATCGTTACAGTCGCTATTGGCGCCTCGAAAAACTGGGCTTCATGTCACCCCTCGAAGCCCGTCAGGTCTATGCGATGCGGAATGCGGCCTGAGTTGCAAACCCGTGTCCAGACAATCCGAGCCGGTACAGTGTGCAACAAGCCAATCAAGTGGGTGTAACTCTCACACTGATGCCCGGCGAGTTGGAATCGGCACGACGTTTTCCGGGAAGGAGATCTCGCGGCGGTATTCTTCGGAGAGCAGCTTCCACGCGCCATCGAAGCGCTCGCTCTGAGCCAGCGCGCGGAAGGTGAGGATGGCCTGACCGCCGTCGATGCTCCAGCGCTGTTGGCGGGCGCTTCATGCGCTGGGTCACCAGCGTCTTGCAGGCCGCCTCGACCACGCCCGAGCCGATCGGCAGGTTCTGCGCACGCAGCCGCGCGTAGTCCATGCGTGCGCGGTTGCGCCGGAAGTACTCCAGTTCCTGCTTGAGCGCCTTGCAGCGGCGCTTGCGGCCGTGATGGTAGGCGAGCGTGCGGATTACCTTGCCCACGCCGTCCTCGGCCTTGAGCAGCAGATGGCGGTATTCCTCGAAGCTCGCCTGCGCCTTGGGGGAGGCCTCCCCATAGACCTGGCCGAAGGCACGCCGCAGATGTTCGGCGGCGTGGTAGAAGTCCACCACCTCTTCGCCCGGGGGCAGTTCCTTGGCCAGGAACTCCCAGTTGTCGCGCGCCCCATCGGCCACCTTGACCAGTCGCAACTGCGGTTGGCGCTTGAGCGCGTGTTCCACCTCCGCCACCAGTTGGCGCTTGAGCGTGCGCTTGCCCGGCTCGGGCATGCGCGCATGGCGCAGCGTGCGCAAGGGCCGCTCGCCGGCGCCGTCATACTGGCCCACGTGCCGCAGCCCACCTGCGGAATCGCCGGCCCGGTGGGCTTGCGGCAGTGTTCGGTTCTGACCTTGGCGCGCCTCTCGGCGCCATCCCAGTCGCAGCGATGCGCAACTGCTGGCTCACGTCCGCACTGCGCACGGCGGTTTGCCCAGCAAACTCGTCCGCGCTTTGAGGGTCGGTTTCTCGCGGCTCGAGTCCGGAGAACCGCCCTGGGACCGTCAAGCGCCCACAGCCCCTTGCCGCCATTCGGCGTGTACCCCGCCGGTGGCAGATGCGGGCATCTCCTCGGCGGCGCCCGCCGCCTGCAGCGCTCCTACGGGCGACGCGCCAGACGTCATTGCACTCCCCCCGCCTCTGGCTCGCCTCGTGCGCGGGATCTCCGCAGGTTGCGGCCAGCCCCTTGCTGCGCAACAAGGTACCTTCCGACGCTATCTCTGCCGAATCCAGCCGTACGTGTCTGGACCCCTGCTCCGGTGGCCCCCAGGGTGCTAACACCCTTTCTGAGCAGGACATTGGCCTTCCCGAGCCACAATGCAATCACGGAACGTTCAGTGCCGGATTGCAGAAGGTCCATAGTCATGGTGTGCCTCAAGCGGTGAACAGTGCCCCGCTTCTTGGTCTGCGATGGGCACACCTTGGAGGCCGCCATGCGATGCTTGGTCAGCAAGTACTTCACGCCGTGGACACTGAGACGCCCACCCTTTGACGCCACCCTTGGCGTTGGGGAAGAGCACGTCGCCGTAACCGCGTTGCGGCTCCCGCAACCAGGCTTTCAGCACGGCGCGTGTGGATTTGGCAAGGGGTGTGCGGCCCTTGCGGATCACACGCAGGTGAGCGGCGTTCCGAGGATGAGGTCCGCGCGTGTGAGCCCGGTCATTTCGGATAAGCGCTGGCCCGTCTGCACCGCCACCAGCATGAAGGCACCAGCATGAAGGCGTTATCACGCCGGCCAGACCAGGCGCGCGGATCCGGGGCGCCCAGCAAGGCATCGACTTCGGGGCGGGTGAGGAAATCGACCAGTGTCCGCGTGAAGCGTTTGTCGAGCACGATCTAACCTTATTCGCTGGGGATGGCGATCATCATGTGCACGTGATCGGTCATCAGGTGCCCTTCGACGATCTCGCTCTGCTTCTGGGCAGCCAGTCTGCGAATCAACCTTCCCCAGGTGCCGGCGCAACTCCCCGTATAGCGTCCTTCGGCGGCGCTTCGGGATGAACACAACGTGATATTTGCAGTCCCATGCAGGGTGGCTTAAACTTTCGAACTGGTCCAGCTGGATTCTTCCTTTCGAGTGCTTGGCGGCTCACGTTTGAAAGTCTCCACGATGGACAACCCCTGAAATGTCAAACTTCTACTGCCTCCCCGGCAAAGCCGGGGGGCCTCCCTTGGTAGCTAGCCTCGATTGACGGTAATCATGCACCCCATTACTATTTTGCCAGTGGCGATCAAGACGTCCAAGTGTGCCGACACGGAAGCCTTGTTCGGGGTGCGCCGTGTGGCGCGTTTCGCCAACATCGAGCGCCCGGCGTGCGCAAGTTGAAGCACATCGACCTGGCACGGCGCATCGAGGACCTGCGCCCACCGCCGGCGAACCGCCTGGAGCAGTGCAAAGGCGATAGCGCCGGACAGTGCAGCATCCGCGTGAACGACAAGTTCCGCATCTACTTTCGCTGGACGGTGGTCGATGCCGAAGGCGTCGGGATCGTCGACGATCACTGACGGAGATCGACATCAGCAGGGAACTCAAACCCGTGTCGCACGGCGAGATGCTGGCGGAGGAATTCTTCAAGCCGCTGGGCATGAGCAACTTTCGCTGGGCGACGGAGATCGGCGTGCCCACGCAGCGTATCTGCGAGATCCTCGCCGAGAAGGGCGCCATCACGGCAGATACCGATCTGCGGCTGTGCCGGTTGTTCGGGTTGTCGGATGGCTGGTGGCTGCGGCTACAGGCCGACCACGACACCGAGGTTGGGAAGGCGACGCTCGCGAAGATCAAGCCATGGAGGGATGCGGCGGAGTGCACGGCGGATGCTCACTGAGCCGCGAGGCGAAAGCACAATGACAAACGCATCGACAACCGCGTGCGGATCGAGTACGTTGGCTCGCAGTGGCTCGACGCGCATGCGCCACGAGCCTCGCGAAGGACGCAATGTGTCTCGATATCGCAGAAGTAGATCGCGCGAGACAATGGAGTCGCAGGAGTAGACGCCGCGCAATTGGGTCCGTAAACCCAGCACTGGCAAAGGCGCCGTTTCCTGAAGGTAGAAATGACGGACAATGCGAAACGCGCACCGAACGTCTCGCTATGGAACAGCGGCTTGCAGGTGCCGTTGATGATTGAGTGGGCGTAGGTTCTGCGCTGAGGGATCAAGGCGACACCACCATGAGCAATCCGATTTCTGCCGCTGTTCTGCGATTCGCCTCGCGGCTGCGTTTTCCCCAGTTGTTCGCACTGGTGGCGGCTCTGTTCGTCATCGATCTCCTCGTACCCGACGTCATCCCGTTCGCTGACGAGATCATTCTGGGCCTGCTGACCCTCTTGCTCGGAAGTCTGAGGAAGCGCGACTGATCACCCGGCTGGCGGTCGCGATACGTGGGGGAGGCGGTCGGAACGGGAATGGCGGTTTGCGCCGATGCCGTGTGACGGTCACGACACCCCCGCCCGACCTAAGGCGCGTGAACGGCGAGTCGGAAAAAAACTGTAGTGCTCCGCGCCCTGGGTGCGCTTGCGCAAGCCATGCGGCCTGTCGACAAGGCGCATGATGCCGGGAGCGCGAACTCTGGTTCGTCGATTTCGTATGGCTGTCTTCGGTCGATTGCTCGGGGCGTCATGACCGCGTCGTCCATTCGGGTCTACGTGCCCAACGTGAAGTAGAAAGTGGCGCCTTGGTCGGGAGCCGCTTCGGCCCAGATTCGGCCGCCGTGGCGCTCTATGAGTCGCTTGACGATCGCCAGGCCGACTCCGGTTCCGGGAAAGTCATTTTCGCTGTGCATGCGCTGGAATATGCCGAACAGCTTGCCGGCGTACCGCATGTCCATGCCGGCACCATTGTCCTTGACGAAGAACACGCCCGGTGCGCCCGGGCTGCCGTTGCCGATTTCGATCGACGGTCTGGTCCGACGGCTGGAGAATTTCAGGGCATTGCCGATCAGATTGGTGAAGATCTGCCGCAGCATCGTCTCATCGCCGCTCACCGTAGTCAGAGGGTGCACCGAAATGTCGGCAGCCGGGTAGGCCTCGCCCAGTTCATCCACTATCGCCTGCACCAGCACCGACAAATCCACTTCGGTACGTTGCAGGAGCAGACGTCCGGCACGCGAGTAGGCCAGGATGTCCTCGATCAGTTGTCCCATGCGGATGCTGTTGTGGGCGATCCGATCCAGCATATTGCGGCCATCCGAGGTCAGCCGCTCCTTCTCGGTTTCCAGCAAAATCTGGGAGAAGCCGTTGATTGCGCGCAGCGGCGCCCGCAGATCATGGGACACGGAGTAGGAGAACGACTCCAGATCGGCATTGGCATGGGCCAGCTCCTGGGTGCGCTCCGCCACGCGCCGCTCCAACTGGTCGTTCAGCTGGCGGATCTCTTCTGCCGCCTGTTTGAGCGGCGTGATATCCTGCACTGTGCCGATCGACCGCAGCGCAGCGCCGTCGGCATCGTAAGTCGTCCGGCAACCCACTTGCGCGAACTTGACCCTGCCGTCGGCGGTGCGGACACGATATGCCATGTCGAAAGCGGTGCGACTGGCTAGCGAATCGGCATACGCGTTTTCCACCGCGGCACGATCCTCGGGGTGTGCGGTTTCAAAAAAGGCCTCGGCGGTCGCCGCAAAAGTCCGCGGGTCGATCTCGAATATCCTGTACACCTCGTCGGACCACAAAACATGGTTCGCCGTGATGTCATACTCCCAGTTGCCGATATGGGCGATGCGCTGGGCTTCATTCAGACGCGCTTCGCTGGCCAGCAATCTCTCCTCCGAGCGGCGCAGCTCCGTGATGTCCATCGCCGCCATGACGCAGCCCTTGATGCGCCCGTCGGAGTCGAGCATCGGCACGTAGGCGCCCTGCACATAGATGCGACCGCCGAGGTCGAGATCGAAATCGTCCGTAAAGCTGACGGCTGCGCCTTGCATGCATTCCTGGGCCAGCGGCCGGTGAATTGTCACCAGTTGGGGCGGAACCACGGCGCTGTAGTGAGTACCCTCGATCTCGTCAGGGGATTTGTGAAAGGTTTCGCTGTAGCGCCGATTGGCGACGATGTAACGGCCCTCCCGGTCGAAATAGGCGATCCACAGTGGCACCGCATCGATGATGGTGCGCAACAGCTTCCGGTTTTCACGCAGCGCATTCTCAACCTGACGGCGAGCGGTAATGTCCTCCTTGATGGCTATGAAGCGAGTGATCTTGCCCGCGTCGTCGTGAATGGGCGAGATCAGCGCGTTTTCCCAATAGAGATCGCCGTTTTTCTTCCGGTTCTGGAATTCGCCGCGCCATATGCCACCGGAGGTGATCGTGTCCCACAGTTCGCGATACTCCTCGGGCGAGGTGTGACCGGATTTCAGGATGCGTGCGCTCCTGCCGACCACCTCGTCAAAAGTGTAACCGGTGAGCTCCGTGAACTTGGGGTTTACGTATTGGATGTCGCCCTGGGCGTCGGCGATGACGATTGAGGCGGGGCTTTGCTCCACGGCCGCCGATAGCAGTCGCACCTGTTCCTCCGCCAGCTTGCGTTCCGTGATATCGCTGGCTATGCCGCCCAGGCGCAGCGCGTTGCCGTACTCGTCGCGGATTATGCTGGCACGGTCGTAGAGCCAGCGCACCGAGCCGTCCGGGCGCACGATGCGGTATTCGCTTCGGGCATGGCCGGTGGCTAGGAGTTGCTCGGAGGCGGCGTGCACGCGATCGATATCGTCTGGATGAACTGCCGCTACCCAGTGCTGCGGGCTGGCCAACAATTCGGCGGCCGGTTCAACCGTACACCTGCTCGGCAGACGGACTGACGTAGAGCAGTTGCGAGGAGTCGAGACCGGCGGACCATACCACGTCGTCCAGGCTGCCGAGGAGATGGCGGAATCGCTCCTCGCTCTCGCGCAGATCGCTTTCCACCTTGCGGTGCTGGGCGGTGCGTTCGAAGTTGTCGATGGCAAAGGAGATGTCGAGAGCGGTTTCGTCGAGCAGCCCGATCATCTCATCGTCGAAAAAGCCCGGTTCGGATGCGTACAGGTTCAGCGCACCGACGACCTTGTTGGACCGCAACAGAGGAAACGAGGCGGATGCAGCGATCCCGGCTTCGCGCGCCGCCTCCCGCCACGGCAGCGTGCCCGGATCCTGGCCGAAATCGTTGCAGATATAGCGCTCGCCACGGCTCATCGCGGTTCCGGTCGGTCCGCGCCCCTGCGGCAGCGCCGAGTCGAGTCGGATGTCGAGGCCCTCGACATAGCGAATGCCGGGGCCGTACGCTGAGACCGATTCCACCCGCGTACCGTCGCCGGAGAGCAGGCCGATCCACGCCAGCTGCATGCCCCCATGCTCGACAAGGGCGCGGCAGATCGTCCGGAACAAGGCATCGGGTTCGGACTCCCGCACTATCGCCTGGTTGGTGTCGCTCAGCGCCGCGTACAGGGCCGAGAGCCGCCGGATGCGCTGTTCGGCGCATTTCTGCTCTGTGATATCGGTGTGGGTTCCGATCATGCGCAGCGGATTGCCCTGTGCATCGCGCTCCACCACGCTGCCCACCGAGAGTATCCACTTCCAGCCGCCCGAGAGTGTCCGCTGGCGGAAAGTCACCCGATATTCCGGGATCTCGCCCGCGACGTAGCTGCGATAGGCCGCTGCGACCCGCTCGCGATCGTCCGGATGCAGGCGTTCGATCCATTTGGCATTGGTCTCGCGGAATTCGAGCGGGTCGTAGCCGAGCATTTTGGCATACTCGGGGCTGGTAGTGGCTTCGCCTGACTGGACGTTGAGGTCGTACAGTCCCTGATTCGCCGCGACCAACGCCAGCCGCAGCCTTTCCGCGCTTTCCGCCTGCGCACGCTGGGCCTGCCGCTGCGCGGTGACAACCTGCGCCAGCACCATCTCGGCGCGACGTCCGTCGAAGCGCAGGGTATGGGAGATGACGTCTGCCTCGATCAGCTCCCCGTTCTTCGTGCGGTGGCGCCAGATACCAGCCGTGTCGATTCCTTCGGTGACGGCGGCGACATTGGCGAGCAGCCGGGGAATGTCTGCCGAGGGCCGGATATCCCTGATGGTCAGCGACAGGAATTCATCCCGCGAGTAGCCGTAATGGGCGACCGCGGCATCGTTCACGGCGAGGAAACGCAGGGTTTCCAGGTCGTAGACCCACATCGGATGGGGATTCGCCAGGAACAGCTCGCGATACTTGACCTCGTTTGCCCGCGCAACCGTCTCCGATGTGCCGAGGCGAAACAGGACACGGCGCACCAGCAGGAACAGCAGCAGCGCCGTGATGGCGATGAAAAACCAGCCCTTGAAGGTCTGAGCCGTGCTCAGCCGACGCGGATCATCGAAAAGTGCCTCGACCGCGGAGTCGGAAAGCAGAATCCACAAAGCGGCGACCACGCCGTAGATGAGAGCAACGATCGCGGCCTGGGTGGCGGCAACAGAACGGGATTTCTGGGTCAGAACGTCGAGCACGGGAGCGCCGCAAATCGTCATTCAATCGGGACACCGGTATTTCCGGTCTCCCTGCCTTTCCCCACGACGCCGGCGTCGCACGAGGCAGGCGGCGGGGCACGAAGCAATTATTGTCTTGTCCTTATACACCAATCCGCAGGCCCGCCTCCAGTCGAATACAGAGCTCTTATGCCTGTTTCTGTCCCTGCGGGCCGACGTTTTGGCCGCACAGCGACCGCGCCCATGGCATGCCACGCGCAGGAGGAGGCGGGCGATTCCGTGCGCAATCTAGCTGCGCAGGCGCCACCGTGCAATGACGTAGAATGGCTTCCGGCAGCGCATCGGACGAACGGCATGGATAACGCGACGAACGACATGATGTACATGCTCGAGGCGCTCCGACTCGCGCGCGAGGCGGCGGCCTTGGACGAAGTGCCGGTGGGCGCGGTCGTGGTGCGGGACGGAGAAATCGTCGGGCGCGGCCGGAATGCGCCGATCTCGCGCCACGACCCCACTGCCCATGCCGAAATCATCGCGCTGCGCGATGCGGCGCAACGCCTCGGCAACTACCGGCTTGTGGAGTGCGAGCTGTTTTGCACGCTCGAGCCCTGCATCATGTGTGCCGGCGCCATCCTGCATGCGCGCATCCGCCGCGTCGTATTCGGTGCGCGCGATCCCAAGACCGGTGCCTGCGGCAGCGTGGTCGACTTGTTCGCGGAGGAACGGCTCAACTTCCATGCCGACGTGCAGGGGGGCGTGCTGACGGAGGAGTGCGGAAGGCTGCTGTCGGACTTTTTCGCGGCGCGCCGCCAGCGAACTCTGATCGCATGAGCGGCCCGGCGATCCGCGTCGATATCCCAACGCAGACTTTGGAGCTGTACGGCGCCGATGGCGCCCTGATCCGCCGCTATTCCGTTTCCACGGCGCGCAACGGCGTCGGTGAGCGCCGCGGCAGCCACTGCACGCCACGCGGGCGGCACATCGTGCGCGCCAAGATCGGTGCCGGGGCGGCGGAAAATGCCGTTTTCTCGGGTCGTCGGCCGACGGGCGAAGTCTGGTCGGCGCAACTGGCGGAACGGTACCCCGGTCGCGATTGGATCCTCACCCGCATCCTGTGGCTTTCAGGCTGCGAACCGGGACTCAACCGGCTCGGCGACGTGGATACCATGCGTCGCTACATCTACATCCACGGCGCGCCCGACACGGCTGCGATGGGCAGGCCGGGATCGATCGGCTGCGTCCGCATGCGCAACCGCGACATCATGGAACTGTTCGATCTGGTCCCGCCGTGCACGCCGGTGGAGATCTGCAGCGCGTGAGCGGCTCCCCATTCCGAATCGAACTGCTGGGTTGGGAGCGTGCCCGCGCCCACGCGCGGCCCGTCCGCTACGAAGTGTTCGTGCGGGAACAGGATGTGCCCGTCGCGCTGGAATGGGACGAGTTCGACGCGGTGTCCTTGCACGCGGTCGCGTACTCGGCGGACGATGAGACGATCGGCACCGGCAGGCTGCTGCCCGACGGTCATGTCGGACGTATGGCGGTGCTGCGCCCGTGGCGTGGGCAGGGAGTCGGGGCGACCCTGCTGCGGGCGCTGCTGACAGCGGCAAGGGAGCGGGGGCTGGCGCGCCTCGTGCTCCACTCCCAGACCCACGCCGCCGGCTTCTATCGCCGCTTCGGCTTCCAGGACCAAGGGGAGGAATACCTGGAGGCCGGCATTCCTCACGTCACGATGTCGCTTCAGCTGCGGTCCCTGAATCAAGATGAAAGCTGAAGCGCCGACGGTCGATCTGCCGCGCCTGGGCGTCGAAGCTTGCCTCGTCGAAAGTCAGATTGCCGGCCTCATCGGCCAGGAGCACGGTGGACGAGCGCGTGCCGTAGCCGGCGGAACGTACGAAGGCTGCCGACAGCAGCCTTTCCCATTCCAGGCTGACGCCGGTCCGCGGCAGGGCATCGTCCGGCGCAATGCGATCGTCCCGCAGCAGCGCCAGCAGCGGCGCGTCGTCCGGCAGTGCGGCGAGGGCCCGGGCCAGCGCCGATTTGCCGTTCGCCACCTTGGGCCAGGGCGTATCCAGCAGATGGTTGGACAAACCGTAAATGCCGGACCCGAGTTCGCCGCCGCCCTCGCCGCAATTGGAGAAATAGTGCAGGCTGCGCCCCGTGCCGAAAAGCAGGTTGAAACCGTTGTAGGCCGGGGCGACCGATTCGATCCGGCGCCGGAAATCGTCAGGCGCCTCGTCGCCGCGCAGGAAGCCGCTCACCAGTTCGCCGCGGGACGGCGCCGCGGCTTTCACTTGCGCTGGATCCCGGTAGTTGGTGAGGGCGGCGATGCGGCCCGACCGGGTCACGCCGAGCCAGGTGCCGCCGCCCTGGATGTCGCGTCCGGCAAGGACCTGGGGCGCGTCTGGCCAGAAATTGGCGGCGGCGGTGGGGCGCGCGAAAAATTCGTCGCGATTGGCGGCCACCACCAGCGGGTACTGCGGGTGTGCCCGCCAGGCAAGCAGGATCAGGCACATTGCGCGAATCGTTCGACGTGGCGGACCTGCCCTTCCGCCAGCAGGTCCGTCAGGCCGTACTCGGCGACCAAACGCTCCAAGTCGTCCTGGAAGGCGGCCGCGTCGGACACGTCTTCGTAGATCTCCATCCAGGTCATCGCGTCGTCCGCCCGCTGCAGGACACGCCCGGAGATTCCGGTCACCTCGCCGAGCCGCTGCTGCATCGCAGCCACGGCGGTCGCAGCGAGGGCGGCCGTCTCCGGGCGCAGGCGATAGTAGATGAAATAGGACAGCCGCACGGCGGCCGCGACGCTCAACCGAGGGTGTAGGGCAGGGCCCGGAATTCCAGTTGCGGGCCGTTCAGGCTGCCCACATGTACGTCCTTGCCGTCAGCGCTCGACATCTGGATCACGGCCAGAAGGTCGTGGCCGCCGCCGGGGGCGAGGGCGGAATTCACCACCATGCCGCAGGACTGGTCCGCCATGTCCGCGCTGTAGAGGTGGGTCCCAGATTCCGGGGCGGTGTCCTGCGCCAGGTGGGCCAGGTACATGCGCCGCTTGAGCTTGCCCAGATACTGGGTACGGGCGACGATCTCCTGTCCCGGATAGCATCCCTTCTGGAAACTGACACCGCCGATGAGCTCGAAATTGGTCATCTGGGGTACGAATTCTTCCTGGGTACGAATGGTGATCTGCGGGATTCCGGCGCTGATGTCGAGCCAGCGCCAGACCTCGGTGCCTGCCGGCCGGGCCATCGTCGCCAGCCGTTGCCAGACCTGGCCCGCAGCCTCGGTCCGGACGGCAATCTGGAAACGCTGCTCGTCGAGGCGGATGGCCGTGCCGTCGGAAAATGGAGCGGTTCGCAACGCCGGCTTAAGATCCACGCCGAGCGACTGCAGCGCAGCGTTGACGCCGGTCCCGGCGACACCCATCAGCGCGTAGTCGCCGCTGGCGTCGGACAGCTTGACCTTGCTGCGCAGGATGTACATGCCGAGCTTCTTCAGGATCGCGGGATGCAGGTCGCGCGACAACTGCAGCAGGTAGTCGGAACCCTCGCGCCAGATCAGGAAACTCGCCAGCATGCGGCCCTTGGCGCTGCACAGGCTGTTGTGCTGCGCCAGATGCGGCACGAGGTGCTTGACGTCGTTGGTCAGCAGGTTGTGCAGGAAATCGCCGGCGTCGGCGCCGGCGGCGCGGATCAGACCGACATGGGTGAGGGGAACCAGTACCGTGGAGGATCGGGCCGCGGACAATTCGGATGAGAGGTCGCCGAAACTCACCGCGCCGTCGTCGGCGATGCGGCCGTTGTTCTGTTCGAGGAGGGCTGTCCAAATGGGATTCATGGCGAGTCGGGGCGTCAGTCCGGAGAATGCATCATCGTATTATACTTTCGCGCCTGCCCGCCGCCCCGATCCCATGTCTTCCTCCAGTCCGCCATGCGCCGTATCCTGACCCTGCTGCTCGCCATGGCGGTGCCGGCGGCCGTGGCCATTGCCGGATGGTTCGCCTGGTTCGTCAGCGCGCCCCTGATGCTGGCGACCACACCGCTGGATGTCAGCATCGACCCCGGCAGCAGTCTGCGCGGCGTGTCCAAGCAACTTGCGGACGCCGGCGTGCGCTTCAAGCCCTGGCAGTTCACGCTGCTGGCCCGGCTCAGAGGCCAGGCGAGCGACATCAAGGCCGGCAGCTATGAAATCGAAGCCGGAACCACGCCCTTGCGCCTGCTGCTGCAACTAACGCGCGGCGACGTGAGCCAGGCCGAACTCGCCCTGATCGAGGGCTGGACCTTCAAGCAGGTGCGCGCCTCCCTCGACCAGCATCCTGCCCTGCGCCATGACTCGCACGATCTGAGCGAGCGCGAGATCCTGGCGCGCATCGGTGCCAGCGAGCCGGCGGCGGAGGGGCTGTTCTTTCCGGACACCTATCTGTTCAGCAAGAACACGAGCGATCTGGATCTGCTCCGGCGCTCCTACCGCGCCATGAAAAGCCACATGGAACGGGAATGGGACCAGCGCGAAGCGACCGTTCCCTATGCCAACTCGTACGAGGCACTGATCGTCGCGTCCATCATCGAGAAGGAGACCGGCGTCGCCGCCGACCGGCCCATGATCGCCGCCGTCTTCGCCAATCGCCTGAAGAGCGGCATGCCCTTGCAGACGGATCCGACCGTGATCTACGGTCTCGGAGCGGAATTCGACGGTAATCTGCGCAAGGGCGATCTGACCCGCGACACGGCCTACAACACCTACACCCGGGCCGGCCTGCCGCCAACACCGATCGCCATGCCCGGGCTGGCGTCGATTCAGGCGGCCCTGCGGCCTGCGGGCAGCGAACACCTCTACTTCGTCGCCCGCGGCGACGGATCGAGCGAGTTTTCCCGCACTCTCGACGAGCACAATCGCGCCGTCACGCGCTACCAGAAGCGGAGAATGAATTGATGGCAGCCGGGATGGCGCTAGGCAGGTTCATCACCCTGGAAGGGATCGACGGGGCGGGCAAGAGCACTCATCTGGCCTGGCTGCTGGACTACCTGCGCACCCAGGGCCGCGACGTCGTCGCTACCCGCGAGCCCGGCGGCACGCCGCTGGGCGAGAAGTTACGCGAGATCGTGCTGCATGAAGCGATGCATCTGGAGACCGAGGCCCTGCTCATGTTCGCGGCGCGGCGCGAGCATATCGAGGCCCTGATCCGACCGGCCCTGGCGGCGGGAAAATGGGTGGTGTCCGACCGCTTCACCGATGCCACCTTCGCCTACCAAGGCGGCGGCAGGGGGCTGGCGCGGGAGAAGATTGCAGCGCTGGAAGCGTGGGTGCACCCCCAGCTTCAGCCCGACCTCACGCTCCTGTTCGATCTGCCCCCCGAGATCGCGGTGCAGCGGCTCGCGGGAACCGGCGCGGCATCGGATCGATTCGAGCGGGAACAGCAGCAGTTTTTCGCCCGGGTGCGGGAGGCATATCTGGAGCGGGCGCGGCATGATCCGGTGAGGATGCGCATCGTCGACGCTTCGCAAAGCCTCGAAAAAGTCAAGTTGCAACTTGAAGAATACATCGTATCATTCTGTCTTTGAATGATTTATTCATGGCAACAAGAGACTTGGGACAGGCTTACGGCAGCGCTGGAGCGGCTACCCCACGCTCTCCTGTTGGCCGGCCCATCCGGATCGGGCAAGCGCGATTTCGCCGAGGCGCTGGCCCAGCGCCTGTTGTGCGAGACGTCCCGCGGTACTTGCGCCGGCTGCGGCGAATGCGCGTCCTGCAACTGGTTCAAGTCCGGAAATCATCCCGATTACCGTCTGATCGTACCGGAGAGCGAGGCGGACGAGGGACCCGGTGAGCTTGCAGAGCCGGCCGAACCGGCAGCGCCCGCGGGGAAAAAGAAGAAACCCAGCCGCCAGATCGTCATCGAACAGGTGCGCGCCCTGAATGCCTTCGTCAGCGTCGGCACGCACCGCCAGGGAATGCGGGTGATCCTGATCGATCCGGCGGAGGCCATGAACAGCAGCACCGCCAACGCTCTTCTCAAACTACTTGAGGAACCTACAGAATCGACATTGTTTTTGCTTATTTCAAGATCGCCGAGAAGGCTATTACCGACCATTCGCAGCCGCTGCCAGACCTTGGCCTTCGGCAAGCCCGATGCCTCCTTGGCCAAGCAATGGCTGGCCGCCCGGGGCGGCGACGCCGAGGCCTTGCTCCGGTTCGCCGGCGGGATGCCCCTTGCCGCCGCCGAACTGGGAGGCAGCGGCGCGGCGTACCGGACTCAGTTTATCGCTGCCGTGACCGATATCGAGACTGGCGATCCGCTGCGCATCGCGGCAGCGTTGGGAAAGCTGGCTGAAGCAGAAGGACGACGAAGCGTTCGTTCCCCAGTTGCCCGTCATGGTGGCCTGGCTGCAGAAATGGGTGTTCGAGCTGGTTTCGTGGAAGATCGCCGGGCGTTCCGTCTTCTTTCCCGACGTCGCGCAGGCCGCGCAGCGCTTGGCCGTGCGTGCCGTCTTGCCGGATCTGTTTGGCTGTTACAATGAACTGACCAGAATGAGAGCGATTGCCGAGCATCCGCTCAACCCGCGCCTGTTCCTGGAGGATATGCTGCTGCGCTACGCGAGGGCGGTGACGGCGAAAGGAGTTGCCGATGTCTGATGTACCCAAGATGATGAATTTCGCGCGGCCGAGCGTGTTGTCGCTCAACATCAACTCCAAGGCCGCGCTCTACGCCGCCTACATGCCGTTTCTGAAGCGCGGCGGCATTTTCGTCCCCACCGCCAAACCCTATGCCCTCGGCGACGAGGTCTTCATGCTGCTCACGTTGATGGACGAGCCGGGCAAGGTGCCGATCGCCGGTTCGGTGGTATGGATCACGCCGGCGGGCGCCCAGGGCAACAAGACGCAGGGCATCGGCGTCCAGTTCAGCGACGACGAATCGGGGCAGCAGGCGCGGGCGAAGATCGAAGGTCTTCTCGGCGGCCATCTCGGTTCCAACCGGCCGACCCATACCTTCTGAATCCGGTTTCGTGTTCGTCGATTCCCACTGTCATCTCGACTTCTCCCGAGCTCACGTCCCGCCTGCCCGAGGTCCTCGCGGCCATGCAGGCCAACCGCGTCACCCACGCTCTTTGTGTCGGCGTCAGCCTGGGCACGCTGCGGCGGGTGCTGGAACTGGCGGAAACCCACGACAATCTGTACGCCTCGGTCGGCGTCCATCCGGATCACAAGGACGACCCCCAGCCCGCCGCCGCCGAGCTGACGGCTCTGGCCTCGCATCCCCGCGTGGTGGCGATCGGGGAGACCGGACTCGACTACTACTGGCACAAGGACGATCCGGAGTGGCAGCGCGAGCGCTTCCGCGCCCATATCCGCGCTGCCCGGGAATCCGGTCTGCCGCTCATCATCCACACCCGCGACGCGGCGGCGGATACGCTGGCGATTCTGCGCGAAGAGGATGCCGGCGCTGTCGGCGGCGTCATGCACTGTTTCACGGAGTCGCGGGAGGTGGCGGAAGCGGCGATGGACCTCGGCTTTTTCATTTCCTTTTCCGGGATCGTCACGTTCAAGAATGCTCAGGCATTGAAGGACGTGGCACGGGCAGTGCCGCTGGAGCGCATGCTGATCGAGACCGATGCGCCCTATCTGGCGCCGGCGCCGCACCGGGGAAGGGTCAATGAGCCGGCCTTCGTACGGCATGTGGCGGAGGAGGTGGCGCGCCTCAAAGGTGTGGACGTGGAAGCCGTGGCCGAGGCGACCAGCGGGAACTTCTTCCGGCTCTTCAAGCGAGCCGAGCGGGCAGCAAAGGAGGCAGTGCAGTGAAGAGTTGGTGTGGGCGGATTCGTGCCGCGGGCGCGGCCGCACTTCTCATGCTGTGGCTGGCGCCCGTTGCGGTTGCCGCGGCGACCCTGGACGACCTGACGCAGGCGGCCGATCTCGGCGATCAGTCGACGGTGGCCGACCTGGTGCAGCGCGGCATGGATGTCAATTCGACGGATGCGCAGGGCAACACGCTGCTGATGATCGCCGCGCGCAATGGACATTCCGGCATCGTCGAGTTCCTCGTCAAGAAGCGAGCGAAGATGGAGGCGCGCAACCGCGCCGGCGACACGGCGCTGATGCTGGCCAGTCTGAAGGGCCACGCCGAAGTTGCGCGGCTCCTCGTCGAAGCCGGTGCAAAGGCGAGTCACGCCGGCTGGACGCCGATCGCCTATGCCTGCCTGGAAGGGCACATCGACGTCGTCCGCCTCCTCGTCGATCGCGGCGCCGACGTCAATGCGCGCACGCCGAACAAGACCACGCCGCTCATGCTCGCTGCCCGCAACGGCGCCATCGACATCGTCAAGCTCCTGATCGTGGCCGGCGCCGACGTCGATGCCAGCAACGAGGAAGGTGCGACGGCCATGGCATGGGCGGCATCGAGCGGCAACACAGACATCGTGGAGCTGTTGCAGGCGGCGCCGATCAAGTGAGCAGTCGTGAGCGGCAACGGTATGCGCCGGCGAACGCCCTGCCGCCGGAAGGCGCGCCCTGATCGGAACCGGCGGCGAGTCGCTGCACCCGCGAGGCGCCTGCGCGAGCTTCACCCCATTTCGAAGCCAAGCGGAAAGAGGCGAGCCGCCGCGCGGCCTTTGCCGGACTGACACCTTATTTCAATATGCAGAAGCCGATCTACGACGAATCCTCGTTTCGCGTGCTGAAGGGCCTGGAACCGGTGCGCGAGCGGCCGGGAATGTACACCCGCACCGATTCCCCGGCGCACGTCATCCAGGAAGTCATCGACAATGCGGCGGACGAAGCCCTCGGCGGCTTTGCCCGCAGTATCCACGTCCTGCTGCACACGGACGGCTCGGTCTCGGTGACCGATGACGGGCGCGGCATTCCCGTCGGACTGCATCCGGAAGAGAACGAGCATGTCGTGGTGCTGGCCTTCACCCGGCTGCACGCCGGTGGCAAGTTCGACAAGCGCGGCGGCGGCTCCGCCTATGCCTTTTCCGGTGGCCTCCACGGCGTCGGCGTGGCGGTGACCACGGCGCTGTCGCGGCATGTATCGGTGGAAGTGCGGCGCGAGGGCCGGGTGCATAGGCTGGAACTGGAGGAGGGTGGCGAGAAGGTGATCGGGCCGCAGGAAGGTGAGTCCTGCGGCCGGCAGTCCGGTACGCGGGTGCGGGTATGGCCGGACCCCAAATACTTCGACAACCCCCGGGTCCCTCTGGCCGAGATGGAGCGTCTGCTGCGCTCCAAGGCCGTGCTGCTGCCGGGCGTGAAGGTCTATCTCGACGTCGAGCAGGCCGACGGCAGCACCCTGACCAAGACCTGGTCCTACCCGGAAGGGCTGCCCCAGTACCTGCGCGAACTGGCGGGCGGCAGCGAACCGGTGGCACCGTTCTTCGCCGCCGAGAAATACGCGGCGGCCGACGACGGCACCTTCGCGGAAGGCGAGGGCGCAGCCTGGGCGCTAGGCTGGTTCGCCGAGGCGGTGCCCTCCGAATCCTACGTAAACCTCATCCCGACGGTCGCCGGCGGTACCCACGAGTCCGGCCTGCGCGCCGGCGTGTTCGAGGCGGTCCGCTCCTTCATCGAGCATCACGGCCTGTTGCCGCGCGGCGTCAAGCTGCAGCAGGAGGATGTCTGCGCGCGCATGGCGTCGGTGCTGTCGGCGCGCATCCTCGATCCCCAGTTTCAGGGCCAGGTGAAGGAGAAGCTCAACTCGCGGGAAGCGGTCAAGCTGATCTCCGGCATGGTGCGCGATCCGCTGGAGATCTGGCTCAACAACCATGTCGATGGCGGCAAGGCGATCGCGGAGCTTTGCATCAAACAGGCCCTGGCCCGGCAGAAGAACGCCCAGAAGGTCGAAAAGCGCAAGCAATCCGGCGTCGCCGTCCTGCCGGGCAAGCTCTCCGACTGCGAGAGCGAGGACATCGCGCGCAACGAGGTCTTTCTGGTGGAGGGCGATTCCGCCGGCGGCTCCGCGAAGATGGCACGCGACAAGGAAACACAGGCCATCCTGCCCTTGCGCGGAAAGGTGCAGAACGCCTGGGAGATCGAGGCCGACCGCCTGTTTGCCAACGCGGAGATCCACGACATTGCGGTCGCCCTCGGCATCGATCCACACGGCCCGAACGATGCTCCGGATTTCTCCAATCTGCGTTACGGCAAGGTCGTGATTCTGTCCGATGCGGACGTGGACGGCTCGCACATCCAGACCCTGCTGCTGACGCTCTTCTTCCGCCACTTTCCCAAGCTCATCGAGCGCGGACACGTCCATGTCGCGCAACCGCCGCTGTACCGCGTCGATGTACCGGCCCAGGGCAAGAACCGCCCGGCGAAGCGGCTTTATGCGCTGGACGACGGCGAACTCAGTGCCATCCGCGACCGCCTGAAAAAGGAGGGGGTGAAGCTGGAGTCCATCGAGATCGGCCGCTTCAAGGGCCTGGGCGAAATGAACCCGGAGCAACTGCGCGAAACCGCCATGGACCCGGCCACCCGCCGCGTGCTGCCGGTGCGCGTGCGCGACGGCGCCACCGACGAGACCTTGAAGACCTTCACCCTGCTCATGGGCAAGGGCGAGGCGGCGTCGCGGAGGGAATGGATGGAGGCGAAAGGCGACACGGTGGAGGCGGATGTGTGAGTCTTGGCGCGCGGCCGGACGCGGCAAAGAGAAAGGGCCGTCCGAGGACGGCCCTTTCCGTTGGGGCTGGGGAAGCCGGTTCGTCCGGCTTCTCAGGTTGTCACGGCTTGCGCAAGCCCGCCAGGCGCTCGGCCAGCTTCTTGGCCTTGCTGTTGATGAAAGTCGTCACCTGGGCTTGCAGTGTCGGATTCATGATCGCCAGGGCTGCGGCATACAGATCGGCGACGGTGATGCGGGCACCCTCCATCGCGTCCATTTCCGCCTGCGACAGGGCTTGGGCTTCGACGCCGGCCAGGGCGGAGAAGGAGTGGGCCTCCGTGACATCGGTCTCGGCGAGCGCCGGCGTCGTCGCCAGCAGAAGGGTAAGGGAAAGGGCAGCAGCGAATCTTGGCTTCATGTCGGACTATCTCCGTTGAAATTGGTCGAGTGTCGGATTTGTTTGGATCGGGAGGTTCCCGAGCACCGAAGCGAGCAGATGCCGTGCCAGCCGCCGTGATCTTTGTCACGATTATGAAAGGAAAGGGATTTTCCCTTCCAACCGACGGATCGCTTGCCCCCCGACGACCGGTCTGGGTGATCTCACCGGACGGTAAGGGGCAATTGCCCCAGTTCCATTGCCGAATGGGTGCAGTGACGACGTAAGTGGGATCAGCGGCGGCTTGCCCGGCTGCGGGCGCGGTCCCGCATCTGCTGCTGCTTGATGCGCATCGCCACCGCTGCCGGGTCCAGTTGCTCCGGCGACAAGGCACCGACGCCTGCCGCAGCCGCGGCGGCCGCGGTACCGATCCCCCCCGTCGCCGGCGTCGCCGCGCTCTCGGCGGCCGTGGGCGCAGGCGGGGGCATACTCCCCTCGGCAAGAAGCAGCGTCTGCGTCTGGGACAGGGGCACATACAGGAACGTGATGCGGTTCGGTTCGACGCGCTGTACGCGATAGCTCGCCTCCACCGGGTCCCCTTCACCCACCGCATAGACCTTCTCTCCCTGGGACAGGAACGCACGCAGCCGCTCGCCGTCGTCCATCCAGCCCATGAACTGAAAGGGCAGCGGCGGTGCCATCGGCGGCGGCGGGGGTGCGGCCACCACTGGCGGCGGCGGTGGCGGTGGGGGCGGCGGCACGTACCAGGACTTCGTCTCGAAGATGTCGCGGGGGGATTGTCCCGACTCGGGAGGCGTTCGTTGCAGGCGTGGCGACAGGGTCAGCGCATCCCCGAGGGTGGTGTCCGTGGCGCGGGTTGCGCCCCGCGACGGCGCTGCGGGAGTGGCGTCGCGCTGCGCCGCATCCTCGGGGAAGTAGTAGCGGCTGCCGACGGCCACCGCCACTGCGAGGCACAGAAAGGCGATCCAGAATACGGCGCGGGGGCGGAGCATGGCAGAGAACGGGAGGAGTGACTGGCGCAATTGCGCGGCGGCATCTGGCGGAGAAAAGTATCCAACATAACGAGCCCTGTGGGCGGCTCAGACAAGGAAATTTGTCACAGATTATTGAATATTTCATAGCAAACAAGCACTTGGGTGAAATGCCCCGAATCCCCAGTTTTGGGCGGGGCATTTGTCGCATTGTGATGATGGAAATTGCGATGGAATATTTCCCACGGGCCCGAGGACTCTGTCAAATCCCTGACAGATTAGATGGTTACATTGCCTTGTCCGGTGGTGGCACGCGGGTTGCGATAGGTGGGTCAAGACTGCGGAGATGTACCGGGTCTTGAAACTGGAGGAGCAGAGGTCAGCAACAACGTCCCACTGCTTCCGTGCCGCGGCGAGGTTTGGCCGCGGTTGGACTCCCCCTCAACTCAGAGCACCATTTTTTTGGAGGTTAACGAAGTGACGACTCAAGCCCGGAAATACAACAAGACCAACGCGCCCAAATCCATGAAGAAACTGGCCGGAGCCCTGTGCGCCGCCGGTCTGCTGGCCATGCCCGGACTGGCCGCTGCCCAGGTGCCGCTGACGGTCGAAGGCTCCATTTCGAATGTCGTGAAGAACGCCGACGGCAGCGTGACGCTGACGGTATTCGGTACCGATTTCGTGGTCCAACCGGGCGTCCCCGTCGCCACGCCCACCGCCATCATCACCAATGACCAACTGGCGGATCCGGCACTCTTCCCGGGCCGCACCCAGCCCGGCTTCGTCGGCGGCACCGCCATCCTCGACGGACTCGTGATCGACGGCGTGGCCACGCCTCTGACCGTCTTCGTCGAACCCGCGGAGAACGTGTTTCTGGGCGCCGTGACGGCCAACGGCACCGCCGGCCTGCTGGTGCAGGGCGTGCCCATGCTCGAACTGAACGACGCGCGCATCCCCTCGGAAGGCGTGCATAACGTATTCGGCTTCCCGGTTATTCCCGCCACCATCCCGGTCGGAACCGGAGTCGCGGCCGAGGGCTATTTCGCCGGCGGCAACTTCAATTACTTCCTGATCGAGGCGGATGCCGGCACCCTGGTCAATGCCACCGACCCGGCGGTCAGTATCACCCGTGCCCGCTGCGTCCCGGGCGGCTCCCTGCGCGTGCAGGGCGGTGCCTATCTGCCGGACAACGCCACGGTGGAAGTGCGCAACGCGCTGACCGACTTCGTGTTCGGCTCGGCCACGGCCGTGCCTGATCCCGCCTCCCCCGGATTCGGCGCCTACATTTTCGACATCAATGTCACGGCGGCCACCGTAAACGAAGACAACGCCTGTCCCTCGGAAGTGAGGGTCGTGCGCACCGCCCCGGCCGCGCCCGCCGGCATCGAAGCGACTGCAGCGGTTTCGGGTGTCGTCGCCCCGGCACCGGCCCCGGTCGACAATCTTGCGCCGGTGGCTACCGCCGACACCGCTGCGACCACGACCAACCTGGTGACAGTGATCGATCTGGCGGGAAACGACATCGACCCGAACGGCAACCTGGATCCGAGCACGATTCAGCTTAATCTGACGGGCCTGCCGGCCGCCGGCGTGTCGATCGCCAACAACAACGACGGCACCGTCACGTTCCAGTCCGAGTCCGCCGGCAGCTTCAACTTCAGCTACACCATCGGCGACACTGGCGCGCCCAGCCTGCGTTCGGCTCCGGCCACCGTCACCGTCACGGTGCAGGCGGCAGCAGTGGATACCGTCGGCATCAGCTCGCGCCCAATATCGCGCGAGCCAGAGCCGCTGGGACCTGCGCGGCGCGTCGAACCAACCTGCCGTCACCGTGACCGCCACCCTGGTGCGCACTGGCCAGACCATCGCCACCGCCCAGGCAGACGCCACCGGCGCCTGGCAGATCGATGCGCGCAACACGGGTGTGGTTGCCCAGAACGGCGATGTGGTGAGGATCACCTCCAGCCGGGGCGGCAGCGCACAGTCGAACGTCACCCTCAACTAGTCGTTTTCTTCGCCGGTCGCTGACCGGCACCTGCTGCAAACCCGGCCGGGTTCTCCCGGCCGGGTTTTTTCCTGTTCACCCCTGCGAGCAACGGTTCTGCGAAAATCCGGTGCTCATCCGATCGCACCCTCCGCCATGCCTGCCGTGTCGCCGAACCGTCAATCCGCCGAAATCAGTGTCGGGATCTCCGCCGATACCGGCCAAGTAGCCCGGGCGCTCGCCCTGCTGTGGACATTCCGGCCGAAGACGGCGATCTACAACCTGCTGCGACTGCTCGGCGCCCGGCGCGGCGACGGCCGCGCCTTCATCCAGGACGACGTGAGGCAGGCGCTGAAGGAACTCGCGCGAACATGGCTTGCTGGTGGATATGCCGCACCGCGACGGCTTCTGCCGCCTGAAGGACGAACTGCGCGCGCCGCTCTACCGCGAACTGCTGGAAACGCGGGAGCCGGAAGACCTGCGGCAGGCGCTGTTCGAACTGGATTCCTATCGACCGGAGCGCGGCCTCTACCACTATTGGTCGGTGTACGACAGGTCGGCCACCATCGCCCTGGTGCGCGTGGCCCTGTTCTCCGGCATGCCGGCCGAGGAACTCAAGCGCATGAGCGCGGCTATCGGGCGCTCGATGGACTGGGACGGAATCCTCTACGAGGCCGCCTTCGCCGCCTTCGACGGTGCCAGCTTCCAGCACGTGAATCCCGAGTGGCGCTGGGACCTGCTGTTCGAAGCGGCCTCCGCGCTGTCCCTGTCCTGGCGGGCGGACTGGCTGCCGGCCAGCGACTGGGCGCTCGCTCGCTTCGAGGTGGAAGGCGGCTCGATGCCGCACCATCTGCGTCTGGCGCTGGCCGAATTGCTGCTGCACCGGGGCGAGAGCGAACGGGTTGCGCGCGTGCTCGACGGACTCGACTCGGGGGCCGCCGATGCGCTGCGCGCCGGCCTGCTGGTGCAGGCTGGCCGCTGGCCGGAAGGGCAGGCGGCCTTCGAGGCGGCGCTGAAGCGGCGCGGCGACGAGGTGGGCGCGCGCAAGCGCATCCTGCCCGCCAGCCTGGCCTGGCTTTACCCGATCTCGCCCTGCTGGCGCAGCAGACGCCGAAGCATCTGGAGGCGGCGCGCAAGTTCTGCGTGGGAGAGGCGGGCAAGCGCACGCCCGATCCGGGTGAAGGCTGGGGCCGCTGGGCTCATGCCATCGGCGCCCGCCTGGGCGATTTCGCCATGGAGCCGCGGGTTTTCGACTTGAGCTGGAACCACGGCGTCCATGCCGGCCTGGACGAGCTCTGGCGCCTGCTGCTGGCCGCCTGGCTCGGCCGCGAGGCCCTCGGCTCGAAGCCGGCCGAAGGGACCGCTTTCGACGGCAATCTGGCAGCCTACGTCCAAATCGTTGCGAGATCGCCTCGGGCCGTGCCGGCTGAAATGGCTTGCCGGACAGGTGGAAGCTGCAGCCGAAGCGGTGCTGCGCGGGGAGGATCCGCCGGCCGGGTTCTTCGTCTCCGGACAGAGCGAGCAGCTGGCGCGACGTGCTGGCGGCGCTGCAGGCGCTGGGCATGGAAAAGCCCGGTGCCGGCGAGACGGCGCAGCCGCGACCCGCATCGTATGGGCGTGCGGCCGGCAAACACGGCGCCCTGGAGGATATCGAGCCGCTGGAACAGAAGCGCGGGCCGCGCGGCTGGAGCAAGCCGAAGCCGCTGTCGCTGGGCGAAGATCGCCGGCAACGAGAAGCTGCCGCCCTGGGACGCCAAGGTGGCGCGCGCGGTGCGCCAGGACCGCGCCCATGCCAAGCGCTACAGCCTCGACCGGGCGGCGGCGATCGTGGCGCTGGTGGGGCACCCGGCGCGTGGCCTTGGCCGAGGCGACCCGGAGCAGTCTGGTCGATCTGGTCGAAGGCACGCCCGAACTGGAGGTGCGTGCGCGCAAGGCGAGCGCTATGTCATGCGCGTGACGCCGGCGCTGCGGCCGGAGAAGGAGCAGGCGGATCGCTACTACTGGGATGCCGACGAGCGCCGCGAGGCCGAGGCGCTGCGCCTGATCACGCTGGTGCAGGATTCGCCGCAGCGCCTGCGCCTGATCCGTCTCACCGCCGCGCAGCGCCGCGCGGCCCAGCTCGTGTCGGGCCGCTTCTCCGTGCCCGCCGCCGCCCACGAGGAACTGCAGCAGGCACTGCGCGCCCTGGCGGCCACTTCCAGGTGCAGGCCGATCCGCCCAGGCGGCGCGCGAGGTGGCGGCGGAGTCGCGGCTGCGCGCCGAGCTTTCCCCCGTCGGCGAGAGCCTGATGCTGCGGCTGGTGGTCGCGCCGCTGGGGCCGACGGTCCGCGGCTCGTCGCCCGGTTCCGGGCGCGCACGCCTGATGGCGGCGCTGCGCGGCGAGAGCGTGGGCACGCGGCGCGATCTTGCCGCCGAGCGCGCCGCCCTGAATGCGGTGCTCGACGCTCTTGCCCTTCCTCGACGACGTCGCAGGCGAGGACGCAGCGGCGGAGTGGCGTGGTCGACGATCCCGAGCAGGCGCTGAGCATGGTGGAAGCCCTGCCCACGCTGGCGGCGGTGGCGGCCGTGGACTGGCCCAAGGGCAAGAGCGTGCGCGTGGTGACGCGTGGACGGACCGCAGCTCGCCCTGACGGTGCAGGGCCAGCGCGACTGGTTCCGCATCAGCGGGCAGGCGGCGATCGACGAAGGCCGGGTGCTGGAACTGGAAGCGCTGCTGGCCGCCGCCCGCGGCCGCAGCCGCTTCGTGGCCATGGGCGAGGGCGTATACGCGGCGCTCACACGCTCGCTCAAGCAGCGGCTGGCCGAACTGGCGGCGGTGGCGGAAACCGACCGCCACGGCGCGCGCATCGCGCAGGCCGCCGCCGCCTGGCTGGACGAAGTGCTGGAGGGCGTACCGGTCGCAGGCCGACGCCAGTTTCCGCGCCGCCATCGACCGGCTGCGCGCCGCCCAGGACGAGTCGCCGCCGCTGCCCAGGGCGCTCGCAGGCCGAACTGCGGCCCTACCAGGAGGACGGCTACCTGTGGGCGATGCGCCTGGCGGCCGCGGGTCTGGGCGGCTGCCTGGCCGACGACATGGGCCTGGGCAAGACGGTGCAGGCGCTGGCCGTGCTGCTCGCCCGCGGCGCCGGCGGGCCGGCGCTGGTGGTCGCGCCGACCTCGGTCTGCGGCAACTGGCTGGCCGAGGCGCAGCGCTTCGCGCCCAGCGCTCAACGTGCAACTCTACGGCGAGGGCGACCGCGAAGGCGCTGGTCGCCGGCGCCGGCGCCATGGACGTGGTGATCGTCTCCTACACGCTGCTGCTGCAGGCGCAGGAGCGCTTCGCCGGCGCGCACCTGGCACACGCGTCGTCGCCGACGAGGCGCAGGCGATCAAGAACGCCGCCGCCAAGCGCAGCCAGGCGGTGTTCGAGCTGCGAGGCCGACTTCCGCCTCGGCGCTGTCCGGCACGCCGGTGGAAAACCGGCTGGCGGAACTGTGGTCGATCATGCGCTTCGCCAATCCCGGCCTGCTGGGCCGCGGCATCGCGCTTCAACGAGCGCTTCGCCGTGCCCGATCGAGCGCAACCGCGACCGCGACGCGCAGCACCTGCTGCGGCGGCTCATCGCGCCCTTCGTGCTGCGCCGGACCAAGGCCCAGGTGCTGCCGGAGCTGCCGCCGCGCACCGAGCTGATCGTCGCCGTCGCGCCGGATGCCGCCGAAGCCGCCCACTACGAGGCGCTGCGGCGCGAGGCGGTGGCCGAGGTCGCCGCAGGCGCTGGACACCGCGCCCGCGGCGCAGGCGCGGTTCAACATCCTCGCCCAGCTCACCCGGCTGCGCCGCGCCGCCTGCGATCCGCGCCTGCCCAGCCCCGAGTTCGGCATCGTCGGCGCCAAGGTGCAGGCCTTCGCCGAACTGGCCGCGGAGCTGGCCGCCAACGGCCACAAGGCGCTGGTGTTCAGCCAGTTCGTCGATTTCCTGACGCTGCTGCGCGTGCCGCTCGATGCCGCCGGCATCCGCTACCAGTATCTCGACGGCGCCACGCCGGCGGCCGAGCGCACGCGCCGCGTCGCCGCCTTCCAGGCCGGGCGAGGGCGACCTGTTCCTGATCAGCCTCAAGGCCGGCGGCTATCGGCCTCAACCTCACCGCCGCCGACTACGTGGTGATCACCGACCCGTGGTGGAACCCCGCCGCCGAAGACCAGGCCATGGGCCGCGCCCACCGCATCGGCCAGCAGCGCCCGGTCACCGTCTACCGGCTGGTGACCAAGGGCACGATCGAGGAGCGCATCGTCGAGCTGCACCACGACAAGCGCGCCCTGGCCGACAGCATCCTGGCCGAGGGCGATGCCGCGGCGCTGCCTTCCACCGACGACTTGATCGCGCTGATCCGGGGGGCGTGACGGACAGGCCGCACGAACGGGGTCTTCCAAGCGCTGCGGCCATGGTATAGACTGTTTGGTATATTCCAGTTGGAGCACGTATCGTGCAGATCGCCAAACTCTTCACTAACGGGCGCAGCCAGGCTGTGCGCCTGCCCAAGGAGTTCCGCTTCGAAGGCGACGAGGTGTTCATCAAGCGCATCGGCAAAGCCGTCGTCTTGCTGCCGCGCGACAAGGGTTGGGAGATCCTCGAAGAAGCGCTCAAGTCCTTCGAGCCGGGATTTTCCATCGAGCGTGAGCAACCCGGCCCACAAGTGCGCGAGGACTTTTCGTCGTGAGGTTCATGCTCGACACGAACATCTGCATCTACCTCATCAAGAACGATCCGCCACAGGTGCTTGCTCGACTCAAGGAACACCATCTCGGGGACGTCGGCATTTCCGCCGTTACGGCGGCGGAACTCGCCTATGGAGTGGCGAAGAGCGGATCGGAGCGCAACCGCGCGGCCCTGGAGCGGTTTCTCCTGCCGCTGGAGATCGCTCCCTTCGACGAACGGGCGGCGTGGTTCTACGGTGACCTGCGCAGCCAACTCGAGGGCGCCGGTACGCCCATCGGCCCACTCGACACCCAGATTGCCGCCCACGCCCTGGCACTCTCGTGCGTCCTGGTGACGAACAACACGCGTGAATTCGATCGCGCGCCCGGTCTGGCAGTCGAGAACTGGGCTAGATAGGACGATTCCAACGCCGTGGCGCAACTGACCTGGTTTGGCGACGCCGAGACCGAGCGCACCGGCTGGCAAGAAGGAAATTGCGACAGTTAGACTTGAGCAACGACATATGACGATTCCTGACTACCAGACCGTAATGCTGCCGCTTCTGAAGTTCGCCTCGGACGGCCAGACGCACACATTCCGCGAAGCGGTCGAGCATCTGGCGGGAGAGTTTGGCCTGTCGCCGCAGGAGCGGTCGGAACTCCTGCCGAGCGGCAGACAAGCACTGTTCACGAACCGGGTCGGCTGGGCGAGTTTCTATCTTAGGAAGGCCGGTCTGCTTGAAAAGAAGCCGCACCGGGGGCGTTCTCCGTTACCGCTCGGGGTCAGGGAAGTCATCGAGCGACAATCCGGACCGCATCGACAACGAGTTTCTCGAACGCTTTCCCGAGTTCGTCGAGTTTCGCAACCAGTCGAGGAGGACGAGGGAAAACGGATCCGTCCCGGTAACGGATGCGACGACGCAGACCGTGGAAACGCCGGAGGAAGCGCTGGAGAGCGCCTACCAGACCATCCGCCAGGGCCTTGCCCAGGAGACTGCTGGCGCGGGTCCAGGCGTGCTCGCCCGAGTTCTTCGAGCGCCTCGTGGTGGAGCTGCTGGTGAAGATGGGGTATGGCGGTTCGCGACGCGACGCCGGGGAGCGGATCGGGCAGAGCGGCGATGGCGGCATCGACGGCATCATCAAGGAGGACCGGCTCGGCCTCGACGTGATCTACATCCAGGCCAAACGCTGGCAGGGCAGCGTCGGCCGCCCCGAGATTCAGAGATTCGTCGGGGCGCTGCAGGGCCAGCGTGCGCGCAAAGGCGTCTTCATCACGACCTCCTCGTTTACCGGCGAGGCCGCCGACTATGCCTCCCGCATCGATACCAAGGTGGTTCTGCTGGACGGCAACGCCATCGCCAACCTGATGATCGATTTCGATGTCGGCGTCGCGGCGGGTGCTGCCTACATCGTCAAGCGCATCGACTCGGACTATTTCGAAGAGGAGTGAGGCGTCTCCCGGCCTCGGTGATCCCATGAACGAAACCCCCGACCTCTTCGACAACCTGCCGCCGCCTCCTGCGCCCCCCGCGCCAGCGGAGGAAAACGGCAACTCGCTGCCGCTCGACCGTTACGCCGAGCGGGCCTATCTCGCCTACGCGATGAGCGTGGTGCGGTCGCGCGCGCTGCCGCAGGTCGAGGACGGCCTGAAGCCGGTGCAGCGGCGCATCCTGTTCGCGATGAACGAGATGCGCCTGCCGCCGACCGCCAAGCACGTGAAGTCGGCGCGCGTGGTCGGCGACGTGATCGGCAAGTACCACCCGCACGGCGACACCAGCGTCTACGACGCCATGGTGCGCGTGGCGCAGGACTTCTCGCTGCGCTATCCGCTGGTCGACGGCCAGGGCAACTTCGGCTCGCGCGACGGCGACGGCGCCGCGGCGATGCGCTACACCGAGTGCCGGCTGACGCCGATCGCCGAACTGCTGCTCTCCGAGCTCGACCGCGGCACGGTGGACTTCGTGCCAACTACGACGGCACCATGAGCGAGCCGCAACTGATGCCGGCGCGCCTGCCCTTCGTGCTGCTCAACGGCGCCTCGGGCATCGCGGTCGGCATGGCCACGGAGATTCCGCCGCACAACCTGCGCGAAGTCGCGCGAGGCGGTGAAGCTGCTGATCCGGAAGCCGGAGGCGACGCTGGACGAAGTGCTGCGCCTGCTGCCGGGACCGGACTTCCCCGGCGGCGGCCAGATCATCTCCCAGCCGCAGGCATCCGCGACGCCTACGCGACGGGGCGCGGCTCGCTGCGCATGCGCGCGCGCTGGCGCATCGAGGATCTGGCCCGCGGCCAGTGGCGCGTCATCGTCGAGGAACTGCCGCACGGCGTGTCGATGCGCGGCGGTGCTGTCCGAGATCGAGGCCGTCACCAACCCGCAGCCGCGCGCCGGCAAGAAGGACGTCTCGCAGGAGCAGAAGAACCTCAAGCAGGTGATGCTCGGCGTGCTCGATTCCGTGCGCGACGAATCCAGCGACAAGGCGCCGGTGCGCATCGTGCTGGAGCCGCGCACCTCGCGATGTCGCAGGAGGAGTTCATGGCCGTGCTGCTGGCCCACACCAGCCTCGAAACCAGCGTGTCGGTCAACATGACCATGATCGGCCGCGACGGCCGGCCGCAGCAGAAGCCGCTGCTGCCCATCGCTGCACGAGTGGATCGAGTTCCGCCACGCCACCGTCGAGCGGCGCAGCGCGCCATCGCCTGGGCGAAGTCGAGCGCCGCCTGCACATCCTCGAAGGCCGCCTGATCGCGTTCCTGCGCATCGAGGAAGTGATCCGCTGCATCCGCGAATCGGACGAGCCGAAGGCCGACCTGATGGCCAGGTTCGGGCTCACCGAGATCCAGGCCGAGGACATTCTCGAGATCCGCCTGCGCCAGTTGGCGCGGCTGGAAGGCATCAAGATCGAGAAGGAACGCGGCGAACTGCGCGAGGAAGCGCGGCGACTGCAGAAGATCCTCGGCGACCGCAAGGAACTGACCAAGCTGGTCGTCAAGGAAATCACCGAGGACGCGAAGAAGTACGGCGACGAGCGCCGCACGCTGATCGAAGCCGAGGCCCCCGACCGCGACCGCCGAAGTCGGCGATCCCCGACGAGCCGGTGACGGTGATCGTCTCGCAGAACGGCTGGGTGCGCGCGCGCCAGGGCCACGGCATCGATCCCGACCACCATCGCCTACAAGACCGGCGACTTCCCCTTCCTGGTGGCGGAGATCGCGCACGGTCTGGCCGCTGGTGATCATCGACAGCAAGGCCGCGCCTACAGCGTGCGCGTCGCCGACCTGCCCGGCGGACGCGGCGACGGCGTGCCGCTGACGACGCTGATCGAGTTCCAGGATGGCGCCAAGCTGGCGCAGGCGCTGACCGACGCGCCGGAGACGCAGTACGTGTTCGCCAATTCGGGCGGCTACGGCTTCATCGCCAGCATCGCCGACCTCGTGTCGCGCAACCGCGCCGGCAAGGCCTTCATGATCGCTGGACAAGGGCGAGCGCGTCCTCGTTCCCGCCAAGGCGCTGGGCGATGCCATTGCCGCCGTGTCGGAAAAGGGCCGCCTGCTGATCTTCGGCCGCGAGGAAATGAAGGTGCAGTCCGGCGGCCGCGGTGTCGTCATCATGGGCCTGGACGAGGGCGAGGCGCTGGCGGCAGCTATCGTCACCCTGGCGCAAACCATCGCCGTCGAAGGCATCGGCCGCGGCGGCAAGGTCAAGGTGGTGCAGGTGGGTGCGAAGGACATCGGCAAGTACCGGCTGCACCGCGCCCGCAAAGGCTGCCTGCTGCCGGAGAAGGTGAAGCCGACGGCGCTCAGGTAGCGCGACCCAGGCCCGCGCAGCGGGCGGGTCCGACCGCCCCTGGGGGTCGCAACCTCGTGGTCGATGTCGGATGCGCGCCTCCGGCGCGCGATCCGACCTACCCGCGGCCTGCGGGCAGCGGCCGATTCACCAGATAGATGCCGGCACACACCAGTGCCAGGGCCGCGAGCAGCGAGGCCGACGCCGGCTCGCGCAGGAGGACCAGTCCCGCGACCAGCCCGAACAGGGGAGTCAGGAACGAGAATGCCGACAGCCGGCCGGCCGGATAGTGGGCGACCAGCCAGAACCAGGCAAGATAGCTGGCAAAGGCCACGATCACGATCTGGTAGGCCATCGATGCCAGCGCCAGCGGCGTGGCGCGAACCGCCGCTGCTTCGCCGAGCAGCCACGACACGGCCGGCAAGGCGAGAGCGGACACCGCAAGCTGATAGAACAAGGTCTTGGCCGGAGCGATGGTGCGCAGGCGGCTGCCCTTGATCACCAGCGTCGTGGCGCCCCACAACACGGCGGCGGCGAGGCAGAGGCTGTCGCCGAGGAGGGTGTCGCCGGTTCCGCCGCGCAGCGCGCCGGAAAACGCCAGGACCACGCCGCCGAAGGCGCACAGGAATCCGAGCGCCTGCAGTCCGCGCAGACGCTCGCCCGGCAGGAAGCGGTGGGCTCCGGCGGCGACGATGAACGGCGCGGTGTAGAGGAACAGCACGCCGCGGGAGGCGGCAGTATGCTGCAGGCCGATGTAGAGCAGGGCGAATTCGGCGGCGAACAGGGCGCCCGCCAGCAGTCCGGGCCATAGCGAGCCGTCACGCTCGAACAGCGCAATCCTGCGCCAGCGCGCCCAAACCCACACCAGCAGCACCGCGCCGGCGGAGCGCAGACCCGCTTGCAGCAGCGGCGGGATCGATTCCACCGCCACCTTGATCGCCACCTGCTGCACGCCCCACAGCGCACACAACAGAACCATGAGCGCCATGGCGCGGCCGTCGAGGCGCAGGTGATAGGGCGTGGTCATCGGCGAAAAATCGAGGAGTGTGCACGCGTGGGCGGCATTTCGGCAAGCCGCGGCGGGATCGTGGGAAAATCCGGCGCTGATCCGACCAACGGGGGCAGGGCGCATGGGGTTCGACTTCGACACGCCGATCGACCGGCGCGGCACGGACAGCAGCAAGTGGGGCAAGTATGCCGGGCGCGATGTGCTGCCGATGTGGGTGGCGGACATGGACTTCGCAGCGCCCCCGGCCGTGATCGAGGCGCTGCACCGGCGCGCAGGCCACGGCGTGTTCGGCTACGGCGATCCGCCCCAAACGCTCGCCGAGGCGGTCGTCGAAGCCTTGGCGCGAGACCACGCTTGGCGCATCGAACCGGGCTGGCTGGTGTGGCTGCCGGGCCTGGTGACGGGACTGAACGTGGCCTGCCGCGCCGTGGGCGAATCCGGCGACGGCGTCTTCACCGCCACGCCCATCTATCCGCCGTTCCTGTCCGCGCCGCGCCTGAGCCGGCGCGAAGTCGTCACCGCACCGCTGCAACGCCGGGGCGCGCGCTGGGAGTGGGATTTCGCCCGCGTCGAGGAAGCGATTACGCCGCACACGCGCCTGTTCATGCTGTGCAATCCGCACAACCCGGTGGGCCGCGCATTCACGCGCGCCGAACTGGAGCAGGTGGCGGCGATCGCCGAGCGCCATGATCTGATCCTCTGTTCCGACGAGATCCATGCCGGACTGGTGCTCGATCCGGCTTGCGAGCACCGGCCCATCGCCGCCCTCGACGAAGCGGTGGCGCGGCGCTGCATCACGCTCATGGCGCCGAGCAAGACCTACAACATTCCGGGGCTCGGTTGTGCCTTCGCCGTGATCCCGGATGCCGGTCTGCGGCGGCGCTTCCTGGATGTCATGCGCGGCATCGTGCCCCACGTCAATGTGCTCGGCTACGCCGCGGCGGAGGCGGCGTATCGCCACGGCGAACCGTGGCGCCGCGCGCTGATCGACTACCTGCGCGGCAACGCCGAGTATGTGTGCAATGCGATCGACGCCATTCCGGGCCTGCGGACCACGCCCGTCGAAGCCACCTATCTGGCGTGGATCGACGCCACTGGCCTGAATCTGGAAAATCCGGCCGCTTTCTTCGAGGCGGCCGGCGTCGGCCTTTCGGACGGTGCCGATTTCGGCGCGCCGGGCTTCGTCCGGCTCAATTTCGGCTGTGCCCGCACTACCCTGGCGCAGGCGGTCGCGCGCATGTCGCAGGCGGTGGCGGCGGGCGGATGCGCCTGCCCGTGACGTATCCCCCTACCGCTTCGGCCACTGCCACTGCTTCTGCCAGTCGAGGAACTGGGCGGCCGGAATCGGTTCGCTGATGTAGGTGCCCTGGGCGTCGTCGCAACCCAGGGCGGCCAGTTGTTCCCAGATTTCCTGCGTCTCCACTCCCTCCGCCACCACCTTGAGGCCCAGATCGTGGGCCAGATCGATCGTGGAGCGCACGATGACGAGAGAATCCTCGTCGTCGGTCACACCGAGGACGAAGGACTTGTCGATCTTGATGGCGTCGATGGGAAGCTTCTGCAGGTAGCTGAGCGACGAATAGCCGGTGCCGAAGTCGTCCACGAAGATCTTCATGCCCATGTTGCTCAGCCGTCTCAGCACCTCCAGGGTGCCCGCCGGGTCCTCCATCAGGCTGGTCTCCGTGACCTCGATCTGCAGCCAGTCCGGCTTGGCGCCCCAGGTCGTCAGGATGCCGGCGATGCGGCCGGGGAGCCGGGGATCGCGCAGATTGGGCATGGACAGGTTGACCGCCAGCGGCGTGTGCAATCCCGTCTCGTGCCACGCGTAGCACTGGCCGAGCGCCGTATTCACGACCCAGTGCGTGAGAGGCTGGATGAGGCCGGTGTGCTCCGCCAGGGGAATGAACTTGTCCGGCGATACGAGTCCGAGATCGGGATGCTGCCAGCGCACCAGGGCCTCGGCGCCGCACAGCAGGCCGCTGCGCATGTCGATCTTGGGCTGATAGTAGAGCAGCAGTTCGTTGCCTTCGATGGCCCGGCGAAGGTCGCCGACCAGGCTGAGACGGCGGCGGTTCTCCGGTTCCGTATCGCCGCGAAACAGCGCGTAGCCGGTGTGCGCGCGTTTGGCCTGGGTGACGGCGGAATCGGCACGCAGGAGCAGCAGTTCGGGATCGGTGCCGTGGCCGGGAAAGAGCGAGATGCCCATGCTGGCCCGGACCTCGACGCGGATGTCCGTCAGGTCGAACGGTTCCTCGAATGCGTTGAGAATGCGCTGCGCCGTCTCCGTCGCCCGATTGGCGTCAGCTTTCGGCAGCAGGATGGCGAATTCGTCCCGACCGAGGTGTGCGAGCATCGCCGGTGGTGCCAGCACACCCTGCAGGCGCTGCCCGACGCCGCGGAGCAGCTTGTCGCCGCGAGCGTAGCCGATAACCTCGTTGATCTGGCGGAAGCGGTCCACGTCCAGCACCAGCAGCGCCAGCGGGCGGTTCTGCAGGCGCGCCGCGGCGATGGCCTCCGCCAGCAGGTCGTCGAGGCGGGCGCGGTTGGGAAGACCGGTGAGGGGATCGAAGTAGGCCATGCGCTCGATGGTCTCCTCGTCCTTTTGGTGACGCGCCCGCAGCCGCAGCGTGGCAATGCCAAAGGCCAGATCGTCGGCCATCTCGCCCAGCAGTTTTCCCTCCGCCTCGTCAAAGGCGTCCGGCTCGGCGGCATAGATGGTCAGGCTGCCCAGGATGATGCCCTCGACGAATAGCGGATACGCGCTCACCGAGGCATAGCCGCGCCGCTGCGCTTCCTCGCGCCACGCCGGCTCGACATCGGGGTCGCTGAACAGCCTCCTGCCGATGCAGGGTTGGCCGCTGCGGATGGCGATCGCCGTCGCGGTGTTTCCCTGCCCGCTGTCGGCCCAACTGAATCGGGGTGCCTGCTCGGGCTCACCCTCGAACCCGGCGTAGGCCACGGGGCGAATCGTCTTCTCGGCGTCGTTCTCGGCATAACCGATCCAGGCCGTGCGATAGCCGCCGACGTCCACGATGACGCGACACATGTCCTGCAGCAGTTGTTGCTCCTCGGTCGCCCGCAGCACCGTGCGATTACCGGCGCTCAGCGTTCTCAAGCCGCGGTCGGTGCGCTTGTGCTGCGTCACGGCCCGGGCGCGCTCCAGGTTCGCGCGCAAGGCCTTGATGCCGAAAGTGAGATCGCTCGCCAGTTCGCTCAGCAGTTCCACTTCACCCGCGTCGAAAGCGTCCGGCTCCGCCGCGAAGACGGTGAGGTTGCCGATCACCTGACCGTCGATGCTCAGTGGAAACGAGCTGACTGAGGCGTAACCGCGCCGTCTCGCTTCCTCGCGCCATTGGGGCGGCAGCTGCGGGTCCGTCAGGATGTGCCGGCCGATCGCCGCCTGCCCGCTGCGGATGGCGCTGCCGGCGGTGGTGTGGCCTTCCTCGCTGTCCGCCCAGGTGAAGTAGGGAGATTGCGATGGGTCGCCGTCGAAGCCGTGGACGGCCATCACCCGGATCGTCTTCTGCGGGTCGTGCTCGGCATAGCCGACCCAGGCCGTGGCATAGCCGCCCGTTTCCACGATCACGCGGCACATGTCCTGCAGCAGTTGCGGTTCGTCCGTGGCACGCAACAGCGTGCGATTGCCGGCGCTCAGTGCTCGCAGAGCGCGTTCGGAGCGGTTCATTGTGGTGCGCCTATTCGATTCGTTCATCCGACGCCGGGACGGATGCCTGATCCCGTGCCCGTGCCGCAGGCTGGTACTTCCGCGTTGGTGCTCCCATCTGCCAGCGCGCTATTTTGCGCCGTTTCACCGGCAGGTCCAAAGGCACTGTGGCGCAATCCGACGCCGCCGCACGGCGCGAGTTCTGGGCGGCGTGCATCGCGCCGCCCGTTCCTGCATAATCCGGCGCTCTCCCAACTCGTGCCGGCAACTCCGCCCGGCGAAATCGATGGCCCAGTACGTTTACACCATGAACCGGGTGAGCAAGGTCGTGCCGCCCAAGCGTGTCATCCTCAAGGACATCTCGCTGTGCTTCTTTCCGGGCGCCAAGATCGGCGTGCTCGGCCTGAACGGCTCGGGCAAGTCGAGCCTGCTGCGCATCATGGCCGGCGTGGACCGGGAGTACGACGGTGAGGCCGTGCCCATGCCCAACCTCCGGGTCGGCCTTCTGTCCCAGGAGCCGCAGCTCGATGCGGCGAAAAACGTGCGCGGCAACGTGGAGGAGGGGGTCGCCGCCGTGCTCGATCTGGTCCATCGCTTCAATGCCATCAGCGAGCGCTTCGCCGAGCCGATGGACGACGAGGAGATGAACAAGCTGCTGGAGGAGCAGGGCGACCTGCAGGCACCGCATCGACGCCGCCCAGGGGTGGGAAATCGACCGCCGGCTGGAAATCGCCGCCGACGCGCTGCGCCTGCCGCCGTGGGAGGCGGACGTCAGCAAGCTCTCCGGCGGCGAGCGCAGGCGCGTGGCGCTGTGCCGCCTGCTGCTCTCGGAGCCGGACATGCTGCTGCTCGACGAGCCGACCAACCACCTGGACGCCGTGTCGGTGGAATGGCTGGAGCACTATCTGGAACGTTACCCCGGCACCGTCATCGCCGTCACCCACGACCGCTACTTCCTGGACAACGTCGCCGGCTGGATCCTGGAACTGGACCGCGGCCACGGCATTCCGTGGCAGGGCAACTACTCGTCCTGGCTGGAGCAGAAGGAGAAGCGGCTGGAGCTCGAATCCAAGCAGGAAGGCGCGCGCATCAAGGCGATGCAGCAGGAACTGGAATGGGTGCGGTCCAACCCCAAGGGCCGCCAGGCCAAGAGCAAGGCGCGTCTGGCGCGCTTCGACGAGCTGGCGTCCCAGGAATACCAGGCGCGCAACGAGACCAACGAAATCTACATTCCCCCCGGGCCGCGCCTGGGCGACCTGGTGATCGAAGCGGAAGGCCTGCGCAAGAGCTTCGGCGACAAGCTGCTGTTCGACGGGCTCGGCTTTCGCCTGCCGCCGGGCGGCATCGTCGGCGTCATCGGACCCAACGGCGCCGGCAAGACCACGCTGTTCCGCATGCTGGTGGGACAGGAGAAGCCGGATGGCGGCACCCTGCGCATCGGGGACACGGTGAAGCTGTCCTACGTGGATCAGAGCCGCGACGCGCTCGATCCGAAGAAGACGGTCTGGGAGGAGATCTCCGATGGCCTGGACATGGTGCAGGTCGGCAACTACCAGACGCCGAGCCGCGGCTATGCCGCGCGCTTCAACTTCCGCGGCACCGACCAGCAGAAATTCGTCGGCGATCTGTCCGGCGGCGAGCGCAACCGCGTTCATCTGGCCAAACTGCTGAAGAACGGCGGCAACGTGCTGCTGCTCGACGAGCCGACCAACGACCTCGACGTCGAGACGCTGCGCGCCCTGGAACAGGCGCTGCTCGACTTTCCCGGCTGCGCCGTGGTGATTTCGCACGATCGCTGGTTCCTCGACCGCATTGCCACCCACATTCTCGCCTTCGAGGGCGACAGCCAGGCCGTCTGGTTCGAGGGCAACTATGCGGATTACATGGACGACCGGCGCCACCGCCTGGGCGAGGACGCCGACCGGCCGCACCGTATCCGCTACAAGCCCTTGATGACCTGAACTTCCGGGGCGCTCGCCCGCTCGCCGATACGATCAGGCGCGCGCCTGGGCGCGCAGGAGGTCGGTCGAGTAGGTGAAATCACCGACCCACTTGCCGGCGCGGTGGTCGATGCGCACCAGGTCAGGAACGAAGTTGTGCCGGTTCGCGACCATCGGAAAATCCGAAGGCACCGCGCCGGCGTCGATGTCGGCGAAGCGGCACGACTTTTCGTAGCGCACCGTACGGAAACTCACTCCGAGCCGGGGCGTGACCTGGACCGCGCCCGGCCGCGCCTCCTGCCCGAACCAGACGCGCTTGGCGATCATGCAGCCGAATATCAGGTGGATCTCAACCTGCAGCGGCTCGCTGCGCTGTTCGAGAGCACGCAGCGCCGCCTCGCTCAATTCGACCGCAACCGGTTTGCCGTGGAGATGGATTGTTGTCTTCATGAGTTCATGATAGCCGCGCGCAATCCCTGTCGGTCAGAGCAAGACTCCCGTTCGACCCGTCATTGCGTCGACGCTTGCAGCATCAGCGCTTCGCCTGGAGCCGGGAAAAGGCCTCGGCCATCGCCCCAGCCGGCTGCGCGCGCGATGGTTTGACCTTCTGCTTCGTCGGCGCGGGCGTTCCGGCGGTCCGGGCTTCCGGCGCGGCCGCGTCGTCCAGGCGCATCGTAAGGGCGATGCGCTTGCGCTGCAGATCCACCTCCAGCACCTTGACCTTCACGATGTCGCCCGCCTTGACCACGGTGCGCGGATCCTTGACGAATTTTCGGGCGAGTGCAGAGATATGCACCAGTCCGTCCTGATGCACGCCGATGTCCACGAAGGCGCCGAAGTTGGCGACGTTGGTAACGACGCCTTCGAGCACCATGCCGACCTCCAGATCCTTGAGGTTCTCGATGCCGTCGCGGAAAGCGGCGGTCCTGAACTCGGGGCGCGGATCGCGTCCCGGCTTCTCCAGTTCGCGCAGGATGTCCTGGACCGTCGGCAGACCGAAGCGCGGGTCGGTGTAGTCGGCCGGGTTCAGGGACCTGAGAAAGCGGCCGTCGCCGATGACTTCTCGTATGCCTTTCTTTACCCCGGCGAGGATGCGCTCCACCAGCGGATAGGCCTCGGGGTGAACCGCCGAGGCGTCGAGTGGATCGTCGCCGCTCATGATGCGCAGGAAGCCGGCGGCCTGCTCGAAGGTCTTGTCGCCCAGACGCGGCACCTTGATCAGGTCGCGGCGGTTGCGGAAGGGGCCGTTGGCGTCGCGATGGGCGACGATGTGGGCCGCCAGCCCTGCGTTCAGGCCCGAGACGCGAGTCAGCAGCGGTACCGAAGCGGTATTCACGTCCACCCCGACGGCATTGACGCAGTCCTCCACCACCGCGTCCAGCGCGCGGGCGAGCCGGGCCTGATTGACGTCGTGCTGGTACTGGCCGACGCCGATGGACTTGGGCTCGATCTTGACGAGTTCCGCCAGCGGATCCTGCAGACGCCGTGCGATGGACACCGCGCCGCGCAGGCTGACATCGAGCTGCGGAAACTCCCGCGCCGCGAACTCCGAGGCCGAGTACACGCTCGCTCCGGCCTCGGACACGACGAGCTTGGCGAGCTTGAGTTCGGGGTGACGCCGGATCAGGTCGGCGGCAAGGCGGTCGGTTTCGCGGGAAGCGGTGCCGTTGCCGATGGCGATCAGTTCGGCGTCGTGCCTGCGCGCCAGTTCGGCCAGGGTGCGCAGGGCGCCTTCCCAGTCGCGCCGCGGCTCGTGGGGAAAGATGGTGGCGGTGTCGAGCAGTTTGCCCGTGGCATCGACCACCGCCACCTTGACGCCGGTGCGCAGCCCCGGGTCGAGGCCGATGGTGGGCCGGGGACCGGCGGGGGCGGCGAGCAGCAGGTCGTGCAGATTGCGCGCGAAGACGCGGATCGCCTCCTCCTCGGCGCGCTGGCGGAGCGCCCCCATCAGCTCCAATTCGAGGTGCAGGGAGATCTTCGCCATCCACGCCCAGCGAGCGGTCTCCGCCAGCCAGCGGTCGGCCGCCCGCCCGCGATCGGCGATGGCGAAGCGAGCCGCGATCATGCGCTCGCAGGAGTTGGGCGAAGGCGGCGGATCGGTGTCGAGCTCCTCGTCCAGCTTGAGCCACAGCCGCAGCACGCTCTCGTGACGACCGCGCAGGAGGGCGAGAGCGCGGTGCGAGGGGATGTCCTTGACCGGCTCGCGGTAGGCGAAGTAGTCGCGGAACTTGGCACCTGCTTCCTCCTTGCCCGCTTCGACGGCGGAGACCACCACCCCATGGGTTTCGAGGTGCTTGCGCAGACGTCCGAGCAGTTCCGCGTCCTCGGCGAACTGCTCCATCAGGATCTGGCGCGCGCCTTCCAGCGCCGCCTTGACATCCGGCACGCCCTTCTCCGCGCTCACGTACGCCGCGGCCTCCGTCTCGGGCTCGCGCTGCGGATCGCTCAGCAGGAGATCGGCGAGCGGCTGCAGGCCCGCCTCGCGCGCAATCTGTGCCTTGGTGCGCCGCTTCGGCTTGTAGGGCAGGTACAGGTCTTCCAGACGCTGCTTGGTCTCGGCATTCTCGATTTCGGCGCGCAACTGGGGCGTAAGCTTGTCCTGTTCGGCAATGGACTCCAGGATCGCGGTCCGGCGTTCCTCCAGTTCCCGCAGGTAGCCGAGACGCTCCTCCAGCAGCCGCAGTTGCGTGTCGTCCAACCCGCCGGTCGCCTCCTTGCGGTAGCGAGCGATGAAGGGCACGGTCGCGCCTTCGTCCAGCAGGGCGACGGCCGTGGCAACCTGGCGTGGGCTGGCGGACAGTTCGGCGGCGATGCGTTGTTCGATCGGAGGCAGCATGGCGGTCGGTGCAGGAAAAGCGGAGGCCGGACTATGCAGAAACGGGGATCGAAACTCAAGTCGACCGGATCGTTCGTTTGCACAGGGCTGCCGGGAAACTGTCGTAGGGCGGGCCGCGCCCGCCGGCCGGATTGGCTGCGTTGGCGAATCAGGCGACCTGACGCGCCGCTCTGCGGCCGATCAGGGCAGGACAGGGCGGGGGAGAGGTGACGCCCGGACGTTCGACTCCGTGCCCGCCGTACCGGCCGCCGCTCCGGGGCAATATCGTGGCATGATCGGGCAATCCGCAGGATCGCTCGATTCGCATCATCTGGCGAGCATTGCCGGCACGAGCGTGCGCGATCTGTTCACCTGTCTCAACGCAGTGCGTCGCCGGCCGCGATAGCGTCCATTGCTGTCGTATGCGGTACCGCGTTCGTGGGCACGCAACCTGGAGGACGGCCAGATGATGCGACGAATCCTTGCCAAAGGGCTGGTGGTAAGCCTGCTCTGCCTCTTCGTTCCGCCGCAAGACCGCCTGCGGAGCGCCCCCGGCTCAATCCCGGTTGCCCAAACCCCGCTCGCGGCCGCGCGGACGCTCCCGTCTCCGTCGGTACGCATGCCGCAGAAGGAACTGACCACGAATGCGGCGCTCCTTCTGATCATGACCGTTGCACTGCGGGGACTGCACGGCACCTAGCCTGAGGCTGCGGCAACCGGCCTCACCTTCGACAGCAAGCCCCTGGCGACACTGAACCGGACCCCGGCGGGTTGCTGTCGCTAGCTACCTGGCGATGGCGGTCCAGTCGGTGCGGTGGCGGATTCCCGAAAGCCACTCGGGCGCCACCGTGCGCGAACGGGAACCGGATGCGCTGACGCGGAAGCGGGATCGCCGTTCAGCGATGCGGCGCCGGTTGTGCACCGGGAGTCGCAGCGGTGGCGTCCTGCACTGCCGGCTCAGGAGGCTGGGAAGTGTCGTTCGCGTCGTCCGGAGCCGCAGGGACGTCGGTCCCGGGCAGCACTGAAACCTTCTCCAGCTTGCGCTGTTTCTTCTCTTCCTTCTTGCGTTTCTTCTCCAATTCCTTCTGGCGTTTCTGGAACTCGAAATTCGTTTTGGCCAATTTGGCGCTCTCCTCGGGTGGATGCTGCGATGACAGGTTACCGGCCGGGCTGCCCGGCTCCCTCTTTTAACCCAGAAACGGCAGAAGGACCAGAAATATCGACACCCGGCGCGGGCCGGCCCGTGTCCGCGGAACCGGTTCAGGCATGCGCCAGGCGCTGCCCGTGCTCGCGGGTGGCGTGGAAGCCGACCTTGGGCCAGCGCTCCATCGTCACCTGCAGGTTGTATTTGTTGGTTGCCAGAAACACCGGGTTGTGGTCCACGTCCGCGGCCATCGACGCGGCCTGTTCCCGCTCGAAGTTGCGCCGCGTCGTTTCATCGGGAAAAGTCAGCCAGCGCGCGGTGGAGATGGTTGCCGGGTCGTAGAGGGCGTCCACCTTGTATTCGGCCGCCAGCCGCTGGGCGACGATCTCGAACTGCAGCGGCCCCACGGCCCCCAGCAGCAGCGTGTTGCCGTGGATGGTCTCGAACACCTGGATCGCGCCTTCCTCACCCAGTTCCTGAAGACCCTTCTGCAACTGTTTGGCTTTGAACGGATCCCGCGGCCGTGCGACGCGAAAAAGCTCCGGCGCGAAATAGGGGATGCCCTTGTAGCCGAGCGCCTCGCCTTCGGTGAGCGTGTCGCCGATCTGCAACTGGCCGTGGTTGTGGATGCCGATGATGTCGCCGGCCACCGCGTCGGCGCTCGCCACCCGCTCGTTGGCCATGAAGGTCAGGGCGTTGGCGAGTTTCATCTCGCGTCCGATGCGCTGGTGCTGCACCTTCATGCCCGGCTGGTAGCGGCCGGAGCAGACGCGGAAGAAAGCGATGCGGTCGCGGTGCCTGGGGTCCATGTTGGCCTGGATCTTGAACACGAAGCCGGAAAACGGCGCCTCGGCCGGCTGCACCATGCGGCTGCCGCCGTCCCGCACCTGGGGCGGCGGCGCCCACTCGACCAGGGCCTGCAGGATCTCGCGCACGCCGAAATTGTTGATGCCGGAGCCGAAGAACACCGCGGTCTGGGTGCCGGCGAGGAAGGCCGTGATGTCGAAGGGGTGGCTGGCGGCCTGGATCAACTCCACGTCCTCGCGCAACTGCCCGACTTCCAGCGGGAACAGCGCATCCAGCTTGGGATTGGCGATGCCTTCGATCAGTTCCGTCTCGCCTCCGGCGCGTTCCTCCCCCGGCGTGAAACGCATCAACTGCTCGTGCAGCAGGTGATAGACGCCGCGGAAGGCCTTGCCCATGCCGATGGGCCACGTCACCGGCGCACAGTCGATCCTGAGCACGGCCTCGATCTCCGCCAGCAGGTCGAGCGGAGGGCGCACTTCCCGGTCCAGCTTGTTGACGAAGGTGATGATCGGCGTGTTGCGCAGCCGGCACACCTCCAGCAGCTTGATGGTCTGCGCCTCCACGCCCTTGGCGGCGTCGATCACCATCACCGCCGCGTCCACGGCGGTGAGCACGCGGTAGGTATCTTCGGAGAAATCCTCGTGGCCCGGCGTGTCGAGCAGGTTGATGGTGTGGCCGGCGTAGCCGAACTGCATCACCGAGCTCGTCACCGAGATGCCGCGCTCCTTCTCCACTTCCATCCAGTCCGAGGTCGCATGGCGCGAACTCTTGCGCGACTTGACCGTGCCTGCCATCTGGATCGCCCCGCCGAACAGCAGAAGCTTCTCCGTCAGGGTGGTCTTGCCGGCGTCCGGGTGGGAGATGATGGCGAACGTGCGCCGGCGCGCGACGTCGCGCAGGAGATCGGGAGGAAAAGCGGTGGCGGTCATCGGTCTGGGCGCGCAGCGGGGCAGGGTTCCCCGCCAGGAAAATAAACGCCGCCGGCCGGAGGGCGGGCGGCGAATCACGATGAAATTATACCAGCCGCACCGGGCAATGGCCGCGAGCGGCGCGCCGGAAGGGCTCAACCCCGCCGGATGATGACGTCCCCGACGCGCAGACCCAGTTGCGCGGCGGCACTGCCCTGGTTCACCGCGATCTCCACCAGCCCGATGCTGTTTTCGTACCAGAAGGCCTCACCGGGCGCCGCCGAGGAAAATACGGGGGCATGGCCCAGGGACCGCCCGGCGACCTGGATGCGTTCCTCGCGGGGCAGGTTGCCGGCGCGCAGCCCGGTCATGGCATTGCCGAAGTGATCGATGTAGATGACCTGGGGCAGGTCCTGCGCCCCGAGCTGTATCGCGAGCCGGTCCGTGGCTTGCAGTTTATCGGCCGGAAACCGCCCGTCCGCCAGCCACGCCGCCACCGGCGCAAACAGGTCGCGCCCATGGAAGGAATTCGACAACCGTTCCGGGCGCCAGACGATGCGCCAGCACTGGCTCGAAGCGGCGCGCGCCGCCACCACCGCGAGCAGGCCGTTGTCCGGCCCGACGAACCACTTGTCATCGGCACGGATCACCACCGCGTCGCGTGCGCTGCCGACGCCGGGATCGACCACCGCCAGGAACACCGATTCGACCGGAACCTGCGCCTGCAGGGCGGCCAGGAGATGCGCCGCTGCAGGGATGTGGAAGGCCGGCGCTTCGTGCAGCAGATCGAGAATCGTCACCGGCCGACCCGCATGGGACAGCAGCGACGCTTTGAGTTGCGGCACATAGACGTCGGCGGCACCGAAGTCGGTGAAGAGGACGATCATTGCGCAAGAGTAGCGGAAATTTTCGCTCGCCACCGGTCTGGCGCCTCCGCTGCCCCCCGCTTGTGCCCGGCGCGACCGGGGAGGGCGGTGACGTCCGCATACGGCTTGCTGGCGAACGATTCCAGGTAGTGGTACCGTGCGCCCTCCGAGGGCAACCGGCCTTGAAGCGGATCGGTAACCGCCTCCCGGCCGCCGCCGGACACGAGCCCGCCTCTAGCCGAACGGGGAGAACCGATGCAAACGGCAATGATCGTCTGCGACAGCGAAGAGGAAGGGACAGGATGACCGGCGCCGATGCAGCAACGGCGCCGCCGCCCCAGGGCCAGATCGCCGATCCATGCGTCATGGTGATCTTCGGCGCCAGCGGCGATCTGACCAAGCGCAAGCTGATCCCGGCGCTGTACAACCTGGCGAAGGAGAACCTGCTCTCGGAACGGTTCGCCGTCATCGGCTTCGCCACCCGCGATCTCACCACCGAGACGCTGCGCCAGCAGCTCGGCGAAGAGATCCGGGGTTTCGCCGGCGCGGTCGACGCCGACGTCTGGGAGAGGCTGGCGGCCCGCATTCACTATGTCCAGGGCTCGCTGGACGACCCGGAAGCCTATCGCCGGCTGCGGGAGCGCATCGCCGAGGTCGGCCGGGAGCAGGGCGCTCCGGCCAATCACTTCTACTATCTGGCGGTCGCGCCGCGCTTCTTCGGCGAGATCGTGCGCCAGCTCGGCGCCGCCGGGCTGACGCGGGAGGAGGAAGGCCAGTGGCGCCGCGTCATCGTGGAAAAGCCGTTCGGACGCGACCTGGAATCGGCGCGCGCCTTGAACCGCGAGATCAAGCTGGTGCTGGCGGAGCGGCAGATCTACCGCATCGATCACTACCTGGGCAAGGAGACGGTGCAGAACCTGATGGTGTTTCGCTTCGGCAATGGCATCTTCGAACCGATCTGGAACCGGCGCTACATCGACCACGTGCAGATCACCGCGGCCGAGACCGTGGGCGTGGAAACGCGCGGCGGCTACTACGACACGGCCGGGGCGCTGCGCGACATGGTGCCGAACCATCTCTTCCAGCTCATGTCGCTGACGGCGATGGAGCCGCCGATCTCCTTCAATGCCAACGCCGTGCGCGACGAGCAGGCGAAGGTTCTCAACGCCGTCCCGCCGCTCACGCCGGAGGATGTGCTGTCGCGGACGGTGCGCGGCCAGTATGGTGAAGGTCTGGCGGAAGGGCAGCGCGCGCCGGCTTACCGCGCCGAGGCGAACGTGGCAACCGATTCCGCCACCGAGTCTTTCGTCGCCCTCAAGCTTAACGTAGACAACTGGCGCTGGGCCGACGTGCCGTTCTATCTGCGTACCGGCAAGCGGCTCGCCAGCCGCGCCACCGAGATCGTGATCCAGTTCCGCCGCGCCCCGTTCATGCTGTTCCGCAAGACGATGACGGGCGAACTGACCGCCAACCAACTCGTGATCCGGGTTCAGCCGAGCGAAGGCATCTCGCTGCGCTTCGGTGCCAAGGTTCCCGGCCCGGTCATGCGCCAAGGCGCCGTGGAAATGGAATTCTGTTATGCCGACTACTTCGGCTGCACACCCAGCACCGGCTACGAGCGCCTGCTCTACGATTGCATGATCGGCGATCAGACCCTCTTCCAGCGCGCCGACATGGTGGAGGCGGGCTGGAACGTGGTGACGCCGGTGCTGGACCTGTGGCAGGCCCTGCCGCCGCGCAACTTCCCCAACTACGCCGCTGGAACCTGGGGCCCCAGGGAGTCCGATGCGCTGATCGAGCGCGACGGGCGCGCCTGGCGCCGGATCGGCGGATGAGGATGGCATCCCATGAGCCCTGAACTCTGTATCGAACCCGATCTCGATTCCCTGTACCGCACGGCGGCATTGCGGTTTTCCCGCCTGGTGCGGCAGGCGGTGGAACAGAAGGGAGCGTTTTCCGTGGCCCTGGCCGGCGGCTCGACGCCGCGCGGTTTGTACGCGCTGCTGGCCGACGATCCGGAACTGCGCGCTGCGCTGCCGTGGACGCAGATGCACTTCTTCTGGGGCGACGAGCGCCACGTGCCGCCCGATCATCCCGACAGCAACTACCGCATGGTCTGGGACTCGCTGCTGTCGAAGGTGCCGGTTCCCCCCGAGAACGTGCATCGCATCCGCGCCGAGGTGCCGGACGCGGAGGCAGCGGCACGGGAATACGAACAGGTGCTGCGGGAGTTCTTCCGCCTGTCCGGAAGCGACTTCCCGCGCCTCGATCTGGCGTTCCTCGGACTGGGGACGGACGGTCACACCGCATCCCTGTTTCCCGGCACCCCGGCACTGGAAGGGCGCCGGCGGCTGGTGGTGGCCAACCGCGCCGAGCGTGTCGCCTCCTACCGCATCACGCTCACGGTTCCGGTATTCAACAACGCGTCCTGCGTGGCATTTCTGGTGGCCGGCAAAGGCAAGGCTCAGATTCTGCGGGACGTGCTGCATGGACCGCACGATCCGAGGCGGCTGCCGGCACAACTGATCACCCCGATCCAGGGGCGACTGGTTTGGATGGTGGACGCCGAGGCGGCCCAACAGCTTGAAGGGGATAGGGGCGAATGACCCCGGGGCAGCCGTAATTCGACTGCCGACGCGATGTTCCAGCCCACGCTGCCGGTCCGGCAGCGCGTTCCTCGCCCGTTTCGTGCCGGCCCGCCCTGCGTACCAGGCTAACGGTCATGGAACGCCAGCCACCTCGAAATAGTGAAAGGCCTCGCCATGACCGTTTCCCTCACCCCCAGCCCCTCACCCGGCGGGAGAGGGGAGCTTCGAGAGTGGCTGGCGCGTCTTTCGCGTTAAAGCCGGTCTTCCGAGCAGCCGCAAGAAGAGGCTCACGGGCCACACGTCGAGTCCCGGATCCCCGGGTTTCGGGCGGCTCTCAGCAGGCAGGAGGACAAAATGACTCTACGGTTGCGCACGATTCTCGATGCCGCGGCGGCGACCCTGGCCATTGTCGCGGGCGTCCTTTTGGCAGGACCGGCGCTCGCCGCAGAGCCCGCGCTGCTGCCTTCCCAGCTCTGCATCTACTATGGCTGGCCGTCGTATGTGAATGGTTCGGGAGGTGATGTCGTTCGTGCCGCAGCGCAGTTCATGCGCTGCGATCTGGTTGTCCTGGGCGACGGTATCGAGCATCCCGAGCATGGCGACAACAGGTCGGCGGCAAGCATCATCTCGACGCTGCGCCAGGCGGGCAAGGAAGTGTTCGGGTACATCGATCTTGGTGTGACGATCCAGAATCTGCTCCTGGCCGATATGGAGCGCTATGTGGACGAGTGGCGCACCCTGGGTGCGAGCGGCATCTTCCTCGACGACGCCGGCTACGATTACGGCGTCTCCCGCGCCCGTCAGGACGAAATCATCGATTACGTCCACGGCCAGGGCATGTCCGTGTTCATCAATGCCTGGAACATCGACGATGCGCTGGCCGACGTTGACGAGGCCGGCCATCCCAGCCCAAGCCGGCTCGGCCCCGGGGACATCTACCTGGCTGAGAGCTGGTTGGTTGCGGGCGGTGCCTACCAGTCGATCCAGGCCTGGGCGCAGAAGGCCGACCGCGCGCTGCAGTACATGCGCGCCAAGGAGGTGCGGGTCGCGGGCGTATCGACCGCAGCACTGAACAAGGCAGTGACGACCAACATCGGCTCGACCAAGTTCAGGATGGGATTCTGGGGTGCGGCGATGTACAACCTGAGCGCCTGGCAATGGACCGACGTCGGCTACAGTTCGGGCAATGACCGGATGCTGTTCTACGACACCGCCGGATGGATCTACGGGACGACCTTCCTCAATGACTCCGTTGCGCATACGAGCGGCGCACGGCGCAACGAGCGCGCCACCGATAGCGGCAGGATCGTCGTGCGCGGCAACGGCACTTCTACAGGCACCGGGGAGTTCGTTCCGTACTGAGCGTCGCATCGCTCCGCAAGGCTTCGGGCGAATACCGACCGGAGCCGTGCGGTAGTTCAATCAGTGCTGCGTCCGCACCGCAGACGGTGGCACGGTCGCGACAAGTCGTCACCTCGCGAATATCCTTCGGGCGCGGTAGAGCGCCCCATGAGGCGCAGCTCCTGCCGCTACTGCGCATAATCTGTATTATGTCCAATATGGTTCAGATCCGACGCACGGCAGTTCGGGAATGCACGAATCCTCCGTGGCACCGCCTCACGCGAAGCTGCGTGTAGTATTCCGGTTCCGGCAGGACCTGCGGTCTGGAACACCGAAGCTGGACCCGCGCCAGCTGCGCAGGTATCAGGGAGCAGGACGATCCGTTCCATGGAAGGAGGCACGCACATGCAGCGCAAGCATTCCGATCTTGCGGTCGTCGCGCCCGTCTCGGGCGAGTCGGCAACCATCAGCTTTGCCGACGGAACGCGCTACGACTTGCCCGTACTCGCCGGCACGCACGGCCCGAAGGTGGTCGACATCCGTCGCCTGTACGCCGAGACCGGCTACTTCGCCTATGACCCGGGTTTCCTGTCCACCGCCAGTTGCGATTCGGCCATCACCTTCATCGACGGCGAACGCGGCATCCTGTTGCATCGGGGCTATCCGATCGAGGATCTGGCGGCGCAGGCCGGCTTCCTGGAGTTCGCTCACCTGCTCCTCTATGGCAAGCTGCCGAACCGGGCGGAACTCCAGGAGTTGGAGCACGTGATCGGCCACCACAACATGCTGCACGAGCAGTTCAAGCGGTTCTTCGAGGGCTTTCGGCGAGACGCACATCCCATGGCGGTGATGGTCGGTACCGTAGGCGCACTCAGCGCCTTCTATCACGACAATCTCGACATCAACGACCCCCAGGCGCGCATGGTGGCGACCCATCGCATGATCGCCAAGATGCCGACGATCTGCGCCATGGCGCTGAAGTATTCCCAGGGCCAGCCCTTCATGTACCCGCGCAACGACCTGGACTACGCGTCGAATTTCCTGCAGATGTGCTTCGGGATGCCCTCCGAAGAGTACGAGGTGAATCCGGTGCTGACGCGGGCCATCAACCGCTTTCTTGTCCTGCACGGCGACCACGAGCAGAATGCTTCGACGTCGACGGTGCGCATCGCCGGATCGAGCCATGCCAATCCGTATGCCTGCGTCGCGGCCGGCATCGCCGCCCTGTGGGGCCCAGGCCACGGCGGCGCCAACGAGGCGGTGGTGAACATGCTGCGGGAGATCGGCAGCAAGCAACGCATCGGACAGTACATCAAGCGCGCCAAGGACAAGGACGATCCGTTCCGCCTCGTCGGCTTCGGCCACCGGGTGTACAAGCACTACGACCCGCGGGCCGCGATCCTGCGAGAATCCTGCCACGAGGTGCTGGCGGAACTGGGCCGGAAGGAGGAGCCGCTGTTCGACCTGGCGCTGGAACTGGAGCGCATCGCCCTGGAAGACGATTATTTCGTCCAGCGCAAGCTGTTTCCGAACGTGGACTACTATTCGGGCATCATGCTGCGCGCGATGGGTTTTCCGACGGCCATGTTTCCCGCCCTGTTCGCGGTCGGCCGCACCGTCGGCTGGATCTCCCAGTGGAAAGAGATGATCGAGGGGCAGGATCATCACATCAGCCGGCCGCGCCAGCGCTACACCGGCGAGCCGAGCCGATCCTACGTCCCCTTGGCGGAACGCTGAACGCCGGTTGGCCGAACTCTTCCCAGACTCCAGCAAAGGGTGCATGCGGACCGCGGATCGTAGTTCCTGCACACCCGGTGTCCAATTGCGCCACGTCCGGCGACCATGAAAAGAAAGACACACCTTCGTCCTTCCGACTTGCGCGGACTGAGCCGGCTGGCAATCGACGCCACCGCCGGCGTGACCGATCTGGTGGAGGCCATGCATCACAACATCGTCCGCGTCCCGGGTGTCTTCGGTACGCCGGCGCATGGCGCGACGCGGGGAATCACCGGGTTCGTGTACCGGAGCATCCGCGGGGTGACCCGATTGGTCGGAAGCGGAATCGACGCCCTCCTCGCCCGGATCGGGCCGATGCTCGAACGGGAGGGTTCCTCGCCTGCCCGCGAAGCCGTGATAGCTGCGCTGAACGGGGTGCTGGGGGACTATCTGGCGGTCACCGACAATCCGCTGGCGATACCGATGCGCCTGCGCCGCGACGGACACCCGCTGGACCTGGTCCGGGAGGCTCTGTCCGCTGCGATCCCGCAGCCCGGCGGCAAGCTGCTGGTGCTGGTTCACGGGCTGTGCATGAACGATCTGCAATGGCATCGGCAAGGTCACGGGCACGGCACGGCGCTCGCCCGGGACCTGGGCTACACCCCCGTCTATCTGCACTACAACAGCGGCCGCCATATCTCGACCAACGGGCGCGAATTCGCCGCTCTGCTCGAAACTCTGCTGCGCGAGTGGCCGGTGGCGGTAGAGGAGTTGGTGATCCTGGCGCACAGCATGGGCGGTCTGGTGGCCCGCAGCGCCTTGCATTACGGGAGCGCCGCCGGCCACGATTGGCCGCGACGGCTGACCAAGCTCGTCTTCGTCGGCACGCCGCACCACGGAGCGCCGCTCGAGCGCGGCGGCAACTGGATCGACGTCCTTCTCGGCGTCAGCCCCTACACCGCACCTTTCGCCCGACTGGGAAAGATCCGCAGCGCCGGCATCACCGATCTGCGCTACGGCAGCCTGCTGGACGAAGAGTGGCACGGGCGCGATCGCTTTCACCCCATACCCCACCGTCGGCCTGCGGTGCCGCTACCGGAAGGCGTGGAATGCTACGCGATGGCCGCCACCCGGGGAAAGCGGCCGGACGACCTCGCCGGACGGCTCCTTGGCGACGGAATCGTACCCGTCGCCAGCGCCCTGGGCCGCCACCAGGACCCTGCCCGGACCCTGTCGTTTCCGCGGTCCCGCCAATGGGTGGGCTGCGGCATGAACCACTGGGACCTGCTGAGCCGGCGCGAAGCCTACGAGCAGATCCGCCTCTGGCTCGATTTCTCCGGCGAACCGGGCGATGTGGCACAAGCCGCGGACGAACGCGCCGGGGTTGGCGCGATCGGGTGCAGCATTTGAGAATCAGCCGGGCACCGCCCCCGCCGCCGCCCGGCGGTAGGTGTGGGCCACCAGAAGCAGGAGCATGGCGCTGGCGAGCCATGAGCGGCGGTCGTCGGTGCGGCTGGTGAGCGCCACCGGCACGCGCGCGCCGAGCACGATGCCGGCGGACAGGGCATCGGCAAGCTGGGCCAATTGCTTGGCGATCATGTTGCCGGATTCGAGGTCGGGCACGAGCAGGATGTCCGCCTGTCCCGCCACCGGCGAGCGGATTCCGGTGGTCTCCGCGGCGCGCAGCGAAACCGCGTGATCGAAGGTCAGCGGCCCGTCCAGGATGCCGCCCGTGATCTGGCGTCGTTCCGCCATCTTGCACAGGGTGGCGGCATCGATCGTGGCCTGCATCTTGGGATTGATGGTTTCCACCGCCGCCAGCAGCGCGACCTTGGGCGCGGGTATGCCGAGGGCGTGGGCAAGATCGATCGCGTTCTGGCAGATGTCGCGCTTGTCGTTCAGGGTGGGCGCGATGTTGATCATCGAATCGGTGACGAACAGCGGCTTCGGATAGGTCGGCACGTCGAGCACATGCACGTAGCTCACCCGCCGTTCGGTGCGCAGGCCCTTGGTGGCGGAAATCAGGGGCACGATCAGGTCCTCGTGCGCCACGTTCCCCTTCACGATTCCCTCGACCTCGCCCTCGCGCGCCAGCTTGATCGCCATGGCGACGGCTTCGCGGTTGTTGGCGGTGGGGACCAGCCTGAGGCCGTGGAGGTCCAGCTTGCCCTCCTCCGCCACTTCGCGGATGAGGTTTTCCGGGCCCACCAGCACCGGCGCGATGATGCCCTCGCCCGCCGCCGCCACCGCTCCGGCGAGGGTCTCGATGTCGGTCGGACTGACGATCGCCGCCGCCACCGGGGACAGGCGCAGCGCCTTGACCCGCCCCATCACCTCGCGGAAGCGCGCCTCCTTGTCGTCGAAGCGGATCATGGGGAGATCGATTTTCGCCCGCCGCACTTTTTCCGTCGGTGCGATGACTTCGGCGGTGCCGGACACGACCACTTCCCCGTCCTGGTTCACGCATTCGGTCTTGAGGACGACCTTGCCCTTGGCCGCATCCTTTTCCGTGGCCTGAACGTTGATGGTGATCGTGTCCCCGACCTTCACCGGCCGGCGGAAGCGCAGATCCTGGCCAAGGTAGATGGTGCCGGGGCCGGGAAACTCGGTGCCGAGCACGGTGGAGATGAGCGCGCCGCTCCACATGCCGTGCCCGATCACCTCGCGGAAGCGACTGCTCTTCGCGTACTCCGGATCCACGTGGGCGGGGTTGATGTCGCCGGACATCACGGCGAAAAGAGTGATGTCGTGTTCCGTCAGCGTGCGTTCGAGACTGGCTCCATCGCCGATGTTGATTTCGTCGAAGGTCCTGTTTTCGATGTATTCCATGGTTTCTCCGGTGCAAGTGAGCTGCCTGCGACGCCGTCGGCCCAGTCGCGGCGGCCGCGCGTCGAATCCCCGGCATTATCGCTCAATCCCGGTATGCCCCTGGATTTCGCCTCGATCCTCGTCCACTTCGGGTTCGCCGAGAACCCGGTCGCCGCAGGCGCTCAGGAAGTCGCTCTCGTGATGCGCCGGCCGGGGTGGCCGTGCGACGCGTGCTATCCTGATCGCGACGCCGTCGCCTCGAACAGCCCTGCGCCGCAGCGGCGGGCAACGTGTGCGGCCGGGTCCGAAACGATGCCCTGGAATCCGACCCAGTATCTGAACTTCGGCAGCGAGCGCGTGCGCCCTGCGCTGGACCTCCTCGCCCGCGTTGCGCTCGAGCGCCCCGCCGCCATTGTCGACCTCGGCTGCGGCGCCGGCAACGTCACCCGCGTGCTGCAGGAACGCTGGCCTGACGCGGCCATCATCGGCGTGGACAACTCGCCGCAGATGCTGGAGCAGGCCGCGCGGACTGTCTCCGCAATCCGCTGGCAGAATGCCGATCTGGCGCACTGGAGTTCGCTTCAGCCCTTGGATCTCGTCTACTCCAATGCCGCCCTGCACTGGCTCGACGATCACCCACGGTTGTTTCCGCACCTCCTGCGGCAGCTAAGACAGGGCGGTGTACTGGCGATACAGATGCCGGACAACTTCGGCGAACCGTCGCACACCTGCGCCTTCGAAGCCGCGGCGGCCGGTCCGTGGCGCGACCGGCTGGCACCGCTGCTGCGCACTGCCCCCGTATTGCCAGCGTCGGACTACTACGATCTGCTGGCACCGCTCTCCCTGCGTGTGGAGATCTGGCAGACAGAATATCTGCACGTTCTCGACGGCGACAATCCGGTGGCGGAATGGACCCGCGGCTCGCTGCTGGTGCCGCTGCTGGAAGCATTGCAGGGTGACGAGCGCGCGGCCTTCGAGTCCGACTACCGAATCCGCGTGCGCGCCGCCTACCCGGCGCGAGCGGACGGCCGCACCCTGTTCCCGTTCCGACGCCTGTTCATCGTGGCGGAAAGGTAGCCGTCCGCCTTTGCCGCCAACTACCGATCCAGCGCTGAGTCATTCCGGAGTAGGCGCCGATCTGGTGCTCGCGCGCGGCTTGCGGCCCTGCAATCGAAACGCCAGGGCCATTTCGAAGGCGCTCTTGGTGAAGGCGAGGATGGCCGCGAAATCCTCGTCCGACAGGCGGCGGGCGGCGTCGTTCGCGCGATAGATATTGACGATTTCCCGCTCCCGCCCGACCTGCAGCACGAGCCGGCCGATCCCCAGGTTCTCCAGCGTCTGCCAGACATCGGGGTTGTAGGTGCGCGTGAGTTTCATGACGAACGGGATCGGATCGTTGCGCCCGAGCACCGATGCCAGACGCAGGATGATCTCGAACGGCAGCGCCACCTTGCCGTGCTCCACCAGTTCCAGCAGCCCCGGATCCTTCAGATTGATGGCCTGCCCGAGTTCGGCGATGCTGAGGCCGGCCGCTTCGCGCATGCCGCGCACGACGGAACCGGCTTTCTCCAGCGCCGCTTTCTGCTCCGGCCTCGGCAGCATGGACTTGGCCACGTTGTAGGAAACGTCGGCGGCGGCGCCGGCGATTCCCAGCACCGAATCGGCCCATCCGCGCACCTGGCGCGCCAGCGCCAGAATGGTGGATTCGCTCGGCTTGTCGTCGGTTGCCATGACCGCTCGCTTCGCCCTCGGCCGGGGCGAGGGTTCGGCCTTCTTGGTGCGCCCCGCAGCAGGATTTGGCATCGCCGTGTTCTCCTTCAGCCGATTTGCCGGATCGCCGTATTTGACCAGATATCCGCGGGATTGCGCAGTCCGAAGCCCATTCGTATCCGATCTCGTCCGCAGCCGCCTCGGCCAACCGGATCCTTCGTATACCATACGAAGTATCAGCCTTGAAACGGGGCAGCGCAGCGGATGGAGACGCGGTGAAACCTCTGAGCGGACTGGATGGCGCTTTCCTGCATCTGGAGACCCCGGCAACGCCGATGCACGTCGGCTCCCTGCACCTGTTCGACAGGCCGCCGGGCTACAAAGGCGACTTTCACCAGGATGTGAAGCGCATGTTGTCGGATCGGATGCACTTGGCGCCGGTCTTCCGGCGCCAGCTCGCACCGATGCCGCTGGATTTCGCCAATCCGGTCTGGGTGGACGAGGGCACGGTGGATCTCGATTTCCACGTATGCCGAGTACGGTTGCCGCGCCCCGGCACACACGCACAACTGGAAGCCAGCGTCGCCGAACTCCACGCCATCCTGCTCGACCGCGATCGCCCGCTGTGGATGCTGTACGTGTTCGATGGTCTGAAGACCGGACACCTGGCCTACTACGTCAAGATCCATCATGCGGTCCTGGACGGCGCGGCCGGAGTGGCGCTGGCCCATGCCATGTTCGACGTCGCGCCACGGCCGCGCGAGCTGCCGCAGCCAGCACGCAGCCTGCCCGCTCGCGTCAAAGTCCCGGGGATCGTCGGTCTGGCCGCCGCAGCCTTCAAGCACGACGCCCGCCAGTATCTGAGGCTGGTGCGGCATCTGCCCGACCTCGTCAGGACCGTCGCGGGCATGGTGAGGAGCGCAGGCGGCGCGATGCGCCCTCCACTGCGCCAGAACTTTGCCTTCGGGCCGAAGACCCCGCTCAACGTCACGATAACGGGCGCGCGCGCATACGCCGCCGTCTCGCTGCCGCTGGACACGGTGAAGGCGATTGCCGCGTCCCACGAAGCGACGGTCGAACGATGTGGTCCTCACGCTCTGCAGCGGTGCGCTGCGGCGCTATCTCGCCGCTCACGGCGGCGTTCCGAAGAAGCCGTTGATCGCGACCATGCCGATTTCGCTGCGCGAGGCCGGCAATGCCGAATACACCACCCAGGCAACCTTGAGCCTGGTCGAACCTGGCGACCCATGTCGCCGACCCAGTGCGGAGATTGCGCGCGATTCGCGCTGCCGCCGGGGCCATGAAGGCCCTCGCCCACCGCGCTCGTTCGCTGATACCGACGGACTTTCCGTCGATCGGCGTGCCTTGGATTCTGGGCGGGCTGGCGTCGCTGTATGGCCGTTCCCGGCTGGCCGACGCGATTCCGCCGCTCGCCAACCTGGTCATCTCCAATGTGCCGGGGCCGCCGCTGCCGCTTTACGCCGCCGGCGCCCGCATGAGGTCCTATTGGCCGGTGTCGATCGTCGAGCACGGTCTGGGCTTGAATATCACGGTGATGAGCTACGCTGGTACGCTCGGCTTCGGGCTCACGGCCGCCCGCTGCGCGGTACCCGACGTGGGGGAACTGGCGCGCATGCTGGTTGACGCACACGAGGAACTGAAGCGGATTGCTTTGCCGGCGTCTGCACGGGGCGCGGCGAAGAAACCGCGTCAGCCCAAGACAACGTCCGCAACGGCGCCGCGGAGCGCCGTGAAAACGACGGCGCCAGCCGGGCCGGCTCCACGAGCAAGGCGCAAGCGGGGCGGGAATAACGGGTAACCCTCGGCACAGGACCAAGAGACGAAATGCATAACCCCCACAATTGGTACGAGTTCGGGCTGTTGCGGGCACCCGGAGTGCTGCGGCTGGCGTTGGAGTGGAGAGTGGGCTGGGAGTACGGCGCCATGCTTGCGGCGCAGCCGCTGCTGCGCCTTGCGCCGCGCGGCGATGGTCACCCGGTCCTGGTGTTTCCCGGTCTACTCGCCTCCGATGTGACGACCTTACCGCTGCGGCGGTACCTGAAGGACCGGGGCTACGCGGCATATCCGTGGGAGCTGGGCTTCAATCTCGGTCCGCGCGAAGGCGTGGTCGAGGCATCCCTGGCGCGGCTGAAGGAACTGCGCCGGCAGCACGGCAGGCGAGTCAGCCTCGTCGGCTGGAGCCTGGGCGGCCTGTACGCGCGGGAGTTCGCCAAGGAGGCGGCGGACGACGTGCGCTCGGTCATAACCCTGGGTACACCCTTCACCGGCCATCCGAAAGCGACCAACGCATGGCGGTTGTACGAGTTCGCGACGGGACACAGGATCGGCGCACCGGAGATCCACGAGCCGCTGAGAAAGCCCCCTCCGGTTCCGACGACGTCGATCTTCAGCCGCAGCGACGGCGTCGTGGCCTGGCAGTGCAGCGTCGAGAAGGAAGGGCCGCTCACCGAGAACATCGAGGTCGAATCCAGCCACCTCGGCCTGGGACTGAACCCCCTGAGCTTCTACGCCATCGCCGACCGACTGGCACAACCCGAAGGCGAATGGCTGCCATTCGACCGCAGCGGCGTGAAAGGCTGGATCTACCGCGATCCCCGCCGGCGCGGATGGTATTGAACCAGCTTTCGGCAAGATGGCGGCAGTCCAGGCGAACGGCATAACGATCGAGTATGAGTCGCTCGGCGATCCGGCCGACCCGCCGATCCTGCTCGTCATGGGCCTGGGCATGCAACTCGTCGCTTGGCCGGATGCCTTCTGTCAGGGACTGGTCGATCGCGGATTCCGTATCATCCGCTTCGACAACCGGGACTGCGGCCTGTCCACCAAGATCCGCGCGAACAAACGCACCAATCTCATGCTCAGCCTGGCGGCGGCCTGGCTGGGGCTGCCGGTGCGCGTACCCTACCTGCTGGATGACATGGCCGCAGATGCCGTCGGCCTGCTGGATGCGCTGGAGATACCGCAGGCTCATGTCGTTGGCGTATCGATGGGCGGAATGATCGCCCAGGTCGCTGCTGCCCGCTACCCGCAGCGGGTCCTCAGCCTGACCTCGATCATGTCGTCGAGCGGCAACCGCAAGGCGTCGCGCGCGAAACCGAAGGCCCTGCAGGCCCTGCTCAGCAAGCCGCCGGATCCGAACGATCCCGATCGCGTGGTGGAACACCTGGTGGGCGTGTTCGGCGTCATCGGCAGCCCGGGCTTTCCGACCGAACGCGCCGACTTGAAACGCATGCTGGCGCGCAGCGTCCGCCGCTCCTACTATCCCGCCGGCACTGCCCGCCAGCTTGTCGCGATCGTAGCCTCCGGCGATCGGAGGGCCCTGCTGAAGCGGATAGCCGTTCCGACCCTGGTCATCCACGGCGCCTCCGATCTTCTGGTGCCGGTGGAAGCCGGCCGCGACACAACCCGTCATATTGCTGGCGCGAAACTCCTGGTGATCGAGGGCATGGGGCACGATCTCGCCCCCGGCGTGCAACCGTTGCTGGTGGAGGCGATCGCCTCGCACTGCCGCGCGGCCGCCCACTGACACCTCCTCGTCTCAAGTCGCCGCCGCACCCGCCGTAGTAGGCAGCGTTGTCCAGTTCGGCTCAACGCCGGCCGCGATCAATTCGAGGCCGAAGGAGACGGAGAAAACACCAAGCAGATTCACCCGACAAAGGCAAACCCGACCGAAAGGCGGGGACGCAAAGTTTCCGGTCTAAGGAGCATGGCTCTACGACAGCGGGACTGCCGGATCGCCGGGGAAGGATTTCCCGCCCGCCGCCAGCCATTCGCAATCCTTCGACCGCCATGAGGCAAAGGAACGGCAATGGCAATGGCAAATCGAAACCCCGAAGTGAATCGCCCGAGCAGGTGGATGGCGAGCGCAGCCCTGACGCTGATGGCGGCGGCGAGCGCACCGGCACAGGCGGATACGGTGTGGTCCTGCTGGTACAACGGCGACACCCGCATCCAGTGTGTGCTCGCCGCCGCGGCGCCGGACGCAGCGCCGTCGCGCTACGAGAACGCCACGCTGCCGGGCGTGGTAAAGCAACTGTGGTCGCGCGCCCACACCCTGACGGGCAGGCGGGTGTTCATCCCCTTGTTCAATGAACCCGAGGATTGGGAGCGCGTGCACCTCCTCGCCGAGGCGGTGATGTGCGGCAACAGTCAGACCTGCAGCGTTGACTTCACCCGGTCCTACACAGACGCCGCCGTGCTAGCCCCCGGCCTCGATCTCTGACCAAAGCGAGCAGGGTCGCCCGACCCATCAACGGGGGGCGGCCGCCCGCAACTTCTCCGCAGTGAATCCGGCGCACGGGTCCTTCCTCTGCGCCCGCGGCGTGAACCAGAGGTAGTCGTAGGCGTTTGCGACACCCGTGGTGGCTGCCTCGATCGACAGGTAGGCGCGCGGGTCCAGCGCGTCGTCCTCGACTTCCACGAGTCCCACCACGACGACGTCCGTCTTCGGCGCGAGCCGTGACAGATACAACGGGACGCCGATATCGCGCCGTGCGTGGCCGCGCCCCACAATTCCCACCGCACCGGTTTCGGAGTAGCGCGCCAGCACGTCGGCCATCACCGCATCGCGCGCCCGCTGTGAGCGCATGATCCCCGGCACGACCGATTCGGGCACCTGCCCGCAATGACCCGTAGTGATGACGTCGGCCATGAGCTTGCCTCGTTCCTCGGACCAGACCGCGTCGAGGGGCAAACGCTGCGCCCGGTCCTCGCCCAGGACGCCGAAGCCCGACGCGGCAACCCGGCGCGCATCGGCACGCGACAGGTTGGCGGCGGCGATCGGTACGTCCCTCGCCAATGCCAGCGCGACCAGCGGTTCGTACAGCGGCCAGTTCCAGCCGTTGCGGTCAAGCATGCCGGCGCTGGCTACGGCGTCGGCAGTCGCTTTTCCGGATCGGCGCACTTGGTCAATTTGGGGCTGATGCTCCGCATCGAATTGCTCCATCACCAGCGCGCGCGCCTGGCCGCTGGTGGTCAGCGCGTCGAACAGGCGGGCCTGGATGCGATGATGCTCCGGGTTGTCGTGGGTCTCACCCAGCAGAATGATCGGGTTGCGGCGCAGGCGCGCCGTCACCTCGGCTGCGTCCACGAAACGGGCGCCGTGCGCATCCCAGATTCGTCCGGCGAGCGGATGATCCTGCAGCCGCAGTCCGGGGCCCGGTCCATGGGCGCAGGCGCTCAGCGCCACTACCCCAGCCGCGATCGACAGTCGCAGAAGCCCTTCGCAAAGCGTCGAAAAGCTCAAGCGCCCGCCACGTGAAGATAGCGGGTCGTCCGTTCCGGTACGGGCCTCGCCAGAATTACTGCTGCAATTCGTGAAGGACTTTCCACCTCAGGAACATCAAGCCGCGCAGGGTAACCCGCGCCTTGTCCTGCACGGTCTTGGACGGCAAATGGGTTTCGTCCAGAAGTGCGCTGATCTTGCTGAAGTCTCCGAGATCGACGCCGCATCTCGGTGCCAGATTCCTGATCACCCGATTGATCTCGATCAGATCCCTTCCATAGTCTGGAAGCTCGCTCATGATCCCCCTCCCCTGATGATGGCAAGCCGCCCTTTTGTGGCTTATATGCTGCGCGTGCCGTGGGCGTACCCGCCGTTGCATTTCACCTGGCGGCAAAAGGTGCCGCCCCATCGTTCGAATCTCCCGCTGAATTTGCTCTTTCAAGCGCGGACGAAACCGCGACCGCTCATCGACCGAAAAGCGCAGCGGCATTGCGGTAGGCAATGCGCGCGGCGACGTCGTCCGGCAACTCCTTGAGCCAGGCGCGCGTCGTCTTGGTCAGCCGGCCGATCTCGTCGAAACGACTGGGCGTCCACGTATCCGTGCCATAGAGAATCCGGTCCGGATACCGCAGCATCAACGCTCTCCACGCCGCGTCGAGGCGCCCATTCCCCAGCAAGTCGTTCCGATACGAAATTTCAAGCCATAACGTATCATGTTTTTCGAGCAGTCGGGCGACATCCTCGATTGCGGCGTCCATGCCGGCGTGAGCCCACAGCACCCGTATCCGCGGATTCATGGCGAACAGCGCTTCCACTGCCACCGGGTCCGAATGCGCATGGAGCAACAGGTTGCCTGCCGCAGCCAGCTCGACCACCCGCTGCACGATCGGCGATCGCGCCTGGGCGCCGTGCAGATGAAACTCCCCGATTCCCTTGTAGACGCCCCGCTTCAAACGCGCTTCCAGGTACGGAACGATGCTCGGATCGCGATGCCAGGTCGCCACGTCGGCGGGCGTGCGATAGGGCCGAAGTTCGGGAACGATGCGTTCCGGTGCCGCTTCGAACAGGCGCAACGTGCCCTCGTCCGGCGTGCTCGAGACCAGCGCGCGCTCGATGCCTGCCTCATCGAGCAGGCGGATCACCGCCTGCGGCGAAAAATGCGGCCAGGCGTCGCTGTTGTAATGAATGTGGGCGTCGAAGAGCGGCAGGGTTTGCGCCGCCGACCAGGACGGGACGACGAGTAAAAAAACGCAGGCCAGGAACCCCCTCATGCAGCGGCTGGGGCGCACCATTGGCTCGGTCTGCGGCGCTAACGTAACCCGCCGATGGTTCAGTGCATTTTTCGCGCCGGCGGAATGCGCAGCGGCACTACGGTGATGCCTTCATCCAGCAGTTCCACCGCTTGGTCCCGCGTCGCCAAACCGCGGATCGATCGAGCCGGCACCTCACTGTAATGGATGCGGCGCGCCTCCTCGGCAAAGTCCTCCCCGACATCGTCGGCCTGATCCAGCACCTGCTGCATGAGCTTCAGCATCGCCTGCATGCCGGCGGGTTGCGGCGCCGCCGTGGCGTCACCCTCCTTCCGTTCACCGGCGGAGGCGGACGAGCCGCGCTTGACGCGCGGATTGGACGGCAAGCGGGTGATCTCGTGGTCACCGCAGACGGGACAGGTGACCGCACCCTGGCTCAGTTGCCGCGAAAACTCGTCGCCGGAAGCAAACCAGCCTTCGAAGCGATGCTGGTTAGCGCAGGAAAGATTGAGTACGATCATCAGATCAGCCCGGAAGAGACAATGCCGAAGCGATTCTACCATCCAATCGTCGGGCGCCTTGCGGCGTGACGGGTCGCAGCTTATTCGCTTTCGCGCCCGGCGCAAATGACGATCGTCAAGACCGCGCTTCCCGACGCGGAGTAAATGTAGTATTGATCGAAGGCAACGCCAGTGCGATACGATTGTCGAAGCGAGCGATCGGGCGCCAGCGCTCCAGCCAACGCTGAGGTCCGTCCGACTCCATACCCGGAAGGAGGCGTTCATGAAGTCCGAGGGAAGTGAGTTCGCGGACGCCATGTCCGATAACACCAGCCCCGCGCTCAGTGCCTCCGTGCCCGACGCCGCAATCGTGCAGGGCCGGCGGGCGTCCCTTGAAGGCCGCATGATGCGGCGCATGCTGGAATCGATGGGTCACCCCCCTTTTCGGGTCAGACTGTGGAACGGCGAGGAGATCTCGTTCTGCGACACGCTGTCGCAGCCGCGCGTCATCATCCGCGATCGCGCGACCTTGTTGATGCTTCTAGTCGATCCGGCATTTCGTTTCGGGGACGCCTACGCCGCCGGCGACATCGAGGTGGAAGGCAGCCTGACCCAGTTTTCCGAGGCAGTGTATCGGGCTGAAACGAAGACGCGATCACTCGGCTTCATCGACCATCGCCGACCCTCCCTGTTGAGCCGCCTGCGGCGCAATACGCTCACCCGCTCGCGCGACAACGTGCAGCATCACTACGACATCGGCAATTCGTTCTACGAGCTCTGGCTCGACCGTCAGATGCTCTATACCTGCGCCTATTTCCCCACCCCGGAGGCCAGCCTGGAACAGGCGCAGATTGCAAAGATGGATCTGGTGTGCCGCAAGCTGCGGCTGCATCCGGGGGAGACGGTGGTCGAGGCGGGCTGCGGCTGGGGTGCGCTGGCCCGGCACATGGCGCGCCACTACGGCGTTACGGTGAGGGCGTTCAATATCTCGCGCGAGCAGATCGAGTACGCTCGCCAGCGTGCCTGCGCCGAAGGGCTCGACAACCGTGTCGAGTACGTCGAGGACGACTACCGCAGCATCGGCGGACGGTATGACGCCTTCGTTTCGATCGGCATGCTCGAACATGTGGGCCGCGACCACTACGGCGAACTGGGCGACGTCATCCGCCGCTGTCTGCCCGAGCACGGCCGCGGGTTGATCCATACCATCGGACGGAACAAACCCGCGCCGATGCAGCCTTGGATCGAGCGGCGGATTTTCCCCGGCGCCTACCCGCCGACGCTGCGCGAGATGATGGAGGTTTTCGAGCCGCAGGGTTTTTCCGTGCTCGACGTGGAGAACCTGCGGCTCCATTACGCCAGGACGCTGGAGCACTGGCTGGCGCGCTTCGAGCAGGCCAGCGAACGCATCCGGCAGATGTTCGATGAGCGCTTCGTGCGCATGTGGCGCCTTTACCTGGCCGGCTCAATCGCGGCCTTCAACACTGGCGACATGCAGTTGTTCCAGGTCCTGTTCGCCTGCCCGGGCAACAACGACATTCCCATGACACGCGATCATCTCCATGGCGGTGCATGAAACGCCGGAGGCATCCGAATGGAACGCTGCGATGCGCTGATCGTCGGCGGCGGCCCCGCCGGCTCCACCTGTGCCTGGAAGCTGCGGCAGGCCGGGATGGATGTCGTGGTGCTCGACAAGAATGCGTTTCCCCGCGACAAGGTCTGTGCCGGCTGGATCACGCCCGCAGTGGTCGATGAACTGCAACTCGACGGTCAACGAATACCGCAGCGGCCGCGTGTTTCAGCCGATCACAGGCTTCCGTACCGGCGGCCTCGGCGGCGACACGGTGCACACTCGGTACGGCCACCCGGTGAGCTATGGCATACGCCGCTGCGAATTCGACCACTACCTGCTGCGGCGTAGCGGCGCACGGCTGCTCCTCGGCGAAGCCTTGACCACGCTGCGCCGCGACGGCGACGGATGGATTGCCAATGACTCGCATTCGAGCCGCGACTGATCGTCGGCGCCGGCGGACACTTCTGCCCGGTCGCCCGGTTCCTCGGCGCCAGGCTCGGCGCAAGCGAACAGGCGATCGCGGCGCAGGAGGTGGAGTTCGAACTCACGGCCGGCCAGGCGCAGGAGTGCCGCGTCGCTGCGGACACGCCGGAGCTTTATTTCTGTCCCGACCTCAAGGGCTACGGCTGGTGTTTCCGCAAGGGCGACTTCCTCAACATCGGCCTCGGGCGCGAAGACAACCACCGGCTGTCCGAGCAGACCGCTGCCTTCTGCGCATTCCTGCAGCAGCACCGGCGCATTCCCAAGGACATTCCGACGCGCTTCAACGGCCATGCCTACCTGCTGTACAGCCACGCCTCGCGCCGGCTGGCGGACGACGGCGTGATCCTGATCGGGGATGCCGCCGGCCTTGCTCACCCGCAAAGCGGCGAGGGAATCCGTCCCGCGATCGAATCCGGGCTGCTCGCCGCCGATGTGGTCATTGCCGCGGCAGGCGACTATTCGAAGGCGAGGCTGGAGCCCTACCACGAGCGGCTCTGCGCACGCTTCGGTCCGCGCGGCGCAGGAAACGGCTTGTCGGACAGGCTGCCGGCAGTCGCCAAGGAAGCGATCGGCAGGATGCTGCTGGGTTCGTCCTGGTTCGCCCGTCACGTGGTGCTCGATCGCTGGTTCCTGAACGTAGCCCAGCCGCGGCTTGCGGACGCCAGATCGCGCGGCCCGCGCTTCGCGCCGTCGCATTGAGAGGCGGAGCCGGCGCGCCGGTTGATATCCGCGACCACCTGCCGCAGCGCCCGTGTCACCGTGTCACGCACGTTGCTCCAGTGGCGGCCACTTTGCACGACGTGCTTCTGATTGATCTCGAGTTCGATGCCGGCGTAGGCATCGGCCGGAAAGCGAAGGCGCAGATAGGCCGTCAATCCATCGGACGTGCCGGCATAGGGATAATTGCGACGAACGCTCAGATCGACGCCATACGCTGCAAAGGCATGTAGGGCTGGATCCCGGCTCACCGAAGAATGCCCCGCTTGCGCTCCTCGATGCGCCGCACGAACACACCCATCACCTCGCGATAGAGCGCATTCTTGAACACCCCGTCCTCGTTGCCGGCATCCACATTGAGATGGTAGTTGACCTCGATGACACAGCAGCGGCTCCCCACCTGCTTCATGTTGACACCGTAGAAGCCATCGCCGATGAGATTAGCCGCCCGCAGCGCCACCGTCACCACCTCCTGCGGTGCCTCGCCCACGAACACGGCCATGGTAGGACACTCCTCCAGCTTGCGCTGCTCGTCGCGCCAAATTGCCTGCCAGTGCCCGGCGGGAAACACATGCTTGGCGACGAACAAGGCGCGCCGGTCGAGGATGCCGACACGCTAGTCGAACTCCGTGGGCAGCCATTCCTGGGCGATGACCATCTCGGATTTTTCCAGCAGGGCGTTCACCTTCGCCGGCAGTTCGTTCTCGGCCTCCACTTTCACCACGCCACGGGAAGTGAACCGTCCGGCTGCTTGAGTACGCACCGCAGTGACAGGCACGGAACGATCTGGTCCACATTGTCCCGGTGGACCAGCAGCGTCTTCGGCGTGGCGATGTTGTGCCTTGCCAGCAGTTCCGCCAGCAGTTCCGCCACATAGACCTTGTTGTTGCACTTCAGGATCGAATCCGGATCGTCGATCGTCACCAACCCTTCGGCCGCCGCGCGCCGTGAAAAGCGGTAGGTGAAATGATTGGCGAAAGTCGTGTCGCGGATGAACAGAGCGTCGAACTCGGACAACCGCCCGATGTCGGCGCGGGTGATGAATTCCACCTGCACCCCGACCGCCGCCGCCTTCTCTACCTTGCGCAGGGCGGCGTTGGCGTTCGACGGCGGCTCCTGATTGTCCGGATCGTGAAGGATCGCCAGATCGTAGCCCGCTCTCGCGCGCCGGCGCTGGAGCCGCCGCCGGCCGAGAAAATAGTCGCTGGCGGCTTCGACCACGAATTCCTTGTGCTGCGGCGATATGTGGCTGGCGGCGATGGCACGCACGCTGCGGATGCGCCACTGATCGCGATGACGCTCGAAGCCCGCCCGCAGCAGCGGCGCCTGCAGCAGGTTGAAGAGTTGCCGGCTCAGGGCGTAGTAGCGGCTCGCCACATTGTCCCCGAAATAGATGTTCACCTCGAAGACGTCGGACTTGATCGGCGTCAGCGAGCGCTGCACCAGTTCGCCTAGCACCTCGGTGATGAGCCGCACCAGGTTCTGCGACTGCAGGTCCTCGATCGTCGTCACCCGCGGCAACGGCTTGTGCCCGCGCGCCTCGGCCAGCAGCGAGGCTGCTAGCCGAGACTTTAGTAGCGGTAGAACTTGCACAGGTTGAAGACGTTGACGAAGCGGTCTTCGCCATTGGCCGGATCGACGAGATACTAAACCATACACAAACATAGCCTCATGACGTATAATTCGAGGCATGAAATGCAAGACGATCTTCGACGGGCGGCAATTGCCGCGCAAAGCAAAGGAGCAGCTGCGCATGGCGGCGGTCAGGCGGGTCGAAGCCGGCGAGAGTCCGGAGTTCGTCGCCGCCGGGCTGGGCATCAACCGGCGCACCATTTATCGCTGGATCGAGGCGTTTCACTACGGCGGAGAGGCGGCGCTCAAGGCCAAGCCCATCCCGGGCGCACCGCCCAAGCTTGACGCCAAGCAGATGGCCAAGCTCGCCCGCATCGTGCGCACCAAGAACCCGTTGCAGCTTAATTTCGAGTTTGCCCTGTGGACGCTGGCCATGATCCGGGTGCTCATCCGCCGGGAGTTTGACGTCAGGCTGAGCGAGGTCTCGGTGGGGCGCCTGATGCGCCGGCTGGGGTTTTCTCCCCAGCGCCCGCTGTACCGGGCATGGCAGCAGGATCCGGCGCTGGTGGAGCGCTGGCGCGCCGAGCAGTACCCGAAGATCGCAGCGCGAGCCAAGCGCGAGGGGGCGCTGATCTTCTTCGCCGAAGAGTCCGGGATTCGCTCGGATCATCATGCCGGCACCACCTGGTCGCCCGTGGGCGAAACGCCGGTGGTCGAGGCCACCGGGGCACGCTACGGGTTGAACATGCTCTCGGCGGTCAATGCCCTGGGCCACTTCCGCTTCATGACCGTGGAAGGCCGGGTCAATGCGAGCGTGTTCCGCGACTTTCTCAAACGGCTCATCACCGGGATGGAGCGCAAGATCTTTCTCATCGTCGACGGCCATCCGGCGCACAAGGCGAAACTGGTCAGCCGCTTCGTCGAGGACAACGCGCAGGCCATCGGGTTGTTCTTCCTGCCGCCCTACGCCCCGGAACTGAACCCCGACGAACTGGCCTGGGGGCACATCAAGACCCGCATCGCCAAGGCCACCGTCCAGACCAAGGACGAACTGAAGGCGATGGTCGAGCGCGTGATGCGACGGTTGCAGAGGATGCCCGAAATCGTTGCCAGCTTCTTTCATGCGCCTACTTGTGCGTATGCCAAGGAATGAGGCTTTCGTAACGTAGCGCTTAATAGGTTTGCGCCGGAACCACGCTCACGCCGGGAATCTCGAGCGGCCAGTCGTGGGAATTGCTAACGACGATGAGGATGCCCATGCTGCCCTCGCCGCGCCAGCGGCGAATGGATCACCAGCAGGTTGGCGTCGTGGGTCACGATGCCCAGCAGGACGGCGCCGAGCACGTGGTCGATGCTGATCGGGACGGGCCATATGGATGCGGCCCATAGGGGTCCGCCACGAGGATGCTGCGTTCCTTCCAGTCATAGCCGGCCATGACGACAAAATGTCCGGCCGAAGGACGACGCCCGCCTGCAGCACGTCACCGAAGGCTATCTGAAGTCCCTGAGCCTGGGCGGGCGGCTGCGCCTGACCGACCTGTCGCGCCCCTTGATTCGCAGCCTGCTGCGCCGACGGCTGCCCATCCTGACGGGGTTGAGCTCGACCTACCTCTACCGCGCCGCCCGGGAATACGGTCCCGACGACCGGCCGGACGATGTGCGCGGCGCTTCGCCTGCCGCTGCTGCCGCAGGCACTCGTCCGCATCCACCCCGCGCGCGAACCAGGTGTGATCGAACACCATCAGGTTGCAGGTGTAATTGGTGCCCTGGTAGCCCCTGCGCAGAGCGTCGCAGGCCAGGAAAACGGCCACCGTGCCGCCGCGTTCCAGCTTGCGCTTCCGCGCGATGACTTCGTCAAGCACTTCCTCCTCCCCCCAATAGCGGTAGATGGCATGCAGGCAGGTGGGGCCGCAGGTCGTTTCGTCCGGCTGCGGCGGCATCCTGACAGGCAGGTGCAGCCTGTTCTGAAGCATGGCCGATGAATCCCGCTGAAGGCGCTGGGGAGGCCATCATGATGAGCGCGGCGACGCGGAAGGTGAAGCGGGCACGGCAGCTTCGCGCTATCGTAGACAGTGCGCCGACGTCGGCCGCCTCGGCGAACCGCAGGGCCGAAGAGTTTCATGATTCGTGGTGCCCGGAACCGGAGTCGAACCGGTACGCCTATGCGGCGAGGGATTTTAAGTCCCTTGCGTCTACCTATTTCGCCATCCGGGCGCGGAGCAGTCGCACGCGTGGCAGCGATCGACAGCGCGTAGACTACACGCGGGGGAGCGGCCAGGCATACGGCAAAGGAAGAAATGGAGCAGTCACCTCGCCAGTTGCTCGGGTCTATGTTCGACGCGGCGATCCGGTCGGCCCAGCCGGCCCTCTGCATGCCGCCCCACCTGCCGCCGCCGCCCAGGGGACGGACGCTGGTGCTCGGTGCCGGCAAGGCATCGGCGGCGATGGCGCAAACGCTGGAGCAACACTGGCCGGGCGCGTTGTCCGGCCTGGTGGTGACGCGCTACGGCCATGGCGCGCCCTGCCGCAGCATCGAGATCGTCGAGGCGGCGCATCCCGTGCCGGACGCCGCCGGACTCGCCGCCGCCGGTCGCATTCAGGCACTGGCGCACGGGTTGACGGAAGATGATCTCGTCATCTGCCTGATCTCGGGCGGCGGCTCCGCCCTCCTCGCCTTACCGGCGCAAGGGCTGACCCTGGCGGACAAGCAGGCGGTCAATCGCGCCCTGCTCGCGTCGGGCGCGAGCATCACCGAGATGAACTGCGTTCGCCGCCATCTTTCGGCCATCAAGGGCGGCCGTCTGGCGGCGGCCTGCCATCCGGCGCGAGTGTCAACGCTGCTGATTTCGGACGTGCCGGGAGACAACCCGATCGACATCGCCTCCGGCCCGACGGTTGCCGACCCCACCACCTGCGCCGATGCGCTGGACGTGATCCGGCGCTACGGCATCGAGGTACCGCCGGCGACGGAGGATGTGCTGCGCAGCGGTCGGGGAGAGTCGGTGAAGCCCGGTGACCCGCGCCTCGCGCGCGCCGAGGTGCGCATCGTGGCGACGCCTCAGATGGCGCTGGAGGCAGCGGCGGCGGTGGCGCGAGAGGCCGGCATCGCGGCCCTGATTCTCGGCGACAGCATCGAGGGCGAGGCACGCGACGTGGGCAAGGTGATGGCGGGAATCGCGCGCCAGGTCGCACTGCATGGCCAGCCCGGGGCGGCGCCCTGCGTCCTGCTGTCCGGCGGCGAGACCAGCGTCACGCTGCGCGGCCAGGGCCGCGGCGGCCGCAACGTCGAGTTTCTGCTCTCTCTCGGTGTAGCCCTCGACGGTCTGGCCGGCGTGTACGCCCTCGCCGGCGACACCGACGGCGTGGATGGCATGGAGGAGATCGCCGGCGCATGCCTCGCGCCTGACAGTCTCGCGCGCGCCTGGGCGCTAGGCATCAATCCGAAAGACAGCCTCGCAAGCAACGACGGCCACCGCTTTTTCGAAGCGCTCGGCGATTCCGTCGTGACCGGCCCGACGCTGACCAACGTGAACGACTTCCGCGCAATCCTGGTCACCGGGCAAGCCGACGCAACCTGACCCCGCGGTGGACGCGCCTTGTGCCGCTGCCCCAATTCATGACGGGGTGATTTTCCGGCGATTCAGGGATGGGCGATCCCGTATTGCGCGATCTTTCTTGCTGGGGGAGAACAGCGGCTTCCACGAGGAGGGAAGATCCGCTCTCTGCGGCCGTCCCACGCGGATCATGCGCTATTGCCCGGTTCCGCGAATTTGCCGTCCACAAAGAGGAGCCCCACCCTTGCGGGTGGGGCGGCTTGCTGCGGTTGAGCTTGGCTGAACTGCCGCTTCGCTCGGCTTACTTGAAAACGATGGCCTGGGCACGGACGGTGCCGTTGGACGACGTGGCCTTGAGCGAGGTCGCACCGGTCGGCAGGGGCACCGTGGTGGTGAGCGCCCAGGCACCCGTGGCATCGGCGGTGGCGTTACCGGCCAGACCCAGCACCGTGCCTGCCGAATTCACGAACTCCAGCTTGACCGACTCGACCGGTTGCCGGGGCGACGGTACCTGCAGCCCTGAGCTGGCTCTTGCTCGTCACGTACTCCGTGCGGGTAAAGGTGATTGCCTCCGCCGCGGCCACCTGCACCGTTACCGTCGCCGTGTTGGCCGACGTGGCGCCCGCTGCATCCTGGGCCTGATAGGTGAAGGTGTAGGTGCCGGCCGCTGTCGCCGTGAAGGTCACGATACCGCCTGCGACGCTGACCGTGGCAGTTGCCGGAACGGGCTGCGTCACGTTCACCACGGCCACGATGTTGGCAGCGCCATCGGGATCGGTGTCGTTGGCCAGCACGTTGATCTGCACCGGAATGTTGGCGATGGCGGTGGCGGTGTTGTTGACCGCGGTGGGCTCATCGTTCACCGGCGTGATGTTCAACGTCACGGTACCCGTGTTCGATACCTGGGTGCCCACCGTCACCGTGTAGGTGAATTGGTCTGCACCGCTGGCATTGCGCAAGCGGGGTGTAGGTCACGGTGCCGTCCGGATTGACGACCGTGGTGCCGAGGCGGGTTGCGGAGGTCAGCGTCACCGTGCCGCCGGCGACGTTGGCGTCGTTGGCCAGAATGGCGAGGGTCTGCGCCAGCGAATCCTCCAGGAAGGTGAAGGAATCGTTGGCGGCGACCGGGATGGCCGCTGGCGGCGCAGCCGCGAAGCTGGTGCTCACCTGATACTGGTTGGCGCCCAGGGCGCTGGAGGTCACGCGGATGTTCGACGGTGTCGCAAGAAGATTGGGCACCACGATCTGGCCGCCCACGAGATCGCCGCGGAAGCTGCCGTAGGCCAGGCTCAGGATCGGCGGAGCGACTTCGTCGCTGGAGCTGGCGCTGACGGTCAGCGTCCCGGCGCTACGATCGAACAGGGCCTGGGTGATGGTGACCTCGTCCGTGACCACCTTGGGGATGAACAGCGCGATGATATTGCCGGCCGCGTCGCGGGCTGCGCTGTCCCTGACGCATACGCTGGAGGGCAGTACGGCGGGATCGACCTGGCCCGAATGGATGCCGGGGGCGATGGAGAACATCTGCGTCTCGGCGGCACCCACCGGGGCACCGAAGGGCGGCAGGATTTCGCCTGTCACGGGGTCCGGCGTGCCGGCGCAGGGGGCATCGAAGAAGGTGAGCTGGGGCGCGACTGCGGCGGGACGCTGGTCGGCGGGAAGGCGGCCCTGGGTGGTATCCGCAGTGGTGGCGAAAACGGTGACTTTCTGGCCCGAGGCGTTACGCGCATAGCTTGCACGCTCCACGTTGACGCGGCTGGGCAGGGCGCCGGTGAAAATGCGGCCCATCAACGAGAAGTCGGTGCTCTCGACGTAGTCGACGCTGGCACCCGTGATCGTATCCACGCCCAAACCGGAGCCGGCCGGACCTTCGATGCGGAAGACGTTGTGGTCGCGAACCGCGCCGGTGGAATCGGTAAAGGTTCCTGCGGCGCTGCCGGTGACCGGGCCGATGCGAGCGGGGTCGGCAATGTACAGCCCGGACGGACCGGGTTCCGGCGCCAACTCGGCACCGCCAGGCGTGGTCGAGGGCAGCAGGAACGGGCCCAGACGCGAGCTCATCGCACCGCTGAAGTCGCCGGGCGCGCCGATGCCGATGTCTTCGGTGAAGAAGATCCGCTGGCCCGCCACGGCGTCGATGGAGTTCTCGCCATAAGGATGGATGAAGCGGTAGGTGCCGGTGGCCGGCGCCGCGCCCAGCACCACCCGGATGCGGGCAAAGGTGACCTGGTCGCCGGGGATGGCCGGGCCAACCGCAAAGGCGGCTTCCACCGCCAAGGTCAGCAATGCCCGGGTGCCGCTCGCGGTGGGGGCGCTGGCGTTGGCGGCAAAGTAGAAATGCTCGTCGAAGAAGTTGGTCGGGAAGACTTCTGGCACAGCCGCGACGTCACCGGGGAGCAGCAGGCACCAGCCGCCTTCGACCTCGGCTTGATTCTTGGGATCGCAGAACTCCATGGCCAGGCCGGTGGTGTCCTGGTACCAGGCGGGAAAGCCGCCGACCGAGGGCGTCAGGCTGACCGGGCCCACCCGCTCAAGGACGGCGTGGGCTGACAGGCTGGCGGCGGCAAGGGCGACGGCCAGGGTCATGGTTTTCCGTTGCGACTTCATCTTCATTTTGACCTCTCCTAATGATGTGAAAATTCAGTTCTGCGATGTCGGCCGGCGGGGTTTCAATCGCGGCGGCGGCGCAAGCAATCGGGAAAACCAGGGGAACCATTGCAGACTTGGGTTTGTCTCGTTCGGGCTAACATTTTGACCTCCTCTATGGTGAGTTCGATCGGTTGCCGCTTCGGCCGTTGGGGCATACGCCGGCCTTGATTGCTGCTTCAGCACGGTTCGCACCATGTTCGTAACTCATTGATGGGACAATTATTGTTTAGCCCGATGGTCTACATGGGCCGCGTTTCCACGTCTCCCTGGGGCGATTTCCCCCACCAAGATGTGGGGAATTGGGGGATATGACGCGTCAGTATTTTGTCAGGTGCCGCGCACATGACCTCCGACGCTCAGTATCCGCTTCGACTAGGCGTTCGTCATTTCCACGGAGAATGTGACGGAACCGCTCCGCTCACGACCACGGAGAATGTGACGGAACCGCTCCGCTCACGAAAAGGTCGTTGGCGCGGCGCTGGCACAGCATGGCGCTGCCGGGCCTGCCGCGATGCATGCGACATGCTCCGCGGGCCGCCGGCTCCGTCCGTGCCGGCCTGGTTCAGCCCCGGAGGGAGCGGAGGCGGACGGCAAGCCGGATCACGACTTGCCGCGATAACGCTTGAACCAGCCGAGTCCGGCGGAGGTTCCGCCGGGGCCGGTGCGTGCGGGACGGTACTCGCACCCTACCCACCCGCTGTAGCCGACATGGTCCAGCAGGTCGAAGAGATACGGATAATTGACTTCGCCCGTGTCGGGTTCGTTGCGCTCCGGCACGCTGGCCACCTGCACGTGGCCGATCCTGTCCTGGTAGTGCTCGAACTTCTTGGTGAGGTCGCCCTCGACGATCTGGGCGTGATAGAAGTCCATCTGCACCGCGAGGTTGGGCGCCCCCGCCTCGGCCACGACGGCGTGCGCCTCGTCCTGGCGATTGAGGAAATAGCCAGGTATGTCGCGCGGGTTGATCGGCTCGATGAGCAGCATGACGCCGTGTTCGGCGAGACGCGCCGCAGCGGTCCGCAGATTGGCGAGGTAGGTGGCGCGCATCGCCGCCGGGTCCATGCCCTCTCTCCGAAGACCGGCCATGGCGTGCACCCGCTTGCAGTCAAGCGCCTTGGCATAGGCGATGGCCTGATCGATGCTGGCGGCAAACTCGGCCTCGCGGCCGGGCAAGGCGGCAAGGCCGCGTTCGCCGCCGGCGAAGTCGCCCGGGTACAGGTTGAAGAGCACCTGGGCCACACCATGCTGCCGCAGGAGCGCCGCGATCGTGTCCGCCGCGTAGTCGTATGGGAACAGATATTCGACGCCCCGGAAGCCGTCCGCCGCCGCAGCGGCGAAGCGGTCGAGAAACGGCATGTCCGTGTACATCATCGACAGATTGGCGGCGAATCGAGGCATGGCCTTTCCCTGATCTCAGCGGTGGTTCCCGAAACGGCGGTTCAGGCCGTCTTGCGGTGCGGCGCGAGGGCCCTGGATGCCCGGCCTATGCCTTTACGCGATCATCGTTCATCCACGACAGCAGCAGCGTGTACGCCACCGCCAGAACGACCGGTCCGACGAAGATGCCGACCAGCCCGAAGCCAATCAGGCCGCCGATGACGCCGGCGAGTATCAGCAGCAGCGGCAGATCGGCACCCTTCCGGATGAGTATCGGGCGCAGGAAATTGTCCAGGCTGCCGACCAACAGCGTCCAGACGAGGAGGAAGGTTCCCCAGCCCGAGTCGCCGCTCCAGTAGAGCCAGATCACCGCGGGAACCAGAACCAGAATGGGACCGAGTTGCGCGATGCACAGCATGAACATCACGGCGGTGAGGATCGGGGCAAATGGCACCCCCGCAACCGCCAGTCCGATGCCGCCCAGCAGCGACTGGACGATCGCCGTCACCCCGACGCCGAGCGCCACGCCGCGGATGGCCTGCCCTGCCAGGCGTACCGAACTCTCGCCGCGCTCGCCTGCCAGGCGCCATCCGAAGCGACGGGCGGTTGCCGCCGCCTGCTCTCCGCCCGCATACATGACAGCCGAGAGAACCACGGTCAGCAGAAACTGCACGAATACCAGGCCGAAGCTGCCGACCTCGGAAACGAACCACCTGGTCACGACGGCGGCATAGGGTGCCGCCTTCGCCACTAGTCCATGAACGCCTGCGTCGGCAAGCTGCTGCCAGCCCTGAACCAGCTTCGCGCCGACGAACGGCAGCCGGCCGAGCCAGTCCGGCGGCGCCGGTACCTGGAACACCGCGAGCGCTTTTGCCCAGCCGACGATCTGGTCCGCGTTCTCGACGATGGTGCCGATGGCGAGCGAAAGCGGAACCACCAACACCAGCAGGAGTACGAGCGTCATGACGGCGACCGCCAGCGACCGCCGGTTCCAGAGACCCGCCTGCACTTTCAGCATGAGCGGCCAGGTGGAGACAACCACCATCGTCGCCCAGACGACGGCCGCCAGGAACGGCCGCAGGATCCAGAACGAAACGGCGATCAGGCCGGCGATGAAAAGCACGCCGAGTGTGGTGCGGGTGAGATCGCGTTGAAGTTCGGTCATGGCTGCATGTCCGGGTAAGGTATGAGATCTAGGACTCGAAGCCCAACCCCCAAAGCGCCGGCAGGCGCGAGTGTTGCGTCCGGCCGGCCCGTAGCAGGTGCGGGGCGCAGAGAACATGCGACGCGGCGCACTGCGGCTCCCGTCGCCGGCGCGGAACTACGGCACGTCACTTCCCCTGACTGGCGTCGCGCTTTCCCTGCTCGTAGGCGCGCTGCTGGCTTTGCTTATGCTGATCATACAGATAGCCGCTGGCGGCGCCGACGCCGGCACCGATCAGCGCGCCCGTGCTGCCGTCGATCAGCGCACCGCCCGCCGCCCCGATGGCGGCGCCGCTGAGGGTGCGCTGCTGGGTTGAACTCATGCTCGCACAACCGGTCAGCCCAGTGGTCGCCGCGACGATGGCGGCGATGACAACGGTTTGCTTCGCTTTCATGCAATGTCTCCTGAAACGGGATAGGGAATTCCGCGTATCACTTTGCGCACGGGACGCGCTGCGCGAGAAAGCGAAACATCAGGTCGACGCCGGATTCCTTCAGGTACTGCGGATTGGCCTTGGCCCAGGCGACCATTTCGCGGATCAGCGCATCGCGCGCCGGATACGGCTCCTTGAAGCAGACAAACTGCCTTTCCGGTTCCCGCTCCGTCCACGCCGCGTAGAACTGATAGGCGCCGTTGGCGAAGCCGTGGCAGAAACTGCTCGCCTCGATGTAGTACGGGCTGGCGGAGTCGGTGCTGCAGACGGTGACGAGATCCGCTCCCGTCTTGATGGTGAGCCGCTCGCCCGCGGCGAACGCCGACGCGGCGACGGCGAGGACGGCACAGCCCGCTGCGAAATGTGACACACGCATATATGATCTCCATGGAACGAACGAACCGACATTATACGGCGCCCGGGTCGCGGCCGGCACCGCACCCACACCGCGTCGCGACGTCAGGTCCGTCCCCTGCTCTCGTACTCCGCCCACAAGGCCCGGCCGAAGATCTTCCACACCGGTCCGCCGTGGGTCAGGAAACCCTCGTGGGCGCTTTCCTCCATGGTCTTGAGCATCAGTGCCGCCAGTCCGAACAACTCCACCCTCGCCAGCGCCGTACGGTCGCCGTGGCTTGCAGCCGTCATGGTCCGATCGTGTTCCGCCGAAATGGCCTCGCGCGCCAGGGTGCGCACCTGGACCTCGTCCGACCAGTCAATTCCGAGCGCGATCCCCATGCGTTCGATTTCCTGTTCCAGAGCCTTCACCTCCGCGGGATAGTTCTCGAAGCCGCTCATGATCCTTTCCTTCCTCGACCCGGCAGCCTGCCGGGGAGTCCCAGCATACCCGTGAAAGCGGTGGTCGCGGCGCCGAACCGCGCCCTGTCGGCCAAGCCGAAAATCACCCGGCGACGGCGATGACTTGGTAGTAATATTCTGCCGCGAGTAGTCTTCAACGAAACCTGTGTCGGGAGGAAGTGATGAATAAATTGAACTGGACAGCGCTCCTAACGATTCTGGCAGCGTCATCGGGCATGGCGAGCACGCAGCAGGACGCGCCGCTGTCCTCGGCGGACGCCGCCAAGCCTGCCTCCCAGCCCGCTGAAGTCAAGCTGGCCGCCGTCGAAGCCGCGGGCAAGGCGGCCGACAAACCGGCGACCCCAGCCGCCAGTACGGCTGCCACCGCCAATCCGGCCTGTCCGCCAGCCGCGGCGAGCGCGCCCGCCGCTGCCCCCGCTCCAGCGTCTGCCCCTGCTCCTGCCGCCAAGACCGTCCGTCGCAAGGCGCCGGCTGCGGCCACCGCGCCCGCGGCCCCGGCCCGCGGCCCGGCGCCGGGTGCATACGCCTACGGCTATGCTCCACGCTACGCCATGCCGCCGGGGTACGGCGCCGCACCGGTCTATGCGCCGGGGTACGGCTACAATTCCGGGTACGGCGCCGCACCGGCCTATGGCTATTACCCCGGCTATTGGAGAGGACCGGCATATCCCGGTCCACCGCCGGCCCTGGGCCGGTCCGGCCTACGTCGCTCCGCCCGCCTACGCCGGTGCCCCCGCCTACGGATACCCTCCGGGCTACGGCGGAGAGCCTGCCCAGGGCACGCAGGGATACCAGTACGGTTACCGCGACGATTCCGTGCCGGGCTATGGCGCCGGTCCGGGTTATGAGTACGCCTACGGACCGGGATACGGCTACGGCTCCGGTCCGGGCTATGACTATTCGTACGAGTACGATTTCGATCCGGGCAATGGCTATGGTGCGACGCCGGCGAACCGCGATGCCTATGGGTATGGCGGCTGGGACGATTCCTGGCGCAATACTTACAACGCCTGGGACAGCAATTGGCCGGACCAGCCCGCGGCATGGGATGATTCGTGGGGTGGCAATTACGGCAACCGTGCAGCGGCCGGGGGTTGGAACGACAATCCTTGGAGCAGCGGATACGGCAATGCTCCGGCGCAGGGCGCTGCAGCAAACAGTCAGAATCAGGGAAATCCAGGCTACGGGTCCGGCCAGAATCAATGGAGCAACGATACCTGGAGCGGCACTGCGGCGGCTCGCAACTGGCAGGACAATCAATGGAATCGTGGGTACGCCTCCGACGGCAGCCAATGGAACCGCGGCTACGCGTCCGGCGCCGATGGGCAATGGCGTGACGACTTCTGGAACGACGCCCCATGGTATGGCACCGGCGTCAACCGACAGTGGGAGCCGGGCTACGGCTATGGATCGGGCTATGGCAACTGGAGCGATGATTCCTGGGGCGCCGCCCCGGGCGGCCGCGGCTGGGACAGCAACCAATGGAACCGCGGCAACGCGTATGGATCCGGTGACGCCCGCTGGCGCGACGACTTCTGGGGTGAGGCTCCGTGGTACGGCGCAGGCGACAACCGCTGGAGCGAAGCTCCGGTCGGCCGCGCCTGGGATACCGATCCTTGGAATCGCGGCTACGGCTTCGCCGATTCCCCGTGGCGCGACGACTTCTGGGGCAGCAATTCGGTCAACCGCGGCCCGGGCGCCGATCAGTGGGCCAGCGCTTATGGCCCCGGCTATGGCGGGTGGCGTTAGCGCGACGGAGATTCGGGCGCGGCGGTCTCGACGCCGCGCGCCCTACGCGGACCGGCGGAAGCGGCTTCCCGGGCGCACGGCACCTGCCCGCTGGAAAGGCTGCAACGCTTCGACCTGGACTTCGCGCGCCAAACGTTCCACGTCCGCGCGCGTCACTTCTGCCGCCATCGGCGTGAGCGCGTTGGCGCTTCCGGCCGCAGTGCCCCAGCGGCAGGCTTCGCCCAAGTCGGCGCCGCGCAACAGTTGCCACACCAACGCTGCCGCCACCGCATCGCCGGATCCGATCGGATTCCGGGCTGCGATCCGTGGCGGCACCACGCGCCAGAATCTCTGCCCATCGAATGCGAGCGTCGGGCCGTTACCGCTGGAAACCACCACCCGCGTCGCGCCCAACTCCCATAGGTCGCGCATGGCCTGCTGCACGGCGGGTTCATCCGGCAGTTCTCGCCCCATGGTGACGCACAGTTCGTCAAGGTTCGGCTTGACGAGGTCGGGATTCCCCTTCAGCGCCTCCGCCAGCGCCGGTCCCTGGGCGTCGACCACGGCCAATACGCCGGCCTTGCGCGCGGCGCGGGTACATCGCAGGTAGAAATCCGCCGGCCCGCCGGGGGTCAGACTTCCCGACATCACCGCCGCCCGGCAGCTTCCGACGCGTTCCCGGAACAGCGTCAGAAGCCGCTCGTACTCCGTCGCTTCGACGGGCCGGCTCTCCTCCACCAATTCCGTCGCCGTGCCCGAGCTCTCGTCCAGTGCGGTCAAGCACTGCCGCGTTTCAGCAGGCACCGGCACGAATTCCATCCCGATACCGCGTTGCGCCAGGTGCGAGCGCAGCCATGCGCCGCGCTCACCGCCGAGGAAACCCATGGCCAGCGATGATTCCCCCAACGCGCGCAATACCTTCGCTACATTCACCGACTTGCCGCCTGCGCCGTCGATGGTGGTGGTGGCACGATGGACGCCATCGAGCGCTAGGCGGCGGAAGACCATCACGCGCTGGACGGCGGGGGTAGGTCCGAGGCAAAGGATCATGGACTTGCTCCGACTTTATCTTGGACGAGGGCGACCGCCTCCACGCAGAGCCGGCGCCGATCGACGGTCCGATCTTGCCACAGCCGGCGCGCACTGCCTGCGACGGCCATCACGGCAATGCCTTCCTGAACCGCCGCAAATGAGACGCTCGCCCGCCGCGAGAATGTCGGGCGTCCGCCCGCGGGTTCGATAGCTGTTGGATAATCCCGCCTCAGGCGAACAGAGCGTAGTAATACCACCACGCCATGATGATCCGCTCCCTGCCCCACAACGTTGCCCTCGCCGCCCATCCAAAGGCGCGCAGCCCGTCGGTGTGTGGCGTCCATGTGCGCCTCGCTGCGGCGCCCGGCGGATGCCTTGCCCTCACCTATTCCCTCGCCGGCGAGCTTTGCCGTCTGCGTATTCCCCATCCGCTGCCGCCAATCTACGCGGACGGGCTTTGGCGCCATACCTGCTTCGAGGTCTTTGTTGCGGTGAAGGGGAAAGCAGCGTACGCCGAGCTCAACCTGGCTCCTTCCGGCCAGTGGGCGGCCTATGCCTTTCGCAGCTATCGCGACGGTGCGCCGTTGCCGCAGGAGATGAACCCGGAGATCGCCGTGCGCCGTCTCCCCGCTGGGCTCGAACTCGATGCCGTCGTTCGCCTGGATCGCCTGCTGCCGTCGCGGCGCGCGCGCAGCCGCCTGCGCGTCGGCCTGTCCGCGGTAGTGGAGGACGAGGCCGGTGTCCTCTCCTACTGGGCGATCGCGCATCCGCCGGGGGCACCCGATTTCCATCATCCACATGCCTTCGCCCTGGAACTCGATACGCCTCAAATGGCGGCGATCAGCGATCCGGCACCGGGGGTGAGCCCATGAAATTCGGCATCGACCGACTGCTGGAACAGCCGACGCTGCGCAGGCCGCTGGCGGGACGCCGCGTGGCCCTGCTCGCCCATCCTGCTTCGGTGACGCGCCACCTCACGCATTCGCTCGACGCCCTTGCCGCACTCGATGACATCGAGCTGGTCGCCGCATTCGGCCCACAACACGGACTGCGTGGCGACAAACAGGACAACATGATCGAGTCGCCGGATTACCGCGACCCAGTGCACGGCATCCCGGTCTTCAGTCTCTATGGAAAGGTGCGTCGTCCGACAGCGGAAATGATGGACACCTTCGATGTGCTGCTGGTCGATCTGCAGGATCTGGGCTGCCGCATCTACACGTTCGTCACGACACTTCGCTACGTCCTGGAAGCGGCCGCCGGGCACGGCAAGTCAGTCTGGGTTCTCGACCGTCCCAATCCGGCCGGTCGTCCCGTGGAGGGGCTGCGGCTGCGTCCGGGCTGGGAGAGCTTCGTCGGCGCGGGTCCGCTGCCGATGCGCCACGGCCTGACGCTGGGAGAACTCGGCATTTGGTTCGTGCGCTCCCTGCGTCTGGACGTGGACTGCGAAGTGGTGCGGATGGAAGGCTGGGGGAGCGCGAGCGGCCCCGGTTTCGGCTGGCCACTCGCCGTTCGCCCGTGGGTGAGCCCGAGTCCGAATGCATCGAATCTGTGGATGGCCCGTTGCTATGCGGGAACCGTGATGCTGGAAGGCACCACGCTGTCGGAAGGGCGCGGTACCACCCGCCCGCTGGAACTGTTCGGAGCGCCCGACATCGAGCCGCGCGCCCTCGTCGAACGTATGGCGGCGCTCGCTCCTCAATGGATGCGCGGTTGCCGACTTCGAGAGTGTTGGTTCGAGCCCATGTTCCACAAACATGCCGGGAAACTTTGCGCAGGCATTCAGATCCACGTTGACGACGACGCCTACGACCATGACGCGTTTCGACCATGGCGCCTGCAAGCCCTCGCCTTCAAGGCGCTGCGCAGCCTGCGCCCGGAATATCAGCTGTGGCGCGACTTTCCATACGAGTACGAATTCGAGCGTCTGGCCATCGATCTTATCAACGGTAGCGATCTGTTGCGCCTGTGGGTGGACGATCCCGCCGCCGGGTCGGAAGATCTGGACGCAGCGGCGTGTTCTGACGAGGCGTCGTGGGTCGAGGAGCGTGCTTCGGTCCTTCTCTATCGTTGAACTACTCGCCGTCGCAGACGTCCGAACCGCTCGCCGGCATGGCCGGAACACCTTCTGCCGAATCATCGCGCGCCCCGCCTGTCTGATCTGAGAACAGTGCCGGTGCCGCGCGGAAGTCCGAATGCGCCGCCGCCATGTGTCCGCTGCCGGATGGGTGCACGACAGCATCGGTGCGGCGTGTAGGGGCCTTCGCCACAGCGTGTGTCAGATGCGTTGCCCAAGTGCACGGTTTATATGCGGGATGGGGGTTGACATGAACATTAGAAATTGCTAATGTAATTATGTAGCGTTATGGTGTTGTGCCGTTCAACAGGGGAGTCAACGGAGTGCCATGACAACGCGTCCCTCGCGAACCGGTCTGGATCCCCTTTTCTTTCACATTCAGGAGGAAGGCTATGGAAGCGCAAGTAGCGAACGAAGCGGTGGTGCAGACGCCATCGACCGAATCCAATTCGAAACAAAAAACCTCTCTGCTGAAGCGGACCCCGAAATGGGCGCTGTATGCGTTGGGTGGCCTGATCGTGGCGGCTCTCCTGGCATTCGGTTACACCCAACACTGGTTCAAGCTGGGCAAATTCGGCACTGCGGAGAAATCCGTTGAGGCGGTGAGCGCCGTGGCACCCGCTACCGCGCCCGTAGCGGCGCCGGAAGCCGCACCGGCCGCAGTGGCGGCATCCGATGAGGGCTTGATCAAGGCACGGCAAGCCTACGCTTCGGGCGACGTGCAAGGCGCAATCAACGCGTACCGGGAACTGCTGACCAAGAACCCGAACGACATCGGCGCCATGGGAGAACTCGGTAACGTGCTGTATGCGACCGGCGGCAGTACGCAAGCCGCCCAGACCTACTTCGACGCAGCGAACCTGGCGCTCGCGCAGGGAAACCAGCAGGTGGCCGAGACTCTGCTGCCGGTGATCGAAGAGGGCAACCCGATGTTGGCCGACCAACTGCATGACAAGCTGTTCGACGCCGAAATGCGTGCAGATGGTTTCAACCCCGAGCAGCAAGGCTAAGACCCACCGTACGACCCGCGGCCCGACCCGCACGTCAGGGATCGGGACCAGGGTCCGACCCGGTCAGCCAACGCGCAGCGGCTAGAGTAGTTCCTCGGGGATCTGCACGGTTGGCGCAATGAGTGCATGTAACTGCTAATCTTTTCTTTGGAGAGAGTGATGAGGACTTTTGGCAAATTGGCGATCACCCTTGCAGTTGGAATGCTGGCCGGCGGCGCGCTCGCCCAGCAGCAGCAATCCGCGCCGGCCGGCCCGCAGGGTCAGGTGGCTCCCCAGACTGCGCCGGGTGGCTACGGTGCCCCGGGTTACGGCGCTCCGTGGGGTGGCGGCTATCCGGGTGCCTGGGGCGCCCCGGTCTACGGCGGCTATCCCGGCTACGGCTATCCCGGCTACTACGGCTACCCCGGCTACGGCTACGGCCCTTGGGGTGACGGCTACGGCTACGGCCGCGGCTACGGCAGGGGTCGCGGTCGCGCCAGCGGCAGCTTCAGCTTCGGCGGCGGCGGCGACTTGGGCGGCTGGGGTGACGGCCGTGGTAACTACTACGATCGCGGCTATTGGTGGTAAGTCGTTTCGAGTAAGGCTTCAGGTGCCGCACGTGCTGCCCGCAATGGCAGCACGTGCGGCCTGAAAGGGAGCGGCATGCGTTACGGTGCCGAAGTGCTCCGGGCGCGTGTCAGCGGATTTGCACTCGCACACGGAGGATATCCTCATGAACCGCATCACTAAGTCTTTGGCGATCGCTTCGTTGACGGCGGCGGTGCTGGCACCGGTTGCCACCGATGCCCAAGCCTGGTGGGGTCATCCGGGTTGGGGACCCTACGGCGGCGATCCGTACTACGGCGCCGGTCCGTGGGGGGGCTACCCCTACTACGGTTATCCCTACTATGGCGGTGGTCCCTGGCATCGGGGCCCGTGGCGCCGGTGGTGGTGGTAACTGAAATCAAATAGATCGAGTAGAAGTTGGGGCCGGTCCGCTGACGACCCAGGTAGCGGACATGGCCTCAAGGCGGCGCCTGCACGCGTCGCAGACGGCAAGACTTCCCGGCGGCGCGCAGGCGAGTTCTCAATCGGACTGGGAGGATCAAAAATGCGTCAAATTAAGAAACAGTTGGCCATCGCTGCGTTGGTGGCAGCCGTGTTGGCCCCGGTGGCGGGCGATGCACAAGCTTGGTGGGGCGGACCGTGGGGCGGCTATCCCGGCTATGGCTATTCGCCGTGGGGCGGCCATCCCGGATATGGCGGCTGGGGACCTTGGGACGACTACGGCTACGGGCGCGGTTATGGGCGCGGCTACGGACGCGGCCGCGCAACCTTCAGTTTCGGCGGCGATCTGGGCGGCTGGGGCGACGGCCTCGGCAACGGCTGGGGGAACCCCTGGAACAACTGGTGGTGGTAACCGAGGCAAGCGACTGAATGCGCTCACGGGCGGGATCATCCCGCCCGGCGCAGTCACCAAGAGCCGTTCCGGCAATTGCCGCGCCGGCGGTCAATCCCCGCTGTTCTCCCGCACCACGTCTCGTCACACCGGCGACTAAAGCAGAGTCACAATGTCGCGCACGCCAGCGCGAAACCGACATACCTGCCGGGATACCGGGATGGGGGATAGACCATGACGATCGTCGCCATGAACCACTTTACCGTCCTTGCACAGGACTTGGAGGCGACTAGGGAATTCTACGCGGATGTCCTGGGTCTGACCGAGGGATCGCGCCCGGACCTTGGATTCCCGGGCGCCTGGTTCTACATCGGCGACACGCCGGCACTGCACGTCGTTGCCGGACGGCCTGTCCCCGCCGACCCCCGCGGAGTGCTGGACCACATGGCGTTCAGCGCCACCGATCTGGCCGGAACGGTACGCAAACTCGAGGCGCGACGGATTCGCTACGACCTGCGCCGCCAGCCCGAATCCGGACTGTGGCAACTGTTCTGCTTCGACCCCAACGGTGCTCGGGTGGAACTGGATTTCTCTGCCGACGAGCCGGCGCGTTGAGAAATATCAGATGGCAATCGTGGCGACGATCAATGACGAAGGCCGGTGTCGCTGTCAGATGGGTCCGATCACGCATGCGACGCGCCTCCTCGTGCGGCCGCACAAGAAGCGAAAGGGTGCGGCTCGTTTCAGACGGCCGGCTTCTATCCTTCTGACATACGGTTTGCCGCTTTCGTAAGGCGCTGAAGGGCTGATTCGAGGCGAAGGCTCTCCTGCGAAACGCCACTGCCGGACCGCCCGTAGGCGGCGGCAGGGGACCGCGCAATTCCAAGTCGCCCGCCCCCTGCCCCGCCGCTGCAGGCGACTGCGCATTCGGAGTTGGCAAGGCCCACCGCCAAGCATCTTGAGGCGGTACACGCCAGTTGTCAGCGCCGTTCTGAGAGTCGTCTGAACTTGGCGATGTGAAATCGGTGGATTGTATTGGTCGATGTTGCTCGACCGTTCGCCCCGAGCATCTCGATCACGCGTTCTCTTCTCGATACTCTCGCTCGCTTGGGCTGGGAACCCGGCAGCGGCGTGGCCCGTGCCCTGGGAACCTCCGTCCTCTACGTAGCCAATGTGACGGGGTCCTTCATTCCCACCGCGCCGGCGTCGTGTGGCATTTTTCCTACGGTCGGGCGGTTTCGGCTCAAGGTTGTGACGAAATCCATTGATCTCCGGAGCAAATTTGCGGACGATACTTACAAACGAGAAGGATAGGTGGTTCGGTAAGTAGGCGACTGTGATTCGCCGATGTTTCCAACGGGAAATCTTCCTGGCTCACCGCGGTCCGACGAGGTGTATCGCTTTGGCTTCAACGAGCGCTTCAGCAATCGCCTGAAGTGACAAGAAGAAGAAGAAATTCGCCAACCCCGCTCCGGCGGGGTTTGTCTTTTCTGGCTCCCCGCATCGACGCCCGCCACGAACAACGGTTCAGTGACGGGACGGGGCGCAGAGCCGGGTCGCTGCCCGGCTCCCCTGTTATTTCTTGACGCTGACGCTCGCCTCCTCCACCAGCAGAGGATAGGCGTAACCGGCGCCGAAATCCCGGTCCAACGCCACTTTGCCGGTGATGGTCACTTGGTCGCCGACGGCCGCTGTCTCCTTGCTGGTTACGGTGAGGTCGTTGCTGCTCTGGTCGCCCGTACCATCCTGCACGTGCAGGAAGTTGCGTCCCATGATCCCATTGTTGACCTTGACCACCTTGCCCTGCACTCGCACCGTCTGACCGGCGAGAGCCGCCTTGTCCTTGTAAACAGCGGCGACGGTTTTGAGTTTGGCTTCCTCGGCAAAGGCATACGACGATCCAAAGCCTACGACACCGGCTAACAAGACAGCTACGAATGTTTTCATGAGTACTCTCCAGGAGGGGTAAGCGTTCAAGGATGCAGCGAATGCCGCGCGCCCATTGTATCCTCTGGCGCTCCCGATCCGGTCGTTGCTCTTGCTGCCGGGAGCGCGAAGCAGGCGGCTGCCTTCAGTCCGGTTTGGGTTGTCCCGGCCAGACACGCTCGGCGCGCCTCTTGCCGAACACCGGCCCCATGCCCGGCTTGCCCGCCACGTAGAGGGCAGTCTTCAGATACTCCTGACGCACGCGCTCGTCGTCGGTACAGGCGTAGCGGTGAATCACGTCGAGCAGACTGGTCGGGATGCTGCCGACATGGCCGCAGAGGTCGACCAGGGCGTCGAAGTGCGCCTGATCCAGATCCACCAGCACATGCTGCTTCAGCCAACCCGCTCCAGCAGCGAGCCCGTCGGCCAATCTGGCGGAGGCATAACTCTCCGTCCAACTCATCGGTGGCTGGCAGTCGCACGCATTCAGTGACAGGGAACCGACCTGTACCTGGCGCGGGCTCGGGCTGCAGCAGCCCTTGGACGGGTTGGCGGCAACCTTCTCGGAAGCGCAAGGCGGGCGCCAGATGACGTTGCCGTAGCCGATGGTGCAGGCGCCCTCGGCGGCGAGATAGGGCTCCGGCATGAAGTGCTCGCCCTTCTTGATCTTCTCCACGTGCTCGGCGCTCACCTGCGTCGGGTGGCTGGTCTGGGAAGGCGGCTTGGCGCAGGGGCCGATTTCGCTCGATGCGTCGATCAGTCCTGCCTTGCGCAGCTTGGTCCGCAACGCCGCCTTGCGTTTGCGGAAGGCGGCCAGGGCGTCGGCATACGCCCGCATGCTTTTGTGCGCGTCGGCGGTGCGGGCCGCATTGCCGTCATTGCCCTGGCGCAGGGCATCGGCGCAGGTCCGCGCGGCGCTCACCTGCGACTCAAGGAAGCCGTCGCGCCACGCCTCGGAGGGATAGGGCAGTTCGTTCTGCGCCGGTTCGAATGTCGCACCGTGGGCGCGCGCATCGCTCAGCGCCGCGTTCGCCGCCTCATACTTGGCGACTGCGGCGCTGAATGTCTCCCGGGCTAGCCTTCGCCTCGGCCGGCGCTCCCTGGACCGCCACGGGATGAAAAGGGTTGAAGTCCATCTGCGCCAGCAGTGCGATGTTGCGCGCCGTCGTCTGGGCCGTGATGTCCGCCAGCGCGCGCCGGCCGATTTCCTCGGAATCGTCCCGCTGCACCACGGTGTCCGCGAGCCCTGCCCCGTCTGCGGCAGAAATGGCCGCCAGCGGCGCCTTGCCGCGATTCTGCCCGCGCGGCTGCGCCGCTCCAGCGGCCACGTTCCGGGAAAACCGATCGGCCTGCTGCTCGAAGCGGTCATGCCGCTCGCTCACCCGAAGCCCCGGCGCGACGGGACGTCCCGACACTTCGCCGCGGCTTTGCTGCACCGTGTGTGCCACCTCGTGGGCCAGGAGCCGCTGACCCTCGTTCGACCGGGGATCGTACAACCCCTGCCGGAAGAAAACGTCCGAGCCCAGAGTGAAGGCGCGGGCATGCAGATCGCGGGCCAGGGAGTCGGCTCCCGCATCCCGGTGCACCCGCACCGCAGACAGTTCCGCACCGGCGTGGCGCTCCAGGCGCCCGCGAACATCCTCGGGCAGGGGCTCGCCGCCGCCGCGGGCTGCGCGCAAGCGTCGGGAAAGGTCCTGCGCCCGGGGCGGCGCGGCATCGGCAGAGTCCCGCTGCAGCCCCGGCCCTGTACCTCCCCAGTCCGGAAACAACCCGCGCGGCGTATCGTAGGGACCGTAGAACGGCGTCATCGATGGCGCGGGACCGAAACCCAGGATCGGCATGGCATCGTGCAGCAGCAGCCCGAGGTCCACATGGGCGCCGAGAGTGGCGCCACCCTGGCTCGTGTATTCCAGTCCCAGCCAGGGCAGCTTGGGCACCGGAATTACTGTGCCGTCGATCAGGTTCAGCGACTCACTGCGCAGGCCGGGCGAGAGGAACGCCCCGGTGCCGAGGGTGGCGGCGGTGACGCCGATCCAACTCACGATGAGCACCTGCCCGCCGCTACCCGCCTCGTTCCAGGCGCGCTCGACATCGCTTCCCACCCGGTCCTGGACATCGGTGAGCAACCGGTCCACTTCCGGGACCTGGGTGAAGGCGCTGAACACTTCGCCCGCCGTGGCTTCGCGCGGCACTTCGGGCCCCGGCTGCGGCGGCGCGGCGGCAGGTGCAGCAGCGGACGATGACGTCACGGGGCTGGACGGGGCGCTGCCGATCGCCTCCCACCAGTCGACGCCGCGCAGGATGGGCAGCAGGAAGGTCGGATCCAGCTCCTGCAGCACATACCGGCGGAGCAGAACGAGAGTATCCGGGCCGAGACTGAAGTTGCGTGCCGGCGACAGGCCGAACCGCGGCGTGCGCGGCGGCTGCAACAGCGACGGGGGCGTGAGCTGCAGGCGCGGCAGCGGTGGCAGATCGGCCTCGCCGTCGCGCTGCACGGTAAGCGTGCCCACCCCGCGCCCGGCGCCGAGATACAGCGGCAGCCCCGCCCCGGCGGGGCGATGCAGCGGCGGCGAGGCGGCGCAACGCGCCGGCGGCATGGTGCGCCGCGGCGTAATGACGTGCTCCAGACCCATCGCCGGAAGAGGATTACGGCACGTTGAACACGCCACGGATGGCGGTCCACTCCAGGCTTCGCACCTCCCGGCCGCTGCGCCGGATCACGCCGCGAAACTGCATCAGCGCGTCGAAGGAGTCGCCAGCCTGGGTGTTCAGGAGTGCGCCCGGGAAATCCTCGTTGCGGTAGCGGCAGCCGTCGGCCTGGTCGTCGTTGCCCGCATCGTCGATGTAGCGATCCTCCGGGTTGTTGTCGGCAGCATTGGCGCGATGACCGTAGTTCACCGGATTGTCCGAGGTGTCGCCGTCCTCGCGGAAATCGGCGGTGAGACGTCCCGCCGGCAGGAGGTTGAAGATGACGCTGAGGTCGTTCACCACGCCGCCACGGGTGCGCGTCAGGTGGCCACGGATGAACTGGCGGTACTCATAGTCGGCGCAGTCGCAGCGATCCTGGAACTGGGCCTGGCCGCGGAAATGGCCACGCAGATTGTGCTGTCCGCCGCCGCTGACGGTGAAGCTCACGGGAAAACCGAGCACGAAGAACGACACCAGGCAGTTCTCGTCGTCGGTGGCGACGCCCTCGGCGCCCATCTCTGTGTTCAGGAAGCGGAACATCTCGTTGCCGACCATGCCGTCGCTTGTCAGGTTGTACTCCTCCTGGATCTGCGCGACGGCGAGGATGTCGGCTTCGGTCCACGTGCCGGTGGGCTCGGTGCCGATGATGTCCTGGATCACCCGCGTATGCTCGGCGGTGTAGCGCGAACGGTTGAAGGCGAGCGCCTGTCGGATCTGCGCCGCCGTGAGATCGGGCTGGTCGGCGACGTTGGCTGGCGGTTCGGTGGCAAGGTCGCGCTGCACCACTCCCGGCGGCGCGGCCTGGGTCACGACGCCGAGCGCCGAACCGCCTCGGGCGACGCGCTGCGCCACGCCGTGGGCTTCGCGCTCGGCCGCGCTGCCCGGTTCGGAGAGGGAGGCCGGGCGCTGGGCTGCCGCAGCCGACTGCTGCACCACATGGGTCAATTCGTGCGCCAGCAGCCGCATGCCCTCCGCGCTATCGGGCGCGTACTGCCCGGCGCCGAAGGCGATATGGTTGCCGTAGGTATAGGCGCGGGCGTGGATGCCGCGGGCCGACTCGGCGGCATGCGCGTCGGCATGGACGCGCACGGCACCGAGATCCTGTGCGAAGCGCGGCTGGAATTCGCGCCGCATTTGCGGATCGAGCGCGTGCCCGCCTTCGGCCACCACCTTGCGTACCGCGGATAGCGAGTCCAGACGCGGCGCCCGCCCGCCGCCCCGTCCGGACGCCTTGCGACGGCACTCGGCGCAGCTGCCGCCGCAACTGCAGCGTCCATTCCCGACGCCCAAGCGCTGCCACAGCGCGAGGCCGGAGCGCCCACCGGCGTCGCCGATGCGCTCCTCTTCCTCGGGTCCGGCGGACTTTGCCGCGCCCGCCGAGCGCTCGGCTGGTTCGCGGCTCGCCTTTTCCGGTATCACGTTTGCCATGTCTGCCTCCTGTCGCCCACTGCTTCTAGGAAGTCGCCAGAATCTGGTGCAGCACCGAGGGCAGTGCGCGTCCCAGCTTGGCCAGTTCCAACGCCACGGCCTGCAGCAGATCCCGTTCCTCGATTGCGGCGGCGCGGCTGCGGGCGAAGGTCTGGGCGTTCAGCACCGCATTGCGGATGTGTCCGCCGCTGAGGTCCACTTCGACCGCGAGACGGTTCAACTGCGCCTCCCCCAGCCCATGACCGGTCCCCAGATGATCCAGCCACAGGCGCTTGCGCTCGATCGCATCCGGCGCCGCGAATTCTATGACGAAGTCGAGCCGGCGCCAGAACGCCTCGTCGAAGCGCGCCCGGCTGTTGCTCGTCAGGATCGACGATGCCATCATAGGTCTCGATGCGCTGCAGCAGGTAGTTGGTCTGGGCATTGGCGAAACGGTCGTTGGCATCGCCCACGTCGGTGCGCTTGCCGAACATCGAGTCCGCCTCGTCGAACAGCAGAATCACGTCGCCATGCTCGGCCTGCGCCAGGAGCTGGGCCAGGTTCTTCTCCGTCTCGCCGATGTACTTGCTCGTCACCGAAGCCAGGTCGACCCGGTACAGCGGCTTGGCGAGCCGCGTCGCCAGCCAGGCGGCGGCAAGCGTCTTGCCCGTGCCCGACGGTCCGACCAGGAGGGCACGCACGCCGGAGCGATAGCGGCTGGCGAGTGCTCCTCCCAGCCCTTCGGCCAAACCCTCGCGTTCGCGGCAGCGTGCGGCAAAGGCATGCAGCGCCGCGCGCACCTGCTCCGGCAGGACCAGTCCCTCGTCGGCCACGGCGTCGGCGACCGGTTGGGCGAGGCTTCCCAGCGCGCCCTGGTATTCGATCTGGGCGGCGAGGCGAAAATCTTCGGGCCGGGGCTGCGCACGCCCTGCCGTCCGCGCCTGATGCCCGGCCAGGGCCGCAAGGCGGCGCGCGCCGTCGAGACTCAGCCGGTGCGCGCGTCCCAGCTCGTGTGCCCTCGCCTGCCCCGCCGTGTCCTGGCCCAGCAGCCCCTGCCAGACGCGCACCCGCTCGTCGCGGTCCGGTACGGGCAGGCTCCACTGGGCCAGCACCGCCGATCCCGCCGCCACCGCGCCTTCCGGTCCCAGGCACAGCAGCACGGGGCCGGCATAGGTGGGCAGTTGCGGCAGCGGGACCCGCTCGCCGGGGCCCGGATGCAGTGGGAATACCGGCACCCGCCCGGTGAGAGCGAGATAGGCCGCCAGTCCGGGCGGCGGCTCGCCGTTCACGACCACGGCGGCGCGCTCCATGGCGCGGATGACCTCGAGGGCTGCCGCTTCCCCTTCCTGCTGTGCTCCGGTGCGGATCGCCAGAGCCCCCAGGCTGCCAGAGAGCAAGGCCTGGGCGTGCGCCTGCGCCTGGGTACGGGCTTCTTCTCCCACCTCGACGGAATCGCCCGGCACCGGGCAGCGCGTGCCGGGCAGCAGCACGTCAACACCGTCCAGCATCAGGGCAAAGGGATCGCGCAAATGCAGCGGCCGCTCGATCAGCGGCGCCTGCTCGCCGCCCGTGGTGAGCAGGCCGCTGGCGGCAGCCGCCCCGGCGACGAGTTCGCCCAGGGCGCGGCCGGGCGGCTCGCTCAGGCGGCCAAAGGCGGCCTGCAGCAGTCCAAGGGTCGGACGCGACCCGCCCAGCGGCGACTGCACCGCCGCGACGGCACGCCCCACCATGGGCAGCAGTTCGACCGCCTGCAGCAGCGCCACGCTCATCAGTTCCACCGGCGTCAGGTCCAGCCTTGCCGCAAGCGTCAGCAGGCGCTCATCCTCGGCTGCAGGCTGGGCGCGGCAATGGGCCAGCGCCGTTGCCAGCGCAGCGGCGGCCTTCTCGGCCGCGCCGTTCGCCGCATCGGCCAGCACCAGTTGGCGCAGTTCGAGCAGGAACGCAAGCTCGGGCGAGACGCGCGTGCGCTGCGCCGCCGGTCCCAACAGATCCGCCACCGCCGCCAGGGCGACCTGGTACAGGCGCAGCGCACCCGATCCGGGCTCGAATTCCGGCACGGATTCGAAAGGCGCGGCTGCGAACTCGGAGTCGGTCGGATTCATCGGTAGTGGAACCGGACCACCCGGCCATAGGCGGCCACCCAGCCGGGATCGAGGTCCAGCCCGGCGCGGCGGATGCGAATGTCGCTGGACGCCAGGGGCAGTTCGACATCGGCGTGCGTCATGGAAACGCTGACGCGCCCACGGCGCAGCACGAGGCGTCGCAGGCGCATGCGCAACTCGCCCGCGCTCCACGCTCGCATGCGGCGCAGCCAGAAGAGCGCGGCGTCTGCGCTGTCCGTCGGCACCGCGCCGCTTTCGGCGACACCCACCAGCCGCCATGCGGCATCGTCCTCGGGGACGCGCAGCCATTTCAGGCAACGGGACAGCAGGGACGGGACTTCGACCGCCAGCGACACCTCGCTCGACCCGCTCCCTCGCTCTTCGCCTCCTTCATCGGCGACCGCGGCACGGGCGATCGGACTGTGCAGCGAAACACCCAGGCGCGCCAGGATGGGCAGCAGGAACAGCAGTCCGGCCGCCTGCGTGCCGTGCCAAGCGCCTTGTAGTGTGTCGGCATCGGGCAGCGGCAGACTCGGCAGCGCCGGGACCGGGGTCTTGGTCAACCGATCGGAATCGATGGCAACAGGCCAGTCGTGCCTCCCGTCCGGCTCAACATCGCCGGCCGCAGGTACTCGCGGCCCAGCCCGCGCCGCAGTGACGGCATCCAGGGCACGGCGGGCAAGACCCGGCAGGGAGTTGTCCTCGGCCAACGCGGGATTGCCGGCGCAGGCCAGCAGGCACAATACGAGCACGGGCCCGGAACGGGAGTCTTCACCGTCTGCCACACCGGCAAGCTCGGCAACTGCATCTGCGTCGAAGGGCGCCATGGCGGGCTCGCCGCCGCCGGGAATGCCGGTGGCCGTCCAACCGTAGTCCCCGAGCACTGTCTGCGCCTCGGGCGCCTGCAGTGCGGCCGCAAGTTTCGCCACCGCGCCGCGCCGCGCGACTTCCAGGGCGAACGCCGAAGCGGCGCGCAACGCCCAACCGCGGCCGGCCGCCGCGGGTCGCAGGGCGGCGGAAACGAGCAGGCGCACGCATTCACCCGCGGCGTGCAGGCGCAGTTCAGGAAACACCAGCGGCCAGTACCAGGCATCCGCCGGCTCGCCCCGCACCAGGCGCACGAAGAGGGCGGCGCCGGCCTCGGCACGGTCGGCGAACCACACCGCGTCGGCCGCAGCCGCAGCCGCGGCTTCCCCATGCACCAGTCTCCCCCCATCGAGCCGTGCTGCGCGTTCGATCGCCGCCGCCAGGCTCTGCACACCGGTATCGCGCCGCACACCTTGCAGCCGCAGGCGGCGGATGAATACGAGCCGGCCTTCGCCCTCACCCGGGAGGGAAGCGACGCGCAGGGCGTCTTCCAGGCGCGGCCGCAGCGCGTCGCCCGTCTCCCGGTCGGGCGTGTGCACCGCCAACCGGCGCACCTGGGTCGCCGTGCTCATCCCGTAGCCGGAGCGCGCTTCATCAACGCCCCGCCATAGCGCCGAAGGCCGTGGCCATCACATTCTTCATCGCTCCGTCCATGGCGCTGGTCATACCGGCGACGCTGAAGTGAACCCGCGCATCCGCTTCCAGTTCCACTTCGGCTGCGATCGCCTGTACCACCTGCACCGACACGGCCGAGGCTTTGACGTCACTCACGACCGCTTGGGCCGCAACCTGGTCGCCCTTGAACAGACTCACCAGCATGCCCACCCGCACTCTGTCCGGACGCAGCGCCAGGACATCGATGAGCTTGCCGACGCCGATCCGCACCGGCCGCGGCAGGCGCCCGGTGACGATTTCGTTCACCGGCGAATGGCTGGCCGCCAGCACGCAGACCCGCAGCAGATCGTTCATCAGGCCCAGCGCTTCCGGCACTGCGGCATCGACGCGCCGCACCAGCCATTGCGCCAGATCCATGAGGTCCTCGCGCAGATCTTCGTCGATTTCGAGGAAACGCGGCAGGCGCGTCAGATCGCCGCGGGTGCCGGCGAGGAAATCCTCGCCGTCGAACTGGCTGAAACGCTCGGCCCAGCCCAGGCGCAGCGCCGGCCGCACCTCGGACAGCTTGGCGTGAAGGCAGGTGGCGATGCGATCGATGCGGGAGAACTCCTCCGCAGCGCGGCGCGCCGCTTCCGGCCGGCCGTGCAGCGCATCCTGCAGGTCGGCGATGGAGAGGGCGGCGCGGGCGTGATCGAACAGGCTTTGCCAGCCGCGCCCCGCCACCTCCGTCGCATCGATGCGCAGGGCATCGCTGCGCACCTGCAGCACCGACTGCTGGCGCGCCGTGACGACGTTCTGGCTGAGGCGCTGCACCGGCGCCAGAGTCACCGCCGTCTGGGTCAGCGAGAAGGACTGTACCGCGCTCAGGGTCCGCGTCGCCGTCTCCGACGCGCCGCGCAGGGCGCTCAACAGCGACTGCGAGGTATCCAGCAGCAGCAGCGGCCGGCGCAGCGCCGGGAACCACTGCAGCGGCGCGGCGCGCACCGCGTCCAGCATGCCGCGCAGTTCCGGCGGCGGCTCGCCGTGGTCGGCCAGACATGCCGGAACCGCCTGCTCTTCCAGTTCGGAGTCGAGGGCGCGCAACGGCACGGCGGCCAGGTTGTCGCTGGTGCGGGAGCGGCTGAAGGCGAGGAAGGTGACGTGCTCGGCAATGATGGCGTCGCGCCGCGCATTGATGCGCCGCACCCGCGCCTGCTCCTCGGCGTAGAGGGCGCGGGCGCACGCCACGTCGCTGCGCGCCTCGGTCAGTTCGCGCGCCACTACCGCCAGACGCTGGTCGGCGACGAGGAGCCCCCGTTCGATCTCCGCCAGGGCGGCGCGACAGGCTTCCAGCGCCACCTTGTACTGCCGGATGCGCCCTTCCACTCCGCGCAGCGTGGCCACAGCGAAGTCCGACAGCTCGATGCCGCCGAGGAAGTAGCTGGCCTCGTCCTCCATCCCGGCCTGGGGCGACGGGTCCTGCAGCAACCGCGTCAGCGCCACCCCGTCGCGAAAGGCGGACAAGGCCTGGCGGCCGGTGCGGCTGGGCTGGCCGCTGGCCTCGAACTTGCCCTCCTCCGCGATGCCGAAGACGTCCAGGTCATCCACGTCGATCTCGATCTGGGCAAGCTGTCGTACCACGTCGTGGCGGGTGGCGGCGGCGAAGTTCTTCGCCTCCACCGAACGCGATTGCTCTAGGCGAGAAGCGATGGAAACCGTGCGCACCTCCGACTTGCCGTAAATCGCCTCGGCCCCCTGCACCGCCTCCGTCGCCGGCAGCGCGAATTGCTTGTCGGCAGGCCTGGCGCCGAGGAGCACTTCGCCCAGCACCTCGTCGCTGAAGCTGCGCTGAGTAATCTCGCCGCCGAAGGCCAGGGTCGATTTTTCGGTGCCGACAAAGGTATTGATGGACTTGGTACCGCCCACGCTCAACGCGGCCGACCCGGCGCTGTCCGCCACCCGGATCGCTGCGGAAGGCGCTACCATGGCTCGCGGCGCGGTGGGTGACGCGGGCCCTGAGGGTGTGGTGGACTTGGTACCGCCCGCAGGCGTGCCCTTGATCGACTGGTAGAAACCGGCCAGTTGCTCGCGGCTCACGGCGGCGTTGTCGAATTCTGCGATCTGGGCGATGGCGGGCGAGATGGCGAAGCGCACCGAAGCGTCCTGCTTCAGCACCGACTGGCGCACCCGGAACAGGTTGGTATGGATGCGCAGGTAGCTGAAATCGACGGTATCGTCGGCCTGGCGCACGCGACCTTCGAGGAAAGGAACGAACTTGCGCAGGCCGACGCGCCGCAAATGTTGCAGCTCGGTTTCGGTCTGACCCGCTGCATCGAGCCGGACGCGGCCCTTGAGCACGGCGAGGTCCGGACTCCCCAGCAGCGTCTCGAACACGGCCGACTGCCGTTGCTGTCCGGCGCCGGTCGTGCCCAGACCCGGCTCGAATGGCGTGTCGGCATCGGCGACCGCCACCACGCCCCAGGTGCCGGCGGCACCAATCACCTCGGACGCCTTCACCAGCTCCGCCGTCACCCAGGGCTGTTCGGTCTGGCCCACGAGCACGCCGAGCGGGCCGAAGGCGGCGCGCCCGCCGACGACATGGAACATGACGCCATTGACCGACTGGCCGGCGAGGCCGAGTTCGGAAGCCGAGACTTCGATGCGCACCCAGCGCCCGGCAACGGGCAGATCGCCCAGGCGCAGGCGCGAGGGCGTGGCGTCCACGCCGAGTTCGAGCACGTTCTCGCCCAGATAGAAGCGGTGCTCCCACGATCCGGTGGCATCCGCGGCGCCGCTGTGGAACTCCACCAGCAGCTGGCGCATGGCGAGCTCGCGGTCGATCTGAACGTGGAGATAGAGCGTGTCGGCCGCCTGCAGCGCCAGCGGGGTGGGCGCTTTCCACAGTCCGTGCCGGTGCGCCCCGCTGAGTGCGGCGCCGACGTGGATCAGCCCGGCCGGCGCCGGCGTCAGCGGCGTCGTGTCCTCCGGTTCCAACTGGTCCTCATCGGCTGGCGGCGCCGCCGCGCCGGCCTGCGCTCCGGCCAGCGCACCGATCAGGGCGCTGCGCTTGGCCCCGAGGTTGTCGCGCCGGCGCAGCCAGTCGCCGCGGGCCTCGACGAAGCGGGCGATGGCCGTCTGGAATTCCGCCGCTTCCTGTTCCTGCACCAGCAGGTCCCGCTCGTACCATTGCTGCGGCACCGGCACCCAGACCGTCACCTGGTCGCTGTTGAACGTGTCGAACGGCGCCGAGCCGGCCGAGGCCTCCAGCACCGCATCGAGCTGTTCCACCGGCACCGGCGCGGCACGGATGGCGAAGCGCGGCGGGAAGAACCGGGACACGCGCTGGCGCGGTTCGAGCGCCTCGCGCGGCAGCAGGCCCGCCGGCGGCAGGTAGCGAAAACGCCGGGCGATCTGCTCCACGGTTTCCGCCGCCGGGGCGGTGGCCACCTCCTCGTTGAACTGTTCGATCCGCGCCTGCCACAGGAAGCGCGTGCCTGCGCCCGGCAGCAGGGGACGCCGCTGGGGCGGGCGGCCGCCGCGGCGCACCACCGCGCCGCGATCCACGAACAGCGGGTTCCAGGCTTCGTCGAAGGCGATCAGGCCGACCGGCACGGCGCGCTGCCCCCAGGGCATGACCTGCCCCTCGGGCAGGCGCAGTTCGCGCTCGAAGATCTGGAAGGCGAGCCGGTTGCGCCACTGCGCATCGCGCGTCGGCAGACCCAGCCATTCGCCCGGCCAGGCATAGTAGGCGAGCCGCAGGCCTTCGATGCGCACCTGGTCTTCGTAACGCTCGGCATCGGGGTCGCGCTCGCAGGGGTCGGTGGGATCGATCTCGCCCACCGCCTCCACCTCCACCGCTTCCAGCACCACCACACCCGCCGGCGGCAGCGGCAGCCCGCGTTCGATCGCTTCGCGCAGCGAACCCCGGGTCACCCGTTGATCCAGCGGCGGCAGCGCGTCGGAAGACTCCACCGGCGACGGCGTGGTACCGCCCTCGAACAGCCAGACCGGAGCGATGACCGACAGGGCGCGCGGATCGACTTCCACCGGCAGCGGCAGGATCACCTCCTCGCCGACGGGCGGTGAGACCGAGACCGGCTTCCAGATACAGGCGCGGCCCGCCGTCCGGCGCCGCGGAAAGCGCCAGTCCCAGCCCTTCCACCACTCCCGGCGAGAGCATGCGCTGCACCGCCGACAGATGCACCGAACGGTGCTGCTGCTCCTGCAGCATGGCCGCCGCACTCAGGGCGCGGCCGGCAAAGGCGTTGGCGCGGCGCAGTCCGTCGCCGCTCACGATCGGCGTGAGTTCGGGCGCGGCTCCGAGGAAGATCTCCTCCGCCGGCGCGACTAGCGGCCGTCCCGCAGGTCCGGAGATCCTCATGCTGTCCTCCTTCCGTCGATCGGTTCTGAAATAGGCGCCCGCCGCTGCCGCAGGCGCGCCCCGCTGCGCTCTTCAGCGGCTGGCGAAGGGACGCTCACAGCGGCCGGCCGAGCACGGCCCGGCGCACCACCACCGGCACGTCGTCGGTCTTGGTACGCTTGAGGACGCTGGCCAGCGTGGTCGAGGCGTTCGTCAATTCGCGGTCCGACAGGCGCGCCGAGAGCGCGTCCAGTTCGCTCACGGAGCCGCTGTCCACCAGTTTCTTGACCGTGGTCGCGTTCTTCAGCAGATCCGGGTTGGTCGCCTCCAGCCGCGCCAGTCCTTCGCCCACGCCGGGGCGCGAGAACTGCTCGCTGACCGCGAGCACGGCCTGCGCGTCCAGCGCCGGCGCTGCTTCCAGTTCCTTCACCGCCGCCTGCAGCAGCAGCGAGGACTGGTCGAACTTGCTGCTCGACAGCAGATTGGTGAGTTCCGCCCGCCCCGTCGGGGTGAGCTTGGCCTGCAGGGCATCGACGCGGGTCGTCAGCCCCACCGCTTCCAGCCGGTTGCGGATCGCCAGATCCACATTGAGGTCGTTGGCCAGGATGCGCAGCGGCGTGCCGGACCATTCCTCGCGGTAGGCGAAGCTGCGCCGCCGCGCATACCAGATGCCGGTGGCCTCGGCCACCGTCTGCCGCCACAGGTTGTCGATCACCGCCTGGGGATCGACCAGCGGCGGCACCACGCGTACCGGGCGGATGCCCTTGAGCAGATCGAGGGGCAGCCTGCGCAGCACCAGTTCCGGCGTCGGGCTCGGCAGCGGCCGCTGCAGGCTGCCGGACAGCCGGGCCGCCAGGGTGCGCAGCCGCGCCCGTTCCACCGGCACCAGGACGGTCACCGCCATCGACTCGAATTCCTCGGCGCTCGCCCGCAGATCGATCGGCGGCAGCAGGAAGCTTTCCTCGATCAGCGCCGGCAGCTCGTCCTCCGGCAGCAGGGAGAGGTCGGCATTGACCTGGGCCGGGAGATAGTTCTGGCTGAAGCTCTGCGTGTTGATGCAGGCCTTGGGCAGAGGGCCCGCCGGCGGCAGGGCCTCGAAGTGTTGGGCGGCGGGAAAGCGCTGGCCCCCGCTGGCGGCGAGGATGACTTCGAGCTGCTCGCGGTACTGGGCGAGATGGGCTTCGCGCAGCATGCGCGGCGCAAAACCGAAGCCGAGGATGTCGGCATGGGCCGCCCCGACTTCGCGCCGCACCAGGTGGGGGTCGATCCAGCGCACGGTGTCGCCCGCCAGCGCCACCAGCGCCAGCGGCAGCACCTCGGGCGAGAGGCGGATCGGCTCGCCGCCCACGAACACCTGGCGCGCCAGGCCGGCGCGGCGGGCGTCGATCTCGTCCGCGGCGACATCCGCCACCGGCAGCAGCGAGGCGACGGCGGCCTCCACGATGTCACCGTCCTCCACCGTGCGCCGCGCCTCCAGGTCCGACGGATAGGCGGCGATCGGGTTGGCGGTGAACTCCACCGGCCGCAGCACCAGGGCGAAGATGCCGAAGCGGTTGCGCAGTACCGGACCAGGGCGGCGGCTGCGGCCGAAGGCGCTGCGCAGCAGTTGCAGGCGCGCGGCATCGGCCAGGTCGAGTTGCAGCGGTTGCGGCACGCTCACCAGTTCCCCCGACGGCGTGAAGCCGAAGCCGGCGGCGATGGTCAGGGTCGTCGGCCCGCCGCGCCCCACCTCCAAGCCCTCCACCACGCCGCTGCCCACGGCGCGCGCGGTGGCGGACTGGCGGGCGAGGAAATAGGACTGGTCGCGGGTCAGGTCGCGCGCGGCGAGAAAGCGGCCGTCGAAGTAGCGCGGGCGGCGCCGATGCTCCTCGACCACCAGCACGCGCCGGTCGAGCAGGTTCTGGACTTCGAGCGCGTCCACGCGCTCGCGCAGCGTGCCGGGGCGGATCGTAAGCATGTCTCCTCCTTCGCGCTACCGGGCGCCGCGGCCGTCCGCGGCGCCGAATGGCAGCAGAGTCTCGTTGGGTAATGGGGCGCCCACCGGTTACAGCCCGAGCCAGCGCAACGCCGCCGGCGGCGCCAGGGCGAAGGCACGGGCCAGGTTGTCGACCTGCACCGGGGCATCGAGCCGCGGCGGAGGCCGATCGGCGCCGGGCGGCGGTCCGCTCGGAATGACGAGCCGCGCCAGGAACAGGTCCGTGGTGTCCTGGCCGGCGGCGTGTTCCGGCAACGGATCGAGGGCACCGCCGCTCTCGAACTGCGTGCCCTCGCGCCACGCGCCGAGCACGGCCTGCTTCAGGGCGGTGACGCGGTCGGCTTCGGGCAGGGCGGAAAGATTCGGCCAGGGACTCGCCGGCAGCCGCGGATTGGCGTCGCTGACCCGGTCGTCGCGCAGGCGGATGCTCACCCGCGCGGCGTCGCGCAGGCGGGAAGGCTCGACCGCGTCCACGGCGTCGAACGGCCCGCGGGCGAAGGCCGGCGTCTTGCCGTTCGGGCACACTTCGAAGCGGATGAACACGTCCGCCACCACGCCGCCACGGTCGGCGTGGAAGGCCGCGGCCAGTTCGTCCGCGGCTTGGGCCTGGTACCAGCGCTGCAATCGCAGGCAGTACATCTGGCGCAGCTCGACCAGCCGCCCCAGGCGGTCCAGGGCCAGCCCCGGCATGACGCGCAGGAAATCCGGATCGTCGGCGAGGGCCGGCGGGCGCACCTCCAGCCCGGCCACCGTGCCCTGGCCGAACAGGTAGGCGAGCGCGCGGGCGAGCCGGCCGCGGTGGTAACTCTGCTCGGCGTAGAAATCCTCGGCGTCGAGCAGCACGCCGATCGAGTAATGCGGCCGGTCGCGGGTATCGGCAGCCATCATGCGGTCTTCAATCGTGCTCATGCATCTCTCCTAGCCTTCGCCCTTCCCGTCGTCCTTGCCCTTGGCGCTCTTCTTCGGTCCCTTTCTGCCGCGCACGACGCGCAGGCCGGAGGGCAGCGTCACCCCCGTCAGCACGCCGGTGGGCCGTATCACCACCGGGTCGATGGGCGTGGGAATCACCGGTCCGACGACGACCGTGCCCGGATCGAGGATCAGCGGCCGTCGCACGGTCACGATCACCTCCATCGGCTTGCTCACCAGGCCGGCCGTGTCCGTCACTTCGAGCCGGAAACGGTGGCGTCCGATGGGCAGACCCGCGTCCACCGTGATCGCCGGTTCGCGCGTGACGATCGGCTGATTGACGGCGAAGGTCGCCATGCGCTGCGCTCAGACCGCCGGCCCGAGATAGGTCCAGGAGTAGCTGCGCACGGTGCCGCCGATGTCGAACGAGCGGCGCCCGGAAAGGCTGAAGCTCTGGCCGAAGTTGACGAGTTCCGGCGCGTCGAGCACGGCGGTGGGCGCCTCGCGATCGGCCACGATGACGATCACGCTGTCGGGCTTGGAACGGTTGCCGGCGTCGTCCGTGACTTCGAGCTGGAAGCGGTGGCGCCCGACGGCGAGCGGGGTTGTGCGGTCGATCGTCACCTCGATCAGCGGCTCGGCGGTTTCGATCGGCGTATTGATGACGAATGTGGCCATTGCGATGCTCCTCTCTTGATATGTCCGTGGCTGCGCTAGGCGAGTCTCTGCCAGATGTAGCGCCTGATGGTGCGACCGGCAGCAGCGGTGGACCCGCTGCCGTCGAGGTTGAAGGATTCTCCCCATGCCGGCGTGGCCGGCGCGCTGATGCGTGCCTGGGGCGGTTCACTCGCCGCCGTCGCCTGCGCGGTGTCCAGCAGCGGGCGGCCGAGCAGCAGATCGCGTACGCCGACGCGGCTCGCCGACAGGCGCACCGGCCGCGGCCGCGTTGTCTCGCGCAGATAGGTGTCCACCGCCACCAGCGAGCGGATGCCGACCAGCAGCGGTTCCGTCGTCACCACCACCCGCGCCTGCACATGGGCCGGCGTCTCGCGCGTCACGATGGCGCGCACCAGGGCCAGGGTGGCAACATCCAGCGCCTCGTGCGCCAGCACCGTGACGCGGTGGGCGAGGCGCTCGAAGAATTCGGCGACGACCTGCCGCTCGTCGGCGGAGAGGTCGATGCCCGGCCCGAACAGGGCGAGGAATTCGCGCCGGGTCTCGTCTCCCAGCACCAAGGTGTCGCCGACGAAGGAGTTGCCGCTGACGATGAGTCCGGGCAGCAGCGGATCGGCGCGGCGCTCGAAGTCGACGCCGAGCAGGGTGGCGAAGGTGCGCCGCAGCCGGTAGTCCTCCACCACGACGAGCGCGCCACGGCTTACCCAGCCGTCGGTGGCGGCGTCCAGAGCCAGTTCCAGGCCGGCCTGGGTGCCGCGCAGGGCGTACAGGCGGCGGTGCGATGCGCAGCATGGCGCGGCGCCGCGATGCCGGCATCTCCTGGGCGAAGCTGAAGCCGATCCAGTCGGCGAGCCATTCCACGCCCGCCTCCGGCACGCTGTCGGGGTCCGTCAGCACGTGGGCGGCGGCGATGCGGTCTTCGAGGGGCGTCAGCACGCCCTCGAAGTTGCCGAGGAAGCGATCGAGGAAATCCGCCGGCGTACTGCGGGTGCTGTGCTCGTCGGCGCGGGCGAACTCCTGCTCCCGGTACAGTTCCGCCAGGTAGCGCTGGGCATAGGAAAAGCGTGATCCCCACACCCGCAGGGCGGCGATCTCGGGCGTGTGGCGGCCGTCTCCGAGCAGAGTGACGCGCACCCAGAGGTAGCGGCCGATGAGGCGCCGCACCCGGCGTCCGGCGCGCTGCACCAGCGCCGTGAACAGGCCGGCGCGCAGTGGCTCGCGCGGACAGCCGAGCACGCCTTCGTGATGCGGCAGCTCGGAAGCAGCGGGTGTCCAGGCGGCGCGCGGTGTCTGGGGGTCGAGATCGAGCACGGCGGCGCGCGCGGCATCGCCGAACAGGTGCGGATGCCAGGCCTGCGCCGCCGCGTCACCCGAAAGCGGCGGGCACTCGGGGTCTTCGCTGGCCGCCAGCCAGACCACTGCAGCGCAGTGGGGCGGCATGAGGGCTTCGAGGCAGACCCGGTGCCATTCGATGGCCGGCGCGCCGCCGTCCGCCGGCCGCAGGGGATTGGCTTCGCCGCCGACGACATCGACCGGCGCCAGGCGTGCTCCGCCCGCCTCCCCTGCCGCAGCGAAGGCATGCAGGGAAAGCCGGTGCAGCGCCCGGCTGCGCAGCGGGGCGCCGTCAGCCGCCGCAGCGCCGGCGACCGGGTAATGGGGAATCCCGGGGCTGGCGTGCAGGAACGGTCCGCCGTCGTGATCCAGCAGCGGCAGCACCTCGCCCAGGGCCGGCAGGCTTGCGGCGGCCTCGCCGTGCGCCGCGTACACCAGCGCCTCCGCCAGGCCCGGGACCAACAGTGCAAGCTGCGCCGGCTCCGCGCCACGCTCGATCCAGGCGATGCTGAAGGGATAGCGGCAGTCCTCCAGGCGCCGCGCCGCAGCGAAGCCGGTGGCGGCATCGAAACGGTGCAGCCAGCCCTCGCCGTCGCCGCGCCAAGTCAGCACCGCCACCTGGCCCTGCCCACTCACGGCCAGCGCCACCGGAACGTCGCCAGCGGGTAGTTCCCCCAGGACGACGAGGCGCGGCGGATCGGGACTGTCGGGCTGGGGACGGAAGGTGGAAGGTGCATAGGCGGCGAAGGGGCGGTCCGGCAGGACGCGCCCGGCCAGCCGCGCCAACCTGCGCCGCCCGCGGTCCAGCACCCAGGCGCCCCCGTCCGGATCCGCCGCCAGCCGCCACGGCTGGAAATCTGCCGCCGCTACTTGGAACGGCGTGAAGCGCCCGCGGGCATCGACCAGGGTCACTCCCTGTTCCAGCGCGATGTAGAGGACGCCGTCCTCGCCCAGCGCGATGTCGCTCGGCGCCGGACCGGCTGGCAGGGGGAGGAGATCGACGTCGGCGCCCGCGGCGCCGGCCGCCCGCACGGCGCGCGCCGCGCTGTCCCACCAGGCATAGGTCGCGGCATCGTCGCGTAGCATGGGCACGCGCTCCAGCGCGGACAGCCCCTGCGACGCCGCCACATCCGGCGGCAGCGTGGCGCTCGGTCCGCGCCGGCTCGCCAGACGCAGTCGCCGGTCGATCGGGTCCACCTCGCAACCGGCATCGAGGTGCCAGTCGCCGCGCTGCGACCACATCCAGAAGCGCTGTCCGTTGGCGTCCATGGGCGCGGGGCTCTCAGCAGATCTCCGGCACCAGCGGAATGGCGAAGCTGTCGCCGCCGGCCGCGGCGCCGGCATCGATGCGGGTGGGCACGCGCGCGTCGGCGCCCACCGCCACCACCACGTTATGCAGTTCGGGCAACTGCCAGCGCGCCAAGCCCAGCAACTGCTGGCCGCCGGACGGGCGCTCCAGCGCGCGCCAGGCGTCCTCGCCGCGTTCGAACAGATTGAGCCCGATCACGCTGGCGATGCCGCGCACACGCGCCACCTCGACTTCCGTTTCCCGCTCGCTCACCGCCTTGCCCAGCGGCCAGCCGTCGCCGTCGAAGCCCCCGGGGGCAAGCGGCCAGAGCAGACGGCGCACTGCCTGAATCAGCGCCTGCACCGTCTCGTCGCGGTCCGCCTCGTCGCGCAGCACCACCGCCACGCCCAGGGAAAGGGGCACGTACTCGCAGCCGATGACGTACAACTCGGTGGTCAGCGGCCGGCGCGCGTCGAGGTGGTTGAACACCGACTCGATGAAGGGGCGGTCGGGCCGCGGGTTCGGCGCCTGACCGACTCCGCCGCCCGGCTGGGCGGGCAGCGCCACCACCGACACCACCCCCGGCACCTCGAAAGTGCGGGTGTGGGGCTTGAATCCGGGCAGGACTTCGACCCGGCCCACGGCGACACCCGGCGCGGCTTGCGCCAGGGCACGGTAGTCCTCGCGGGTGACGCAGCGGTCGCGCGAGCGCAGCAACTGGGGGATGCGCTTGGCCGCCTCGTCCAGGGACTCGGCCTCGGCGCCGCCGTCGCAGGCGATGGGTTGCTGCACTTTGAGATCGGTGACGCGGGCGCGGGTGATCAGGTCCTCGCCGTTCAGTTCCTTGAGCGTGGCCGGTGCCAGATTGCCGGCGACCCCTCCGCCCGCCCGCAGCGCGGCGACACGGACGCGCATGCGCGCGCCGGGGGCGCGCCCGCGCACGCCGTCGCCAAAGCGCACGGCGCCGGCCTCGGCGTCCAGTTCGTAGGCGTTTGCATCGCGGCTGTCGGGTCCGACCAGGGCGCCCAGATCATCCACCCGCGTCCACGCCAGGAAGCCGCGCCCTGCCTCCTCCACTTCCAGCACCAGGCTGTCGGCGTCCACCTGCCGCGCCGGCAGCGCGAAGACCTGGTCGCCGGAACCGTCGGACACGCCGATCACCAGGCTGCCGAGGGACTCGCGCTGCTCGATCTCCACCGCATGCACGCCGGCATAGGACAGGCGCAGGTGGGCCAGGGCCTCGGCAGCGGGATCCGGGCGCAGCCGCAGCCACGCCACCAGGCGCTTCGCCTCCTCGTCCGCATCCAGGCGCGGCGGCTCCGCCCCCACGCCGGCGCGGGGATTGGCGTGCACATCGTTGCTGGCGGCGCCGATGAAGGCCAGCGGCGGCAGCGCCAGACGCACCACGCCGCGCCGACGCAGGCCGAGGGTGCTGTCGGCGACGACCTCCAGGGTCTGGTAATCGGTGCCGCCCTTGGCGCTGACATAGCTCATCTCCCAGCGCTGCGGAACGTGCAGGCGGCGCACCGTGGCCTCGTCCCATTGCGGCAGTTCGGTGGCGGGCACGATGCCGACATTGAGCAGAGGCTGGGCGCCGCTGTCGGCGGCGCCGAGCTGCTGGCGCACGCGCTCGTTCACGGCCGCCTGCTCCGCCGGCTGCGGCGAGCGCGGCGCCAGCAGGGCGAACCACAGGGACTGGTCGATGCTGTCCGTGACCAGATCGACGCCGCCGGCCGAGCCCAGGTTGTCGGGGAACGCAGGCGTCGTAAAGTACGGCTCGCCGCGGCGCACGCCGTAGAGGTCGCGCAGGCCGTCGATGACGTCGGCCTGACGGCTCTTAGCCTCGTCCGTGAGGCGGCGCTTGAGGTAGGCCACGCCGGAGGCGGCGAACACCGTCACCTCGCCCAGGGTCTCGAAGGGCACCGGCTTGGCGATGCGTGCCCGCGGCCGCAATTTGACGGGATCCCGCCGACTGTCGGGCAGGCCGAGCGTGATCAATCCCCGCGCCGGCTGGGCCGACCGCAGCCTCTGGCCGAGGAGCTTGAGAAAGACGCGCCGCTGCCGCTCCGGGATGAGATTGGCGCGATACAGCAGCGTGTCGCCGAGCCAGGCGAAGAGCTCGATCAGGGTGCGGCCGGGATCGCCCGGACGCGGGTTGGTCCATTCCGGCGTGTGCGCCGGAATGCGCGCCACCAGTTCGGCGACGAGGTCGTCGAAATTGCGGTCGTCGAGAGACGGAATCGTGATCGGCATGGTGTTGTCCCGTCGAAGGCGCTAACTGCGGCCCCGGGGCCGCCCTGCGCCACGCGTCGTGCCGTTGGCAGTCATGGTGTTCATGGGTTCGACAGATCCAGCGCCGCGGTGAGGCTCCCGCTCTGGCCGGTGCGGCGCAGGCGGTAATGCAGTTCGATGCGCACCGCCCCCGGCGCCTCCTGCGCTTCCCATACCTCGACCCGGTTCACCAGCACCCGCGGCTCCCAGCGGGCGACCGATTCCTGGATGCGGTCGCGGATGGCGCGCCGTGTGGCGATGGTGTTGGGCTGGGCGATGAATTCCTGCAGCCCGGCGCCGAAGTCGGGCCGCATCAACTGCTCCCCGGGACGGGTGGACAGGATGATTTCCAGGCTGGCGCGCACGCCCTCCTCCAGGCTCGGGTACTGGAGTTCGCCGTTGTCGTCGGGCAGGGGCAGCAGCGGCCAGCTTATGGGTGGGTGGAATGCGATGGTCATGGTGCTAGCGCTTCGGGATCGGAATGCAGATCTTCAGGTACGCCATCCAGCGGAAGATGAGGTCGAAAAGCTGGAGGAAGATGTTGAGCGAGATGAAGGCGCACAGGGTGATGATGGGCAGCGAAAAGGAGCACAGCCAGTCGATGCCGAAGTTGCTGGCGCGCTTCTTCGCCTTGCCCGCCAGGAAATCGTCGGGCGAGTTGCCGAGCAAAGCCTGCAGGCTTTCCGGCAACAGGAAGGCGACGTTGGGCTTCATCTTGCTCAGGGCGTCGGCGGAGAAGTCCGGCAGTGCCACCCGTACCGCGGGACGACCGGCGGACTCCCACCAGGCGGCGATGGCGAAGGGCGGGGAGTACTCGCTCCACACGATGCGCGGCGGGCACTCCGGCTGGTGGCGCACGCGCACGAAGGCACGCACGGCGTAGGTGGCGGAGGCCTCGCCGAAGCGCTCCTCGTCGGGCAGAGCCTCGGCCGCGCGCTCCTGCAGGACGGCGAGCACGCTCTGGCGGATCTCCCGCGCCGCGTCGGTTGCGACCGGCAGGATGAAGTGCGGCAAGATCGCTCCCGGCGCGCTATCGTCGGTCAACACCCGCGCCGCCTCGCGCAGGAAGGGCAAGGCCGATTCCTCGCGCCAGGTGACGAACGGCGAGCCCTCGGGGTAGGCGACGCGGATCTTGGCCAGCGCTGCGGCAAGCTTCTGCGAGGCCGGCGAAGGACCGAAGGCGTCGAACTCGAACACCAGTTGGCGCAGCAGGTTGAGCACGTTGTTGAACTCGGCGCTGGCGCGCACCGCCTCGGAAAAGCCGTCGGGCGTGATCCAGCGTGCGTCGAAGCGCTCGCCGCCCAGGTTGAGCCCCACCGTGACCGTGGTCTTGAGCCAGTCGTGGATGTGGCGTTCGAGCTTGTCCCGTGCCTGGGGGTCGGCGAACGGCCCTGACCCGCCGCCCTGCACCCGCTCGTCGCTGACGACGGACAGCATGCCGTAGAGGACGGTGCGGCCCGCCGCCTGGCACACCTGCGGCGGCGCGGTGAACAGGCTGGTGCTGCGCTCCGTCATCGGCTCGCCGCCGAAGCGCGCCGCCAGCAGCGCGTCGATGCCCGGATGGCCGGAACGCACCCGCGGCGGACGCCGCCCCGGCTCGGGGTCGGCGTCCTCTTCGTCGCGGCCGTGCAGGGTGCGCCAGCGCAGGTCGGGCTTGGCCACCGGGTTGTCCTTGGGCGTGCCGGACCAGGCCTGCCAGCGCTTCTCGGCCGCGTTCCAGCGGCGCATCACGAAGCCCGCGCTCTCGATCTTGTTCGGATCCAGGCGCGGCTCGCCGAACGACGCGCAGCACGCCTCCAGCAGCACCAGGTTGAACATGCGGTGGATCGGCTGATACAGCCGCCCGTTGCCGTCCTTGCCCAAGGCCACGCGCAGCGCCTCCACCGCCTGCGGCCAGCCGCCGCCGTCGGGCCAGCCGCCGGAGAGATCCCGCAGCAGGTTGCCGATCAGATCGTCGTCCTGGCTGCGGGCGATCAGGGTCGGGCGCATGCCGCCGGCACCGCGGCCGCGCAGAAGGATTTCTTGTCTGACCGGAGCGTTCATCGCCGTTTCACCAGATGTTCCCTGCGCCGGGGGTGTAGCTCGCGGACACGACGGCGTTGGTGATCAGCGTGTCGCACTGGACGACGCCGGAGAACTTGGACATGCCGGCGTCCACCTTGACCATGCCGGCGCTGACCTCCACCGTTGACGCCTGGACCGAGACCTTGGCCGCGGCACGGATGCTGATGCCGCCGGTTTCGAGCTTCACGCTGTTGCCGTTGCTGTCCTCGATCTCGACGGCGCCGGGACCGTCCTTCAGCGTCACCTTCTGTCCGCCCGGCGTTTCCAGGATCAGTTGTTCCTGTCCGTCGGTGTCGTCCAGCGTGATCTTGACTCCGTTGCGCGAGCGCACCACCTTCTTGAAATTGCGTCCGCCCCCGTCCATCGATTCCGGCGGCTGGCTGGCACCGTTCCACAGGCCGCCGAGGACGATGGGGAAGCGCCCGTCGCCCTGGACGAAGGCCACCAGCACCTCGTCCTCCGGGTCGGGCAGCCAGTAGGCGCCGCGGTTGTTGCCGGCGAAGGGCGTGGCGAGCCGCGCCCACAGCAGGCAGTCCTGGTCGGCCGCGCCCTCGGTGTTGAGCAGCCGAACCTGGATGCGCGCCAGTCCGTCCGGGTCGTTCACATCCACCACCCGGGCCAGATGAGCGCCAAGGAACAGCGCGGCGAGGGGCGGGTGCAGCAGGTCCATGTCAGTTGGCCAGGAAGGGGCAATGGGCCGTGACTTCGGTCTGGTAGCCCTGCACCAGGTCGTAGCGGTGCACCACCTGGCTCACGTAGTAGGTGTTGTTGAAGCGCGGCTCCAGGTCGCTCACCCGCACGTGGGTTCCGACCCGAACCTGGGGATTGCCCTCGATCGTCGCGCGCAGGGTTACGAAGCGGCTGGCGCGCTGCTCGAAGGCGGCGCGGGCGACCTCGCGTGCCTCCGTACTGTCGCGAAAGGCGAGGTGGCCGATACGTTCCACGCGCTCGATCTGCGCCCGGCCCAGCATCTGGGCGCCGCTCCGGCCCTGCCCCGGCGTCGCCGGATCGGTGCTCCAGGACTCGTTGATGACCTGGCCGGCGGCGGCATCCCAGCCCAGGGCCATCACCGCGGTCACCTGTTCGGCCAGGTCGGCGACCACGCGCACGCTGGAGATCTGGTTGTAGAGCCGGAGTTCCACTTCGTTGCGGCGGAACTCGCCGGCGGGGAATACGTGCAGTTCGGTACCGACCACCTGCAGATCGCCATCGCAGCGGCGCAGCAACCGCCGCAGAAAAGCGAGGTCGCTTTCGTTGATCTGGGCCCAGATGCCGGTGGGCGGGTCGAGATCGCCGATGACCGGCGTCAGGCCAAGATCGGAGGCGATATTGCGGGCAACGTCCGCGATCGAAACGTTTTCGTGCAGCCTGGTGTGGCGCGCCATGCGCGCCCGGTTGAGCGCGTCCTCCGCCTGCAGGATAAGTTGCGGCGGCGCGACGTGGCTGGCGGCGAGTTCGAAGGCGCTGATGGTGCCGCGGAAGATTTCGTGCTGGGCGCCCACCGCCCCGGTGTGCACGGTGACTCCGGCGCCGAGCTGGATCGTGCTGGCGGCGCCAAAGGCGAAATTTGAGCGGCCGCCCGATTCCGCTGCCCAGTCGCCCAACGTGAGTTCGAGATTGGACAGGCCTCCCTCCTGCTCCTGCATGCGCAGGGACAGCAGCAGTTCGCTCACGCGCTCGTCTTCCTGCCCGTTGACCTGGATCGTCGGCCGGGCCGAATAGACCGCAAGGGAGCCGCGTGCGCTGTCGCCCATGTTCCCCGATGCCCCTCAGTCCGCCAGCAACCGCGCCTGGCGCCAGGGCTCGCGCGCAAGTTCGGCCTGGATCTGGCGCAGGAGCACCTGCTGCTGCGCCGCACTCATACCGCCGGCAGCATCGCCCGAGTTTGCCGGCGCAGGCGCGGGCTCGGCCACGACTTCGAATTCCTCGATCACGACCGGCATCTCGTCACCTCTCAGTTATCGAACTTCAGCCTGCCGCGCAGACTGGCGCGCTGACCGACATCGGCATTGAGGCTGCCGCCCGCCACCGGCGCCGCACGGCCGCCAAGGCTGAAACTGGCGCCGGCGTCGGTACCGAGCCGGGCCGAAGCCGGCTGCGGCAGCAGGCGCCGCGCATCGAGGGATGCCCCGGTGCTGGCCTGCGGCTGTCTCAGTCCGGCAAACGCTCCACCTGCCGACGTTTCCATGCCCGCTCCCGCGCCGATGCCAGCGCCAGCGCCCACACCGAGGCCGAATCCGGCGCTGGCCGAGAGTCCCACCGGACCGCCGAGCGAGGCGCCGCCGCCCACCGCCAGCATCGGCTGGCTGGAAAAGCGCAGGCTGGCCTCGCCGTTGGCAGAGGCGATGGTCCGCGCTGCCCGCGGATCACCCGCCACCGCCGCGATTCCCGCCGCGCCGCCGATGCCGATGCCGGCGCCGGCGCTGAAAGAGGCACCGGCGGAGAACCCGACGCCGGCCGACACGGAGGCACCGAAGCCGATACCGGCGCCGAAGCCGATGCCGGCGCCGAAGCCCATGCCGCTGCCCGCCGCCACCATCACCGCCCCGTCCCCCAAACCGGAGGCGGCACTCTCCTGGCGCTCGAACACCCGGTCCTGCTGCGCCATCGAGATATTGACCATGGCGCGCAGCGGCACGCCGGAGGGCGAGAAGAAGTCGATGGTCTCGCGGTAGCTCTCGATCACCCCGGTGAGCTTGAACGTGCCCCAACTGAACTCCACCACGCGCGCGGCGCGGCCGTTCTCCTCGTCCGGCGCCAGCAGCTTGGCGATGCGGTCGGTGTGGTTGCGCACGTCGCTGCCGTCGTGGGTGGTGTCGAACTGCAGTTCCATGGTCAGCTTGGCCGTGGTCTGGCTCACGTGCTGCTTGCGCTTGCCGCCGTCCTCCTGCTCGCTGAAGCTGTTGCGGATCTCGTACTGCAGCGAGTTCGGATTGAAATGCACCTCCACCTGCCGGGTATCGCCGGTCTGGGGGGTGAAGGTGGCGCGGACCACGCGTTCCTTGTCGGCCATGTCAGTTTCAGGCGGCGTACAGCCCCTCGTGCACGATGTGCAGTTCCTCCACGCCGACCTCGCTGGCGCGGGCGTTGAGTTCCCCGGCGCGGAACTTGACCGGAAGCGCGTTCGCCAGCGACCAGGTGACGGCCGGATTGCCCTCGACGTCGAGGACCTCGATGGTCGCCGTGAGGCGATGGGCGTAGGCGCCGTTGCCCACCAGGCTGAGCCAGGTCCACAAATCCTGGGCCGGGGTCACGCCGCGCTTCAGAATCACCGTGGCAAAGCTCACCGGCCCTACGCGCTGGTGCGAACCGTAGTTGCGCCCGCCCTCCTTGATCGCCTTGGGCTCCATGCTGGCCTCGATGCCGCTGACCTCGGAAAAGGCCCCGGCCACCAGATCCACCGGCCCGCCTCCGCCGCCGCCCAGCGGCGACTCGGAGAACGAGACGGAAAAGCGGAACAGGTGCAGAGGCGCGTCCATCGCTCAGGTCTGGGTCGCGGCGGCGGCGGAGCGCGCCAACTGGACCGCGCCTTCCTCGGACAGGGCGAGCCAGACGTCGATGCGCTCGACCGGCGCCGCAGGGCTGAAGCTCACCCGGCACACGGCGCGCCCGGCGTCGAGGTCCGCCTGGTTCATGGTGGAGCGGTCGCAGCGCACCTCGAACGCCTGGTCGGGACTGGCGCCGGCCAGGGCGCCCTGCTCCCAAAGTGCCGTCAGCAACGCGACGATGCGGCCGCGGATGCGCGCCCACAGGCGCTCGCCGGAGGGTTCGAAGGCGAACTCCTCGCCCACGCGGCGCGCCGCGCGCACGATCACCGACACCAGGCGATTGACGCAGGCCGGGCGATAGCTCGGATCGAGGCTGGTGGTGACGTCCGACAGCAGTCGGAAGCCGGCGGGCGTCGGCCCGAACAGGGACAGGCGCGCACTCCAGCGCAGCGCCGCCTGTCCGGGTGACTCCTCCAGTGCCGGCGGATCGAGCCGTGCCGCATCGCGCGGCAGCGCCGGCTCGACCGACCAGACCTCGGGCACGCGCGTCATGGCGGCGCTGGCGTAGGCGGCGCGGGTCATGGCATTGCCGGCCAGGATGCCGGCCAGCAGCCCTTCCGGCGGATGCAGGCCGCCGGGAAGCTGCTCGGCACCGGGCAGACGCAGCCAGGGGTAGGCGAGCTGCACGAAGGCACTGGCGCAGGACAGCTCCGTCGCCGGATGCGGCCGCAGCGACGGGTCGGCCGGACCGAGGCCGAGGCGGCCGGCGCCGAAATCGTGGCTCACCAGAAACTCGACCACGTCGCGCGCGGCACGGCTGCGGCTCGCCGGCAGCGGCAGCGAGGCGACGAACTGCACGTCGCGCCGGTAGTTGGCAAGGAAGCGCCCGACTTCGCGCACTGCGGCGCACCAGCGCTCGTAGCCCGCCTCGTCGCAGCGCGGCGGCGTGAGGGCGGCGGCGGCGTTGCGCGGCGGTGCCGGGCGCTCGCCGTCGGCGCAGGCGACGAAGTCCTCGGCCACCGGTTCCGGCTCGGCGACCGGTTCGGGCGTCGGCGGCAGGTCGGCAGCCAGGTCGGGCAGATCGGGCAGCAGCACCATGGCGCATTCCGGCAGCCCAGTCAGCAGCGCCAACCCCTGCAGGTGGTCGCGGTCGCCGAAGCCAGGACCGGGGGCACCCGGCTGCCGCGGAAAGAGCTGCGCCAGCCGCACCCGGCGCTCGCCGTCCGCCAGGCGCTCGTCCGCCGGCCACGGGTCGCCGACGCGCACGACGTAGCACTTGCGCCCGCCCTGGTCAAAGAAGGTGCGCACCGCGGCGCCGAGGGCGGAGTTGACGCTGCCGCCCACGGTCCCGGCGGAGCGGGCGCGCCAGTCGAAGACGGACTCGAAGCCTTGCCACGTATCCACGGCAACGGGAACCTGCAGCAGAGCGTCGACCGCCACCGGGTTCGCCCGGCGCGTCCATCCGCCCTGCTCCAGGAAGCGCCGCACCGCCGCCGGCACCGGGCCGGGACGGCGCGGGACGTAGCCGATGAAGCAGGCGATGTCCATGCGGTGGGGATCGGGTTCCACCGCCGGCGGCGGGATGTGGAAGTGCAGCCCGTACATGGGTGCCGTGGGTGTCGGTGGGCCGGTTGACCTAGCGTTCGATGTCGATGCCTTCGATCGACAGCACCAGCTCTTCCATCGCCACGTCGCCGCCGCCCTTGGCGGCGAGCGTCGGGCCGGTGTACTTGGACGGCGCCACGCTGCGCAGCATCCAGCGCTGCACCGGCGCCCGCGTCTCGTCGAGCAGGGTGACGACCACCGTCTTCTTCGCCGCCACGCCGGTGTCGCGCGTCTGCTTGATCCAGTCCCACACCGCCTTGGAATCGACGATGCCGCGCTTGAGCGTGACGTCGCTCACCTTGTGCATGCCGGGGATCTTGCGCACATGGTTCTCGCGGTCGTTGCCGTCGCGGTATTCGGCCATGGTGATTTCGGTGCCGAGGCCGGAGACATCGGAGAAGCCGCCGAACACTCGGCGCCGTCGAACTCGACCGTGGAAGTTGAATGCGCCGTAAGGCACGTCGCGTTGAGCCATTGCTTGTCTCCTTGGCGGCTAGTTCGCGGGCGTCGGCCGTCTTCTGGCCGATGCGGAAGATCACGAACTCGGCCGGCTTGAGCACCGCCACGCCGATCAGGCAGATCAGGCGGCCGTTGTCGAGGTCGTTCTGGGTCATGGTCGAGCGGTCGCAGCGGACGAAGAACGCCTGCTCGGGCGTGGCGCCGAGCAGCGCGCCGTTGCGCCACTCGTTGTAGAGGAAGTCGTCGACGGTCTGCCGCACGTTCGCCCACAGCCGCTCGCCGTTGGGCTCGAACACCGCCCACTGGGTGCCGCGGTCGATCGAGGCCTCCAGGTAGTTGAAGTAGCGCCGCACGTTGACATACTTCCACTCGGGATCCGAGCTGACGGTGCGGGCGCCCCAGACGCGGTAGCCGCGGCCGGCGAAGAAGCGCAGGCAGTTGACGCCCAGCGGGTTGAGCAGTTCCTGCTGCGCCGAAGTTCACGTCGCGCTCGAAGCGCAGGGCGCCGCGCACCACCTCGTTGGCCGGCGCCTTGACGACGCCGCGCTCGATGTCGTTGCGGGCATAGATGCCGCAGACGAAGCCGGACGGCGGCAGCGCGATCTCCTTCGGAATGTCCTCCCGTCCCGGCCGCGCCAGCGGATTCGCCACCACCACCCAGGGGTAGTAGAGCGCGGCGCGGGTGGAATCGATCTGCGCCCGCTCGCCGCGCGCCTCGCCCACCGTGATGCCCTCCTCGGTGTCGAGCACGGCGATGCGATACGCCCGGCGCGATTCGGCATGGGCGATGAGGGCGCGCTGCACCGCGGCATGGGCGGCGGTGGCGGCGGAACCAGGCGCGGCGACGATGGCCACGTCCTCCAGCTTGAGCAGGCTGCGCAGGCCCTTCTCGTAGGCCGCCGAGGTCGGCTCGGCGCCGTCGTTGCCGGCGGTGACACCGCTGCCGCCGGCGGCCATGTCGATGCGCCGCGCCAGGAAGCCGTCGGCCTCGCACCGCACCGCCGGCAAACAGCGCCGCGTGCAGTTCGAAGGCATTGACGCCGGCGCCGATGTCCAGGGCGTACAGGTTCTCCAATTGCTCCGCGCGGCGCGACGGCGTGGCGTCCAGCACGCGCCCGACGTAGCGCGGATGCCGGCTGTCGTAGCCCATGTCGTCGTACACGGTGACGGCGGCGTCGCCGTCGCTGGTGACGATGGCCAGGGTCAGCAACTGCAGCTCGCCGCCGTCGGCCGCCGTGGCCAGGTCGGTGGCGGTGCCGGCGACGCCGCTCCCGTCCACCGCGAACCAGGACTGCCCCACCTTGACAAATAGAGTGACGGTGGCCGGCGTACCGGCCTGGGTGCGGCGCAGCAGCGAGCCCTCCGGTGCCGCCTGCAGGGTGCGGCGGCTGACCTGAGCCGTGGTCTCCACCGCATCCACGGCGCCGCTGCCGACGCGGCCCGGAAAGCGCGCGCGCAGCGTGACGCGCTCGGCCTCGGCGGCGTCGGTGCGCACCACCACCGCGGCGGCGCCCGTGTCGGTGCTGCCGTTGGGGGCGAAGATGCGCGCCACGTAGAGCCGGGACCCGCCCTCGTTGAAATAGGAGCGCACAGCGTGGGCGAGGTAGTTGGGCACGCGCGTGCCGCCCAGTTGCAGATCCTCGAGCGAGCCGTACATGCGCTCGAAATCGGCGAAGCTGGTCAGGATCTCCGGCGGCTCCAGGTCGTCGTCCGGCGTGTCGGCCGTGACGAACGGCCCCTTGCGCGCCGGGCCGACGAACGCGGTGGTGCTGGTGCCCACGCCCTCGATGGACTTGGCACGGAAACTGGTTTCCTCGACATAGACGCCAGGGGCTAGATACTCGGGCACGATTGCACCTCCTCGTAGCAGGACGCGCCAGGCGCGCCGGATGTTGTCCTCAGAAGTCGAAACTCAGCTTTTCCGTGCGCCCCGCGCGGAGGTTCACGTTCTGGCTCTTGCGCGTTGCCGCGCCGTTGGCCAGGACCGCTTCGGGGTTGGGCAGGCCGCCGGCCGCCGGGTCGCGGACGGCCTCGACCGTAACGCCGATCTCGGTCGCCGTTACCTGTCCGCCGTTGCCGCCCCAGGTGGTGATGGGCACGCCGGGCACCGCCACCAGGGCCTCGCCGCGGGCGTCGCTCACGCCCACCGCGAGTTGTCGCTGGTCCGCGCTCGCCACCACGCGCAGTACCACGCCGCCGATGCCCTGGCCCGGGTCGGCACTGCGCACCACCGACACCCGCAGCACCGCCCAGTTGTAGCCGACGGCGGACGCGGGCGCCGGATACATGGCCACGGTCACGGGCTGGAACAGGGAATCCGCCGGCAGCGGCTCCTGCGCCGTTGCCGGGCGCGGCACCCGCAGCGTGAAGCTGCGGTCGAGGTAGCGCCCTGCCGCATCGCGCACCTCGACCTCCAGGTCCACCGGGGCCGGCGTGTCCTGCGGCACCGGATGCACGAAGGCGTCCGCCAGGGCGGCGAGACGATCCAGTTCGGCCAGCACGTACAGTCCGGACCGGTTGCGCAGCCAGCGCGATCGCGGGGCGCTGACGCCCAGCGGCTGCGTCACCGCCAGGCCGCTGGCGGCGTCGGCGAAGCGCACCGCCGCCAGCACGCGCCGATCGATGCGCTCGACGATCATGGCACCTGGTCCTGGACGGCGAGGCGCGTCGCCACCACCGGACGGCCGTGGAGCGGCTCCAGTTCGATGCGCACGACACGGGTGACATAGGACACGCTCAGGTGATAGGGCGGCGTGACGGCGTCCCAGATGCGCATCAGGTCCTCGTTGGAAAGCTCCGCCGGTATGAGCTGCACCACTTCGCCCGGCGACCATCCCCCCTCCGGCGTAAGGGAAGAGGCATCGAGAACCGGATTGGCATGCAGCTCCTTCATCGCCCAGGCCAGGATGGTATGTTCCGCCGTCGCGCTGTCCGCCACCACGCACAGCATCCAGTGCAGGTCCAGCGCCAGCGGGATGGCCTCGTCGTTCGGATCGGCGCTGCGGCGCGCGCCGCGCAGGTGTTCGTTGACCGTGACCCGGTACAGGAACAGGGCCAGCGTCGTCGGCCGCAGCACGTTGCGCTCGGAAAGCTGCTGCGTCGACAGCACCTGGAAGGAACAGGGAAAGCGCGTGCGCAGCGCCGCCGGATAGGCGTTGCGCAGCCGCGTCATGAGCGATTCGCCGACCGAGGAGATGGCAAAGTGGCTGGCCATTGTTCATTGGCTGTCGTTGGCCGCGCCCGGACCGATCGGCCCGAAGCTGCGCTCGTAGTCGTCCAGCACGCCGCGCAGCATCTCGCTGAAGTCGCGCGCATAGGCCGGCGCCGTCACCAGCCGGGTATGCAGCCGCACCGTCGGGTCGCCGGCGTAGCTCTGGCCGAAATCCATCACGATTTCGTGCAGGTTGTAGCCGATCGCGAAGTGATTGGCATAGCGCGCCGCCTCGTCCGGCGGCTCGGGGTTCGACATGCTGCTGGGCTCCACGACCGTTGGGGAAGGAGCGGAACTGTCTCGACCCTGGGTATAACGCAAGCTGCGGGCCAGACTCCGCCCGCCTTCACCCGGAACGGGGAAAACGCTGTGCCGGCGTGGGCTTGCGTGCGTACCCGGGCGTCGGACGCGCATCCCGCTCCGGGTCCCGATGTAACGCCGGCCTGTTACAGCGCAGACCGGCCCCGCCGTGCCCATTCCCTTTCGCGGCCCGGACTTGGCGCCTCGAGATGGATTGTCACCGCAGGCGGTGACACGGCGCACGTGTGTTACAGCGGCGGGTGCAGACGGCGCGCCGGCGCCGCGGGCGACGCGGAGGTTCTTGCGCCGGAAATTGGGGGGAAGCGGGGAGAAAGCGGGTAAGTATCCCCCAGCCGGGGGGCCTCCCCTGGTAGCTAGCCGCGCCGCGCGGCTGCGGGCGGCACCGGGTTGATCGCGTAGCGTTTCATCTTGCGGTAGAGAGTCATGCGCGACCAGCGCAGATGGCGCGCCGCCTCGCTGCGGTTCCATTCGCATTGCACCAGTGCGGAGACGATGCGCGTGCGCTCCGCGTCCGACGGCGCGCCAGCACCGGCGCCGCCGATGACGTCGGGAAGATCGTTCACGGCGACGAAACCCTCCGTGGCATGGATGTATGCCGCCTCGACGAAGTTGCGCAGCTCGCGGCAGTTGCCTGGCCAGTCGTAGGCCGTCAGCGCCGCCATCGCCTCGGGCGCGAGACGCAGCGGCCGCCGCGCCTCCGGCGGCTGCAACTCACGGGCGAAATGCGCCAACAGCAGCGGAATGTCCTCCCGCCGTTCGCGCAGCGGCGGAAGCTCGACGCGCGCAACGTTGAGCCGGTAGAACAGGTCAGCGCGAAAGCGATTCGCCTGCACCTCGTGTTCGAGGTCATGGTGGGTGGCAGCGATCACGCGCAGATCCACCTGCGTGCTGCGCGTCGCTCCCACCGGAAACACCTCGCGGGTTTCGATGACGCGCAGAATCTTGGCCTGGGACGCCGGGCTCATGTCTCCGATCTCGTCCAGGAACAGGGTGCCGCCGCCGGCGAGCATGATCTTGCCGCAGTAGTTCGCCGAGGCGCCGGTGAATGCGCCTTTGACGTGGCCGAACAGTTCGCTCTCCAGCAGCGCGTCGGGCAGCGCAGCGCAGTTGATGCACACCATGCGCGCCGCGGCGCGCCGGCTGAGGCGATGAATGCCCCAGGCCACGCATTCCTTGCCGGTGCCGGTTTCTCCGGTAATGAGGACATTGCAGTCGGAGCGCGCGACCCGCTCCAGGCTTGCCCGCAGACTGCGCATGGCCACACTCTCGCCGATGAAGGCATCGAGCGGGGAACATTCGGTGGCACAGGCGCTCTGCCGCGGCAGGCTGTTGTTCATTGTCTATCCTTATTCTCACCCCGGTGAACCCGGGCCTGCGGTCGGCGCGGTCAGACCCATGACCGCCTGTGCCCGCTCTCCAGCGTGGGGCGCCCGCAGCCTGCGAGCAGGGGCATCACCGTGGACCCTGTCGCGGCTCAAGGCCTGTGACATCCTCAATTGAAGGACATCGTCCCCCGAATGTAAATCCTCCAGAAGTCATACGCCAGCCCGCGCCGGCCGCCGCGGGCGCGCCTGGCCGCCTTCCCGGCGAACCTGTACGCCCCGCTACAGCGTCTCGCAACGGACGGGCCGAAGTCAAGGCATGCGCGCTTTCGCCGCAGCGCGCCGGAAACTCCCGGACCCAGCCGCACTCTTAGCACTATAATAATGCGACGAGCGTAGTCGCCCGGAATGCAACCCTGTCGACAAGGAGAAGTGATGGATGCCCCGCAGACCCCCCGCAAGCCCAAGTTACGCACGCTTGATTTCAAGGATATTGCCAACTACCGACGGGCACTCGGAGAGAATCAGCACGACTTCTGGCGCCGCTTCGGCGTCACCCAGAGCGGCGGCAGCCGCTATGAAAGCGGTCGCAGCCTGCCCACGCCGGTGCGGATCCTGATGAGCCTGTATGCCCACGGCAAGATCACCGACGACGACCTCACGGTTGCCGCCGGCGGCAAGTCGGCGCACAAGAAGAAGCCCGCGCAAGCAATTCGGCGGCGCTGAGGCGCCATTGCGGCCGGCACGGGCTCCCGCAGGAATCCGTGCCGCAAACGATCATCCATGACCGGGATGCTTCGCGCCGCTGTGGATGCGGCGCTCGCCGACGACTGGGACCACGCCCACCGCATCGTGCAGGATTCGGCCGATCCGCTTGCCTGCTGGATTCACGCGGTTCTGCACAAGACGGAAGGCGATGCCTGGAATGGCCGCTACTGGTATGGGAGGTCCGGCGGACGGCGTTACGAGGACTTCCAGGATCCGAGAGCGGAACTGGAAGCGGTGCGCGCGCTCCTCGTTAATTCCGGAACGGCCCCGCACGAAGCGTAGAAGATCGTTGCCTGCATTCCGGCTTCCCGCCCCCGTCGCTCCGTCAGTGCGAAATCTGAAAGCAGTCGAACGCTTGTTCTCGCAGTAGGTATCCCCCGGCACCGGGGGAACTGCCTCGGTAGCTAGGCTTCCTCCCCGTCGCGCGTGGCCGTGAGACTGCATATGCGTCTCGCGTGTCGTCGCCGACCCTTCGCATCGACCTGAATTCTCTCACGGCGGACCCGCGTAGCACCCGGCTGGGGGAAACCCACCATGCGACACAGGGCGTACTTCGTCTTATCGAGCCTGGTTGGCCTTCACGAGCCGCAGCGTTTCCCGGATTTCGGGCCGGTCTCCCTGCAAGACAGCCGGCGGCCTTTGGGACCCCTCCTCAGGGTTGCGGCTGGACTGTGACCAACTCGGCCATCTGCCGCTGAAATTCTTTGCCGCGTCGCATGACTTTTGGGCTGGCAACACGTCCTCTTGCGGATGTGATACCCGCGAAATCGGAGCGACTCAATTTGCACGGGGTCAGAGGCGTCGCAATGCGCTGTAGCGGCGTTCGACCGCCTTTGCGTTGTCCGCCATCGACTGGCGGACAAACGCGATGTGGTCGCGCGCCGCGCGCGCAGCGGCGTCGGGCTTGTGCTCACGTATCGCCAGCCAGATCGCTTTGTGCTGCGACTCGAGTTCGGCCCAGTGAGCCGGTCGCTGATGCAGATGTTCGACGTTGCCGGACACATGTTCATGGATGACCTGCAGGAGACTGGCGGTTAAATGGCCAATCAGGACATTGTGGGCTGCCTCGGCGATGGTCTGGTGGAACACCACATCCGTTTTGACACTCTCCGGGACGTCATTGCTTGCATACGCCGCGCTCATCGCTGCGAATGCCGCGTCCAGGCGCTCGATATCGAGATCCGTCGCCCGCTCTGCGGCAAGGGAGGCGGCCTCCCCCTCGAGCATGTGACGGAATTCGAGCAGATCCCCCTGCAGATCGGGGTGCGCGCTGAGCATCTCTTTCCAGGGATCGACGAAAGGGGCCTTCAGCCGGTCGGTGACATAGGTTCCACCCCCATGTCGCGTCGTCAGCAGGCCCCTGTTGACCAACTTGTGGATGGCTTCGCGCAATGAAGGCCGCGAAACGCCCATCTCGACCGAAAGCTCGCGCTCAGCGGGCAGGCGATCTCCCGGCTTGAAGGCACCCTCGAGGATGCGGGTTTCCAGTTCTGCTGCCACTGCATCGGAAATGCGGGTGACGGTTCCAGGCCGCTGAAACATTCAAGGCTCCCAAGACGTCCGACCACTTGTCCACTATGGTCATACCACAGACCCAAACAGGAGGGGGAGCCATGGGAATCGATTCCCGAGGGACCAGGACGTACCCGGAAAAGCCGGCGGACGTCTATTTCTTCGCCACCTGCCTGATCGATCAATTTGCGCCCGACGCCGGCCTCGACGCCATCCGCCTTATCGAGCGCGAGGGCATCACGGTCCATTTTCCGGATGGACAGACTTGCTGCGGCCAGCCCGCCTACACCAGCGGCTATCCCGACGAGGCCCGTGCCGTTGCGCTGCGGCAAATCGAGGTGTTTCCCAATCCATGGCCCGTGGTGGTGCCCTCGGGCTCCTGCGCCGCCATGCTGCGCCACCACTATCCCAAGCTGTTTGCGGACGATCCCGCCCTCGGGCCGAAAGCACGAGAGATTGCCGAACGGGTATTCGAGTTCACCGAGTTTCTGGTGAATGTCGTCGACTTCGACCGCCAGGATCTGAGGGGACCTTGCACCGTCGCGCTTCATACCTCGTGCCATGCCCGCAGGGAGATGGGCTCGCACGAGTCCAGCGCGGCCCTGCTGGAGTCCCTTTCCCAGGTCACTCTGGTCGAACAGGCGCGAGTCGCGGAATGCTGCGGGTTCGGCGGGACGTTCTCGCTGCGCTTTCCGGATATCTCCGAGGCCATCGTCACCGACAAGGTACAGAGCCTCCGCGACAGCGGCGCCGAGCGCGTGCTCAGCGCCGACTGTGGCTGCCTGTTCAACATCCTGGGGCGAGCGGCGAAGCTAGACCAGCTCGCCGGCCGCGCCGGCCCCACGCTTCCGGGCGAGCATATCGCCAGCTTCCTCTGGCGCCGGACCACGGGAGGGGGATCGTGAGCGCGCGGGAAAGGATCCTGTCCCGGCTGCGCGCCGCCCCCGCGGCAGCAGCGGATCGCCCCGACGCCGGCGCCTGGTTTGCCGTCCGCCAGCGCGGCGAGGACCGCCCGCAACGGGTCGTCCGACTGCGTGCCGCGCTCGAAGCGGCACATGCCGAAGTGCATGAGGCGGCGCAGAATTGGCCGGAGGTGCTGCTGCGCATCGCCGCCGCCAAGGGCCTGCGCAATGTTCTGGTCGGCGGCGGAACGGCGCACGGCATGACGCTGGCAGCCCGTGCGCAGGACGCGCTGCGGGTCGTGTTCTGCGACCAGCCGATCGAGGCATGGCGCGACCGGCTGTTCGATGACATCGATGCCGGCCTGAGCCTGGCCAGGGGCGCCATCGCGGAAACCGGCAGCCTGATTCTCTGGCCGGGCGAGAGCGAACCGCGCACCCTGTCCCTGGTGCCCCCGGTGCATTTCGTCCTGCTGGACGAAGCCTCGATCCATGCCGACCTGCATTCGGCCATGGCCGCGGACCGCTGGCCGGAGCGGATGCCGACCAACGCCCTGCTGATCTCCGGCCCGTCCAAGACCGCCGACATCCAGCAGACCCTGGCCTACGGCGCCCATGGGCCGCGCGAGCTCGTCGTGCTCCTGATCAACGAGCAAGGGGGTGCGCCGTGACCGAGCCGATCCAATTCCATCCGGCCGACGCATTCCGCCAGCGCAGCACCGAGGCGGTGAACAACCCCGCCCAGCGCAAGAACTTCCGCGGCGCCATGGATTTTCTCCAGGCCAAGCGCCGCGCCCAGTTCCCCGAGGAGGCGGAACTGGCCGGCCTGCGGAATCTCGGCGAGGACATCCGACGCTACAGCCTGGCCCGGCTGCCCGACCTGCTGGAGCAACTGGAGCGCAACCTGCAGGCCAACGGCATCCAGGTGCACTGGGCGGAAAACGCCGAGCAGGCGAACGCCGTCGCCATCGGGATCGCCCGGCGGGCGGGCGCGCGCCGGGTCATCAAGGGCAAGTCGATGGTGAGCGAGGAAGTCGAGCTCAACCACGCCATGGCCGACGCGGGCATCGAGGCGCTGGAATCGGACATGGGCGAGTACATCGTCCAGCTCGCCGGCGAGGCGCCCTCGCACATCATCATGCCGGCGATCCACAAGACCAAGCAGGAAATCGCCGCCCTGTTCGCCGAGAAGCTGCCCGGCGTGGCCTACACCGAGGACGTGGACACCCTGATCCGGATCGGGCGCACGGTGCTGCGGCGCAAGTTCGCCGAAGCGGACATCGGCCTCTCCGGGCGTCAACTTCGCCGTGGCCGAGACCGGCACCCTGTGCCTGGTCGAGAACGAGGGCAACGGCCGGATGTGCACCACCGTGCCGCGGGTGCACATCGCCATCACCGGCATCGAGAAGGTGGTGGAGAAACTCGAACACGTGCCCCCGCTGTTCAGCCTGCTGACCCGGTCCGCCACCGGCCAGGCGGTCACCACCTATCTCAACATGATCAGCCGGCCGCGCGCAGCCGGGCGAAAAGGACGGCCCCGAAGAGGTGCACCTGATCCTGCTCGACAATGGCCGCACCCAGGCCTACGCCGATCTGCAGCTGCGCGCCACGCTGCAATGCATCCGCTGCGGGGCCTGCATGAACCACTGCCCGGTGTATGCGCGCATCGGCGGCCATGCCTACGGCACCACCTACCCCGGCCCGATCGGCGCCATCATTTCGCCCCATCTGCGCGGGCTGGACGCAACCTATCCCCTGGCCTTCGCCTCGACCCTGTGCGGCGCCTGCTCCGAAGTCTGCCCGGTGCGAATTCCCATCACCGACCTGCTGGTGCGCCTGCGCAACGAAGCGCAGGCGAGGCCGGACAGCTCCGCCGCCACCCTGCGCGGCAGCGGCGCGGCGCGCAGCACCCTGATGACGGCGATCTGGCGCGGCTGGTCGATGGTGTACGCCCGCCTGCACCTGTACCGCATCACGTCGTGGTTCATGAGCCGCGGCAGGGCTCTGTCGCCGATCGACCAGGGCGCGTGGACCCGCTCCCGCACGCCCCTGGTTCCCGCACCGAAGCGACTTCGCGACCTGCTCAAAAAGCAAGAATGAACGCACTCGCGAGCGCGCTGCCGTGCTCCGCGCCGGATATTCCCCTCGCCTGCCTGAAGGCGCCGACAAGTTGTGAGGCGGGCAAATCCTGGCGAGCAAAGGGATGGAAGAGAAAGCGGACCAGATGGGCGTCCGGGTCGCCGAGGCGCTGATGAAGGCGGGCGCGGAGACGAAGCTGCGTGCCCTGGTTGCCCGCTGCGCCGAGCGCGTCGTCGAGCCTGCCGGGGTCACCTGCTGCGGCTTCGGCGGCGACCGCGGGTTCGTGGTGCCCGAGCTGAACGCCCACGCCCTGCGCAGGATTAATGACGCCCTGCCGGGTGACTGCCTGGCCGGAGTATCGACCAACCGGACCTGCGAGATCGGCCTCACCGCGCAGACCGGGCGGACTTATCGCTCGGTGGCGTATCTGCTCGAAGAGTGCAGCCGCGAGGAAGACGCCATGAACTGCTGACCCGCTATTGCCATCCCGTACCAAGGCCGCCCCACGCAACGGAATCGAACCCGCAGAGGAGATTCAGATGGTCCGGCAACAAATCTATGACCCGTTCAACAACATGATCATATCCACTGGGATCTTCTGCAGCTCGGCGGACTGGTCTTCCAGCATGCGGTGCGCGTCGAGCAGCAGGAGCGCCACGTTTTCTTGCGCCGGATGCCCGAACGGGTTGAGGCCGCCGGGCGAGGAATCAGGTTCGCCTGCGAGCCCACCCATCAAGAGCCGGTTGTTGAAGGCGGCACCGATCACGCTGGGCATCGCCATCCACGTCGCCGAAGCCAGCTAGCAGATCCGCGGCGTGATCAGATAGGGTATGTATCTTCAGTACCTACCGCGAAGGTCGCCGTCGGACTGCCGACGGGAGGGGCATTGGCCGCTACGAAGCTGAAGTTTTGCATGGCGGCGGTGCTATTCCTGCAGTATCCAAGTTCCCAGGAAATCTTGCGACAGACTCAACCGCCCAGGTAATCCCGCTTGCCCAGAACGACGCCGTTGTGGCGCAGGATGTCATACGCGGTGGTGACGTGAAAATAGAAATTGGGCAGGGTGCGGGTCAGCAGCAAATCCTGGCCGCGGTAATTGACCAATTTGTCGCCGCGTTTGATCTGTACCTGCCGTTCCTCCGAGCCATCGATCTGTTCGGGCTTGAAGGATTGCAGATAGGCAATCGTCTTGCGCACCCGCTCAATCAGCTCCGCGAAGCTCTTCTCCGTGTCCTCGAATTTTGGTGCCTCCTCCCCTGCCAGGTAAGCCGTGCCGTTCTTTGCAGCATCGGCAGCGATCTGCACCTGCTTGGCGAAGCTGAACATGTCCGGGTAGAGGCGGTAGTTGATGAGCACTGACGGATCGATCTTGCCGGCCTCGCAGTGGCCGGCCGCCTTCTCCAGAATGGCAATCAGATTGGTCAGCATGCGGATGTAGACCGGCACCGAGGCCTGATACATTGACAGTGACATGGCAGTCTCCCAAGTTGACGTGGTTTTCCCATCAATGACAGATCATGGCCGGTCGCGACAAGAGGCGCGCAGTCGGGCTTTGGCGGTCATCGCTTCCATGCCCCGACACGCACCATTTCCGACACCGTCTCCACGATCCCCGTCATCAAAGACAACCAGATCATAGCCGAACGCTGCGGGAAGCTGCCTCGGTATGGCGGTTTTTCCCAACGAACATCTATCGTAGAGGGTGCACAAGCATGTCGAGGTGATTTTCGGTTGGATAATGGCATCCGGCACTGCCACGACCGCTGCCTCGACCGTGGCAATGGTCAGGCTTGTGCGACTTTTGGCGCCTTGCGGTGGTAGGTCTACTCTGCAGTGTCGCCCTGCCGGCGTTTGCCGCCGGCGACGGTCCGGCGCTGTTCGGCATACCCGTCGATTTCATCCTGTTCGGCCTGACGCTGCTGGGCGTCGCCCTGTTCCACCACTACACGCTGCAGGTGGCGCTCACGGGGCTGGCCACCATCACGACCTACAAGTTCATCTTCACCGGCTTCAAGCACGGCGCCGGTATCGCCGGCTTCGGCGCGCACATGGGCCACGAATGGGTGATGCTGGTCAATCTGCTCGGCCTGCTGCTGGGCTTCGCACTGCTGTCGCGCCATTTCGAGGAAAGCCACGTGCCGGAGGCGCTTGCCGCGCTACCTGCCGGACGACTGGAAAGGCGGCTTCGTGCTGCTGGCGATGATCTTCGTGCTCTCCAGCTTTCTCGACAACATCGCCGCCGCGCTGATCGGCGGCACCATCGCCCGCATCGTCTTCCGCCACAAGGTGCATATCGGCTATCTCGCCGCCATCGTCGCCGCCTCCAACGCCGGCGGCTCCGGCAGCGTGGTGGGCGACACCACCACCACCATGATGTGGATCGACGGCGTCGATCCGCGCGACGTGCTGCACGCCTATGTCGCCGCCGCCGTCGCCCTGGTGATCTTCGGCATTCCGGCAGCGCTGCAGCAGCACAAGCATTCGCCCATCGTCAAGGAGGCGCCGGTGGGGATCCATATCGACTGGGCGCGGGTCGGCATCGTGGCCGTGATCCTGATCGCGGCCATCAGCGTCAACGTCACGGTGAACGTCAAGTTCCCCGAGATCTCGGACCGCTTCCCCTTCCTCGGCGCCGCCGTGTGGGTGGCGCTGCTCGCCACGGCGGCGATCCGCAAGCCGGAGTGGAGCCTGCTGCCCGAGGCCTTCAAGGGCTCGGTCTTCCTGCTCTCCCTGGTCCTGTGCGCTTCCATGATGCCGGTGGAGAAACTGCCGCTCGCCTCCTGGCAGACCGCGCTCGGCCTGGGCTTCGTTTCCTCGGTGTTCGACAACATTCCGCTCACCGCGCTGGCGCTCAAGCAGGGCGGCTACGACTGGGGATTCCTGGCCTATGCGGTGGGCTTCGGCGGCTCGATGATCTGGTTCGGCTCGTCCGCCGGCGTCGCCCTGTCCAACCTGTTCCCCGAGGCCAAGTCGGTGGGGCGCTGGCTGCGCCACGGCTGGTTCATCGCGATCGCCTATGTGATTGGCTTCTTCGTGATGTTGGCGGTGGCGGGGTGGGAGCCCCATGCGCCGCACAAGGATGCGCCGCTGCCGGCTCACGCTCAGGGCGCGAGCCACGTCGCCGCCGCGGCGCGGTGATTGATTTCGGACAACAGGAGGCGAGCAGGCACGGTATAGCCTGATCGCAGCGTTCCGATCTGGAGGATGAAGCCATGCTGAAAGCGCTGCTGCCGGTGGACGGCTCCGAGAACTCGCTGCGCGCGGTGAAGCATCTGATTACCCTGGTGCAGGGACGGGAGCCGATGGATGTGCATATCCTCAACGTGCAGGAACCCATCGACGCCTGGGAAGTGAGGCGCTGCTTCAAGCCGGAAGAGATCGAGGCGATGCAGGTGTCCGCCGGCGGCGATGCGCTGCAGGCTGCCAGGATGCTGCTGGAAGAGGCCGCCGTTCCCTTCACGGCGCAGGTGCTGATCGGCGACGTGGCCGAGTCCATCGCCCGCTATGCCCACGAGATCGGCGCCGACAAGATCATCATGGGCACGCGCGGCATGACTCCGCTGGCCAATCTGATGCTCGGTTCCATCGCCACGAAGGTCATCCACCGCACGGACATACCGGTGACGCTGGTGAGGTAGCGACAGCAAAAAGCTGTCGGCGTACCGACGCGAGGGGTCAGCGCCGCCGCCCGGCCGCGTCGAGAAAGGCGTCGAGCAGGGGCGCGCTGCCGAGCAGATCGTCGTCCCCCGGGCGATGGAATTCAGGATGCCATTGCACCCCCGCCACGAAGCTTCGCCCCGTGTGGCGCACCGCTTCGATGATCTGGTCGTCGCTGGAAACGGCCTCCACGGCGAGATTGCGTCCCACGGTCTTGATTCCCTGGTGATGGATCGACACGACGCGCCCGCCTTTGCCCGGTGCGAACCAGCGCGCGAACATGCCGTCTGCCGCGAAGGTGACGGCGTGCACGTGGCGGTCGTAGGCCGGCGTCTCGTGCGGCGAGGCGTCGGGCCGCTGGATCGAGATGTCCTGGTAGAGGGATCCGCCGAACGCGACGTTGATCAACTGCATGCCGCGGCAGATGCCGAGCACCGGCTTGCCGGCTTCGATGAATTCATGCAGCAGTTCCAACTCATAGGCATCGCGCACCCGGTCGCCGGCCCACTCCGGTCTGAGCGGTTCCTCGCCGTAGGCCATCGGACTTACGTCTGCGCCGCCCTGCAGGACCAGTCCGTCCAGGTATTCCGCATAGTCCGATACCCGGATGTCGCTGCTGATCAGCATCCCGTCCTGCAGAACGGACGGCACCATGAGAACCAGTACGTCGCGCGACATCACCCAGTGGGCGATGGACTGCTCGAGCACCTGCAGCGTCTTCGTCTTGATTCCGGTCGCGTCCGGTTCCGGGTGGAACAGCCGGGCCGAAAGCCCGATCCTGATCGTCTTCCTTCGCATGGCGGCACAGGCCTCGATTCAGCAAAAGCGGTTCCGGGCGCCTCGCGCCAACGGTTGCGTTCCCAATTGCGGGCAATTATATTGCCTGAAATCCACTAGGACGAGCCGGCGGGCCAAGTCTGTCCGAGCGGCCGTCCGTCGGATCGCACCTCACGCGTTGGCGAGATTTGTTGCGGACGGGACAGGCGATTTGTCGGCGCGTTCGATTCCTCCGCAGCGCTACGTATAGCGAGCGAACGGGCCGTAGCGTCGATGCCGGGACCATGCCCGGCCGGAGCCATCGTGCCCCCTAAGAACAGAACGCCATCCACGTCCTCAGGCGGGGCCGATGCTGAGCACTTTGCGTAGCGCGTGGGAGAGCCTGCAGGACCGGCTGTTTTTCCTACCGCCGTTTCCGGATCGGGCCGACCCGCTGGCGCTGTTCAGTCTGCTTCTGGTCAGCGGCCTCATTTTTGGTGAATTGCTTCACCGCCGGACGAATCTGCCGCGCATCGTCGGCTACACCATTGCCGGCACACTGTTCGGACCATCGCTCCTGGGCTGGATCACGGTCGAATCGCTGGCGGTCGCCCGGCCCCTCGCTGATACCGCGCTGGGTCTTCTGATGCTCGAGATCGGACGGCGCCTGGATCTGCGCTGGCTGCGGCACAATCCCCCCCTCCTGCGAACTGCCGCCGCCGAGGCATCTCTGTCCTTTGTCGCCATCTTTGCCTACGCGACGCTGCTGGTGGGCCTCAGTCCCGCCTGGGGCGGTGCGGCCGCCGCCATCACCATGGCCTCCGCCCCGGCCGTCGTACTGCTCACCGCCGAGGAGACCCGTGCGCAAGGCCAGGTGGCACTGCGCACGGTCCTGTTCACCTCGCTCAACTGCGCAATTTCCTTCGTCGTCTTCGCCGTCGTCCTCGGCCTGATCCATGGCGAGCACAGCGAGGACTGGTTGAATGCGGTGATCCATCCCCTGTGGGTCTCCCTCGGTGCGCTGGGCGTCGGTGCCGCCGCTGCCGCCCTGTGCCTGCTCATCGCCCGCTATCTGCCCAAGGGATCCCTGGCCCAGGTATTCGTGCTGGTTGCCGTCGCCCTGCTGGCGGTCGGCGTCGCCCGCATGATCGCGGTGCCGGTCTTCCTCAGCTTGTTCCTCATGGGCGCTGCCATCGCCTACCTCGACCGAGCCAAAACCCTGGCCTATACCGAACTGCCGCAGGGGCACTGGTTGCTCGCGGTCGCGTTGTTCGTGATCATCGGCGCAACCCTGCCTTGGCACGAGTTCACGCTGATCACCGGCCTGCAGGCGCTGGGGCTCCTGGCAGTACGCGCTGCCGCCAAGATAATCGGGGTGCTCTACGTCGGCGGCTCCGACCTGAGCCGCCCGAAGCGCCTGCTGGTGGGAGTGGGCATCCAGCCCTTGTCGGCGACGGCGGTATTCATGACCATGGAGTTGGCTACCCTCTATCCCGAGATCGGGCGTCCGGCGCTGGCCTTGCCACTGTTCGCCGCCGCCTTGATGGAATTCGCCGGACCGATCCTGTGCAAGGTGGCGTTCGTACAAGCGGGAGAAGCCGACGAGGGGCGGGACCGAAGCGGAGGTATCGGATGAGTGAACCCGATATGGAGTTTTCACACAGTGCGCCGCTGACCCTCGGGGTGGAGTTGGAACTCCAACTCATCGCCAACCGGGACTTCGATCTGACCCGCGCCGCCAGCGACCTGCTCGCCGGGCTGCGCTATGGCGGCGAGCACGGCGACGTGAAGCTCGAGATTACCGAGAGCATGATCGAGGTGAGTACCCAGCCGCGGCAGGACATCGCCGGCATCCAGGCCGACCTGCGCGTGCTGCGTGACGTTCTGGTGGCCCATTGCGGCCACAACAATATCTCGGTCTGCGGCGGCGGCGCCCATCCCTTCCACAAGTGGCCGGAGCGCAGAATCTGTCCCGGCGAGCGCTTCGACAAATTGTCCGAGCGCTATGGTTATCTGGCCAAGCGGTTCACCGTCTTCGGCCAGCATATCCATATCGGCTGCGAGTCCGGCGACCAGGCCATGTGGCTCACCCACGCGCTCCATCGCTATGTTCCGCACTTCATCGCCCTGAGCGCTGCGTCGCCGTTTCAGGACGGCACCGATACCCTTTTCGAGTCCTCGCGGCTGAATGCGGTTTCCGCCTTTCCCCTGAGCGGCCAGGCACCGGGGGTGACGACCTGGGACGAATTCCTGGATTTCTTCGATCTGCTGCGCGCCTGCGGTGTGGCGGAGAGTATCAAGGACCTGTATTGGGACGTCCGACCCAAACCCGAATACGGGACGGTGGAGATCCGGGTCTGCGACACGCCCCTGTCGGTCGAACGGGCGGTGGCACTGGCGGCGTTCGCCCAGAGCCTGGCGCGCCACCTCCTGCGGGTGCGTCCGGCAATCAACCCGCAGCTGCAAAGCCACGTCGCGCGCTTCAACAAGTTTCAGGCCTGCCGCTACGGCTTTGACGGCGTGCTGGCCGACCCCGTGGCGCGTTCGCGCATCGGTCTGCGGGACGACCTGCTGGCTATCCTGGCAGAGGTGGAGGAGGACGCGGACAGACTGGATTGCGGCCGCGAGATCGCCGCGCTGCAGGAGGCTGCCCGCCGCGACTTGAATGGAGCGCACTGGCTGCGTACGGAGTACAGCAGGCTGGGCAACCACAACGATGTCGTCCGATCGGCGGCGGCGCTGTTTGCCCGCGCCGCCGATCCGGTCAGTCCGTGAGGTGCCAAAATGCGCAAAATTCCTTTCATTTTGCTCGGGATGACGGTCGCCACCGGCATCTGCGCGGCAGCGGAGCCGGAGGTGTGCAGTTACCGGCGGACCACTCCGACCCAATCCGATGTCGCGAAGTCGCCGGTCACGCGGAGCAACTGGCTGGCGGCCGAGCACCTGCGCATCGGGCTGAAGGCGCCCGAGCGGTTCATGCCGGGCGTGGCGATGCGCAGCTCGGCCAGGAGCACCAGCCTGAACAAGGTCTCCTCGCCCATCGACATCGATCGACAGACGGCCATCGATCCGGACGATGGCAGCGAGCAGTCGTTGCGCTTCCTGCTCGCTACCCGCCTCTACGCGGATGGAATCATCGTGCTCAAGGGCGACCAGGTGTTGCTGGAACACTACCGGTCCGGATTCGCACCCGATTCTGCCCATCTGCTGCTGCAGGCGACACGGCCGTTCCTGACCACGCTGCTGGCGGCGGCGGTCGAACGCGGCCGCCTGTCGCGGGAGAAATCGATCGTCCGGCCCCTGCCGGAGTTGGCCGGACAATCCAATCTGCGCAAGATTTCGGTGCAGCGGCTGCTGGATGGCCGGAGCGGACTGACTTGGTCCGCCGAGGATCGGCGGCAGTGGCTGTCCGCGTCGAACTGGGGAGCGGTGCCGGAGAAGTCGTCGGCGGGAATCCGGTCGTGGCTGACGGCGCGCAAGAACTGGCCGCGCGACGCCGAGCTGCCGCTTTCAGAGGTTGGCGGACCGGAGGGCGAACTGCTGGTCTGGACTCTCGAAAGCGCTTCGAAGCAGCCGGTCTCCCATGTTCTGTGCGAGTCGATCCTGTCCGCAATCGGGGCGCAAGACGAAGCGTTCTGGGCGACCGACTCCGCGGGCACCGAACTGGCCGACGGGCTGGCCCTGTCGCTGCGCGACCTGGCACGGTTCGGGCTGGCGTTGATCGATGCCCGCGGCAAGTCTGGCAGCGGATCCGTCGCGCCCAAGTGGTTCGCCGAGTCGCTCGCGTTTGCCGTCAGTCGCGGTGACCCGCCGCCATCGCAGTTGCAGGACTTGGGTGAGGATTCGGCCTGGCGCTACCGCTTCGTCACCCTGGGTCAGGCACACCAGACGGCCATCGTCGGCCCTCACGGCAACAGCCTGTTTCTCGACTTCGACCGCAAGATCGTCGTGGCGATCTTCGCCTCGTTTCCCAAGGACTACTCCGCCCTGATGCTGCGGTCGCTGCGCAGCGTGTGGACGGGATTTGGGTCCGCCGCGCAGACGCAGCACCGATAGCCGGTGGGTTGCACGCCGACCGGACGGCCACGATCGGCGTGCGCAACTCGTGGCTGACGGAGGCAGCGCCACCGGGTTTTGCGTTTTTCGGTGACGGAAGCGTACGATTTCGACGTGCAGGACCCGATCGATGGCGTACAGTAGGCGTGCCTGAGCGATGTGGCGCGGAACAGCGCCCCAATTGCGGAGCAGAAGCGTTGCGACCAGTTCATCACGGGCACCCGGTGCAAGATCTCGCCGGACAAGTTGTTGACCGCATCGGCCACAACCGCGGTCAGCCACGGGACTCGCGTCCCGGGCAACCCGCTGAAACAGATGTTCGCATCCGGCGGGCAGCAAACCGCGCCGCGCCCGTCCTGCCATGAACGTTGCCTTGTCCGCGTGGCTGCAGTTTGCCCTCTGCGCCGCCCTGATCGGCGGCGCCGGCTACCGCCTCTCGCTCCACGCTGACGTCATCGCAGAGAAAACCGGCCTGGGCCGCAATTGGATCGGGCTCATCCTGCTGGCTTCGGTCACCTCCCTGCCCGAGCTTGCCACCGGCTTCAGTTCCGTCACGATTGCGAACGTGCCCAATATCGCTGTCGGCGACGTTCTCGGCAGTTGCGTGTTCAACCTTGTATTGGTCGTAATCCTCGATTTCTTCCATCGCGGCGAGTCGGTCTATACGAAAGCGAGTCAGGGACACATCCTGTCGGCGGCGTTCGGCGCCGTGCTGGTCGGCTTCGTCGGCTTCAACCTCCTGTTGGGCAGCAGAATGGATCATTTCGCCATCGGCCATGTCGGCATCTATTCGCCGATCATCGTGCTGCTGTACGTGCTGGCCATGCGCACCGTGTTCCACTACGAGCGGCGGCAGCTCGCCCAGCGGATCGAGGAGACGGTCGAGCAATATCCGCAGATCACCCTGCGCAGCGCCGTCACGGGCTATGGGTTGGCGTCCCTGGTGGTGGCGGCGGCGGGGACCTGGCTGCCGTTCATCGGCGCCGATCTGGCGCAAGTCATGGGCTGGCACAATACTTTCGTCGGCACCCTGTTCGTTGCCTTCGCCACGTCGGTGCCGGAACTGGTGGTGACGTTGTCGGCGCTGCGCCTGGGGGCGCTCGACATGGCGATCGGCAACCTCTTCGGCAGCAACTTGTTCGATGTGCTGATCCTGGCGGCGGACGATCTGCTGTTCCTGCGCGGGCCGATCCTGTCCCACGTTTCTCAACTGCACGTCGCCTCCGCGCTGTCGGCCATGATGATGAGCGGCGTGGCCATCGTCGGCCTGCTCTACCGGCCGGCGACGCGCTTGTTCCGCACCGTGGGCTGGACCAGCCTGTTCCTGCTGACCCTCTACCTTCTCAATTCCTACGTTTTGTTCCTCCATGGCGAATGATCGCGACACGCCCGCCGGGCACCTCTGGCCACAGCGCGACAGGCAAGAAATAAGCTGCCACGCGCCTAGATACAGACCCACAGGGTGTGAGCTCACAGACGCGAAGTCGGCCCAGTGCCGAGAATGCCACAAGAGGTCGCTCTGGTAGCTGCCGACCGCCGCGGAGGTCGACAGCGTGGTGGGCGAATGCCAGGGTTTCCATCGCTACTGCGCATGACCATGTTCCTTACTGCGCTCGGCACGGGGATGGTGCGGATTGGACCTAACTTGCGCCGGGGCTACGAGCCCGCCACGCCCAGCCGTGCCGCAACTGCGGAAAGTCTGGCGATGCGGTGGGAGGACCTTCCCGGGCCCTCTCCAGCCGGCGCGATACGGCGCGTCCGGCACGACTCAAGGCGCGGTCGACGGCGATGCTGAGGTCATCCTGGGTTTCCTCGGTGACCACCTTCGGCAGGCGATCCAACTTCACCTGAACCACGCAGCGCTTGTCTTGGCCGCCATTCCGGCCATTGAGGTCAATCAGTCGTACCGTCACGCTGAGGATGCGATCCCGGCGGTGGACCAGGAAATCGCGCACCCGCTGCACCACGTGCTCCAACAGCCAACCGGTCAGCCGGTAGCGGCCGGCCTGAACGTCGATCTTCATGGACAGGTCTCCTCCGTCGATGTCCCGAAGCCAGTCTAGCGCACGGTTGAGGCCACGAAAAATCGTATATTTTTAACCACAAATGCGAGAAAACCGAATCCGCGGGTACCTGATCCGGCATCCGGCGGACATCCGCCGGTTCCTCCGGAGCGACGCGCGCAGCAGCGGCTGTAAGTGCGGCTGGCGCCGCCGGACCGACGTTTCCACAGTACACGCAGTGGCTGCTGCTATTCCGGCTGTCCGGAGAAGACCCGGTCCCGCGCGCCGCGCGTGATTGCCAGAACGCAGGGATGGGACAGGCGCCGCTCGACCGAGATGGCGAAATACTCCGCCGAGATCTCGCTGGTGCGACCGATCGGGACAACCCCGTACTGCCTGCGGATCTCCGATTCCAATGCGGAGGGTGCGACGAACACGCCGATCCCCGCCTGGCCGAAGGCCGCCATCAGCGAACTGCCGTCGAACTCGCCGGCAATACGGGGGCGCAGTTTGTGCCTGTCCAGCCAGCGCAGCAACTTCGACCGAAGCGCCGAGTCCTCGCCGGGCGCGAGCAGGGGTATTCCATCGAGGCATTCAGGAAAGCCGCTTGGATGACGCTCGGCCAGCACCGGGCTGGCGAAAAAAGTCAGTGCCGATTCGCCCAGGCGGTGGTTATAGGCGCGAACGTCCACGAACTGGGGAATCGGCGTGTCGGCGATGACCAGGTCGAGCCGATGCACCGCGAGTTCGGACAACAGGCTGTCGAGCTTCCATTCGCGACAGGTGATCGTGACCGCATCGGGGACTTCCAGTGCCGGTGCCAACAACCGGTAGGCGAGGGACTTGGGTACGGCGTCGGACACTCCGACCCGGAACTCCAGGGGGCGCGCGGTGCTGCGGAGTCGCAGCGTCTGCTCCAATTCCGATTCGAGGGAGAAAATCTCTTTGGCATAACCGAGAGCGAGCTTGCCAGCTTCGGTGAGTTCGAGCGCGCGACCTCGCCGCTTGAACAGGGCGCTGCCGAGATCCTGTTCCAGCAGTTGGATCTGGCCGCTGATGGTCTGCGGCGTGATGTGGATGTCCTCGCTGGCGCGGACGACGCTCCCCGTGGTGGCCACCTTCCAGAAATAGTAGAGGTGTTTCAGGTTCATCGTGCGCTCTTCTCCCGGATTCGAAAATCCCGATGGTTGAATCGGTAATAATCGACTTTATCGGATCAGCCTACAATCGTAAAGTAGTCGTGTCGCGCATCGCGCTGGAGCAGGTCGCAAGCCCGAACTGCGATCGAAGGAAAGCCGGCGCTGCTTCGGCATCGCCGGTAGATTGAGTCTCGCAGGCGCGCCTGGGCACAGCGATCATGAGCCCACGCTTTGCAGTGCAATGGCGCCCCTGTTACGTTCCGTCCGCAAGCGGAAGGATGGGGAGGCAGAAATGCGAATCGACGACCTGAATTCAAGGCCGGCCAGTCAGGAAGGCAGCTTCCATGCCGTGGCTGCCGAGGCCGTGCTGACCAGCCTGGGCAGCTCGGCCACGGTCGGGCTCTGCGCCGCAGAGGTGAATGCGCGCCTCGAACGCTTCGGACGCAACCGGCTGCCTGAGGCTGCCCGACGCGGGGCGCTGGTCCGCTTTCTCCTCCAGTTCCACAATCCTCTGATCTACGTGCTGCTGGGAGCGGCGGTCACCACAATCTGGCTCGAAGACTATATCGATGCGGGGGTGATCCTCGGCGTCGTGGTGATCAATGCGGTGATCGGCTTCCTGCAGGAGGGCAAGGCGGAGCGGGCGCTCGAAGCGGTGCGCGGGATGCTGGCGAGCCGCGCCATCGTGCTGCGCGACGGCGAACGGCATGAAGTCGATGCCGCCGACCTGGTGCCCGGCGACATCGTGATCCTCGAATCCGGCGCAAAGGTTCCCGCCGATCTGCGCCTGATCTACGTGAGGAATCTGCGGATCAATGAGGCCGCGCTGACCGGCGAGTCGGTGCCCACGGAAAAGTCCATCGCGCCAGTCGCGGAGGGCGCGCCGATCGGCGACCGTACGGGCATGGCCTATTCGGGGACCGTCGTCAGTTTCGGTCAGGGCCGCGGCGTGGTCGCGGCAACGGGGGCAGGCACGGAAATCGGCCGCATCGGCAGTCTGGTCAGTGGACTTGCATCGCTGGCGACGCCGCTGACGAGACGGCTCGATCAGTTTGCACGCCAGATCACTGTGTTCATTCTCGTGGCTGGAGTGCTGACCTTCCTGTATGGGCGCTTTGTAAGGGAAATGCCCACGCTGGACATCTTTCTCGCAGTCGTGGGCTTGGCGGTCGCCGCGATTCCCGAGGGGCTGCCGGCCATCGTCACCATTACGCTCGCCATCGGCACCACGATCATGGCGCGACAGCGCGCCATCGTGCGGCGGCTGCCGGCGGTGGAAACCCTGGGTTCGGTCTCCGTCATCTGCTCGGACAAGACCGGCACGCTCACGCGCAACGAGATGACGACCGTCCGGGTGCTGCTGCCCGGATGCACGCTGGAGGTCAGTGGAGCGGGATATGCGCCCGAGGGCGGCTTCTTCGAAGCGGAGCGCTCGATCGACCCGCAGCAGGTGCCGGCACTGCAGGAGTTCGCCCGCTGCGCGCTCCTCTGCAACGATGCGCGACTGAACCATGACGAAGGCGCCGGCTGGAGCGTCGTCGGCGACCCCACGGAAGGTGCGCTTCTGGTGCTGGCAACGAAGCTGGGGATCGACGCGACGGCCGAGCGCAGCCGGGCGCCACGGGTCGACGAGATTCCGTTCGAGTCCGAATACCGATTCATGGCCACACTGCACCACGACCATGCCGGACACGCCTTCGTCTACCTCAAGGGGCGCCGGAACGGGTTCTGGATCTGTGTGTCGAGGACGGCGAGGGCCGGTCGATCGATCATCGTGAGTGGGCGGCGCGCATGGACGAGGCCGCGCGCGGCGGCCAGCGGCTGCTGGCTCTGGCTCGATGCCCGATGCCCAGGGGCACCACGGCACTGACGATGGCCGATATCACGCCCCGTTTCACGCTTCTGGGTCTCGCCGGCATGATCGACCCGCCGCGCCCGGAAGCGATCGAAGCGGTGGCCGAATGTCAACGTGCGGGCGTTCGCGTGAAAATGGTCACCGGCGACCATGTGGTGACGGCCGCGGCGATCGGATCGCAGCTCGGTCTGGCGGCCGAGCAGGCACTCTCCGGTGACGTTCTGGAGTGAATGGACGATCCGGCGCTCCGTCAGAGACTGTGCGTCACCGACGTCGTCGCCCGTGCCAGCCCCGAGCACAAAATGCGCATGGTCTCGGCGCTTCAGGCTCAGGGAGAACTGGTCGCGATGACCGGACGACGGCGTGAACGATGCGCCTGCCCTGAAGGCCGCCGACATCGGCGTCGCGATGGGCGGGCACGGCACCGACGCCGCCAAGGAGGCGGCAGACCTCGTTCTTACCGACGATAATTTCGCCACTATCGCCCGCGCCGTGCGCGAAGGCCGCGCCGTCTTTGACAACATCAAGAAGTCGCTGCTCTTCATTCTGCCGACTAACGGGGGGGAGGCTGGCGTCATCCTACTGGCGGTATTCGCTGGCGTGGCGCTGCCGGTGACCGCGGGCCAGATCCTGTGGGTGAACATGGTGACCGCCGTAACGCTGGCGCTGGCGCTCGCCTTCGAACCCGCCGAGCCCGGAGTGATGCGCCGTCCGCCACGCCACCCGACGGAGCCCCTGATCACCCGCATCCTGTTCGTCCGAATTGCGTATGTCAGCCTGCTGATGATCGGCGTGACCTTCGCGACCTTCGAGTGGGAACTGGCGCGCGGCAGCAACATTGAGACGGCCCGTACGGCGGCGGTGAACATGTTGGTCGTGGGAGAACTTGTGTATCTGTTCAACGTGCGCCACTTCACCGCCCACGCCTTCGCCCGCGACACGCTCGACGGTAACCCGGTGGCCTTCTGGGCCAGCCTGATCCTGGTCGGCCTGCAGCTCGCATTCACCTACGCCCCGCCGATGCAGGAACTGTTCAAGACGACGGCGCTGGACGCGGCGTCGTGGCTGCTGATCCTGGCCCTCGGTCTGGCCAAGTTCCTCGCCGTCGAAGGGGAGAAGTGGGTGCTCAGACAGATCGCAGTCCAGCGCATGTAGTCACCGCGCTGCGCGATCCGTTCGTGCCGGATCGTGGCAACCGGGTATCTGACAGGACTTGATTCTTGCTGGGGCCATCGCTTACGCTGAACGGGATCGATCGGCGTGGCGGCCGGCCCCGCAATCCGGATCCGCGGGCGGCGGCATACCTGGATCGCCCCGCGGCCGAGGCTCACATCGGCGCTGCTGGCTGAACGATGGAGGGACAGCATGATCGACCAACACCTCAGCCAGGTCTTGCTGCTGCTCGGAACCACCGTGGCGGTGGTGCTCGTGCTGCAGCGCCTGCACGTACCGACGATCCTCGCCTATCTGCTGGTCGGCGTGCTGGTGGGTCCGCATACGCCGGGACCGATCATCGACCCGGCCCCGCTGCGACCGCTGGCTGAGTTCGGGATCGTGTTCCTCCTGTTCACCATAGGGCTAAGCTTCTCTCTGCCGCAGTTGCATGCGCTGCGCCACCTGGTGTTCGGTCTAGGTACGGCACAGATCACACTGACCACGGCGGTGGTGGGCACCGCAGCCTGGTTCGCCGGACTGCCCGCGGCTGCCGCGTTCGTCGTAGGAGCCGTATTCGCCCAGTCGTCCACCACCGTCATCGAGCGCCAGCTCACCGAGCAGCGCGAGGAACAGACCCGACACGGGCGACTCTCGGTGGCAATGTCGGTGTTCCAGGACGTGACCGCCGTTCCCTTCGTGGTGGTCATCCCGGTGCTGGGTGGGGCCGCCACTGCCGGGGCTCTTGGCAGTACCCTTGCACTGGCGCTGGCGAAGGCAGTGCTCGCACTCGCCCTGGTTCTGGCGGGAGGTCGTTGGCTGTTGCGGCCGCTGTTCCACTTGGTTACCAGACGGCGCTCGGCCGAAGTGTTCACCCTGACCGTGCTGTTCGTTTCGCTGGCCGCGGCTGCGATCACGCACTCGCTCGGCCTGTCGATGGCCTTCGGCGCCTTTCTCGCCGGCATGATGCTGGGCGAGACCGAATTTCGCCATCAGGTGGAGACGGCCATCCGGCCGTTTCGCGACGTGCTGCTGGGCCTGTTCTTCGTCGGCATCGGCATGCTCTTCGACCCCGGCGCAGTACTGGGGGTCTGGCACTGGGCTCTTGCCGGCACGCTGGCCCTGCTTGCGAGCAAAACCGTGCTGGTGGCGGGCATCGTGCGGCTGGCCCGGGTCGATACCCTGACCGCCTGGCGCACTGCCCTTACCCTGGCCGTTGGCGGCGAATTCGGTTTCGCCCTCCTCGCCATCGCGCTTGGGGCAAAGGTCATCGACGGCAATGTCGGGCAGATCGCGCTGGCATCGGTGGTTCTGTCGATGATCGTCGCCCCCTTCCTGATCCGCTACAACCAAGCGATTGCGCTGCGCGTTGCGCCCTTGCCCGCCGATGCCGAGGACTACGCGCCGATTCGGTTGCCCACGGATGCAGCACTTCTGAGCAATCACGTCATCATCTGCGGCTATGGCCGCATCGGCCAGAACGTCGGGCGCTTCCTGGAAGAAGAGAACATCCCTTATGTTGCGCTCGACCTCGATCCGGCGCGGGTCAAACAGGCGCACCTTGCCGGCGAACGGGCATTTTATGCAGACAGCAGCGAGCGGGACATCCTGGAGGCCGTCGGCATCGCCACCTCCCGCCTCGTGGTCATCAGCCACGACGATGTCGCTGCGGCGATGAAGGTACTGCACCACGTCCGCGCGCTGCGGCCCGAACTCCCGGTGATGGTTCGTACCCGGGACGAAACGCACGTGGAGGCGCTGCGCCAGGCCGGCGCGACCGAAGTGGTACCCGAGACGCTGGAGGCGGGGCTCATGATCGCGACCCATGCCCTCCTCCTGCTCGACGTTCCACTCGCGCGGGTGGTCCGGCGCTTCCAGGGTCAGCGAACGTCGCGCTACCACCTGCTGCGGGAATTCTTCCGCGGCGAGGATACGGTGGCAGGCGACCAACTGGATCAGAACGCGGACCACATGAAGCCGGTAGTCGTGCCGGTCGGGGGCAGCGTGGTCGGACGTACGATTTCCGAACTGCGTTTGCCGGGTGTGGTGGTCACGACGCTGGTGCGTCGCGGCAAGCGGTTGCTTGCGCCGCCGCCCGGGGTTTCGTTGGAAGTGGGGGACGCCGTAGTGCTGTTCGGCTCCGTGCAGGATATCGATGCGGCCGAGCGAACCCTGCTCGGTTGAGCGCGAGCAGCGGGTCGCCGAGCCTCGGCCCGAGGGTTGTTGTCCAATCGAAGGGAGGCACCACCATGGGACAAGTGAAGACGATACTTGCGGCGACCGATCTGTCGGCGCCGGCACGCCACGCCGCGGCGCGGGCGCTCAAACTCGCGCACGTGACCGGCGCCCAGGCGAGCCTGGTCCACGTCATGAACCAGGGCACGCTCAACGATCTGCGAGCCTTACTCGGGGGGCAGACGGAACCGATCGAGCGGCAATTGGTCGAGCGCGCGCGGGAGGAACTTGTCCGGCTCGCCGCAAGCGCCGGTGAGCCGCTCGGCATCGCCCCCGGCATTCACCTCGCCACCGGCACGGTATTGGCCGCGATACTCGACCATGCCGATGCAATCGATGCAGACTTGCTGGTGCTCGGCGCCCGCGGTGAAAGTTTCATGCGTCATTTGCTCCTCGGATCGACCGCCGAACGACTCCTGCGAAAGACCCGGCGTCCGATACTGGTGGTAAAGCAAACGCCGATCGACAACTACCGCCGCATACTCGTGCCGGTGGACTTTTCGCCCTGGTCACGCGGCGGACTGGAGCTTGCGCTCACCGTCGCGCCGCGCGCCGAAATCGTACTGTTTCACGCCTTCGATGTGCCTTTCGAGGGGAGGCTGCGGCTGGCCGGCGTGGAGGAGGAGACGATCGGTCAATACCGCATTGCTGCAAAGGACGAAGCATCGCGGCGCTTGCGGCAGCTCGGTGCTGAAGTCGGCCTTGACCCCTTCAAGACCCAGTACTGCGTCCTGCAGGGGGATGCCTCGCGCCGCGTCATCGAGCAGGAGCAGGAGCAGGACTGCGACCTGATCGTGCTCGGCAAGCATGGCCGCAACATCGTTGAAGAGACGCTGCTGGGAAGCGTCACGAAGCACGTGCTCGCCGAGTCGAACAGCGATGTACTGATTTCAGCAAGGTCTTCCGCAGCCTGAAACTGCGGTCACTCTCGCGACTCTCCAGTGCCGGCACAGTAGTGCCCGGTGTCATGCAGCCTTCGGCGTGGGTCGCCGGTGTTGCGGATCGGATTGACCCGACGCGGTCTTCCACGTCGGGTTACCCTTCGGTTGGCAGAAGACTGAAAGGGATCGAGGGATTACAGAATTTCTGTGCCAATGGCGATGGTAGCAGTCGGCGAACTCGGTGACGACGATATTACTCAGCAGTCGCCAATATTGGCGACACCCATTAGCCTGAAGTTCCTGCAAGCGAAGAGCGAGTTTTCTCTGTCTTTCAATCAGTTGGCTTAGAAGCGGCGTTCCGGTTTCTGTCTACACCTTGATCAGTCGCAGCAGTTCGAGCGCGCGCTGTTGCTTCGCGTTGGGGCTGGTGATGACCTCGAAGGTCGGTGCGTCTTGGCGCGGCCTGGGGCGTGCGGCAGGTATTGCGCACGATGGTGGCAAGTTCAGCCATCAAGGTGCAGAAGCTGTGCGCCGGGGTGCCGTCGTCGAGGGTGTGGCGGGCGACCTTGGTCAGCGCGGCCGCGGAGCGCACGGCCGGCGCCACGGGGTCGCGGGTGGCCTTGGCCTGTTGGTCGGTATCGGCGAACATCAGTTCGCGCCAAGCTTCGCGCATGTGCCACTCGACGTAGTACGCGAGCATGCACAGGAAGATGTGCGCGCGCACCCGCTCGGCCAGGCGGTGATGGATGGGGCGCACCTTGAGGTCGATGGTCTTGAGCGAGCGGAAGGCGCGCTCGACGTTGGCCAGCGACTTGTAGTTGCGCACACAATCCGCGGCCTCCATCTGTTCGGCGGGCACCGAGGTGCGAATGATGTAGAGGCCATCGAGCGCCGCTTCGGCGGCGATGCTGTCGGCTTGCGCTGGAACGAGAACGCCGCCTCGCCGATGGTCAGTTCGAAGTGCTTGGCGACCTTGTACTGGTTGACGACCTTGCCGACGCGCACGCCGATGGCATCCTGGCCGGTGAGCTTGGCGGCATCGACTCTGACCTTGATCTTCTCGAGGTTCTTCTCGGTCGCGCACAGCAATTCTTCGCGCTTGTGTGCGCGCAGCTTGGCCAGTTGTGGATTGCGGCAGGCCACCAGCCGTTCGCCGGGATAGTCCGGTGAGCGCAGTTCGAGCAGATTGCGCTCGTCGAACAAGCCGAGCTGCAGTTGTCCCTGCTCGATCAGCGCGCGGATCGAGACGCTCTTGAGTGCCGTGATCCAGCCGATGCCATCGCTTGCCTGCATCTCGTCGATGGCCTTTTGCGAGATCATCCCCCGGTCGCCGACCATCACCATGTGCTCGATGCCGAAGTCCGTGCGCAGGCGCTGCACCTCAGGCATGAAGGTCGTGCTGTCCGCGCTGTTGCCCTCATGCACCGAAACGGCGACCGGGCAGCCCCGGGCGTCGGTGAGCAAGCCGTAGTTGACCTGCAGCAGGCCGTGCTTGCCGTCGCGGCTGTAGCCGCGCTTGGCCAGCGGACAGGTTGTGCCCTCGAAGTAGCTCGAGGACAGGTCGTAGAGCACCAAACCGCCCGCGCTCAAATGACGCGCGGCAAGCTTCTTCTCGATGGCGCCCTGGCGCGCGAGCAGCCAGTCCATCGCCGCGTACAGATCGTCCTCGTTCGCCTCAGCCACGCCGAAGTCCTCGGCCAGCGTCGTCGTGTGCCACCAGCGTGTGGTGGCCAGCTTGGTGTGTGGCGCCACGATGCGCGAGGCCACCATGGCCAGTACCAGGTCGCGCTCGCGACACGGCTTGGCGCCGATCAGCGACGCGAAGTCCAAACGCTGCATTGCCGTTGCCACGGCCTGCACGTGGCCGTGCGCGCGTGAGCGCGAGATCTCGAAGGCCTGCGCCAGCGGCACGAAGGTCTCGCCCTGCAACGAGCGGCGGATGATGTCCACCAGTGCATCGGGCAGATGCGAGAGATTACCCAGGGTCTCGTTCTTGACGCTGCCGCCTTCGCGGTAGCTGCGACGCAGCAGGTGGGTGCGATAGACCCGATCCTTGTACTTGCGAGTAGTGGTGACGACGTGGGCAGTTCCGGTGCGAGCGGGCATGCCCACCAATATAAACGATATGTCGCACAGTTGCAAGACTATTTAGTGACTACAAACACAACCCAAACAACCTGCTCTGTGAGGAAATTCCTCAATAACGACAGGCTCTTGGGGACTTTTCTGTGACTACGAACGACCGGAACTTCAGATTAGCCGGCCCGAGTCAAGCGAGCAGACGATACCAGGGCGGCGTCAGCCGCCGGTTTTCAATCTCTCCGTACTCCGTTTGCAGCTGCCGACCGCGCCCGTTTCTTCAAGTCATGGCTGCGACGAATCGCGCCAGACACCCATCAGGATCAAGCGAGCGGCGATGACGCTGCCTGTCGCCTTGGCGGCTTCGCCGCCCCAGAAGAACGTTGGTGCCGCAGCGCGTCCAATGGGTTCATCACAGACCCGTGGCTGCCGAAACTTCGTGAGCCGGCCCCGGTTTTTCTGGGCACGAATTTGGGGTAAAACCGTGTCACAGGAAAGGGGTTGGAAATGCTGAAGAGGAAGGATGCAGGTGGGGTTGCGCCGGGCTCGTCGGAAGGAGCGCGTAGCGCGACCGGAGGCGAGCCCGGCGCGGCCGCCGAAGTCAAGCGGTGGTCGGCAGGCCGCAAGAAGGAGGTGGTGCTGCGGCTGCTGCGCGGCGAGGCCCTCGATGCCGTCTCGCGGGAGGTGTCGGTGCCGATATACAAGCTCGAACGCTGGCATGAGCGGGCGCTGGCCGGGATCGACGCGGGTCTGAAGGAGCGCGACAACGACCCGGTCGAGCGAGAACTCGACGCGGCCAGGCGGCGTATCGGCGAGCTGGTCATGGAAGTCGAGATCCTGCAGAACGAAAGGCGGGCGAAGCACCCTTTGGCCGGGCGGAGGTCCTCGCGATGAGCTGCGAGAGCTCCGAAGGCACTGGCAAGTCCTACGGCCTGGAGCGGGTCTGCCGGGTGCTCGAATTTCCCCGCTCGACGATCTACGCCCAGCAGGCACGCGAATCGGCCAAGGTGGTGCCGCTCTTTGCACAACGCCGAGGTCCGAAGCCGAAGGTGTCGGACGCCGATCTGCTGGCGGCTATCCGCTGCGACCTCGAAGCCTCGCCTTTCACCGGCGAGGGTCACCGCAAGGTCTGGGCGCGACTGCGCATCCTGCGCGCTATCCGTGTCTCGCGTACGCGCGTTCTGCGCCTGATGCGCGAGAATGCCTTGCTCTCGCCGCATCGTCGGCCCCAAGGCGCCCCCAACCTGCATGACGGAACGATCACCACGGATCGCCCCAATGACATGTGGGGCACCGACGGCATCCGCATCGAGACCGTGGATGAAGGCTGGGTCTGGGTGTTCGCGGCCGTGGACCACTTCGATGCCTGCTGCCTCGGCATCCATGCCGTCAAGACCGGTAACCGCTTCGCCGCCTTGCAGCCAATTGCACAGGCACTCCAGGCCGAATGCGGCGCCACCGGTGCCGATGCCGGCCGGGGCCTGACGCTGCGCATGGACCACGGCACGCAATACACCGCTGACGACTTCCTCAACCAGGTCAAGTTCTGGGGCATCGCGCCAAGCTTCGCCTTCGTCGCCGAGCCGCAGACCAAGGACTACGTCTCATACTGCACCTCCTTCGCACCGTCAGATAGAAGCTTCGCATCAAGGCGTCGCAGCGACAGCTTGGCACCCTGCTTCTTGCACGGCACCTCGTCGCCCGGCGGCTCGTACAGCGACTCGTTCTTGTCGCTGTAGGCGTGACCGCGCAGTAGGCCGCGGCGCAGCCAGATCTTCACCGTGTGCGGAGTGACCTGAAGCACGTCGGCCATTTCCTGCAGCGTCAGCAGCCCGCGCTCGCGCAGTCGGTCGTAGCGCGGCTTGAGATGATAGGTGCGCGCCAGACGAGCCACCAGTTGGCGATGGAACGATGCCCCGGCACCCGGCGTCATGCCGCGCGCATTGAGGATGTCGGCGATCTGCGCGAGCGTATGGTCGTCAAGCAGGTGGTCGATCTCGTCGATCACCGCCGGCGGCGTGACCCGCTGCTGCCATGCGCACAGGGGCAGCGGTAATTGCAGCGTCTTGCGCGCGCCGCCCTTGAAGCGGATGTGCAAGATGATCTGCTCGTCTCGATTCAAGGTCACGTCCTCCAACAGCAAGCGGACCATGCGCTTGCGATCGCGATCGGCGGTGCCGGCATCGTTCCACAGGCGCGGGAAGTCCGAGGCCAGCGCCAGGATCGCGTTGCGTTGCTCATCGCTCAACACGCGTGCGTCCTGCTCCTGGCGTCGCGCGTACTCCTCGTGCGCCTCGGCCAGCGCGCGCAGCTTCTCGTTCCACTGCGCCTCCAGGGAGTCGGCCACCAGCCGGTTGTCGGGATCCACGCGCATGTAGCGACGCTGCGCCAGCTCGCACTCGTACTGCGCGCGTTCGACCTGTGCGTGGCGCAGGCGGTCGGCCTCGTCCAGGCGAGACTGCAGTTCGCGCTGCACGGCCAGCGTCACCTCGAGCGCAACCGGGTTGACGGCTTCGACGAGCAACTCGCCGATGGCCTGGTCGACGCCGGCACCGGGGACGCGCTGGCAAATCGCTTGGCCATGCTCGATGCCCTCGCGCTGGCAGACGTACTCGGGGCACAGGTGACCCTGGCGGCTGTGATAGCGAACCGTCATGCGCCTGCCGCAGCGCCCGCACAGGACCAGTCCTTGCAGCAATGCGGGCCCCTCGCGTGGCGGCCCGCGGCGCCGATCGGCGCCCATCGCCTGCGCGCTCTCGTGCAGGCGATGCTGGTTGCGCTCGTACTCGTCCCAGGAGATGTAGCCCGCATGCGCACCGGGAATCAGCGTGACCCATTCGTCCCGGGGCATGCGCCGCAAACGCGTGCGTGCCATCGATGCTCTTGAGCGTATGGCAACGGCCGTAGACGAAGGCGCCGGCATATCGGGGGTTGTGCAGCGCGCGCAGCACCTGGCTGTGATCCAGTGCGTCCCACATCAACTCACCCTTGTGCGCGCCCTTGGCACAGCGGTGCGGAAACGCCAGATGCTCCTGACGCGCGGCCTTGACCGTGGCGCAGGCCGAGCCGGTGCGCGCGAAGGTGGCGAACAGCCACCTCAGGCAATGCTGCACCTGCCGATCGGGGTCGAGCACGAGCGCGCCATCGCCGTTGTAGACCAACCCCACGGGCGGGCGCATCTCCAGCTCGCCGCGGCGCGCCTTGTTCAGGATCCCGCCCTGCAGACGTGCCCGCAGCACGTGCAGTTCGGCCTCGCTCATCGTGCCCTTGAGCCCGAGCAGCAGGCGGTCGTTGAAGTGCGCCGGGTCGTACACGCCGTCCTCGTCGCAGATCAGCGTGTCGGTCAGCGCGCAGATCTCCAGCAGCCGATGCCAGTCCATCGAGTTGCGCGCCAGGCGCGAGACCTCCAGGCCGAGCACGATGCCGGCATGCCCCATGCCGACCTCGGCCACCAGGCGCTGGAAGCCTTCGCGGTCCGACGAGGCACCCGACTGGCCGAGGTCGCTGTCGATGACGATGACGCGCTCCTCGGCCCAGCCGAGCGCCACCGCGCGCTGGCGCAGGCCGTACTGGCGCTTGGTGCTCTCGGTGTTCTCGAACACCTGCCGCAGCGTCGACTGGCGCACGTACAGGTAGGCGTTGCGCTTGAGGTGGCTGGCCTGCACCTTCTGATGGAGATCGTTCATCATGCGATGGCCTCCTGACGGGCGAACAGAACCATGCTGGCCAAGAGCATCGCCACATCCGCGTGCAGCTGCACGGGGCAAATCTCTTGGGTCTGCGCGCGGCTGTGCAGGCGAAGGCGGCGGCGCCCCGCACTGGCTCCAGGCCTGCATCCATGCGCTCATGCCGCGCCGCATGAACAGCGCCAAGCCCTGCGCCTGAGCGCCGAAGCGCCCAAGCGCCTGACGTCGCAGCTCCTCGTAGCGGGCGATCAAACCGTCGTTGCGTGGCGCGGGCGCCGGCGGCGCGGGGTTCAACGCCGTTTTTTTTTGCGCAGCAATTGCCGCTCGATGCTGCGAGGGTGCACGTGCACACCGAAGCGCTGGTGCACCCACTCGGCCAGACGATCCGCGCGCACGCCGGGATCGGCGGTGCGCGCCTCGATGACGAACTGCAGCACCGCCGGGGTGAGCTTGTGGCCGCCATGCGGTCCGGGCTTGTGCGCGATCAGCGCGGCCAAGCCGCCTTGCTCGAATGCCGCCTGGGCCTGGTAGAACGACGGACGCGAGAAGCCACAGGCCTTGGCCGCCTCGCTGATCGGGCGCTTGTCGACGTTGACCAGTCGCAGCATCTCGTACTTGACCTGCAGCACGTCGTCGGGATCGAAGAACTCGCTGCTCTCGAACAGCGCATGCGTGACGCCGCCCGGGCGCGGATTGAGCGTGGCGTGTTGCCGCAGGACCGCTTGCTTGTCGTGCTTGCCTCGATCTACAGGCATGGACGCTCCTCCGGTCGGGCAGGTCAATGTGTGTAAATATGATTATGTGACTATAAGCGCCAATGTCAAGGCAATTTTCGGGCTTGCCGCGGAAATCATTGGACTGATCCCCAAATGACATTGTTATAGACGTTCAGCAGGATCTGCTGGGAGGGCACAATTGCCTTTACAGAAAGCACATATTCTTCTTTACACCACGGCGGCGAGTTCATGGTCGAATCGTCCCGATCAGATGCACCAGTTCAAGCAGTTCCTGCGTCCGAAACGCGGCCCGTCCAGCGGCCACGACATTGAACGGATCGTCGGCAACGAGGTCGGTCCAGTTCGCAGGAACGGAGCGCAAACGGCCCGCACCGTCATGGAACCAGGCCCTGTCCTCGCGCCAGTTCTGGCCACGCATGACCAGATCGAATTCCTGTCCGAACAACGGATGGTGCGGGTGCGTCACCCGAAAAGGTCGACGCTCAACGTCACCATGCGGCGCAGTTGACTGCTCGCTCCAACATTTTCGTCGAGCGCCTGTGGTGGACCGTCAAGCACGAGTGGGTGTATCTGCGCCCTGCAGCCAACGGCATCGAGCAGCACAGCAGCCTGTCCGCCTTCTTCGACTGGTACAACCGACGCCGCCCGCACCAGTCGCTCGGCTGGAGCACGCCCGACGAGGCGTACTTTGGCCGGCTCGGGCAAGGGCAACCGAAGGTGGCCTGATCGATGCACCAGGCAATGCGCTGTGGGTTTATGGACAGTCGGCTGCGCCGATTCCCGCCTTTGCGCTGCGCGCAATCCTGTGGACGGCCCGTGGAAAACGCGCTGCGTTTCCCACCGCCCGCCCACAGGCCGGCGGCTGCCCACAAGCCCCACAGCGCTCGATCTGTCGATCAAGATAAAATCCGGGAAAGTCAAAACCACCACACGGCCACCGACCTTAGCTTATTTCACCCCGGTGTCTGTCCGAACGACCGGAGCCACCGCAGAACTCGCCGCGTAGTGCCGACCTTCGGCACCTCGACCTCAGAAAATCAATCGCTTGCGCTCGACCATACCACCGAATAGCGGAAGTCGGGCTACGGCGCGGCGCAGGCGTTCCGGCAGTTGGTGGACGAGTTCAAGGTGACGGTGCTGATCGTCACCCACACCCGCAAGGCGTTGGCGGACGATCCGATTGACAGCGTGTCGGGCTCGCTGGGCTTGACCGGATCAGCAGACGGCGTGCTGGTGATCGAGCGGGCACGGGGCGAGACGCGGGCGCAGTTGCACGTGATCGGCCGGGATCTGGAATTCGAGGGCGCCTATGCCGTGGAGTTCGGGCGCGAGTCCTGCACCTGGTCCATGCTGGGCGAGGCCCACGAGATCGGGCGGACCGAGGCGCGCCACGAGGTTTTGACGGCGCTGCGCGCGGCGGGCGGGCGTGTGACATTGAAGGTGCTGGCGCGGGACGCAGGCAAGGGTTACGACGCGGTTCGCCTGCTGGTCAAGCGCATGGTGGAGGACGGCGAAGTGATCCGCGACGGCGACGGCTACACCATTCCAGCGGCTTCAAGGGCTCTTTTCAGTGAATAGTGTTCGGTGTGTACGGTTGTTCGGTTTCCCCGGAAAGCCGCGCCAATGCTTGATCTTGGACCGAACATGGGGGTGTACGGTCGGTGTTCGGTATCGACCGTACACACCGAACACACCGAACGAACAGTACACACCGAACACACCGAATAGGTATCTGTTCACCGAACAAAAGAGCGTGTACACAGGAACACCGATAGAGGTAGCGGCCGTAGTGCGTGGGTCCTTCCTGCGCCCTTCCATCACGGATCGTTGGCGGCGCGAACAAGCGCTAGTCACAGAAAATTGCATATTCTTATACAACCGTGACCAACGATAGCCTGAGCTTATGAACCAAGTCGAAATCGCCGAGGCGCTGGGAACGACGCAGGCATCCGTGAGCAATTGGACGAAGGAAGGCATGCCGCACCGCCAGAAGGGCCAGCGCGCATCTACGACTCTGGCCGCGTGCTTGGCTTGGGCAATCGAGCACCTGAAGCCGATCAAGCCAGCCGGGGCGGTGCCACGGATGGCGCCGGCCGCACAGACGTCTGCACCGCCCGTTGCAGACCTCGCCCTGGTGCGCGGAGCGCTCGCAGCCGCTGCGACCGGCGGCGCGGCGTGGATCGCCTTGGTGACGCGCTGTACCGTAGAGCAGGCGGTTGAGGCGTGGATCGACGCGGCGGACATCCTACTCATCCAGGCCGCCGACCTGGTGGGTGTGGATGCGCTCGACGCCATGGCCCAGCCGGGACCTCGCCTGCCGGGCGTGGCCGCCGTTGCCGCCGAGATCGAGCGCCTGCGCCGCGAGTTCGATGTGGGCGAGTCCGCGTGACAGACCTTCTCGCCGTGGCCGCTTGGATCGATACCGGCGAGGGCGAAGGCGCCGAGATGGTGCGCGCGGGCCTGCGGCGCTGGGTGCAGAGCGGCCAGCGGCTGCAGGCGGCACACCTGGGCTTGCCGCCCCGTGCCGCGGGCCTGCGCCGTGAGATCCGGGACCATTACCTGCGAGCTGCGGCGCTGGAATTGCGCGGGCCGGTAACGGCAAGGGCGAAACTGCTGGCGAGATCCGTGGAACTGTTCGCGGGCCGAGAGTGGCCGGCGTGGCGCGCGGCGGGTGGGCCGCCGCGACATGCCCCGCCCCCGCTGCGTGCCCTGTTCAACGCATTCGAGGCGAGCGGCGACGACGTGCCGCGATCCTGGCGACGCCTCGTTGACATACTCCGGTGATGCGCTTCAAACGCGATTCGCTTCAACCCGCGGCGAGCAGCGCTATGTTGTGACATCACACAACCGGAGCATGAAAAATGGGAAGCGCATATTCGCCGCTGTTGGGGCTGAGCGGCCGGGAGACCCGGCGTTTTTCGATTCTGCGGGCGCTCGATGCCGCGCAGCGGCAGAACTGGGGCGAAGCCGGATTCGAGGCCGAATGCTCGCGCGAGATCGCCAAGCGGCTGAACAAGGCGCCCCGCCCCGCGTCCTTTTTCGTGCCGCTGGAAGTGCAGGCGCGCGACATGAGCGCGGCCGGGGTATCCGGCTCGAATTATCTGGTGGGCACCGATAATCAGCCGGCATCATTTGTCGAGCTGGTGCGCGCGCGCAGCATCACGCAAACGATGGGTGCCACCCGGCTGCCTGGCCTGGTGGGCAACGTGAGCATCCCACGACAGACCGCCCCCGCTACCGGGCATTGGCTGGTTGACGAGAACTCCCAGATTACCGAATCGCAGGCGACGATCGGACAGATTGTGCTGAGCCCCAAGAACGTGGCGGCGCTGACAGAGCTTTCCCATCAATTGCGCGTGCAATCCTCGCCAGCCGCCGAGGCCATCGTGACCGCCGACCTGGCCGCGGCCGTGGCGCTGGCGCTTGATGCGGCCGTCATCAACGGCAGCGGCAGCAACGGTGAGCCGCATGGCATCATCGGCACCGATGGAGTGGGCAGCGTTTCCGGCACCAGCCTGGCCGCGGCCGGCGTGCTTGAGTTTCAATCGGACGTGGCCGCCGCGAATCTGCTGGGCCAACCGGGGAACGGCTACGTTACAACCTCCGCGGTGGCGGCGCTGCTCGCGGCGCGCGTGCGTTTCGAGAGTACCGCTTCTCCGCTGCGGGACGGCGCTTTGGGCGATGGCGTGATGCTGGGGCATCGCGCTATGAGCACCGCGCAAATGCCCGCGGCAACGATGGTATTCGGGCACTGGCCGTCTGTTCTGATCGGCGAATGGGGCGTGCTCGAACTCATGATCAACCCGTTCAGCGACTTCACCCGCGGACTGTCTGCGGTGCGTGCGTGGTACACCGCCGACGTGGCGATCCGCTACCCGGGCGCGTTCAGTGTCGCGGAGTCGATTACCTGACGGGAGCGCGACTGATGGTTATGGGATCTGGTTTCAGACTGTTGCGGCAGCCGGCGCCCGACCTGCCCGCGCGGAACTTCGACCCGCGGGCGCCGCTCCCGGTGGAGCCGACGACACGAATCAAGGTGACGCGTGCGAATTTCCTGCTCGCAAACGGTGAAACGACCCATCGTCGGCAGGCTCTACACAATGCCGGTGTCGTTAGCCACGGACTTGGTGACGCGCGACAAGGCGACGCTGATCGAAGTAGGTTTCACCCCCGGCCGGCGATCAGGCGCGCGCAGGGCCGGCCGGGGGCCGCGGTGAGTGGTATTGCCGCGGCGTGACGCATGCGCGCGCACCGTCCCGGCGCGGGGTTGAAGTTGTGCCGGGGCTGCCGCAAACGGGTAGCGCGCCACCGACTCCAGAAAGTTTGGGCGCTGCGGGACGGCTGGCAATCGAGCCGCGGACCATTGGCCGCGGCTTTTTTGCGTCCGGGCTCCGCTGCTGCAGCAGCTGCTGGTGGATCTCGGCCACCAAGATGGTGGTGATCTCGGCCACCAGGATGGTGGTGATCTCGGCGACCAGGATGGTGGTGATCTCGGCCACCAAGATGGTGGTGATCTCGACCACCTGGATGCGCCAGGCGCGCCACAACCGCTACACCGACATCCGCGTTACCTGTGGTGTTGATCTCGGTCACCAAGATGGTGGTGGTGATCTGGACCACCAGGATGCGCCAGGCGCGCCACAACCGCTACACCGACATCCGCGTTACCTGTGGCGCACGCCCGGCGCCCTGGCGCGCGTGTGATTGACGTGCATCATTGCGTGCTGGTGGAGCATGTCGCATGATTGCAGTGTCGCCCGTCGGGCGATGCGCCGACCCGGAGGCGCCAACCTCCGAGCCGACGGCTTCCGCACCAACCTGGGCAAGCAGGACGGCACGGCAGCGCAATTCTACCTTCAAGCCTTCCCAGCTCGCCCCGATCATTCGGAGGAAAGAATGAGCACTGAAATTACGGTAAACGCCCAAATCCTCGACGGGAATTTAGGGAGCGGTTGGAAAGATCCATACAATGTAGCACTCCGTTACTCTCAAGCGTTGGAGGCGGAGTTCAGGCGGCACGCGCTTGCTGCGTTCCCCGAAGCCGAGGTGATAGTTGATATCGACGTTAAGCGAAACGCGAGCGGCGCAACACGCGCGCCGTCGGTGCGGGTGGTGGTTGGCGGGGCGCTGGAATATTCCCCGGAATTGGACCGCTCGATAGCAGAAGCGGTGAACGAGACGTGGGCCGTCTGGGTGAATTCCGCAGAGGCGGCGATGCTTGCCGACTGACCCGGCAGCACCTGGAGCAAGCGGCGCCTGCGGGCGCCGTTTCGTTTTGTCGCATCCCCCTGGAGATCTGGCGGGCAGGGGCGCGTGATGCTGGTCACATCCGGCTGCAATCGCCCGAGCCGTCGTGACAAACGACCGCGGAGCCCTAGGCGAGGGCGGAGACAATCAATGCTACGGAGTTGATGGAAGCTTGGGATACATCAGGGATACACGGCTGAAACTTGGTGCTCCTGATGTTGTCTAAGTGCTTGATTTTCTTG
>CAWGLO010000005.1:0-165614 GCA_963823455.1 uncultured beta proteobacterium
TAATCCGCAGGTCGTAGGTTCGAGCCCTACTCGGGGAGCCAAGCCATCCACCTGATCACCGGTCCGGATAGCACGACGTCCTTCCCGGCAATCCCAATATCCCACGGCGATCGTGCCGCTTGATAGTGAAAATGTCACGAGGCCTGCGGCCCGCGACGTGGATTGCCAACTATGCCCTCAGTAAGCGTTTCGGAAGCGCCAGGCGATCTACGTAGGCGCCGTGCGCGACACTATGAAGCGAGCGGAGCGCACCGGCTCCGCGTAGGAATGGGCGGCCGATACGGCCGCCTCAGGCTTTGGCCAGATTGTCTTCGGCGAAGCCCCAGTTGAGCAGCTTGTCGATCACGGCGTTCACATAGTCCGCGCGGCGGTTCTGGTAGTCGAGGTAGTAGGCATGCTCCCACACGTCGATGGTGAGCAGCGGCTTCTGCCCCTTGCTCATCGGCACTTCGGCGTTGGCGGTGCGCACCACCTTGAGCTTGCCGCCGTCGAGCACGAGCCAGCCCCAGCCGCTGCCGAACTGGCCGATCGTGATGGTCGCCAGTTCCTTGCGGAAATTGTCGAAACTTCCGAAATCCGCGTCGATCTTCTTCGCCATGGCGGCGCCCGGCTTGCCGCCGCCGTTGGCTCTCAGGCTGTTCCAGTAGAAGGTGTGATTCCAGATCTGCGCTGCATTATTGAAGATGGCCGTCTTGTCCACCTTTCCCGCAGACTCCAGCACCACCTTGTCCAGCGCCAGGCCCTCGAGGCCGCTGCCCTTGATCAGGCTGTTGAGGTTGTCCACATATCCCTTGTGATGCTTGCCGTAGTGGAACCCCAGGGTGTTGGCCGAGATGACCGGCGCCAGAGCGGTCTCGGCGTACGGCAGCGGTGGCAAGGAGAAAGGCCCCGCCGCCTGGGCTCGCGCGATCCCGGGAAAAGCGGCGACGGCGACGCCGGCTCCGGCCAGCGTCAGGAAATCCCTGCGTGTCATGCCTTCGAGGCAGTCTTTCATCCTCTTCTCCTGGCGATTGAAAAGCGAACGCGGCCCGGGCGTGCGCCCGAGCCGCGATTTTGCTGGTGCGAAGGCTATTTCTTCTCTGCGGGCGCCGCCGCTTGGGCCGCCGATGCCGGCGCCGCGGTCGTAGGTGGCGCCGGTGCCGCGGCGGCGGGGGTTGCCGGCGGCGCAATCGGCGTCGGCCTGACTTCGACGCCCTTTTCCTTCATCAGCGTGATATAGCGTTCCGCGACCTGATCCTGGGACTTGCCCAGGGCCTCCGCGTCCTTCTTGGCGGTTTCCGCTGCCTTGGCCTTGGTCTCGTCAGCCTTGGCCTTCTGCTCCTCGGTCGGCGGCGGCAGCTTGGCCCAACCCGAGCTTGCCGCTAGCGCCAGAACCGCGCCCATCATCCATGCCCTGAATATCATCATCGCTCTCCCCTGGTACAACGGGCCGCCTCAGCCACCCATGCGGCGATATTCGTTCTGGCTGAGATTTCGCGCCTTTATGCGCTCCTCCCACTTGGCCTTGTCGCCGCCGAATTCCGGGCTGTCCCAGGGCTTGGTGTCCGCCTTGCCCTGGTACTTGCCCTGCTTGTACACCACCACCTGATCCTTCTCGCCGCATCCGGCGAGGCCGACGGCGGCAATGGCCGCGGCGGCGACAACGATGAGCTTGCCGTGCATCACGACTGCCCTCCCGCCTGAGGCGGAGCCGGTTGCTGCGGCTTTTGCTCGGGCTTGCCGTAGGCTGTGGCCCAACCCCAGATCTCCGATCCTTTGCCGCGCTTCAGGACGCGATCGCGATAGATGTCGGCCAGGACGTCGGCATCACCGCCGAGCAGTGCCTTGGTCGAGCACATCTCGGCGCAGGCCGGCAGCTTGCCCTCGGCCAGGCGGTTCTTGCCATACTTGCGGAACTCCTCCTCGGAGCCGTCCATCTCGGGGCCGCCGGCGCAGAAGGTGCATTTGTCCATCTTGCCGCGCAGGCCAAAGGCGCCGGATTGCGGAAACTGCGGCGCGCCAAACGGACAGGCGTAAAAACAGTAACCGCAGCCGATGCACAGATCCTTGTCGTGCAGCACCACACCTTCCTCGGTGCGGTAGAAGCAGTCCACCGGGCATACCGCCATGCAGGGGGCATCGGAGCAGTGCATGCAGGCCACCGAGATCGACTTCTCCCCCGGCACGCCGTCATTGAGCGTGACCACGCGCCGGCGGTTGACGCCCCACGGCACCTCGTTGGTGTTCTTGCACGCGGTAACGCAGCCGTTGCATTCGATGCAGCGCTCGGCGTCGCACAGGAATTTCATCCTTGCCATGTTCGTATCTCCTTCGTCAGGCCCGCGTTCAGGCCTTCTCGACCTGGCACACCGTCGTCTTGGTCTCCTGCATCATCGTCACCGAGTCGTAGCCGTAGGTGGTGGCGGTGTTGCAGGCCTCGCCCCGAACGATCGGGTGAGCACCCTCCGGGTAGAACTCCAGCATGTCCTTTCCCATCCACCAGCCGGAAAAGTGATACGGCATGAAGCAGGTGTCGGCGGCGACGCGCTCGGTCACCTGGGCCTTCACCTTGAGCTTCGCGCCGGTCGGCGTCTTCACCCAGACGAAGTCGTGGTTGCGGATGCCGCGGTCATTGGCCGCCCGGGGGTTGATCTCGATGAACATGTCCTGCTGCAGTTCGGCCAGCCAGGGGTTGGAGCGGGTCTCCTCGCCGCCGCCCTCGTACTCCACCAGGCGGCCGCTGGTGAGGATGAGCGGGAAGTCCTTGCCTACGTCCTTGTTCTTCTGCTGCACCGACTTGTACAGCGTCGGCAGGCGCCAGAACGCCTTCTTGTCGTCATGGGACGGATACTTCTCCACCAGGTCGGGACGCGTCGAGAACAGCGCCTCGCGATGCACCGGCACCGGATCCGGGAAGTTCCACACCACGGCGCGCGCCTTGGCATTGCCGAAGGGATGGCAGCCGTGGTTCTTCATGGCGACGCGGATGATGCCGCCGGACTGGTCGGTCTTCCAGTTCTTGCCTTCCGCCTTCTTCTTCTCCTCCTCGGTGAGTTCGTCCCACCAGCCCAGTTTCTTCAGCAGCACGTGGTCGAACTCGGGATAGCCGAACTGGAGATCGGCCCCCTTGGAGGCGGAGCCGTCGCCCGCCAGAAGGCTGGTACCGTCGCGCTCGACGCCGAAGTTGGCGCGGAAGTTGCCGCCGCCTTCCATCACGTGCTTGCTGGTGTCATAGAGGTTGGGCGTTCCCGGATGGCGCAGCTCCGGCGAGCCGTAACAGGGCCAGGGCAGTCCGAAGTACTCGCCGTCCAGCTTGTAGCCAGTCTCCTTGTCGATGCCGCCCTTGGCGCGCAGCGTCTTCGGATCGAACACCGCCATGTTGCGCATGTGGATCTTGAGGCGCTCCGGCGACTGGCCGCTGTAGCCGATGGTCCACGTGCCCTTGTTGATCTCGCGCAGGATGTCCTCGACCACGGGTTCGCCGTTCACCACCTTGATGTTCTTGGTGAGTTCCTTGTCGAAACCGAACTTCTGCGCCAGCAGATACATGATGGTGTGGTCCGGCTTGGACTCGAACAGCGGTTCGATCACCTTTTCGCGCCACTGGAGGGAGCGGTTGGACGCGGTGCACGAACCCACCGTTTCATATTGCGTCGCGGCCGGCAGCAGGTAGACGCCATCCTTGCGCACCATGGCGGCCATCGCCGCAGTGGCGGACGGATAGGGGTCGATCACCACCAGCAGGTCGAGCTTGGCCATGGCCTCGACCATCTCCTTGCCGCGGGTCTGGGAGTTGGGCGCCATGCCCCAGTAGATCACCGCGTGCAGATTGGGATCCTGGTCGATGTTCTCGTTCTTCTCCAGCACGCCGTCGATCCACCGCGATACCGTGATGCCCGGCTTCTCCATCATCGCCTGCGAAGCGAAGCGGCCCTTCAGCCACTCGTAATCGACGCCCCATACGCTCGCCCAGTGCTTCCACGAACCGGTGACGATGCCGTAATAGCCGGGCAGGGAATCCGGGTTGGGGCCGACGTCGGTCGCGCCCTGCACGTTGTCGTGGCCGCGGAAGATGTTGGTGCCGCCGCCCGCTACGCCGACGTTGCCCAGCGCCAGTTGCAGGTTGCACATCATGCGCACGATGGCGTTGCCGGTGGTGTGCTGGGTCTGGCCCATGCACCAGACCACCGTGCTCGGCTTGTTCTCGTACATGCTCTTGGTCATCTGCAGAACTTCGGCCTCGGGCACGCCGGTGGCATCCTGCACCTTGTCCGGGGTCCACTGCATGGCCGCCTCGCGGATCTTGTCCATGCCGAAGACGCGATCCTCGATGTATTTCTTGTCTTCCCAGCCGTTCTTGAAGATGTGGTACAGCATCCCGTAGATCAGCGGAATGTCGCTGCCGGAGCGCAGCCGCACGAACTGATCGGCCTTGGCCGCGGTGCGGGTGAAGCGCGGGTCGCAGACGATGATCTTGGCGCCCGTCTCCTTCGCATGGAGGATGTGCAGCATGGACACCGGATGCGCCTCGGCGGCGTTGGAGCCGATGAACATGATGGCCTTGGCCAATTGCATGTCATTGTAGGAGTTGGTCATGGCGCCGTAACCCCAGGTGTTCGCCACCCCCGCCACCGTCGTCGAGTGGCAGATGCGCGCCTGGTGGTCGCAGTTGTTGCTGCCCCACATCGAAACGAACTTGCGGAACAGATAGCACTGCTCGTTGCTCTGTTTCGACGAGCCGATCCAGTAGGCGGCGTCCGGTCCGTGCTGCTTGCGGATGTCCAGCAGCTTTGCGCTGACCTCGTTCAGCGCCTCGTCCCAGGAGATGCGCTGGTACTTGCCATTCACCAGCTTCATGGGATATTTCAGCCGGTGCGAGTCGTGGTGCATGCCATGTTCCCGCACCGACGCGCCCTTGGCACAGTGCGCACCGAGGTTGAGCGGCGAATCGAACACCGGCTCCTGGCCCACCCACACGCCGTTGCGCACTTCGGCGTCGACGGCGCAGCCTACCGAGCAGTGGGTGCAGACAGTGCGGCGAGTCTCGATCTTCGCGCCCGCGCTCTTGGCTTCCGTGGCCGCTTCGGCCCGGCCCATCATGGCCAGCGGCAACTGGCTGGCGAAGGCACCCGCGCCAACGGTCAGACCGGAACGTTTCAGGAATCCACGACGGTCCAGGGTTTGCGGCTCGGAGCCGGCCAAGCTGCGCGACAGGCGGCCGCTGCCGGAGCGTCCGACATCGGATATCTTCCTCAGTAACATCTCGCGTCTCCTCCGTCAGGACCGGAATCAAACCCGGGTGGTGCGGTAGTAGTTCCGGACGTGCTCGCTGAGCTGGTAGCCCTTACCCGGCGCGCCGTCCTCCGGCTTGGATCCGGCTTTGGTTTCCATCGCCGCCTTGCCGGCCACCACGGCTGCTGCGGCGCCGGCTCCGCCGAGGCCCACCGAAACCAGGAAATCCCGGCGCTTCAGGTTGGTTGCCTTGCTCATTGCCTTCCTCCTTCGTCTCGACAGCCTGCTGTCAGATTCTATTAATCTGGAACGATTCCGTCTCAAGGTCAAGAAATGCCCGCAGAAAATCGCCCACGCGGCGGTAAAAATCCGCCTCCGGCGCCGCAGCAATCGCATCGGCCAGCCCGCGGTAGGAGGGCTCGATGTACTTCAGGAAAAAACCTTGCTGCCGCGCCAGCCGGTCCTCCGGCGGCAGATCGGCATCCGTGATCAGGAGCCGCATCACGTCGGCCAGCGCCGCGAAGTGATCCTCCGGCTCCTTCACCCCGTCCTGGCGCGCGAGTCCCAGTTCTGCCAGGTCCGTGCGCAGCTGCGCCAGCGGCATCGTCACCCCCGAGATATCCCGGTAACGGGTGGCGTAGGGTGAGACCAGGGACGGTCCGACGCCGACAAACAGATCGTCGAACTCCTGCCTCAGCGCCTCGGGATCGGCGCCGGAAGCCGCGTGCCGCAACCGCTGCCACGCCGTCGCCAAGGCATCGAAACCCGCATCGGCGTCGATCTCGCCGGCCTGCGCCAGCGCCTCCAGCAGCGCGCGGTCCGGCGCAGCGGTGAACAGCCGGGCCAGCAGCGCGTAATAGTCGGCGCGCGCCGCATCTTCGGGCGCGACACCGTGCTCCGGATTCGCCTGCGACAGCGCGGCAGCCCTGGCGTCAGAGGTCGTCGATGGTGAACTCATTGCGGTTTTCCATCATGTCGATCACGCGGCAGTCGGCACACATCTGCAGGCGGTCGAGAGCGGCACGTCCGGCGAACATCGAGTGTCCCGCCAGCTTGCCGAGCATGCTGTCGATCATCTGCCGCGTCCCGAACGGCTTGCCGCACTTGATGCAATGGAACGGCTCGGCCTCGTTCAGGACGCGCTCGCGGCGCACATCGTCCGTCAGCAACAGGCGCGGTTCCAGCTTCAACGCATCTTCGGGGCAGGTATGGACGCACAGGCCGCATTGCACGCAGTTGCGCTCGACGAACTTGAGGCGGGGGTAATCCGGCGCGTCCATCAGGGCGCTCACCGGGCAGGCGCCGACGCAGGACATGCACAGGGTGCACTTTGCCTTGTCCAGTTGCACCGCGCCGTAGGCTGCGCCGGCAGGCAGCGGCACGACCTGGGGTCGCAGCGGCGCATGCCGCAGCAGATGCTCGAATACGAACTCGAGGCTGGTGCGTTTCTCCTCGGCCAGGTTGTACGCTGCGGCTTCGCCCAACCCGGCTGCCGGCGCCAGTTCCCACACGATCCGCCCGAGCGCCTCCGGCGCGTCTGCAGCGAGCATTGCGAAATGCGGCCCGGGGTAACCGAGGGCATTCAGGATCAAATTGCCGAGTTCCATCTGCCTGCGCGTCGCCTCGATATAGGCCTCGGGTTCGCTGCCCACGGCCAGAACGACGCACTGGCTCGCGCCATAAGCGAAAGCGCCCAGCAGCAGATCGAGCCCCACCGCCGCGGTGTTGTGCAGCGGGAGGGGAATCACCCGCGCCGGCAATCCGTCGCCGCGGCGCCCGAGCTGCAGCAGCAATTCCTGGCCTTCCTCGGCATCGTGAAACAGGATGCAGGCGTCGCTGCCGCCGGCGGCCCGGTACGTCGCCAGTATCGTCTTGAGGCGCAGGCCCATGTCCGGTACGCCGGGATAGGCATAGCGCATGGCGCCGGACGGACACACCGTGGCGCATCCGCCGCAGCCCAGGCACAGATGCGAGTCGACCTTCACGCCGTCGCCGTCGTCGCTGATCGCGCCGGTGGAACAGACGTCGATGCAGCGGTTGCAGCCGCGGACGGCATTGCGGCTGTGGGCGCAAATCGACGCCTTGTAATTGAAATACTTGGGCTTCTCGAACTCGCCGACGAGTTTGGCAAGCTCCAGCACCGCCTTGAACTGGGCGGCGAGGTCGCGTCCCGGCGCCTGATAGCCCTGGGGCGGATGGGGCAGCCGGATCAGCGCCTCGAAGGACAGATCCAGCACCAGATCGCAGCGCTCTGCCCGGCTGCCTGCGGCGCGCTCGAAATCGACGGCGCCGATGGCGCCGCAGGCCTCGACGCATGCCCGGTGCGACCGGCACTTCGCCAGATCGATCTGGTAGCTGAAGTCGATCGCTCCCTCCGGGCATACGCGGATGCAGGCGTTGCAGCGCGTGCAGAGGTCGAGATCGATCGGATTCCCATGTTCCCAGGTTACATTAAATTCCCCCAAGAACCCATTGATCCTGATATTTTTTCCAGAGCTGACCGGATACTCCCTGGAACTCGGCAAGGTCCCGCCGGCAGCGGATGTTGCCAGCACCGATACTTCGAACTGATCCTTCAGTTGCTCCGCCCAGGCGAGGGCCGCGTCAAGCGGGCCGATGACCAGCAGGGATCCGGCCGAGCGGTAGGTAACGGCGGGAACCGGCTCCGGCGCGGGCAGGCCGGCCAGCGACAGCAGCGCGGCGATCTTGGGCTGGGCGCCGGACCCTTCCCTGGACCACCCCGCCAGTTCGCGAATATTGATGAACTGCAGTGCTTCGTCGTGGCCTGCCTGCTCCGCCAATTCCTGGAACAGCGCAGCCTCTTGGGTGCAGGACACGACCACGTCGCCGCCCGCTTCCAAAGCACTGCGGAAGTGGCGGGCTTCATGCCGGCACAGTTCGTGATGGATGGTCGGGGTCGCACCGAGCTTCAGCGTCCGCGCCAGCTCGCCGGCGTTCAGCGCGACGGTGCGATTGCAGTCGCAGAGTTTGAGACGCTTGTCGGAAAGGGACATGGTCGCGACGGCCTAGCGCTGGGTGGAAACCTGCCTCTGCGCCATGAGATTCGGGGCCTGGTTCCTACGCTCGATCGCCAGCAACCGCCGCATCTCCCGCCCTCAGCGGATCGGGCTGCGGCTCGGAAAGTTCGGGCCGGTCCGGAGCGGACACCTGAGCCACCCCCGCTGGCAGGGTATCGCCCTCGTGTTTTTCCGACAATGCCGGGCCCGGTTCGGCGACTTCTGCAGGGCCGAACAGCATTTCACGGGCGTGGGCCAGATTTTGCAGCATCGCTTCGGGGATGGGTTCGAACACGTTGTAATCGTCGATGTACACGTCCAGCCCGTCCATCTGATTGAAGTGCGGCGAGTGGAAAAGCTTCTTCAGCGCCGCCCGCTTCACACCCTCCTCCGCCTTGCTGCGCAGGAAGCGGGAAAAATCGGAGGAAAAGTCCAGCGATTCGATAGGAGGAAGTTCCTGCGCCGGCTCCGCCTCGACGGGCGGCGCAGCCTCGGCGGCGGCGGCCGGCGCCTTCTCCGCTTCGTGCTTGAGCCGCGACCAGCGCGACAGGAAGGTCTCCCGATCCGTCATGAGCCGCCCTGAGGCATTCTCTGCGACGCGAAGCGGCCGCCCTTGCGCTTTTCCGGGGCACGGTAGTGACGGCGTGCGAACGCCGTCACCCATCGTGAAATGTCGGCGGGCAGCGGCACGCCATCGACCTGCTCGTTCGAATCCATCATCGCCGCCGCCTCGCCATAGCTGACGGTCAGCACCATCGGCCGCGGACGCTGCACGCCGCCCTGCTCTTCCATCTGCCACATGACAAAGACGCGCGGCTCGGGGGCAGTGACGTTGAGCAGATAGTTCTCCGCCTCGTCGGCGAACAATCTCAGCGTGTAGCCGGGAAACAGCCATTGGCTGGCATCGGCTGCCTCGCGGATACAGCGCGCCGCGGCACCGTCCTCGGCGTGGTCGGGCACGACGCCGAGCGCTTCCCACTGCTCGCTTGCCCACTTGTTCGCCAGCACCTTGCGCTCCATAATCACCGCCAACTTCAGGGCAGTCTCAAAGCCGATTTCGCGGTGCTCGTCTTGAATTGGCATAAGGAACGGGAACACGGACGGGGACATGATGTCTCCGTCTGATACTAGCACCGGCGGAGCGGCGTGGCACATGCAGGATAGAGAGGCCTCATGGCTGAAAGGGTGATCCAGCTCGTCGATCGGCGGCTGATCGGGGACGCCCCGCCGATGCCGGAGCACGTCGAGCCGCCCAGTGGCACACTCAGGGACACGCGCGGACGCCGCGTGCGCGACCTGCGCATCTCGGTCACCGACCGCTGCAACTTTCGCTGCGTCTATTGCATGCCGAAGACGGTGTTCGGCCGCGACTACCCGTTCCTGCCGCGCGACGATCTGCTGCACTTCGAGGAGATCGCGCGCATCGCCCGCGCCTTCGTCGCCCACGGCGTGAGCAAGATCCGCCTTACCGGCGGCGAGCCGCTGCTGCGGCGGAACATCGAGCGACTGATCGCGATGCTGGCGGAACTCGGCGTCGAACTCACCTTGACCACCAACGGCTCGCTGCTGCAGAAGAAGGCCCGGGGACCTGCGGGATGCGGGCCTGAATCGCGTCACCGTCAGCCTCGACTCGCTCGACGACACGGTCTTCCAGGCCATGAACGACGTCGAATTTCCGGTGGCGAAGGTGCTGGAGGGCATCGATGCCGCCCACACCGCCGGCCTCGGCCCGATCAAGGTGAATGCCGTGATCAAGCGCAGCCTGAACCGCGACTCGATCCTGCCGCTGGCGCGTCACTTCAAGGGCTCGCCGCACATCGTGCGCTTCATCGAATACATGGACGTCGGCGCCACCAACGGCTGGAAACTCGACGAGGTGGTGCCGTCGTCCGAGGTGGCGCAGATGATCGGCGCCGAAATGCCGATCGAGCCGGTCGGCCCCAACTACCCCGGCGAGGTGGCGCAGCGCTGGCGCTACCGGGACGGATCGGGCGAGATCGGCGTCATCTCCTCCGTGACCCAGGCTTTCTGCGGCACCTGCACGCGGGTGCGCTTGTCCACCGAGGGCAAGCTCTACACCTGTCTGTTCGCCACCGGCGGCCACGACCTGCGCGCCCTGATCCGCTCCGGCGCCAGCGACGAGGAAATCGGCGCCGTGATCGGTGCCATCTGGCGCGACCGCGGCGATCGCTATTCCGAGATCCGCAACGCCGAGACGGCGGCGCTGCGCAAGATCGAGATGTCGTACATCGGCGGGTGAGCGTGCGACCCCCCCGCCAGAGGACCCAGGGCGCGCGCGGCGAGAGTGCCGGCGCGCCATCCTGACCGACCAAGTCCGCAGATGCCGAAGCCCGACCTTTCCAACGCCGCCCGTCCCGCCACCATCACCATCGAGGCGGTGAACGAGCGCGGCGAGACGGTGCCCACCGCCATCGCCGGCGAGACATCCTCTCACGCTCTATATCGACAAGCGCGAGATCGTGACCCTGATGACCCTGGGGCAGGCGCCGGAAGCCCTGGCCATCGGCTATCTGCGCAATCAGCGCCTGGTTCCCAGCATCGGCGAAATCGCGGCGGTGCAGGTCGATTGGGAGACCGATGCCGTAGCCGTCACCACCCGCTCCGGCATCGAGGGGCTGGAAGAGCGCATGGGCAAGCGCACCGTCACCACCGGCTGCGGCCAGGGCACGGTGTTCGGCGGTCTGATGGACGAACTGGATCAGGTATCCCTGCCGGACGAGGCCGTGCTGGCGGAAGACACGCTCTATGCGCTGCTCGAAGCCGTGCGCAAGCGCGAGTCGATCTACAAGCAGGCCGGCGCGGTTCACGGCTGCGCCCTCGCCAGCAACGAGCCGGCGGGCACGGACGTGCTCTACTTCGTCGAGGACGTCGGCCGCCACAATGCCGTGGATGCAATCGCCGGCCACATGTGGCTGGACGATGTCGGCGGCGGCGACAAGATCTTCTACACCACCGGCCGGCTCACCTCGGAGATGGTGATCAAGGCGGCGCAGATGGGCATACCGTTCCTCGTCTCCCGCTCCGGCCTGACGCAGATGGGCTACGACATCGCCCGGCGCGTCGGCATCACCATGATCGGCCGTTCCCAGGGCCGGCACTACCTGCTGTACACCGGCGGTCAGCGCTTCAGCCGACAGCAGCCGGCGTCCGCGAATACCGCCGCCGCGGCATGAGCGCGCGAGCGGCGTCACCGGCCTCATCCTGGCCGGCGGCCAGGGCCGCCGCATGGGCGGCGTGGACAAGGGCCTCAAAGACTTCCGGGGCAAGCCCCTGGTGCAATGGGCGATCGAGCGGCTGCGCCCGCAGGTTGCCACTCGCTGCTCATCAACGCCAATCAGAATGCGGGGACCTACGCCGGCTTCGGTCATCCTGTCATCGCCGATCGGATCGGCGGCTTCGCCGGTCCCCTGGCCGGACTGCAGGCCGGCCTGGCGCGGGCGCACACACCGCTGCTGGTGACCGCACCCTGCGATTCCCCGTTCCTGCCCGCTGATCTCGTGAATCGCCTGCAGACCGGGCTCGAGTCGAAGGACGCGCAGTTGGCGGTGGCCCGCACCGGCGACCAGCCCCATCCCGTGTTCACGCTGTGCCGGCGCGAGGTTCCTCGCCGGCCTCACCGCATTCCTGCAGGGCGGCGGACGCAAGATCGATGCGTGGTACGCTTCGCTCGCCGTGGCGGAAGTGGCGTTCGACGACGAGGCCGACGCCTTCGCCAACATCAACACCCTCGAAGAACTCGACGCCTTCGGCAAAGGAAATGCAGCATGAGCTCGATCCTGCAGGCGGTGAGTTGCCTCGACGATTACGATCCTGATTCGCTGCATGTGGACACGGCGAAGGCCCTCACGCGCGACCTGGTGGCGCCGGTGGACGGCACCCAGCGCCTGTTCGTGCGCGAGACCCTGGGCCGCGTTCTGGCGCAGGACGTGATTTCCCCCATCGACGTGCCGGCTCACGACAATTCGGCCATGGACGGCTACGCGGTGCGCGCGGCCGATCTGCGACCCGATGGCGAGACCCGCCTCAAGCTCGTCGGCAGCCGCCTTCGCCGGCCAGCCCTTCCCTGGGGACGTCGAAATCGGAAAGTGCGTGCGCATCATGACCGGCGCCATCGTGCCCGCTGCCACCGACACCATTGTCATTCAGGAGGTGGTGCGCACTCGACGGCGACGAAGTCGTCGTTCCGCCCGGCCAGCGGCAGGGGCAGAATCTGCGCCGCGCCGGCGAGGACCTGCGGCGGGCATGGCGGCGCTGCCCGCCGGGCCGCGCTCGTACGCCCGGCCGAACTCGGCCTGCTCGCATCGCTGGGCATCGCCGAGGTGACGGTGCGGCGCCGCGTGCGGGTTGCATTGTTCTCCACCGGCGACGAACTGGTGTCCATCGGCACCCGGCCGCGCGCCGGAGAGATCTTCGACAGCAACCGCTACACCCTCTACGGCATGCTCACGCGGCTCGGCTGCGACGTGCTCGACATGGGCGTGGTGCGCGACGACCCCGAGGCACTGGAGGCGGCCCTGGTGCAGGCTTCGCGCAATGCCGATGCCATCATCACCAGCGGCGGCGTGTCGGTGGGCGAAGCCGATTTCATCCGCGGCCTCATGGCGCGGCTGGGCGAAGTGCTGTTCTGGAAGATCGCCATGAAGCCGGGCCGCCCCATGGCCTTCGGCAGGATCGGCGGCGCGTATCTATTCGGCCTGCCGGGCAATCCCGTGGCGGTGATGGTCACCTTCTACCAGTTCGTGCGCGAGGCGCTGCTCAAGATGATGGGCGTCGACCCCGTCGCGCCGCTGCCGCTGCTGCAGGTGCCCTGCGTCACGCCGCTGAAGAAAAGTCCCGGCCGCACCGAATTCCAGCGCGGCATCCTGTTCCGCGAAAAAGGCCGGTGGCAGGTGCGCGCCAGCGGCGCCCAGGGTTCCGGCATCCTGCGTTCCATGTCCGAGGCCAACTGCTTCATCGTGCTGGAGCACGAACGCGGCAGCGTGAACCCGGGCGATGCGGTCTCGGTGCAGGTGATGGAGGGATTGGTTTGATCCGCCTCCGGCTGCCGCTCAAGGCGCCGCGCGCAGCTCGCGAATCGCCTGCGCGAGGTCGCGGCTGACGGCGGCCAGCGCCCGCTCGTGCGCCGCAACCAGGCCGTCGTAACCCTCACCCGCAGTGCGCTCGCGCACCGAAGATCGCCCGCTGCGGGGCGCGCCACCCGAGACCCGGCGCACCGTCCACAGGGCATCGACCGCTACACCGTCACCCAAGGTCGAGTCGAAGCGCTCGACGTCCAGCAGGACCCGGTAGTCGCTCTCCAGCCCCGCAGCACCCGGGTAGGCCCAGACCCGCGCCGTCTCGAGCAGGCGGGTGAGGTGCTCGGCGATGACGCGGGGAATCTCGCTTTTCAGGGGCGCGGCCCAGCGGTGCAGTTCGCTGATCTCCACCTGGCTCGGCGATAGGCGCACGACGATCTGGGGCCGATCGACGGCCTCGGGCACGGTGATCGGGCCGACCGTTACGCCGTAGCCGGCGGCACTCTGCGCAGCACTTCTCACGGCGACCGGGACCGCGCTCAGGGTGTAGAAGTGCGCCTTGGGTGTAGTGCCGCAGCCTGCGGCGGCCGCCACACAAAGCGCGGCTATGGCAATGCCGTAGCGGCTCACGGTTGCTCCTCCTTCTTGCCGCGCAGCAGCGCCTCGGGATGGCGTTCAAGGTAGTCGGCGAGCACGCGCAGCGCCTCGGCGGCCCGTGTCAGTTCGCGCAGCGCGGTGCGCGCGTCCTGCTGCAGCGGCGCGTCGGCGGCGAGGGTGCGCTCGGCCGCGGCGAAGGTGCGCCGCGCATCCTCGATCGCGGCGCGGGCCTCCGGCGCCACTTCCCTGTCCACCCGCTGCACCAGCTTGTCCGTATTCTGCAGCGTGCGGTCGAGCGATTGCAGGGTCTGCCGCAGGTCGGTGCCGATGCCTTCGAACGGCACCTTTTCCAGTTTCTTCGTGATTTCCGCCAGCGTCGCCTGAAGCTCCTGCAGGCTGGCGGGCATGACGGGCAGTTCCACCGGCTTGGCGTTCCAGTCGAGCTTCGCCTTCGGCGCCTTGGCGAAGAAATCGAGCGCCACGTAGAGCTGTCCGGTCAGCAGGTTTCCGGTCCGAAGCTGGGCGCGCAAGCCGCGCGCGATCATGGCCTCGAGGGTCGCCTTCGAATCGATCGCCACCTGGGCGTCCGCATTGCGGCGACGGAAGCGCTCGGGATACAGGTAGATATGCACCACCATGCCGACCTCGTTGGTCGCGGAGTCCAGTTCGATGTTGAGCGCCGCCACCTCGCCGATGACGAAGCCGCGGAAATCCACCGGCGCCCCCACCGACAGCCCGCGCACCGACTCCCTGAATACCAGCCGGTAGGTCTCGACCACCGTGTCCGGGTGCTTGAGTGCCAAGGCGCGGTCGGCGAACAGGGTGAAGGCGGTGTTCTCCCTGGCCTGCGGCGCGAGCGTCGAATCGAGCGGCGTCTGGAATGCAATGCCGCCGATCAGAATGGAGGCCAGCGATTCGGTGTTCACCCGGAAGCCGCCGGCGTCGAGCGTCACGTCCACACCGCTCGCCTGCCAGAAGCGCGTGTTGCCGGTGACGTAGCGGTCGTAGGGCGCGTTGATGAATACCTTGAACGTCACGCCGGCGCCGTCCTTGTCGAGTTCGAAGGCCACGACTTGGCCGACCGGGATGCGCCGGAAGTAGATCGGCGCACCGATGTCGAGGAAACCGAGATCCTCGCTGGTGAGAATGAAGTGCCTGCCCGGCAAGCCTGCCGTAACCACCGGCTGCGTCTCCAGGCCGATGAATTCCCGCCGCTGCTCTGCGGATTTTCCGGCGTCGAAACCGATATAGGCACCCGAGAACAGGGTTCCGATCCCCGACACGCTGCCGCCGGCGACCCGCGGCCGGACCACCCAGAAGCGGGTATCCTCGACCAGAAAGTCCTCCGCCTGCTTGGTCAGTTCCGCCGTCACCACTACGCCCTTGCGGTCTTCCGCCAGCGCGATACTCTTCACCAGTCCGATGTCCACGTCCTTGTACTTGATGCGCGTCTTTCCCGCCTCCAGACCCTCCGCCGTGTTGAAGCTGATGGTGACGGTCGGCCCGCGTTCGAGGATGCCCTTGACCGCCAGCCAGCCCCCGATCACCGCGGCGACGATCGGAATCAGCCAAACCAGCGACGGCGACCATCGACGGCGCGGCACGGCCACCGCAGCCGGGATTTCTGGAAGCTCGGGGCCCTGCGGCGTTTCAGTCATCTTCGTTGCCGTCGCTCACCGGGTCCCAGATCAGGCGCGGGTCGAACGTCATGGCGGCGAACATGGTGAGCACAACCACGCCGCCGAATGCAGCCGCCGCCGGCCCCGACTTGATCGACGCCAGGGACTGGATCTGCACCAGCGCCACCATGATGGTGATGACGTAGATGTCGAGCATCGACCAGCGTCCCACCAGTTCCACCAGCCGGTACAAGCGGGTACGCTCCTGCGCCCGCCATGCCGAGCGCCGCTGCACCGACGCCGTCAGCAGCGTCAGCGCGATCATCTTCGCCAGCGGCACGACGATGCTGGCGACGAAAACGATCGCGGCGATCAACCATGAACCCGAGACCCACAGGAACACCACCCCGCTCAGGATGGTGTCCTGCTGCGCGCTGAACAGGGAGCGCGTCTCCATGATCGGCAGCAGGTTTGCCGGAACGTAAAGGATGTAGGCCGCGATCAGCAAGGCCCAGGTGCGGGCGATGCTGTCCGGCTTGCGCCCATGCAGGCGGGCACCGCAGCGCGGGCAGCGCGACTGGCCCGCATCCGCGACCGGCGCGCAGACCAGGCTGCAGACGTGGCAGGAGAGCAGTCCCGCCTGCGCCGTGGTCACGCCCGCCCCGGTCATGATGAAGCTCGCGGCGAGGACTGGGCAATTCGCATCCAGACTTCGCGCGGATCGAAGGATGCGGCCGCCGCCGCGAAGAGCAGCATGAGGCCGGCGAAGGACCAGAGTGCGATACCCGGTATCACCGTCGCCTGGTGCGCGAGCTTGACCAGGGAAACCAGCACGCCGAGGATGAAGACTTCCACCATCCCCCACGGCCTTACGGCCTGCACGATGCGCAGCAGCAGCCCGGTCGCCGGCGCGGCGCCTCCGAGGCGCAACGGCACCAGGATCAGCAGCGTGATGCCCATCTCGAGCAGGGGCACGACGATCGTGGTGACGAATACGAGCACGGCCACGGCTTCCGCGCCCTGGTCCCACAGGGCACGCACGGCGCCGAACAGCGTGGCTGCCGTGCGATTGCCCTGAACCTCGAGGCCGACGATGGGGTAAGCGTTGGCGATGGCGAAAAGCATGACGGCAGCCAGGGTGATCGCCAGGGTGCGGTCGAGGCTGTCGGGATGACTGCGATAGAGTTCGGCACCGCAACGCCGGCAGCGCGCGATACCGCCGCGCGGCAGCACCGCCTCGCGCTGCAGCAGGTCGCACTCATGACACGACACGAGATGCAGCGCAGTCATGGCTCTAGGCGTCCGCCGCGCCGCGGATCGCCGCCGCCGGCTGGTCGCCGGGCAGTTCATCGAGCTGCGCCTGCTCGATGCGGAAGAAGTGACCGCTGATCTTCTTGCTCGTGGTCTGCACTTCCTGCACGTCCCTGCCGGCCTGCTCGATGTGCCGCGCGAGATTCTGCATGCGTTCGTCGAAGCGGGCGAAGTCCTTGGCCAGCTTGCCCAGCGCGTCCTTGATGAGATGGATCTGCTTGCGCGTCTCGACGTCCTTGAGCACGGCCCGTGCCGTGTTGAGCACCGCCATCAGCGTGGTGGGCGACACGATCCACACCCGCTTCTGCAGCGCGTAGGACACCACCTCGCCGTGGTAGGCGTGGATCTCCGCGAACACCGCCTCGGCCGGAACGAACATCACCGCGCCGTCGGAGGTCACGTTGGCGATGAGGTATTTGCGCGCTGATGTCGTCCACGTGCTTGCTTGCACGTCGCTGCGAAACACCGTCTGCGCCTGCTGGCGTTCGAAGTCGGACAGGGACGCGATCGAACATGCGGTGGTAGTTCTCCAGCGGAAACTTCGAATCCACCACCACCATGCCGGTGGGCTCGGGCAATTTCAGCACGCAGTCGGCGCGGGTGCCGTTCGGCAGCGTGTACTGGAACTCGATAGCTGCCGGGCGGCAGCATGTCGCGCACCAGTGCCTTCCAACTGCACCTCGCCGAAGGCGCCGCGCGCCCGCTTGTCGCCCAGCAGTTCCTGCAGGCTGACGACGTTGCTGGTGAGGCCGTCGATCTTCTTCTGCGCCTCGTCGATGGTCGCCAGCCGCGCCATGACGTTGACGAAGGTCTCGTTGGTCTTGCGGAAGCCCTCGTCGAGCCGCTCGTTCACGTGGCCGCTGATCTGCTCCAGCCGCTCGTTGACGGCGCGCATCAGCGACTCGATGCTGCCGGCAAGCTGCAGCGAAGACGCCGCCATGCCCGACTGCAGCAGCTCGCGGTCGGCCCGCCCCTGCTCCGCCAGCATCTTCATCGTCTCGCCCAGCATGGCCTGCCGCAGTTGATGCATGGCCTCGCGCGTGCCGCCTAGTTCGCCGCCCACCGCCTGGCGCAACCGCTCCGCCGCCTGCCCGCCCTGGGAGATCACGCGGTCGCCCTGCTGCTGCAAGGCGCCGTACACGTCGCCGAGCATGGCCCGATGCTGCTCCGCAAGCTGTGCCGCGGTGTCGGCAGCGGCCTGGCGTGACGCGCGCCGGCTGGAAATCACGAACCACAGCAGCACGAGCAGAACCGTCGCCGTCAGGGCGGCGATGGCGAGCAGAAGATCATGTTCGGACGGGGAAACCATCGCGGCGAGTATATCAGCCGCGATTCCCGGGAGAGGCGCGCCACCGCGGTCAGCGCCGTAGGGCGGGCCGCGCCCGCCGTGCGTATGGATCGGCGGGCGCGGCCCGCCCTACAAGGCTGAGGTCAGGACAGCGCGCGCAGGCTTTGCAGCGCCGGCACGCGCAGCGCGCGGAAGGTGCCGAGATACCCGGCCAGCATGACCCCCGCCATGCCGCCGAGGACTCCGGCCAGCGGCGTCAGCAGGCTCGGGGTGTAGTCCAGGTTGAAGACGTAACGGGCCAGCGCGAAGCTGATGGCGCTGGCGCCGAGCCCCGCCAGCAGGCCCGCCACCGCGCCCAGGGCGGCGAACTCGGCCAGCAGGGCCGCGCGCAACTGCCGGTTGCGCGCGCCCAGCGTGCGCAGGATCGCCAGCTCGTATTCGCGCTCGTCGTGGGTCGATTCCAGCGCCGCGAACAGCACCACCACGCCCGCCAGCAGGGCGAACAGGAACACGAACTGCACCGCCTTCGCCAACTGGTCCATGACGCTCTGCACCTGGCGCAGGACGGCGGCGACGTCGATCACCGTCAGGTTGGGGAAACTGCGCCACCATGTCGTTGATCAGCGCGTTCTTCTCCTGCGGCAGATGGAAGCTGGTGATGAAGCTGGTGGGAAAGTCGTCGATCACCCCCGGCGGCGCGATGACGAAGAAATTGACCCGCATCGAATCCCAGTCCAGCTTGCGCAGGCTGGTGACGCGTGCCTCGACGCGGTTGCCGGCGACGTCGAAAGTCGAGCCGGTCGTCGAGCTTGAGGCCCAGCGTCTCGGCCAGCCCCTTCTCCACCGAGAACTGCGGCTTGCCGCGCGTCCGCAGCCGTGAACCAGTGCCCTCGGTCACCGAGTTGCCCGGGGGCAGTTTCGGTCATATAGGACAGGTTGAACTCCCGCTCCACCAGACGCTGGGCGCGATCGTTCTGGAAATCCTCCGGCGTCACCGGCTTGCCGTTGACCGTGACCAGCCGCCCCCGCACCATCGGCAGCAGGGCCGGCGGCGCCATGCCCTGCTTGTCGAAGAAAGTCGCGCAGCGCCTCGCGCTGATCGGGCTGGATGTTGATGACGAAGCGGTTGGGCGCGTCCGGCGGCGCCGTCTGCCGCCAGTTGGCGAGCAGTTCGTTGCGCGTCAGGGTAAGCAGCAGCAGCGCGGTGATGCCGATCCCCAGGGCCACCGCCTGCACCAGGCTGCTGCCCATGCGCCGCCGCAGGCTGGCGATGCCGTAGCGCCAGCCGGCGCCGCCGGCGCTGCGCACTCGTCCGGCCGCGGCCAGCGCCAGACGCGCCGCCACGGCATAGACGCCGAGCGCGGCGGCGAAGCCGCCGAGCACCGAAGCTGCCGAGCTTCAGGTCGGCCGCCATCCAGAACATCAGCGCCGCCAGGGTGCCGATGCCCACCGCGTAGGCCGCCAGCGTCACCGGCTCGGCCCCGCTCCATTCGCGGCGCATCACGCGCAGCGTCGGCACGTTGGCGCAGCCGCACCAGTTGCGGCGCGACGAAGCCCGCCAGCAGCGCCAGGCCGATGCCGAAGCCGTAGGCCAGCGGCCAGGCCGAGCGGCGCCGGCAATGCGCCGTTGAGCAGGCCCGCCAGCATGCGCTCGATCACCAGTTGCGTGCCGTAGCCCAGCGCGCAGCCCAGCGCCGAGGCGATCAGCCCGAACATCAGGAACTCGACGAAGTACAGGCGCGAGATCTGGGACTGGCGCGCACCCAGGCAGCGCATGACGGCGCAGCCGTCCAGGTGCCGCTGCATGAAGCGGCGCGCCGCCAGGCCCACCGCCACCGCCGCCAGCACCACCGCCAGCAGCGCCGCCAGGCGCAGGAATTTCTGCGCCCGCTCCAACGCCGTCGCGCACTTCGGGCCGGGCATTGCTGATGTCTTCCAGCGACTCGCCGCGCTGCAGCCGCGACTTGCGCCCAGCTGCTGAAATGCGGCCACCGCCGGCGGCTCGCCGGCGATGTGCAGGCGATAGGTGACGCGGCTGCCGACCTGGATCAGGCCGGTGGCCGGCAGATCGTCGGCATGCATCATCAGCCGCGGCAGCAGGCTGAAGAAGTTCGCGCCGCGGTCGGATTCGAAGGTGAGCACCGCCGCCACGCGGAAGCGGCTGTCGCCGAGCCCGATCTCGTCGCCCGACGCTTGACGCCGAGGGCGGAGGCACAGCCGCTCGTCCAGCCAGACCGTGCCCGGCGCCGGGATGTCGAACGCGTCACGGCGTCGGGCTGGTTCGAGGCCGGGCGCGATGCGCAGCGCACCGCGCAGCGGATGGCCCGGCTGCACCGCCTTGACGCCGGCCAGTTGCGCGCTGTCCGTTCGCGCTCACCATGCTGGTGAAGCTGCAGCTCGAGCACGGCACTCGAGCCCGCGCCGCTGTCGCCTCATCCGCGAACTCGGCCGCCACGGATGATCGGCCACCAGCAGCAGATCGCCGCCGAGCAGCTGGTTCGCTTCGCGGTCCAGCATCTGGGCCAGACGGTCGGTGAAGAAGCTGACGCTGGTCAGGCTCGCCACCGCGATGATCATGGCGACCCCCAGCAGGCGCAGTTCACCGGCCCGCAGATCGCGCAAGAGCATGCGCCAGGCCAGGATCATGCCGCGCCTCCCGCCGTGATCCGGTCGGCCGGGACGCGAAGAGCTACCGCGGCGGAAAAGGCAAAGAGGGGAGGTTTCATGTCGGCAATGTGCAGTGTATCCAATACGCCCGGCTGAGGGACCGTCTGGCGAAGTGTCGGTTCCCCGCGCCGCTGACGCGGAGAACACCGCGCGGGTGGTCGAAGGGCCGTAGGTCGGCTCAAGTGCGTAGCGCGCAGCCGACAAATGGCCGATCGAAGCGCCGGATGTCTGGGTCCTGAGCGCTTGAACCCAACACGTGTCCAGTTTGCGATCGATGCGAGTGTAACTCCTTCCAGGAAATCCCCGATACTATTCGTGGTCTGTCCCAGCTGACTACCTGTCGTACTACATCTTCCTCGATATTCGGAAGTTCACCTTCAACGCCGCCGCATCGGTCACTTGAACAGGGAGAGCTCGGCACCGGTCGAACGCAGTTGAACTCTGGAAAAAATGCGAACCGTGTCCACCACCTCGCTGGTTCAGGCGTTGCGCCAGGCGATCGGTGAAAGAAGCTAACGCTGGTCAGGCTCGCAGCGAGTCGATCATGGCGATCCCCAGTATGCTCAGTTCGCACAGCCCGCAGATCCGCGCAGCAGCACGCGCCAAGCCGGAGTCGTACCCGATCCTCCGGCCGCAAATTCGGTGAGTCGGTCCGCTGATTGGCAGTTACGGGGTGAGGTGATCTCGTCGATGCAACCCTGGGCCAGGGGCACGATCTCGATCCGCATCTCGGGTTCCGAGGCGGCGCGCAATCTCCGTCGGAAGAAATCTCCCTCTTCCAACGTACTTGAGACGGGTAACGACCGAGCCGCCCTTCTGTTGGCCACTGCTCATATCCCTCGTGCCTCTTCACGGGAAACGAGCAGGCACCCCGCGCACGCGCAGATCCCAAGCCGCGGACCCGATCCGCGGCCAATCGTCTTCACCGTATCCACCAAGGTTCGTGCCGCAACTCGATGCTCGGTACTCGTCCTGCCTGCTGACCCACACCCTGAACCATGCTCGGCCACTGTTTTCTGCGTCGCAGTACGGGCTGAAGAATTGCCTCCCGGCCTCACAGGTGAATGTTGAGGGTCAGTCCCCGCTTCAGTTCCTCGAAGATTTTCCTGTATTCTGCCGCTGACCCGGGTGCGAATTACGTCCAGTCGCGCGGAGGTCGGAATCTCCAGAATTTCAATCTTGCCGAAGCATCCTGTTGTACCTGTCTTTCATGATGACCTCCAGATAATCGAGTTATTCGTCACTGGACGGAATTCCGATGGATTCGCCCTACACGCCCGGGTACGCTGCCTTCTCCTCGTTCTGCCGAACGAAACTCCGCCGTCACCGGAATCTGGAATTCGCGCGCCAAATCGAAAACTGAGCCGCGCACGCCTCGCTTCGCCTCGACATACTGGACTGAAAGGCCAAGCCGGGTCTGGTGTTGAATCCATGGTCGAAATGGGCGCCGGGCTTGATGATCGACATGCTGGCCCGTACGCAGGGCGTCCACAGTTCCAACCTTGTGATACACCATCGCGTGAACCTTCGAGCGACGATTGGTTCGACAATCGCCGACCGACTTGCCTCCAACCGCCCCGTTCAACGAACGACGTATGTGTCACGTCAGGTAGCTGTGTTCGCCTGCGAAAGTGAACATGCGATCAGCGTCCGGTACACGCGGTAGGCTTGATCCGATGATACGATCGAGATGTGTTCACGCGGCTCGTACACAACGCTGGCGTCGGTTGCCGGCGATCGTGTGCACGTACCGTGCGACGAATACCGAGTAGTCGGCAAATGACCGATTCTGGCGCGTCCGGAAAGACGCAGCTACAAGCCCCTGAAGAGTCAGCGTAAGTTTGGGGCCGCGACACTTACTATTACTGGGCGCATGGCGGGGAGACCTCTGACTGACGGACAATTCGTATTCGAGTTTACACATACTGCAACCGCACGATACGCCGAACATTCCATTCGTTGTCAAGTAACCCGTGCGCAGCCGTGCTGACGGGTTCATGGGAGCGAAGATTCCCGCCTGCCGAATGGTGAGAATGCAATAGCTGAACTAGGATGCGGGTACTCCAATGAGTACAGGAGGACAGAGATATGAACACGCTGCCCGCAGCCGAAGTAGAGCGCCGCGGCATGGCCGCGATTGAGGAAGTCTGAAGAAAGGCCCGGTGCACATTTTGAAGCGGAACCGGCCGGGCCGCCGTCGTGCTCACCGAGGAAGAGTTCCAGCGGCTTGTCGCTTCCGAATCCCGGGTGGCCGCAGGCCAGGCGACAAGACGGCGGAGCCGGCGCCCGCCAGCGCCTGCGATTTCCTGCCCTCGCTCCCGGCGGGAAACCGCAGCACTGAGGACATCCGCCGGCCAGATCGAGGAGGAACGCGGCTCGTGGGGGCCGGCGTGACGGTCTTTCTCGACGCCTGCGTAATCATCTACCGCGTCGAGGCGGTAGCGCCCTTTCACCTGCGCTTCGACGCTCTCCTTGGAGAACTGGCGAGTACGGGAGACCGCGGTATCGCCGGCTCCAGGCTGTCCCTCCTGGAATGCCGGACCAAGCCGCTGCGCGAAGGAGACGCTGGTCTCCTGGCCGGTTACGACCAGTTCTTCGATTCCCCCAAGCTGACCATCGTGGAACTGAGTTCGATGTCATCGATCTCGGCGACGTAGATTCGCGCTCATTTCATGCTGCGCACGCCGGACGCGATCCAGCAGCAAGCTGCCTCGCCCTCGGGCGCGACACGCCCTTCGTGACCGCGGACTCTGCGTTCGGCAAGGTCGCCGGGCTTCGTCTCCCGCGCTCGACACAGACCGAACTCGAGCAGGTTTGGATTCCCAGATCCGTATCCGCTCCAGCGCCTGATCCACCCGCTCCACCGCGATCACCTCGATGCTCGCGCATGGCGTGCTTCGGCGCGTTGGCTTTCGGGATCAGCGCGTGGGTGAAGCCGAGCTTGGCGGCTTCGCTCAGGCGTTCCTGGCCGCGCGGCGCCGGCCGCATTTCGCCGGCCAGACCCACCTCGCCGAAAACGACCAGCTTGGGCGGCAGCGGTTTGTCTTGCAGGCTGACGATACGATCGCCAGCAGCACCGCCAGGTCGGCGGCCGGCTCGCTGATCTTGACGCCGCCGACGGCATTGACGAACACGTCCTGGTCGAAGCAGGCGATGCCGGCATGCCGGTGCAGCACGGCCAGCAGCATCGCCAGGCGGTTCTGCTCCAGGCCGACGCTGAGGCGGCGCGGGTTGGGCGCATGGGCCTCGTCCACCAGCGCCTGGATCTCCACCAGCAGCGGCCGCGTGCCTTCCTGGGTCACCAGCACGCAGGAGCCCGCCACCGGCTGCTCGTGCTGCGACAGGAACAGCGCCGAGGGGTTCGACACGCCCTTCAGCCCGCGCTCGGTCATGGCGAACACGCCCAGCTCGTTGACCGCGCCGAAGCGGTTCTTGAAGGCGCGGACCAGGCGGAAGCTGGAGTTGGCGTCGCCCTCGAAATAGAGCACCGTGTCGACCATGTGCTCCAGCACGCGCGGGCCGGCGAGCGCGCCTTCCTTGGTGACGTGGCCGACGAAGATGATGGTGGTGCCGCTCTGCTTGGCGAGCCGCGTCAGTTGCGCGGCGCATTCGCGCACCTGCGCCACCGAGCCGGGCGCGGACTGCAGGGCGTCGGAATAGAGGGTCTGGATCGAATCGATGACCGCCACCCGCGGCTGTCTGCGCCTTGAGCGCGCGCGACGATCTTCTCCAGGTTGATTTCCGTCAGCAGCAGCAGCGCCGCGGGCGTCGAGCTGCAGGCGCTTGGCGCGCAGCGCGATCTGCTCGCGCCGATTCCTCGCCGCTGACGTAGAGCACGCGCTGCGCCGCGCCCAGCCGCGCCAGCGCCTGCAGCAGCAGGGTCGACTTGCCGATGCCGGGATCGCCGCCGATCAGCACCACGCCGCCCGGCACCAGGCCGCCGCCCAGCACGCGGTCGAACTCGCCCATGCCGGTGGGCATGCGCGTCTCCTCGCGCGGCTTGATCTGCGACAGCGTCTGCAGCTTGCCGGCTGCCGGCGATCGCGCTGAAGCGGCTGCGCGGCGCGCGCTCTCGGCGACCGATTCGACCAGGGTGTTCCACGGCGCGCAGTGCGGGCACTGACCCTGCCACTTGGCGGACTGGCCGCCGCACTCGGTGCAGACGTAGACCGTCTTGGGCTTGGCCATTCAGCCGCTGCCGATCTTCACCGGCACGCGCGGCGCCAGGGCGCACAACAGCTCGTAGCTGATGGTTCCGGCCGCGGCAGCCACCTCGTCGGCCGGCAGCCCCTCGCCCCACAGCACGACGCGGGAACCGACGCCCGCCTGCCGGCAGGCGCGTCAGGTCGACCGCCAGCATGTCCATCGACACCCGCCCGACCGTGCTCGCTGCGGCTGCCGTCCACCAGGATCGGCGTGCCGTTGGGCGCGTGGCGCGGATAGCCGTCGGCGTAGCCGCAGGCGACGACGCCGATGCGCATCGGCGCCGTGGGCGGTGAAGATACCGCCGTAGCCGACGCGGTCGCCGGGCTGGAGCTCCTGTACGGCGATGATCTCGCTCGCAGCGTCATCACCGGCTGCAGGCCGAGCGCCGCGGCGCTCTTCAGGTCGGCAAACGGCGATGCGCCGTAGAGCATGATGCCCGGCCGCACCCAGTCGCGCGTCGGCGTCGGGAAAGCGCAGCAAGGCGTCGCGGAATTGGCCAGGCTGGCAGGGAATGCCGCGGCCGCCGACCAGCTGGCGCGCAGCCGCGCCAGTTGCTCGGCGATGCCTCGCTCCATGTCGGCATCGGCGAAATGGGTCATCAGGGTGATGTCGCCCACCGCCGGGATCGCCTCCAGCGCCGCCAGGGCCGCCGTCGAATTCGCTGCGACCGGCAGGCCGAGCCGGTTCATGCCGGTATTGAACTTGAGATAGACCGGCATGCGCAGCGGCAAGCCGCCCAGCTTCGAGCATGTCGATCTGCTCGCGGCTGTGGATCACCGGCGTCAGGCGATATTCGGCGATGAGCGGCAGATCGTCCGGCTCGAAGAATCCCTCCAGCAGCAGGATCGGGTGGCGTATTCCGGTATCCCGCAGGCGCACCGCACCGCGAGATCGAGCAGGGCGAAGCCGTCGGTCCCGTCGCGCAAGGCCTCCGCCGTGCGCAGCAGACCGTGGCCGTAGGCGTTGGCCTTGATGACGCTCCACAGCCGCGCCGACCGGCGTGGCGGCGCGCTACGCCGAGAGTTGTGGCGCAGCGCGTCCGCATCGATGGTGGCGCGTATGGGTCGAGGCATTTCGGTGAGAACGTCGGGAGCGCGGCGCCTGCATTCAGTCGCCCTTCGCCACTCGATACTGCGCGGCGAAGCAAGGCTTCCAGTTCGTCGATCACTTGCGGCGCAGGACGGTTGTTCATCAGGTGCTCGGCGAGCAGGCGTTCCACAGCGGGCATCAGGCGGTGGCGTTGGGCCCTGGGATAGGCTTCGGTTCAATCGCTTGATCGCCTGCACCACCGTCTCTCCGGCGGGGCGCGGCGCCGACTTCCGGAGCGTTCGGCGCAACGCCATGCGCGCGCGCGGCGAGAAACTCGGCAAGTCGATGCAGGCTGCGCCGCGCCTCCGGGTCCAGCCGCTCCAGCAGGCGCAACAGCCGCTCGTTCTCACGGCTCATGCCGCCCGCCGCATGCCGCGTCAGGTGGCGCTCAAATGGCCATGGCCTGCCTTGCAGCTGCCCGGCCGCAAACTCGACGAACGTGTTGACCAGCCGCGAGCGGAATTTCTCCTTCGGATAGACCATCGCCAGCTGCGCGATGCAGCCGCGGCTTGAGCGGCACCGTCACCAGAGTACCCAGCGCCATCTCCTTGGCCACCGACGCGCGTGGACACGATGGCAAATCCGAGCCCGGTCTCGACCACGCCCTTGAGCGCTTCCGGACTGCCCAGTTCCATGACCAGATTCAGCGAATCGGGGGCGACGCCAGACTTGCGCAGATAGTCGTCGGTGACTTCGCTCGTGCCGGAGCCGGATTCGCGGCTGACGTAGGGATGCTCCAGCAACTGGGCCGCGCTCAGTTCCTTGGACTTGGCCAGCGGAAACGTTCGGACTGCAGATGACCTGCAGCTCGTCCTCGCAGCACACCTCGCTTTGCAGATTCTGCTGATGCGAGTGGCGTTTCGATCAGGCCGATGTCGATGGTGTGCTCCGCGACGCGGGTTTCGATGGTTTCGGAGTTGCCGACGATCAGCCGCGGCTGCACGGCTCGGGTATTTCGACTTGAACTCGCCCAGGATGCGCGGCAGCAGAAATTCGGCGATGGTCGTGCTGCCGCCCACCAGCAGCGGACCGCCGATCTGGCCGGTCATCTCCGCCAGCCGGACGTCCAGTTCGGCACGACAGGTTGAGTATCCGCTCGGCGTATTCGAGGACCAGTTCCCCGGCCGGCGTCAGCGTAATCTTGCCGTGGCCGCGATCGAACAGCCGGGTGTTGAAGTGCTCCTCCAACTGCTTGATCTGAAAGGTCACCGCGGGCTGCGTCATGAACAGCACCTCGGCCGCCTTGGTGAACGACAATTGCTTGGCTACGGCGTGAAACACCTGAAGTCGGCGATCGGCCATAATGGCTTTCCCCTGAATCCGTTCTTATGGCCGATATTCAATCACAAACTGGTGCATTAGATAGTCTGATGAGCGACGCAGCCGCCAGCGCCGCTCACCGCCGCATCCGGCGTGCCGCGGTGGAACCATTTGTCGCGTCGGGCGCGACAACAATCGACTTGACGTCTTCATGGTATAACGCCGGCTCTCGTCAATCTAGCCGCCCCAGGCGGCGGTCTGCATGAATCTCGGCTTCTACATCATCATGGCGGCGCAGTTCTTCTCCGCGCTCGCCGACAACGCCCTGCTGATCGCCGCCATCGCCGTCCTGCGCGACATGCAGCGCCCCAGGAATACGAGCCGCTGCTCAAGCTGTTCTTCACCGTTTCCTATGTCGCCCTGGCGGCCTTCGTCGGCGCGTTCGCCGATTCGATGCCGAAATGGCGCGTCATGTTCATCAGCAACGCGGTCAAGATCGCCGGCTGCGCCATGATGTTCTTCGGCGTGCATCCCCTGCTCGTCCTACGCCGTGGTCGGGCTCGGTGCGGCCGCCTATTCGCCGGCCAAGTACGGCATTCTCACCGAGTACCTGCCGCATCGGCGCTGGTGCTGGCCAACGGCTGGATCGAGGGCTTGACGGTGGCCGCCATCATTCTCGGCACCTTCATCGGCGGCGTCCTCGATCAAGCCGTGCGATCGCCCAGACAGCTGCTCGGATTCGATTTCCCGCTGATCGACACCGGCATCGATACCGTGCCGGAAATGATCATCGCCGTGATCGGTGCCCTCTATCTGGTCGCCGCGCTGTTCAACCTCTACGTCCCGGATACCGGCGTCGACCACAAGGTGCTGAAGAAGAACCCGGTCTACCTGTTCCACGACTTCAATCACTGCCTGAAGCTGCTGTGGCGGGACAAGCTGGGCCAGATTTCGCTGGCGGTGACCACGCTGTTCTGGGGCGCGGGCGCGACGCTGCAGTTCATCGTCATCAAATGGTCGGAGGCCGCACTGCAATCTGGATCTGTCCAGCGCCAGCATGCTGCAGGGCGTGGTGGCCGTCGGCGTCGCAATCGGCGCGATGCTGGCGGCCCGCATGATGTCCTTGCGCGGATCGCTGCGGGTGATTCCGCTGGGAATCGCCATGGGCGTGGTGGTGATCGTGCATGATCTTCGTGCGCGATACGACGTCGGCGCTGATCCTGATGGTGGTCGTCGGCGCCCTGGCCGGCTTTTTCGTGGTGCCGATGAACGCCCTGCTGCAGCACCGCGGCCACATCCTGATGGGCGCCGGCCATTCCATCGCGGTGCAGAACTTCAACGAAAACCTGTCCATCCTGATCATGACCGGCCTCTACGCCGTCCTGATCAAGGCCGACCTGTCGATCTACATCATCATCTGCTGTTCGGCTGTTCATGGCCGGCATGATGTATCTGGTGCAATTGCGGCACCACGACAGCAAACCAGCGCGATTTCGACTCGGTCAGCCTGCTCGACGACAGCAGGCATTGAGGCGCGTAGGGTGCGCCCTCCCTCACCCCCGCCCCCTCTCCTGACAGGGAGAGGGGAGGCTCGACCCTCCTCTCCCCCGTCGCGGGGGAGAGGCCGGGAGAGAGGGCTGGCGCACCGATCCAACGCATGGTGCGCATGGCGCACCCTACGGCGCTGCGCCTGCGGCGCGCCGTTACCAGGAGGCGAAGTAGCGGTGGCGCCGGATCGTGCCTGCGATCTGCCGCATCTCGCTGCGCACCGGCAGGGCGGTAGGGGCATCGAAGCGCGACAGGAACAGGCCCGGGTACCATGGCTCGTCCTCGTCCAGGTCCCAGCCCGTGGCGCGCATCGCCTCGGCGCCCGCTGCGGGAATGGAATCGGGCAGGTCGCGCCCCGACAGCAGGGCCCACACCGCCGTCCACGCCCGCGCCACCCCGAGAAGGTGATAGCCACCGCCGCCGGTGACCAGCAGCCGCGGTGTGCCGTCGGCATGGCGCGGCGCGGCGTTCACGATCTTCTCGACCACCGCGGCGAAGCCTTGCGTGGAGAGCTTGAAGCGGGCCAGCGGATCGAGGAACAGGGCGTCGGCCCCCGCCTGCAGCACCACCGCGTCCGGCGCGAAGCGCTCCAGCGCCGGATACCAGACGGCGTCGAACACGGTCTCGTACTCAGCATCGTGCACGCCGGCCGGCAGCGGCACGTTGATCGTGGTGTAGCCCGAGGCGCGGCTGCCCTGGTCCTCGAATGCGCCATGGGCGTAGGGATAGGCGTAGCCGGTGTTCATGTGCAGCGACAGGGTCAGCACGCCGGCATCGTCGCGAAACGCCTCCTCCACGCCGTCGGCGTGATGGGCGTCGATATCGAGGTAGAGCACGCGCCAGTGCGCCCGGCGCAGGCGCAGGATGGCCAGGACCGGATCGTTGAGGAAGCAGAAGCCGCTGGCGCGGTCGCGTCGCGCGTGGTGCATGCCGCCGGCCGGATTGAAGGCCGCCTGGCCGTTCAGCACGGACTCCGCGGCCTGGATGCTGGCGCCGGCGGCGATCGCCGGCACGGTGTAGAAATCCTCGAAGTAGGGATTCTCCAGCGTGCCGAGCCGGTAGCGCTCGCGATCCGCCATTTCCACCCGCTGCCGGCGCTCGGCGTCGGCGTAGGCGCAAAGGTAATCCGGGGCGTGAAACCAGGCCAGTTCGCTCTCCGTGGCCTGCCGCGCTTCGACCAGCTCGTCACCTTTCAGGGCGTCGTAGGATCGGATCAGGTCGAAGGTCAGCGGCACGCGGGGAATCGCCAGCGGATGATTGCGGCCGTAGCCGCGATTGCGGAAACGTTCCGACCACAGGAACACCGCTTTGACGGGCGCCGGCGCTGCGGACTGCATCACGGCGACGGCAGGCTCATAACACCAGCGGCCGGTCGGGAAGCTCGTTCGGGTTGGTCGCCGTCGCCGGGAAGTGGCGCTGCAGCAGCGCGCTGATTTCGCCGATCGCCGCCACCGAGCCGGCCTCGAAGGCGCCGCACCGGTAGGCCTGCTCCAGGCGACGGCAGATGGCGTCCCATTCGGATTGGGGCACACGCGCGTTGATGCCGCGATCGGCCAGGATTTCCACCCGGCGGTCCACCAGTTGAACGTAGATCAGCACGCCGCTGTTCTCCTCGGTGTCCCAGACTCCCAAGCGCGAGAACACTTCGATCGCCCGCTCGCGCGCACCCTCCCCGCGCAGCAGCGCCGGCAGCGGCAGCTCGGTCTCGGCGACGAAGCGCAATTCGCCGCGGTGGGCAACTTCGGATTCCGCGATGGCCCGCTCGATGGCTGCGCGGGCCGCCGCGGACAAGGGGCGCCGCACCCACCAGTCGGGCAACGACAGGTGCCGGATGATCCGCATCAGTTCCATCTACCAGCTCCCGGAGGATCCGCCGCCGCCGAATCCGCCGCCACCGCCGGAGAACCCGCCGGAGGATCCGCCCGACCAGCCGCCACCGCCCAAACCACCCCCCAGGCCGCCCCCGAGCCAGCCGCCCCGGCCCGGCCTGCCGCCGGCGGCCAGCGCCACGACGAAGGCGAATGCCGCCAGCAGCAGCGTCGTGGCGAGCGCCACACCCAGAAACCATCCCAGCGCCGCAACGGCACCGCCGGCCAGGCCTGCGGTCGGCAGGCGCCCGAAGACCGCGCGCAGGATCGGCGCCAGGAAGACCACGCCCATCACCGCGCCGAAGAGGATGGCGCCGGCGTCGCCGACCACCTCGACCTTCCCGCCGCGATCCGGCGCAGGCAGCGCCTCGCCTTGCACGACCTTACGATCTGGCGCACACCGGCCTGCAGGCCGCCGAAGAAATCTCCTTCCCGCAAGCGCGGCGTGATCGTCTCGCTGATGATGCGCTTGGCGACGGCGTCGTTGACCACGCCCTCCAAGCCGTAGCCCACCTCGATGCGCAGGCGCCGGTCGTTCTTCGCCACGATGACGATGACGCCGTCGTCGATTCCCTTGCGCCCGAGCTTCCAGCTCTCCGCGACACGGATGCCGAAGGTCTCGATCGGCTCCGGTTTCGTGGTGGGAACGATGAGGATCGCGATCTGGCTGCCCTTGGCGGCCTCGAAGGCGGCCAGTTGGGCATCGAGGCTCGCCGTCTGCTCGCGGCTGAGCGTGCCGGTGGTATCGGTGATCCGTCCCGCCAGCGGCGGCACCGCCACCGGTTCCTCGGCTTGCAGGCCGAGCGCGAGCAGCGCCAGCCACAGACCGGCCAGCAGTTGCACTGCGCGTGACCACGCCTTACCCGTCATGAATGCAGAGCGCACAGGGTGAGGCGCCGGTGCGACACCCGGCCCGAATCGCCGCCGGCGATCAACGGGTAGCCGGGGCGGGCTGCGGCGATTGCCCGGGTTGCCCGAAGTTGATCGACGGCGGCGCCGACATCGCCTTCTCGTCCTCGACGGTGAAGTTGGCCTTGGTCTTGTAGCCGAACGATCATGGCGGTCAGGTTGTTGGGAAAGATGCGCACCGTGGTGTTGTACTTCCTGCACCGCCTTGATGTAGCGGTTGCGCGCCACGGCGATGCGGTTCTCGGTACCTTCGACCTGCGCCTGCAGATCGCGGAAATTGGCGTCCGCCTTGAGCTGCGGATAGTTCTCCGCCACCACCAGCAGGCGCGACAAGGCGCCGGACAGGTCGGCCTGCGCCTTCTGGAACTTGGCGAAGGCCTCGGGATCGTTGACCAGTTCCGGCGTGACTCTTCATGCCGGCCACATTGGCGCGCGCCTGCGTCACCTGGGTCAGCACCTCGCGTTCGTGGGCGGCGTAGCCCTGCACGATGGCCACCAGGTTCGGCACCAGGTCGGCACGGCGCTTGTACTGGTTGAGCACTTCGGACCAGGCGGCGCTCGACCTGTTCGTCGTTGGTCTGGATCTGGTTGTAGCCGCAGCCCGACAGCAGGCCGACAGCCAGGGCGAGCACCGCCAGCAATCGCAAACGCATTTCAAACTCCTTCAAGAAGATGCCAAGACCGAATCGTATCCGGCTCGCAGCCGTCCGAACCGTCAGCGGACGGCGCCGGGAAATTTCCAGTACACCGCGTCGATTTCCTTGCCCAGTTCCGTCGCGGCGCGAGACTTGATCGCCCCGCCCAATTCCCAGGTCAGTGCGCGCACGGCTTCGGCGCTCTCCGGCGCGACGCGCACGAACACCACGTAGCGATCGATATCCACGGTCAGCGACGATACCTCCGCCGCAATACCCTTCTGTTTCAGCAGCGCAGCGAGATCATGATTCAGGCCGGCATCGGCAACATCGATCAGCATGGTGCGGTTGGCATTGGCAAGGAACAGCGCCATCGCTCCCCAGGATCAGCCCGACCAGGATCGAGACCAGCGAGTCGAGCACGGGCCGGGGACCCCAGAAGTACGAGATCCCGGCCACGAACAGCGTCAGCAGTATTCCCAACACGGCGACCGCATCCTCCAGCAGAACGGCCAGGACCGTGGTGTTCGAGCGGCTTGCCCGAAACCCGCGCCATCCTCCGATTTCGCGCCATGCCACCGAGAACGTGTAGCTCTCCAGCACCAGGGAAAACAGCAGCAGGCTCAAGGGCAGCAGCGTGAAAGGCTCGATGTGTTCCGGATGGAGCAGCGAGTCGACACCGTGATAGACGGTGACGCCGCAGCCGACGAAAAACACCGACACGGCCGAGACCAGCGCCCAGAAGAAACGTTCCTGACCGCGGCCGAATGGGTGCAGCGCGTCCGGCGCGCCGCGCCGAGCGCACTTCGCCCACCTTCAGCAGAACCTGGTTGGCGACGTCCGCGGCCGAGTGTATGGACTCGGCGAACAGCGTCGGCGACCCGGTGACGAACCAGCCGAATACCTTCGCCACGGTAATCAGGGCTGTTGGTCGCGATGGATCAGCTGACTGACTTCGACATCAGATGTCGACCGCGTCCTGTTCAATGGCCGCATGCGTCGCCGGGCGAAGCACAGATCTTCCCACGCCTTCGCCTTGTCCGGCAGATTGCGCAGCAGATAGGCCGGATGGTAGGTCACGATCAGCGGATCGGCCGTTGTGCTCGAACAACCGTCCCCGCGCGGCGCCGATCTTCACCTCGCCGCTCGAGTCAGCGTCTGCGCCGCCGGCCGGCCCAGCGCCACGATCAGCTTCGGCTGCAGCAGTTCGATCTGGCGCGCCAGGTAGGGCAGGCAGGTCGCCATTTCCTCGGCCTCCGGCGTGCGGTTGCCGGGGGGCGGCACTTGACGGTGTTGGCGATGTACACGTTCTGGCCGCGCCAGATGCCGATCGCCGCCAGCATGTTGTCGAGCAGTTTGCCGGCCTGGCCGACGAAGGGCTCGCCCTTCTCGTCTTCGTCCGCGCCCGGCCCCTCGCCGACAAACAGCCAGTCGGCGCGCGTGTCGCCCACGCCCAAGCACCGCCTGCTTGCGCCGTTCGCACAGCCGGCAGGCACGGCAGGTGGCCACGGTCTCGCGCAGTTCGGCCCAGTCCATGCGTGCGATGCGCTCCAGCCGGTCGATCCGCGGGCCGGTTGCGGCGCGCTCGGCGGCGGCGGCGCAGCGGGCGAAATCGGCCCGGCTCGCCTCATCAGCGCCCGCATCGGCTTCGCGGCGGCATCGGCCCCGCTTCGACCGCGCAGCCGCCATAGCGGCGCGAGACCCATTTCCCGCAGAACCTGATCGCGCCGGCTGACTCATAGGTCCCTCTTCAGCACCAGCGCGTCCTCCCGGCCCCAGGCGCGGCCGGATAGTAGCCGCGCCGCACGCCGATCAGGCGGAAGTTGCCGGATCGTACAAGGCGCGCGCCGCTTCGTTGGACGGGCGCACCTCCAGGAATATGGACGTTGCGCCGACGCGGCGCGCGACCGATTGAGATGGTCCGGAGCAGCAGCCGGCCGTAACCTCGGCGCTGCCAGTCGCGATGAATGCTGATATTGAGCAGATGGGCCTCGTCCAGGACCACCATCATCACCGCATAGCCCACCAGCGACATCGCCCCAGGCGCAAGGTCCAGGTGCTGTAGCCGGCGATCAGCGAATCGGCGAAGTTGACCGCGACTCCAGGGGAACTCGTACAGCGTTCGTTCCATCGCCGCGACGGTGTCCAGATCGCCCTCGCTCATGCGGCCGATACTCGATTTGCTCGGACAGAATCGGCACTCATGGCTTGGCGCATGCCGGCAAGGCGTTCGGCGGTGGTAAAGCGCCACCTTGTTGCGCACATAGAGCGGAACGGCCGCTCGCCGCGTCGGTGCGCTCGCCCCGCTGCTAGCGCTGCGTGCCAGCCTGGCGACATCGCGGGCATGGCATGGCATGCCCGTTCTCCGCCACCACATGAGCGGCCAGGCGTCGCGCCGCGCTCGGCGGCAGGCGCAAATCCGCTCGCCGAGCCGAACCAGCCGCTGCCCGCGGGCAGCGGTACGTCACCCGGCGCACGCCACCACCGGCGCCAGCACGGTATGCAGCTCGATCGCCCTCGACATTCGTAGGCCGCGCAATACAGTTCGTTCATGCGCGCATCCACGCACACGTACGCCATCTCCCGGCCGCTAGCCCAGCGCCATCGCCTCCAGGCTGCCGACGGCAAAGACCGGAAGATCCGGCCGCCAGCGCCAGTCCCTGCGCCACGCCGCAGGCCAGGCGCAGGCCGGTGAAGCCGCCCGGTCCGGCGCCGAACGCAAGCGCATCCGCGATGCTCGCCCGGAGAGCCGGCTTCGGCCAGCAGGCATCGACCCAGGGCAACATCAATTCGGAATGGGTATGGCGGCCGTCGCCGCGCGAACTGGAGAGATCGCCGTCGCACCATAGGGCGACGGAGCCGCGGTCGGAGGAGGATTCGAGGGCCATGAGTTTCATCGACCGGCATTTTACCGGAACGGCCAGCCGGCCGACCCGCGCGCGACGAGATGCATCGATCCGATCTCGGGCCGAGCGACCGCAGGTGCGTTTGCAGGACGATTAGATCGTCTGGCTTGTCAGCGGCCGCCAGGCCTCTTCCTTGATGCGCTGTTTCTGGTGGCGGCGCTCGCTCACCATGAAGCGCTGCGCCTCCTCCAGCGTGACAAAGCCTTTGCGCCGCAGCCACAGGCGGTAGAAGCTGATGCTGTAGGGCGATCAGGCCGCTCGGAGCGCCGACCGCAGTCTATCCAGGCATTGTTCATCGGAAAGGAGCCGCTTGCTCACCCAATGCGCGATGCCCAGCGAGGCCATGACGAAGACGAAGGCGCCGGTGGTCATGAGCAGACTGAGCCCGCAGGTGTCGTCCAGCAGCCTATTCGCGGCAAGAACGATCACCACCAACCAGGTGGCGATCGCGGTAAGGTATGCGGTCTTGTAGACGTCGCCGTATTCGCGCTTGAATTCCTTCTTGTTGGCGGCAAAAGCCGCCTCGATGTCGGCGAAGCTGTAGCCCGCCGCTGCTTTCTTCGCAGACGGATCCCCGACTTTGCTTGCCGGTTTGGCTGCTGCCTTGTCCGCTGCCTTTTCTGCTGTTTTTTCCACAGTTTTCCCCGCTGCCTGGGCAGTCGCTGCCACGGTGGTCTGATGCTCCGGATGCACCCGTCTGAGTCACGGGCGATTATCTTACCCGCTTCGCCGCATATTCCTCTTCGATATTGTCGCGAAAGTAGCTCCACATGGAGCCGGAAGAGCTGAGGCGGCGGAACGTCTCCTGCGGGCACCCCGCCGAACTGGACGATCGAGCCCGTGTCCAATTCTACCTGCAGGGTGCGGCTCGCAGCGTCATAGCCGATGGCGCGCAGCTTGCCGGCGTTGACCTTCTTCATTTCCACGGCATCCTCCCGAAGCGTGAGGATGGAATTCTAGCGCCGCAACGGCGTGTCGCGCAGGCCCCACCACCTGCTCAGTCGCGCGAGCGACGGCGGTTGTCCGGACGGTAGATGTCCCGCCCCGCGTCGCGGATGTCGCGCCGCAGGTCACGGGCCTCCTCCGGCGTCAGACGGCGCTTTCCGCCCGATCCTTCGTCCTGGAATCGCCGCTCGTCCGGGCGCTCGCGCCCGAAGTCGCGCTGCGGCGCCGGGAAGCGATCCTCCCGCACCACGCGATCCTCGGCGCGCTGCCCACGGAAGCCGTCGCCGTCGCCTTTGCGCGCCTGCGCCAGCGGAGAGACCGACAGGGCGATGAGGATGCCCAGGACGAGGGGGGCCGCTTTCATGGTGTGCTCCGTATTCCGTTCTCGGGCGTCTTGGCGGCCCGCTCAGTGGCGCCGTTCGGCGTCATGCATTCGAATGTAAATGTTGCGGTTGGAGATGTCGAGGTCACGCCGCAGATCGCGCCGTTCCGCCTCGCTGAGCACACCGTCGGACCGGTACAGATTTTCCTTGCGCCGGATCCAGCGCTGCTCATTCTCCAGCCAGCGCGCCTCGCGCCCGGTCAGGTCGCCGGAGCGCAAGCCGTGGACGATGCGCTCCTGCTGGCGCTGCTGGCGGGCGATCACGCCGGCGTCGTAGGCGCGGCCCCCGGCCGCGGCGGGAAGCGCCACTGCAACCAGGGCGGCAGTCAGGGCGCTGATCGACCACTTGTTCACCAGTGTTTCCTGTCATCGATTTTGGCAGATAGCCGGAACGATCGGGGAGCGCAACGCCGCTGCGGCGAGCGTCACCCTTTTTCGTGGATGGCATTCTGCGCGCCGTGTGTAAGGCGTCTGTGTCCCGCCGCAGCCAATTTGTAAGGGTTTGTTTGGCAGCCGGGCGGCATGTCTGGCGCTGCGCCGGCGTTGCCGCTAGGATTCGCGCCATGGAAGACAAGGACCGGATTCTGGTCGTCGACGACGACCGCAAGCTGCGCGACCTGCTCGACCCGCTACCTGGGCGAGCAGGGTTTCGCGGTCAAGGCCGTGGATGGCGGCGAAGCGATGGATCGCGCCCTCGCCCGCGAGCTCTACGACCTGATCGTGCTCGATCTGATGATGCCGGGCGAGGACGGGCTGTCCATCTGCCGGCGCCTGCGCGGCACCGGCAACAGCGTGCCCATCGTCATGCTCACCGCCAAGGGCGACGACGTCGATCGCATCGTCGGCCTGGAGATGGGCGCCGACGACTACCTGCCCAAGCCCTTCAACCCGCGCGAACTGGTGGCGCGCATCCACGCCGTGCTGCGCCGCCGGCCGCCGCCCGCACCGCCCGGCGCGCCCAGCACCGAGACGGAGAGCGTGAGCTTCGGCCGCGTCACGCTCAATCTCGCCACCCGCACCCTGCAGCGCGACGGCGCCGAACGTGCCGCTGACCACCGGCGAATTCGCCCTGCTCAAGGCGCTGGTGCAGCCACCCGCGCCAGCCGCTGTCGCGCGACAAGCTGATGGAACTCGCGCGCGGCCGCGAATACGAGGTGTTCGACCGCTCCATCGACGTCCAGATCTCGCGCCTGCGCAAGCTGGTCGAGGACGATCCGGCCCAGCCGCGCTACATCCAGACGGTGTGGGGCTTCGGCTACGTCTTCGTACCGGATGGCAGCCGCCGGCGCCGGCCAGGAAGTAGCCGGCGGCAGCGCCCTTCCGGTTCGATGAGGCTGCTGCCGCGCACGCTGCTGTGGCGCACCTTTCTGCTGGTGGCGCCTGCTGATGCTGCTGTCGGTCGCTGGCCTGGTTCGCCATCTATGCCCAGTATACGCGCGCGAGCCGCGCGCCATGCAGACGGCGCAGATGGTGGTGAGCGTGGTCAATCTCACCCGCGCCGCGCTGGTGACCGGCGCAGCCGGACAAGCGCCGCGACCTGCTGCTGGATTTGTCCGAGCGCGAAGGCATCCGCGTCTACCCGGCCGAGGACGACGACAAGCTGGCGCCGCTGCCGGACGATCCGATCCTACCGCCTGATCGACGACGAAGTGCAGCGCCAACTCGGGCCGGAACACGCGCCTCACGCTCGATCGCAACGGCATGAACGGGTTCTGGGTCAGCTTCCAGCATCGACGACGACGACTACTGGGTGATGCTGCCGCGCGACCGCCTCGATCAGCCGCTCCCGCTCCAGTGGATCGGCTGGGCCACGGCGGCGCTCGCTGCTGTCCCTGGTCGGCGCCTATCTCATCGTGTTCGGCGTCACGCGCCCGCTCAAGGCGCTGGCGGCGGCGGCGACAGCCGATCGGCCGCGGCGAAATGCCGCCCGCCGCTGCCGGAGACGCGGCGCCAGCGAAATCGGCACCGTCGGCCGCGCCTTCAATCAGATGTCGCGCGATCTGCAGCAGCTCGACGCCGACCGCGCGCTGATCCTGGCCGGCGTCTCCCACGACCTGCGCACGCCGCTCGCCCGGCTGCGCCTGAGCGTCGAAATGAGCGGCGCCGACGAGGCCACGCGCGAGAGCATGAACGAGGACATCGACGACATGGACAAGGTCATCGGCCAGTTCCTCGACTTCGCCCGCGAAACCTCGGGCGAGCCGATCCAGCCGCGAATCTGGGCGCCCTGCGTCAGCGACGTGGCCGAAGCTACCGGCGCCGCGGCCTGCCGGTGCAGGCGCGACGGCGAACCCCTGCCCGACATGCCGCATGCGGCCGTTGGCGCTGCGCCGCCTGATCGCCAATCTGGTGGACAACGCCCTGCGCTATGCCGGCGAGCGCGAAGCCGATCGAACTCCATGCCCGCCAGGCAGGACGATCAGGTGCTGATCGAAGTGCAGGACCGCGGCCCCGGCATTCCCCCGGATCAGGTGGAACGGCTGAAGCGACCCTTCACCCGGCTCGAAACCGCTCGCAGCGACGCCAGCGGCGCCGGACTGGGGCTCGCCATCGTCGACCGCATCGCCCGCACCCACGGCGGCAGCTTCGACCTGCTGCCGCGGCCGGGCGGAGGGTTGATCGCCCGCGTCATGCTTCCGGTCGCCGCTGCGGCGCCCGCCGGTCCATGATGGGCGGCGCGCCGGCAACGTGGTCCAGACCCGTTCGGAGGTCTGGGTGCCGCATGTTATCATTTGATTTTGCAGCATTTATATGATCCATGACGATCCAATCGGAAACCCCGGTGACGCCCTATGCGATCCTTGGCGGCGAAGCCGGCTTGCGCGCGCTGGTGCAGCGCTTCTATCAACTGATGGACGAATTGCCGGAGGCCTTCGGCATCCGCAAGCTGCACCCGCAGGATCTCGCCGGCTCCGAGGAAAAGCTGTTCATGTTCCTCTCCGGATGGCTCGGCGGCCCGCCCCTGTTCGTGCAGCGCCATGGGCATCCGCGCTTGCGGGCGCGCCACCTGCCGTTCTCCATCGGCGCCCAGGAGCGCGACCAGTGGCTGATGTGCATGGGCCGCGCCCTGGAGGAGCAGGTCGGTGACGCGGGGTTGCGCGCCAAACTGTATCGCGCCCTCGCCGACCTCGCCGATCACATGCGCAATCGCGCCGAGTTCCCGGGCTGAAGGCGCGGCGCCTGTGCCGACGCTGCGTGACGAAACCGAGTTGTCGCGGCCTGGCGAAGGGGGCATACTTGATTCGGCGCAACGATTCGCGCCCGCTGCCTTCTCAACCCGCCCCGGCGCTCCGTCAGGGGCGGCGCGTCACAACAGGACGAAACCGACCCTTCTCTGCCGATTCCAGGCGACCATCATCGAAAGGGATGCATATGGCCCAAACCACGTGGATTCTCGTCGCGAATGCCAGCAAAGCGAAGCTGTACACCAATCAAGGCCCGAAAAAGGGGCTGCAACTGCTGAAAGAGGTCGACCATCCCGAGAGCCGTCAGAAGAATGCCGAACTGGTGACCGACCGTGCGGGTTTCATGCAGGGCAGCGGCAACGGTCACGGTGCCCGCCAACCAGCGACGGAACCGAAGCAGCATGAAGCCCACAGCTTTGCCCAGGAACTGGCGCGCGAACTCATCCACGGCCGCAGCACCAATCAGTTCAACCGCGCCATCCTGGTGGCACCGCCCAGTTTCATGGGACTGTTGAACGGCCTGCTGGACGGGCCGACGTCGCAGATCGTGAGCGACCGCTTCGAAAAGGACTACACCAAGGCGAACGAGAAGGAACTCTCCGCCCACCTCGAATCCTGCATCTTCCTCTGACGGGACAGGCGGCTCGCCAAACTTAAACTGAATCCTGTGGGGGCATCCGCCGGCCAGCCCGGTCCGTGCCCCCGCGATGCCCCGAAGCTCGACCCGCTCCTCGTCTCCGTACCCGCAGCCTCAGCCCGCCGCCCGCCTGCGTCCCGCGGCCAGCCGTACCTGCCCCACCCCCGTGATTCACATCGCGCTGATCCTGCTGCTGCTCCTGGTGCTGACCGTCGGCGAAACCCCCGAGCGGACGATGCTGTGGCAGGCGCTGTTCGACGCCGGCCATGTGCCGCTGTTCGGCCTCATGGCCGTGCTCGTGCGCGACCTGATCGCAAGAAGGTGGCCACGCTGCGGTGCATGGCGACCTGCGCTCCTTTCCTTCGCCCTCACCGTCGCCATCGGCGCCGGCGCCGAGTTCCTGCAGACGTTCATGCCCGACCGCGACGCCTCCCTCACCGATCTCCTGCGCGATGCGGCGGGGGCGGGAGCGTTCCTCCTCATGCGCGAGGCGTATCGCCGCGGGACGTCGTCCGGCGCGCCTGCGTCGCCGCCAGTCCGCACCGCCTTCGCCGTCGCCGGCATCGCATTGCTGCTCGCTGCCACCGCCCAGCTTTCCCTAACCCTGGCCGTGCTCGCCGAGCGTGCCCGCGCCTTCCCGGTGCTGGCGCGCTTCGACGGTTCCTGGTGGGAGAGCGCGCTCATCGAGACCGGGGATAGCGTACTTACACCCGGCACAATCACCCCGTCGCCGCCGGGAATGCCCTCCGGTTTCGCCCGCCTCGATCTGCAGCCGGCAACCTATCCCGGCCTGACCATCGACGAACCCTATCCGGACTGGCGCGGCTACCAGCGGCTGGTCCTGACGATCATGTCGGATCTGGATGCACCGATCCCGCTGACGCTGCGCGTGCACGACGCCGCCCACGACAACCGCTATGGCGACCGCTTCAACACGCGGTTGATGGTCATGCCCGGCGCCAACCGCCTGACCATCCCTCTGGAAGAGATTCGCCGCGCGCCCGCGGGCCGCGAGACGGACCTGAGCCGCATCCGCGGCATCGTCCTGTTCGCGTACCGCCTCGACCATCCGGCCCATCTCTATGTGGGGGCAATCCGGCTGGAGCGGTGACCACGGGCGCCTGACGACGCTCGCGCCTACTCTTGGAGCGGAAAATGCGCCAGCGGCCGGTAGTCGGCACCTTCGGGCTTGAGCACGGATTCCACCAGCGCGAACTCGCTCACCGGCCACGGCAAGGACGACATGCGCGGCGGGTCCTGGGAGCATTGCGCCTTGCGCAGCAGCGTGACGTGGGCGGCGAAAGGCCGATGGTCCAGCCGGTAGCCCGCCGCCCGCAGCGTGCCGTTCAACTCCCTGACCAGCAGTTCCAGGGCCGGGGGTAGCGCGCTCGCGCCCGCCCAGACGATGTGGTTATGGCGCCACCAGCCGGTCTGATCGAGGGCCAGTTCGAAGCGCGGGGCCTGGACGGTGGCGCCGATCGCCTGCAGTTCGGCGACTTGCGCCTCGCTCACCGGGCCGATGAAAGCGAGCGTCACATGCAGCGTTTCCGGGCGCATCCGGCGGCCGCCGCAGCGGCGGGCAGCGGCCTGCGCGACCGCCGCCAGCGCGCCCGCGACCCCCGCATCCGGCCAGATGGCGAAGAAGACGCGCCGCTGCGTGTCCGTCCCCGCGGTGCCCGCTTCAGTCGGCACGCGGCTGCCTCCGCGCGACCAGGGCCACCGCCTGGGCCGCGATGCCTTCGCCGCGGCCGGTGAATCCGAGCCGCTCGGTGGTCTTGGCCTTGACGTTGACCCGGTCCGGATCGATGCCGAGGTCGGCCGCGATGTTGGAGACCATCTGCGGCGCATGGGGCGCCAGCTTCGGCGCGCGGGCGATCACCGTGGCATCGACGTTGACCGCCTCGAATCCGGCCTCGGCCACGCGCCGCGCCGCCTCCCGCAGCAGGACGCGGCTGTCGGCGCCGCAGAACCGCGGGTCGGTATCCGGGAAGTGCCGGCCGATGTCGCCCAGGCCGGCCGCACCCAGCAGGGCATCGGTCACCGCATGCAGCAGCACGTCGGCGTCGGAGTGGCCGAGCAGGCCGCGTTCGTACGGAATGTCGACGCCGCCGATGACCAGCCGCCGCCCCGGCACCAGTGCATGCACGTCGAAACCCTGGCCGATCCTGAAATCCGTCGCCACCTCAGCTCTCCCGGTTCGCAAGTATCCACTCGGCCAGCCTGAGATCGAGCGGATAGGTCACTTTGAGGTTCGTCGCGTCCGCCGCCACCAGCTTCGGCCGCAGCCCGAGCGCTTCCACGGCCGAGGCCTCGTCGGTGACATCGCGCGCGCGGTCCAGCGCCCGGCGCAGGGTGTGGTAGCGGAACATCTGCGGCGTCTGCGCCTGCCACAGGCCCTCGCGCGGCACGGTCGCGGCGATGCGCGAATCGGCGTCGGCACGCTTCAGCGTGTCGGCGACCGGCACCGCGAGTATCCCGCCGTCATCATCCTCGCCGACCTCGCGCAGCAGGCGCTCGACATGGTGATCGTCGAGGCAGGGACGCGCCGCATCGTGCACCAGGACCCAGTCGAGGGCGCCCACTTCGCCTGCGATGGCGCGCAGGCCGTTGCGCACCGTCTCGGCGCGGCTGGCGCCGCCGCAAAACAGCGGCCGCAGCTTGGCCGCCAGAGGCGTCCAGTCGTGCCGCTGCCACTGCCCGTCCTCCACCGCCAGAACCACGTACACCCGGCTCAGCGCCTGCACGCGGCACAATGCGGCCAGGGCGTGGTACAGCAGCGGCCGCCCGGCCAGGGACAGGTACTGCTTGGGCTGTGCCTCTCCCATGCGCGAGCCGCTGCCCGCGGCGGGAACCAACGCGAAATGCTTGCTCATCGTCTGGGTCGAATCCTCGATCGCCGGCCGGGATTATCGCCCAAGATGGCGGCAAGCTTGCGCCGGCGCGCCATCCGGCCGTCTTGCGGCGCCATGACGGGCTGGAGGGCACTTGACGAGGCGCAATACTCGCGGTGCGAGCCGAAATCTATAATGATTGTGGGGGATTGATTCAACCGCCGCGTTCCCCATATCGACTTGGAGGATGCCCAAAGCGCCATGAACGAGATCCGCCCCGCCGCCGTCGCCGGCATGTTCTACCCCGGAGATCCGGGAGCCCTGAGGCACGACGTCGCTTCCATGCTCGCGGCAGCGCACGCTCAGCCGGACACGGCCGAGCACCCGCCGAAGGCGCTCATCGTGCCCCACGCCGGCTATGTCTATTCCGGTCCCGTCGCGGCCAGCGCCTATGCGCGGCTCAGCGCCGTGGCGCGACACGATCCGGCGCGTCGTGCTGCTCGGCCCGACCCACCGCGTGGCGGTGCACGGGTCTGGCGCTGCCGGACGCCGCGGCCTTCGACACGCCGCTGGGCCGGGTACCGGTCGATGCCGATGCCGTGGCGCAGGCTGCGATCGCTGCCGCAGGTGGTGCTCAGCGCCGCGCGCCCATGCCCAGGAGCATTCGCTGGAAGTGCAGTTGCCGTTCCTGCAGAGCGTGCTCGGCGAGTTCAGCGCTGGTGCCGCTCGCCGTCGGCGTCGCCGAGGCGGCCGAAGTGGCCGAAGTGCTCGAACTGCTGTGGGGTGGGGAGGAAACCCTGATCGTGATCAGTTCCGACCTCTCCCACTACCTGCCCTACGCGCGAGGCGCAGGCCTTCGATCGCGCCACCGCGCGACGCCATACTCGCGCTCAATCCGCAACTCGATCACGAGCAGGCCTGCGGCGCCACGCCGATCAACGGCCTGCTGCTGTGCGCCCGCCGCCACGGGCTCGCGCCCCAGCTGCTCGATCTGCGCAATTCCGGCGACACGGCCGGCGATCGCGCGCGGGTGGTCGGCTACGCCTCGCCTTCGCCTTCTATGACGCGAGCCATGATGTCCACTGACCTGGGCGAAGCGCTGCTGCGCATTGCGCGCAACGCCATCGGCAGCCGCTTCGAACTGCCCGCAGCGCCCGAGCCCGAGCACGAGGCTCTGGCACGTCCCGGCGCCACCTTCGTCACGCTGACGCGCAACGGCGAGTCTGCGCGGCTGCATCGGCACCCTGGAAGCCCATCGCCCCCTCGGCGTGGACGTGCGCGAAAATGCCATCGCCGCCGCTTTCCGCGATCCCGCGTTTCGCGCCGCTGGGGCACGAGGAACTGCCGGGCACGCGCATCGAAGTGTCGCTGCTGACGTCCCGCCGAGTCCATGAGCTTCGCCGACGAGCAGGATGCCCTGGCGCAGTTGCGCCCGGACATCGATGGCGTGATCCTGGACTACGACTGTCAGCGCGCGACCTTCCTGCCGCAGGTCTGGGAGAGCCTGCCCGACCCGCGGCAGTTCATGGCCCATCTCAAGCGCAAGGCGGGCCTGGCGCCGGATTTCTGGCACGACGAACGTGATGCTGGCGCGCTATCAGGTGACCAAATGGAAGGAACCGGAGGCGGCATGGGCAACGTACCGGAATCCGATTACCCGGGGCGCTGGTGGCACGCTCTGCGAGGATGGCCGCATCCAGTGCGACCTCTGCCCGCGCGACTGCAAGCTGCACGAAGGCCAGCGCGGCGCCTGCTTCGTGCGCAAGATGGAAGGCGGCCGCATGGTGCTCACCACCTACGGCCGCTCGTCCGGCTTCTGCATCGATCCCATCGAGAAGAAGCCGCTCAACCACTTCTATCCCGGCAGCAGCGTGTTCTCCTTCGGCACCGCCGGCTGCAACCTGGCCTGCAAGTTCTGCCAGAACTGGGACATCTCGAAGTCGCGCGAGATGGACACGCTGATGGACGCGGCCACTCCGGAAACCATCGCCCGCGTGGCGCGCCAGCATGGCTGCAAGAGCGTGGCCTTCACCTACAACGACCCGGTGATCTTCGCCGAATACGCGATCGACACCGCCGACTGCCTGCCATGCAACTGGGCGTCCAGACCGTGGCCGTGACCGCCGGCTACATGCACGATGCACCGCGGCGCGAGTTCTACGCCAAGATGGACGCGGCCAACGTGGACCTCAAGGCATTCACCGACGACTTCTACTTCAAGCTCACCGGCTCGCAGCTGCAGCCGGTGCTCGATACGCTCGTCTATCTGAAGCACGAGACCAACGTCTGGTTCGAGATCACCACCCTGCTGATCCCCGGCAAGAACGATTCCGACCAGGAGATCGAGCAGATGTCGAAATGGCTGGCGCGCGAGCTGGGCACGGAGGTGCCGCTGCACTTCACCGCCTTCCACCCCGACTAGAAGATCGACCGACATTGCGCCCACGCCCCCCTCCACGCTCACCCGGGCGCGCCGCATCGCCATCGACGCAGGGCCTGCACTACGTCTACACCGGCAACGTGCACGACATGGAAGGCGGCACCACCTTCTGTCCGGGCTGCGGCAAGCGGGTGATCGAACGCGACTGGTACGAGATCGAGTCCTACGATCTCACCGCGGATGGCCGGTGCACCCAGTGCGGCACCGCCATCGCCGGCCGCTTCGGCAAGTTCGAAGGGCAGTTCGGCCGCCACCGGGTTCCGGTTCGCGTCAACATCGCCGCCTGAGAGCGCACTCCTGCCCGTGGGCGAGGCCAGCGTAAGCATCCCGGCCGGAGGCGGCCTGCGGCTCGAAGGCATGCTGGTTCTGCCGGACAGTGCGCGCGGCGTGGTCGCCTTCGCCCACGGCAGCGGCAGCAGCCGGTTCAGCCCGCGCAACGTGTACGTCGCCCGGGTCCTGCAGGAGAATCGCATCGCGACGCTGCTGTTCGACCTGCTGACACGCCACGAGGACAGCGAATACGACAACCGCTTCGACATCGACCTGCTCACGCAGCGTCTGCTGGCGGCCACGGCGTGGCTGCAGGATCAGCCGCAGACGAAGGGTTTGAAGCTGGGCTACTTCGGCGCCAGTACCGGCGCGGCGCCGAGAATCTCGATCACCTCGTCGTCCTCCACCTGGCCGAAGTCGAGGTAGAACTGGCCGACGGCGCGAAAGTCGTCCGGCGCTTCCAGGCATAACAGCTCGTCGCAGTATTGCGCCACCTGCTCCAACGTGTCCGGCGGCGCCACCGGCACGGCGCAGATGAGCTTCTGCGGATTGCGGTTGCGCAGGGCGTGCAGCGCCGCGATCATGGTGGAGCCGGTGGCCAGGCCGTCGTCGATGACGATGACGATGCGCCCGGCCGGATCGTGGGCCGGACGCAGCGGCGAATACTGGGTGCGGCGCTGCCGGATTCGGGCGAGTTCCGCCTCCTTCTGGCGCTCGATATAGGCGGCGTCGGCGCCCGCTGCCCGGGCATAGGGCGTGACGTAGGCCCAGCCCGATTCGTCGATGGCGCCGATGGCGTATTCCGGATTGCCCGGGGCCCCCAGCTTGCGCACCAGCACCACATCGAGTTCGCCGCCGAGCGCCGCAGCGATCACCTGGCCCATCGGCACCGCGCCGCGCGGGATTGCCAGCACCAGCGGATTCCTGCCGGCGTAATCCGCCAGCCGCTGCGCCAGCAGTTGCGCCGCCTGGATCCTGTCCTTGAATACCATGCCCGCCTCCGAGTCCTCACGCTGCTTATTTATCGACCCTGCGCGCTTGCGTCGCAAGGAGAATTCGCAATCGCGAGGCCGCCGCCGCGCCACGGCCCGGCTTCTCCGATTACCTTATAATTCGCGCTTCCCGCCCATGGCCGCAGCCGCACCTCTTCCCCGATGACCGACCCCGCGCAGGCGCCCTTGCCGGAGTTCGACCGTTCCGACCTGCCGCCGGCGGGCGCGCGGCTCGATCTGCCCGCGCTGCCCGACGGAGCGGACGCCCTCGCGCTGGCGCGCCTCGCCAGCCGCGGGCGCATGCTGCTGGTGGTGGCGGCGAATCCGCTCGACGCCCAGCGGCTGCGCGAGGAGATCGCGTGGTTTGCGCCGCAGCTCAAGGTACATCTGCTCCCCGACTGGGAAACCCTGCCCTACGACGGCTTCTCGCCCCACCACGATCTGGTGTCGGAGCGCCTCGAAACCTTGCACGAGATGAGCCGGGGTGCCTGCGACGTGGTGCTGGTGGCGGCGTCCACCGCCCTCTACCGCCTGCCGCCGGTGCGCTACCTGGCCGCCTTCACGTTTTTCGTGAAACAGGGCGCCAGGCTGGACGCCGATGCGCTGCGCGCCCAGCTCGCGACGGCGGGTTACGGGCATGTCACCCAGGTCGTGTCGCCCGGCGAGTTCAGCGTGCGCGGCGGTCTGATCGATCTGTTCCCGATGGGCAGCGCCCTGCCCTACCGCATCGAGCTGTTCGACGACGAGGTCGAGACCATCCGCACCTTCGACGTCGACACCCAGCGCACCCTCTACCCGGTGCGCGAGATCCGGCTGCTGCCGGCGCGCGAATTCCCCCTCGACGAGGCCGGCCGCACCAAATTCCGCAGCCGCTTTCGCGAGACCTTCGAAGGCGACCCGTCGCGCTGCCAGGTCTACAAGGACATATCGAGCGGCATCGCGCCGGCGGGAATCGAGTATTTCCTGCCCCTGTTCTTCGACGGCACCGCGACCCTGTTCGACTACCTGCCGCAGGGCGCCGTGCTGTGCCAGGTGCGGGATGTCGCGCTGGCCATCCGCGAGTTCTGGCGCGACACGAGAAGCCGCCATGACCTGCTGAAGGGGGATCGCACGCGCCCTGTGATGGCGCCGCGCGAGCTGTTCCTGGACGAGGAGGATTTCTTCCTCGCCGCGCGCGACCTCGGCCGCGTCGCCATCCCGGCCGCCGACGCGGTTCCGGCGGGCGAAGACGCGATGGTGCAGCGCCTGCCGGACATCAAGGTGGAGCGGCGCGCCGACGATCCGCTGCATCGTCTCCGGGCCTATCTCGGCGGCTTTTCCGGGCGCACCCTGATCGTCGCCGAATCGCCGGGCCGGCGCGAGACGATACGGGAATACCTGCACGAGTATGGCTTGCATTCGGCGGCCTGCGCCGATTGCGCCGCCTTCCTCGGCGCCGCGGATCGCCTCATGCTCGCCGTGGCGCCGCTCGCCGGCGGCTTCCTGCTGCGCGAATCGGCCCTCGCCTTCGTCACCGAGAACGAGCTGTACGCCGCCACCGCCCGCCCCCGCGGCCAGCGCCACGACGCGCGGCGGGCGACGATGGAGGGCTGGCTGCGCGATCTGACGGAGCTGCGCATCGGCGATCCGGTGGTCCATGTGCAGCACGGCATCGGCCGCTATCTGGGTCTGGTGCATCTCGACCTGGGCGAAGGCGAAACCGAATTCCTGCATCTCGAGTACGCCGAGGGCGACAAGCTCTACGTGCCGGTGGCGCAGCTCCACCTCATCAGCCGCTACGGCGGCGCCCAGCCGGAGCTGGTGGAACTGCACAAGCTGGGCAGCGGCCAGTGGGAAAAGGCGAAGAAGAAGGCGGCGCTGCAGGTGCGCGACACCGCCGCGGAGTTGCTCGCGCTCTATGCCCAGCGCGCAGCGCGCGAGGGTTACCGCTTCGCCGTCAAGGCGCATGACCTGGACGCCTTCGCCGACGGCTTCGGCTTCGAGGAGACGCCGGACCAGCTCGGCGCCATCAACGCGGTGATCGGCGACATGCAGTCGGGCAAGCCGATGGACCGGCTGGTGTGCGGCGACGTCGGCTTCGGCAAGACCGAGGTGGCGCTGCGTGCAGCCTTCGCGGCGGTGGCGGACGGCAGGCAGGTGGCGGTGCTGACGCCCACCACCCTGCTCGCCGAGCAGCATTTTCATACCTTCAGCGACCGCTTCGCCCACGTCGCCAACGAGTGGCCGGTGAAGATCGCCGAGCTGTCGCGCTTCCGCAGCGCCAGGGAGCAGGCCGCCGCCCTGCAGGATCTGGCCGCCGGCCGCATCGACATCGTCATCGGCACCCACCGCCTGCTGCAGAAGGACGTGAAGTTCGCCCGCCTCGGCCTCGTCGTCGTGGACGAGGAGCACCGCTTCGGCGTGCGCCAGAAGGAGACGCTGCGGGCGCTGCGCGCGGAAGTGGACGTCCTGACCCTCACCGCCACGCCCATTCCGCGCACCCTGGGGATGTCGCTGGAGGGGCTGCGCGACTTCTCCGTGATCGCCACCGCGCCCCAGAAGCGGCTCGCCATCAAGACCTTCGTCACGCGCTATTCCGAAGGCATCGTGCGCGAGGCGGTGCTGCGGGAGTTCAAGCGCGGCGGCCAGGTCTACTTTCTGCACAACGAGGTGGAAACCATCGAAGCGATGCGCGACCGGCTGGCGCGGCTGCTGCCCGAGGCGCGCATCGTGGTCGGCCACGGCCAGATGGCGGAGCGCGAACTGGAACGTGTGATGCGCGAGTTCACGCAGCAGAAGCACAACCTGCTGCTGTGCACCACCATCATCGAGACCGGCATCGACAACCCCCACGCCAACACCATCGTCATCAACCGCGCCGACAAGTTCGGCCTGGCCCAGCTGCATCAGTTGCGCGGGCGCGTCGGCCGCTCGCACCATCAGGCCTACGCCTATCTCCTCACCGACGCCCACGCCAAGCCCACCGCCCAGGCCCTGAAGCGGCTGGAGGCAATTCAGGCGATGGAAGAGCTGGGCTCGGGGTTCTTCCTCGCCATGCACGACCTGGAGATCCGCGGCGCCGGCGAGGTGCTGGGGGAATCCCAGAGCGGCGAGATCCAGGCCATCGGATTCAACCTGTACACCGAGATGCTCAAGACGGCGGTGCGCGCCCTGCAGCAGGGCAAGGAGACCGGACCTGACGCAGCCGCTGGAGATCACCTCGGAGATCAATCTGCACGCGCCGGCCCTGCTGCCCAGCGACTACTGCAGCGATGTGCATGAGCGCCTAACGCTCTACAAGCGCCTCGCCAACTGCGAATCCGGCGAGCAGCTGCAGCAGATGCAGGAGGAACTGATCGACCGCTTCGGCGAGTTGCCGGAGCAGGCGCGGGCGCTGCTGGAGACCCATCGCCTGCGCATCGTGGCGAAACCGCTCGGCATCGCCAAGATCGATGCCACCGCCTCGCAGATCCAGCTGCACTTCGTGCCCGATCCGCCGATCGACCCGGTGCGGATCATTCAGCTCATCCAGAAGAACCGCAACTTCAAGCTGGCCGGTCCCGACCGGCTGCTGGTGAAGCGTGAGGCCGCCAGCCTGCGCGAGCGCGCGGCCGGCGTGCGCGAGCTGATCCACAGCCTGTCCGCCGACAGCCCTGTCCCTTCCGCCACGACTACGACATGACCGCACCCCAGACCGAAAACTTCAACATCGCCGCCTTCGACCTCATGCCCTCGCCGGACGATATCAAGGCCCGGGTACCGCTCACCGATGCCGCCGCCGACACCGTGCTGCGCGGGCGCGAAGCGCTGCGCAACATCCTCGATCGCCGCGATCACCGCATCTTCATCGTCGTCGGTCCCTGTTCCATCCACGACCCGGTGGCCGGGTTCGATTACGCGCAGAGGCTCAAGTGCCTGGCCGATGAGGTGAGCGATACGCTTTATCTCGTCATGCGCGTCTATTTCGAGAAGCCGCGCACGGCCACCGGCTGGAAGGGCTACATCAACGATCCCTACATGGACGATTCGTTCCACATCGAGGAAGGCATGGGGCGCGCGCGCCAGTTCCTGATGCAGGTGAATGAACTGGGACTGCCCGCCGCCACCGAGGCGCTGGACCCGATCGCCCCCCAGTACCTGGGCGAGTTGATTTCCTGGTACGCCATCGGCGCGCGCACGTCGGAGTCCCAGACGCACCGCGAGATCGCTTCGGGACTGTCCTCGCCGGTGGGCTTCAAGAACGGCACCGACGGCGACATCCAGGTGGCGATCAACGCCATCAAGTCCGCCGCCCAGCCCCACGCCTTCCTCGGTATCAGTCCGCAGGGTGACACCGCCATCGTGCGCACCCGCGGCAACGCCTACGGCCATGTCGTCCTGCGCGGCGGCGGCGGACGGCCGAACTACGACACGGTGAGCGTGTCCCTGGTCGAGAAGGCGCTGGGGAAGGCCGGCCTGCCCGAACTGATCGTCATCGACTGCTCCCATGCCAACTGCTACAAGGACCCGGCCATGCAGCCGCTGGTGATGAGCGACTGCGTGCACCAGGTGCGGGAAGGCAACCGGTCCATCGTCGGCCTGATGGTCGAGAGCAACATCGAGGCCGGCAACCAGCCGATCCCCGACGACCTGTCCCAATTGCGCTACGGCTGCTCGGTGACCGACCCGTGCGTGGACTGGCCGACCACGGAGGCCATGATCCGCAAGGCGCGGGAAGTCCTGCGCGAGGTGCTGCCGTCCCGCGGACACTGAACGACCGCGACGGCGATCGCCCTTTGTCCCGGCCAGGGGGACATCCCGGCGCCGCGCAAGGCCGTACAACTTTCGATAGCTGAAAACATGCCACTGATCCGTCCCTTCGCCGGCCTGCGCCCGGCCGCCGGGCGCGCCGCCGAGGTCGTCGCGCCGCCCTACGACGTGCTGTCCACCGACGAAGCGCGCGTGCGCGCCGCCGGCAAGCCGTGGAGCTTCCTGCACATCTCCAAGCCGGAGATCGACCTGCCGCCCGCCACCGATCCCCATGCGCCGGAGGTCTATGCCAAGGCGGCGGAGAATCTGCAGCCGCATGCTGCGCGGCCGGCGTGCTGGCGCGCGACGACCCGCCCCTGCTACTACGTCTATCGCCTGGTCATGGGCGAGCCACGCTGCAGACCGGGCTGGTGGCGGCGGCCTCGGTCGCCGAGTACGAGCGCAACCGCATCCGTCGGCACGAGCTCACGCGCCCCGACAAGGAGGACGACCGCGTGCGCCAGATCGACGCGCTCAACGCCCAGACCGGCCCGGTGCTGCTCGCCTATCCGGCCGCGCCGCGGGATCGACTGCCATCCTGGCGGCGGCCACGGCCGGCGCCGCCGGATGCCGACGTCACCGCCGACGACGGCGTGCGCCACATGCTCTGGGTGATGCGCGATCCCGACACCATCGCCCGACTGACGGCGGCCTTCGACGCCATGCCGGCGCTGTACATCGCCGACGGTCATCACCGCTCGGCCGCCGCGGCACGGGTGTGCGCCGCGCGCCGCAGCGCCGACCGCGGCATGCACCGGCGAGGAGAGCTACAACTATTTTCTCAGCGTCGTCTTCCCGCATCACCAGTTGCGCATCCTCGACTACAACCGGGTGGTCGCGGATCTCAACGGCATGAGCCGGGAAGATTTCCTGCGGCGGGTGGCGGCGAGCTTCTCCCTCGAAGCCGAGCGACGGCGCCGGTGCGTCCGGCGCGGCACGGCGAGTTCGGCCTCTACCTTGCGCGGCCACTGGTACCGGCTCACGATCAGGACCCGGCCCTGGTGCCGCAGGACCCGGTGCAGCGCCTCGACGTCAGCCTGCTCACCGACCATCTGCTGGCGCCGGTGCTGGACATCGACGACCTGCGCCGCGACCGGCGCATCGATTTCGTCGGCGGCATCCGCGGCCTGCGCGGAACTGGAGAAGCGCGTCGACAGCGGTGAGATGGCGGCGGCCTTCTCCCTCTATCCGACCACGCATGGAGGACCTGATGGCGGTGGCCGATGCCGGTCAGGTCATGCCGCCCAAGTCGACCTGGTTCGAGCCCAAGCTGGCCGACGGCCTGGTGTCGCACGTGCTGGACTGAAGTTCGGCGTCCTGCCGTACCGGGGCGCCCGGCGCCTTGCCGGTAGAGAGCGCCGCAGTTCGCTCCGGCGCGCCGACGCCGATGCTCCCGTCGCCAGTCCCGCTCAGGACGGCGCGAGATGGACGCGGTTGCCCCCCTCCGCCTTGGCCTGCTGCACCGCGGCGCCGGCCGCGCCGAGGAGCCGATCCAGGGTGTCGTCCGCTTTCATCACGGCGACGCCCAGGGATACCGTCAGCGATTGTGCGTTCTGCCCCGGGCCGTTTGCGGCCACCGCCTTGCGCAAGACGGACTGCCGCACGCGTTCGGCAACGCTTTGCGCCTGCTGCAAGCCGGCAAACGGCAACAGGATGGCGAACTCGTCGCCGGCATGACGCGCCAGCAGATCCGACGGGCGGACGCAGCCCGCAATCGTCGCAGCGATCTGCTGCAATCCCCGGTCACCCTTGACTTGCCCATGGCGTGCATTGAATTCCCGCAACCGGTCCACGTCCACCAGGACCAGGGATGCCGCCGCGTCGTCGTGCGCGCAACGCGCCAACTGGCGGCTGAACATGGCCTGCATCCACTTGGCGTTGTGCAGCCCGGTGAACGCGTTGACGCTGGAAATCCGCTCGAACGCCTGCCGCTCGCGCAGACTTCCCAGAAGCATCTCGTTGTCGCGTCGCATCCGGCCGGAGAAGATGAGCAGCAGATTGCGCGCGGCGGCGTCGGTGTTCGCCACCAGGTACCACAAGGTCCGGCCGTCGATGCTGAGCAGGCGGGTTTGCTCCGCCGCCACCACCTTTGCCGTCGCGCCGCCGCCGTCGATGACCGAGATCTCGCCGGCGCAAGTCCCCGGTCCCAGGGCAAAGAAATGCGGTGCCTGGCTGTCGTCGAGATGAACGTGCAGCGAGCCCTCCAGGATCAGATACACGAAGTCGTTGAGGGCGCCGCGCTCGATCAGGACTTCGCCGGGATCGAGCCGGATCATGCGCGTACGCGGCAGAATCAGTTCCAGCAAGGGAGGGCTGATGTCGGCGAACAGCTCCGAACTGATCGCGATCGCGAAATCGCGACTGTCGAGGCTGCCGGCCATCGGCCCGGTCAGTCCCATTCCTCGTGTCATTCCCAGTCCCCGAGCATGTGTATTCTTATTGGCCCCATCACGAAGCGATGCAAGGCGCGCCTCGCACAACCAGCACGTTGGGCCTGTCCGCGCGCTTCGACCCAAGGATAACCGAACTTCGCCGCGAACAAGAAAGAAGCGGCCGCCGCTGCCGCCGCATTTTCGTTCTGGCATCGGTGCTCAGGCTCGACTCCGGTAGAGGACGTGCGCCCCGCTTCACCAGAGACAGGGGGCTTGCACCGGCGCTTTGGGAGCGTAGCAGAGTTTGCCTTGCGTGCGGCGGACGGCGCCGGTCGGACAGGCGGCCCTGAAGCGTTTCGCGCCCCGCGCGCACCCGGAGATCCGCCTGCTCGCGCGCGCCTTCGCCCCAGCTGCGAGCCGGGTTCAGGACGAGGCCGGCGAACCTGGCGCGAATCGGCATGGGGCCGAACATGAACCGAATTGGCTGGGGGTGCCGGCGGAGGGACAGGGTCATCAACCACGACCGGAATCGCTGCCTGAAACGGGGAATGGGGCAACGCGACATCGGCCCGCCGCCCGCGCGGTCCGATCCCCGGAGCGACGCCGCGCCCGATCGGCGGCCGCAGAATCAAGCTTCCGGCGTCCGCTCCATGAGGCTGATGAAGACGTCCTCCAGACCCGGTTCGATCGGCTCCCAGCGATGCGGCGTGCCTTCCTTCAGCCGGGAGATGCTGTCGAACAGGGTTCGCGCATCGCTTCCGGTCACGTGCAGCGTACTGCCGAAGGGCGTCACCTGGTCCACCCCCGGCAGGCCTTTCAGGGATTCGGCGAGAGACCAGAGGTCCGGCCCGCTCACCTCCCAGGCCGTGAGTTTCTGGCTCGCCACCACCTCGTCGGCGGTGCCGGTCGCCAGCAGCTTGCCGTAGGCGATATAGGCCAGCCGGTGGCAGCGCTCGGCCTCGTCCATGTAGTGGGTGGACACCAGCACCGAGATGCCGCTCGCGGCCAGCTCGTGGATCTCCTCCCAGAAATCGCGCCGCGCCTTGGGATCGACGCCGGCGGTGGGCTCGTCGAGCAGCAGCAGGCGCGGCTTGTGGAGCATGCAGGCGGCGAGCGCCAGACGCTGCTTCCAGCCGCCGGACAGGGCGCCGGCAAGCTGGTTCTGGCGCGAGGCCAACCCCAGGCGGTCGATCGCCTCGCTCACCGCCTGCCGCCGTTCCTTCATGCCGTACATGCGGGCGATGAACTCCAGGTTCTCGCGGATGGTCAGGTCCTCCCACAGCGAGAAGCGCTGCGTCATGTAGCCGACCTCGCGCTTGATGCGGGCGGTCTGCCGGATCAGGTCGAAGCCGAGGCAGGTGCCCTCCCCCGAATCCGGTGTCAGCAGCCCGCACAGCATGCGGATCGAAGTCGTCTTGCCGCTGCCGTTGGGGCCGAGAAAGCCGTAGATCTCTCCCTGGCGCACCTGCAGCGACAGATCCTTCACCACATGCTTGTCGCCGAAGTGCTTGTTCAGCCCGCGGACGTCGATGGCAAGATCGGCGGCATTCATGGACCGGCCGCCAGCGCCTGCCTCATTGCCCCAGCACCACATCCAACGGCTGCCCCGGATGCAGCCGCGTCGCATCCTCGGGCCGGGGCCGGGCTTCCACCAGGAACACCAGTTTCGCCCGCGACTCCTTGCTGTAGATGATCGGCGGCGTGTATTCGGGCTGAGTCGCGATGAAGCTGATGCGGGCCGGGATCGGCGCTCCGCAGCCGCTGCACGACGCGCTCGCCGCCTGGCCGACCTTGAGTGTTCCGACCACGGCTTCGGGCACGAAGAAGCGCAGCTTGATGTTGCCGGGCGGCAGCAGACTTACGATGGGGCTTCCCGCCGGCACCCATTCCCCCTGGGAGAAGAAGGTGTCCTGCACCAGCGCCGCGGCCGGGGCGGCGGCGGACTTCTGCTCCAGACGCCAGCGGGTCTGGGCGAGGGCGGCGCGGGCCGCTTCCGCCTCTGCCTTGGCCGCCTCGACTTCCCCTTCGCGCCCGACGCCGGAACGGGCATTGCGAATCTGCGCTTCCGCCTCCGCGACCTGGGCCGTATCGCGGTCGAATGCGGCCGTGGCTTCGTCCAGCCGCGATCGGGAAACGAATCCCGAGGCCGCCAGCCGTTTCTGCTGATCGAGTTGGGATGCGGCCAGCTTGCGGGCCGCCGCCGCGCTCGCCTCCTGCGCGCGCAGGGCATCGAGTTCCGGCTTGCGCCGCCCCTGCTGCAGATTGGCCAGCCGTGCCTGGGCGGTTCTCAGCCGGGCATCGGCCTCGCCCACCGCCGCCTGCTCGGCGGCATGCTCGAGTTCGAACAGCGGCGCACCCGCCGCCACCTGCTGACCGCGCGCCACCGCCAGCTTCTCCAGGGTTCCGGCGAAGGGCGAGGCAACGAACACGTATTCGCCCTCGGCGTAGCCGGGATAGGCGTCGGACCGGGGTGCCGAACAGGCGCCGAGGAACGCCGCTGCAACGAGCGCGGCAAGCACGATGTTCCGGGCCGCGGCGTGCGTTCTCCTGCCCGAACTCACTGTGCTCACGGCCTAGCCTCCCTCCGCTCCGACTGCAGATGCGCCAGGACGGGCTGCAGTATCGCCGCCCCCAGCCGGGCGCTGCGCGCCGCGCTCCAGCCGCACTCGGGGTCCGGCAGATCGGCGTTGTCCTTGAACGGCATCTCCAGGGTGAGCGACAGGCAGCCGAAGGTGTGGCCGACGTACTTCGAGGCCAGCGTCAGCAGTTCGTCGGTGAAACGGTCCGGGGCGTAGCCATGACCGGTCTGGAAGTCGGCGCTGGCGGCGAGCAGGGAGTCGGTGAAAAGCCGCTCGCGCTGCGACTGGGCGGGGGTGAAACCCGGCAGCATCGAACCGCCGTCCACGAACACATAGGGCAGCGCCTCGTCGCCGTGGATGTCGAGGAAGAGATCGACACCGGTCTCATGCATGCGCTGCCGCACGAGACATACCTCCGGGCTGCGCTCCAGGCTCGGATTCAGCCACTCGCGGTTGAGGTTCGCCCCCGCCGCATTGGTGCGCAGGTTGCCCGCCACCGCACCGTCCGGGTTCATGTTGGGCACCACGAACAGGACGGCGCGTTCCAGGATGCCGCCGCGCCACCGGGTCGGCGGCGTCCAGCAGGCGCTCCAGCATGCCCTCGACGAACCACTCGGCCATGGTCTCGCCCGGGTGCTGGCGCGCGATCACCCAAACGCTGCGCTTGCCCGCTCCCGGCGTGCCGACGGTGACGAGATCCAGAGTCCCGGCCTTCCAAGGTGCTGCCCAGGCGCTCGACCCGCGCCAGCGGCGCAGCGTCGATGCGGCCCAGAAGATCCAGATGGCGTTCCCAGGAATAGGGCTCGAAATAGGCGAAGTACAGGGAGTCGGTGCGCGGCGTGCACTCGATCGTGAGGACCTCGCCATCGTAGAAAGTGTCCGGCATGCGGAACCATCGCTTCCGGTCGTAGGACGCCGCCACCCGGTAGTCGCGCCAGCCGTCAGGATAGGCGCTCTGACCGGCGTCGAGGAAACGCAGGCGGCACGCTTTCTGCTTCGCCCCCTGCAGGCGGAAGTGGAACCACTGGCGGATGTCCGCGGCCGTGTCGGGCCGCAGGCGCAGCCGGATGTCCAGGGGATCCCCGACTTCGATGACTTCGATCGCGCCGGCGTCGAACTGGGTGCCGATACTCAGCATGGCGTCAAGAAAGGAAGCGTGTTGCCTCGGACGCAATCCTATCAGGCCCGAAGCCGCAATGCCCCGGCGCCGCCACGCAGGGGCTGCCACAGAGCGGGCGAAGCGGGTGGCCAATGCGGTCCGACGGGGTCGGCTTGCCAACATATTGTTTTTCATATATTATCGCTTCCTAATATACTAGAAACCCGCTCAACTACCGGAGAGACAACCATGACCAAGCTCATTCGATTGGGCGCGACCGGCGCAGTTTTAGCGCTGGTCGCAGCATCGGCGATCGCCGATGCACGGCAGGCCGGGTCGCCGTTCGGGGCCGAAGGATCGAGACAACCGCGCCAGCCCTGGCACCACACACCTTCGTCAAAACGAAGCCATCACTCTGCCTCTGCCGCCGCCGCGCCGCGCACGGCGCGCAAGTCCCAGGCGGGCTCCGCATCCTATTACGCCAATCGCTTCCACGGCCGCAAGACCGCCAGCGGTCGTCCCTACCACAAGGACGCGATGACCGCCGCCCACCGTACCCTGCCGCTGGGTACGTGGGTGCGCGTGACGAGCGTCCGCAACAACCGCAGCGTAGTGGTCCAGATCAACGACCGCGGCCCCTACTACGGCGGCCGCATCATCGACCTCTCCCGCGCCGCCGCCACCGAACTGGACATGATCCACTCCGGCACGGCGCGAGTGCATCTGGAGATCCTGAAGGAACCGGAAAAGACCGGGCCGGCGCCGGATCGCTCCGACCTCATCATCGCCTACAACTGATTGGGACCCTGGCGCGGCACAACCTCTCGCCGACGCCGCCTCGACTCTTCACCGCATCGTCTGATCGACCGCTTCGCCGCAGGCGCGACTCCGGAAACGGAGCGGCGCCCGTGGGCGCGCCGGTCTCCGGATCAATGGCGGGCGCGGCCCGCCCTGCTTCACGTGGCGTCCGCGGGCGCTGCGATCTGCGTCCCGCGGCGCGATCGCGCTAGAATCTCGCGACAGGTCGCGATCGCGTTCCCATCGACGGAAAGTACAACTCCATGCACAAGCCCTTCCCGCAGCCAGGCATCCTGTCACCCGTGCCGCCCCTGGCTCGATCCCTGAGCTTCCGCCTCGCGCCCGAAGCCGAACCGGCCCCTGCCTTGCGCCGCTTGCGCAAGGATTTCGTCATCGACTGGGGCGTGATCGGGGTCGGCGAACCCCTGGCCCAAGTGCTGGGCCGGACGGTGCCGGGACTGCGCACCTTTCCCGGCCTGTCCGGACCGGCGGCTGCGGTGCCCTCCACCCAGCAGGCGCTCTGGGTCTTCCTGCGCGCAGACGAGCGCGGCGTTCTCTTCGACCATACCGAGCGCGTCCGGTCGCTGGTCGAGGACGCCCTCATCCTCGACGACGTGCTGGACGCGTTCATGTATGCCGGCGGCCGCGACCTGACGGGCTACGAGGACGGCACCGAGAACCCGGTCGACGACGCGGCGACAGAAGCGGCCCTGGTCCGCCAGGGCGACGGCATGACCGGTTCGAGCTTTGTCGCCGTGCAGCGCTGGGTGCACGACCTGCATCGCTTTCACGGCTTCCCCCTGGATCGGCGCAACGCGGTTTTCGGCCGGCGCATCGACACCAACGAAGAGATGGACGACGCGCCGCCCTCGGCCCACGTCAAGCGCACGGCGCAGGAAAGCTACGATCCGCCGGCCTTCATGGTGCGGCGTTCGATCCCCTGGTCCACACGGCTGGAACAGGGCCTGGAATTCATCGCCTACGGCGAGTCCCTCGACCGCTACGAGCGCGTCCTGCGGCGCATGCTCGGGCTGGAGGACGGCGTCGCCGACGCCCTGTTTTCGTTCTCGCGCCCGGTGACCGGCGGTTATTACTGGTGCCCGCCGGTGACCGGCGGCATGCTGGATCTGCGCCGGCTTGGACTCTGACGCCAGGCCTACACGCGGCGCAGTCACAGGCCGCTGGAACTGCAACGGCCTTGCGCGCCGGGAACCGATCGTCGCGTTCGCAGCCCAACCGCGATAATGCGCGACTAACGATCGATCCCGGGGGCGATTCGCCGCGCCCCCGACAAACGGAGCCCCGACATGCGTGCCACCCTGCCGCTGATTCAGACCACCGACTTCCCCGCCATCCGCCGCCGGCGCATCGATACGCTGCAGGTCAACCTCGGCTACAAGTGCAACCAGTCCTGCCTCCATTGCCACGTCAACGCCGGCCCGACCCGGACCGAACAGATGACGCGGGAAACGGTGCAGACGGTGCTGGACTATCTGCAGAGGTCCGGTATGCGGACGCTGGACATCACCGGCGGCGCCCCGGAACTGAATCCCCATTTCCGCTGGCTGGCGGGCGAAGCGCGCGCCCTCGGCGTCCATGTCCTGGATCGCTGCAACCTGACGATCCTCGAAGAGCCCGGCCAGGAGGACCTGGCGGAATTTCTGGCGGCGCAGCGGGTGGAGATCATCGCCTCCCTGCCCTGCTATCTGGAGGAGAACGTGGATCGCCAGCGCGGCGGCGGCGTGTTCGACAAGAGCATCCGCGCCCTGCGCCGGCTCAATGCGCTCGGCTACGGCCGGAGCGACTGCGGTCTGACGCTGAACCTGGTCTACAACCCCCAGGGGCCGAGCCTGCCGCCGTCGCAAGACAAGCTGGAGGCGGACTACAAGCGCGAGCTGGGCGAACGCTACGGCATCGTCTTCGACAAGCTGCTTATCCTTGCCAACATGCCGATCCAGCGCTTCGGCTCGACCCTGATCTCCAAGGGTCAGTTCAACGACTACATGCGTCTGCTGCGCGCCGCCCACCGGGACGAGAATCTGGAGGCGGTGATGTGCCGCAGCCTGATCAGCGTGGACTGGCAGGGCTACGTCTATGACTGCGATTTCAACCAGATGCTGGGGCTGCCCCTGCGCGTGAACGGCACGCCGCGCCTGCACCTGGCCGAACTGAGCGGCGTCGATCTGGACGGCAATCCGATCGTCGTGATGGAACACTGCTACGGCTGCACGGCCGGACAGGGATCGAGTTGTGGCGGCGCGCTGGCGCCGTAGGCCCGGCAGTAGAAGCGCCAAGATACTTCCTTCCCACCCGAACCCGGAGGCAACCATGAAGCCGCTCCTGCTGGCCGCAACCCTTGCTCTGTCCGCCGCATCGCTGCAGGCCTCCGGCAACGGCTTGGTCAGCAAATCCAGCAAGTACCCGGTAGCTGAGACAGTGACGCGGATCGAGGGCGCACTCAAGGCCAAGGGCGTCACCGTCTTCGCGCGCATCGACCACAGCGCGGAGGCGGAGAAGGCGGGGCTGAAGATGCGCCCGACGCAGCTTCTTGTATTCGGCAATCCCAAGGCCGGAACGCCGGTGATGAACGCAGCCCCCTCCGCCGCCATCGACCTGCCTCTGAAGGCCCTGGTATGGGAGGACGAGCAGGGCAAAGTCTGGGTCGCCTACAACAGCCCCGACTACCTGAAGCAGCGCCACGGCATTCCGGACGACCTGGTGAAGAACCTGGGCGCCGCCGGCCCGCTCATCGACCAGGCTCTGGAATGAGCACGGCGGGGGCACCGGGCGATCGCGCCGTTCCTTCCGGCGGAACTGCCGCTCCCCTTCGGCCAGCGTGCCTGCAGTCCCACGCCGCGGCTTCCTGTTGCCATCCCAGCGCAGCGGCGGGTAAACCGCATTTTCCGCAATGAGCAGGACGCGATGGATCGTCCTGATCGCGGTCGTCGCGGCGGTCGCCGCGTTCTTCGCCTTCGACCTCGGACGGTACTTCAGCCTGGACTTCTTCAAGTCGCAGCAGGCGGCGATCGACGCCTACTACGGGGCGCATCCGCTGCAGACCGTCCTGATCTACTTCGCGATCTACGTCGCGGTGACCGCCCTGTCGCTGCCCGGCGCGGCCATCATGACGCTGGCGGGCGGCGCCATCTTCGGCCTGCTGGTGGGCACCCTCGTCGTCTCCTTCGCCTCGACCATCGGCGCCACCCTGGCCTTCCTGGTGTCGCGCTTCCTGCTGCGCGACTGGGTGCAGGCGCGCTTCGGCGACAAGCTGAGGGCGATCAACGACGGCATGGCGAGGGACGGCGCCTTCTACCTGTTCACCCTGCGCCTGGTGCCGCTCTTCCCGTTCTTCGTCATCAATCTGGTGATGGGCCTCACGCCCATCGCCACCCGCACCTTCTACTGGGTGAGCCAGCTCGGCATGCTCGCCGGCACCCTCGTCTATGTGAACGCCGGCACCCAGCTCGCGCAGATCGACTCGCTGCCGGGCATCCTCTCGCCCGGACTGCTGGTCTCCTTCGCCCTGCTGGGCGTCTTCCCGCTGGCCGCGAAGAAGGTCGCTGGACCTGGTCCAGGCGCGCAAGGTCTACGCGACGCTGGCCGAAGCCCGCGCGCTTCGACCGCAATCTGGTGGTGATCGGCGCCGGCTCGGCCGGGCTGGTGACGGCCTACATCGCCGCGGCGGTGAAGGCCAAGGTGACGCTGATCGAGAAGCACCGGATGGGCGGCGACTGCCTCAACACCGGCTGCGTGCCGTCCAAGGCGCTGATCCGCTCCGCCAAGCTGCTGTCCCACATGCGGCGCGCGCCGGAGTTCGGCATCGCGCAAGGCCAATGCCGATTTCGATTTCGCCGAGGTCATGGAGCGGGTGCAGCGGGTGATGCGAGACCGTCGAGCCCCACGACTCGGTGGAGCGCTACACGGGCCTCGGCGTGGAGTGCGTGCAGGGCGAGGCGCGGATCACCTCGCCCTGGACGGTGGAGGTCAAGCCGGCGGACGGCAGGCAGCGCACGCCTCACCACCCGCGCCATCGTCATCGCCGCCGGCGCCCGGCCCTTCGTGCCGCCGATCCCCGGGACTCGAGGAGGTCGGCTACCTCACCTCCGACACGTCTGGGAGCTGCGCGAGCTGCCGCGGCGCCTGGTGGTGCTGGGCGGCGGGCCCATCGGCTGCGAGCTGGCGCAGGCCTTCGCCCGCCTCGGCTCCCAGGTGACCCAGGTGGAGATGCTGCCGCGCATCATGATGCGCGAGGACCCGGAAGTCTCGGCGACTGGTGACGCAGCGCTTCCGCGCCGAGGGCATCGACGTGCTGGTCGACCACAAGGCCAAGCGCTTCCTCGTCGAGAACGGCGAGAAGATCCTGGTCGCCGAGCACGACGGGCGCAGAGCGTCGCATCCCCTTCGACGCGGTGCTGGTGCGCCGTCGGCCGGGTCGCCAACACCCGGGGCTACGGTCTGGAGGAACTGGGCATCCCGCTCACCGCAGGCGCGCACGGTCGAGACCAACGAGTATCTGCAGACCCTCTATCCCAACATCTACGCCGCGGCGACGTGGCCGGACCCTACCAGTTCACCCACACCGCCGCGCACCAGGCCTGGTATGCCGCGGTCAATGCGCTGTTCGGCCGCTTCAAGCAAGTTCAAGGCCGACTACTCGGTGATCCCCTGGGCGACCTTCACCGACCCCGAGGTGGCGCGGGTCGGTCTGAACGAGACGGAGGCCAGGGAGCAGGGCATCGCCTACGAGGTCACCACGCTACGGCATCGACGATCTGGACCGCGCCATCGCCGACGAGGAGGCGCACGGCTTCGTCAAGGTGCTGACGGTGCCCGGCAAGGACCGCATCCTCGGCGTGACCATCGTCGGCGAGCACGCCGGCGACCTGATCGCCGAATACGTCGCGGCGATGAAGCACGGCCTCGGCCTGAACAAGATCCTCGGCACCATCCACATCTATCCGACGCTGGCCGAGGCCAACAAGTACGCCGCCGGCGTCTGGAAGCGCGCCCACGCGCCGCAGCGCCTGCTGGCCTGGGTCGAGCGCTACCACGCCTGGATGCGCGGAGAGTCGTCGCCAGTCGTCGGCGCAGGCATCCCTACGATCAGGACGCAAGTGTCGTGAGCCCACCCGCCCTGGAGGCACGGCAATGAGGGCGCTGCTCTTCCTCGCGTTCGCGCTGCTGTTCTCGAGCGCGGCTCCGGCCGCTTTCGACCATGAACACAGGGCATGGACGGAACTGCTCAAACGCCACGTCCTCGTGATCGACGGCGGCAAGGCCTCCAAGGTGCGCTATGCTGGTTTCGCCCGGGACCGCGCAACGCTCAAGGCCTACCTCGACAGCTTGTCCCAGGTGTCGCCGCAGGATTATGCCGGATGGAACAAGGCGCAGCGGCTCGCCTTCCTGATCAACGCCTACAACGCCTACACCGTCGAGAAGGTTCTGACAGCGCTACCCGGATCTCGAGTCGATACGGGACTTCGGCAGTTTCGTCGGCAACCCGTGGAAGGACCGCTTCTTCACCCTGCTCGGCAAGGCGCAAAGCCTGGACGACATCGAGCACGAGACGATCCGCGTCCCAGGGGCCTTCGACGATCCGCGCATTCACTTCGCGGTGAACTGTGCCTCGATCGGCTGTCCGATGCTGCGCGAGGAAGCGTTCGGCCACCCGCCTCGACCGTCAGCTCGATGAGCAGGCGCTGCGCTTTCTCTCCGATCGCTCACGCAATCGCTACAATCCGGCCAGCGGCAGACTGGAGGTGTCCGGCATCTTCGACTGGTACCGCAAGGACTTCTCCCGCGGCTGGAAGGGGTTCGCCTCGGTCGACCAGTTCCTCGCCGGCTACGCCGACAAGCTCGCGGACGCATCCGACGCAGCAGCATGCGATCCGGGAACAGCAGGCTCGGCTTGAAGTTCCTTGACTACGACTGGCGGCTGAACGACGCGAAGCCTTGACCTTGTTCGACGCACCGTGTGGGGGGTGGCGTGGGCACTGCTGGCGGCCGTCGGCGGCAGCGCGGCGTATGCCTGGGACGCCAGCGCCTACCGCAAGCCGAGCGAGGCGGAACTGAAAGCGAAGCTGACGCCGGAGCAGTTCCATGTCACGCAGAAGGAAGGGACGGAGCGGGCGTTCCACCAACGACTATGGGACAACAAACAGCCCGGCATCTACGTGGACGTCGTCTCCGGCGAGCCGCTCTTCAGCTCGCTCGACAAGTACGACTCCGGCACCGGCTGGCCCAGCTTCACCCGGCCGCTGGAGCCGGCCAACGTCAGCCTCAAGCCGGACCGCACGCTCTTCGGCCGCGCGCACCGAGGTCCGCTGCAAGCACGCCGACTCGCACCTCGGCCACGTCTTCGACGACGGCCCGGCGCCCACCGGCCAGCGCTATTGCATGAACTCGGCGGCGCTGCGCTTCATTCCCGCCTCGGACCTGGAAAAGGAAGGCTACGGCGCGTATCGCGTGCTCTTTCCGATGAAGTAGATGGCGATCGCGCCGCTTTCGATCATCGTGCCGGTGCTGAACGAGGCGGCGCTGGCGGCGCCCGCCCTGCAGCGGCTGGCTCCGCTGCGCGCGCGCGGCTGCGAGGTCGTGGTGGCCGACGGCGGCAGCCGCGACGGCACGCGCGAGCTGGCGCGCCCCATGCCGATGTCGTGATCGAGGCGCCGCCCGGGCGGGCGGCGCAGTTGAACGCCGGCGCGAAGGTCGCCCGGGGCGAAGTGTTCCTGTTCCTGCATGTGGATTCGCGGCTGCCGGCCGACGCCGACCTCCTGATCCTGGGCGCCCTGCGGCGATCAGGGCGAGCCTGGGGCCGCTTCGACATCGCGATCGAAGGCCGCCACCCCCTGCTGCCGTTGGTCGCCCGCCTCATGAACCTGCGCTCGCGGCTGAGCGGCATTTGTACCGGCGACCAGGGCATGTTCGTGCAGGCCGGACGTTTCCGTACCTGCGGCGGATTTCCGCCGATCGCACTGATGGAGGACATCGCCTTGTCGAAGGTCCTCAAGCGCGGCAGCCGGCCACTGTTCCTGGAACAGCGGATCGCCACGTCCGGCCGGCGCTGGGAGCGCCACGGCGCCCTGCGCACCATCCTGCTCATGTGGCGCCTGCGGCTGGCCTACTTCTTCGGCGCCGACCCGCGCCGCCTCGCCGGCCTGTATGACGCCGCGCGCCGTTGAGTGCGCCGTCGTCGTCCTCGCCAAGGCGCCCGAACCCGGGCTGGCGAAGACGCGGCTGACTCCGGCCCTGGGCGCGGCCGGCGCCGCCGCGCTGCAAGCGCGGCTGACGCGCCGGGCGCTGGCCACGGCGCTCGCCGCCGGCGTCGGCCCGGTCGAACTGTGCTGCGCGCCCGCTGCGGACCATCCGTTCTTTCGCGCCTGCGCCCGGGATTTCGCCATCGCCCTGTCGCAGCAGGTCGGCGCCGACCTCGGAGCGCGCATGGCGCATGCCTGCGCCCGCCTGCTGGTGCGGGGCCCGGTGATCCTGATCGGCACCGATTGTCCGGCGCTTGCTCCCGCCGATCTGCGCGACGCGGCGCAGGCGCTCGGCGCCGATTGCGACGCGGTCATTGCACCGGCGGAGGACGGCGGCTACGTGCTGATCGGCATCGGCCGTCTGAAGCCGGATCTGTTCGACGGCATCGCCTGGGGCACGCCATCGGTGCTGGCGCAGCAGCGCGCCCGCCTGGCTGCCCGCGGCCTGCGCTGGCGTGAACTGCGCACGCTATGGGATGTGGACCGGCCGGCTGACCTGGCGCGGCTCGCCGCGTCCGGACTGGTCGATCTGGACGACAGCGCGCATGCGCCGGCAGCGACTCGCTAGCGCGCTGCTGGTCGCCTGCACCGGCCTCGCCCTGGCCGCGGATGCGCCCGACATCGCCGCTTTTTCGAGAGTCCGGCCCGGCGACGAACTACCCGCCGGCTGGCAGCGCTACACCCTGGGCAAGCCGGAGCGCGTCACCCGGTATTCCCTGGTCGAACTGGACGGCAAGGTGGTGCTCAAGGCCGAGGCCGACGCCTCGGTATCGGCCGTGATCCATCCGCTGCGCGCCGACCCGAAGGCAAGCCCGTGGCTGTCCTGGACCTGGCGCACGGAGAGCACGCTCGCCCACGCCGACATTCGCACCAAGGAGGGAGACGACTACGTCGCGCGCGTCTATGTGCTGTTCGACTACGACGTCAGCAAGCTTCCCCTGCTCGAACGCGCCAGGATCGCCGCCGCGCGCCTGATCTACGGCGACCCGATCCCGACGGCGGGCCTGTGCTACGTCTGGGACAACCGGCAGGCGGTGGGATACACGACTTGGAGCGCCTACACCCGGCGCCTGCGCATGATCGTCGCCGCCAACGCCGCCTCCGGAACAGGCCGCTGGCTGCAGCAGGAACACGACATCGTGGAGGACTACCGCAAGGCCTACGGCGAGGAGCCGCCGCCCATCACCGCCGTCATCGTCGCCACCGATACCGACAACACCCGCGAGAAGGCGGTGAGCTACTTCGGCGACATCACATTGCGCGGCGCGCGCTAGGGATCGGCGGCGGAATTGATCGAGATTTGGCGCCAATGCCGAGCCGGCTGAAACCCATCCCGGCCGTCGCTGGGCGCTTCGCCGGGATTCCCGGATAATGCACGCCGTGTATGGCCACGACGAGACCATGATTCATCTTCCCCAGTCCTTGCGCGCCTGGAACTCCTCCCGGTTCAAGGATGTCCTCAAGCAGGAGATCGAGCAACTGGGCTCCCGCCAGCTTCCCTTGCAGCAGGGTGTGAGCACGACCAGCTATGCGCTGGACGGCCCGTTCCAGGTGATGGTCATCAGCGTGACCGACGCGCCCGGATTCATCGAGGCAAAGGTCGGCGTGTTCTTCTCCGGCATCATCGCCGGATGCAGTTGCGCCGACGACCCCACGCCGGTCGAACCGCAAAACGAGTACTGCGAAATGCGGTTCAGCATCGACAAGACGACGGGGCAGGCTGCGGTCACGCTTGTCACGGATTAGTTCGAGCGTTCAGGCAGACGAGAAGGGACAAGAAAACTGGAATCAAGCCCCTCAATCCGCCGGGCGGAGTCCGAGGTGTTCCACGAACGGGTCGAAATCCCTGTCGCTGTACAGGAGCGCGAACCCGCTTTCGATGCAGCGCGTCGCAATCACCGTGTCGATCGTCTTGCGCACCGTGACGCCGAGGGACCGCAGCGTGCGGATGTTCTTCGCCGCCTGTATGGCGATGTTCCCGTCCTCCGAGATCGACCATGAGGAGGCGACGTCAGCAGCTTCGTCGCTTGGCGGAAATCATGGTCACTGACGAATCCTTGAGCACCTCCGTCAAAATCAGGTCGCCTGCGTGCCCGCCCGCAGCGTATCCTCCATGAGTTTGTCGTCGATCACGATATTGGTGCGCATAGTGTGTATCTCCTCTGCAATGCATACACATCCTACCTCGCTGTCACCTGCCTCGCAATTGCGGTCGAGAACGTCCCTTCCTACGGTGGATGGAGGTTCGCGGTGAAGCGACTCATCCTCCTCGGCGGCGGCCACGCCCATCTGTTCGTGCTGGAGGCGCTTCGTCCGGGCGCCGCTGGCCGGCGTCGAACTGATCCTCGTCAGCCCGACGCGGCTCGCCCCCTACTCCGGCATGATGCCGGGGGTGATCGCCGGCCACTATCGCTACGAGGATGGCTGCGTCGATTTGCTGCCCCTGTGCCATGCCTGTGGCTGCACCTTCCTGCGCACGCGGGCGACGCGCCTCGACCCCGCCGCCCGGCGCATCGAGTGCGATGACGGCGAGGCCCTCGACTACGACCTGCTTTCCATCGACACGGGCTCGACCCCCGGCACTTTCGGCCTGCCCGGTGTCCTGCAGCACGCGCATCCGGTGAAGCCGATCGACCACTTCGTTCTCGATCTGGACGCGTTCTGCGCCGGACTTGCGCCGGACCGCAGCGCCGCCGTCGCGGTGGTGGGAGCCGGCGCCGCCGGCTGCGAGGTGATCCTGGCGCTGCAGCACCGGATCGACCGGCTGCGCACCGAGCACCGCGCCGGGCCCGCGACCTTCTCCTTGGCAACCGACACACACGACCATTCTTCCCGGCTTCCCGTCCGGCGTGCGCCGACGCGTCGAGCGCCAGTTGGAAGCGCGCGGCGTGCGCGTGCTGGCGGGCAAGCCGGCGGCGCGGGTGGATGCGGGATCACTGCTGCTTGCGGAAGGCACGGCCGTGAGCGCCGATTTCATCGTCTGGGCCACCGGCAGCAGCGCGCCGGAATGGCCGCGCGCCGCCGGTCTGGCCTGCGACGACCGCGGTTTCATCCTGGTGGACCCGCACCTGCGCTCCACCTCCCACGAAGACATCTTCGCCGCGGGCGACATCGCCACCATGGCGGGCGCGCCGCGGCCGAAGTCGGGCGTGTACGCGGTGCGCGCCGGTCCACCCCTGGCGCGCAACCTGCGCGCCGCCCTGAACGGCGCGGCACCCGCCCCCTGGCGGCCGCAAAGCCGCGCCCTGGCGCTCATCAGCGCCGGCGATAAGTACGCGGTCGGACTGTGGGGGCCGTTGTCCTGGGAGGGGCGCTGGGTCTGGAGTTGGAAGGACCGCATCGACCGCCGCTTCGTCCGTCGCTTCGCCCTCGACGACGGGGCCGCCTCGGTGGTGCCTTATGCACTCGAAGTAGGTGTTCTTGGCCACGTCGTAGATGCCGTGCCACCAGGTGTAGTCCGGGCCGTTCATGGAGGCGCCGTGACGGGCGCGACGGCCCTCGTGGTGCCAGATCTCCCACCAGGTCCATTCGATCTTCTCGTCGAAGGGCGCGGCCGTGATGTAGCCCTGCTCCTTGAGCTCGTCCATGATGGCGGCGATGGGCTTGGCGAACTTCTCGTTGTAGAGATCGACCACGTCGTCGAACTGCTTGTAGTGACCCTCGACCACGTAGGTGGCGTGGCAGCCGAAGCAGATGCTTCTCCATCTTGCCGCGGCGGTCCTTCCAGGTCAGGACCTCGACGACCTTGGAGCCCTTGGCCTCGTCGCCGACCTCGGGGATCGGCTTGCCCTCGGGGACGTCGAACTCGTCGCCGTTCTCCAGCTTGACCAGGTTGATCTTGGTGGAGATGGGCGGACGCAGGGTCCAGGAGATGCGCTCGCCGACGTTGTGGGTCTTGCTCTCCTTGCCGCCGGCGCTCATGTGGCAGGTGGCGCAGGTGGGGGCGGCGGAGTAGTCCACGCCGGCGACCCACTTGTCGGAGTCCAGGTTCATCTCGTCCACCTTGGCGCGGTAGATGATGCCGTGCTTGGACTCGTTGTAGACCTCGATCTGCGGATGGTCGGGGCCGACGTGACACTTGCCGCAGGTGTCCGGGGTGCGGGCCTGGGCGCGGGAGAAGCGGTGGCGGCCATGGCAGGCGGAGCAGGAGCCGTTGGAGCCGTCCGGGTTGATGCGGCCGATGCCGGTGTTGGGCCAGGTGCCGGCAGGGGCCGGCCCTTGTTCTTGCCCTCGGTCATGAACTCCGGCGCCGTGGCACTGCCGGCAGCCGGCGTTCACCGCCGCGGGGCCGCCGATCGACCTCGCCCATCAGGTTGTCCAGCGAGGCCAGGATATTGCCGGCCTTGGCGTGGTGGGAGCCGTCCATCTCCTGGAACTCGGTCTCGTGGCACTTGGCGCAGTCCTTGGGGGTGACGACGATGGAGATCAGCGCGTCCTCGTGCATGAAGGCATCCATGTCGCCCTTCTCGGCCCCGTGGCAGTCGAGGCAGTTGACGCCGTTCTGGCCGTGCTGGCTGTGGTTCCACTCCCAGTGAGCCCCGGGGTCTCGGTCAAGTGGCAGTCCACGCACTCCTGGCCTTTGGGATTGCCCCAATTCTTGCCGATTTCGCCGCTCGGGCGCGCTGCCTGCGCACTGAAACTAGGAATGGCAAGCAGCAGCCCCAACACCGCAGATGCCCAAAAACCGCACCAACGGAACCTCCCGGACTCTTCCATCGCGCAGCCCCTTTCTTGATTAAATTTTTGTTGTCGGACAGCCCCGACACCTCCGTGATTCCGCCAAAATTCTCCCCTGCCGCTGCAGGGTTACCTTGACATGAGTCAAATACACGAAGCGCTGCATGCATCCTCCTCCTCTGCCTGCCGCTGGGGAGGCCGGTTCATCCGGTGTTCTTCAACTGCTAGACTCGTGAAGGGGCTGTAATGCGGAAGATCCGCCGACTTGCGAGCTCCGTGCCATGACCGTCTCGGTCATCATCCCTTTCCTCAACGAAGAAAAGGCGCTGCCGGCGACCCTGGCGGCGCTGTTCGCCCAGCCGGGCGGGTTCGAAGTCATCGCCGTCGACGGCGGCAGCAGCGACGGCAGCCGCCGGCTTCTGGCACAGCATCCGGCGGTGCGGGTCGTCGCCGCGCCGCCCGGCCGCGCCAGCCAGATGAACGCCGGCGCCGGCATCGCCAGCGGCCGTCTGCTGCTGTTCCTGCACGCCGACACGCTGCTTCCTCCCGGCGCCATGACGGCCCTGGAAAGCCTGGCGGCGTCGGAAGAGCCGTGCTGGGGCGGCTTCCGCCACCTCTTTTCCGCCGCCGACTGGCGCCTGCGGCTCATCTCGCGCCTGCACAACTGGCGCTGCCGCCTGACCCAGGTGTTCTATGGCGACCAGGCCCTGTTCGCCAGCCGCGAACTTTTCCTGGCCGCGGGCGGCTTCCCGCATCGGTTGATGGAAGACATCGCCCTGAGCGACATCCTGCGCAAGAAGGGGAGGCCGGTGTTCCTGTCCCTCGTCGTGGTCACGGATTCGCGCAAGTTCGTGCAGATGGGAGTCTGGCGCAGCCTGGCGCGGGTGGTGCTGATCCGCGCCTGTGACGCCCTGGGCTTGAGCTATCCGGGCGGGTTCTTCCGCAACGTTCGCTGACCGAAGCGGCGCGGAAAGCAACGGAGTAAAATGCGCGTTTCTCTCTCCGACTGGATTTGCGCACATGAAACGCTCCCGCTTCGGTTCCCGCGCCCGCCTCACCCGCGAGGCCGAACAACTGACGTTGCTCGCCACCGGCCTGAGCCACTCCGGCAGCCGCGTCGAAGACCGGTTCTGGGATGATCGGCTGTCCGCGCAGTTGGACCGACTGCTCGCGGCCGGCAACGAGGATGCGCTCAATACCGCCCTCGACCATCTGTACCGGGCCAACAGCCGGGCCTACGACGAACTGGCCGACACCATCGAATACTGCGTCGAAGGCGGCACCGCGACCGCTGCCGCAGAGACCTTCGACACCCTGCTGATCGCCGCCCCGCTGTTGGCCTGGTCGCGCTACTCCATTCCGGCCGGACCGATCCCGGCGGACACGCTGGACAATATCCGCGTCCAGATCGGGGCCCATGTCCTCGCCGACGACACCCGCGTCGCCCTTGCCGATTATCTGTTCAGCCCGGACCATCTGCCGCGCACCTATGTGGACACCTACCGCCTGGCGCAGGAACTGCGCGACGCGGCGCTGAAGTCGAACAATCTGCATCTCGACCCCTCCGATCTGCCGGAAACGGCCCAGTTCCTGTCCGACATGCGCTATGTGGTGGGCCTGGTGGCGGCGCCCCGGGGCAAGGCCATGTTCCGCTGGCAGGAAGCCGACGGTACGCGCGAGAGCGCCGCCACCCAGTGGCATGCCCAGGGCGGCGCCAGCCTGCAGCCACTGCTGACCGGCTGCGCCTTCGAACTGCTGCTGCCCGACGGCTATCACGCCGCCTGCCGCGAGGCGGACCGCCAGGCGCGTCCCTACTCTCTGCGCGCGTCGGTGCTGTTCCTCAAGACCTCCCTCAACGTCCAGCCGTCCGGACTGCGCGCGGTGGTGGCGCCGTTTCACGAGCACCGACTCGAGGAGTACCGCATCGGCTTCACCCTGCGCAACAAGCCGGGCGTGATCCACGGCGTGGTCTGGCCGTTGCTGGATGCGGAGGACGAGAGCGCCGACGTCACCAGCCAGATCGAGGCCGTGCTCAAGGAGGCGGGGGTGGCGGAGGTGATGGCGCTGGATCACCGTTTCCCTCTGGAATACTGCGACGACTGCGGCGCCCCGCTCTACCCCAACCCCGACGGCGAGCCGGAGCATGCCGAGTTGCCGGAGGAAGACGATGCGGCGCCGGTGCATCTGCATTGATGACTCGCGTCGAGCACACGCAGGAGGGTGACGCGCAGAGTGCGCAGGGGGCCGGACGCGGCATGCGGGCCCGCGTTTCCTGCTAGCATTCGAGGTTGCTGCGGGATCGGAGCGGGATCCCGTTGGATTGACTTATCACTGGGAGGAAGAACATGAATCGGATGCAGGGCAAGGTTGCCGTTGTGACGGGTGGAGCACTGCGCGTGGGCCGCGCCACCGCCTTGCTGCTGGCGCGGGAGGGCGCGGCGGTGGCAGTGCTGGACATCGAGGACGAGGCGGGCGAAGCGACGGTCGCCGAGATCAAGCAGGCCGGCGGCAACGCCCGCTACTGGCATCTCGACGTATCCCAGGAGGAAGACGTGACCCGCGTCTTCGGCGAGATCCGCGCCCAGTTCGGCCGCGTCAACGTCCTCGTCAACAACGCCAACGTCGGCGGCCCGGACAGCCCGACGGATTCGGTGACCGAGGCGCAGTGGGATTCGGTGATGGCGATCAACGTCAAGGGCGTGCTGTTCTGCACCAAGCATGCGATTCCGCTCATGCGCCATGCCGGCGCCGGCAGCGTCGTCAACATCTCCTCGATTTACGGCCTGGTGAGCTCGCCCCACCTCGCCCCCTACCACGCCTCGATGGGCGCGGTGCGCATCATGACCAAGTCCGACGCCCTGGCCTATGCCGATGATCTCATTCGCGTCAACGCCGTGCTGCCGGGCTTCATCTGGAACGACGCCATGGCCGAATCGGACGGGGTGGCGCAGGAGATGGCCCATAACGCCATGTCGCGGGAGCATCCGCTGGGCCGCATGGGCGAATCGACCGACGTCGCCTATGGCGTGCTTTTCCTCGCCTCGGACGAAGCGAAGTTCATCACCGGCACCGAACTGGTGATCGACGGCGGCTACACGGCGCGCTGACGCTCCGCCGGAACCAAAGCCGAACATCACGGTTCAAAGCGCCACGGAATGCGCCGACGGGCCGGTGCGGGTGCAGCCCACCCGCGCCCCCCGGGATGCGTGTTCCGTCGCGCACCCGTGACCGCCAGGACTGCCCCATCCATGCCGAAAATCGTGAAGAGCGACGCCGAGTGGCGCGCCGAACTCAGCCCCCAGCAATATGAGGTAACGCGGCGCAAGGGCACCGAGCGCCCCTTCACCGGAGAGTACTGGGACTGCCACGAAGACGGCACGTATCGCTGCGCCTGCTGCGGCGCCCCTCTCTTCGGCTCGGAGCACAAGTTCGAGTCGGGCAGCGGCTGGCCGAGCTTCTGGCAGCCGCAGGAAGCCGCGAACGTCGAGCCCGAGGAGGACCGGAGCCATTTCATGCGCCGCACCGAAGTGCATTGCAGCCAGTGCGGCGCCCATCTCGGCCACGTCTTTCCCGACGGCCCGCAGCCGACCGGCCTGCGCTACTGCATCAACTCGGCCTCGCTCAAGCTGGACAGGGACAAGTCCTGATTCCCCCGGCCGTCCTTGGCGGATGCCGCCCGGCGCCGCCGCACCGCAAGCCCCCGGCCCCGGTATAATCGCGCCGCATGAAATTCCTCTTCGATCTGTTTCCGGTAATCCTGTTCTTCGTTGCCTTCAAGGTGGCGGAGAAGAATCCCGAGTCCGCCGCCGCCTTCGCCTCCGGCCTGCTGGGCAGCCTGGGCGGCGCCGTGGCCTCGGCCCAGGCGCCGATCCTGCTGGCCACGGTGGTGGCCATCGTCGCCACCTTCGGCCAGATCGGATGGCTCATGCTGCGCGGACGCAAGGTGGACACCATGCTCTGGGTAAGCCTGGGGATCATCGTGGTGTTCGGCGGCGCCACCCTCCTGTTGCGCGACGAGACCTTCATCAAGTGGAAACCGACCGTGCTCTACTGGCTGTTCGGGCTGACGCTGCTGGTTTCCTCCGTCGCGTTCCACAAGAATCTGATCCGCACCCTGATGGAGCAGCAGGTGAAACTGCCGGAGCCGGTCTGGGGTCAGCTCAACGCAGCCTGGGTCGTCTTCTTCACCTTTATGGGGTTCGCCAACCTGTTCGTTGCCTTCAGCTTTTCCACCGACACCTGGGTCAATTTCAAGCTGTTCGGCGGCATGGGTCTGATGTTCGCCTTCGTCATCGCCCAGGGCATGTTCCTGGCGAAGTACATCGAGGAAGAAAAGTGATGCTCTACGCCCTCATCGGCGAGGATGCGCCCGGCACCCTCGCCCAGCGCCTCGCCGCCCGTCCCGCCCATCTGCACCGGATCACGCAGTTGCAGGAGGAAGGCCGCCTGGTGCTGGCCGGCCCGATGCCGGCCATCGATTCCCCCGACCCCGGCCCGGCCGGCTTCGCCGGCAGCCTGATCGTCGCCGAGTTCCCCTCCCTGGCGGAAGCCCAGGCTTGGCTGGATGCCGATCCCTATGTCGCGGCAGGCGTATTTGCGCGCACACTGGCACGCCCGTTCAAGAAAGTGCTGCCGCCGTGAGCCACCGAGTCGGCGCAGTTGCGAGCAAGGCGAACGGCAGCGGACGCAAGCGCAGGGCGGCGGCATGAACGTGATCGAGGAAATGCAGCGGCGCCTGGCCGTACTGGCACCGGCAGCGCTGGAAATCGAGGACGAAAGTGCGCGCCATGCCGGTCACGAGGGGGCGAAAGGCGGCGGCGGCCACTACCGCATGCGCATCGTCGCCCCCATATTTGCTGGAAAATCCACCCTTGAACGCCACCGCATGGTGTACGATGCGCTCGGCGGGCTGATGCGCCGCGAGGTCCACGCTCTCACCATGCGGGCGCAGACTCCGGACGAAGCCCAATTTTTTTGACTACAAGGAAGTCTGATGAAACTTAAACCTAATTCCCTGCTCGTCCTGTTGATCGCCGCTGCCCTGCCCGTGGCAGCCGTCGCCGCGGAGACCAAGAAGGACGCGCCGAAGTCCACCACCGTCGCCACGGTGAACGGCGTCAAGATTCCCCAGGTGCGGGCCGACGCCATGATCGCCGAGCAGAAGACGCAAGGCACGGCCGATTCGCCGGATCTGCAGAAGCAGGTCAAGGAAGAACTGATCCGCCGCGAACTGCTGGCACAGGAAGCCAAGAAGAAGGGCCTGGACAAGAAGCCGGAAATCGTCGGCCAGATGGATCTGGCGCGCGAGGCGGTGCTGGTGCGCGCCTACCTGCAGGATTTCATCAAGACGCATGCGGTGTCGGAGGAGCAGATCAAGAAGGAATACGACAACATCGTCAAGGCGCTGGGCAACAAGGAATACAAGGCGCGTCACGTGCTGGTGGAGAAGGAGGACGAAGCCAAGTCGGTCATCGAGAAGCTGAAGAAGGGCGAAAAGATGGAGGATCTCGCCAAGGCGCAATCCAAGGATCCAGGCTCCAAGGACAAGGGCGGCGATCTCGGCTGGGCGCCCCCGGCCAACTACGTCAAGCCCTTCGCCGACGCGCTGACCGGGCTGCAGAAGGGCAAGTACACCGAGACGCCGGTCAAGACCGACTTCGGCTATCACGTGATCCTGCAGGAAGACGTGCGCGACATGAAACTGCCGAGTCTCGAGGAAGCCAAGCCGGGCCTGCAGCAGCGTCTGCAGCAGCAGGCCGTCCAGGAACAGATCGCGGATCTGCGCAAGAAAGCCAAGGTGGAGTAAGGAATTCGGCGGCAGCCGAACTCACCACACGGGGGCGCTGCCCCCGTTTTTATTGGTGCGCCAGTCCTGTCGTGCGCCGGCAGTTGGGGCAAGCGCATGCTGCAATGCGCATATGCGGTGCGCCGCGGGTTCGCTATAGTCTTGGGCCACTCTGACGTTTGCTGCTGCCGACGAAAGGACCGGGACAAGATGGCGTGCGTGCACCAGACGATGGAACCGCTGTGGCGTCTGTTCTACCGCTACCTGTGGCCGTTCCAGTATTTCCGCGACGTCAGCCGCGGCTCGACGCTGGAACGACAGCAGAACTACCGTCACAACCGGGCCATGCGCGTCTTCCTGCCCGGTTTCATCCTCAAGTGGTCCCTGGTCAGCGGTGGCTGGTTCGCCTTCGGCAGCGTCCTCGACCGCGGCTTCGAGTGGGTCGTTCCCGCCGCCTGCTGCTTCATGACAGGCACATCGACGTTCGTGATGGTGGTCGTTCTCGGTGCGGCCTGGATGTGGCTGGAGCGCTTCCCCGAGCTGAATTGACTGTCCACCCGGCCGAGCACGGCGACAGGCGTCACCGCAGTGGCACCAGTTTGGTGATTCCGGAATTTTGCGACGCACCAATGTAGCGCCTCCCGTTCCCCGCAGCTTGGATTCGCCCGGCGCCGCCGGGTACCCGAAAGCGCCGAACTGCCATCCGCCGGCCCGTGCAACTCGCTGTTGCATAGCCCTTTTCCCCATGCCGCCGGCTCCCGGCGAACGGCCCGTAGAATTCGCAGATCGAGTCGTCGCCGGGCTTGGCACGCCCCTCGCTAAGAGGTACTCCCGAGAGCACATCGCTCCGCCTATCTTCTCTCTCAAGGGGTACCCGATGAAACGCAGATCCTTCGTCAAAGCACTGACTCTTTCCGCATCCCTGGCAGCCATCGGCACCCTGCCGCTGACGGCCGGCGCGGCCGATACCATCAAGGTCGGCATCCTGCATTCGCTGTCGGGCACCATGGCGATCTCCGAGACCGCGCTGAAGGAAACCGCCCTGATGACGATCGACGAGATCAACGCCAAGGGCGGCGTGATGGGCAAGAAGCTGGAGCCGGTGGTGGTGGATCCGGCATCGAACTGGCCGCTGTTCGCCGAGAAGGCGCGCCAGTTGCTGACAAAGGACAAGGTGGCGGTGGTGTTCGGCTGCTGGACCTCGGTGTCGCGCAAGTCGGTCAACCCGGTGTTCAAGGAGTTGAACGGCCTGCTGTTCTACCCGGTGCAGTACGAGGGCGAGGAACTGGAGAAGAACGTCTTCTACACCGGCGCCGCGCCCAACCAGCAGGCGATTCCCGCGGTGGAATACCTGATGAGCAAGGACGGCGGCTCCGCCAAGCGCTTCGTGCTGCTGGGCACCGACTACGTCTATCCCCGCACCACCAACAAGATCCTGCGCGCCTTCCTCAAGTCGAAGGGCGTGGCGGAGGCCGACATCATGGAGGACTACACCCCCTTCGGCCATTCCGACTACCAGACCATCATCGCCAAGATCAAGAAGTTCGCGGGCGAGGGCAAGAAGACCGCCGTCATTTCCACGATCAACGGCGACTCCAACGTGCCCTTCTACAAGGAACTGGGCAACGCCGGCCTCAAGGCCACCGACGTGCCGGTGGTGGCGTTCTCGGTGGGCGAAGAGGAACTGCGCGGCGTCAACACCAAGCCGCTGGTGGGCCACCTTGCGGCGTGGAACTACTTCATGTCGCTGAAGAACGGCGAGAACGACAAGTTCATCAAGATGTACAAGGATTGGGCCAAGAAGCAGAAGCTGCCCAACGCCGACAAGGTCGTGACCAACGACCCGATGGAGGCCACCTACATCGGCATCCACATGTGGGCGCAGGCGGTGGAGAAGGCCAAGAGCACCGACACCGACAAGGTGATCGCCGCAGTGGCCGGCCAGAAGTTCAAGGCGCCTTCCGGCTTCGAGGTGAAGATGGACGAGAAGAACCACCACCTGCACAAGCCGGTGTTCATCGGCGAAGTGAAGGCGGACGGCCAGTTCAACGTCGTCTGGAAGACGCCGGGTCCGGTCAAGGCCGCGCCCTGGAGCCCCTACATCCCGGGCAACGACAAGAAGAAGGACGAGCCGGAAGGCAAGTAAGCGGCAGCGCTGCCGGCGCAGGCGCGCCGGCAGCTTCCACCCGAGGACTCGCATGATCGCCTTTGCAAGAAAGGTGCTGGTGGTGGTCGCCCTGATGGCGCTGGCCCCGGCCTACGCAGCCCTCGATCCCGATGTCGTCAAAGGGCTCGCCGGCGACGATTCCGACGCCAAGATCGCGGCTATCAACGCCCTGGCGGTGACCGGCGACGAGGCCGCGGCGCGCGTCCTCAACGCCCTGTCCGCCGACGCGCTGTACCGGGCGGGCGACGTGCTGATCGTCATGGACGGCGACGCTGCCGTCAACGCCGCCAGCGGAACAGCGCTCCCCGCGGCACCCGGGAATCGCGAAGTCATCTCCATCAACAACCGCATTCGCGGCGCGCTCAACGGCGCGCTGGCCGGTCTGCGCCTGCTCTCGCCGGAGCGCGACGTGCGCCTCGCCGCGGCCAAGGAGTTGGAAAGCGGCGCCGAGCCCGAGCAGTTGCCGCTGATCGTCCGCGCATTGGAGAAGGAAAGCGACGCCGGCATCCGGCAGCGGCTGGCTCAGGCTCAGGCCCAGGCCGGCCTCAAGAGTCCGGACCCGCAGTTGCGCCGCGCCGCGGTCAAGACCCTGGGCCAGAGCAGCAGCCCGTCCACGAAGACGCTGCTGGCGGCGCTGCTGGAAAAGCGTGGAACTGAGTTCGCCGAGCCCGACGCCGGCGTGCGCCTGGAAGCCCACGCTGCGCTCAAGGCGGTGGAGCGGCGGCTCGCCTTCGCCGACAATGTCGGCAAGATATTCTCCGGCCTGTCGCTCGGCAGCATCCTGCTGCTGGCGGCGCTGGGGCTCGCCATCACCTATGGCGTGATGGGCGTGATCAACATGGCCCACGGCGAACTGCTGATGATCGGCGCCTATTCCAGCTTCATGATGCAGTCGCTGTTCCGTGCCTGGTTTCCCGGCGCCGAGGACTGGTACCTGGTGGCGGCGATTCCCGTCGCCTTCACCTGCGCCGCGCTGGTCGGCGTGCTGATGGAACGTACCGTGATCCGCTTCCTCTACGGCCGGCCGCTGGAGACGCTGCTCGCCACCTGGGGCCTGTCGCTGATGCTGATCCAGGCGTCGCGCATGATCTTCGGTGCGCAGAACGTCGAGGTCGCCAATCCCTCCTGGATGTCCGGCGGCGTGGAAGTGATGAGCGGCGTGGTGCTGCCCCTCAATCGCATCGTCATCATCGGCTTCTCGCTGGCGGTGCTGATGCTGGTATGGGTGCTGATGAACAAGACGCGCCTCGGCATGTTCGTGCGCGCCGTGACCCAGAACCGGGCGATGGCGAGCTGCGTCGGCGTGCCCACGGGCCGCATCGACACCCTGGCCTTCGCCATCGGCGCCGGCATCGCCGGGCTGGGCGGCATGGCCCTGTCCCAGATCTCCAACGTCGGCCCGGACATGGGCCAGGGCTATATCGTCGATTCGTTCATGGTGGTGGTGCTGGGCGGCGTGGGACAGCTCGCCGGCGCGGTGTGGGCGGCGCTGGGCCTGGGCGTGGCGAGCAAGTTCCTGGAGGGATGGACCGGCGCGGTGATCGCCAAGATCGCGGTGCTGGTATTCATCATCGTCTTCATCCAGAAGCGCCCCCAGGGGCTGTTCGCCCTCAAGGGGCGCTTCGTCGAGTCATGAACAAAACTGCTGCGCCCGCCAATCCTGGAGCAGCGATGCTCACCGTACCGCCCGTACGGCTGCGCTTCTCGCACCGGCGTCGGCGCGCTCGCGACGGCTTGTTCACGACTCGATACCCTGCCTTTTCGGAGATCCCATGCGCACCCCGATGATCGTGCGCTTTCTCAGCGCCACACCGCGCGCCGGCTGGATCGCCATCGGCCTGTTCGCGCTCGCCACGCTGGTGGCGCTGCCGGCGGCCCACCTGCTGCTGCCCGAATCGCATCCGCTGCACGCCTCGGGTTTCGTCATCACGCTGCTGGGCAAGATCCTGTGCTATGCCATCGTCGCCGTGGCGATGGACCTGATCTGGGGCTACGGCGGCATCCTCAGCCTCGGCCACGGCCTGTTCTTCGCCCTCGGCGGCTATGGCTTCGGCATGTACCTGATGCGCGGCATCGGCCGCGACGGCGCGTACCAGAGCGACCTTCCCGACTTCATGGTGTTCCTCGACTGGAAGCAACTGCCCTGGTACTGGCAGGGCAGCGACCACTTCCTGTGGGCAGCAGCGCTGGTGCTGCTGGTGCCGGCGCTGCTGGCCTTCGTCTTCGGCTACTTCGCCTTCCGCTCCCGCATCAAGGGCGTGTACTTTTCCATTATCACCCAGGCGCTGACCTTCGCCTTCATGCTGCTGTTCTTCCGCAACGAGACCGGCTTCGGCGGCAACAACGGCTTCACCGACTTCAAGCGCATCCTCGGCTACCCGATCACCGCGCCCGAAACGCGGGTGGCGCTGTTCGCCGCCACCGCATTTGCGCTGATGCTGGCACTGCTGCTGGCTCGGTATCTGGTGACCTCGAAATTCGGGCGGGTGCTCACCGCGATCCGCGATGCCGAGTCCCGCGTCATGTTCATGGGCTACAACCCGCTGCACTACAAGCTCTTCGTTTGGACCCTGTCGGCCGTCATGGCGGCGGTGGCGGGCGCGCTCTACGTGCCGCAGGTGGGCATCATCAACCCGAGCGAGATGTCCCCCGCCAACTCGATCGAGATCGCCATCTGGGTGGCGGTGGGCGGGCGCGGCACGCTGATCGGCCCGGTGCTGGGGGCGGCGCTGGTGAACCTGGCGAAGAGCTGGTTCACCGTCGCGTTTCCCGAGTACTGGCTGTTCTTCCTCGGCCTGATGTTCGTCGTGGTGACGCTGTGGCTGCCGCAGGGCATCGTCGGGCTCTACGGCAAGCTCACGCAGCGGCTGCGTCAGCCGGCGCCCGCCCTGCGCCAGGCGGCGGCATGAGACTCCAGAACTTGTTCCGCCTTTGCCCCGGTGCCTTTTCGGCGCGCAATCGTGGCGCGCGGCGGATGACCGCGTCCCGCACTCCCCTCTCCCCCCGCCCCTCTCCCGCGGGAGGAGAGGGGAGTGTCGCGGGCGCCAGAGGCGCGAAATCGTGATGGGCATGATGCGGGAGTTTCTGCTTCCGCCTGCGTTCGGCATCGCACCGCCGGGGCTGGTGATCGCGCCGGAGGCGCAGGAGCGTCAACGGCAACGCGAGGACGGCGGGGCCGGCTTGGCCCACCACGTCAAGCCGGGCGAACTCGACCTGTCGCACAACGTAATCCTCTACCTGGACGACATCACGGTCAGCTTCGACGGCTTCAAGGCCCTGAACAAGCTCACCCTGGCGGTGGACGCCGGCGAACTGCGCTGCATCATCGGCCCCAATGGTGCCGGCAAGACCACGATGATGGATGTCATCACCGGCAAGACGCGCCCCGACGCCGGCACCGCCTACTTCGGCCAGACTCTCGACCTGACCAAGCTCACCGAGCCGGAGATCTCCCATGCCGGCATCGGGCGCAAGTTCCAGAAGCCGACGGTGTTCGAAACGCATAGCGCGTACGAGAACCTGGAGCTTGCCTTCAAGACCGACAAGCGGGTGCGCCGCAGCCTGTTCGCGCAGTCCGACGAGGAGATGGAAGCGCTGATCGCCGACACTCTGACGCGCATCCGGCTCCAGGGCGAAGCCCGGCGCCCCGCCGGGCTGCTGTCCCATGGCCAGAAGCAGTGGCTGGAGATCGGCATGCTGCTGATGCAGGATCCCAGGCTGCTGCTGCTCGACGAGCCGGTGGCGGGCATGACGGACGAGGAGACGGAGCGCACCGCCGAGCTGTTCCTGTCGCTGGCGGGCAGGCATTCGCTGATCGTGGTGGAGCACGACATGGCGTTCGTCGAATCCATCGCGAAGAAGGTGACGGTGCTGCACGAAGGCTCGGTGCTGGCCGAGGGTTCCCTCGGAGCGGTGCAGAACGATCCGCGCGTCATCGAAGTTTATCTCGGCCGCTGACATGCTTTCCGTCGCCAATCTCAACCAGTATTACGGCGGCAGCCACATCCTGCGCGACGTCAGCTTCGAGGCGCCGTCCGGCCAGGTGACGGCGCTGCTCGGACGCAACGGCGTCGGCAAGACCACCCTGCTCAAGACCCTGATGGGCCTGGTGCCGGCCGCCTCGGGTCGCATCCGCTTCGACGGCGCCGAGATCACGCGCCAGCCCTCCCATGCCCGCGTCAGGGCCGGCATCGGCTACGTGCCGCAGGGGCGGGAGATCTTTCCGCGGCTGACGGTGCAGGAGAACCTGCTCATGGGCCTTGCGGCGCAGCCGCGCGGAACGCAGATCCCGCAGCGCATCTTCGACATGTTCCCGGTGCTGAAGCAGATGTTGAACCGCCGCGGCGGCGATCTCTCCGGCGGCCAGCAGCAGCAGCTCGCCATCGGCCGTGCGCTGGCGATGGGACCGCAAGCTGCTGATTCTCGACGAGCCCACCGAGGGCATCCAGCCGTCGATCATCAAGGACATCGAGCGCGTCATCCGCGCCCTGGCGCAGAGCGGCGAGATGGCGATCGTGCTGGTGGAGCAGTACTACGACTTCGCCCGCTCGCTGGCCGACCAGTATCTGGTGATGGAACGAGGCGAGTTCGTCCTGCGCGGCAGGGGCGTCGACATGGACAAGGACAACGTGCGCGACCGGCTGGCGGTATGATGCACCGATGCTGCTCCACGAACCCGCCGTCGCCCGCAGCTGGCACGCCCGCCTCGAACTCGATTACGTACGACGCGACCAGGCCACCGTACTCGCCTCGCGCCGCCACAGCGGGCCGCTGCTGGTACAGAAGCCGCTCTATCCGGAGGGAGCACAGGTTTGCCAGTCGATCCTGGTCCATCCGCCGGGTGGAATTGCGGGAGGCGACGCGCTCGATCTGAACTGCCGCGTCGGAGCCGATGCCCGCGTCCAGCTCACCACTCCCGGCGCCGGCAAGTGGTACCGCAGCGAGGGCAGCGAGAGCGCGCAGCGTCTGCGCTTCGAAGTCGGTTCGCGGGCGGTGTGCGAGTGGCTGCCGCAGGAGACGATCCTGTTCGACGGAGCGCGCGCGACGATGGAGACCGAGATCGACATCGCGGCCGGCGGGCGCTTCCTGGGATGGGAAGTGCTGTGCTTCGGCCGCACGGCGGCGGGAGAGCGGTTTCGCAGCGGACAACTGCGCATGCGCAGCCGCGTGGTCGTGGACGGCCGCGTCGCCTGGCTGGAGCGCGGCACGATCGCCGGCGGCGCGCCGCTGCTCGACGCGGCGCCGGGACTCGGCGGGCACGCGGTGAGCGGCGTGCTCCTCGCCGCGGGTGCCGAGGCCGACGCCGACCTCATCGCCGCGATGCGCCGCGTGCAGCCGCGTGCCGGCGACTGCGGCGTCACCCGTCTTCCGGGCTTGGTGGTCGCCCGCTATCTGGGGCCCGCGGCGGAGGCAGCGCGAGACTATTTCACGCGCCTGTGGAGTCTCTTGCGCCCGGCTTTCACCGGACGCGAGGCGGTTCCGCCCCGCATATGGAACACGTAGCAACGTCGGGTGCGCCATTCCCTCACCCCCGACCCCTCTCCCGGAGCGGGAGAGGGGAGGGTCGAGCCTCCTCTCTCCCGTCTCGGGGGAGAGGCCGGGAGAGAGGGCTGGCGCACCCTCGCGCACTGATCCGGCGGCCGCGGGCCGCCCTACGAAGTGCCCAGCAACGCCGTAGGGCGGGCCGTGCCCGCCACAGAAGCAAGGACAAAGAAATGGAACTGACACCGAGAGAGAAGGACAAGCTGCTGATCTTCACCGCCGCGCTGCTCGCCGAGCGGCGCAAGGCGCGCGGCCTCAAGCTCAACTACCCGGAAGCGGTGGCCTTCATCAGCGCCGCCATCATGGAGGGCGCGCGCGACGGCCGCAGCGTCGCCGAGCTGATGAGCTGGGGCGCGACGCTGCTGAGCCGCGACGACGTCATGGAAGGCGTGCCCGAGATGATCCCCGAGATCCAGGTGGAGGCGACGTTTCCCGACGGCACCAAGCTGGTGACCGTGCACAACCCGATCGTCTGAGCCGCAGAGAACACAGAGAATGCAACGAGCGGATTCCTCATTGACCTCTGTGTCCTCCGTGGCTGATTTGGAGACTCATGATTCCAGGCGAAATCGACATCCAGGCCGGCGAGATCGAGATCAACGCCGGCCGCACGACCGTCACGCTCGACCGTGCGCCAACACCGGCGACCGGCCGATCCAGGTCGGCTCGCACTACCACTTCTTCGAGACCAACGACGCGCTGGCGTTCGACCGCGAGGCCGGCCTACGGCTTTCGGCTCAACATCGCGGCCGGCACCGCGGTGCGCTTCGAGCCGGGACAGACGCGCACGGTCGAACTGGTCGCGCTGGCCGGCGAGCGCGCGTCTACGGCTTCGCGGCAAGGTGATGGGCGGCTAGAGCTCCGGAGGGACGCCAGGTCGACGAAGCGATGGCCGCGCCACCGACGGGATGACGTCCACCTGACCAAGGTGGACGGCACTGATCGCCAGAATCCGCGCCGCGCCTATGCCGAAATGTTCGGCCCGACCATCGGCGACCGCGTGCGCCTCGCCGACACCGACCTGTGGATCGAGGTCGAGAAGGACTTCACGATCTACGGCGAGGAAGTGAAGTTCGGCGGCGGCAAGGTGATCCGCGACGGCATGGGCCAGAGCCAGCGCCGCGCCGCCGATGTCGCCGACACGGTCATCACCAACGCGCTGATCGTCGATCACTGGGGCATCGTCAAGGCCGACATCGGCATCAAGGACGGGCGCATCGCCGGCATCGGCAAGGCCGGCAATCCGGACATCCAGCCCGGCGTGACGATCGTCATCGGCGCCGGCACCGAGATCATCGCCGGCGAAGGCATGATCGTCACCGCCGGCGGCATCGACACGCCACATCCACTTCATCTGCCCGCAGCAGATCGAGGAAGCGCTGATGTCCGGCGTCACCACGATGATCGGCGGCGGCACCGGCCCGGCGACCGGCACCTACGCCACCACCTGCACGCCCGGGACCGTGGCACATCCACGCGCATGCTGCAGGCGGCCGATGCCTTCCCGATGAACCTCGGCTTCCTCGGCAAGGGCAACGCCAGCCTGCCCGAGCCGCTGCGCGAGCAGGTGCGCGCCGGCGCGATCGGCCTGAAGCTGCACGAGGACTGGGGCACGACGCCGGCGGCGATCGACAACTGCCTGGCGCGTCGCCGACGAGATGGACGTGCAGGTGGCGATCCACACCGACACGCTGAACGAATCGGGCTTCGTCGAGACCACGCATCGCGGCGTTCAAGGGCCGCACCATCCACACCTTCCACACCGAGGGCGCCGGCGGCGGCCATGCGCCCGACATCATCAAGGTGTGCGGCGAGGCGAACGTGCTGCCCTCGTCCACCAATCCGACGCGGCCCTACACGGTCAACACGATCGACGAGCATCTCGACATGCTGATGGTGTGCCATCACCTCGACGCCGTCGATCGCCGAGGACGTCGCCTTCGCCGAATCGCGCATCCGGCGCGAGACCATCGCCGCCGAGGACATCCTGCACGACCTCGGCGCGTTCAGCATGATGTCGTCCGACTCGCAGGCGATGGGCCGGGTCGGCGAGGTGATCATCCGCACCTGGCAGACCGCGCACAAGATGAAGCTGCAGCGCGGCTCGCTGGCCGGCGAGACAGCGCCGGCACGACAACTTCCGCGTCAAGCGCTACGTCGCCAAGTACACCATCAATCCGGCGATCACCCACGGCATCGCGCACGAGGTCGGCTCGATCGAGGTCGGCAAGCTCGCCGACCTGGTGCTGTGGAAGCCGGCGTTCTTCGGCGTCAAGCCGTCGCTGATCCTGAAGGGCGGCATGATCGCCGCCGCCGCGATGGGCGACCCGAACGCATCGATCCCGACGCCGCAGCCGGTGCACTACCGGCCGATGTTCGGCGCGTTCGGCGGCGGCTTGCGCACGTCGGTGACCTTCGTGTCGCAGGCCGCGCTTGACGATCCGGCGCTCGGCGCAGCTCAGGCTCGCAAAGCCGCTGGTCGCGGTGCACGGCACGCGCACGCATCGGCAAAGCGGACATGATCCACAACGACTACCAGCCCGCAGATCGAGGTCGATCCGGAAACCTACGAAGTGCGCGCCGACGGCATGCTGCTGACCTGCGAACCCGCCGACGGTGCTGCCGATGGCGCAGCGCTACTTCCTGTTCTGACGATCAAAATGGCGCCCACTTCTACGCCGGACATGGAGCGGAGACATGCGATTCCGCGGTTTTGGCTGGGTGACCGATGCTGGTGATTGACGAATTGCGAAACGCGCGCGGCCGCGACGCCGCTGGTGCTGCCCTTCGATCTGCGCAGCAAGAGCCGGCTGCGCACGCGGCTGGCAAGCGGCGAGGAGATCGGACTGTTCCTCGCACCGGGCACGCGTGCTGCGCGGCGGCGACGAGCTCGAAGGCAACGACGGACGCATCGTCGAGGTCGATGGCGGCGCCGGAACCGCTGCTCGAAGTGTGCGAGCGCATTCGCTCCTGCGTGCTCGCACGCATCGCCTACCACCTCGGCAATCGCCACGTGGCGGTGCAGGTCGGCGAGGGCTGGCTGCGCTTGCAGCCGCCGACAAGGTGCTCGGCGACATGCTGCTCGGCCTCGGCGTCGAGCGTGCGCGAAGTGACCGCGCCGTTCGAGCCCGAAGCCGGCGCCTACTCGCACGGCCACCAGCACGACACGATGACGGCGGCGCAAGATCCATCAGTACGCGGCGAGCCGGATGAGCACGGCCGCCCTGGTGCGCCTGCTGCAGCTGGCCAGCCCGGCGCTGCCGGTCGGCGCCTACAGCTATTCGCAGGGACTGGAATGGGCGGTCGGAAGGCGCGAATCGTGACCGACGAGGCGAGCGCGGGCGCCTGGATCGAGGACGTGCTGCGACGCTCACGCGTCGCCGCGTTCGAAGGCACCGCTGCTGGCGCGCATGCTGGCGGCGTGCGAACGACACGCGACGGCGCGAGCATGCGGCGATTGAACGCGCGAATTCCTCGCCAGCCGCGAAACCGCGGAATTGCGCGCCGAGACGGTGCAGATGGGACATTCGCTGGCGCGCCTGCTGCGCGACCTCGGCGAGTTCACCGACGATCAATTGGCGCCGCTGGCGCAGCTCGATCAACCGGCATATCCAACGGTCTGGAGCTTTGCCGCCTGCGCCTGGAGCGTCGCCCCGGACGATGCGCTGACCGCCTATCTCTGGTCGTGGCTGGAGAATCAGGTGATGGCCGCGGTCAAGCTGGTGCCGCTCGGCCAGACCGCCGGTCAGCGCATGCTGTCGCGACTCGGCGCGCGCATTGCCGGCTGCCGCCGCCCGCGCCCTGACGCTGCCCGACGCAGCCCTGAGCAATTTCGCACCGGGACTCGCGCATCGCCAGCAGCCGCCACGAGACCCAATACACCCGCTTGTTCCGTTCGTGAGGACTACATGACACGATCCCGCACCCCTGCGCGTCGGCATCGGCGGCCCGGTCGGCTCCGGCAAGACGGCGCTCACCCTGGCGCTGTGCCGCGCGCTGCGCGACAGCTACGACCTCGCCGTCGTGACCAACGACATCTACACCGAGGAGGACGCCCAGTTCCTGGTGCGCAACGAGGCACTGGCGCCGGAGCGCATCATCGGCGTCGAGACCGGCGGCTGCCCGCACACGGCGATCCGCGAGGATGCCTCGATCAATCTCGAAGCGGTCGCGCGGCTGAACGCCCTCTTCCCGCGTCTCGACCTCATCTTCGTCGAATCCGGCGGCGACAACCTCGCCGCGACCTTCAGCCCGGAGCTCTCCGACCTCACGCTCTACGTCATCGACGTCGCGGCCGGCGACAAGATTCCGCGCAAGGGCGGCCCCGGCATCACCAAGTCGGACCTGCTGGTGATCAACAAGATCGACCTGGCGCCGCTGGTCGGCGCGTCGCTCGAAGTCATGGAGCGCGACGCCGCGAAGATGCGCGGCGAGCGCCCGTTCGTCTTCACCAACCTCAAGACCGGCCAGGGCCTGCCCGAAATCATCGCCTTCGTCGAACGGGCGGGAATGCTTACCCCCTCTCTGCCCGCCTCGTAGGGCGGGCCGCGCCCGCCGTGTCAGGGCGATTCGCGGGTCAGGCGCAAGTCGGCGTCGAGCGGCCGCGCCGGCAGGTGGAAGGCCACCGGCCCGTCGGCCTCGGCGTGGACGAACTGGCGCACGAAGGGGTCGTCGGACTCGCGCATCTCCTCCACCGGACCGCCGGCGACGACGATGCCGCGGTCGACGAAGTAGGCGTAGTCCACCACCTTGAGGGACTCGCTGACGTCGTAGGTGACGACGATCGATGTGATGCCGAGGGCGTCGTTGAGGCGGCGGATGAGCTGGGCGATGACGTTGAGGGAAATCGGGTCGAGGCCGGCGAAGGGCTCGTCGTACATCGCCAGCATCGGATCGAGGGCGATCGCGCGCGCCAGCGCCACGCGCCGCGACATGCCGCCGGACAGCTCGTTCGGCATCAGGCGGTGCGCACCGCGCAGTCCCACCGCATGCAGCTTCATCAGCACCAGATCGCGGATCAGACGCTCCGGCAGGTCGGTGTGCTCGCGCAGCGGGAAAGCGATGTTGTCGAACACCGACATGTCGCTGAACAGCCCGCCGGCCTGGAACATCATCCCCATCTTCTTGCGCAGCGCGTATAGATCGCTCGTGCCGAGTTCATGCACGACCTGGCCGCACACCTTGACGGTGCCGTGCGCGGGCGCGAGTTGGCCGCCGATCAGCCGCAGCAGCGTGGTCTTGCCGCAGCCGCTGGAGCCGAGAATGGCGGCCACCTTGCCGCGCGGCACCGCGAGATCGACCCCCTTCAGCACCGGGCGCTCGCCGTAGGCGAAATGCACGTCCCGCATTTCGAGCAGGTTGCCCATGGCCGCCTCGGAGCCGGGGGTCGCGGTCGGCGCGGATGCCGTGCAGGGGTCGGGCCGCGGCACGCCGCTCACCCGATCCAGCAGCGCGCGTTGCGGAACATGCGCATCCAGGGCGAATCCTCGCCCATGCCCGCGGGATGCCAGGACATCTGCACGCGTGCGGAAACACGCGCTCCGGATGCGGCATCATGATGGTGAAGCGGCCGTCGGCGGTGGTGAGGCCGGTGATGCCGGCGGGCGAGCCGTTCGGATTGCAGCGGATACGTCGCGGCGGCTGCGGCCGCGATTGTCGACGAAGCGCATCGCCACCCGAACCTTCTCCTGCGCGTCGGCGGCGTCGAACTCGGCGCGCCCTTCGCCGTGGGACACCACCACCGGCATGCGGCTGCCGGCCATGCCGGCGAAGAAGATCGAGGGGCTGTCGGGAATCTCGACCATGACGAAGCGCGCCTCGAACTGCTCGCTGCGATTGCGCGCGAAGCGCGGCCAGTGTTGCGCGCCGGGAATGATCTGCGCCAGATGGCTCATCATCTGGCAGCCGTTGCACACGCCCAGCGCGAAGGTGTCGCCGCGCCCGAAGAAGGCCGCGAATTCGTCGCGCAGCCGGTCGTTGAACAGGATCGACTTGGCCCATCCCTGCCCCGCTCCCAGCACGTCGCCGTAGGAGAAGCCGCCGCAGGCCGCGAGGCCGTGGAAGTCGCTCAGTCTCGACGCGCCCGCGCTGCAGGTCGCTCATGTGCACGTCGATAGGGGGCGAAGCCGGCGCGCTCGAAGGCGGCGGCCATCTCGACCTGGCCGTTGACGCCCTGCTCGCGCAGGATCGCGATCCTGGGGCGGATGCCGGACCGGATGAACGGCGCCGCCACGTCGTCGGCCGGGTCGAAGCTCGCCTGCAGCGAAAGGCCGGGATCGGCGGCATCCAGCAGCTGATCGAATTCCTGCTGCGCGCAGTCCGCGTCGTCGCGCAGGCGTGCGATGCGGATAGCTGGTCTCGGACCAGATGCGCCACAACTCCGCGCGCTTCTCGCTGAACAGCAGGCTTGGCGTTGCGCCAGACGCGGATCTCGTCGGCGTCGTTCGGGCTGCCGATGAAGTGGGTGCAGCCGCTCAGTCCCGCCTCGCGCAGGACGTCCATCACGCGGCCGCGATCGCTCGCGCCGGATCTGCACCACAGCGCCCAGTTCCTCGCTGAACAGGCCGGCGAAGACGCGGTCGGAGAGGCGTCCGTTGACGATTTCGGGCCGCCGTTCCATGCCGTCGACATCGTTCATCATCGGGTCGTAGCAGACCGTGTCGAGATTGAGCGAGACGCCGCAATGTCCGGCGAAGGCCATCTCGCAAACGGTGGCGAAGAGGCCGCCGTCGGCGCGGTCGTGGTAGGCCAGCAGCATGCCGTCGCGCCGAAGGCGCCGTATGGCGGCGAAGAAGGCCGTCAGCAGCCGGGCATCGGCGTCGGGCGCATGCTCGCCGACCGCGTTGCAGACCTGGGCCAGGGCCGAACCGCCGAGGCGGTTCCGGCCCTGGCCGAGATCGATCAGCAGCAGATCGGTTTCCAGGCCCTTGTCGCACGACAAGCCGGGGCGTCACGCTGCGGCGCACGTCCTGGCACCGGCGCGAAGGCGGAGATGATCAGCGACAGCGGCGCGATCACCTGCCGCTCGGCGCCGTTCTCCTTCCAGGTGGTGCGCATCGACAGCGAATCCTTGCCCACCGGAATGCTGACCCCGATCTGCGGGCAGAACTCCAGCGACACCGCCTTCACCGTCTCGAACAGATCGACGTCGTCGCCGCGGTGGCCGGCCGGCGCCATCCAGTTGGCGGAAAGCTTGACCTGCGGACAGATCGTCGATGTCCGCGGCCGCGATGTTGGTGATCGCCTCGCCGATCGCCATGCGCCCCGACGCGGGCGCGTCCAGCAGGGCCAGCGGCGTGCGCTCGCCCATGGCGAAGGCCTCGCCGCGATGGCCGTCGAACGCCATGGTGGTCACCGCCACGTCGGCGACCGGCACCTGCCACGGCCCGACCATCTGGTCGCGCGCCGTGAGGCCGCCGACGCTGCGGTCGCCGATGGTGATGAGGAAGTTCTTCGAGGCGACCGCCGGGCAGGCGCAGCACGCGATAGGCGGCCTCGTGCAGGTCGAGCTCGGTCGACGTCGAAGGGCGGCAGGTCGACTTGCCGCGGCTGGACACGTCGCGCGTCATGCGCGGCGGCTTGCCGAGCAGCACTTCCATGTCCATGTCCACCGGCGTTGTTGCCGAAGTGACGGTCGCCGACCACCAGTCGGCCATCGTCGGTCGCCGCGCCGACCACGGCGAAAGGGACAGCGCTCGCGCTCGCACAGGTCGCGGAACTCCGGCAGCCGCTGCGGCGCGATGGCCAGCACGTAGCGCTCCTGCGCCTCGTTGCACCAGATTTCGAGCGGGCGACATGCCCGGCTCCTCGTTGGGCACGGCGCGCAGTTCGAAGCGGGCGCCGCAGCCGGCGCCGTGGGCCAGTTCCGGCAGGGCGTTGGAGAGGCCGCCGGCGCCCACGTCGTGGATCGAGAGGATCGGATTGCCGTCGCCGGGCTCGAGCCGTCGCCCTGCGGGCGCCCATCTGCCAGCAGCGGTCGATCACCTCCTGCGCGCGCCGCTGGATTTCGGGGTTGCCGCGCTGCACCGAGGCGAAGTCGAGGTCGTCGGTGTTGCTGCCGGTTGTCATCGGACGAGGCGGCGCCGCCGCCCAGGCCGATCAGCATGCCGGGCCCGCCGAGCTGGATCAGCAGCGTGCCCGGCGCGGAAATTCGCCTTGTGGGAGTGGGCTGCCGGGATGTTGCCGACGCCGCCGGCGATCATGATCGGCTTGTGATAGCCGCGCATCTCGCCGTCTGCACCTCCTGCTCGTAGGTGCGGAAGTAGCCGGCCAGGTTGGGCCGGCCGAATTCGTTGTTGAAGGCGGCGGCGCCGATCGGCCCTTCGATCATGATCTGCAGCGCCGAGGCGATGCGCTCCGGCTTGCCGTAGGTCGGTCTCCCAGGGCTGCGCGAAGCCGGGAATGTTCAGGTTGGAGACCGAAAACCCGCACAGGCCGGCCTTGGGCTTGGAGCCGCGGCCGGTGGCGCCCTCGTCGCGGATCTCGCCGCCGGAGCCGGTGGCGGCGCCGGGGAAAGGCGAGATGGCGGTGGGATGATTGTGGGTCTCGACCTTGGCCAGGATGTGCGTCAGCTCCTCGCGATAGCCGTAGATCGCCGTCGGCGCCGGCGTAGAAGCGACCGGGCTCGCGCCCCTTCGATGACCGCGGCATTGTCCGAGTAGGCCACCACGGTGCCCTCGGGATTGCGCCGGTGGGTCTCGCGGATCATGCCGAACAGGGATTTCGTCCTGCGCCACGCCGTCGATCACCCAGTCGGCGTTGAAGATCTTGTGGCGGCAATGCTCCGAGTTGGCCTGCGCGAACATCATCAGCTCGACATCGGTCGGATTGCGCCCGGCGCGACCGAAGGCATCCACCAGATAGTCGATCTCGTCCTCCGACAGGGCCAGACCGAGCACGCCGTTGGCCTCCACCAGCGCGGCGCGGCCGCGGGCCACCACATCCACGGTCCGCAGCGGTTGCGGCGGATAGTGGTGGAACAGCGCCTGCGCCGCGTCCGCCGAATCCAGCACCGACTCGGTCATGCGGTCGTGCAGGACAGGCAGCAGTCGTGCGCGCTGCTCCGCGTCGAGGCTGCCGCGCAGGTCCGCCGTGAAGGCGGTGCCGCGCTCGATGCGCACCACGGCGTCGAAGCCGCACTGGCGCGCGATGTCCGTGGCCTTGGACGACCAGGGCGAGATGGTGCCGAGCCGCGGCGTCACCAGCAGCATCGTCCCCGCGGCAAGCGCGTCGGTGGCCGGGTGGGCGCTCAGCAGATCCTTGATTCGATCCAGTTCCTGCGCCGCCAGCGACCGGGCAAGCTCGATGAAATACCAGTGCTCGGCGGCCAGGCTCTTCAGCTCGGGCAGCGCGTTCCTTGCGCTTTCGGTGAGACGGGAGAGTCGAGTCGGGGAAAACGCCGCGCCGCCGCGCAGCGTGAGGATCTCGGCCATGATCGGGTCGCAGCGGATAAAGCGCGATTATAGCGGAAGCCCCCCGCCGCCCCCGGCGCTTGATTTCTCCCCCTGCCGCCCCAATTGAAAAACTTGGTCAATTGGTGAGGAAAGCAATCATGTCAGCGCATGCCGTCAACGTTTCCGACAAGGATTTCCAGACCGGGGTGATCGACGCCTCGAAAAAGGTTCCGGTGCTGGTGGATTTCTGGGCTCCCTGGTGCGGCCCGTGCCGTGCCCTCGGACCGGTCCTGGAAAAGCTCGCCGCGGAATACGGCGGCCGCTTCATTCTCGCCAAGGTGAATTCGGACGAGAACCAGTCCCTCGCCCGCCAATACGGCGTGCGCGGCATTCCCAGCGTCAAGGCGTTCGCCAACGGCGAACTGACGGATGAATTCACCGGCGCACTGCCGGAAACCCAGGTGCGCGAATTCATCGACCGCCTGCTGCCCTCCCCCGCCGAGCCGCTGCGCCAGCAGGCGCTCGCGGCCAAGGCCCGCGGCGAGACCGACGCCACGCGCAAGCTGCTGCTGCAGGCGATCGCGCTCGATCCGCGGCATGAGGCGGCGCGCCTGGATCTGGTGGACCTCATGATCGACGCCAAGGACCTCGAAGACGCCCAGCGCCTGCTCGACGAGATCGCGGACCGGGCGCGCGATGCGGTGCGGGTCAACGCCCAGCGTGCGCGCCTGCAACTGGTGGCCAACAGCGGTTCGGGAGCCGACCGTTCCAGTCTGGAACGCAAGATCGCGGCGGACCCCGCCGACCTGGCGGCGCGCTTCGAACTGGCCAACCTTCTGGCGCTGCATCAGGATTACGGCCCCGCCATGGAACAATTGCTGGAGATCGTGCGCCGCGAGCGCGGATTCCGCGATGACGCCGCGCGCAAGACTCTGATCAATCTGTTCAACCTGCTCGGGTCCGACAGCGCACTGGTGCGCGAGTACCGCAGCCGGCTGGCGGCGGCACTGAACTGACTGAGCCGGACCCCTGTCGGGCGGGGCCGCTCCTGACCGCCACGGGACCATCAACCTCGTGGCGGAGCACGGCGGTATGATCGCGATCTATGGCATCCGGAACTGCGAAACGATGAAGAAGGCGCTGGCCTGGCTGGAGGAGAACCAGGTTCCCTACGCCTTCCACGACTACCGGAAGGCGGGCGTCAACAAGGCGAGGCTGCAGCAGTGGGTCAAGCACCTGGGCTGGAAGACCCTGCTCAACGCAAAGGGCACCACTTGGCGCAAGCTCACGCCGGAGCAGCAGGCCGATATGACCCAGGCGAAAGCCATCGCCCTCATGGTCGAGTACCCGAGCCTGATCAAGCGCCCCGTGGTCGAGACCGGGCAGCAGCTCCTGGTCGGCTTCGACCCGCAGATGTTCGCGAGCTTCATTCCGCGTTGATGGATCGCATGCCGCGATGAGCGAGCTGGAGATGCGCGGCGACCTGGTGCGCCGCTTCCTGTTCGAGGAGCTGGACATCCGCGGCGCCATCGTGCGCCTGGGCCCGGCATGGCGCGAGATGCAGGCGGGGCGCGGCTATCCGGACGCGGTGCGACGACTGCTCGGCGAAATGACGGCGGTGGCGCTGCTGATCGGCGTCAACCTCAAGCAGCCGGGGCGGCTCACTTTCCAGGTGCAGGGTCACGGGCCGGTGTCCCTCATGGTGGTGGATTGCACGCGCGAGCTCGCTTTCCGCGGCATGGCGCAATTCACCGACCTCCCGGAAAACGCCGACGTGCCCACGCTGCTCGGCGATGGTCGCCTCGCGCTGACATTGCAGAACGAGGCTACGCTGCGCCCCTATCAGAGCCTGGTTCCGCTCGCCGGCGACGATATCGCCGCGATCTTCGAGCACTATCTGGCCCAGTCCGAGCAGCAGCCGGCACGCCTCTGGCTCTTCGCCAGCGAGGATGCGGCGAGCGGACTGTTTCTGCAGAAGCTGCCGCAGGCGGACGCCCGCGATCCCGACGGCTGGGCGCGCGTCGAACAACTGGCCGGTACGATACGGGCGGCGGAAATCGAACAGCTTGCCGTGGCCGACCTGCTGCTGCGGGTGTTTCCCGAGGAGGCCGTGCGGCTGTTCAAGCCGAAACCGGTGCATTACGAGTGTCCGGAGGACTGGGACAAGGTGCGCAACATGCTGCGTTCCCTCGGTGCGGAGGAAGTGAACAGCATCATCGAGGAGCGCGGCGAAGTGGTGGTGCATGATGACATCTGCAACCACGAGTACCGTTTCGACGCCGGTGCGATCGCCGCTCTGTTCGACGAGGAGCGGAAAGACGCCCTGCACTGACCTCCCGGTGCCGAGCCACGACATCGAAGTGAGCGAAGAAGCCGGAGTGCGCTACCTGCACTTCGGTTCGAGCTGGGTACAGGGGGCCATGCGCATCGCACGGCCCTGGGCGCTGGAGCTCGACTATACGCGCGAGATGATGGCCTGCCTCCTGCTTCATCCGGAGCCGGACTGGCCGCGCCGCGCGCTGCTGATCGGCCTGGGCGCCGGCTCGCTCAGCAAGTTCCTCTACCGCCACCGCCGGCAGGCGCAACTGACAGTGGTCGAAATCGATCCCCGGGTGGTCGCGACGGCGCGACAGTATTTCAAGCTTCCGGACGATGACGCGCGTCTGCGCATCGTGGTGGGCGACGGCGCGCACTTCGTGCTCGGCGGCATGGACCGCTTCGATCTGATCCTGATCGACGGTTTCGACGCCAAGGCCCGCGCCGGTGCCCTCGATACCCAGCCCTTCTACCAGGCATGCCGCGCGCGGCTGGAGGATGAGGGAATGCTGGTGGTGAACCTGCTCGGCCGCAACCGCGGATTCCGCGACTCGGTGGAGCGCATTGGTACCGCGTTCGCCGGGCGCGCCCTGGTCTTTCCTTCCTGCGACGCTGGCAATGCGATTGCGTTCGCCGCGACCGGCAATCAGATCGCGTACCCGCTGGGGGAGATGAAGTCTGCGGCCCGCTCGCTCAAGAACGCCACCGGGCTCAACCTGCTGCCGACCGTGGCGCGCCTGGAGCAGTCACACACCTGCGCCGGGGGCGTCCTGCGCCTGTAGTCCCGCACCGCGCTCGAGTGCGTGCCCGCATCGCCGGATCCGCCGCTGCGCCAGCTCATGCCGGCTGGGCAGAAGCCTGGCGGATCCATTTCGACAGCATGTCGCGCAGATCCGATCGCTTGAACGGCTTGGACAGGTAGTCGTCCATGCCGGCGGCGAGGCACTGATCGCGGTCGCCCTCCACGGCGTTGGCGGTCAGGGCGATGATAGGAACATGGCTGCGCGATCCGTTGCCTTCGCACTGGCGGATGCGGCGCGTCGCTTCGAGGCCGTCCAGCTCCGGCATCTGGCAATCCATGAGGATGGCCTCGAAGCTTCCCGCCAGAAACGCCGCCACGCCCTGCGCACCGTCTTCGGCAACACTTACGCTCAGTCCCAATGACTCGAGCATGACGCGAGCGACCTCGCGATTGACCACGTTGTCTTCCACCAGCAGCACGTGCGCAGGCGGCAACGATTGCGCACCGCCAGCCGCGACCGGCTTCGCGCTCGGCAGCGACGAGTTCGCGACGGATTCGACCGGGATGGCGAGCCAGAAAGTCGCCCCCCGGCCCGGCTCGCTGTTAACGCCGATGCGTCCCCCCATCAGCTGCACCAACTGCTTGGAAATGGCAAGCCCGAGACCGGTGCCACCGAGTCGTCGCGCCAGCTGCGCATCTCCGCCCTGTTCGAAGGCGCGGAACAGCCGCCCCTGATCCTCCGGCGTGATGCCGATGCCTGTGTCGGCAACCGAAATTCGTACCGTCCGGATTCCCGCTACGGGGTGTGCCGGGCACACGCTCGATGTCCCGTCCTGCCGTGGCGCAGTCGAATCGCCGCACGATGCGGAGCAACTCACGCGCACGGTGACCGATCCCCGCTCGGTGAACTTGATCGCGTTGCCGATCAGGTTATTGAGCACCTGCTGCAGGCGCCCGGGATCTCCCCGCACCAGCGCCGGCACATCGGGCTCGATGCGCATGTCCAGGGACAGGCCCTTCTTGCTCGCACGCTGCGCCAGCAGGTCCATTACGTCGTGGAGAGCGAGCCGCAGATCGTAATCGACGCGGTGAAGTTCGATCTTGCCAGCCTCGATCTTGGCGAGGTCGAGCACGTCGTTGATGATGTCCAGCAGGTTCTCGCCCGAACGGTAGAGGGTCTGCATGTAGCCTCTCTGGCGCGTATCGAGCGGCGTTTCAAGCATCAGCTCCGCCAGCCCCAGGACACCGTTCATGGGCGTTCGTATCTCGTGGCTCATGGCAGCGAGAAACTGGGACTTGGCCTTGCTCGCCGACTCCGCAACCATCCTGGCCTGCTCCCGATCTGCCAGAGCCAGTTCCCGCTCCTGCAGGGCCCGCTCCCGGTCCGCGACGGCCTCTTCCAGATCGAAGCGCAGACGCAGCGAGTCCGCCGCCCGCTGCGCGATCCGGCGCGCATTGACCAGAGCCATGATCAGGTAGAGCGTGATCGCCAGAGCGAGGACCTGCAGATCGGCTTCGCCCTTGGTAGCCAAATAGATGACTGGGGGAACCACCGCCGTCAGCGTAAACGCCGCATAGACCCGGAAGCAGGAGGAAAGCGAGAACAATGCGCCCGCCGACACGGCGACGATGATCACCGCCGTCACGCTCTGATAGGGACTGCCGTCCGGAGGAAACAGCAGACTGCCGAGCACGCCCCAGCTCAGACCCGAGGCGATCGCTCCAACCAGGTAGTGTCGCGCCCAGCGCTGCGGCTGTTCCGGACCCGCCGGCCGCCGCCGGTACGAACGAAGCAGCAGAAAGCGGCTGGCGTAGCTGGCCATGACCACCGCGAACCAGCCATGGATCTGATAAGCCGGGGTGAAGGGAATGAATACCACCCAGACCACGGTTGCAGCGAGCATGGCCATGACCGCCCCGACAGGGGCCAGGCGGTAAAGAAGATCGACCTGTTCGGCAACAACCCGCAGCGCGATCGAAGGCTCGCTGTCGCTATCCGGCATTGGTCCTGCACCCGCTCGTTTGGGTCACGGCCAGGTTTAGCGGCCGCCAGCCGGAACATCTTGAGCTGCCCGCGGGATGCCGGCGCAGCTCAGGCGTCGGCCAGGATGTGCTCGGCGAGACGCACCCAGTAGGAGGCGCCCAGCGGAATGATCTCGTCGTTGAAATCATAGTGCGGGCTGTGCAGCATGCATCCGCCTTCGCCCGGACCGTTGCCGATCCACACGTAGCAGCCGGGCTTCGCCTGCAGCAGGAAGGCGAAATCCTCGGCGCCCATGGTGGGCTGCAGGTCGGTCAGCACGTTCTGTGCACCCACCAGTTCGGCCGCCACCTGGCGGCAGATCGCGGTTTCGGCCGGCGGGTTGATGGTGGGCGGATAGCCGCGCTCGTAGCGCAGGTCTACGCCCACGTTGAAGCTCGACGCCACCCCGCTGCAGATGCGCTGCAGCCCGGTCTCGATGTGGTCCTGCACCTCGGGCTTGAAGGCGCGGGCGGTACCGCGCAGCACCGCCTCGTCCGGAATGACGTTGTAGGCGTCGCCGGCATGAAACTGGGTGACGCTCACCACCGCCGCATCGAGCGGGTGCATGTTGCGGCTGACGATGGTCTGCAAGGCCTGCACCAGCGCCGCGCCGGCGGCGACGGGATCGATCGCCTGGTGGGGCATGGCGGCGTGACCGCCGCGGCCGCGGATGGTGATCTCGAACTCGTCGGAGCAGGCCATCACCGGCCCCAGCAGGATGCCGAACTGCCCGACATTCATCCCCGGCCAGTTGTGCATGCCGAACACCGCCTCGACCGGGAAACGTTCGAACAGTCCCTCCTCGACCATCACCCGGCCGCCGCCCTTGCCCTCCTCCGCCGGCTGGAAGATGAAATACACCGTGCCGTCGAAGTTGCGCGCCTGCGCCAGGTACTCGGCAGCACCGAGCAGCATCGCGACATGGCCGTCGTGGCCGCAGGCGTGCATCTTGCCGTCGTGGCGCGAGCGATGTGGAAAGAGGTTGCGCTCGTGTACCGGCAGCGCGTCCATGTCGGCGCGCAGGGCGATCGCGCGCGCACTGCTGCCAGAGCGCAGCGCCCCGACCACGCCGGTGCGCGCCAGCCCGCGATGCACCTCGATGCCGGCCTGTGCCAGCCGGTGCGCCACCACCTCGGCGGTGGCCGTTTCCTCGAAGGCAGTTTCGGGATGGGCGTGCAGCTCACGGCGCAGCGCCGTCAGTTCGGCCTGCTTGGATCGGATGCGTTCAAGGACCACGGCAGCAGCTTCTTTCTGGCGGACGGCCGAAGGCGGATAGCGGAACGCTGCAGTTCGTACGGGCGGCCGCGGCAGGATTCGCGCGCCGGTGACGTCCATGCTCGCCGCGCCGCCCCGCATTGCGCACCATGTTACACGTCCGGGCCGCGCTTTCAATTCGGGCTGGACGGCCGTTCTGCGCTTTCCGCGACTACGGCTCCGCGCCGTAGCCGCCGCCGCCCGGCGTCTCGATGACGAAGACATCGCCCGGGTTCATCTCGATGGCGGCCGTGGCCCCCAGCTCTAACTGCCCGCCATCGACTCGGACGACGTAGTTGCGACCGGGCAGCCCATCGCCGCCGCCCGCCAGGCCGAAGGGCGCCACCACGCGCCGGTTCGACAGGATCGACGCCGTCATCGCTTCGAGAAAACGGATGCGCCGCAGCACGCCGTCGCCGCCGCGCCAGCGCCCGCGGCCACCGCTGCCGCGCCGGATCGAGAACTCCTCCAGCAGCACCGGGAAACGCCACTCCAGCACCTCCGGATCGGTGAGCCGCGAATTGGTCATGTGGGTGTGCACGGCAGCGGTGCCGTCGAAGCCGGGACCCGCCCCCGACCCGCCGCAGATGGTCTCGTAGTACTGGTGGCGCGCATTGCCGAAGGTGAAGTTGTTCATCGTGCCCTGGGACGCCGCCATCACCCCGAGCGCCCCGTACAGCGCATCGGTGATGCACTGGGAAGTCTCGACGTTGCCCGCCACCGTCGCCGCCGGCGGGCTCGGACTGAGCATGCAGCCGGGCGGGATGATCACCTGCAGCGGCTTGAGGCAGCCGGCATTGAGCGGAATCTCGTCCGCCACCAGGGTGCGGAAAACATAGAGCACCGCCGCCATGCACACCGCATGGGGGGCATTGAAGTTGTCGGCGCGCTGCGCACTGGTTCCGCTGAAATCGATGCGGGCGCTGCGCCGGGCGTGGTCGACCGTGACCCGCACCCGGATCACGGCCCCGTTGTCCATCGCATACTCGAAGGCTCCGTCCTTGAGCACGCCGATCACGCGCCGCACCGCCTCCTCGGCGTTGTCCTGCACGTGGCCCATGTAGGCGCGCACCGTTTCTGGGCCGAACTCCCGCACCATGCGCCGCAGTTCCTGCACGCCCTTCTCGTTGGCCGCGATCTGGGCGCGCAGGTCGGCCATATTCTGGTCCGGATTGCGCGCCGGGTGCGTGGCTCCCGCCAGGAGGGCACGCAGCTCCGCTTCTCGCAGGAGGCCTCCTTCCACCAGCTTGAAGTTGTCCAGCAGCACGCCCTCCTCCTCCACCGTCTTCGAATCCGGCGGCATCGACCCGGGGGTGATGCCGCCGATGTCGGCGTGGTGGCCGCGCGAGGCGACGAAGAAGCGGATCTGCGGCGCTGCGCCGGACACTTCCTCCTCGTCGAACACCGGCGTCACCACCGTCACGTCCGGCAGATGGGTGCCGCCGTTGTACGGATCGTTCAGCACATAGACATCGCCCGGTCGCAGTTCGACCGGCGTTGCGGCGGATGACCGTCGCAATGCTCTCGCCCATGGAGCCGAGATGCACCGGTATGTGGGGCGCATTGGCGATGAGGTTTCCTTGCCTGTCGAACAGGGCGCAGGAGAAGTCCAGCCGCTCCTTGATGTTCACCGAATGGGCGGTGTTGGCCAGCGTCGCGCCCATCTGCTCGGCGATGGACATGAACAGGTTGTTGAAGATCTCCAGCATCACCGGATCGGCCCGGGTGCCGACCGCATGGCGCGCGGCGCGCGCCACCGCGCGCCCGAGGAGGATCTCGCCGCGGGCCAGGATGTCGGCGCGCCATTCCGGTTCGATGACCGTGGTGGCATTGGCGTCGGCAATGATCGCCGGGCCGGCGATGCGCATGCCGGGAATCAGCGCATCGCGCAGGAAAACCGGCGCCGACTGCCACTTGCCGCCGCAGAACATGGGACAACTCGCGGCCGCATCGCCCGCTTCGCGCGGTGCCATCACCGTTCCAGGCAGCCGACTCGGGGACAGCCGTCGCGGCTTCGTCTCCATCCACCGCGCCGACGACTTCGACCGACACAGCCTCGATCACCAGCGCCTTGTCGGGCATGAGAAAGCCGTAGCGCTGGCGGTAGGCTTCCTCGAAGCGCGCACGCATCTGCGCCGCTCCGCCCCAGGCGACGGGAAGCGCCGCATCGGTCCCTTCGTAGCGCAGGTGGGCGCGACGCAGCAGGGCGATACGGTCCGCGGCAACGCCCTGCGCCCGTACCTGCGCCTGCGCCGCCCGGCCCAATTCCGCCAGCAGCGCCTCGCAGGGCGGGATGCCGTCCGCGGCCAGGGGCAGTTCGACCGACTTTTCACGCATCGCCGTGATGTCCGCCAACCCCATGCCGTAGGCCGAAAGCACGCCGGCAAGAGGATGGATCAGAACGCGGGTCATGCCCAGCGCGTCGGCCACCCGGCAGGCATGCTGACCGGCGGCGCCGCCGAAGCAGTTCAGGACATAGCGCGTGACGTCGTAGCCGCGCTGCACCGAAATCTTCTTGATGGCATTGGCCATGTTGGCCACCGCGATCTCGATGAAGCCTTCCGCCACCTGCTCGGGCGTGGACATGCCGCCGCCGGCGCGGGCGATTTCTTCGGCCAGTTGGGCGAACTTGCGGTGCACGACCGAGGCATCGAGCGGCTCGTTTCCGTTCGCCCCGAAGACCGCGGGAAAGAAAGCCGGCTGGATCTTGCCCAGCAAGACATTGCAGTCGGTGACCGTGAGCGGACCGTCGTTGCGATAGCACGCCGGCCCCGGCATGGCGCCGGCCGAATCCGGGCCCACGCGGTACTTCGTGCCGTCGAAGTGCAGGATCGAACCGCCCCCCGCCGCCACCGTGTGGATGCTCATCATCGGCGCGCGCATGCGCACGCCGGCGACCAGGGTGTCGAAGGTGCGTTCGAGTTCGCCGCTGAAATGGGAGACGTCGGTGGACGTACCGCCCATGTCGAAGCCGATCACCCGCTCGAAGCCCGCGGCACGGGCGCTGCGAACCATGCCCACGATGCCGCCGGCCGGCCCGGAGAGGATGCTGTCCCTGCCCTGAAACACTTCGGCACCGGCGAGTCCGCCGTTGGATTGCATGAACATGAGGCGCACGCCGCGCAGTTCGCCCGCCACCCGATCCACGTAACGGCGCAGGATCGGCGACAGATAGGCATCCACCACCGTGGTGTCGCCGCGGCCCACCAGCTTCATCAGCGGACTCACCTCGTGCGACACCGACACCTGGGGGAAACCGATCTCGCGCGCCAATTCGGCAACGCGCCGCTCGTGCTCCGGATAGCGATAGGCGTGCAGAAAGGCGATGGCAACGGCGCGAAAGCCGGCATCCCACGCCGCCCGCAGGCGGGAGCGCGCGCCCGCCGTGTCGAGCGGAACCACGACTTCGCCGCGCGCCGACATGCGCTCGTCCACCTCGTCCACGCGTCCGTAAAGCAGTTCCGGCAGAACGATGTGCAGGTCGAACAGCCGCGGCCGGTTCTGGTAGCCGATGCGCAGGGCGTCACGGAAGCCGCGCGTGACGAGCAGCGCCGTCGGCTCGCCCGTGCGCTCCAGCAGGGCGTTGGTGGCCACGGTCGTGCCCATCTTCACCGCCGCGATGCGCTGCGCCGGAATCGGCGCACCCGGCGCCACGCCCAGGAAATGGCGGATGCCGGCCAGCGCCGCGTCGTCGTAGCGGGCCGGATTGGACGAAAGCAGCTTGTGCGTCAGCACTGCGCCGTCGGGGCGCAGCGCCACGATGTCGGTGAAAGTGCCGCCGCGGTCGATCCAGAACTGCCACCTGCCCGGCGGCGGGGGCGCGGAGCCGGCCACGGGTGCGGGTCAGCCGCCGCCCATCAGGCCAGCATGTCGTTCATGATGTTGAACGCCCATGCCAAAGCCATGAAGCCTTCCTCGGCCGACGGTTCCTTCGACACGCCGCCGGCGCCGGGCACCGGCATCATGGTCTTCTTTTCCCGGTCGTAGCGATGCACGGACGAGACATGGACCACATCGCGATCATTGACGAAGCTGTAGCAGGTGTTGGTGACGATGGGCTGGTCGTTGACCGGCTGCCCGTTGATCAGCGCCACCACCGCCGCGGCGCAGATCTTGGCCTGCTGGTTCGCCATGTGCCCCGACTTGGGCATGCCCGGAGCCGCGGCGATGGAATCGCCGACGAGGTGCACGTTCTTCGCCACGCGCGATTCGTAGGTCAGGAAATCGACCTCGCACCAGCGGTCGCCGTCGCTCGCCAGCCCGGCCTTGCGGGCGATGACGCCGGCCCGCTGCGGCGGGATCACGTTGATGACATTCGCCTTGACCTTGCCCTGGAAGTCGAATTGCAGCGTCATGTTCGCCGCGTTGACCTGGCGCAACTCGGCGTTGGGCACATATTCGATACTGCCCTTGTAGAGCCGCTCGAACACGGCGCGAAACAGATCCTTCTTCGCCACGATATCGGGATTGGCGTCGAACACCAGCACCTTGGCGCTGGGATTGGCCCGCTTGAGGTAGTAGGCCACCATGGTGGCGCGCTCGTAGGGGCCGGGCGGGCAGCGGTAGGGCGCGGCCGGGATGTGCAGGGCGAACAGCCCGCCCCTGGGCATGGCCTGGATGCGCTTGCGCAGGGCGATGGTCTGCGGTCCCGCCTTCCAGGCATGGGGAACCTTCTCCTGCGCCACGGCCCCTTCCAGGCCGGGCACCTTTCTCGTAACATGTAGTCGATGCCCGGCGCCACCACCAGCCGGTCCCAGGGCAGCTTCCCGCCCTTCTCCAGCCGCAGTTCGCGCCGACCGACATCGATATCGGTCACCGCATCGTGGATCACCCGGATGCCGTGGCGCGCTCGCAGAGCGTCGTAGTCGCGCTCGAGATCGTGCATGCTCATGGTGCCGGCCAGAACGCGGTTGCTCATCGGGCAGCACAGGAATTTGTCGTCCCGTTCGACCAGCGTCACCTGGATGTTCGGTCCCCAAAGACGGATGTATTTCGCCACCGTGGCGCCGCCGAAGCCTCCACCCAGCACCACCACCCGGGGCCCCCGCGCCGGCGCCGCAGGTGCCGCGAAGGCGCCTGCCGGCACCACACCCGCACTGGTCGCTGCCGCCAGGGCAGAGAGGAACTCACGTCGATCCATGGCCATCTCCCGTCCGATTCCCGCTCGGCTTCGGCATCACTTCGGCAACCGCGAAAAGTAATCCAGAATGCGGCGCAACTCGTCGTCGTCGTATCCCTTGCCGATCTGGTGCATGACGGTGGCGCTGCGTTTGCCTTCCTTCATCTCGCTCACGAGCTTGAACATCTCGTCCTTGTCGCGTCCGGCGAGCGAAGGCATGCCGGCTTCCGAGCGGCCGCCCGGACCGTGGCAGGAAGTGCATCCCGCCGCCCACGAGCGAACCCGCAGATCTTCCTGCGCCGACGCGGCAGACGCCGTCAGCGCGAGCGACAGACAAAGGAACAGCGCTTTCACGACGCACCCTCCGCAACGGTCAATCACGCCCGGGGATTCTATTACGTCCCTGACGGCTTGACTTGCGCAACCGAATCACGGTGCGCACGTGCCCGCGCGCCGCAGCCGGCCGGCGCAGTCGAACCGCCCGTCCGCGTCGGCGTAGAATTCGGGCGTCAGACTTGCCGAGCGACACCATGGACGAGGACAAATTATTCCCGGCGCAGCCGATCTACACGGTCGCCGGCATCCGCCGCATCGAGCAACGCTATCTGGCCGAAGCCGATCCGCCGCTGATGGAGCGCGCCGGCGCCGCGGCGGCCAAGGTGGCACTGGATGTGATCGGGCCAGGCCGCGGCAAGGTGCTGATCGCCGCCGGACCGGGGAACAATGGCGGCGATGCCTTCGTCGTGGCGCGCCTGCTGCGCGCGGCGGGCCATCGCGTCACGACCATGTTCCGCGGCGACGCCGACCGCCTGCCGGCCGACGCCGGCGCGGCCCTGCGGGCCTACCTGGAGGGCGGCGGCGAAATCGTAGCCGAACCGCCGACGGCAGAGCCCGCGCCGCCTGCCCTGGCGGTGGATGGCCTTTTCGGCATCGGCCTGCAGCGGCCGATCGCGGGCGATCTATGCGCAATGGGTGGAATGGCTGAACCGCCTCGCCTGCCCCCTGCTCGCCATCGACATTCCCAGCGGCGTGGACGGCGACAGCGGGGGCGTGCTCGGCTGCGCCGTGCGCGCCACGCACACCGCGACCTTCATCGGACTCAAGCCCGGACTGCTCACCCGCGACGGACCGGAGCTGTGCGGCAGGATTTCGGTACATGATCTGGATCTGCCGCCGCAAAGCACCGCCGATGGTTTCACCGTGGCACCGGCGCTGTTCGCCGAGCATCTGCATCCGCGGCCCCTCAACTGCCACAAGGGCATGCTCGGCGATGCGGGCGTCGTGGGCGGTGCGGCGGGCATGGTGGGGGCCGCACTGCTCGCCGGACGCGCCGCCCTCAAGCTCGGTGCCGGCCGCGTCTTCGTCGGCCTGCTCGTTTCCGACGGACCGGCCGTTAACCTGCAGCAGCCTGAACTCATGCTGCGCCCCGCGCGGGAAGTGGTTGACATCGCATCAGCGCTGGCGGTCGGACCCGGGCTGGGCCAGGGCGAAGATGCTCGCACCCTGCTGGAGGCGGCGATGGCGCGTCCGGTTCCGCTGGTGCTGGATGCCGACGCGCTCAACCTGATCGCCAGCCATCCCGCTCTGGCGCAGCACGTGGCGCAGCGCGGGGCGCCGACCGTCATCACTCCCCACCCGGCGGAGGCCGGACGCCTGCTGGGTTCGACGACCGCGGCCGTGCAGGCCGACCGCGTCGCTGCGGCATGCGAACTGGCCCGGCGCCTGAACTGCCATGCCGTCGTCAAGGGTTGCGGCAGCGTCGTGGCCGCGCCCGACGGCCCCTGGTTCATAAACCGCAGCGGCAATCCCGGCATGGCCAGCGCCGGCATGGGAGACGTGCTTACGGGCATCGCGCTGGCGCTGCTGGCGCAGGGCTGGGGCGCCCTCCCGGCGCTGCTCGCGGCGGTGCATGTGCACGGTGCCGCCGCCGACGCACTCGCCGCGCGCGGCGAAGGTCCCAGCGGCTTGGCGGCCGGCGAACTGATCGTTCCGGCGCGCCGCCTGCTCAACGCCTGGATCGACTCCCGTGGGTCGCTGCGGCGACAGCCAGGCGGAACGCCGAGCCCATATCGACCCGGTGAGCACCGGCAGGTCGGGCCGGCGCTTCGTCATTCCTGCCGCCACCCGGCAGCGCGGCGCCTGCGGGCGGGGATCAAGGCGACGGATCAGCCGCGGCGACGCCCTCCAGTTGCGCGGCGCACGCCAGTTTTGATGCGGCGCCTTGGCGCATGGGGGAAGGGGTCTGCGGCATCGGCGCGCCCCGGCCGGCGGATATGCGCTCGCCGGAGGTTCCCCGCACGATTCCCAGGTACAGCGCGCTGGTCCTGAGTATCTCTGCCTGGGCGCGACGGACGAAGGGTCCGAAATACCGCATGGACCGGCCGAATTGCGCCGAACGCGCCCGGGCCGGCCAAAGAACGAAATAATGGCCGGGCGGGAGCGGTCTGCGATTCGCCGTTTCCTGATGGCGCCCGCGGTTGATGCCCATGGCCACAGGATGGCCATCGACCACGCGGACGATATCGTTTCGCCTCGCCTGCACAGTTCGTCTCCTCCGCCATGGACCGGGGAGGACCCAGTCCTGCTTGGGGTTGAGGGTTGCGCTTGCTTATCTGCTGTCGCGACTATGCCGCCGCTCTTTTCTTCCTCTGCTGTACCATCTCGGCTGCGCCTTCGCTGCGGCCTGCTCCGCGTGCCCAGTCCATACTCACCACGCTCCGTGCCGCATCGTTCATGCTTTCACTCAGTGCCGGCGCCTGCCACTCGACGATGTGGGCAAATCCCTTCTGCAACTCGGTCACGGCCTGCAAACAAGTGCGCGTCATCTCTACACCCCTCTGGAAAGTGTTGCGGAAAACGGCCGGCCAATCCACAGAGGTCGGTGACGGGTCGAACCGGGACCACATCTCCTTCGCCTGATCGTGGCTCTTTGCAATGAGTTCCTGCGTGACCTCAATTTCCAGCTTGAAAAGTTTGTCGGCGCCCTCCAGCGCGACCACGACACAGCGTCGCGCCGCGTCCTGGTTGGTCCGATACATGGCGGCGAATTGTTCGACCGGGGACATCCTGAAATCCTCAATCCATCCCATCGTGCATGTCCGCTCTGCACCGGGATCTTGTCCCGGCAACCGGGGCGGGCAACCGCTCCTCGCGCTTCGCGCGTCGTCGAATTCACTTCTCTTGGGGATGCCGATTCTGTAGGTATCGCGCACCGCACGGTAATACCCGTGCGCCGGCCAGGCGCGTGGGAGGCATGATGACGCTTGCCGGCCGGGAAAGCTATCGGCCCCCGTCGGTCCGGCCGTAGGAATTCCGGCGCAAGCGTGTAGGATTAAGCCTACAAACGGCGGGAGGGCACCGGCCGGCGAAGCACCCGCAGCTCGCCGCCCGCCGGTCGTTACCGATCGAGTTTGTGTTCGATCACGTAGCGGGCGAGTTCGGCGTTCGACTTCAGCTCGAGCTTTTCCAGCACCCGCGAACGATAGGTGCTGACCGTCTTCACGCTGAGATGCAGGCGATCGCCGATCTCGGTCAGCGGTATGCCCCGGCTGAGGGAGAGCAGAACTTCGAACTCCCGCGGTGAGAGCCTCTCGTGAGGCAGCTTGCGCGCCGGCGCGACGGTCCCGGCCAGAAGCTTTTCGGCCAGGGCCGGACTCACGTAGCGGCCGCCTCCGGTGACCCTGCGGATCGCCTCCAGGATCTGGTCCGGGGGGCTGTCCTTGGCCAGATAGCCTGAGGCGCCGGCATTCAGCGCCGTAATGGCGTATTCGTCCTCGGAGAACATGCTGAACACCAGAACCGGAAGCTCGGGCTTCTCGCGCTTGATCCGCTTCAGGAGGTCGAGCCCGCTGGCGTCCGGCAGGGTGATGTCGAGGAGCAGAAGGTCCCATTCCCCCTCACGCACCATGGCCATCGCCTCCCGGGCAGTGGCCGCCTCGCCGCTGATCATCATGTCGGGTGTGTCGGACAGAAACTGCTTCAGTCCGCCGCGCACCACGGCATGATCGTCGGCAATCAGTATCCGCCTCATCGCGCTCCTTCCACCTGATCCATCGGCACGCGCAGACTCAGCTTCGTGCCCTTTTGCGCAACGCTGCGGATGTCGATTTCCCCGCCCAGATACTGCGTGCGCTCGCGCATGCCCAGGATGCCATACGAGTCCGGTCGATTGAGGTTGGTCTCGGAAGCACCCCTGCCGTTGTCCGCGATTTCCACGATCAGGTCGCCCTTCTGCTTGCGAAAGCGGATGGCGACCTTCGTGGCGTCCGAGTGCCGCGCGACGTTGGTCAATGCCTCCTGGATGATGCGGTACACCGCGATCTTGCGCTCTTTCGACAAGCGCACACGCTGGGGCAGACGAAGCTCGGCTTCGATGCCCGTCAAGCGCGAAAACTCGCCGGCCAGCCATCGCACCGTCGCCACCAGCCCCAGATTATCGAGCATGCTGGGGCGCAGGGCGGAGGAGATGCGCTTCACCGTCTGGATCGCCGCGTCGGACAGCTGCAGCATGGACTCGATCTTCTCCCGCACCTGCGGCGATTCGCCGGTCTTCAGCAGCACCGACGCCAGCCCAAGCCGCAGCACGGTCAGGGTGCCGCCCAGATCGTCGTGCACCTCGCGCGCGATGCGCGCACTCTGCTCCTCCCGCACCGACTCCAGGTGGGCCGTCAGCCCTTGCAGCCGCGACGTGTTCTCGCGCAGGGCGTCCTGCGCCCGATTCAACTCGGTCATGTCGGTGACGATGCCGTCGAGCCGTACCGCGCTCCCGGCGTCATCATGGATCACCTGCCCACGATCGCGCACCCAGCGCACGCTTCCGTCCGGGCGGACGACACGGTACTCCAGTTCGCATGCCCCCTGCTTCAGGAACTCCGGCAGGTTCGCCACCACGCGCTCCCGGTCGCCGGGATGGATCACGTCGAGCCAGAGATTGCGGTGGGTGAAAAACTCGCGCACCGGATAGCCATACAGTTGTTCCGCAGCAGGGTTCAGGTACAGCAGTTCGTAGGTATCGGGCGACAGGGACCAGACGACATCGTTGAGGGACGCCAGGATGCTGTTGAGCCGCTGCTCGCTGCGCCGCAATGCCATTTCGGCGAGCGTGCGCTGGGTGATGTTCTCATGCACGATCACCGCCCGCACCGGTCCGTCGCCCGGGAAGCGGGTCACGCGGGCCGCGAACCAGCGCTGCCGCGTCGGCGAATGGCAGTCGTACTGCGTCGAGAATTCGTCGCGCACGCCGCCGAGGACGGCGCGGATGCCCGCCGCGAACTCGGCGGCGACCGGGACCGAGCGGCTGGCGGCATCGCACACGGCGAGATAGTCGATGCCCTCGCTCACTTTCTCCGGTACCGCGCCGTTGCCCACTGCGAATTCCTGCCACGCCCTGTTGGTGGCGACGATGCGTCCATCCTCATCCAGCACGCACAGATGGGCGGACAACGAATCGATGGTCGCGCGCGCGAAGCGCTCCGATTCCCGCAGTGCCGCTTCGGCACGCGTCTGCTCCGTGATATCGATGCCGATGCCCGCCGCCCACTGCGGCCTGCCCTGCGCATCGGGGATCGCGAACTTGCTTACCAGCCAGTGGTGCAGTCCGTCCTGCTGCGGCGCCGTCTCGATCGTCTGCAACTGTCCGCCAAGCGCCAGCACCACCTGATCATGAGTGCGAAACTGGGCTGCCGTATCCGGCGGCCACAGTTCCTCGTCTGTCTTGCCGACCAGCTCGCTCGGGTCCCGCTGATAGACGTTGCGCGACTTGTCGCTGAGATAAAGGTAGCGCCCGGCGGCGTCCTTGATGAAGGCGACGCCTGGCAGATGCTTCATGAACAGGGCAAAGCGCTGCTCGATTTCCAGCAGCGCCTGCCCGGTGCGCTTGCGCTCCGTGATATCGATCCAGTAGCCCGTGATTTCTGCAGCTTCGCCGTGGGCACCCCGTATCAACCGCCCTTCGTCGAACACCCAGCGCACGGAACCGTCGCGGTGCAGGATGCGGTACTCGTGGAGCCGGTGGCCGGTTTCGGCCAGTGCCGCGAGGCTCTGCCGCACCAGCGTCACGTCGTCCGGGTGGACGCGCGCAGCCCAGAAGTCCGCGTCCTCGACGAACCGGCGCGCCGGATAGCCGAAATGCGCGGCGACGTTCTCGCTCAGGTAAGTCAGCGCAAAGTCCCCCGACGGCCTGCGGGCGTAGAGCATGACCGGCGCAGCCGAAAGCAGGAACTGCAGCCTGTCGTTGGCGGCGGGCGTTCCGACCGCGGAGGCCCGCGGCGCATCGATTCCGGCCCCGTCGCCGCTCTCAGGCAAGGCCTCGGCCTCCTCGACTCCCGGCGACGTCCGGGCACGCAAGCAGCCCGGCCTCAGCCGCAGGTCCCGACCCGCGAGCTGCGCAGGGAACCGGCACAGGTTTCGGCCGCAGCGCCCTACCCATCGCTCACCATTTCGCCCAGCACGGCGCACCAGCCCGCGGCGAGATTTTTGAGATCGTAGCCGCCGCCGCCGAAGGCCATGATGCGGCCGCCGCACAACTCATCGGCCAGGCGACACAGGGTGCGCGCGGCGTGGGCATGGGACGCAGGCGTCAGGCGCAGGTGGGCGAGCGGGTCGCCCTGCAGGCTGTCGGCGCCGCACTGGAACAGGATGAACTCGGGCCGGTGCCGGCGCAGATGCTCCAGCACCCGCTCCCATGCCGCGAAGAAATCGCGGTCGCCGGCGCCGGGCGCGAGCGGCAGGTTGAGCTTGGTGCCTTGCGCGCGCCCGCTCCCGGTCTCGTGGGCGTGTCCGGTACCGGGATAAAGGTAGCGACCGTCCTCGTGGATATCGGCGAGGATGAGTTCCGGATCGTCCTCGAACGTATAGTAAACGCCGTCGCCGTGGTGCACGTCGATGTCAACGTAGGCCACGCGCCGCACGCCGTGAATCTCCCGCAGCGTGCGGATGGCGAGACCGAGATCGTTGAACACGCAGAACCCGGCGGCGGTATGGGGCCGGGCGTGATGCAGGCCGCCCACCGGCTGGAAGGTGCGCCGGAATTCCCCCGCCATGATGCGATCGAGTCCATCGAGGGCCGTGCCGGTCACGGCGGAGGCAGCCTCGAACATGCCGGGAAAGGCAGGCGTGTCGCCGTAATCCAGATAGCCTTTCCCGCTGCGGGACTGGAACTCGACACGCTCGATGTGCTCCTCGGTGTGGAAGCGGGAGAGTTCGGCGCGCTGTGCCGGACGCGGCGGGCACAGCGCCACCCGCTTGTCCAGTCCCTGGCGCTGCGCCTCGTTCCAGAACGCGCGCTGCCGGTCGATGCCGAACGGGTGGCCGTCCGGAAAGCGGTACCTCGCGAGGGATTCGCCGATGTAGAGCAGCACCTGCGCCGCCATGCCTTCCTCCTGCGAATATTATGCGCCATATCGCGCAGGGCTTGATCTGCACCGCCGCGCGAGCAAACATCGCTGGAAACAAGGGACAACAATTTGCCGACGGCCCATTCCCACCCCCTGCGCGGTATCGCGCTGTTTCTCGCGGCCATGCTGCTGTTCGCCACGCTCGATGCAACCGCCAAGCATCTCGCCGCCACTTTTCCGGTGCCGATGCTGGTGTGGGCGCGCTACACCTTCCACTTCCTGCTGATGATGGTGTTCCTCGCGCCATCGCTCAGATCGGGCTTGATCCGAACCCGGCATCCCGGCACGCAGGTCGTGCGCGCCCTCACGCTTGTGGCCACCACAGGATTCGGCATCGCCGCGCTGAAGCGGATGCCGCTGGCGGAGACCACCGCGGTGGTCTTCATCACGCCGCTGATCGTCACCGTGCTGGCGGTGCCGCTGCTGCGCGAGCGCGTGACGCCGGGCCGTTATGCGGCGGTGGCGGCGGGCTTCATCGGGGTCCTGCTGATCGCCCGGCCCGGCGGCGGGCTCGCCGGCACGGGCGTCGCACTGGCGCTGGTGGCGGCCCTGTCCTACAGCGCCTATCAGATTCTCACCCGCAAGATCGCCGCCATGGAAAGCGCCGTAACCATGGTGTTCTACACCGCACTGGTGGGCACCCTGACCATGACTTTGGCATTGCCATGGTACTGGAGCGGGCCCATGCCCGACCCGGCCGAGGTCCTGCTCATCGGCTCCCTCGGCATCTACGGCGGCACCGGCCATTTTCTCCTCACCCGCGCCTTCCGCCTGGCGCCGGCCTCGACCCTCAGCCCCTTCCTCTACGTGCAACTCATCTTTGCGACGGCCCTGGGCTGGCTCGTGTTCGGTCAATTGCCCGACGGCTGGGCCCTCGCCGGCATGGCGGTGATCGCGGCGAGCGGCCTTTGGATCGCCCTCGGCGAGCGCATTGGAGGCACGCCCGGCCGTCACGATCGATGAGGGGTTCGCCGCCTGCGGACCGAGACTCCGCTGCTCCTGCGTTCGAGAGCCGGACGCCGACCCACGCATGGCGCGACGAGTTCCCCATCGCGCCAAGGTGAACGCTCGGCGCGGATGGTAGAATCGGGCGGATTCAACAACCGCGGCAACGCATCATGGATTTCTCCGATCAGCTCCGGGTCGAGGTACAGAACAACGTCGCTGCCGCGCTCGCCGAGGACATCGGCACCGGCGATCTGACGGCACTGCTCACCGCACCCGGCCATGGCGCGCGCGGCACCGTGATCTCGCGCCAGGATGCGGTGCTGTGCGGGACGGCGTGGTTCGATGCCTGTTTCCGCACGCTCGACCGGCGCGGCTCCATCCAGTGGCACGCCCACGACGGCGATCGGATCGCGGCCGGTCAGACCCTGTGCGACATCTCCGCCGAGACGCGCGCCCTGCTCACCGCCGAGCGCCCCGCCCTGAACTTCCTGCAGCTCCTGTCGGCTACGGCGACGGTGACGCGCCAGCATGTGGATGCCGTCGCCGGCACCAAGGCGAAGATCGTCGACACCCGCAAGACGCTGCCCGGACTGCGGCTGGCGCAGAAGTACGCCGTGCGCGTCGGCGGCGGCACCAATCACCGGCTCGGCTTGTATGACGGAATCCTGATCAAGGAGAATCACATCATCGCCGCCGGCGGCGTCAAGCACGGCCCTGAAGGCGGCGCGGGAGATCGCGCCGTCCAACGTCTTCATCCAGATCGAAGTGGAAACCCTCGAACAACTGCGGGAAGCCCTGGCCGCCGGCGGCACCATGATCCTGCTCGACAACATGAGTCTGGAGCAGATGCACGAGGCGGCGGCGATCTGCGCCGGGCGGGCCGAACTGGAAGCATCGGGCGGCGTCGATCTGGAGTCGCGTGCGTCTGATCGCCGAAACGGGCGTCGATCGCATCTCCATCGGCGGACTCACCAAGGATGTGCGGGCGGTCGACCTGTCGCTGCGGCACGTCGAGAAGTGACTTGTCGCAGCGCGGCAAAACCGCTATAAAGCGCTGGCGCCGCGAAACAACCGCCGCAAACAGGGGAGCGAGAACAAGATGTGGTTCATCCTTTATTACATTGTGGCGATCACCATTCTGATCCTGCACTTCACCGGTTTTCTGGCCCGCCGCAATCTCGAATGGCTGGTGCTGGCACTGGCCGTCACCGTCTTCCCCGCCGTCGTCTATCTGTAGCAGAAAACGCCGCGCCGCCGAGTTCCCGCCGACGCGACGCGGCGCGCCCGCCGCCAGCGGATGCGGCGATCCATCCTACGCTGAAGGCATACGTCCCACAAAGTCGATCAGGGCCGACCAGCCGAGATGGCCGGTGCCCTCCGCCACGTGCGCCTCATGCTCGCGCAGGTGCAGCACATCGAGGCCGGCGAACGCTTCGCGCAGCAGCGCCTCCGTGTACATGTTCTCCGCCAGAGGCGGACCGCCGGTCTTGTATTCGATCTGCCGCGGTGTGTACCCCTGCAGGATGACGCAGCCGGCGGGACGCAGGGACTGGACGATGCGGCGGAAGACGAGCGAGCGCTGCGGCGGTGCCAGGAACTGGATGAAGATGGCGGCGATGACGTCGTAGCTTGCCGCGCCGAAATCCCAATCCAGGATGTTCGCCACGTTGAACGCGACCGCAACGCCGCGCTCCGCCGCCAGGCGCCGCGCCTTCTCCACCGCCACCGGCGAGATCTCCAGGGCCACCACATCGAGCCCCTGCTGCGCCAGCCAAACCGAGTTGCGGCCCTCGCCGTCGGCGATGGAAAGCGCCTTCCCGCCCGGCTTAAGCAGGTGCGCCTGCGAAGCCAGAAAGACGTTCGGCTCCGTGCCGAAGAGATAGCCGGGCTGGGTGAACCGCTGGTCCCAGAAGGATTGGGGATCGGGGAAGGTCATGGTCCGTTCTCGGCCTGGAGCGGCATGTCACCGCAGAGGATGCAGAGTGAAGCGCCCGGCGGTCAACGGCCGCCCGGTGAACCCGCCACCGTGTCGATGATGAAGCGCTTCACCGCCGCGACATCGGCCGCCATGACCTCGAAGCGCTGCGGCAGGGTCTCGATGTCCGCGCAGGCGGCCGGGCGTTCCGGCTCGTGTCCCAGGGCCTCGCGGATCGTTTCCTCGAACTTGGCCGGCAGGGCCGTCTCCAGACAGACCAGCGGCACGCCCGCTTCGCGGTGCTCGCAGGCCGACCTTGACGCCGTCCGCGGTGTGCGGATCGATCGATGATGCCGTGCTCGCGCCGCACGCGCCTTATCGTTTCGATGCGATCGGCATGGGAGCTGGCGCCGGAGACGAAGCCGAAGTCTGCGAGGCGCGCGAACAATGGCGTGGCGGACAGGTCGAAGGCCCCGCCCCGATCCACCGCGCTCCACAGTTCGCGCACCATGCGCCGCGTCGCGGCCGACGAGATCGAAGATGAAGCGCTCGAAGTTCGATGCCTTCGAGATGTCCATCGAGGGACTGGAGGTCTGCTGCGTCTCGGCCGTCCCGCGCGGACGATAGACGCCGGTGCGGAAGAACTCGTCGAGCACGTCGTTCTCGTTGGTGGCGAGGATCAGCCTGCGGATCGGCAGCCCCATCATGCGCGCGATGTGGCCGGCGCAGATGTTGCCGAAATTGCCCGACGGCACGGCGAAGGACGACCGGCTGGTCGGTGGCGCAGCGGTCGGCGTCCGTGGCGGCGAGATAGCCCTTGAAGTAATACACGATCTGCGCCGCCACCCGCGCCCAGTTGATCGAATTCACCGTGCCGATGGCGTAACGCGCCTTGAACTCGAGGTCGTTCGACACCGCCTTGACGATGTCCTGGCAATCGTCGAACACGCCGCGCACGGCGATGTTGAAGATGTTCGGATCCTGCAGCGAGAACATCTGCGCCGTCTGGAAGCGGCTCATCTTGCCGTGGGGCGAGAGCATGAAGACGCGGATGCGGTGCTTGCCGCGCATGGCGTATTCGGCGCTGGACCCGGTGTCGCCCGAGGTGGCGCCGAGGATGTTCAGGTCCTGTCCCGCCTCCTCCAGCACATACTCGAACAGGTTACCCAACAGCTGCATCGCCATATCCTTGAAGGCGAGCGTCGGGCCGTTCGACAGCTCCAGCAGATGCAGGCCCGGCTCCAGCGTGCGCAGGGGCGTGATCTGCCGCGCGTCGCCGCCGGGCCGCGCATTGCAGTAAACCGCGGCGGTGTACGTGCGGTCCACGATGGCCTTGAGATCGGCGGCAGGAATGTCGTCGGCGAATTTCGACAGGATCTCGAAGGCCAGCTCGCCGTAGCTGTAGCCGCGCCACTGTGCCAGTTCCGCCGCGTCGACCCGGGGATAGCGCTCGGGCAGCGTCAGGCCGCCGTCCGTGGCCAGGCCGCCGAGCAGGATTTCGCTGAAGGTCTTGGGCGGCATTCCGCCCCGGGTGCTGATGTATCGCATGCGCGTTGCCTTGCTCACGGATGTGAATGGTTTGTCGAAGCGCTTGGCGCGCAGTCTGCGGTGCCGCTCCCGCCGATCGGTTGCCGCATGCGGGGCTGCCATCGCCCCGGTGCCCGCCGCAGTAAGTTCCGGGATCGCCGGCCCATCGGCCGGGCCGGGACGCACGTGGCGTCGCTTCACGTCGCCGAGGCGTCCGAGCATATCCGATACGGCCGCCAGCAGGTCGGGACTTTCGCCCGCATCCTGCGCCAGCCGCTCCAGTGCTTCCAGGCCTTCGCGATAGCAGCTCTCGGCGGCTTCGATCTTGCCCTGATCCAGCGCCAGGTCACCGATCTTGCGCAGCGCCGCCGCCAGATCGCGCCGGGCTGCCGCGTCGCCGGTCTGCTCCAGCAGCCGGCGCCGCAGCGCCAATCCTTCCAGATAGGCCACCCTGGCTTCCTCGGGGTGCTGGAATTGCCATTCCATGTCGCCGAGTCGATCGTACGCCGCCGCCAGATCCGCCGCCTTCTGCGCCGAGGGCGCGTCGGCCTGGAGCTTGCGGCGCAGCGCAAGGCTCTCCGCGTAAGCCCGCCGCGCCGCATCGGCGCGCCCCTTGTGCCGCGCCACGTCGGCGGTACGCTCCCACGCCGCGGCTAGGTCGAGCGCGCTGCGGGGCAGGCTGAGGCTGCGGTGCAGGCGCGTGTGCAGATCGAGCGCCTTGCGGCAGCTTTCGTCCGCCTCCTCCAGGCTGCCGCTCTCCAGTGCGACTTCCGCCACCTTGTCGCAGGCCAGTGCCAGATCGCGCGCGGCGTCCGCGCGCTGGACGCTGCGCAGCAGCCGCCGGCGCAGCGTGACGCAGCGGCGGTAGGCATGCGCCGCCTGGTCGATGCGGCCAAGCCGGCGCACGACGTTCCCCAGCCGATCCCACGCCACCGCGAGATCGCGCGCACTGCGCGGCGAGCGCAGCCGCCGGTGCAGATCGTCACGCAGGTTCAGGCATTCCACGGCCGCCCGCTCCGCCGCTTCGAGCTGGTCCAGCGCCAGCGCAACCTCGCCCAGCCGCTCCCAGGACACCGACAGGTCCCGGGCATGCTGCTCGGTGGGAGCCTCGGCCTGCAGGCGCTGTCGCAGTTCCACCGCTTCCCCGTAAGCCCGCTTCGCTTCCCGGGCGTGGCCGCGCTTGCGGCAAGCATCGCCGACGCGGTGCCATGCCACTCCCAGATCGTGCAGGTTGTACGTCGCCGGGGAGGCGGCGAGCAGCTCGCGGCGCAGATCCAGGGCGCACAGATAAGCGTCGTGGCCGTCGTCGAAGCGGCCCATCTGCAGCGCCAGATCGCCGACCCGGGTCCACGCGCCCGCCAGATCGCGCGCCGTTTCCTCCCCGGCTGCCGCGGCGTGAAGCGACTGCCGCAGCATCAACCCCTCGCGATAGGCATCCCGCGCCCGATCGAAGAGGCGCAGGCGCAGCGCGGCATCGCCCAACCGGTCGTAGGCACCACCGAGCAGCCGCTTTTCCCCAGCGGTCTCGCGCGGTTGGCGGCGGGCGCGGTCCACCACCTCCTGAGCCACAGCCAGAGCGGTACGCAGGCTGCCGGCGGCACAGGCGGCATCGACCGCGGCCAGTCCGGCGGTGACCTGAACCGGCACGCGCTGGGTTTGGCCGAGCAGCACGCGCCAGTGTCCGACCTGCGGCGGCTCCCACTCGTCAGCGGTCGCTTCAACGCCGGACGACGACGCCGCAGCGGCGGGCGCGGCCTGCTCCGGCATCGCACCGGCTTCCGCCATCGCGTCCGCCCCGGCGCCCGCGGTCGATACCACGATCCGATCCGGCCAGCGATCGCCCAGAACCTGCGACGCCTGCTCGTACTCTCCCTCCGGAAGGACGATCACGAGCGGACGACGCGTGCGTCTGCGCGCTTCCGCCTCCCTCTCGACCAGGCGTTCGAGCAGCGTGCAGCGCGCCTGGCGCCACGCCGAATCCCGGCCATGGCGATGCAGGTCCAGCCACAAGGCTCCGCCTATGCTCGACGGCCGCTCCTCCTCGGACATGAGCAGGATGCGCAGAATCGGCCCCAGCAGGCTCGCCGTCGACTCCGTCGCCAGCGTCTCCAGACGGCGCGCGTCATCGCGCAGCACGCCATCGAGGCGCCGCTGCAGTTCGGCGACAACCGCGGACGAGGAGCAGAACAGCAGCAGCGGCGCCACCCCCGGCTCGCTTTCCACGTGCAGGCGCAGCAGCGGGAAAACGGCGTCTGCAGAACCGGTGAGGTCGGACTCGGTGCGGCCCATCGCTTGCGTCGTTGTCCGCGGACGAGCCGTCACGCCCCGTCACCCACGCCGCATCAGCACGATCGCGGTGTCTTTGTCGGCGCTACCCGGGGTCTAGCGCGCACCCAGCTCTTCCAGGCGTATGCGCGTCACCTTGCCCGAGATGGTCGGCAGCTTTTCGATACGTTCCAGCGCGGCAATGACGTTCTTCTCGATCGTCCGGTGAGTGAGCATGATGATGTCCACCTGCTCCTCGCCTTCGGCCGGCTCCTTCTGCAGCATGGCGTCGATGGAAATGCGACCGTCGGCCAGGATGCGCGTGATGTCGGCCAGCACGCCCGGGCGGTCGAAGACGCGCAGGCGCAGGTAGTAGGAGGTCTCCACCTCGTCGATCGGCAGGATCGGCAGATCGCTGATCTGGTCCGGCTGGAAGGCGAGATGCGGCACGCGATGCTCGGGGTCGGCGGTGTGCATGCGCGTGACGTCCACCAGGTCGGCCACCACCGCGCTGGCGGTCGGCTCGGCGCCGGCGCCGCGGCCGTAGTACAGCGTGGCGCCGACGGCGTCGCCCTTCACCAGGACCGCGTTCATCACGCCTTCGACGTTGGCGATCAGGCGCCGCGCCGGAATCAGGGTCGGATGCACGCGCAGTTCGATGCCGCGCGGCGTGCGGCGTGTGATGCCGAGCAGCTTGATGCGGTAGCCGAGCTCTTCGGCGTAGCCGATGTCCTCTCTGGTCAGCCTGGAGATGCCTTCGGTGTAGCACTTGTCGAACTGCATCGGTATGCCGAAGGCGATCGCGGACATGATGGTGAGCTTGTGCGCGGCGTCGATGCCTTCGATGTCGAAGGTCGGATCGGCCTCGGCATAGCCCAGCCGCTGCGCCTCCTTCAGCACCGCGTCGAAGGGCAGGCCCTTGTCGCGCATTTCCGACAGGATGAAGTTGGTGGTGCCGTTGATGATGCCGGCGATCCACTCGATGCGGTTGGCGGTGAGGCCTTCGCGCAGCGCCTTGATGATGGGAATGCCGCCGGCCACGGCCGCCTCGAACGCCACCATCACGCCCTTCTTCTGCGCGGCGGCGAAGATCTCGTTGCCGTGCTGGCGCCAGCAGCGCCTTGTTGGCGGTGACGACATGCTTGCCGTTGTCGATGGCCTTGAGTACCAGGTCCTTGGCGATGCCGTAGCCGCCGATCAGCTCGATGACGATGTCGATCTCGGGATCGGCACCACGGCGAAGGCATCGTCGGTGACGCGCGCCTGGCCCCGCGTCACCTGTTCCGCCCGCGCCACATCGCGGTCGGCGACGACGCTGATGCGGATCGGCCGGCCGGCGCGGCGCGTGATCTCGTCCTGGTTGCGCTGCAGGACGGTGAAGGTGCCGCCGCCGACGGTACCGATGCCGAGCAGACCTACGTTGATCGGTTTCATGTCAGTTGTTTCTTGAAGTTGAATGAGGTGATGAACAAGCCTTCGCGGAAGTAGAAGCGGTGCGCGCGCGTACGCTGCGTGCCGGAGTCGAGCACGACGGCATGGCAGGCGAGGCGCCGCGCCTCGGACTCCAGGTGCGCCAGCAGCACACGGCCGACGCCGCGGCTGCGCAGCGCCTCATCGGTCACCAGATCGTCGATGTAGAACTTGCGCCCCTCCGCGGTGTTTTCGTGCCAGCGATACACCGCCACGCCGCACACGCTCTGCCCCTCGGCCGCCACGGCCATGCCGGCGCCGCCCGCCAGCACGCTGCGCATCTTCGCCGCATAGTCCGGCGGCAGGTGCGGTCGCAACTGCCGATGCACGCCCTCCGCGCGCCGCAGCCAGAGCGGCTCGACGATCTCGTGCCGGTCGTTGGTGACGGCGATGATCTGCATCGGTCCGCTGTGCCTCAGACGGCGTGGCGCTTGCGGTAGCGATCGAGGAAGCGGGCGATGCGCCCGATCGCCTCGGTCAGGTCGTCCTCGTGGGGCAGGAAGACGATGCGCAAGTGGTCCGGGTGCGGCCAGTTGAAGCCCGGTGCCCTGCACCAGCAGCACCTTCTCCTCCAGCAGCAGTCGAGGATGAACTGCTGGTCGTCGTCGATCGGGTAGAGCTTGGGATCGAGCCGCGGGAACAGGTACAGCGCCGCCTGCGGCTTGACGCAGCTGACGCCGGGAATCGCGGTGATCAGCTGGTACGCCAGGTCGCGCTGCTTGCCGAGCCGGCCCGTGGGCAGCACCAGATCGTCGATGCTCTGGTAGCCGCCGAGCGCGGTCTGGATCGCGAACTGCGCCGGCACGTTGGCGCACAGGCGCATCGAGGCGAGGATGTTCAGGCCCTCGATGTAGTCCCGGGCGTGGCGCCTTCTCGCCCGACACCACCATCCAGCCGGCGCGGTAGCCGCAGGCGCGGTAGTTCTTCGACAGGCCGTTGAAGGTGACGCACAGCACGTCGTCGGCCAGCGAGGCGATCGAGGTGTGCTGGCGCCGTCGTAGAGCACCTTGTCGTAGATCTCGTCGGCGAAGACGATCAGCTGGTGCTGGCGGGCGATCTCGACGATCTCGCGCAGCAGGTCGTCCGGGTAGAGCGCGCCGGTCGGGTTGTTGGGGTTGATGACGACGATGCGCGCGGGTGTCGGGCGTGATCTTGGCGCGGATGTCGTCGAGGTCCGGCAGCCAGCCGGCGCCCTCGTCGCAGCAGGTAGTGGCGCGGCGTGCCGCCGGCCAGGCTGACCGCCGCGGTCCACAGCGGATAGTCGGGCGCCGGGATCAGCACCTCGTCGCCGTTGTTGAGCAGCGCCTGCATGGCCATCACGATCAGCTCGGAGACGCCGTTGCCGATGTAGATGTCCTCGATCTGCACGCCGCGGATCTGCTTCTGCTGCGTGTAGTGCATGACCGCCTTGCGCGCGGCGAACAGGCCCTTGGAGTCGCAGTAGCCGGAGGCGTCGGGCAGGTTGTGGATCACGTCCTGCACGATCTCGTCCGGCGCATCGAAGCCGAACGGCGCCGGGTTGCCGATGTTGAGCTTGATGATGCGGTGGCCTTCGTCCTCCATCTGCTTGGCGCGCGCCAGCACCGGGCCGCGGATGTCGTAGCAGACGTTGGCGAGCTTGGCGGACTTGAGGACCGGGCGCATGGCGGCCTCCGGGGCAAGAGCGATGGGTTTGGGTTCGTTCACAGCAGTCCGTCCTTTCTGAACATTTCCTTGATTCCACGCACCGCCTGCCGCGTCCGCGCCTCGTTCTCTATCAGCGCGAAGCGGACGTGGTCGTCGCCGAACTCGCCGAAGCCGACGCCGGGCGACACCGCCACCTTGGCGTCCGCCAGCAGCTTCTTGGCGAACTCCAGCGAGCCCATTTTCTCGTACTGCGGCGGAATTTTCGCCCAGATGTACATCGATGCCTTCGGCACCTCGACCATGCCAGCCGCCTCGTGCAGGCCCCGCACCAGGACGTCGCGCCGCTTCTGGTACTTCAGGCGCGATCTCGTCGCACGCAGTCCTGCGGCCCCTCGAGCGCCACGATCGAGGCGACCTGGATCGGCGTGAAGGTGCCGTAGTCGTGGTAGCTCTTGATGCGCGCCAGGGCGTGCACGATTTCCGCGTTGCCGACCATGAAGCCGATGCGCCAGCCGGCCATGTTGTAGCTCTTGGACAGGGTGAAGAACTCCACCGCCACGTCGCGCGCCCCCGCCACCTGCATGAGGGAGGGCGCCTGCCAGCCGTCGAACGCGATGTCGGCGTAGGCCAGATCGTGCACCACCATGATGTCGTGCTGGCGCGCCAGAGCCACGATGCTGCTCGAAGAATCCAGTTCGACGCATTGCGTCGTCGGATTGCCCGGGAAGCCGATGATCAGCATCTTCGGCTTGGGGAACGACTCGCGGATCGCGCGCTCCAGCTCGGCGATGAAATCCACGCCCGAGGTCATGCGCACGTGGCGGATGTCGGCGCCGGCGATGACCGGACCGTAGATGTGGATGGGATAGCTCGGGTTCGGCACCAGCACGATGTCGCCGCGCTCCAGCGTGGCGAGCGTCAGGTGCGCGAGGCCTTCCTTGGAGCCGATGGTGACGATGGCCTCGCTCTCCGGATCCAGCTCGACGCCATAGCGCCGCAGGTACCAGTCGCAGATCGCCTTGCGCAGCCGCGGAATGCCCTTGGAGACGCGAGTAGCCGTGCGTGTTCTGCCCGCTGCGCCGCCTCCACCAGCTTGTCGACGATGTGGCTGCGGCGTTGGCCCGTCGGGATTGCCCATGCTCATGTCGATGATGTCCTCGCCGCGCCGCCGCGCCGCCATCTTCAGCTCGTCGGTGATGTTGAAGACGTACGGCGGAAGGCGCTGGATGCGCTGAAACTCTCTCATGCTCGATTGTCTGCGACCGGCGCCCGGAACGGTCGCGGCGACCGGCGCGCGTGGTGAAAAGGTATAATGGTACCCGACCCAAAAACTGCCCGCAATCAATGGGCTAGCCGATTTGAATGAAACTGCATCTGGAACAGCACGGCGTCCAGAACACGGTCACCGGCTACGGCAAGGGCTACATCGATGGTCAACCGGCAGCGCTACGAAGCCAGTCTCGTCCTCCTGCCCGACCGCATTGCCCCGGACTGGGTCCGCGGCGGATTCGACGGCTCTGACCGAGGCGGACTTGCGGCGCCTGCTCGATTTCCGCCCGGAAATCGTCCTGCTCGGCACCGGCGCGCGCCAGCGCTTTCCGCGACCGGCGCTGCTGCGGCCGCTGATCGAGGCGCGCATCGGCTTCGAGGTGATGGACCTCCAGGCCGCCTGCCGCACCTACAACATCCTGATGGCCGAAGGGCGCCGCGTCGCCGCGGCGCTGCTTTTCGGTTGACTTCACGTCCGATCCTGCGCGCTGCCCGCCCGACGCGGTGGATAAGGTAATCATGTCCGGCGACACTTTCTTGGCTCGGCGCTGGCTCCTGGTGCTGTTTGCGCTGTTCACCGTGGCCTGGTTCTGCACCCTCGACTACCGCAAGCTGATCAAGCCCGACGAAGGCCGCTACGCCGAGATCGCCCGCGAGATGGCGGCTAGCGGCGACTGGGTGACGCCGCGCCTGAACGGCATCAAGTACTTCGAGAAGCCGCCGCTGCAGTACTGGACGACGGCGGCGGCCTACGACGCCTTCGGCGAGAACGAATGGACCGCCCGGCTGTGGACCGGCGCTGACCGGCTTTGCTCGGCGTGCTGCTGGCGCTCTTCACCGGCCGGCGCCTGTTCGGCCGGACGCCGGCCTGCTGCGCCGCGCGATCCTCGCCAGCAGCCTGCTCTAGCTGGCCGATGGGGCACTTCAACACCCTCGACATGGGGCTGGCCTTCTTCCTCGCAGCTCGCCGTGTGCGGCTTCCTGCTGGCCCAGCAGGACACGCGCACGCGCGGCGCGCCGCTGGATGCTGCTCGCCTGGGCCGGGCTGGCGCTGGCGGTGCTCTCCAAGGGCATCGTCGCGCCTGGTGCTGACCGGCGGCACGCTGGTGCTCTACTCGCTGCTGACGCGCGACTGGTCGCCCTGGCGCCGGCTTCGAACTCGCGCGCGGCCTGCCGCTGTTCCTGCTGATCGCCGCGCCCTGGTTCGTCGCCGTCTCGCTCGCCAATCCGGAGTTCCCGCGCTTCTTCTTCATCCACGAGCACTTCGAGCGCTTCCTGACCACGGTGCACCGCCGCTACCAGCCGGCCTGGTACTTCGTGCCGATCCTGCTGCTCGGCGCCCTGCCCTGGACGCTGTGCTGCTGCAGGCACTGGCCGCGCGCCTGGCGCGAGCGCGCGATGCCCGCGTTCCAGGCCGCGCCGCTTCCTGCTGCTCTGGTGCGTCGTCGTCTTCGCTTTCTTCAGCGCTCTCCAGTTCCAAGCTGCCGTCCTACATCCTGCCGCTGTTTCCCGGCGCTGGCGCTGCTGCCGGCCGACGCCTGACCCGGGCTCGCCGCCGCGCGCTGCTCGGTCATCCTGGCGCTTCGTCGTGCTGATCGCTCGCTGGCCGGCGCTGGCTTCGCGCCGCGCATCGCCCGCTACGCCGACGAGGTAACGCCGCTCGACATGCTGCCGGCCTACGCCGACTGGCTCGACCGCGGCCGCGGCACTCTGGCTCGCCGGCGCGCGTCGCGCGCGCTGCTGGCCTGGCGCAACCGCAGCAGCGCCCGCCGTGCTGGCGCTGGCCGTCGCCTCGCTGTCTGGCCTGCATTCGGCAGTCGCTGCTTCGGCCACGAGAACCTGCGCCCGCTCGAACTCCGCGTACCACATCGCCCAGACAGGTCAAGCCGATGCTGACCGCCCGGCGTGCCCTTCTACAGCGTGCGCACGTACGACCAGACGCTGCCGTTCTATCTGCGGCGCACCGTCACCCTGGTCGCAGTACCAGGACGAGATGGCATTCGGCCTCGCGCAGGAACCGGAGCAAATGGATTCCGACCGCAGGAGGAGTTCGAAGCGCGCTGGCGCGCGCGACGCGCGATGCCTTCGCCGTCATGGAGCCGGACCGCTTCCGAGACACTCGCGCAGACGCGGCCTGCCGATGACCGAAGTCGTCGCCGCGACACCGCGCCGCATCATCGTGCAGGAAGCCGCAACAGCCATGACCGCCCGTCAGCTTCGCCCTCGATCCTCACCGGCGTGCTGCTCAACGCCGCCGCCCAGCTGCTGCTCAAGGCCGGCACCAACGCCGTCGGCCATTTCGAGTTCCACCTCGACAACGTCCTGCCGGTCGGCATGAAGCTCGCCTTCGAGCCGCACATCCTCGGCGGCCTGGCCTGCTACGTGGTCAGCGTGGTGGTCTGGATCATGGCGCTGTCGCGCGTGCCGGTGAGCATCGCCTACCCGATGCTGTCGATCGGCTACATCGTCAACGCCATCGTCGCCTGGTACCTGTTCGGCGAGCCGCTGGCCGGCCAGCAGCTGCTCGGCATCGGCTTCATCATCATCGGCGTCTGGCTGGTGGCCCGCTCATGACGCGCAGCCGCTTCCTGCCCTTCACCCGCCCGTCGCATCGACGAGGAGACCATCGCCGCGCGTCGCCGACGTGCTGCGCTCCGGCTGGATCACCAGCGGCCCGCAAGGTGCAGGCCTTCGAGGCAGGCGCTGTCGCGACTACTGCGGCGGCCGGCCGGTGCGCGCCTTCAACTCCGGCACCGCGACGCTGGAAGTCGCCCTGCGCCTGGCCGGCGTCAGGCCGGGCGACGAGGTCATCACCACGCCGCTGACCTGGGTCGCCACCGCCAACGTGATCCTGCGAAGTCGGCGCCACGCCGGTCTTCGTCGACGTCGATCCGCGCACGCGCAACATCGACCTCGACTCGCTCGAAGCGGCGATCACGCCCAGCACCCGCGCCATCATCCCGGTGGACCTCGCCGGCCTGCCGGTCGACCGCGACCGCCTCTACGCCATCGCCGCAGCGCCACAGGCTGCGCGTGATCGAGGACGCCGCGCAGTCCTTCGGCGCCTCGCTGGCACGGCACGGCGCATCGGCAGCTTCGGCGACTTCGTCTCCTTCAGCTTCCACGCCAACAAGAACATGACCACCGGCGAAGGCGGCGCCTGGTGCTGCCGGCCGACGTCGAGCCCGCCGCTGTGCGAGCGCCTGCGCCTGCAAGGCGTGGTGCGCTTCCCCGACGGCGGCATGGATGTCGACGTGCTCGGCGGCAAGTTCAATCTGACCGACATCGCCGCCGCCATCGGCCTCGGCCAGCTGCAGCGCCTGGACGACTTCACCGCGCGCCGCCGCGAGCTCGCGCGCCGCTACTTCGAACGCTTCGACCGCGCACCTCGGCCTGCGAACTGCCGCCCGCCGGACTTCGAGAACTCCAACTGGCACATGTTCCAGCTGCTGCTGCCGCTCGACGCGCACGCTCGACCGCGGCGCCTTCATCGCGCGCCATGAAGGAACGCGGGCATCGGCGTCGGCGTGCACTACCCGGCCCTGCACCTGTTCAGCCTCTACCGGCAGCTCGGCTTCAAGGACGGCGACTTCCCGCGTGCCGAGCGCATCGGCCGCCGCAATCGTTACACTGCCGCTGTTCCCGGCCATGGCCGACACCGACGTCGATCGCGTCTGCGCGGCCGTCGCCGGAACATCATCGAGCAGCACAAGACATGAACGCGCCCCGAACTCTCCGTCATCATCCCGGTCTACAACGAGGAAGCCGGCCTGCCGGCCCTGTTCGACCGCCTCTACCCGGCGCTCGACGCGCTCGGCACAGCCTACGAGATCATCTTCATCAACGACGGCAGCCGCGACCGCTCGGCCGCCATCCTGCGCGAGCAGTTCCAGAAGCGGCCGGACGTGACGCGCGTGATCCTGCTCAGCCGCCAATTCCGGCCAGCACATGGCGATCATGGCCGGCTTCGAGCACTGCCGCGGCGCAGATCGTCGTCACGCTCGACGCCGACCTGCAGAACCCGCCCGAGGAGATCGGCAAGCTGGTCGCCAAGATGCGCGAGGGCTACGACTACGTCGGCACGCATCCGCCAGCACGCGCCAGGACTCGGCCTTCCGCCGCTACGCCTCGAAGGCGATGAACCGGCTGCGCGAGCGCATCACCCACATCAAGATGACCGACCAGGGCTGCATGCTGCGCGCCTACTCGCGCGCGCGTCATCGACGCCATCAACAGCTGCGACGAGGTGAACACCTTCATCCCGGCGCTCGCCTACACCTTCGCCCAGAACCCGACCGAGATCGAGGTCGCCCACGAGGAACGCGCACGCCGGCGAGTCGAAGTACTCGCTCTACAGCCTGATCCGGCTCAATTTCGACCTGATGACCGACTTCTCGGTGGTGCCGCTGCAGATGTTCTCGATGACCGGCATCGTCATCTCCCTGCTGTCCGGCGCTCTTCGTCGTCTTCCTGGCTGATCCGCCGCGCTGATCGTCGGCCCGGAGGCCGAGGGCCTGTTCACCCTGTTCGGCATCGCCTTCTTCCTGATCGGCATCACGCTGTTCGGCGTCGGCCTGCTCGGCGAGTACGTCGGCCGCATCTACCAGCAGGTGCGCCACCGGCCGCGCTATCTGTCAGGCGGTGCTGGAGCGCACGGGATGCCGGCGCGCCGCACGAGGGACATGAGCCCGAGTCACGCCGCTGCGCCGCCGTTCCCGGCACGCCGAATGACGCGCGCGCCGTCGTCTTCGCCTACCACAACGTCGGCGTGCGCTGCCTGACGGTGCTGCTCGCGCACGGCATCGACGTGGCGCTGGTGGTCACCCACGAGGACAACCCGAACGAGAACATCTGGTTCGACAGCGTCGCCGACACTGCGCGCCGACGCACGGCATTCCGGTCATCACGCCCGGACGACCCGAACGACGCCGGCAGTTCGTGGCGCGATCGCGCGCGCTGCAGCCGGACTTCCTGTTCTCCTTCTACTACCGCCACATGCTGAAGCCGCCGCTGCTGGCGCTGGCCGCCGCGCGGCGCCTACAACATGCACGGCTCGCTGCTGCCGCAAGTACCGCGGCCGGGTGCCGGTGAACTGGGCGGTGCTGCACGGCGAGCGCGAGACCGGCGCCACGCTGCACGACATGGTCGAGAAGCCCGACGCCGGCGAGATCGTCGCCCAGCAGGCGGTGCCCATCCTGCCCGACGACACCGCCGCGCGAGGTGTTCGACAAGGTGACGCGTGGCCGCCGAGATGGTGCTCGACCGCGTGCTGCCGGCGCTGCATCGCCGGCACGGCGCCGCACGTGCCGCAGGACCTCGCCGCCGGCAGCTACTTCGGCGGCCGCAAGCCCGAAGACGGCCGCATCGACTGGACGCGAGCCGGCCGCAGCAGGTCCACAACCTGGTGCGCGCCGTCGCGCCGCCCTATCCCGGCGCCTTCTGCGACATCGCCCGGCGGACGGCTGCGCGTGCTGCGCACGCTGCACCGTGCCGAACGAGGCGCCGCAGCCGGCGCCGGCGCTGTTCGCCGCCGGCGGCGCGCTGTATCGCCCGCTGCGGCGACGGCAGCTGCTGCTGCGCATGCTCGCCGCCGAACTGGACGGCGCGCCGCTCGCGCCGACAGCCCGGGAACGCGTCGGCTGACCGCATCCCATTCACTCTTGACCTGAACCACCATGAAAAAAATCCTCATCCTCGGCGTCAACGGCTTCATCGGCCACCACCTGTCCCAGCGCATCCTCGACACCACCGACTGGGAGGTGTACGGCATGGACATGCAGACCGAGCGCGTCACCGACCTGATGGACCAACCCGCGCTTCCACTTCTTCGAGGGCGACATCACGATCAACAAGGAATGGATCGAGTACCACGTCAAGAAGTGCGACATGATCCTGCCGCTGGTGGCCATCGCCACGCCGGCCACCTACGTCAAGGAGCCGCTGCGCGTCTTCGAACTCGACTTCGAGGCCAACCTGCCGATCATCCGCCAGGCGGTGAAGTACAAGAAGCGCGCTGATCTTCCCCTCGACCTCCGAGGTCTACGGCATGTGCCGCGACCCCGAGTTCGATCCCGAGAATTCCGAACTGATCCTCGGCCCGATCAACAAGCCGCGCTGGATCTACTCCTGCGCCAAGCAGATGATGGACCGCGTGATCCACGCCTACGGCCAGCAGGAAGGCCTGGAATACACGCTGTTCCGGCCGTTCAACTGGATCGGCGCCGGGCCTCGATTCGATCAACACGCCGAAGGAAGGCAGCTCGCGCGTCATCACCCAGTTCCTCGGCCACATCGTGCGCGGCGAGCCGATCAAGCTGGTGGACGGCGGCGCGCCAGAAGCGCTCCTTCACCTACGTCGACGACGGCATCGACGCGCTGATGAAGATCATCGACAACCAGGACGGCATCGCCAACGGCAAGATCTACAACATCGGCAACCCGACGAACAACTACTCGATCCGCGAACTGGCGACGATGATGCTCGACCTGGCCAAGCAGTATCCCGAGTACGCCGAGAGCGGCGCAAGGTGAAGGTGGTCGAAACCACCTCCGGCGAGTACTACGGCAAGGGCTACCAGGACATGCAGCACCGCGTGCCGAAGATCACCAACACCATGGCCGACCTCGACTGGGAGCCGAAGGTGACCATTCGAAGACGCCCTGCGCGGCATCTTCGAAGCCTATCGCGGCACGTCGCCGAGGCGCGCAGCTGTCGAGATCCGCACGCGCAGCAGCGTGCATCGGTGAGTCTGGCACGATCCCGCGGCGTCACCGGACACGACTGACGCCCTAGACGCTCGCCCTCAAGATCGACGTCGACACCTATCGCGGCACCCGCGAAGGCGTGCCGCGCCTGGTCGAAACTGCTGCAGCAGCACGAGGCCGGCGCCACCTTCCTGTTCTCCCTCGGCCCGGACCACACCGGCCGCGCCATCAAGCGCGTCTTCCGGCCCGGCTTCATCGGGAAGGTGTCGCGCACCTCGGTGGTCGACCACTACGGCCTCCGGACGCTGCTGTACGGCACGCTGCTGCCCGGCCCGGACATCGGCCGCGCGCTGCGCCGACATCCTGCGCGCGTGCGCGACGCCGGCTTCGAGGTCGGCATCCACTGCTGGGACCACATCAAGTGGCAGGACGGCGTCGAGCACGCGGATGCGGCCTGGACCCGGGAACGAGATGGAGACACGCCTGCGAGCGCTTCACGGAGATCTTCGGCGAGCGCGCCACGAGCCCACGGCGCCGCCGGCTGGCAGATGAACGCCCACGCCCTGCGCCTGACGCAGCGCCTGGGCTTCGACTACTGCTCCGACATGCCGCGGCACGCATCCCTTCGTGCCGGTCTGGAACGCCGAAATCATCCTCTGCCCGCAGCTGCCGACCACGCTGCCGACGCTGGACGAACTGATCGGCCTGCGACGGCATCACCGACGACAACGTGCACGAACGCTGCTCCGGCTCACGGACCGGCCACGCCGCGCGACCACGTGTACACGCTGCACGCCGAACTCGAAGGCATGCGGCTCGCTGCCGGCGTTCGAGCGGCTGCTCGACGGCTGGCGCGACCAGGGCTACGAGCTGTGGCCATGCGCGCCCTCTACGAGAATCTCCTGACTCGACCTGCTGCCGCGCTGCGAGATGGTGCGCGGCGAAATCCCCGGCCGCTCCGGCACCCTGATGCTGCAGGGGGAGGAGTTCCTGGCCCAAGCTGCCGCCGGCTAGCGCCAGCCGCGAAACGTGCCGCCCATCGCCGCGCGGCAGCCCCGCTGTGATCTGGCTCAATGGAATAAAGTGGCGAATCGTCGGGCGTTGGCCCTGGTCCCGCCCCTACTCCGCTCGTTCGCGTATGCCGCAACTCGGTACAAGCGCTGCGCGGTTGCGCTGACGGCGGTCCTGGCGCTCGCCGGCTGCGGCTCGCTCCAACCGCCGCCTGTGCCGGGCCACGCCCCCGGACCAGCGCCATCGCCGGCGCGACATGGCAGCGCGTTCGCATCCATATCCGCTGGAATCGGGCCGAGCAGCCGCAATGGCATCTCGACGCCCTGCTGGCCCACCGTGTCGCCGGGCCGCTGGTGGAGCGTGAACGGGCCTCGATCGGACTATGGCGCTTCCATCGCCGCGCGGCCGACGATGCGGCGGGTCATTCCCTGAGCCTCCTGACCTATGCGCCGCCGGCGCTGAACGCTTCGCTATGCCGCACGCTGCGCACGGACCCGCTGGTGTCCGAGATGGCGCGGGCCGCACTTCTGGACCGGGTTGAATGCGAAAGCTTCGCGGCCGATCGGGAGCGGCTGGTGGAAGGCAGCAGCGACCCGCGCTGGTCGCCCGAACTGCAGCGCGCCTGGCCCCACTACATCATGGGCGTGAGCGAGATGTGGCTGCGCCTGATCGACGAGCACGCCCGCGCCGCGGCACCGCAGGAGGAGGCGCCGGACCTGGGCCGGACCGTCGCCCTCTACCGGCAGGTGAATCAGGCCGTCACCCGGACCTGGCAGGTAGAAGGGGAGCACGCCTTCCTGCATCACCTGAACGCCCTGTTCGGCTACCGGCCGATCGACCTCCAGGGGGAGAAGCCGCGGCGGTTCTGAGCACCGCCACGCCGCGTCTCAGAGCACCCAGTCGGCCTGGCACTTGTTGCAGCGGGCGCGCAACCAGACGCTGGCGCCGAGGTGCTCGATGTCCGCGTCGCCGCCGTCGGGCATCGGCTTCGGTCCGGAGTCGAGGACGCGAAAATTCGAGTAGGTGCCGCAGGACGGGCAGACCGCCCGTTCGCCGAGGCGTTCGGCGATGGCCAGCATGCTGCTGTAGCGGCGCCACGAGAAGAGGGCGGTGCCGACTCCGGCCAGGGCGAGGAGACCGCCCCACAGCCGCGTCTCGACGGTGTGCTGGCCGAAGACCTCGATGCCGCTGGCGAAACCGATGATGGCCAGAAAGCAGCTCACCAGCCAGGCGTGGCACTCGATCAACTGGCGCTCATACCAGCGCCGGAAGCCGCGGGTTCGAATGTGGTCGAGGGAGGCCATGGCCTGGATTCCGCCGGGATCAAGGCGACAGATTAACGTGAAAGTCGCGCCAGCGACTCTCGAAGCTCCCCTCTCCCGCCGGGAGAGGGGCTGGGGGTGAGGGAAACGGTCATGGCGAGGCCTTTCACTATTTCGGGGCGGCTGGCGTTCCATGACCGTTAGGCGAGGCGGGACCGCTCTTCAACCTGAAAACCGAAAAGGGGCGCGCAGTCCGCAACCTCCGTCCGACGTGCCTGTCGCAACCGCAGCCGGAAGCTGCTGATAGAATCGCTCGCACCGGAAACGGCGGAGCATCCCGGGAGGGTCGGGCGGTTCGACCCGCCTGCGGCATCCCCGGATCGCTTATTTCTCCATCCACGCCCTGGTCATCCCACATGCTCAATCAACCCATCGACGACTTCACGCTGCCGGGCACCGGCGGCGCCGCCTTCCAGCTCGCGGCCTTCCGCGGCAAGCCGCTCGTGATCTACTTCTACCCCAAGGACAACACGCCCGGCTGCACCACCGAGGCGCAGCAGTTCCGCGACCTGCACGCCGAGTTCCGCGCGCTCGGCTGCGCGGTCTTCGGCATTTCCCGCGACAGCCTCAAGTCGCACGAGAACTTCAAGGCCAAGCTGGGCCTGCCCTTCGAGCTGCTCTCGGACGAGGCGGAGAAGCGTGTGCCAGCTGTTCGGCGTCATCAAGATGAAGAACATGTACGGCAAGCAGGTGCGCGGCATCGAGCGCAGCACCTTCGTGATCGACGGCGCCGGCGTGCTGCGCGCGCGAATGGCGCGGCGTGAAGGCCGACGGCCACGCCCAGGAAGTGCTGGAGTTCGTCCGCACCCTTTGATCCGCCCCGACCGCTCAGCGGCCAGAGACCCCATTCGAAGATCGAACGCCAAACGCACCCCCCAGACCAAGCTGTTCGTCCTCGACACCAACGTGCTGATGCACGATCCGACCAGCCTGTTCCGCTTCGAGGAGCACGACATCTTCCTGCCGATGATGACGCTGGAGGAACTCGACAACAACAAGAAGGGCATGTCGGAAGTGGCGCGCAACGCCCGCCAGGCCAGCCGCTTTCTCGACGACATCGTCAGCGGCTGCCGAGCACGACATCGCCGACGGCATCGCGCTGTCGGAACCCTCGCGCGAGCATGGCCGACCGGCCGGCTGTTCCTGCAGACCGAGGCGATCAACGCCGACCTGCCGGCCGCCCTGCCCACCGCCAAGGGCGACAACCAGATCCTCGGCGTGGTGATGCACCTGCAGCAGCAAGTTCCCCAAGCGCCAGGTCATCCTGGTGTCCAAGGACATCAACATGCGCATCAAGGCGCGCGCCCTGGGCCTGCCGGCGGAGGACTACTTCAACGACAAGGTGCTGGAGGACACCGACCTGCTCTACACCGGCATGCTGCGAACTGCCGGCCGACTTCTGGGACAGCCACGGCAAGGACATGGAGTCCTGGAAGCAGGACGGCCGCACGCTCTACCGCGTCAACGGCCCGCTGTGCCAGCGACTGCTGGTCAACGAGTTCGTCTTCATGGACCGACGAGAAGACGAGCGGCCGTTCCACGCCATCGTGCGCGAGCGCGCGACGGCAGGAGCGCGGTGCTGGAAACCCTCAACGACTACAGCCACCACAAGAACGCCGTCTGGGGCATCACCGCGCGCAACCGCGAGCAGAATTTCGCCCTCAACCTGCTGATGAATCCGGACATCGACTTCGTCACCCTGCTCGGCCAGGCCGGCACCGGCAAGACCCTGCTGACGCTGGCCGCCGGCCTGACGCAGACGCTGGAGGCCAAGCTCTACAGCGAGATCATCATCACCCGCGTCACCGTGCCGGTGGGCGAGGACATCGGCTTCCTGCCCGGCACCGAGGAGGAGAAGATGACGCCCTGGATGGGCGCGCTGGAGGACAACCTCGACGTGCTCAACGAGCACCGACGAGGAAGGCGGCGAATGGGGCCGCGCCGCCACCCGCGACCTGATCCGCAGCCGCATCAAGATCAAGTCGCTCAACTTCATGCGCGGCCGCACCTTCATCAACAAGTTCCTGATCATCGACGAGGCGCAGAACCTGACGCCGAAGCAGATGAAGACCCTGATCACCCGCGCCGGCCCCGGCACCAAGGTGGTCTGCCTGGGCAACATCGCCCAGATCGACACGCCCTACCTCACCGAAGGCAGTTCCGGCCTGACCTACGTGGTGGATCGCTTCAAGGGCTGGCCGCACTGCGGCCACGTCACGCTGCAGCGCGGCGAGCGCTCGCGCCTGGCGGATCACGCGGCGGAAGTGCTGTAGAGGCGCCGGCGGTGACGAGTGCGCGCACCCAGGACGCCATCGGCGTCTTCGACTCCGGCGTCGGCGGCCTGACCGTGGTGCGCGCCCTGATGGAGCGTTTGCCGTTCGAGAATCTGATCTATTTCGGCGATACGGCGCGGGTGCCCTACGGCGTCAAGTCGGTGGAAACGATCTCCCGCTTCACCACCCAGATTGCCGAGTTTCTGCTGGCGCGCGACGTCAAGCTGCTGATCATCGCCTGCAACACCATGGCAGCCGTGGCAGCGGACCGGGTGAGCGAATTATCGCAAGTGCCGACGCTGGACGTGATCGACGCCGGCGCCTGGGCCGCCGCCGGCCGCAGCCGCTCGCACAGCATCGGCGTCATCGGCACACCGACCACGGTGAACAGCAACGCCTATGCCCGCGCCATCCATCGCTACGACGCCGCGGCGCGGGTCTTCTCCCATGCCTGCCCGCTGTTCGTGCCGCTGGTGGAGGAAGGCTGGCTGGACCACGAGGTGACCCGCCTCACGGCGCGGGAGTACCTGAAGCCGGTGCTGGCCGAGGGCATCGACACGCTGGTGCTCGGCTGCACTCACTACCCGCTGTTGAAGCCGCTGCTGCAGCAGGTGGCCGGGCCCGGGGTGGCGCTGGTGGATTCGGCCGAGAGCATGGCCGAGCGCACCGCCGCGCTGCTGGCGTCCAAGCAGTTGGCGTCCACCTCCCACGCGCCGCCGCGCTACGAGTTCTACGTCACCGACGTGCCGCTGCGCTTCCAGACCATCGGCGAACGCTTTCTCGGCCGCACCCTGACCAACGTGCGGGTGGTGAACCTGGATTGACGGGGATTGAGCGCGATCGGCGCGGCGCCCCTTGATCTCGTAGGGTGCGCCGTGCGCACCGGGTCACGGAATGGTGCGCACGGCGCACCCTACACACGTCAATACCCCCCGGGCTGGGCGAAATTCTGGAAGCGCGTGTACTCGCCGAGGAAGGTGAGCGCACCGTGCCGGTCGGGCCGTTACGGTGCTTGCCGATGATGACTTCGGCGATGCCCTTGTCCGGCGGTGTCCGGCTTGTAGTACTCCTCGCGGTACATCATCAGGATGATGTCGGCATCCTGCTCGATGGCGCCGGATTCGCGCAGGTCGCTCATCAGCGGCCGCTTGTCGTTGCGCTCCTCGACCTTCCGCGACAGCTGCGAGAGCGCGATGATCGGCACTTGCAGTTCCTTGGCCAGCGCCTTGATGGAGCGGGAGATCTCGGAGATCTCGGTGGCGCGGTTCTCGCCGTCCTTGGTGCGAGGTCATCAGCTGCAGGTAGTCGATGACGATCAGGCCGAGCTTGCCGCACTGGCGGTGCAGGCGCCGGGCGCGGGCGCGCAGGTCGGTGGCGTTGATGGCGCCGGTCTCGTCGATGTGGATCGGCGCGTCGTGCAGCTTGCCCAGCGCGACGGTCATCTTGTCCCAGTCGTCGTCGGTGAGGCGGCCGGTGCGGGTCTTGGTCTGGTCGAGGCGGCCGACCGAGGACAGCATGCGCGTCGCGATCTGCGGGCCCGGACATTTCCAGGCTGAAGATCGGCCACCGGCAGCCGCAGTCTCGACGCCGACGTACTCGGCGATGTTGAGCGCGAAGGCGGTCTTGCCCATCGACGGACGGCCGGCGACGACGATCATGTCGCCCGGTTGCAGGCCGGAGGTCATCTTGTCGAGGTCGTGGAAGCCGGTGGGCACGCCGGTGATGTCGGAGGGATTCTCGCGGTCGTAGAGCTGCTGGATGCGGTCCACCACCTGGCCCAGCAGCGGCGTGATCGGCCTCGAAGCCCTGCACGGACTTGGCGCCCGCCTCGGCGATCTCGAACACCTTGCTGTTCGGCCTCGTCGAGCAGTTGCTTGGCGTCGCGGCCGGCCGGATTGAGGGCGCTGGCGGCGATCTCGTCGCCGACGGTGACCAGCTTGCGCAGCACCGCGCGCTCGCGCACGATCTCGGCGTAGCGGCGGATGTTGGCGGCCGACGGCGTGGCGTTGGCGATCTCGCCCAGATAGGCCAGGCCGCCGGTCTGGTCGACCTCGTTCGCTCTTCTCGATCGACTCGAACACGGTGACCACGTCGGCCGGCCGGCCGATCTCGACCAGCTTGCGGATGTGACCGAAAGATGCGGCGGTGGTCGTCGCGATAGAAATCGGCTCTCGGCGACGATGTCGGCGATGCGGTCCCAGGCCGAGTTGTCGAGCAGCAGGCCGCCGATCAGCGACTGCTCGGCCTCGATGGAATGCGGCGGCAGCTTGAGCTGCGCCATCTGCGAGTCGGAACCGGAAGCGACGGAAAACGTGCGCGGCTGTGCCATTGATTGCCCTCCCCTTGGCTGGCGAAAGTCTACACGTCCGCCTCACGCTTGTAGATGGGACAAGCTGTGGAAAGGCTGTGCAGATCCTGTGGACGAACGCAGAAAGGGCCGCAAACGCGGCCCCTGCTTGGAGACTTTCGGGCGCGAAGCGGCCCGCCAATCGGGCGTACGGGTCCTACTGCTCGCCCTGCACCGTAACCGTGATGCTGGCCAGTACGTCGGTGTGGAGCGCCACCTGCACCTGGGCCTCGCCCACCTGCTTGAGGGGGCCCAGCGGCAGGCGCACCGCCGCCTTGTCGACCTGCACGCCCTGGGCTTCCAGTGCCTCGGCGATGTCGAAGTTGGTCACCGAGCCGAACAGGCGGCCATCGACGCCCGCCTTGCGCGTGACCTGCACCGTCATGCCTTCCAGCCTGGCGGCCAGGGCCTGGGCGGCGGCCAGACGGTCGGCCTGGGCCTGCTCCAGTTCAGCCCGGCGCTTCTCGAATTCCGCCATGTTGTCCGGCGTGACGCGCTTCGCCTTGCCGTGGGGAATGAGGTAGTTGCGCGCATAACCCGTGCTTCACCTTGACCACGTCGCCCAGGTTGCCCAGATTCACGACCTTTTCCATGAGAATCACTTGCATGGTGCCGGCTCCTCAGTGCAGGTCGGTGTAGGGCATGAGCGCCAGGAAGCGCGCCCGCTTGATCGCCGTCGACAACTGGCGCTGGAACCCGGTGCTGGTGCCGGTGATGCGCGCCGGCATGATCTTGCCGTTCTCGGTGATGAAATCCTTGAGCAGATCGACGTCCTTGTAGTCGATCTCATTCGATCTTCTCGGCCGAGAAGCGGCAGTACTTGCGGCGCTTGAACATGCCGCGCGAACCGCGGTCCTTCTTATCCTTGCTGAGAGGTTCTCTTCGGTCTGAATGCCATTTTCGTGTCCTTCCAGAAATTCGATGTTCGTCACATGCAGTCTGAGTTGTGCGTTGCGCAGGCTCTTCGCCGCCAGGAAGCCGGTCGCCTGGATCGCGCTGCCCAGGGGGGCCGCCGCGAGCAGTTGGCCGATCGGGGCCGAGCGCCAAGGCCTGGATCTCGCATTCGACCCGGCGCGGCGCCTCGGCCTCGATCTGCCGCGAGGCATGCCTCAGCCGGAAGCTCAGGGCCGGCACGCCGGCCGGAGTGTAGCGCAGCGCCTCACGCTCGATCAGTTCGCCGCCGATGCACACCGCGTTGCAGGCGGCCGCGCTCACTCAGAGGCGACGGCTGCGGGCTGCTCGGCCGGCTTCTCCTCGACGGCCGGCGCCGGCGTCAGGGACTTCGCCTTCTCCTCCTTCATCATCGGAGAAGGCGTCGTCACCGGCTTCTTCATCTTGATCGCAAGATGCCGCAGCACCGCATCGTTGAACTTGAAGGCGTTCTCGAGTTCGGCCAGGGTTTCGCCGTCGCACTCGATGTTCATGAGCACGTAATGCGCCTTGTGCACTTTCTGGATCGGATAGGCCATCTGGCGACGGCCCCAGTCTTCGAGGCGGTGGATGGTGCCGCTGCGCCCGGTCACGAGGGTCCGGTAGCGCTCGATCATTGCCGGCACCTGCTCGCTCTGGTCCGGGTGAACGATGAAAACAATTTCGTAATGTCGCATGCAGGCTCCTTGTGGTTGGTTGCGCGCGCGATGGCGCCAATGCAGCCCCCCGGCATGCGATTCCGGTGGGGCAAGGTGGGAAAAGCCCGCGATTATACGACGAAGCGCGCGTCCGATCAAACGCGGAAGGACATGCAGTCAGAGCGATTCGATCAGCTCCGGGCCGTCGTTCGCGGCCTTGTTGACGTTGCTGCTGACCGCGTAGGCCACCATGCTTGCCGAATCCAGCGGCCGCAACAACCCTTCGATCTGGTCGGCGCGGGTCAGGTCGCGCGCCAGCCAGCGTTCGTGGTTCTCGGCGGGAACGATCACCGGCATGCGGTCATGCACCGGCGCCATCAGTTGATTGGCCGCGGTCGTCAGGATGGCGCAACTGCGCAGCGTGTAGCCCTCTTCGCCCGCCATCCGGCCCGCCCACGTGTCCCAGATGCCCCCGAGCGCGAAGGGATGGCCATCGGCCATGCGGAAGTAATAGGGCTGCTTGCACCTGCCGTCGCGGCGCCACTCGTAGAAACCGTCCACCGGAATCAGGCAGCGGCGGTGCCGGATGGCATCTTGGAACATCGGCTTGGCGAATATGGTGTCGGAGCGGGCATTGATCGGCTTCGGTCCCTCCAGGTCCCGCGCCCAACGCGGGACGAAGCCCCAGGTCAGGCCCACCAGCTGCCGCCCGCCGTCGCTGCCGAGCAGCGCCAGGATCTTGCGCGCCGGGGCGATGTTCCAGCCCGGCGCAACGGCATCGCAGTCGAAGCCGAGAACCGCCTGGAAGCGCAGCGCGATCTCCTGCGCCGGCGTGTGCAGATCGATGCGGCCGCACATGGCTCAGACTCGCGCCAGGCGCTGGCGCCGCGCCTCGAACAGGCAGATGCCGCTGGCGACCGAGACATTGAGGCTCTCTACGCTGCCGAACATGGGTATGCGCAGCAGCTGGTCGCAGGTCTCGCGCGTCAGCCGGCGCAGCCCCGTGCCCTCGGCGCCCAGCACCCAGGCCAGCGCGCCCTGCAGTTCGGCCTGATACAGATCCCGGTCCGCGGACGCGTCGGCACCTACGGTCCATATGTTGCGCTCCTGCAGTTCGCGCAGCGTGCGCGCCAGGTTGGTGACCACGACATAGGGCACCGTGTCGGCCGCACCGCTCGCCACCTTGATGACTGTGGCATTGAGGCCGACGGCCCGGTCCTTGGGCGCGATGACGGCATGGGCGCCGGCGCCGTCCGCCACGCGCAGACAGGCGCCCAGATTGTGAGGATCCTGCACGCCGTCCAGCACCAGCAGCAGTGCGGCTTCGGGCAGGTCATCGAGCACCTCGTCGAGCTTGAGGTGACGCGGCACGGCAGTGACGCGGGCGACCACGCCCTGGTGGCGATGGTGGCCCACGAGGGCATCGAGGCGCGCCGCTTCCAGCTGCACCAGGCGCACGGCGTTGGCTTCGGCGGCGCGGGCGAGGTCGCGCGCCCGCGCGTCCTGGCGGCTCTGTGTCAGGAAGATCTCCCGGATCGCATCCGGATCCTGGCGCAGCTTGGCGGTGACGGCGTGGAAGCCGTAGATCAGGCGCGTTTCGCTCATGCGAAGGGCACGCTGGTCGGGCAGGCGTGAGGCATTCCGGGGCGGCGCATCAGGACATGCGCAGACGCTGCATGCGCCGCCACAGGGTGGTGCGGTCGATGCCGAGAAGCTTGGCGGCGATCGCCTTGCTGCCGTGGGCCTTGCGCAGCGCGGCGGCAAGTTCGCTCTGCTCCACCGCCGCTTCCTCCTCCGATGCCGGGTCGGGCGCCGGCCGGGCCAGGATCGACTCCATCGCACGGGGCACTTCCCGGCAATACAGCCGCACGTCCTGGGGCAGGCTTTCGAGCGTGATGCGGCCCTTGTCGGCGCAGATCACGCCATGTTCCACCGCGTTGGAAAGCTCGCGGATATTGCCCGGCCAGGGATAATTCAGCAGTGCCTGCCACGCCTCCTTCGATATCTCCACCTCTTCGCTACCGCCCTTGGCGAGCAGGTTCTCGCGAAAATGATCCACCAGCACAGGAATGTCGCCGATGCGATCGCGCAGCGGCGGAATGCGCAGCGGGATCACCGCAATCCGGTAATAGAGCTCGGGGCGAAAGGCACCGATATCGACGGCGTGCCGCAGATCGATGTTGGAGGCGCTGATGATGCGCGTATCGACGCGCACCGTGTCGTTCGAGCCGAGGCGGTGAAAGCGCTGTTCCTCCAGCGCGTTGAGCAGCTTCGCCTGAAGATGGATCGGAATATCGCCGATCTCGTCCAGGAACAGGGTGCCGTGGTTGGCGGCGGCGAACTTGCCGTCGCGGTTGTCGATGGCGCCGGTGAAGGCGCCGCGGACGTGGCCGAAGAACTCCGACTCCATCAGAGCCTCGGGAATCGCCGCGCAATTCACTTCCACCAGCGGGAAGCGCGTGCGGCTGCTCTGCTCGTGGATCAGCCGCGCGAAGCAGCTCTTGCCGACCCCGGATTCGCCCTGCAGCAGAACCGAGGCGTCGGACCTGGCCACCTGCCGGGCGCGCTCGATGAGGTTGAGCATCTCGGCGTTGGCGGTGATGAGGCCGCAGGCATCGGTTTCCTCGAAGGTGGCTTCGAGCTGGCGTCGCACCGTGACATCGCGCACGACGACGACCCGGATCTCGCTTCCCGCCGCGTCCCGGCGCAGGCGGCGCACGGCGAACTCGAGAAAGCGCACGTTGCCCCCGGCATTGATCTTCTCGTCGAAGCGCAGAAGGCGGTCCGAGCTCTTGGCGAGCGGTTCCAGTTCGCCCGAATCGAGCGCGGCCCGCACCACCCGCTTGTTCCAGCCAAGCCTGCCCAGTTGCTTCAGGAATTGCAGCGGCACTTCATCGGCGATGCCGAACAGATCGCGCACCGCAGCGTTGTGGAACAGGATGCGCCCGTCCGCGCCGGCAACCAGCACACCGTCATTGACCTGGTCGATCACGGTTTCCATGACGTCGCAGAACAGCTGCGGGTCCTGCTCCTCGGCGAACTTGTCGAACCCGCTGTTGGACTTTTCCTGCCTGGTGCTCATGTCGATGGCCGGCTACCCGATCGCGCCCCCGCGCCTGCCCTGAAAACCTAATCCAACCGCAACCGTCCTGTCAAAAAAATCGCCCTGGCGAGGCTGCACTGCGCCAGGGCGAATCGAATCTTCATCGCTGCTCCATCAGCGCGGCGCAGGAGACATCAAACGCGCATACAAGTCATCGGCCAGGGCCGGATTGCCTTCCGACACCGCCAGCAGCAGTTGTGCAGCGCGGGAACGATTGCCGCGGTCGATCAGAACCCGGGCCGCGTCATAGTACAGGCCCGCCGCCACGGCCAGGTTTCCGGCGCGGTAGTAGATATTGCCGAGTTCTCCGAGAGCCTCGGCGTCGCGCGGCGACTTCAGCAGATGCTGGCGATAGTAGTAGGTCGCCCACGCAATATCGCCCACGTTGTAGGCGCGCCGCGCCGCATCGCGAAACGCGTCGCGCGACAATCCGACCGTCACCGGCGTGGGCGTGGCCGGCGCCGCGGCGGTTTCGCTGCGCGCAGCGGCGGAAGTAGCCGCGCCAACGCCAGCACGCCCGCTACCCGTGCCGTCCGCAGGCGCTGCTGCAGCGCCATTGGCGGCAGCCACGCCGGCCGCCTGCCCCGCCGGTACTTTCGTCGTCGCCGTCGCCTCGGTCACCGGTGCCCGGGGCGGCATCGCGCCTGGCGACTTCGTTGGGCCGTCCGCAGACGGCGAACCAGCCGCTGCGGCGGGCTGGGGCGCTGCCGACGCCGGCGCCTTGCCGGAAACCCCGCTCGTCGCTTTCCCCGCTGCCGCGTCCGCCGGCTTGGCAGGTGCCCCCGGGGCGGCGGACGACCCTGGCAATCCGCGGCAAAAATAGGTCGGCGTGGCCTTTGCGCCGGGCGGCCAAGGCGCGCGGCGCAGCGCCTCTTCGCGCACCGCCTTCACGTCCGCTTCGCTGAAATTGCGCGGCACGCTGAGCACTTGGCCGGGACAGAGCCAGTCCACGCTGGCGATCTGGGACAGGTTGCCGCGGTAGAGCATCATCCACATCGACGCATCGCCATAGATCTCCGGCCGGCGTGCGATCAGGGCCAGCGTATCTCCTGCCTGGACGACATAGGTGTCCGGCTTGGGCAGGCCCGCGGACCGCTCGACCTCCGGAACGGCGGGCGCCTGGGGCGCCGCCGTCGGTGGCGCAGGCGCCGCAACGGCAGCCTGGGCGACCGGCGCTGCCACCGTCTTCTGCGCCGCGGCGGGGCGCGCCGGTTCCGGCGCGCGGGCCACCGGCGCCGCCGGCTGCGTCGGTGACGTATGGGCACACCCGCCGAGCAAGGCCGCGGCGATCGCGACGAATGCGGCAAGGCGCGAATCAGACCTGATCTTTCGCATCAAGGGTTCTCCGATAGGTTTCCGCGCACGCTCCGGAAGCTGCCGCTCCGGGCGCGGAAACTCAGCGCCGAACGGACTGGGGCGGCTGCGCAGGAGGCGACGGATTGGGCGCGGGATAGTAACTCTGCCGAAACGGTGCAACGGGCCGTTGCAGCGGCTGGGCGGGCTGCCGCGGCGCCGCGGTCATGGGCTGCGGCGAAATCGACTGGGTCGGGTAGGGCGTAACCAGCGGCGGCGGGGGCGGCGAGTAAGGCGGTGCCCCCTGATAGCCGCCGCGGTTTCCGCCGCCCATGAAAGGCATGAAGTTGTTCATGTTGCCCATCATCGGGCCGAAACTGCGGTCGAGGTTGCGCGCGGAATGCTGGATCAGCGACACGGTACCGGCCATGTGCTGGGTCGTGGCATCCATGTTCGCCATGTGCTTCACCATAGGATCCATCAGCTGCATGGAGCTATCCATGTTGGTCATGGATGAGCGCATGCCCAGCATGGTGCTGCGCATCTCATCCATGTGCTGGGTCATGCGATGGGCATCGGTGGTGAGCTGGTAGATCAGAAAGAATCCATAGGCGGCAAGAATGACGAAGGCAACCATGCCGCTGTAGGCGATGATGCGCACCGTCTTGAGCGCGGCCGCTGCGCGCTCCATGTATACGACGTACTCCGGCGGCTTGTAATCACCCCGGTGCGGATAGAGCCCTGCCGGGTAGTCGTCTTCGATCCGGGTCGCGCTGCGATCCCTTTTTTCAGTCATCGGGGAAAACCCCTGCGTAGATTAGTAGATCGATCGCGGCAGCGAGGCCAGGCGGCGTGTCAGGACCGCTGCCAGCAGCGGATCGTGTTGTTCGATATGAGGCAAGAGCAGATAGACGGAGCCTGGCTGACCGAAATCGATGAGCCTGGACGAGGCCTCGTAGTAGGCCTGCGCCGCTTCCTGCGGTCGGCCCGCCGACAGCAGCACGTTACCCAGTTCGCCGAACGCCGATGGATCGTCGTCGTTCCGCGCGAGGTAGCCGCGATAGACGCGGATCGAATCCTGGTATTGCCGATTCGCGTACGCCTGCCGCGCCGCCACGATCTGCGGATCCAATTGAGCCGACTCACCCGGTGGCGGCACCGCGGGCGCCGGCTGATATGCCGATGCTTGAGGCGCAACTGCGGGTGGCGGCATTCCGCCCATCACCCCGGCCATCGGTGCCCCCGCCGACTGCGGCGGCTGCATCGGCGCCATTTGCGGCACGGGCGCTGCCATGCCGCCTGCGGAGGGCTGGGCCATCATCGCCTGCGGGCCGTACGGGGCGCCAGGAGGCATTCCGCCCGGAGCCATTCCCCGCGCCTGCCAGGACGGCACAGGTCCGTAGTTCGGCGACCGTGCCGGAGGAGCGGACTGCATTCCGGGCTGCATGGCCGGTCCCGGTTGCATCGCCTGCGGGCCCGGCTGCATCCCCGGTCCGGGGTACATGGCCGGCCCCGGATACATGCCTTGCCCCGCCTGCATGGACGGCCCGGGTTGCATTGACGGCCCGGGTTGCATCGCGGGTCCGCCGTACATTCCCGGCCCGGTCTGCATCGATGGTCCCGGCTGCATCGCCGGCCCAGCCTGCATGCTCGGTTCGGGGTACATGGCCGGTCCGGCCTGCATCGACGGTCCCGCCTGCATCGCAGGTCCCGGCTGCATCGCCGGCCCAGCCTGCATGCTCGGTCCGGGGTACATGGCCGGTCCGGCTTCATGGTCAACCCCGGTTGCATCGTGGGTCCCGGTTGCATCGCCGGCGGCCCGGCCTGCATGCTCGGCCCGGGGTACATGGCCGGTCCGGCTTGCATGGACGGCCCCGCCTGCATCGCTGAACCCGCCTGTGCGGCCGGCCCGGACTGCATCGTCGGGCCTGGGTACATTGCGGGCCCGGATTGCATCGCAGGAACTTCCTGCATCGCCGGCGGCGGCTGCGTGCCGTAACCCGCTTGCATCCCCGGATCGGGCTGCATTCCGGGAGGCATGCCCGGTCCGGCCTGCATCGCCCCCGGCGCCGGCCCCGCCATCGCCTGCTGCGGGTTTTCCGGCATGCGCTGGTAGGACGAGACGCTCGGTGCGGCGGCGTATTGCTGCGGCATCGGCTGCGCAGCCCCCGTCGCTTCCGGATAGGCCGGATAGGTCGGATAGTCCGGGTACGGCGGATACACAACGATGGGCGCAGCCGCCTCGGCCGACCGCGACGCCGTGCCGCCGGCCGGCTTGATGTCGCTGCTCGTCGCCGCTGCGGTCGTCGTCGTGGCGCTGCCGCGCAGGCATTCGTAGAAGCGACCGTAATCCGTCACGATGGTGCGCTTGTAGGCTCGGGCGTGATCCAGAGCCCCATCGCCGACGCGCTTGACGTCGGCATTGTAGAAGTACAATCCGACCAGGACTGCCAGCACCGCCAGCACAAAGAAACCGACAACCCCCCAGAAGCTTCGACGCGGCGCTGCATCATGCGTGAGTTCTGACATTTTGAATTACTCCGATTGTAGGTGACCTTGTTCGGGGAACCGGTTAGCGCGTCGCTTCGATCGCGTTCGCCAGATCGAAAAATTCCTGTGTGGCTTTGGACCTGGGGTCCGAGTTCGAATACCGCGAGGCCCTCGCTCAAGCTGCGGCAGAAGCTGACCCGCTGCCCGAGACGGCCCGGCAATACCGTGACGCCTTCCAGCATGTTCATGAGCACGTTCAGCGCCACCGCGGCCTCGCGCGTCTCCTTCGATCCGCCGAGGGCGTCGGTCCGATTCAGAAACAGCATGACGGAGCACTCGGGGCGGCGCTCGCCCTGCACGATCTTCAGGTAGCGCTGGGTCGACCACACGTCGGCCTGCCCCGGAACCACCGGAATCAGAATGGCATCCGCATGGCGGATCGCTTCCAGCATGCGCTCGAAGTTGGAGGCACCGACATCCACGATGATGTCGGCGGAATCCTTGCGCAGTTGAGACAGATTGGTATCAGCCGGCAGTAGGCCCAGCTGCGGGACGAACCCTTCCTCGGTCCGAATCGCCACCAAGTCGGAAAGTGTGCGCTGGGTGTCCAGGTCGACGAGCCTGACGGTCCTGTTCTGCATGGCGCGCCAGACGGCGAGATTGAACGCGACCGTGCTCTTGCCCGAGCCGCCTTTCATGTTGCCGATGACCGTGATCATGCCTCCCCCGACGCCATCCAGTTAATGCTTACCAGGAATCCCACGGGTCCGTACCGCCACCCCAGGGATTGAAAGCGCCGCCCATGGGATTCATGCCGTTGCCGCCCCAGGGATTGCCACCCCCGCTGTCCCAGGGATCCCAACCGCTGCCCCATGGATTCCCTCCCCATGGGTTGTTGATTGTGTTCGACCAGGGACTCATGCTGCTGCCCCAGGGGTTGTAACCGCCACTGCTCCATGGATTTGACCCGCCTCCCCAAGGATTCATGCCACCACCCCACGGGTTTCCACCGCCACCCCACGGATTTCCGCCACCACCCCACGGGTTACCGCCGCCACCCCACGGGTTGCCGCCGCCACCCCACGGATTCATGCCGCCGCCCCACGGATTGTAGCCGCCTCCCATCGGGTTCATCGTGTTGCCCATGGGGCTCATGGGACTCATCGGGCTCATCGGGCTCATCGGGCTCATGGGATTGCTAATGGGATTACCCATGGGGTTCATCTGGTTGCCCATGGGGTTCATCTGGTTACCCATGGGGTTCATCTGGTTACCCATGGGGTTCATCTGGTTGCCCATGGGGTTCATCTGGTTGCCCATGGGGTTCATCTGGTTGCCCATGGGGTTCATCTGGTTGCCCATGGGGTTCATCTGGTTGCCCATGGGGTTCATGCCGCTGCCCCAACTGGTCGGATTGCCGCCGTACCAGGGCGAGCTGCCACCCGCCGGGCTTCCCCAAAAGGCAGACGCCGCCCCAGCGGCGAGCATCAGCATCGAACCCAGAGCAACCGGCAATGCGGCCCCGATCGATCTACGCATTTGTCAATACCCCCTTCCCGCACCCGATGGCATCTGCGGCGACGCACCCGGCATCAGAATATAGCCGCCGCCGGGCAGGTACTGCGCGCCCGGCCCTGCCCCGCCCTGACCCGGCACGTAGGGCAACGGCGACTCCAGCCCCTGTACGACGCTGGGATAGTGGAAGCCGTACCCCGCAGCATAATAGGGGCTCTCCCACGGCACGAAGGGCTCCTTCGTCATATACCCGCCGCCCCAGGGTCCGTTCCAAGGCGTCGCAACGCCGGGGGGCGGACCCGCCAACACCGAACCCCATACGCTCGATGCCAGCAGGGCCAAAGCTAACCTAGTTCTCACAGCGCTCATGGTTTCGCCCCTTTCACCCGCCAGGACAGGTTGGCACCGCTATCAGTAATAGCGCATCGCGCTCTGGGGCGGCTGCTGCCCTTGCGGCGCGCCCATCGGGCCTTCCATCGGACCGCCCGCAGGCGCCCCCGGATAGCCCTGCATCTGCTCGGGCATCTGCTGCGGCATCTGGCCCTGTGCCTGCGGTCCTCCCGGATGGCCCTGCATCTGCTCGGGCATCTGCTGCGGCATCTGGCCCTGCATCTGCGGCGCCCCGGCCTGCTGCTGGGCCTGCTGCACTTGCGCCATCTTCTGCTGCAGTTCGCCGGCCAAAGCGGGATTGCCTTGACCGATCGGGGCCAGCAGAGCCTGGGCGCGATCCATCTGGTTCTGGTCGATCATGCGCTTGGCCGCCTCGTAGTAGGACTGCGCCGCTTCCTGCAGGCGGCCGGTCATGTAGTAGACGTTGCCGAGCTCGCCATGGCCGTCGATGCTGTCCGCATTCTTGCCGAGGAATTCGGTGTAGGCCTTGACGGCGTTATCGGAATCGCCGCGGGCGTAGGCTTCGCGGGCCTGGTTGAGCAGTTCGTCGGCGGCCTTCTTGCTGAAGGGTCCGACCGGAATCGACTCGACCACGCTCTTCGCCGTGCTCACTGCCTTCTGCGTCGCCGGTTTGAACCAGTCCGTGTAGTAGTAGATCAAGGCGCCGATGACAGCCAGAATCACCGCGTACAGTATCCAATTCGCAAGCCTGCTGATCATGAAAACTCTCCTGAAATCGAGTTGCGGGTGCGTTATGTTTTTTACGTCACGGGAGCACCCGGCCGAGCGGGCCGAGGCCCGCCCGTGTCCGGATTCAAACCCGTTGGCTTACCACCACCAGTTGTTCCACGGGTTGCCGCCCCCCCAGTTGTCGCCGAGGCCGTTACCCCAACCGCTCATGTCGGTGGAGAAGGTCATGCTGCCCCTGCCCCTGCCCCTGCCACGGCCATAGCCACGGCCGTAGCCATAGCCGTCGCCATAGCCATAGCCGGGATAGCCACCATAGCCGGGATAACCGCCATAGCCGGGACCACCGCCCCACGGGCCACCGCCCCACGGGCCGCCGCCGTAGCCGGGACCGCCGCCCCACGGACCACCGCCCCACGGACCGCCGCCGTCCCACGGGCCGCCCCACCAGGCCTGGGCATCGGTTGCCACAGGTACCAGCACGGCTGCCACCAGCGAGGCGATCGCCAACTGCTTCTTGAATTGACGCATAGATGAACCTCCAAGTGCGTTTGAGACACTGCCTGCTTCCCGCACGGGACCGTCGCTCATCCCCGGCGTGCAGACCCCCCACCTTCAGGTCGTACCTATGCAACGGCCAGACCTGAAACCCTTTGCGGCGCGCCTTACCACCACCCGCGCCGCCACGGACCACGGCCCCAGCGGCGCCCATAGTAGGGATAGCCACCGTAATAGGGGTACCCACCCCACGGACCGGCTCCGTAGTACGGATAGCCGCCGTACGGATAGCCGCCGTAAGGTCCCCAACCTGGGTAACCTCCCCAGGCCTGAGCATCGGTGGCAGCCGGTGCAAGCACCGCTGCCGCCAACGAGGCAATCGCCAAAGACTTCTTGATGCGATCCATAAGGTTTCTCCGCGTGCGAACACATCACCGCCGGCACACGCCATGAGCGCCGCGGCACCGTAGCGCATGCCGCCCCCGTTCAGGCAGCGCCTGCCCCCGATTCCGGAAGCAGGCGCCACGCCTAAGCCCCTAAGCGGGACTTACCACCACCAGCCGCCGCGATCGTAGCCGTAGCCGTCGCCGCGGCCATCGAGGTCGCCGCCGCCGCTGCCGCCGAAGCTGAAGTTGCCGCTGGCGCGACCGCTACCCCTACCCCGGCCGTAGCCGCGACCGTAGCCGTAGCCATCACCATATGGGCCATAGCCGTAGCCAGGATAGCCGCCGTAGCCGGGATAGCCGCCATAGCCGGGACCACCGCCCCACGGGCCGCCGCCGTAACCGGGACCGCCGCCCCACGGGCCGCCGCCATAGCCAGGACCGCCGCCATAGCCGCCGCCCCACGGGTCGCCGCCACCGCCATAGCCTGGGCCGCCGCCATACTGCTGGCCACCACCACCATACTGCTGGCCACCACCATACTGCTGACCGCCCGGGCCGCCGCGCTGAGCGCCACCACCGGGGCCGCCCTGCTGACCGGACATGTACGGACCCGACGGCGGGGGCGGTGTTTGCTGCTGCGCCAGCGCGCCGCCGGCCAGCGCGCCGACTGCGAGGGCTAGCGCTACCTTACTGAAGACTGCTTTCATTACTCTCTCCCAAGAAGAACAGCGTTACACACAGGCTCGCTCGCATAAACCCGGCCCACGACGTTGTGCGACGCAGACCGTACATGGGCCAGGAGTCGAAGCCCTACCACAAAGGCAGCGGCGGACCGGGATCACCGGCACGCGTCCGCCACCAGTCCCACGTCTGTGCATTGGTCCAGCCGGACATCGGCGTGCTCCACGGCACAAACATGTTAGGCGTGCTCAATCCCCATGCGTTGAAGGGATCACTCGAAGCATTCACTTGGCCATAGGTCCAGCGCGTCTGGCGATTGGTGGGCAGGCCCTGGGTACCCACGGGCAGATACGGGCATGGCGGTCGGCATGCGCCCGGCCGCCGGCGCATTGTTGTAGCCGCCCGCCAGGCCATAACCCGGCGCCATCATCGGGCCGCCCGCATATCCCGGATAGAGGGGCTGGCCGCCGTTCGGGCCGGGACAGCAGTTCGGCATGCCGGGTGCGAACTGGCGCTCCCAGGGTTGGCGCCCCTGCATCTGCGCCAGTTCGCCATAGGACGCCGCGAACGCCGTCGCCGCCATCAGCGGCAAGCAGGCCAGCGCAGCAAGATGACGCGTTCCCATCTGATTCCTCCGTCCATGCAATATGCTCACTCGAGATCGGGATTGATCCGGATGCCCCGAAGCTTCTTCTTGCCGGTCTGCAGCGCCGACAACTTGTCCTGCGTCGGCCGGCTCGGCAGCCTTGTCGCCATTCTTCATCGTAGCCGGCTTCGCTTCGCCCTGTTCGGTGGCCTGTCTGGGGCGGGCGACGAACTTGCGCTCGCGCTGCTCCCCTTCGGCCGCGACAGCCGGCGGCGGCGTCTGGGCAAGAGGCGCCGGCGCGGGCTTGGCAGCGGCCTTGGGCGCGGCCGGGGCGACCGCCGTCTTCTTCAGCCGCGGCGGACGAGTCGGAGCAACAGGCGGGGGCGGCACTGCCGGCATTTCCGGCATGACCGGAGCCACCAAGGCCTGCGGTTGCGGTTCAGCAGCCTTCTTGACGAGTCGCTGCGGCCGGCCCGGCGCGGCGGCAGTGGCGGCGCCGCCGGCACTTCCAGCGTAGTCGGTGCAACGGCAGCGGGCGGCGCGATAGCGGGTTCCGCTGGCTTCCTGACCAGCCGCGGCGGCCGGCCCGGAACCTCTGCAGCGACTTCCGGCCCGGCTGCCGGTGCGACTTCGACCCTCTTCAACAACTTCGGCGGGCGGCCCCCGCCTTCTGCGGCGGGAGGCACGACAGCGACCTGAGGCGGCGGCGCTGGCGCTTCCAACTCCGCCCGCTTAATCAGGCGCTGCGGACGGCCGCCAGTTTGGAGCGGCGCCGCCGGCGGCGCTTCCATCGCGGCGGGCGGAGGCTCGATGCGCTTGACCAGACGCGGCGGACGAGCACCGGGCGCGGCTTCCGCCTCGCCACCGACGACAGCTTCCACCGCCGCGGCAGCCGCCGCCGCAGCGGCTGCCACGCCGCCTTCTGGAAATCTCGCCCCTCTTCGCCAGACGCGTCGGCCGGCCGGGTGCCGGCGCACCGCCGCCGGAGGGCGGGATTCCGCCCGCTGGCGGCATGCCGCCCGTCGGAGGAACGCCACCCGCCGGCGGCACTCCGCCGCGAGGAGGCATGCCGCCGGCCGGGGCACCGCATTCCGGTGACAGACGACAGAACTGGCTCTGCGCCGAGAGGCACCCGAGCGGAATCACCACCAGGGTGAGGAAGGTCGCGATCAGCGAGCCGAACAGCAGGGATACGGCCATGCCCTGGAAGATCGGGTCGGTCAGCAGCACCATCGAGCCGATCACCAGCGCCAGCGCGGTGATCACGATCGGCCGCATCCGAACCTCGGCCGGCCAGCACGACGGAGTCGCGCACGCTCATGCCCTCCTCCACCCGGTCCTTGGCGAACTCGACCAGCAGGATGGAGTTGCGCACGATGATGCCGGCCAGCGCGATGAAGCCGATCATCGAGGTGGCGGTGAAGTCGGCGTTCAACAGCCAGTGGCCGGGCATGATGCCGATCAGCGTGAGCGGAATCGGCGCCATCACCACCAGCGGCAGGATGAAGTTGCTGAATTCCGCGACCACCAGGATGTAGATCAGCACCAGCGCGGCGATGAAGGCGAGTCCCATGTCGCGGAAGGTGACGTAGGTGACCTCCCACTCGCCGTCCCACTTGAAGCCGGAGACGCTGGTGTCGTCCGGCTTGCCGAAGTAATGGCCCGACATCACCTGGCCGTCGGGCGTGGTGTAGGACTTGAGCCGCGCGTCGATGTTGAGCATGCCGTAGAGCGGCGCACCCAGCTTGCCGATCACGTCGCCGGTGACGTACTCCAGCGGCCGCAGATCCTTGTGGTAGATGACCGGGCTGACCGAGCGCTTGACGAAACGACCCAGTTCGCCCAGCGGCACCAGCGCGTTGTTGGGCAGGCGTATCGGCAGCACCAGCAGATTGCCGAGATTGGCGCGCATGGCGAGCGGCACCTGCAGCACGATGATGGTCTGCTCCAGTTCGTGCACCGAGCTTCACCGGACCCACTTCGAAGCCGCCCATCGCCATCATCACTTCGCGGTTGATGTCCTCGACGTTGAGGCCGAACATCGACGCGCGCAGCCGATCGACCTCGAACACGATCTCGTCATGGGGCGCTTCCATCATGGTGTTCACGTCGGCGATGTTGGGGGTCTTGTAGAAGATCCCCATCATGTCCGACGCCACCTTGCGCCGCACCTCGGCGTTCGGCCCGTACAGTTCGACGACGACCGGCGCGATCACCGGCGGACCCGGCGGCGCTTCGGCAACCGTCAGCCGCGCGCCCATGGAATGCGCGATCGGGGTCAGGATCTCGCGCACCTCGGTGGCGATGTCGTGGCTCGATCGCTTGCGCAGCTTCTTGTCCGCCAACTGGATGGCGATGTCGCCCTGCCAGGGACGCATGCGCATGAAGTAATGCCGTACCAGGCCGTTGAAGTTGAACGGCGAGGCGGTGCCGACATAGGTCTGGAACGCCATCACCTCGGGCACCTTCTTCAGCTCCTCGCCCAGGCGTTGCGCCAGATTGGCGGTCACGATCAGGTCGGTGCCCTCCGGCATGTCGATCACGACCTGCATCTCCGACTTGTTGTCGTAGGGCAGCATCTTGAACGGCACGGCCTGGAAGTAGAACATCGACATGGCCGCCATCATGGCGCCGATGATGGCGAGCAGCGTCAGCACGCCCAGCACGCGCGAGTCCATGATCGGCGTGATCATCTTGTCGTAGAAGCCGGCGATGGCCTTGCCCTGACGGTGCTCGCGTTCCGTGGCGACTTCGAGCTCGCGCATCTTGGGCTTCATGCGCGCCGCCAGCCACGGCACGAACATGAATGCGGCCAGCAGCGAGAAGATCATCGCCGCCGAGGACAGACACCGGGATCGGCAGCATGTAGGGGCCCATCATGTCGCTGACGAAACCCATCGGCAGCAGGGCCGCGACGACGGTGAAGGTCGCGAGTATGGTCGGGTTGCCGACCTCGTCGACCGCGTCCACGGTCAGGTCATCGTCGGTGCGCCGCGCCTGCAGCCAGCGCCGGTAGATGTTCTCCACCACCACGATGGCGTCGTCGACCAGAATGCCGATGGCAAACACCAGGGCGAACATCGACACCCGGTTGATGGTGAACTTCAGGAGGTAGGCCACCGCCAAAGACATCAGCAGCACCACCGGAATCGTGATCAGCACGATCATCGCCGGCCGCTTGCCCATGGTGACGAACATGAGCAGCGTCACCAGCACCGACACCAGGAACAGCTTGAAGATCAGCCCGGACACCTTATCGTGCGCGGTGGCGCCGTAATCGCGCGTCACGCTCACCAGCACATTGCCGGGAATGAGCGAGCCCTTCATCGTTTCCAGTTCGGCGAGCAGAGCCCGCGCGACATCGACACCGTTGGTGCCCTTCTTCTTCGCCACCGCGATGGTGACGGCGGGATGGGTGGTGAAGCTGTCTTCCGACAGGCGCTGCGTGTGGCTGACCGCGGTCTTGGTCTCGGACTCGCCCTGGCTGATGGTGGCCACGTCGCGCAGGAAGACCGGTTTCCCCTGGTTCACCGAGACGACGAGATCGCCCACTTGGCGCGCGTCGTGCAGAAACTCGCCGGAAAACATGGTGAACGCACGGTTGCCGTCGACGACGTTGCCGGCTTCCGTGCGCTGGTTGGCGGCGCCGATGACGCGGGCGATCTGCGCCAGCGTCAGGCCGTGGCCGACGACCCGCGCCGGATCCACCTCGACACGCACCTGCTCCTGGCTGCCGCCGACGATGAAGCTCTGGCCGGTATCGGGCAGGGACTTGAAGCGCTGCATGACATCCAGCGCCAGCTTGCGCAGGGTGACGATGTCATGATCCCCGGAAGACAGGGTGATCGTCACCACCGGCACGTCGTCGATGCTCTTGGGCTTGACCAGCGGCGGCATCACCCCCTTCGGGATGGCGTCCATGTGCGACTGCAGCTTGTCGTAGAGCTTGACCAGCGACGGCTCCATCTGCTCGCCGACGTGGAAGCGCACGATCACCAGGGACATGCCGTCCTGCGACCGGGAATAGACGTGCTTGACGCCCGACAGCTCGGACATGAGCCGCTCCAGCGGCTCGGACACCAGATTCTTGACCTGCTCGGCCGAGGCGCCGGGATAGGCGACGATGATGTCCACCATCGGCACCGAGATCTGCGGGTCTTCCTCGCGCGGCGTGATGATCATGCCGAGCAGGCCGACGAGGAACGACGCCACCAGCAGCAGCGGCGTCAGCGGCGACTCGATGAAGGCGCGCGCCATCCAGCCGGCAAGCCCATGCCTGCGCGGTGGATGGTGCCCCTCCTGGGCATGCTCCTGCGGTGGGTTCTGGCTGCCGGCGTTCTCTTGGGTTATTTCGGCCATTTCGTCACCGTCGGTCGCGTCCTCAGCTCTGAGGCTGCCTGCCGAAGAGGGAGTCGCCGGAACGCATGTTCGGCGTCGGGGAGGTCACCACTTTTTCGCCCTGGCGCAGACCCGACAGCACGACGACCCGGTCGCCAACGGTTTCGCCCAGTCGCACCACGCGCAACTCGACGCTGCCGGTCTGACCGACCACGAACACGGACGGCAGGCTGCCGCGATAGATGATGGCGGAGGTGGGAACGACCGGCGAGGCCAGCACTTCCCCTGCTCCCGGCGGCTCCGCAAGCAGCGCCTGCACGTACATGCCAGGTGCCGCTGGAGCGCCCGGCGGCAGGGCGAGCTTGACCGTGACGGTGCGCTGCACCTGGTTGGCGGCAGGAAAGATCTGCGCCACCTGGGCCTGCACCGTGACATTGCTGTCGAGGGTGACGGGCACCGTGTCGCCGAGCTTGAGCTGGCCGACCAGACGCGTCGGAACCTCGATGCGGACGTCCAACTGGTTCACGTCGGCCAGGTCGACGAGCGGCTGGCCCGGCTGCACCACGTCACCGAGACTGACGTGCTTCGCCACCACCACCGACGGGAACATGGCGATGGCACGGCGGTCGCGCATGCGCGCTTCGAGGGAGTCGATGCGCGACTGCGCGCCGACCATGGCCGCCATCTGCCGCTCGTAGTCGGTGCGGGCGGTGTTGAGCGCCGGGTACGAGCGCTGCTGCTGCGACTGGGTGATCATGGGCTGCCCCGATCCGCCGAAGGGGCTGTTGGGGCCGCCCGCGGCTCCCGGAAACATGTTTCCCATGAGACCCTGCGCCATGTTGTAGAAGGGCACCGTCGTGCGTTCGTAGGCATCGTAGCCGGGACCGCCCAGGGGCGAGGTTTGCGGGCCGTAGAGCTTGTTGTAGAGCTGAACCTGGGCGTTCTGGGTGGAGGCCATGTCGCCGGCGAGACCCGCCCACGCGGCGCGGTAATCGGGGTACAGGGAGTCCTCGTCGAGGCCGACTACGACCTGCCCGGCCATCACCGCTTCGCCTTCGCGCGCCGCGATGTAGGACACGCGGCCCGGTCCCTGGGCGGTCAGCCGCACGGAGTGCCTCGCCTCCACGTAACCGGCCAGTTTCGCCCGCGACGCCAGGGCCTGCTGGCCGACGTCACTGACTCCGACCTGCGGCGTAAAGGCGAAAACCGGCTGCTGCATCTGGCCGGCTGCGACTCCAGGTTTGACGGCGGGTGCGCCCGGCTTGAACATCCAGGCAAAAATGCCGCCCACGAGGGCGGCAAGAAGAAACACAACTGGTTTGGAAAGCATGGCGGGAGCACCCTGATCGCGTTTCTAGGTGCGCGGCACCGTCCCCATCACGGAAAAACTCTTGATGAAGGGGCCGGCCATCGCGGGATTCTTGATCATCGCGCCGTAATCCCCAACCTTGAATTTCAGTTTGCCCGTGGTGTAGGCCATGCCCAGCGATACCATGCCCAGGCCTTTCTGGCACCACTTCTCCCAATCGGTCGCACTGGCGCGCAAGTCCCAATTCAGCGCCTCGCCGTTGTAGCCGCCGGCCGAAACCACATAGCCGTTCTCCACTTTGATGAAGCCGCGCGGCTTGTCTTCACCCTCGAAGCCGTAGCCGATGGTGGAGTTGAATGCAATCTTGGCCAGCGCGTCGCCCAGATCCTTCTCGTCGTTCCAGGCGTTGCCGAAGTCGACCATCCAGTCATCGGAAAATAGTGCAGCCATGGTTTCCTCCTGATTTACGTTGATTGCGGCAGGGATCTACGTCGAACATTGCAGCAACAACCCGGATAATCGAATGCAACGCCCGTGCCAACAATATCCATATGATTTAATGGCATTGCTGCGCTGCAGCGCAATTTTTGGGATGTTGCAGAAAACTTGGAATCTCCCTTGGTTGTCCTGATGATATGAAATTTCTTATTCTGCATCAGATGCTTATCTGCTTTTCTTGGTCACAACACCGTGCAACGGCTGTTGTCCGATTCTAGCGGATTCTGCCCACGCCGGGAGAGCGATCGGCGCTCGTGTCGCTGTCGTTTCCGCGGTCCTGCATGGTGCGGCACGCGATTCGCAGCGGCTGGCGCAGCGCGAAGGCGACTTGACTTGAGTCGCGCAACTATCGCACAAGTACGGGGCCTTTGGAAGAACCGGAATCGCCGGCGATTATGGCACGGTTCAACTCGACCGGCGGCGCCCCCGCGACGACTCTGTTCGAGCCTCGCCGTCGGCCAGGCGGAAATCGATCTTGCTCGTTCCGAGATCCACCCGCGCCAGTTGCACCCGCACCCGGTCGGCCAGGCGATAGCGCTTGCCGGTGCGCTCCCCGACCAGCACATGCCCGGCGGCGTCGTAGTGGAAGTAGTCCGATCCCAACTCTGAAATATGCACCAATCCTTCGATGAAGACGTCGTCCAGGGCGACGAAAATCCCGAAGGGCACCACCGCCGACACGCTCCCGGCGAAGGTCTCGCCGACGCGGTCCTGCATATAGAAGCACTTGAGCCACGATTCCACGTCACGGGTGGCATCGTCGGCGCGACGCTCCGTCATCGAGCAATGCAGGCCGATGGCCTCCCAGTCGCCCGGCTTGTAGGCGTCGTGCGCCAGCACGGCCTTGATGGCGCGATGGATCAGGAGATCCGGGTAGCGCCGAATGGGCGACGTGAAATGGGTATAGGACTCGTAGGCCAGTCCGAAGTGGCCGACATTCTCCGGGCTGTACACGGCCTGCTGCAGCGAGCGCAGCATGACCGTCTGCAGCAGCTGCTTGTCGGGGCGTCCGCCGAGCTTCGCCAGCAGCTTGGCGTAGTCCGAGGCGTGGGGTTCGTCGCCGCCGCCCAGGCCGAGCCCGAACTCCTTCAGGAACTCGCGCAGCTTGGCCAGCTTTTCCGGCGTCGGCCCCTCGTGAACGCGGTACAGCGCCGGGTGCCGGTGTTCCTTCAGGAAATCGGAGGCGCACACGTTGGCGGCGAGCATGCACTCCTCGATGATGCGATGGGCATCGTTGCGCTCGTAGGGCGCAATGCGCGCGATCTTGCCGTCGTCATCAAAAATCATCTGCGTCTCGACCGTTTCGAAGTCGATCGCCCCTCTCTTCGCGCGCGCCTTGGCCAGCACGCGGTAGAGCGCGTCGAGGTTGCGCAGATGGGGCAGCAGCGGGCCGATCCTCGCCTGCGCCTGCCCCTGCGAACCGGGCTCGTAGAGCGCCGCCGCGACCTCGGTGTAGGTCAGCCGCGCATGGGAATGCATGACGGACGGGTAGAAACGGAAGTGCTGGATATCCCCGCTGGCGGCGATCGCCATGTCGCACACCATGACCAGCCGGTCGACTTCGGGATTGATCGAACACAGGCCGTTCGACAGCTTTTCCGGCAGCATCGGGATCACACGGCGCGGAAAGTACACGGAATTGCCGCGCTCCATCGAATCCCGGTCGAGTCCGCCGCCGGCCTTGACGTAGTGGCTCACGTCCGCGATCGCCACCAGCAGGCGGAAACCCTTGCCCTGCCTCTCGCAATAGACCGCGTCATCGAAATCCCGGGCGGTCTCGCCGTCGATCGTGACCAGCGGCAGGTGGCGGATGTCCTCCCGCCCCTTGGCGTCGTTCTTGCGCACCTCCGCGGGAAAACGCCGCGTCTCCGCCAGCGCCTCCTTCGAGAACTCGAACGGCAGTTCGTGCTTGCGCAGCGCGATCTCGATCTCCATTCCCGGATCGGCATAGTTGCCCAGCGATTCCACGATCTTGCCGATGGGCTGCACGTGCTTGCTCGGCTGCTCGATGATCTCGACCACCACCACCTGCCCTGCCTTCGGCCGCGGCTTGGTGCCGGGCGCGATCAGGATGTCCTGGTTTATGCGCTTGTTCTCGGCGACGACGAACAGCACGCCGTGCTCGTCGAAGACGCGCCCGACCACGCGCGAATTGGCGCGCTCCAGCACCTCCACGATCTTGCCCTCGCGCCGGCCGCGGCGATCGACGCCGACTACGCGCGCCAGGACGCGGTCGCGATGCAGTGCCTTCTGCATCTCGTGGGGGCCGAGGAACAGATCCGGACTGCCGTCGTCCGGCACCAGAAAGCCGTAGCCGTCGGCGTGTCCCTCGACCTGGCCGCGCACCAGATCGGCCTTGTCCGGAATCAGGAAGTCGCCGGCCCGGTTCTGCATCAACTGCCCGTCGCGCTGCATCGCGCCGAGCCGCCGCTGGAAGGATTCGATCTCGAACGCGGCAATGTCCAGGAGCGTGACGAGGCGGTCGAACGATACCGGCACGCCCTCGTCGGCCAGGACTTGCAGCACGTACTCGCGGCTCGGCAGCGGCTCCGCGTACTTGGCGCATTCACGCTCGAAAAACGGGTCGGCGCGGCGCACTCGGGACAGCCGCGCTGCTTCGGGGTTCTTGTTTGACATTCCGGGAAGTTCCTATAGAATGCGCGCCTCTTGCCCAGGTGGCGGAATTGGTAGACGCACTAGGTTCAGGTCCTAGCGGTGGCAACACTGTGGAGGTTCGAGTCCTCTCCTGGGCACCACGGCATTTCCAGCAGCACCCCCGCATTTCCCCACAAACCCCCGTCCAGTCTTGATTTACGGGGGTTTTCGCGACCGCGCTTGGCGGCTCGCGATACACAGATACCCGCTGAATTCCGCTTTCCTCTACGCCAAAAATACGCCACGATTACGCCGAGTGGACGGGGTAGGGGCATGGCCACAATCAGAAAGCGCGGAAGAACCTGGCGAGTAGAAATAGCTCGCCATGGTATCAGGAAGTCTTCGACGTTTGACACAAAGGCCGAGGCCAGCGCTTGGGCCACGAGAGTTGAGGCGTCGATACTCGAGGGCGGCCAAAGCACGATCCCGGACAAGCCGGTTCGCGCCCTGCTCGAGCGCTATGCGGAGGAGGTGAGTTCGACGAAGCGTGGCAAGCGCTGGGAGAACGTGCGTCTGGATCAATTGGGGCGCGACACACTCGGTGACGTCCGGCTTCCCGACCTGAACGCTTCACATGTTGCTGCTTGGCGCGATCGGCGGTTAGGTGACGTATCGGCCGCCAGCGTACGGCGCGAATGGAATTTGCTGCATCACGCGTTCAACGTAGCGGTACGCGAGTGGAAGTGGCTTTCCGACAATCCCATGACGGGCGTACGCCGACCCCCGCCACCTCAGGCACGGGATCGTCGGATCAGCCAGGACGAAATCGACCGACTCCTGTTTGCGCTGGGCTATGACCACGAGCGAAGGCCGGAAACCATTACGGCCCGCGTCGGAGCGGCGATGCTTTTTGCAATTGAAACGGCGATGCGTGCCGGAGAAATCGTCGCCCTAACGTGGGATCGGGTATACCTTGACGACAAGTTCGTGCGTCTGCCGCAGACTAAGAACGGGACGTCCAGAGATGTAGCGCTTTCGGCGGAGGCCGTGCGGATCGTCCGACAAATGCAAGGGGACAAATCCACCGGACCAGTTTTCGGTCTCGCGACCGCCCAGGTCAACGCATTGTTCCGCAAGGCGAAGGCCCGAGCCCTAATCGGTGACCTACATTTTCACGACACGCGTCACGAGGCAATTACGCGACTGTCGAAAAAGCTCAACGTACTCGACTTGGCGCGCATGGTCGGAATCCGCGACCTTCGAATTCTGATGATTTAATCCGAGGTTCCTGCCAGCCTGACCCTCTCAAAGGCGACGGACACCTTGTGGATCAACAAGATAAGTGGTGTCATCGGGGCCGATTTGTAGGCATGTCATTGGGCTTGCATTAAGTAATCGTATTGCCTATATATGTAGGCATGCATATCCACATCGTGCCCAACCGCGGCTCGCCACCCACCGTGCTGTTGCGCGAATCGTATCGTGAGGGCTCGAAGGTCTCACAACTGAAGTTTAGACACACGCCGCCTCCCGCTGCGCGGAGTTTCCGATTGGGCGAAGCATGACAAACAAGAACTGCCACGGAGGCGAAGGCGACTGACGTGATTTCGGAGGCTTCACCACTGCAAACGCTGATCCTGCCCGGGGAACGGCATCACGAAATTCTCCGACTTCGCGTCGTAGGCGTCGCGAACGCGAAGTCCGATAAATTGAATCCGCATCCACTGACCAAACAGGCCCGCCGTGATCATGGTGCCCTTGCGCCAGGGCGAAATTTCCATCAACGGGAAGGACGCCCACAAGCGCAAGGCCAGAAGTTGTGTGAGCGCATAGGCCGTGCAACGGATCTGCATCCACAGTTCCAGTGCCTCCTTCGACTGCTGCCACAGATTGCCGACACCCCACCACCGCTTCAGATTGTGGAACAAGGGCTCGATACCCCAACGCGTGGCGTAGATCTCGACCACCTCCTGGGCCGTCAGATCCGTCTCGGTCGCCAGGATCAGGCGAGGTCGCGACCATGTGCCGTCGTCCTGCTGCATCTCGCACCACACCGCTCGTACCGGAACTCCCCTCAGAAATCGGGCTACCGCAATCACCGAGCGTATGCGGACACGTTGCCCCTTGCCGTACAGCATCAGTTCCATCTCCTGGGTCGGCAGCATGTCGCACATCGCCGCATCGATCCGCTGACCATACTTGCGTCTGGGCCCACGGCGTTTGGGCTCCGGTTCCGGCGGAAGACACACGACCGTATCCCGCCGCACCTGCCCGATGATCCGGACCCGCTGTTCGAGCATGGGCAGAATCAGACTCTTGCGCATGAACCAGGCATCGATCAGCAAACGCGCGTCCTTGACGTGCCCTCGGACCGAGTCGATCAACTGTCGCGCCACCCACAACTTGCCGCGCTGGCCCGATTCCTCGACCAGCCAAGAGCGAATCGGCACCGTCAGCGCCGACCCGAAGCGTACCCGCACCACCAAGGCCAGCGTTACCCAGCACTGGCTGTTCAGGAAGGTCGGTCGATTGGCCTTCCTGGCATGATCGTGCTTGACGCTGATGCCCGGCCCCGACGTCGCCGTGCGTGGCACCAGGGTATCGTCGATGATCAGATTCACCAGTTCGGCTGGGAAGATCCACTGCACCAGTTGCAGCAGGCGAATGCACAGATCGGTGACCGAGACATGCGCCCGCTCGATCAGTTTGTAATAGGTGCTCCAGTGCGCCTCTCGGCAAATCGCGCCGATGGCGCGGGTGACCCAGCCTTCCGGATTGAGCATGCAACCGATCAGGAGTTCGACGAAGGTCCGGCGGGAGCGGGATGGCACGGCCACCAGAAGAAAGGAAATCCATTCCGAGAGCAGCAAGCAAACCGAAGCGCTGAGCGACATGAGCGAGTATCCGAGCGGGAAAACTCCTCATTGGTCGCCGCGCTGCTCGCCCTAAAATCAACCCCGGGCGAGCAGCGCGGCGACCCCGCGAATCGGATGTCATGTCAAGTCTTATTTGCACTCTTTGAAGATATTTTTCGTGCGCTGGAATGCCTCCGGCATTCTGCAGCGAAGGCGAGTGTCTAAACTTCAGGGTCCACAAGCGAACGCTGGCCAATCTGTCGAGCCTGTCGGCCGTGCAGATCGACGCCATGCGCGCCGTGCTCGCCGGCCGGTCCTTGCAGCCCGCCGCGCAAGCACTGGAGATCATCGCTTCGCGCCCACACGGCCATGTGCAAGCCGTCACGCTGGCGATGCAGCGCCTGGGCTTTGCCTCGTTGCTCGGCGCCAAGCCCTCGCGCGAGCGCGAACGGGCGCTTGCGATGGTGGCCGCGCGCATCGTGGCGCCGCACACCAAGCTGGCGACCAGCGCTGGTGGCAGCCCAGCGACGCTGGCCGAGGAGTTTGGCGTGGCCGATGCGAACGAGGACACCTGTACGCGGCGATCGACTGGCTGCTCGTGCGTCAGGATTCGATCCAGAAGAAGCTGGCCGCGCGGCGCTTCAGCGAAGGCGGCCTGGTGCTGTACGACCTGTCTTCGAGCTACTTCGAGGGCACGACGTGCCCGCTGCGCGGCTCGGTCACAATCGCGACGGGCGCAAGGGGCTGCTGCAGGTGAACTACGGGCTGCTCACCGATGCGCGCGGCTGCCCGGTGGCGGTGTCGGTGCATGAGGGCAACGTCTGGCCGACAGCGCCACCTTTATGCCCCAGGTGCAGCGCCTGCGCGAGCAGTTCGGCATCGGGGAGTTCGTGATGGTGGGCGACCGCGGCATGATCGGCCACAAGGCAATCGAGGAGCTGCGCCAGACCGAAGGCATCGGCTGGATCACGGCACTGAAGAACGCGTCGATCCGTACCCTCGTCGAAGAAGGGCAGCTGCAGCTGGGGCTGTTTGACGAGCGCAACCTCGTGGAACTCACCTCCCCCGAGTACCCGGGCGAGCGGCTGGTGGCGTGCCGCAACCCGCAACTGGCCAAGCTGCGCGCGCCCAAGCGTGAGCAGCTGCTGGCGGCTACCGAGAAGAGCCTGCAGGCGATCAAGGCCCGCGTCAACGCGGGCAAGCTTGCCGGCGCCGACGCAATCGGCCTGGCGCGGGGCCAGCCGTGGTGAGCGCGACAAGGTCGCCAAGCACTTCACGCTGGCCATCGCCGACAACAGCTTTACCTTCGCGCGCAAGACCGAGTCGATCGCCGCAGGAAGCAGCGCTGGACGGCATCTACGTCGTGCGCACCAGCGGCCTGCGAAAGCATGGCGACACCTGACGTGCGTGCTCACCTACAAGTCGCTTTCTCAAGTCGAGCGCGCTTTCCGCAGCTTCAAGACCATGGACCTGAAGGTGCGCCCGATCCATCATCGCCCGCCGATCGGGTGCGCGCTCACGTCCTGCTGTGCATGCTCGCCTACTACGTCGAATGGCACATGCGCGAAGCTTGGCGCGAGCTGATGTTCGCCGACACCGACCAGGATGCCAAGGCGAGGCGCGATCCGGTGGCACCGGCCGAGCGATCGGATGCGGCACTGTCCAAGCTCGCAAGCCACACGCTGGACGATGGCACGCCCGCGCACAGTTTCTCGACCTTGATGGCCGAATTGGCCGCCGTCTCCGCAATGCCTGCCCATACGCCCAGCGCCGGGGCCAACGCACCGACCTTCGACGTTCTCACCACGCCCAACACCAAGCAGCGGCACGCCCTCCAACTGATCCAGCAGATTCGGATGTAGGCAGAAGTGTACCGGCTCGGGTTGTCTGGACACGGTTTTGCAGCTCAGGCGGCCTTTCGCATGGCATAAGCCTGACGGGCTTCAAGGGGTGACATGAAGCCCAGTTTTTCCAGACGCCAGTGGCGATTGTAACGGTCCTTGAACTGCGTGACGGCGGTGCGCACTTCTTCGACGTTCCGGAAGACGCGGCCGTGAATGGCCTGCTCCTTCAGGGTGCGGTTGAAACGCTCGACAACGCCATTGGTCTGCGGCTCGGCGACGAAGGCGAAGCTCGGCGCGATGCCCCAGAACTTGACCTGGTTGAGGAAGTCGTCAGCGGTGTATTGCGTGCCGTGGTCCATGCGCAGCGTCAGGCCCCGGCCGGCATCGGCGCCGGTGGCGCCGAATTCGCCCTGGAGTCCTTGTGCAATTGGCTGCAAGGCGGCGAAGCGGTTACCGGTCTTGACGGCATGGATGCCGACGCAGCAGGCATCGAAGTGGTCCACGGCCGCGAACACCCAGACCCAGCCTTCATCCACGGTCTCGATGCGGATGCCGTCGGTGCCCCACATGTCATTGGGGCGATCCGTGGTGATCGTTCCGTCATGCAGGTTGGGGGCGCCCTGGGGCCGACGATGCGGCGAGAGCAAGGCATTCTCGCGCATCAGGCGCAGAACGCGCGCACGCGAGACACGGATAGCGCGCAGGATGCGCAGTCGCGCCCAGACCTTGCGGTGACCCTCGCCGGTGAAAGGCGAGGCTTCGAGGTCGCAGCGGATGGCCGCCAGCAGATCGGCGTCCGACACCTTCGGCTTCGGACCTCGGCGTTGTGCAAAGAGCGGCACCACCTTGGCCGATTCGCGTGCCTGCTGGGCGTAGATCGTCGAGCGGGGAAATTCGAGCACCCGACAGATCCGCTCCAAACCGTAGAGCTGACCGGCGCCCTCGGAGGTCTCGCGGCTCATCGCGAGGACCTCCGGCCGACCAAAGGGTGCTTCGCCCGCCTTTCCTTCTGCAGGATCTCGACTTGCATGACCAGCTCGCCGATACGCCGCCTGGCCTCGTCGAGTTCTCGCTCGACCGGGTCGTTTTCGCGCTCCTTCAGACCCGCGTCGATCCCGGCCAGCGCCCGCTCATGCCAGCGTTCGAGCTTGTATATCGGCACCGACACCTCCCGCGAGACGGCATCGAGGGCCTCGCCACGCAACAGCCGCAGCACCACCTCCTTCTTGCGGCCTGCCGACCACCGCTTGACTTCGGCGGCCGCGCCGGGCTCGCCTCCAGTCGCGCTACGCGCTCCTTCCGACGAGCCCGGCGCAACCCCACCTGCATCCTTCCTCTTCAGCATTTCCAACCCCTTTCCTGTGACACGGTTTTACCCCAAATTCGTGTCCAGAAAAACCCGGGCCGGCGCAGATGTAGGCAGAAGACCAGAACCCCAATCTCATGCCAAGTGCTTGTCGCACAAGAACAACCGCGCTCATGGATTACAGGAACTTCGGCTTAAGCAGCGGGGGACGAGGAGTGATCACCATGGCCATGATTGGCAAGGTCCGACGGCTGCATCACCGTCAGAAGAAGTCTGTAAGGGAGATTGCGCGCATCACGAGCCTGTCGCGCAACACGGTGCGCAAGTGGCTCAAGGCGCCGGTGCAGGGCGAGCCGAAGTACCGGCGCAGTCGCAAGCCGGGCAAGCTGGGGCCGTTCCACGAAGTGCTCAAGCAGGCGCTCACGGCCGATGCCCGTCGGCCCAGGCACGAGCGGCGCACGGCGCGCGCGCTGTATGCCGAGATCAAGGCGGCCGGTTACGGCGGGGGCTATACGCGCCTCACCGACTTCATTCGTGCGTGGCGCCAGGGCGAAGGTCAAGGCGTATCCACCACCGCGTTTGTGCCGCTGGTCCTTGAGATCGGCGAGGCGTTCCAGTTCGACTGGAGCGAAGAGGGGCCCGCTCACCCGGGTCGAAATTTGGATCGGCATAACCGTCACAAGTGGGTCAATTTTCGGCCGGCGCCAACACGTCTGCCGATGTGCGGAAAGTAGAGACGGGTCAGCCCTATGGTTTGTGTTTCCGCTTTCAGACGCGTGAACCGGTGAAACTTAAGGGAAGTGCTGATTTATTCGATTTCAAGGCCAGCTGGAGCAGGTAGCTCTATGATTCTCAGATTGTCCC
>CAWGLO010000006.1:0-181651 GCA_963823455.1 uncultured beta proteobacterium
GCAGCACATGTTCCGACACCTTGCGGTATTGGTCGTACTTCTTGGACCGCGCCGACTCGACATCGGTGACGCGCCAGCGCGTGTCGGCGTTCTTCGCCAGGCTCTTGAGGCGCGCCTTCTGCGCCTGCTTGGACAGGTGGAACCACAACTTGACGATGAGCACGCCTTCCTGGGCCAGCATCCGTTCGAAGCGGACGATCTCTTCTACGCGCTGATCGAGCCGGCCCTTCTTGTACTCGCCCCGGACTTGCCTGACGATGGGCTCGGTGTACCAGTTGCCGAACAGGATGCCGACCTTGCCCTTGGGCGGCAGGGCACGCCAGAAGCGCCACATGAAGGGATGCGCGCGTTCCTCGTCGGAGGATTCGCCGAAGGCATAGGTGAGGATATGGCGCGGGTCCATCCAGGCATTGAGCAGGTTGACTGTTTCGCCCTTGCCGGCGCCTTCGACGCCGTTGACCAGGATCAGCACGGCAAATTTGTTTATCTGCCCCACGTCGTATTGCGCATCCAGCAGATCGGCGCGCAGCCGCGGCGCGATACGGTCGTAGCGCGCCTTGTCGATGGTGTGGCCGAGTTCGGCGGATTCGAACATGCGCTTATCTCCAGTCAAACTTCAGGCGAACGACGCGCTAGGCTCGGATGCGAGCGGCTGCGCCGCATTTCTCGGTCCCCGCTTGCTCATCGGCGTCAGAAATCGCCGAATCGCGCCTGCAAGGCAGCCAGCGCCGCCAGGCCGGCAGTTTCCGTGCGCAGAATGCGCGGGCCGAGGGCCGCCGCCATGAATCCGGTCGCTTCCGCTGCCTGCCGCTCGGTGTCGCTGAAACCGCCTTCCGGGCCGACCAAGCAGCACGATCCGCCGCTGCACCGGCTCCAGCTCGAGCAAGCGCCGCCCGGCGTCCGGCGCCAGCATCAGCTTCAAGCCGTCGTGCGCCATCTGCGCCGCCAGAAATTGCGGCAGGCGCGTCAGCGGCGCCACCTCCGGCAGCCGGTTGCGTCCGCATTGCTCGCAAGCGGCGATCACCACCTGACGCAGATGCTCGATACGCTTGGCGGCACGCTCGCCGCCGAGGCGCACGACGCAGCGCTGCGTTTCCAGCGGCACGAGCGCGGCCACGCCCAGCTCCACCGCCTTCTGCACCAGCCAGTCCATCTTGTCGGCCGCGACCAGCGACTGGGCCAACACCACCTGCAGCGGCGACTCGCGTTCAATCGGCAGGTGATCGGAAAGCGCCACCTCGACGCCGCCTGCGAGCGTCACGATGGCGCCCGCATACTCGCCGCCGGCGCCGTCGAACAGCACGACCGGGTCGCCGAGCGCGAGCCGCAATACGTGAACGGCATGATGCGCGGCCGCGCGCGAAAGGACGACGATCTGGCCGGCGGCGAGCGGCGGCGGGCAGAATAGGCGCGAGGGCATCATGGTATTATTGGGCATCGGCAATACTCTGTCATCATCCGCGCCATGGTCAGTCTCAACACTCCCATCTGCGATTTCGGCTGGAAGGCCGTCGATTTCGACCTGCCCGGCACCGACGGCAAGCGCTACAGCGCTCGATTCGGTGCGCGGCCCCAACGGCCTGCTGGTGATGTTCATCTGCAACCACTGCCCCTACGTCAAGGCGGTGATCCAGCGCATCGTGCGCGACACGCAGGCGCTGCAAGCAGCAGGGCATCGGCGCCATCGCCATCATGTCCAACGACCCGGCCGACTATCCCGAGGACTCCTTCGACAATATGCAGCGCATCGCGCGCGAGCTCGACTTTCCCTTCCCTTATGTGCTGGACGCCACGCAGGAGGTGGCCAAGGCCTACGGCGCGGTGTGCACGCCCGATTTCTTCGGCTTCAACGCCGCGCTCGAACTGCAGTACCGCGGACGGCTCGACGCCTCGAAGAAGGAAACCGCGCCCGCCGACGCGCGCCGCGACCTGTTCGAAGCCATGGTGCAGGTCGCGCGCACCGGCCACGGGCCGCGCGAGCAGATCCCCAGCATGGGCTGCTCGATCAAGTGGAAGGCGATAGCCCCCGCCGCGCCGGAGCTGTCGCCGCGCCTGGCGGCGCTGGTGCAAACGGTGCGCGAGGTGGCGCAGGCGATGATCATGCCGCGCTACCGTCGGCGGTGCGCAGCCGCAAGGCGGACGGCAGCTTTCTCACCGAAGTCGGATCTCAAGGCGCAGCAGGCCTGGACCCGCAGCCTCATCCGCATCGTGCGCTGCCCGGTGCTGGGCGAGGAGATGAGCGCCGAGGATCAGCACGCACTGTGGCAGCAGGGGCACGCGACGGCCTGTGGTGCATCGACCCGATCGACGGCACCACCAACTTCGCCAACGGCATCCCCGTGTTCGCCGTCAGCGCCGCCTTCTCGTCGGCGGCCGCAGCGAGATGGGCGTCGTCTATAACCCGGCGTCGGACGAGGCCTTCTACGCCGAGCGCGGCAAACGGCAGCTATCTCAACGGCACGCAGCTGCCGCTGCGCCGCGTCCCCAGCGCCCTGCGCGACTGCGTGGCCGGGGTGGATTTCAAGCGCCTGCCCAAGGCCCTCGGCGACCGCCTCGCGATCGCCCCGCCGTATCACTCGCACCGCAATTTCGGCTGCAGCACGCTCGAGTGGTGCTACGTCGCCGCCGGCTGCTTCGACGTTTATCTGCACGGCGGGCAGATGCTGTGGGACTACGTCGCCGGCCGCCTGATCCTGGAAGAGGCGGGCGGGCGCATGGCGTTCGCTCACCCACGACGACTTCGACGGGACAAATCTGGAAGCGCTCCGTCGTCGCCGCCGCTTCGCCGGAACTGTTCGGGCAGTGGCGCGACTGGATACGCAAGAATCACTGAGGCCTGCGGCCGCGGCATCGTGCCGAGCACCCTGGCAGACTACGACGACCTCCCCTACGACAGCGTCCCGCTGCCGCAGTCGCACCCCAACTATCTCGCCGCCCTGGCGCACCTCGCGGGTTTTGCCGCGCCCGACCCCGGCGCGGCCCGAATCCTGGAAATCGGCTGCGCGGAGGGCGCGAATCTGCTGCCGATCGCCTTCTACTGGCCGCAGACGCAATGCACCGGGATCGAGCTTTCGCGCGTTCAGGCCGCGTCCGGACAGGCGCTGATCGCAGCATCCGGCGCAGCCAACTGCCGCATCCTGCACGCGGACCTGTCGGCGTTAGCTGCAGACTTCGGCGAGTTCGACTACATCATCGCCCACGGCGTCTATTCCTGGGTGCCGCCGGCGGTGCAGGAGGCGTTGCTCGCCCTTTGCGCGAGGCATCTCGCGGCAAACGGCGTGGCCTACGCCAGTTTCAACGTCCTGCCGGGCTGGGGTTCGCGCCAGGCCCTGCGCGCGGAGCTGCTGCGCCGCGTGCCAGGGCATGACGCGCCGCCGGCTCGGGTCGCCGCCGCGCGGCGCGTCCTGGAGGAACTCGCGGCGGACTTCGGCGGCGGCCCGCTGCGCGGCTTCCCGGACCTGAAGCAGGAGATCGCCTTCCTGCTGCGCGCCTCGCCCGCCTATCTGTTCCACGAATACCTCGCCACGCACAATGCCCCCGAGACCTTTGCGCGATTCCGCGAGCGCGCCGCAGGCCACGGACTGGCCTGCCTGGGCGACGCCGGCCCCGGCCTGTGCGACCGCGCCTGGCAGAACCAGCCATCCTCGGAAGATCAGTTCGACGCGGCGCGCGGCACCCGTTTCCGCCGCGCCCTGCTGGTACATGCCGCGGCGCCGCGGTGCAGCCGGGGCAACGTCAACGCTCTCGCCTTTCACGCGGACCTCGGCAGCGACGAAGAGATCGACCTCGGCTCCGCCCTGCCCCAGATATTCCTCGATGCGCGCGGTGTCCGTCTGCCCGCCCGGCAGCCGCGCGTCAAGGCCGCTTTGCTGGTGCTGGGCACGATCTTTCCGGACAGCATCGAATGGGCCGCGCTGGACGCCGCGGCCGACGACCTGCTGCACCGTTACGGCGACGGTCGCAGCAGCGCCGACGCGCCGGCCGCGGCAGCGGAGTGGCGGGAGTTACTCGCCGCCCACGCCGTGTGGCCGGGCGCGGCAGCGCGCACCTTCGCCCGCGACATCGGCGAGCGGCCGCGTGCCAACCGTCTGGCCCGGGCGCTGGCTGCCGGCGCCATGGCGGTGACCGGTGCGCGCCACCTCGCCCTCGACCTGGACCGGGCGGGGCGCGATCTCCTGCTCGATCTCGACGGATGCCACGACCGCAGCAGCCTGGTGTCGCGCATGCGGCAGCGCCTGGGCCGGCACGCGGTCGCGGTCGAACCCGGAACGGTCGAGGATGCCGTCAACGGCTTTCTAGCGCTGTTCGCGCGCAGCGGCCTGCTGGAGGGCTGAAGCGCGGCGGGCATGGCCCGCCCTACGAGCTACGAGCCGGAGGACGCTCCAAGTCGGGTGGGCCGTGCCCGCAAGAGACAGGGGCTGGATCGTAGGGCGGGCCGCGCCCGCCGTCCCACGCTGCACCGGACGCCGCCGGGGAGAATCGCGATGCGAGACACCATCCACGCTCGACCGGCCGTTCAGTCCGATGCGCGCCGTTTCAGATCCAGCACCATCGCCCTCCCTGCCGGCGCAGAGCGGGCGGATATCTGCTCCAGGGCGCGCAGGAATTCCCCCTGCAGCTGCCGCATCGTGACTTCGGCGTGGGCGCCGTAATACACCGCCTCGTAGGCAACGGGATCGTCCAGCGCGGCACGCTCCCCGGGGGTGAAGTTCTGCCACGAGATCTCGATGTCGGGCCGCGCCTCGGAATGCAGAAAGTTGAATTCGCCGGATTCGACGATGGCGAGGTATTGCATGCTGCGGATGGGCACGAACACAAATGCGTCACCGGTGCGGGCGAGCAGGATGCGCGTCAGGTTGTAAGTGCGGGCCGGCATGGCGCGGCGCTCGCGCGCAAGTTCGGAACCGCGGTGGAAAGTCTCACGGACGCGCACGCCGGCTCCTTGCGGCGGCCGGGCTCGGCGCCAGCGGCGAGTCCACGGCGGCGGCGATCAGCGGCACCGCCTCCTCCAGCAGGAACTTGCGGAAGCTCAGCGCCACCGGCGAAAGGCGCTTGTCCTCCAGATGCACCACGTACCAGCGGCGCATCACCGGCAGCCCTGCCACGGGAAGCGTGGCCAGGCGTCCGACCGCCATCTCCAGCCCGACCGTGTGCTGCGAGATGAAGGCGATGCCCATGTTCGCCATGGCCGCCTGCTTGATGGTCTCGTTGCTGCTCATCTCCAGGGTCTGGCGCGGCACGATGCCATGCTCGGAGAAATAGCGCTCCATCGCCGAGCGGGTGCCCGAACCGGGTTCGCGGATGAGGAAGGTCTCGTACTCCAGGTCTTTCGGCGCGATGTGCCTGCGACCGGCCAGCGCATGCTCGGGCGCCGCAACGATGACCAGAGGGTGGTCGGCGAAACTCTCGGAATGGGTGCCGATCTCCTGGGGCGGGCGCCCCATGATGGCGAGGTCGATCTGATTCTCCGCCAGCTGCTGAACGATCACCTCGCGGTTGTGCACCCCCAGCCGCAATTCGACTTCCGGATGGCGCGTTCGGAACGTTGCCAGCAGGCGCGGCGCGAAGTACTTGGCGGTGCTGACCACGCCGATCACCAGCCGTCCGCTGCGCAGCCCCTTCAGCGCATCGAACGCCGCTTCCGCCTCGCGCAACTGCTGTGCCACGACGCGGGCGTGACGCGCCAGTTCGGTCCCCGCCGCGGTCAGGAACACCTTCTTGCCGATCTGCTCGGTGAGAGGCAGACCCGCCATATCTTCCAGCTGCCGCACCTGCATCGACACTGCCGGCTGCGACAGGTGCAATTCCTCGGCGGCGCGGGAAAACGACAGGTGGCGCGCCACCGCCTCGAACACCTTGAGCTGGCGCAGCGTCACGTTCTTCATGGGCGGGCGGGCGGGAAAAGGCATCCTTTTACTATAAGTCAGGTCTTATCGTCGCTATCAAAAAATTTGACTGTCCGTTATGTTCGCGGATCGGTACAGTGCGCGACACATTTCGCAGTCACATGAGGAGCGCAGACATGGCAGTCAAGACCTACAACGCTGGCGTTAAGGAATATCGCCAGACCTATTGGACCCCGGACTACACCCCGCTCGGATACCGACCTCCTGGCATGTTTCAAGATCACGCCGCAGCCCGGCGTCGCTCGCGAAGAGGTGGCTGCTGCGGTGGCTGCCGAATCGTCAACCGGTACCTGGACCACGGTGTGGACCGACCTGCTGACCGATCTTGACTACTACAAAGGCCGCGCCTATCGCATCGAAGACGTGCCCGGCGACGACACCTGCTTCTACGCATTTGTTGCCTACCCGATCGACCTGTTCGAAGAAGGCTCCGTGGTCTAACGTGCTGACCTCGCTGGTCGGTAACGTGTTCGGCTTCAAGGCGCTGCGCGCCCTGCGTCTGGAAGACGTGCGCTTCCCCATCGCTTACGTCAAGACCTGCGGCGGTCCGCCCCAGGGTATCCAGGTCGAGCGCGACATCATGAACAAGTATGGCCGTCCGCTGCTGGGCTGCACCATCAAGCCGAAACTCGGTCTGTCGGCCAAGAACTACGGCCGCGCCGTATACGAGTGCCTGCGCGGCGGTCTGGACTTCACCAAGGACGACGAGAACGTCAACAGCCAGCCCTTCATGCGCTGGCGCAACCGCTTCGACTTCGTCGTGGAAGCCATCCACAAGGCGGAGCGCGAGACCGGCGAGCGCAAGGGCCACTACCTGAACGTGACCGCCCCGACGCCGGAAGAGATGTACAAACGCGCCGAGTACGCGAAGGAGATGGGCGCACCGATCATCATGCACGACTACATGACCGGCGGCTTCTGACCGCCAACACGGGTCTGGCCAACTGGTGCCGCAACAACGGCATGTTGCTGCACATCCACCGCGCCATGCACGCCGTGCTCGACCGCAACCCGCACCACGGTATCCACTTCCGCGTGCTGACCAAGATCCTGCGTCTGTCGGGCGGCGACCACCTGCACACGGGCACCGTGGTGGGCAAGCTGGAAGGCGACCGCGCCTCGACGCTCGGCTGGATCGACCTGCTGCGCGAGAAGTACGTCAAGGAAGATCGCTCCCGCGGCATCTTCTTCGACCAGGACTGGGGTTCCATGCCCGGCGTCTTCGCGGTGGCCTCCGGCGGCATCCACGTCTGGCACATGCCGGCACTGGTCTCCATCTTCGGTGACGACTCGGTGCTGCAGTTCGGCGGCGGCACGCTCGGCCACCCGTGGGGCAACGCCGCTGGCGCCGCCGCCAACCGCGTCGCGCTGGAAGCCTGCGTCGAGGCCCGCAACGAAGGCCGTCGCCATCGAGAAGGAAGGCAAGGACGTCCTGACTAAGGCCGCCGCCAGCAGCCCCGAACTGAAGGTCGCCATGGAAACGTGGAAAGAGATCAAGTTCGAGTTCGACACGGTGGACAAGCTGGACGTCGCACACAAGTAAGAAACGTAGGGCGGGTCAGGCCATCCGGCCGAAACCCGCCGATTGGATGGCGGGTTACGCCGCTGGCGCGGCCCTAACCCACCCTACAATCCGAAGGAAAGGAAACCGCTATGCAAGACTACCAATCCCGTCTCTCCGATCCGGCCAGCCGGAAGTTCGAAACCTTCTCCTACCTGCCGGCGATGAGCGACGAAGGCATCCGCAAGCAGGTGGAATACATCGTCAAGAAGGGCTGGAACCCGGCCATCGAGCACACCGAGCCGGAGTACCTGATGGACAACTACTGGTATATGTGGAAGCTGCCGATGTTCGGCGAGACCGACGTGGACAAGATACTCGCGGAAGCCGCCGCCTGCCAGAAGGCCAACCCGGGCCATCACGTGCGCCTCGTCGGCTACGACAACTTCAAGCAGAGCCAGGGCGCCGCAATGGTCATCTTCCGCGGCAAGACGGTCTAGATCCGGGGTTTTCTCCTCCAATCCCTCTGGCTCGAAGGTGACGGAGCCAGGTGCCCCTCCGCGTCGCCGCGGAGGGGATTCGATTCACCCTCTGGCGGCAGGAAGATGAGCGACGCGCTTTTGCAATACCGCATCAACACCGAGCCGTACTACCGGTCCGTGGCCGACGAAGTCGCGCTGTACGAGGCCGCCTATTCGGTGCGCATGCCCATGATGCTGAAGGGGCCCACCGGCTGCGGCAAGACCCGCTTCGTCGAGTACATGGCGTGGAAGCTCGGCAAGCCGCTGATCACCGTGGCCTGCAACGAGGACATGACGGCCTCCGACCTGGTCGGCCGCTTCCTGCTGTCGACGTCCAGGGAACGCGCTGGCAGGACGGCCCGCTGGCGCTGGCGGCGCGCCACGGCGCCATCTGCTACCTGGACGAAGTGGTGGAGGCGCGCCAGGACACCACTGTCGTCATTCACCCGCTGACGGACAACCGTCGCGTCCTGCCGCTGGAAAAGAAGGGCGAACTGGTGCACGCCCACCCGGATTTCCAGGTCGTCATCTCCTACAACCCGGGCTATCAGAGCCTGATGAAGGACCTCAAGCAGTCCACCAAGCAGCGCTTCGGCGCCCTCGACTTCAGCTACCCCGAGCACGACGTCGAGACCGAGATCGTGGCCCACGAAAGCGGTGTCAACGCCGCCGCCGCGGACAAGCTGGTGTCGATCGCCGAGCGCGCGCGCAACCTCAAGGGACATGGCCTGGACGAGGGCATCTCGACGCGCATGCTGGTCTATGCCGGCAGCCTCATCGCCAAGGGCATCGACGCCAAGGCCGCCTGCCGCGTCGCCCTGGTGCGCCCGATCACCGACGACCCCGACATGCGCGACGCGCTGGACGCGGCCGTCACCACCTTCTTCTGAGACAGCGATTCCTTGCGGCGCTAGCGACGGGGCTCGGGCATGTCGATCCATCTCGACGACTACAGGGAACTCCTCGAGGACCTGGCACCGGCGTCCCAGGAGATTCTGCGCGCCAACTGGCACGATGCCACCAGGATCTTTTCGCCGCGCGGTCTCGACAACTACCTGAAGGGTGCGGCCGCGCTGCAGCGCCTGGGCCGCGGCGGCAACCTGGTGGACGCCTGGATCGAGGAAACCCCCCAGGTGGCGCGAGGACGTGGGGGAAGACGTGGTGGCCGATCTGGCGACGTCCGCCCTGGCGTTCGCCTCCAAGACGTCCGGCGCAGTGATCGAACTGATCCTGGCCACGGCGCCGACCGCCGCCAAGCGGCTGGGCGATGCACAGCTGTTCCTCAATTACCTGCAGTTCCTCAATACGCTGATGGCCCAGGCGCCGCGCGGCATACGTCCCATGCTGGACAAGCTGGACGTGCTGCTGGGGCAGCTCACGCTTGGCGGCCTGCGCCGCTGGGCGACGTGGGGCGCGCACGCCCACCGCACCAACTACGAGGAACAGATTCCGTTATTTCGGCCTCGACTCCAAGGAATCCCTGGCAGTCCTGCAGAAGGAGCGCAAGGGCACCCTGTTCGTGGATATCCAGCGCCGCATCAACATGTACCTGCGCGCGCTGTGGGCGCGCGACTTCTTCCTGCGGCCGACCTCGGGCGACTTCGAGACGCGCGAGGGCTACCGGCCCTACATCGAAGACTATCTGATTCACGTGCCGGACGCCTTCGATTCATTTTCTCTGCCGCCGGCCGGCGGCAGCTCGAAGCTCCCCTCGCCCCCAAGGACAGCAAGCCCACAGGGCGCCGTTGCGGCGCAGACTGATGCGGCGCAGCCGCGTTATGCCGCAGCCAAAGGGGATGGGGGAGAGGGTCAGCGAGGGGATGGAAGCGAAAGCGGGTCTTCGCAGGTCATATCCGGCCTCGAGCTCTATCGTGCCGCGGCCGCGCACTGCGCTGCCCATCTGGTGGAGACGCGCCAGCCGCTGTCGGCCGAAGCGCTCAATCCGCTGCAGATGGCAGTGATCGGGTGTCGAGGACGCGCGGGTGGAGACGCTTTCCATCCGCCGCTTTCCCGGACTGAAGCAGCTCTGGTCCAGCCTGCATACCGCGACGCCGCAACAGTCGGCGACGGTGGGCGACTACCTGAATCGCCTGGCGCGCGCCCTGCTCGACGTCGCCTACCAGGACGACGATCCGTGGATCGCCCAAGGTCGCACGCTGTTCGCCCAAGCCGGGGATGGCCTCGACAGCAACCAGACGTCGTGGGAGATCGGCGTGCAGCTCGCCCACGCGCTCAAGGAAAAGCGCCTCGCCTTCAATCCCCGCAGCGACGTGCTGACGGCGCCGTACCGCGACGACAACCGCTATTTCTGGGAATTCGAGGAGTTCGATTTCGAGAAGGTCGATCGCCGCCGGCTACGACACCCAGCGCCAGGTGCGCAAGCACGTGAACCTGATGGAATTCATCAACGAAGTGGACGTCGAAGACCGCCGGCGACGATGCCCAGGAAATCTGGGTGCTGAACGGCGAGCTCTACGACGACGACGGCACCACCTGGAACGAAAAGGAAGGCAAGGAGCCGGTCTCCGAGCCCTACCACTACGCGGAGTGGGACTACCAGATCCAGCTCGAACGGCCGTCCTGGGTGACGGTGCTGGAAAAGCGCGCCAAGGCCGGCGAGCTGGCGACTCATCGACGACATCACGGCACAGCACAAGCGCATCGTCTCGCAGCATGAAATTCCTGCTGGATGCGATGCAGCCCCAGGGCGTGCTCGCGCATCCGCAAGCTGGAGGACGGCGACGAGATCGACATCAATGCCGCCATCGCCAGCACCATCGACATGCGCATGGGCATGCAGCCCGACCCGCGCATCATGATGCGCTCGGTGCGCAAGGTGCGCGACATCTCGGTGCTGGTGCTGCTGGATTTGTCCGAATCCACCAACGAGACGGTGGCCGGCCAGGAATACACCGTGCTGGAGCTGACGCGCCAGGCCTGCGTCCTGCTGGCGGACGCCATCAGCAAGGTCGGCGACCCCTTCGCCATCCACGGCTTCTGCTCCGACGGCCGGCACAACGTCGAGTACTTTCGCTTCAAGGAATTCGACCAGCCCTACAACGAGGTGCCGAAGGCGCGCCTGGCCGGCATGACCGGGCAGCTATCGACGCGCATGGGCGGTGCGATCCGCCACGCCGCGCATCACCTGAGAATGCAGAAGTCGGCCAAGAAGCTGCTGCTCGTGATCACCGACGGGGAGCCGGCGGACATCGACGTGCGCGACCCGCAGTACCTGCGTCACGACGCCAAGAAGGCGGTGGAAGAGGCCGCCAAGCATGGCGTCGTCACCTACTGCATGAGCCTGGACCCGCGCGCCGACCAGTATGTGTCGCGCATCTTCGGCGCCAGGAACTACATGATCGTCGATCACGTGGAGCGGCTGCCGGAACGGCTTCCGCTCCTGTACGCCGGACTGACCCGCTAGTGTGCTGTCTCGCAAATGCCTTGGCAGGTTGGTGAGTAGGGCAGACAAGGAGCTGGGAGGATGAATTGGCAGCAGGACTTATTGGATTTTTCGCGAGATCGGCGTCAGGCAAGGCGCGAACCGCAGCAAGGTTGAACACCTTGCGAGGATTCGCAACGCCGCATGGCGTCGATCTTCGCGAGAAAGACAGCAAGCGTATTTGCGAGACAGCACACTAGGCCGGGGATCGATCCAGGAACACCGGCATTCGCTCTAATCAACTACCAGAGAAGGAGACAGCATGTCCGCCAAGCACCCCGTCGTCGCCATCACCGGTTCCAGCGGCGCCGGCACCAGCACCGTCACGCGCAGCTTCCAGCACATCTTCCGCCGCGAGCAGATCAACGCCGTCACCATCGAAGGCGACAGCTTCCACAAGCACGACCGCGAGGCGATGAAGAAGGCGGTGGCGGACGCGGAGGCGGCCGGTCAGCGCCCGCCCACCCACTTCGGTCCGGAAGCCAACCTGCTGGACGAACTGCAGAACCTGTTCAAGACCTACGGCGAGACCGGCGGCGGCAAGCGGCGCTATTACGTGCACGACGCCGACGAGTCGCAGGTGCGCGGCGTGGCTCCCGGCAAGTTCACCCCGTGGGAGGACCTGCCCGGCGGCAGCGATGTCCTGTTCTACGAGGGGCTGCACGGCGGCTACCGGGACGACACGGTGGACGTGGCGCGCTATGCCGACCTGCTGGTGGGGGTGGTGCCGATCGTGAACCTGGAGTGGATCCAGAAGATCCACCGCGACATGAAGGCGCGCGGCTATTCGCTGGAAGCGGTGACCCACACCATCCTGCGCCGCATGCACGACTACGTTCACCACATCACGCCCCAGTTCTCACGCACCCACATCAACTTCCAGCGCGTGCCGGTGGTGGATACCTCCAACCCCTTCGTTGCCCGCGACATCCCTACCCTGGACGAGTCGCTGGTGGTGATCCGCTACCGCGATCCCCACGGCGTTGACTTCCCGTACCTGCTCAACATGATCCACGACTCGTTCATGTCGCGCCCCAACTGCATCGTGGTGCCGGGCGGCAAGATGGAATTGGCGATCCAATTGGTGCTGACGCCCCAGGTTCTGCAACTCATCGAGAAGCGCAAGCGCAGCTGAGGCCGCTCTCCTGCAAGGATCGATCAACCTATCAAAATGGCCCGCCTTGAGCGATAATTCCGCTTTTTTGCCGGGCAGATTCTCAGGGGAGTGCATATGACGTTCAACTTTTGCCGATTTTGAACCGCCGGTGTTCAACAATCTGACCAGCGCAATCCGCGCCTTGGCCATGGACGCGGTGGAGAAAGCCAAGTCCGGCCACCCCGGCATGCCGATGGGCATGGCCGAGATTGCCGAGGTGCTGTGGAACCACCACATGCGCCACAATCCGCGCAATCCCAAGTGGCCCAACCGCGACCGCTTCGTGCTCTCGAACGGCCACGGCTCGATGCTGATCTACGCCCTGCTGCACCTCACCGGCTACGATCTGTCGCTCGAAGACCTGAAGCAGTTCCGCCAGCTCCATTCGAAGACGCCGGGCCATCCGGAGTTCGGCTACACGGCGGGGGTGGAGACCACCACCGGACCCCTCGGGCAGGGCATCACCAATGCCGTAGGCATGGCGATGGCGGAAAAGCTGCTGGCCAACGAATTCAACCGCCCCGGCCACGACATCGTCGATCACCACACCTACGTCTTCCTCGGCGACGGCTGCCTGATGGAAGGCATTTCCCACGAAGCCTGCTCGCTCGCCGGCACCTGGGGCCTGGGCAAGCTGATCGCCTTCTACGACGACAACGGCATCTCCATCGACGGCCACGTCGAGGCCTGGTTCACCGACGACACGCCCAGGCGCTTCGAGGCCTACGGCTGGCAGGTGGTGCCCAACGTGAACGGCCACGACCCTGAAGCGATCCAGGCCGCGATCCAGCTCGCCAAGGCGGAGAAGGACAAGCCGACCCTGATCTGCTGCAAGACCGTGATCGGCATGGGCAGTCCGAACAAGGCCGGTACCCACGACGTGCACGGCGCGGCGCTGGGCGACGTCGAGATCGCCGCAACGCGGCCCCACATCGGCTGGCACTTCGGACCCTTCGAGATTCCGAAGGAAGTCTACGAGGTGTGGGACGCGAAGAAGAAGGGCGCGGAGTGGGAGGCGTCCTGGCAGCAGAAGTTCGATCACTACGCCAGGGCGTTCCCGGAACTGGCGGCGGAGTTCAAGCGCCGCATGTCCGGCGACCTGCCGGCCAACTGGGCCGAGCACGCGAAGAAGGCGGTCGAGGCGGTGAATGCCAAGGCCGAAACGGTGGCCACGCGCAAGGCGTCCCAGATCGCCATCAACGCCCTCGCCCCGGCCCTGCCCGAATTCGTCGGCGGCTCGGCCGACCTGACCGGCTCCAACCTCACCAACTGGAGCGGCTGCAAGGCCGTCAGCGGCAGGGAGCCGGGCAACTACATCTCTTACGGCGTGCGCGAGTTCGGCATGTCGGCGATCATGAACGGCATGACGCTGCACGGCGGCATCCTGCCCTTCGGCGGCACCTTCCTCATGTTCTCGGAGTACGCCCGCAATGCGCTGCGCATGGCGGCGCTGATGAAGCAGCGCGTGATCTTCGTTTACACCCACGACTCGATCGGCCTCGGCGAGGACGGTCCGACCCACCAGCCGGTGGAGCAGACGGCAACGCTGCGCATGATTCCGAACATGGATGTGTGGCGCCCCTGCGACACCGTCGAGACCATGGTGTCGTGGATCGCCGCCGTGGAAAGGCGTAACGGCCCCACGTCGCTGTGCCTGTCGCGGCAGAACCTGCCCTTCGTCGCGCGCGACGCGGCCACGCTGGCCAACATCGCCCGCGGCGGCTACGTGCTGTCGGAAGCCAAGGGCGCCCCCAAGGCGGTGATCATCGCCACCGGCTCCGAGGTCGATCTGGCGCTCAAGGCTCAGGCCGCGCTGGCGCAGAAGAACGTCGCGGTGCGCGTGGTGTCGATGCCCAGCACCAACGTCTTCGATCGTCAGGACGCGGCCTACCGCGACTCCGTGCTGCCGCGCGGCATTCCCCGGGTGGCAGTGGAAGCGGGCGTCACCGCCGGCTGGTACAAGTATGTCGGGCTGGAGGGCGCGGTGATCGGGCTGGACCGCTTCGGCGAGTCGGCCCCCGCCGGCGTGCTGTTCAAGGAATTCGGCTTCACCGCGGACAACGTGGCAAAGGCCGTCGAATCACTCGTTTAACCGTCATCAGGAGATCAAGCACATGGCAATCAAAGTCGGCATCAACGGTTTTGGCCGCATCGGCCGCATGGCGTTCCGCGCCATCTCCAAGGATTTCCCCGAGATCGAAGTGGTCGGCATCAACGACCTGCTCGAGCCCGGTTATCTCGCCTACATGCTCAAGTACGATTCCGTGCATGGCAACTTCAAGGGCGACATCGCCGTCGAAGGCAACAACCTGGTGGTCAACGGCAAGAAGATCCGCCTCACTGCCGAGAAGGATCCCGCCAACCTGAAGTGGGGCGAAGTCGGCGCCGACATCGTCATCGAATCCACCGGCTTCTTCCTGACCAAGGAAACCTGCCAGAAGCACATCGACGCCGGCGCCAAGAAGGTGGTGCAATCCGCGCCCTCCAAGGACGACACGCCGATGTTCGTCTATGGCGTCAACCACGAGAAGTACGCCGGCGAGAAGATCGTCTCCGCCGCCTCCTGCACCACCAATTGCCTGGCGCCGGTGGCCAAGGTGCTGCACGACAACTGGGGCATCAAGCGCGGCCTGATGACCACGGTACATGCCGCCACCGCGACGCAAAAGACGGTTGACGGCCCGTCCTCCAAAGACTGGCGCGGCGGCCGCGGCATCCTCGAGAACATCATTCCGTCCTCCACCGGCGCCGCCAAGGCCGTCGGCGTGGTGCTGCCCGAGCTGAACAAGAAGCTCACCGGCATGGCCTTCCGTGTCCCCACATCCGACGTCTCCGTCGTCGACCTGACCGTCGAGCTGAACAAGGAAGCCAGCTACGAAGATATCTGCAAGGCGATGAAGGCCGCCTCGGAAGGCGCGCTCAAGGGCGTGCTCGGCTACACCGACGAGAAGGTGGTCTCCACCGACTTCCGCGGCTGTTCCACGCCGTCGATCTTCGACGCCGAAGCCGGCATCGCCCTGGACAAGACCTTCGTCAAGGTGGTGGCCTGGTACGACAACGAGTACGGCTACACCTGCAACATGCTGCGCTTCGTCAAGCACGTCGCCAAGTAACCGAGATCGACCATCCAACCGTTGCGCCGCCCTGGCGCAACGGTTCAGTAGTCGATTTCCTCCGTACCGATCCAGTTCCGTTCCCAGGGAGAACCCGCATGGCATCCGTCATCCGCATGACCGATCTCGATCTCAAGGGCAAGCGCGTGTTCATTCGCGCCGACCTCAACGTACCTGTCAAGGACGGCAAGGTCACCTCCGACGCCCGCATCACCGCCAGCATGCCGACCATCGAACACTGCCTGAAGGCCGGCGCCAAGGTGATGGTCACTTCCCACCTCGGCCGCCCCGAGGAGGGCGTGTATTCCGCCGAGAATTCCCTCAAGCCGGTGGCCGACGTCATCGCCGCCAAGCTCGGCAAGCCGGTGCGCGTCATCAAGGACTGGGTGGACGGCGGCTCATGGGTAAATGAGGTCGCCGCCGGCGAGGTCGTGCTGCTGGAGAACTGCCGCTTCAACAAGGGCGAGAAGAAAAGCGCCGACGATACGGCGAAGAAGTACGCCGCCCTGTGCGACGTGTTCGTCATGGACGCCTTCGGCACCGCCCACCGCGCCGAGGCCTCGACCCACGGCATCGCCAAGTTCGCGCCGGTGGCCTGCGCCGGCATCCTGCTGACGGAAGAACTCGAGGCCCTGACCAAAGCCCTGCTCAGCCCGGCACGGCCGATGGTGGCGATCGTCGGCGGCTCCAAGGTGTCCACCAAGCTCACCGTGCTGGAGAGCCTGTCGGAGAAGGTCGATCAACTGGTGGTGGGCGGCGGCATCGCCAACACTTTCCTCATGGCGGCCGGCAAGAATATCGGGAAGTCGCTGTGCGAGGCCGATCTGGTGCCCACCGCCAAGGCGCTGATGGCGAAGATGACCCAGCGCGGCGCCACCATTCCCATCGCCAGCGACGTGGTGGTGGGCAAGAAGTTCGACGCCGCCGAACCCGCTGTGCTCAAGGATGCCGGCGCCGTCGCGGACGACGAGATGATCTTCGACATCGGCCCCAAGAGCGCGCAGGAACTGGCCGACATCATCATGAAGGCGGGCACCGTGGTGTGGAACGGCCCGGTCGGGGTGTTCGAGTTCGACCAGTTCGGCGCCGGTACCAAGACCATCGCCATGGCCATCGCCAGCACCAAGGCGTTCACGCTCGCCGGCGGCGGCGACACCATCGCCGCCATCCAGAAATACGACATCTACGACAAGGTGTCCTACATCTCCACGGCGGGCGGTGCCTTCCTCGAATTCCTCGAAGGCAAGAAGCTGCCCGCGGTGGATATCCTCGAGCAGCGCGCCAAGGCGTAAGGCGCCAGGGGCGGGACGCAGGGCGTGAAGCGCGAGCCGGCCGAGCAGTTCGCCGCCACCGAGCGCGATTCGCGTCTCGCGCCGCCCGGCCCGTCCCATCCGCCCATGCAGCGCTCGACGAAGATCGTCGCCACCCTCGGTCCGGCTTCGAGCGACGCGGCGATGCTGACGCGCATGATCGTCGCCGGCGTAAACGTGGTGCGGCTGAACTTCTCCCACGGCAGCGCCGACGACCACCGCGCCCGCCTCGAAATCCTGCGCGAGTGCATGCGCGACACCGTCCGCACCGTGGGCGTGATGGCGGACCTGCAGGGGCCGAAGATCCGCGTCGGCAAGTTCGCCGGGAGCAAGGTCCTGCTCAAGCCGGGCCAGCCCTTCATCCTCGATACCGAATGCAGGCTGGGGGATCCGACCCGGGTCGGGCTCGACTATCCCGAGCTGATCGACGACGTCAAACCCGGCGACGTGCTCCTGCTCGACGACGGGCGCATCGTGCTCGATGTCGACCACATCGACGAGACCGAAGTCCATACCCGGGTGCGCCACGGCGGCGAGTTGTCCAACAACAAGGGCATCAACCGCCAGGGCGGCGGCCTGTCGGCGCCGGCGCTGACGCCCAAGGACATGGAGGACATCAAGCTCGCGGCGCAGCTCGACGTCGATTTCGTGGCCGTCTCGTTCCCCAAGTCCGGTGCCGACATGCGGCTGGCACGCGAGCTGCTGCGCAACGCCGGGTCGGATGCGCTGCTGATTGCCAAGATCGAGCGTGCCGAGGCGATCCCGGCGCTGGAGGACATTCTCCACGCCTGCGACGGCATCATGGTGGCGCGCGGCGACCTTGCCGTGGAGGTCGGCGACGCCGCGGTGCCGGCGCTGCAGAAGCGCATGATCCGCATGGCGCGCGAACACAACAAGCTCACCATCACCGCGACGCAGATGATGGAATCCATGATCGGCAGCCCGGTGCCGACCCGCGCCGAGGTGTCCGACGTCGCCAATGCGGTACTGGACGGCACCGATGCCGTGATGTTGTCGGCGGAGACGGCGGCGGGAAGCTACCCGGTCGAGACCGTGGAATCGATGGCGCGCATCTGCGTCGAGGCCGAAAAGTCCGCCGAAGTCTCGCTCGACCGGCATTTTCTCGATCGCATCTTCACCCGCATCGACCAGTCGATCGCCATGGCGGCGCTGTTCACCGCCTACCATCTGAAGGTCAGGGCCATCGCCGCCCTCACGCAGTCGGGCTCCACCGCCCTGTGGATGTCGCGCCTCAACGGCGGCGTTCCGATCTACGCCCTGACCGAAGACATCCGCACCCGCTTCAAGGTCAGCCTGTATCGCGGTGTGTACCCCATCCTGCTGCACCAGAGCGGCCACGACCGCGACGTGGTGCTGCGCCGCGCGGAACAGGCCCTGGTCGCCTGCGGCGCCGCGCAGCCGGGGGACATGATCGTGCTGACGGTGGGAGAACCGATCGGATCGGCGGGCGGAACCAATACCATGAAACTCGTCAAACTGGGTGAGCAAGACCGGGAATTGACGATTGGGATGTGAGGCGGCGGACCATGCGCCTCAGATCCCAATCCTGAATTTTCCGCAAACAGCACAAAGGAGACCGCAATGCCCCTCGTATCCATGCGCCAACTGCTCGACCATGCCGCCGAGAACGGCTATGGCCTGCCCGCGTTCAACGTAAACAATCTGGAACAGGTGCGCGCCATCATGGAAGCGGCCGACGAGACCAACAGCCCGGTGATCATGCAGGGCTCCGCCGGGGCGCGCAAATACGCCGGCGAACCGTTCCTGCGCCATCTCATTCTGGCGGCGATCGAAGCCTATCCGCATATCCCGGTGGTGATGCACCAGGACCACGGCCAGTCGCCGGCGGTGTGCATGGGGGCGATCCGCTCCGGCTTCTCCAGCGTGATGATGGACGGCTCGCTGATGGAAGACGGCAAGAGCGTCGCCTCCTACGAGTACAACGTCGAAACCTCGCGCAAGGTGGTCGACTTCGCGCACTCCATCGGCGTCACCGTCGAAGCCGAACTGGGCGTGCTCGGTTCGCTGGAAACCATGAAGGGCGACAAGGAAGACGGCCACGGCGCCGAAGGCACCATGACCCGCGAGCAATTGCTCACCGACACCGAGCAGGCCGCCGACTTCGTCGCCAAGACCCAATGCGACGCCCTCGCCATCGCCATCGGCACCTCCCACGGCGCCTACAAGTTCACCCGCAAGCCCACCGGCGACATCCTGGCCATCGGCCGCATCAAGGAGATCCACGCCCGCATCCCCAACACCCATCTGGTGATGCACGGCTCGTCTTCGGTGCCGCAGGAGTGGCTGGAGATCATCCGCAAGTATGGCGGCCAGATGAAGGAGACCTACGGCGTGCCGGTGGAAGAGATCGTCACCGGCATAAAGCACGGCGTGCGCAAGGTGAACATCGACACCGACATCCGTCTGGCGATGACCGGAGCGATGCGCCGCCACATGGCCGAGAAGCCGAGCGAGTTCGACCCGCGCAAGTTCCTCGCCGATGCGCAAAAGGCGGCGAAGGAGATCTGCAAGGCGCGCTACGAAGCCTTCGGCTGCGCCGGCCAGGCCGCCAAGATCAAGCCGATGTCCCTGGAGAAGATGGCCGAGCGCTACAAGAAGGGTGAGCTGAACCAGATCGTGAAGTAAGTCGTTCCCGCCGTTGCCCGCAAGGAGCCGCCGCGTGCGGCTCCTTGCACTTCCGGAGATGCAAGATGGAATTCAACACCGTGCGGCTGTCGCGGCTTCGCCGCTTCTTCCACGGCGGGCTGAACCTGGTCGAATACCTGGGCCTGCTGGTGATCGCGGTGGCCACCATCATCGCCGGCTACCAGGAAGTGATGACGATGATCGTCGCCCAGCGCGTCGGCCTGCCCGACCTGTTGCTGATGTTCCTCTACCTGGAGGTGCTGGCGATGGTCGGGCGCTACTTCGAGTCGGGGCAACTGCCGGTGCGCTTCCCCCTCTACATCGCCATGGTGGCCCTGGCGCGCTACATCATCATCGATCTCAAGCAGATGACGGAACTGCGCATGCTGGGGGTGTCGGCGGCGATCCTGCTGCTGTCCCTGGGAGTGCTGGCCATCCGCTACGGCCACGTCAAGTTTCCCTACCGCGAAGACGGCGCGAAGAAGCCCTATGCCCGGGAGTAGCAGCCTGCAGGCGCTCATCTTCGACATGGACGGCACGCTCGCCGACACGGAGGCGCACGGCCACCGCGTGGCGTTCAACGCCGCCTTCCGTGATTTCGGCCTCGACTGGGATTGGGACCTGGCCACCTACGGCACGCTGCTTTCCGTCGCCGGGGGGAAGGAGCGGATTGCCCTCTACCTGTCGCGTTACCGGCCGGACTTTCGCCACCCCGACCTGCCCGGCTTCATCGCCGCATTGCACCAGGCCAAGACGCGCCATTTCCAGCGCCTCCTGGAGGCGGGAGAGATTCCCCTGCGTCCCGGCGTGGCGCGCCTCATCGCCGAAACGCGCGGCGCCGGGTTCAGGCTGGCCATCGCCACCACTGCCGCCCTGGAAGGCGTGGTGACGCTGCTCGAAACGGCATTGGGCTCGGACAGCCCGTCGTGGTTCGATGCCATCGGCGCCGGCGACGTGGTGCCGCGGAAGAAGCCGGCGCCCGACATCTATCTCTGGGTGCTGGAACGTATGAAACTGCGGGCCGAGGCCTGCCTCGCCATCGAGGACTCCGGGCCGGGCCTGCGGGCGGCCAGCGGCGCAGGCCTGGCCACGATCATCACGGTAAGCGATTACACCCGGGAGCAGGATTTCAGCGGCGCCACCCTAGTCCTGTCCGACCTGGGCGAGCCGGATGCGCCGTTCCGCGTGCTACGGGGCGATGCGGCGGAATTCGATTTCGTAAGTGTGGAAGCGCTGCGCGCCTGGCATGGCCGGGAAATGCTTCAGCGCGGACAGTCGAAGTTGTAGGTGCCCAGCAATTCGTCCCCCTGCTTGAGCGTGAGTTCGATCCGGCACTGATCCTCCTTGCGCACGTCCAGGGTCACGCGCGACAAAGCCTGAGGCTGGGCCGCTGCAGTATCCATCTTGCCGCTCTGGCTGATGCGGGAATTGCCATTGGGTCCACTCTTGGTGACCAGCAGGCTGTACCTGCCGTGGATGTCCTTGGCCGTCTTGACATACGGCACCAGCAGCACGTTGCCGGCCTCGACCTGGGTCTCGAACCACACCTGCAGATCGGCATTGTCGGGAACCATCGTCTCTCCTTCCGCTCGCCGCAAAGAAAAAATGGTGGGCGATCGCTCGCCCACCTTGAATTGCGCCCCTTGGGGGAGCGCCCTCGTCAATTTATTGCTGGCTGATGACGGCCGTGTTGCCCATGCCGATCTGGCTGATCGTCGCACCGTGGCCACTGTTGGCCTGGGTGATGCTCGCGAGGTTGCGCGACGCCATATCCAGGCCCGTGCCCGACTGCAGCACCGTGGCTACGTTGGCAGAGCCCGACTGGAGAATATTGCCCTCGTTCCACGTTCCGGTCTGGATCGCGGTGGCCGCCTGGCCCAATCCGGACTGGGAAATGGAGGCGGTCATGTCGCTGCCAGCGGATTGGGCGGCGAGCGCAAAACTGCCGGTGGAGGCCACCGTTGCGCCCTGGAGGATGCTCACCGAACTGTTGGACACTAAGCCCTGGTTGACGGCGGCGATGTTGCCGTTGCCCACCTGCTCCACCGTCGCGCTGGTCAGTCCCGGCCCGGTACCGTACTGGAAGACCGTGGTGTCGTTTCCATCGCCGCCGCGCTGGGTGATGGTCGCCACTGCATCCATGGTGCCGACGACGTTCAGGCCGTCGCTGCCCTGGGACACCGCCACGTTGTTGAGGGAGCGGTTCTGGGTGACGTCCACGGTGCTGTTGACGGCGGACAACTGCTCCACGGTGGCCAGGTTCTCGGCGCCGTTGTTCTGCACCACCCTGACGGCCACGGTACTGGAATCGGTCTGGGTCACGAAGGCATCGTGGCCGCCGCCCGGCGCCAGGCGCTCCTGCACCACCCGGGCCGAAGCGTCCAGCGTGTTGGTCTGGCCGATGACGCCGAAGTTGCCGCCGTCACCGTCCTGCAGCAGGACCGCGTTGGTATTGGTGGTGGTGTCCTGCACGATCACGCCCAGGTTGGCGTCGCCCGACTGGGTGATGGTGGCATCGGAATTGACGGTGCCGATCTGGCTGATGACAGCCTGGTTGTCCAGGTTGGACTGGCTGATGGAGGCGTTGCTGCGCTGCGCGCCGTCCTGCACGATGTCGCCGATGGTGAGGCCACCGACCGAGGGATCCTGCGTGATGCTGGCGTTGGAGCGGCTCGACGCGGCCTGGGTAACGTTCGCTTCGGCGCCGCTGCCGGCCTGATTCACGGTGGCGGTGACGCTCTGGGAAGCGTCCTGCGTGATCGTGGTCGAGTTGCCGGTGCCCGTCTGGCTGACGGAGGCGGAGGTCGCGGCGGCGGCGGGGCCGGCCTTGGATACATTGCTCTGGAGCACGGTGGCAGTGTTGTCGGCATTGAACTGGCCGACCGTGGCCTCGGCCTGGTCGGAGTTCAGGTCCTGGATGACGAGAGCCTGGTGGCCGGAGCCGGCCTGGCCCACCGTGGCGACGTTGTCGGTTCCGTCCTGGAGCACGTCGGCGGTCGAGCCGGCGGCGGCCTGGAACACGGTCGCCTGGTTGCCGGACTGGATCTGGCTCACGCCGGCGCTGGAGCCGGTCGAGCCGACCTGCGTCCACGTCCGCCAAGTTGCTGGACCCGGTCTGGCTCACAAGGGCAGCGCTCGTGGCCGAATCGGCCTGGGTGACGAAGGCCTGGTTGTTGTCGCCCGTCTGCGTGACATCGGCCGAGACGCCCTGGGAGGTGCTCTGCGTGACGGCGGCCTCGTTGTTCGGGCCGACGTTCTGCGTGATGGAAGCGGTGGTCGGTGTGCCGAGCGCGTCGGCGCCGACCGCGGTCTGCGTCACCGTCACGCTCTGCGCCGTGCCCGTTTGCGTGATCGTCGCCGCCGTCCCTCCGGTGGCCGCGGCCTGCGAGGCGGTCGCCGTATTGGCGATCCCATCCTGGCTGATCTGAACGAAGGCCGAGTCGGAGGCGCCGGTCTGGGTCGAATCGGCCGTGTTGCCGCTACCCTGCTGCACGATGTCGGTCTGCACCGCCGACGAATTGGACTGGCCGATCGTCGCACTGTTATTGTCCGCCGGCGCCCCGATGAAACCCTGGGTCACGTTGGCGGTGGAAAAGCCGGTGACGTTGGACTGGGTGATGCCCGCGGACGCGGTGCCCGGATCCCCAACCTGGTTGTTGCTGCCGTTCTGAGTGACGTTGGCATTGGCGGTGGACGCTGCGCTCTGATCGATTCCGGCGTAGTTGCCTGAGCCTTCTTGATCAATGGTCGCGTTCGACTGCGCCAGGGCGGAGCCGGCGAAGGCCAGGCTGACGGCCAGGGACAACACGGACAATTTGAATTTCATGACACTCTCTCCTATTTGATGAGACAAGGGCACCGATAAACCGGGTGGGCACCGACTCCCTAGAACTGGCTCACCCGGGCAATATTGCCGTCGCCGAACTGCTGGACGACGACGCTGAATCCGACTCCTGCCTGCTGCACGTCCGCACTGTTGCGGTTTCCGGTCTGTTCGATCAGCGCGCTGTTGAGCGCACCGTTCTGCACTACGTTGGCCACGTTGCCGATGCCCGACTGCGTCAGGCTGATCAGGTTTTCGCTGCCGATCTGGTCCAGCAACGCCTGGTTCAGGTCGCCGCTCTGGGAGGCGGTGACGCGGTTGAGGGCGTCGAGTTGGCTCAGGGTGAGCCGGTTGCCGATGCCGCTCTGCAGGATGTCGGCGAACTGCCGCGAACCGCCCTGCGCGAGGTCGACCGCGTTGTCGTTGCCGATCTGGCGGAGGGCCGCGGTGTGCGTAGTCACCGCCACGATCTCGGGCGGCGGCAGCTCGGTTCCGGCAAGGTCCGCCGGTGGCGCCGCCTGCGCCCAGGCGAGCAGCGGCAGCCAGAGCACGGCCGCCAGCACTGCGCGGGCACGCCGATGCGCCTGCCGCAGGGCGCCCACCGCCAATCCGTTGCGCAAGCTCATCGCATCACCCCCTGTCCTGTCCCACGGCCCGGGCTTCCGTTTCGCTGAGCTCGGAACCGTAGTCGTTCAACTCGCGCAGATAGCCCTGAATGACGGGCGAATTCCATTGGCTCTCGTCCTTGAGCGCCCAGGCGCGGTCCTTCAGACCCTGCACGATGAGGTGGACGACGCCGGCCTCGATCGCCTCCTTCACGCACAACTGGGCCGGTTCGTTGCGGGTGTAGCCCAGTTCCAGTTCCAGCAGCTTCTTGAAGCTGACGAACTGGAACACGCCGGTACTCAACTGGTGGGAGTAGATGGTCTTGCTGGTGGACACACTGTTGAGGATCTGGCCGGTGCGAATGTCCACCGTGCGCAGATTCACTGTCACCTGGTCCACCCGGTACTGGGTGGACACGCCGATGCCGAGATAGCGCGCGCCGGCACCCCCGGTGCGGACATTCGACTCGTAGGCGAGGACGCCGCCCTCGATGATCACGGTGGCCGGCATCAGCGCCGGGATCTGCACTGCGGCCTTGTCCTGGGGCGTCTCCAGGGCACGGATGATCTTGCGCTCGGTGAGCAGGTTCTGCAGGTTCTCGCGCTCCACCGGTATGAACCAGCTCGAATCGCGCAGGGCTTTCACCAGCATGGAGGCGGCGCCCTGGGTCACCGCGGTGGAGAAGGAACTGTCGGGCGAGGGCTTGTATTGGCCGGTCTGATCGCGGAAGCCGTACACGCCGACGACGATCTTGCCCTTGGGCTCCGGCAGGTGCAGCAGGTCGCGGGTGCTCTTGGAAGCAGGGGTGAGCTGCGCCGGACCGCTCAGCTCGGACGGCGGATGATTGGCGCAACCGGCCAGGGCGAGCACGCCCAGCGCCAGCGCCGCCAAGAGTCTGCCGTCCACGCTCGCCACGACCGTGCTCATTGATTCACCTGAAATACCGTGGACTGACCTGTGGACAGGTCGGTCGTCGTGATTTGCAGGACTCCAGCCCCCAGCGGAACGATGTTGATCTCGAAGTCGTCGGTCTTGAACGAACCGGGTACGATCTCGTTATTGACCACCAGTTCGACCTGAAGCCGCCGAAGCCAGCCGGCTCAGGATGGAGCGCTGCAAGGTCTCGTTGAACTGCTGCAGCGACGACTTCTGGCTCGACAGCGCCGCGTCGGGATCCTTCTTGTTGTTCTGTGCCTGGGCGTTGTTGAGCAGCACCGGTCCGTTGAGCGGGTTGCCGCCGAACACCGGATTCACCGGCGTATAGATGAGTTCGGTGGCCGCGGCCGGAAACGCGCCAAGGCAGGCCAGGGTGAGGGCGAGCAGCGCGACGGGGCGCAGGGCAGCTTGGGGCATCATCTCGTTCTCCTAGATTTCGTCCGGACCGACGTCGGGTTCCCGGATCAGCAGGCGCTGGATGTCGGCCTCGACCACGTTCTGGTAGGCCGATTCCGCCGCCTGCTCGCTGATGGACTTGATGTCGGCGCGTCCGGGCGAGACGAAGATCTGGAAGATCTTGCGATTGGCATACTCGATCCAGATCAGGCTGCCCCAGCGCGCCGAAGGCCGCTCGTGAATGGCGATGGAATAGCGCTCGGCGCGCTCCTTGTCCGACCAGTGCTTCACAAATTCGCGATAGAAACCCTGGCCGGTGAACGTGACCGTCTGATTGGTGACGACGCCGGCGTAGATTTCCTGGAGAAATCTCGGCTCGCGCCGGTCGCCGCCGTTCAGTTTTTCCGCCCCCTGGGTGGGAGCCCGGGCGGCAAGGACTATGACAGCAAAAACCATCCCCCACCGCAGTTGCCAACGGTTCACTGACGAGTCCTCTTGTCATGCCATTGTTATTGACACGATGCCGGAGCTTGATGCTCCCCGGCCTCTTCGCCCTGCCAACCGGCGCGAGGCACTCTCGCATGCGTGCGACGAGTCTCTTTGAGGGAGGTACCCGGGGACCGTCGTGCTGGCACGGCCCGTCGGCGGGAAGGTCTTGCGGCAACGTGTGGCGGGAGCCCTCGTGCCCAACCTTCCGTCCTGGTTTTTCTTGTCCCTGAGCGAGACGTTATCCCCGCTTCGCCGACTGTGTATGCAATGCGTGTGCCAAGCCGACTGCGCCCGGGCGTGCGGACGGCGCGACACCGCTTCGGCAGGCTACCGCCAGATCCGCCTGTGGCGGGGCTTTGCAGCGAGATGTAGGATGTTTATGAACGCATCCTGACGGCTTCCGGGCGCGAGCGCTGGGCGGCCGCGCCGTTCCCGGCCGGACGCTTTTCTTGCGGAAAATTCCCCAACTCCGTTGGGGTTGGGGTGGGGAACCCAGCGGGGATGCCCCCAAGTATGGGGAATAAATCCGTGACCTATTCCACGCTGCTCGCGCGGCGCTGCGACGGTCCGATGCCGCGCCCGCGGGGCACCAGGAGGAGGCGCGGCGGCGCTATAATCGCGCCCTGCGCGGCCGGTGGCCGCGGCACGAACCGAAACGGCAGCAGCGCCCGCATGGACACCCTATTCGAATCCCGCATCAGGACTATTCCTCTGCTCGGCCGGGGCAAGGTGCGCGACATCTACGCCGTCGACGACCGGCATCTGCTGATCGTCACCACCGACCGGCTTTCCGCCTTCGACGTCATCCTTCCCGATCCGATACCGGACAAGGGGCGGGTGCTCACGGCGGTCTCCAACTTCTGGTTCGCGAAGCTCGCCCACATCATTCCCAATCATCTGTCACGGATCGACGCCGAGTCCGTGGTGCAGGGGGAGGACGAGCGCGCCGAGGTACGCGGGCGCGCCGTCGTGGTGCGGCGGCTCAAGCCGCTGCCGATCGAGGCGGTGGTGCGCGGCTACCTCATCGGCTCGGGCTGGAAGGACTACTGCCGCAGCGGCGAAGTGTGCGGCATCGCATTGCCGCCCGGACTGCAGCAGGCGAGCCGGTTGCCGCAGCCGCTGTTCACGCCGGCGACCAAGGCGGACGCCGGTTCCCATGACGAAAACATCAGCTTCGCCCGGGTCGAAAGCATGATCGGCGCCAGCCTCGCTGCGCAGGTGCGGGAGGTGGCATTGCGCCTCTACACCGAGGCGGCGGAGTACGCCAGGGGCCGCGGCATCATCGTTGCCGATACCAAGTTCGAGTTCGGCCTCGACGAGGCGGGCGGGCTGTTCCTGATCGACGAGGCGCTGACGCCGGATTCCTCGCGCTTCTGGCCCGCCGACCAGTACCGGGAGGGCATCAGCCCGCCGTCCTTCGACAAGCAGTTCGTGCGCGACTATCTCGAGACGCTGGACTGGAACAAGCGGGCGCCGGGGCCGCACCTGCCGCCCGAGATCATCGCAAGGACCAGCGACAAGTACCGCGAGGCGCTGGCCCGCCTCACCGCCGCCAGCCCGTGACGCCGTCGCGCCGGGCGAACTCCGGGCGGCAGGCGGCGCTCTAAGCTTGGCATTGCCACTTCAAGGAGAGCGCCATGGAAGGCCGAATCGACTCCTCGTCGCATCACTTTCGCTTGCCGGAGGTGGCGCGCGTACCCATCGCACGGCCCCTGCGCTGGCTCCGGCTCGCCTGGCAGGATGTTCGCTATAGCCCGGTGGAGAGCATCGCCTACGGCCTGTTTTTCACGGCGGTGGGCTGGCTGATCCTGACCTACGCCGCCGACAAGCCCTACCTGTTCACGTTCGCCGTCTCCGGGTTCTTCCTGCTCGCTCCCCTGCTGGTATCGGGACTGTACGAGATCAGCCGGCGCCGCGACCAGGGACTGCCCCAGACCCTGATCGCCGATTCCCTCGCCGGCTACCGCCGCAACGGCCAGTCGCTGTTCCACATGGGCGTGCTGCTGGCGGTCATCGCCATCGGCTGGGAGCGCATCTCGGCGATCCTGTTCGCCCTGCTCTATGGCGGCGCGACGCCGGACCTGTCGCAGTTCGTGCAGGACATCTTCCTGTCCGGCGATTACCTGCGCTTCGTCATCGCCTGGACGCTGCTAGGCGCTGCGCTCGCCGCTGTCGTGTTCGCCATCACTGCGGTCTCGATCCCGATGATGGTAGACCGCGACGTCGACATGGTCACCGCGATGATGACGAGTCTGCGCGCCGTCGCCGCCAACCTGCTGCCGATGATCCTCTGGGCGGCGATCCTGTTCGCGCTGACGGTGGTCGGCTTTGCCACCTGGCTGTTCGGGCTGATCGTGATCCTGCCCCTGCTCGGCCACGCCACCTGGCACTGCTACAAGGACTTGGTGCAATGACGAATACGCGGGCCAGGGCGCAGGCCTTGGCGCGCTGCGTGCGACCCGGACTTCTTAGGCGGAATTGAAAACGTCGCGGACAGCCCCAATGAATACAGTTTTGACCAACCGATCACGAAAGATATGAACCCCTTGCTCGACTTCTCCGGCTTGCCCCGCTTCGATGCGATCCGGCCGGAACACGTGAAACCAGCCATCACGAACCTGCTGGTCGAGAACCGCGCCCTGGTGGAAAGACTCGGCCAGGAGGAGGTGCCGGCGACCTGGGACGGCTTCGTCGTGCCGCTCACCGACACCAACGAGCGCCTGTCGCGGGCCTGGGGCATCGTCGGTCATCTGCATGCGGTGCAGGACGTCCCCGAATGGCGCGAAGCCTACAACGCCATGCTGCCCGAGGTGACGCGCTTCTACTCGGAACTGGGGCAGAACCTGAAGCTCTTCCGCAAGTTCAAGGCGATCAAAGCGAGCACCGCCTACGCGGCTCTGGCGCCGGCGCAGAAGAGGATTATCGACAACGAGATCCGCGACTTCCGGCTGTCCGGCGCCGAACTGCCCGAGGACCAGAAGCCGCGCTTTCAGCAGATCCAGGAGGAACTGGCGGCGCTCGCCGCGAAATTCCAGGAAAACCTGCTGGATGCCACCAACGCCTTCGCCCGCCACGTCGAGGACGAGACCGAGCTTGCCGGCATACCCGACGATGTGCGCCAGGCCGCCCGCGCTGCCGCGGAAAAGGAGGGGAAGCCGGGATGGAAATTCACCCTGCATGCGCCCTCCTATCTGCCGGTGACGCAATATGCCGATCGCCGCGAGTTGCGGGAGGCGATGTATCGCGCCTATGCCACCCGTGCGTCCGAGTTCGGCAACCCCGACTGGGACAACTCCGCGCTCATCGGCAGGATCCTCGCGCTGCGTACGGAAGAGGCCCGCATGCTCGGCTTCCGCAACTTCGCCGAGGTATCGCTGGTGCCCAAGATGGCGGAAACGCCGGAGCAGGTTCTGACGTTCCTGCGCGAACTGGGGGCGAAGGCACGGCCCTTCGCGGAGAAGGATTACGCCGAGCTGAAGGATTTCGCCCGCAGCGAGCTCGGCCTGGACAAGCTCGAATCCTGGGACGTCGCCTACGCCTCGGAGAAGCTGCGGCAGCGGCGCTACGCCTTCTCGGAGCAGGAAGTGAAGCAGTACTTGCCCGAGCCCAAGGTGCTGGCGGGCCTGTTCCGCGTCATCGAAACCCTTTACGGCGTGACGCTCGAGCAGGATCGGGCGCCGGCCTGGCACGAGGATGTGCGCTTCTTCCGCATCCTCAGGAACGGCCGCCTCGTGGGCCAGTTCTACCTCGACCTCTATGCGCGCGACACCAAGCGCGGCGGCGCCTGGATGGACGAGGCGATCACCCGCCGCCGCATCCAGAAGGAAGGCAATGCGGCCATCCAGACTCCGGTCGCCTACCTCAACTGCAACTTCTCCGCGCCCGTCGGCGAGAAGGGCGGGCAGAAGCGGCCGGCCCTGTTCACCCATGACGAAGTAATCACCCTGTTCCACGAGTGCGGCCATGGCCTGCACCATTTGCTGTCCCAGGTGGACGAGCTGGCGGTGTCCGGCATCCATGGCGTGGAGTGGGATGCGGTCGAGCTGCCCTCGCAGTTCATGGAAAACTTTTGCTGGGAGTGGGACGTGCTGCGCGAGATGACGCAGCATGTCGACACCGGCGCCGCGCTGCCGCGCGAGCTGTTCGACAAGATGCTGGCGGCGAAGAACTTCCAGAGCGGGCTGCAGACCCTGCGCCAGATCGAGTTCTCCCTGTTCGACCTGCGTCTGCATCACGACTTCGACGCCACGCGCGATGCGGCCGGTGCCGCTGCCGTGCTCAGACTGCTGGAGCAAGTGCGCGACGAGGTCGCAGTGATGCGGCCGCCGGAATGGAACCGTTTTCCCCACGGCTTTTCCCACATCTTCGCCGGCGGCTATGCGGCGGGCTACTACAGCTACAAATGGGCGGAGGTGCTGTCCTCAGACGCCTACGACCTGTTCGAAGAAAGCGGCAGGCACGCCGGCACCGTGCTCGACCCGGCCACCGGCGAGCGCTTCTGGCGCGAGATACTCGCGGTCGGCGGCAGCCGTCCGGCGCTGGAGTCCTTCATGGCGTTCCGCGGCCGCGAACCGCGGGTCGATGCCCTGCTGCGCCACAATGGTATGATTGTGGCGTAGATTTCGCGGGAGCGGACCATGGCACTTCGACACGCGGCAGTCGTGCTGCTCGCCTTCGCCACAGCGGCTTCGGCCCAGACCGTGTATCGCTGGCTGGACAAGGATGGCCGAGTGCATTACGCGGACCAGTCGCCGCCGCAGGACGCCAGACAGGTGCAGGAAAAGCGCCTCGGGAGCGCCAACTTCATCGAAACCGGCGGTGCCACCTACGCCATGGTCCGGGCCCAGCAGAATTTCCCGGTTACGCTGTACACGGGGCCGGACTGCAGCGCCGAGTGCAAGGTGGCACGCGACTTTCTCGGCAGGCGCGGCGTTCCCTATGTCGAGGTGCAGATCAGCTCGGCGCCGGACGCGGCCCAATACCGGCAGGTTTTCGGTGGCGAGGAGATATTCGTTCCCGCGGTCACGGCCGGCGGCCAGAAACAGAAGGGCTTCGAGGACGCAGCCTGGACCCGACTGCTGGACGATGTCGGCTATCCGAAGGCGGCGCCGTCCGGCGCCACCGCAGCGGGGAGCCCAACCCGCCCCGCGCCCGGGGTACGCTGAAGCGGACGTCCGGGTGGCTGGCGCGCTGTGCTCGCCGGCGCGCCCATCGCCTCGGGCGCTCCCGCCGCAAGACGCCCGCTGCGGGCGGACCACCGAGGCACGGGCGGGGCGGGTGGCCTGCAACGGCGTTCGTTCGTAGCTGAACCGCTGCCCCTGCGAAGCCGGAACTGCGCCGGTGCCGCGATCGTATGCCAGGCTTACTCGCACGAGCGCTGACAAATAGGGGAGTCAAGATGCCAGGCGACCCGATCAACAACAGGCCATACATGGTTCACAGGATCGCCGCCAGCCCGGCCCGGCCCCGCGACGAATCGTCGGACGCGATCGCGCATGCCATGGGCGACCGCTTCGCGTTCGCGCGAGGTTTCGTCGCGCACCCGGCGCAGGTGGGCTCCGTGGTGCCGAGTTCGACTTTCCTCGAACGGCGCCTGGTGCGTGCCGCGAACCTGGAGCAGGCGCGCACCGTGGTCGAGCTTGGCCCCGGCACGGGTGGCACGACCCGGGCATTGTTGCGTGTGCTGCGCCCCGACGCGCGCCTGCTGGCGATCGAACTGAGCGCGGCGTTCCACGCGCGGCTGCTCGACAACATCGCCGACTCCCGGCTCGCCCTACAGTTGGGCAGCGCCGAACAGCTTGCCGAATACCTGCGGGATTGGCGCTTGCCGGCAGCCGATGTCGTGCTCTCGGGTATCCCGTTCTCCACCATGCCGGTCGCGGTGGCACAGCGAACTGCAGCCGCGATCGCGGAGAACATGGCCGCCGGCGGCCGCTTTGTCGCCTACCAGGTGCGCGCCCACGTCGCGCAGTTCATCACGCCGCTGCTCGGCGCGCCGACGATCCGCTGGGAATGGCGCAACGTGCCGCCGCACCGCGTGTTCCGCTGGACCAAGCCCGGGCCTTGACGTGACAGTCGCGTCAGCGACTCTCGAAGCTCCCCTCTCCTGCTGGGAGAGGCGCCGGAAGTGAGGGAACCGGGCATCGCGCGAGCCTTCATCATCCGGGGTGGCGGGCATTCCCATGGCCGTCAGGCCCGAAGTGCGCTCTTGCCTCGCTCGCTGCGCCGGCGCTGCGGTCCGGTGCCGGCAACGCGTCGGTCTAAATGCCCGGAAAAGCTGCTAGGCTTGTCCGCTCGAAGGGCACATCCTCCCTCCGTGCCCGCGGTTACCCCCAGCGAGCGCACACTGGCTCGATGACAGTCGGCAAATCATGACCTTACTGGCCCTATGAAGCTGGCGACCTGGAACGTGAATTCCCTCAAGGTCCGGCTGCCTCAGGTGCTGGACTGGCTGGGCGTCCATCAGCCGGACGTCCTCTGTCTGCAGGAGACCAAACTCGAGGACAAGGCCTTCCCGCAGGACGAGATCGCCAGGGCGGGCTATCGATCCCTGTTCACCGGGCAGAAGACCTACAACGGCGTAGCGATCCTGTCGCGGCAGCCGGCGGCCGCGGTCGCCGGCGCGATTCCCGGCTTCGAAGACGAGCAGAAGCGGCTGCTCGCCGCCGATGTGGGCGGCATGCGCGTGGTGTGCGCCTATTTCCCCAACGGCCAGGCCGTCGGCAGCGACAAGTACGAGTACAAGCTGCGCTGGATCGCGGCGCTCACCCGTTGGCTGGAGGGGGAACTGAAGCAGCAGCCGAAGCTGGTCCTGACGGGCGACTTCAACATCGCGCCGGAGGAACGCGACGTGCACGACCCGAAGGCCTGGGACGGCCAAGTCCTGTTCTCCGCGCCCGAGCGCGAGGCATTCCGGGCCTTGGTCGCCCTCGGTTTCGCCGATGCGTTCCGCCTGTTCGATCAGGCCGACAAGTCCTACACCTGGTGGGACTACCGCATGCTGGCGTTCCGCCGCAACATGGGATTGCGCATCGACCACATCCTGGTCTCCACCGCCCTCGCGCCAAACTGCACCAGCTGCAGCATCGACCGCGCCCCGCGCAAGCTGGAACGGCCGTCCGATCACGCCCCGGTTCTGTGCGAACTCGCGCCATGACGCCGCTGGAGGAAGGCCTGATCGGCGATCTGCTGCAGCTCTATCCAGTGCTGCAGGAACTGCCCGACGAGCCGCGCGCGCAATTCGCGCGGGCCGCCCAGGTATTGCATCTGCCTGCCGGAGCGAAGGTGTTTGACGAGAGCCAGTCCTGCCAGGGCTTTCCCTTCGTCCTGCGCGGCGGCATCCGGGTGGTGAAATGCGCGCCCAACGGCCGCGAGCTGCCGCTCTACCGCGTCACCCCGGGTGAGAGCTGCATCATCACCTCGAGCTGCCTGCTCGGGCACACGCCGTACAACGCGCGCGGCATCACCCAGGAGGAAACGGACATCCTGCTGCTGCCGCGGCCGGTATTCGACGAGCTGCTGGCCTATCCGCCGTTCCGCCGCTTCGTGTTCGAGCTGTTCTCCGAGCGCCTGTCGGAGCTCATGCAGCTGGTGGAGGAGGTTGCATTCCGCAAGCTCGATCAGCGCCTGGCCTCGCTGCTGCTGGGCAAGGGGCGCGTCGTGCGCACTACCCACCAGCAGCTCGCGGACGAATTGGGCAGCGTGCGCGAGATCGTCAGCCGGCTGCTCAAGGGCTTCGCCGACCAGGGCTGCGTCGCGCTCGGACGGGAGCAGATCGAGATTCTCGATCCAGGCGGGTTGCGCCAGCTCGCCAGCGATTCGCGCTGATCATCCTTTGCGCCGCGGCAGCCCCCGCCGCCAATGTAACCAAGGTTACAGACCGGCCCCCGCTGCGGCTGGTGTAATGCACCCACGTTGTTCAAACCCTTCGACGGAGACTGAGACATGAACATGAATGTGGGCGGTATCGATAGGATCCTGCGCGTCATTGCCGGCCTGGCGCTGATTGCCTGGGCGCTGATGGGCGGACCGGTGTGGGCGTGGATCGGCGTGGTGCCCCTGGCCACCGGTCTGATCGGCTTCTGCCCGGTGTACCCGCTGCTCGGCGGTTTCAGCACCAAGAAGCAGGCCTGAGGCCCTAGCCGATCCGGCCGGCCGCGGCGCACGCGTCGGCGATGCGCACGTAGTCGGCCACCGCAAGACTCTCGCCGCGCAGGGTCGGCTCGATCCCCAGCGCGGCGAGTTCCTTTTCGGGCAGGAACGCGGCCAGCGTGTTGCGCAGCATCTTGCGCCGTTGCCCAAAAGCGGCAGCAACGACGCGGCCGAGCAGCGCCGCATCCCGCGCCGCCAGGCGCGACCCCGGAAGCGGCACCAGCCGCACCACGGCGGACCTGACCTGCGGCACCGGGTTGAACGCCCCGGCCGGCACCTCGAACAGCTTGTCCAGCGCGAAGCGGTATTGCAGCATCACCGACAGGCGGCCGTAGTCCGCCGTGTCCGGCGCGGCGACCATGCGATCCACCACTTCCTTCTGCAGCATGACCGTGATGTCGCGGATGCCCGGCGCGTAAGCCGCGAGATGGAACAGCAGCGGCGTGGAAATGTTGTACGGCAGATTGCCGACCACGCGCAGGTCCGGGCCGAGGCTGCCGAAGTCGAAGCTCAGCGCATCGCCTTCGTGCACGATCAGACGCCCGTCAGGATAGGCCGCCCGCAGGTGCGCCGCCAGATCGCGGTCGAGTTCGACGACGTGCAGCGTATCGAGCGCTTCGAGCAACGGCGCGGTCAATGCGCCCAGTCCCGGGCCGATCTCGACGAGCCTGTCGCCGCGCTGCGGGGCGACCGCGGCAACGATCTTGCGCACGAAGCTGCGGTCCACCAGGAAATTCTGTCCGAAGCGCTTGCGCGCACGGTGCGTGGTGGCGGACATGGGGCGCGGCAGCCCTGCCGGCAAGGGCTCTAGCGCCGCTCGCTGGAGGCCATGGCCAGCGCCAGGTCGAGGGCGGCGTGGAGACTGCCGGGATCGGCCGTTCCGCTGCCGGCCAGGTCCAGCGCCGTGCCGTGATCGACGGAGGTGCGGATGATGGGCAGGCCGAGGGTCACGTTCACGCCCTCGCCGAAGCTGGCGTACTTGAGCGTTGCCAGCCCCTGATCGTGGTACATCGCCAGCACCGCGTCGCCGTGCTCCAGCACCCGCGGCGTGAACAGGGTGTCGGCGGGCAGCGGGCCGGTCAGGTCCATGCCCTCCGCCCGCAGCCGCTGCAGCAGCGGCGCGATCACTTCGATTTCCTCCCGCCCCAGGTACCCCCCTTCGCCGGCGTGGGGATTGAGGCCGGCGACGAGAATGCGCGGTGCGGCAAGACCGAAGCGCCGGCGCAGGTCGGCGGCCAGGATGCGCAGGCTCGTCTCGACACATTCGGTGGTGATGGCGGCGGGCACGTCCTTGAGCGCAAGGTGGGTGGTCGCCAGGGCGACGCGCAGTCCGCCGCCCACCAGCATCATGACCACGCGCGGCGTATCGGTCTTCTCGGCCAGGTACTCGGTGTGGCCGCTGAAGGCAATGCCGGCATCATTGATGATGCCCTTGTGCACCGGCGCCGTGACCATGGCGGCGAACTCGCCGCCGAGGCATCCGGCGACGGCGCGGTCGAGCAGCGCGAGGACGTAGCGCGCATTGCCCGGATCGAGCTGGCCGGCACGACTCGGCGCCCGCAGCGCAATGGGCAGCACTTCGAGCGCGCCGTCCGGCGGCGCAGACTCGGCAACGTATTCGACGAAGCGCGCCGCCACCCCCGCCTGCCGTGCGCGATCCTCCAAGAGCTGCCGCTCGCCCAGCACCACGACCCGCGCCGGCAGGCGGCGCCGGGCCAGCATGGCGCAGAGCTCGGGGCCGATACCGGCCGGCTCGCCGCTGGTCACCGCGATGACCGGAGGGCGCGGGACGTTGCTCACGTCGGCACCGTGCCGCTTCGCCGAACTGACTGGTGCTTCATTTCTCCTCCAGGCGATATTCGACGTAGGCCCGGTCTCGCAACTGGCGCAGCCAGTCCTGGTAGGCCTCATCTGCCTTGCGCTCACGGATCGCTTGTCGCGCGACGAGACGCTGTCGCTCCGACGAGACATCCTGCACGCGCCGCTCCAGCACCTGGATCAGATGCCAGCCGAAAGTGGATTGCACCGGCTGACTGACCTCCCCGGGCTTGAGGGTCGCCATCGCCCGCTCGAACTCGGGTACCGTGTCGCCCGGATAGACCCAGCCGAGATCTCCGCCCTTGGCCGCCGAGGCGTCGTTCGAATGCAGGCGCGCCAGTTCCGCGAAATCCGCGCCGTTGTCGAGCCGCTCCTTGAGGATGACGAGCTTGCGCTGCGCCTCGTCGGAGGACACGACTTCGTTGGTCTTGATCAGGATGTGACGGGCACGGGTCTGCTCCATGCGCTGGCCGGCGAGCGCCCCGCCGCGCCGCTGATCCAGCTTCACGATGTGGAAGCCGGCCGGACTGCGCAGCACCCCGCTGACCTCGCCGGGCTGCATCTTTGCCACCGTCTCGACGAACAGCGACGGCAGCCGCTCGGCGGTGCGCCATCCGAGCGAACCGCCGGTGAGGGCATCCGGTGCGTCGGAATAGCTCGCCGCGACCTGGGCAAACGGCGCTCCGAGCCGGATCTGCGCCAGCGCTTCCTCGCCTCTGGCGCGCACCCTGGACAGGGCTTCCGGGCTGGCCTGTTCCGGCACCCGCAGCAGGATGTGGTTCAGCAGGTACTCTTCGGCCGCGCTGGAGCGCTGCGGGCTGGAAAGGTAATTGTCGATTTCGGCCTCGGAGACGGTGACGCGGTTGTCCACCTCCCGCTCGCGCAGCCGCACCATGACGATCTCATTGCGGACCTCCTCGCGGAACGGGTCCCAGGCGATGCCATCCTTTTCCAGGGCGGCACGGAACTGGGACATGCTCAGGCGATTGGTATCGGCGATGCGGCCGAGCGCCTTCTCCAGCGTGGCATCGTCAACCCGCGTGCCGGACTCTTTCGCCAGCTGCAGCTGCACCTTCTCCATGATCATGCGCTCGAGCACCTGCCGTTCGAGCAGATTGCGCGCCGGCAGGGGTGTGTTCTGCTGGGCAAGCTGGCGCTCGATCTGTGCGAGGCGGGTGCGCAGTTCGAGCATCGTGATCACCTCGTCATTGACCACGGCGACGATGCGGTCGCCTTCGACCGGGGTCGCGGCCTGCGCCACCGCGACGCCGCACACCAGCGAAAACAGGACCAACAGCCAGCGAATCGTGCTCATCGAATCTCTCTTCCATGCAGCAGGCGGGTCACCTCAGCACCTCCCCCTAAGCCGGCCGAGCCGGAACCAAACAGGTTTGTCCGTTCGGGACGGCCGGAGAAACCCCAAGGTACGAACAAGGGGAGATCCCCCTTGTATATCCCCCCAGCGGGGACAAGGGGGCAAGCCCCCCTGCAAATCCCCCGCAACCCCTCCGCCCCCTCACACTCTTCGCCAGAATTGTCACGACTTCGGCCTCAAGCGGCTAGTCGGCCCCGAACACCGGGTCGGCCACGGGCTGATTGATCCGGCCATAACCCGGAATATTGCGATTGAGTATGTCCAGCGGATTGGAGCCGATGCTGGAAAGGCCGTTCAACTCGAGCTGGACGAAGAATGTGTTGTTGACGGTATCGAGGGTGGTCGCGAAGCGTTCCACCACGACCCGCGCCACCCAGCAGCCGCCATTGTATTCGAGGCCGCCGAGCGCGGCGAGGAGCCGGCGGTCGCGCAGCGAGTAGCTGTAGCGGCCGACGCCGTACCAGCCGCCGAAAAGCGGCCATTGACCGGAAACGTCCACATCCTCCAGGACATTCTTCTGGAAGCGGTAGCTGGCACTGAGGACGCGCGCGGGTCCCGGCTGATAGCGGCCGCCGAAGACGAAGCGTTCGGTAGTCTCTTCGTTGGGGTTGTATTGCACGGCGGTGTCGAAGGATAGCGCCCGGCCGACGCGTCCGGCCAGCGTCGCGAGGATGTCCGCGCTGCGGCTGGTCTGGGCCGGGACGCCGGGCGCCAGCGTCACCGTCTGGTCGCGGAAATAGTAGCGTTGTCCGATGGCGCCGCGCATCAGTTCGACGCCGTTGCCATCCAGCAGGCGCGACACCACAGCCGCGGTGATCTGATTCGCATCGCCGATGCGATCATTGCCGGAGAAGCGGTTCTCGGAAAAGATCTGGGCGAAGTTGTAATCCGCCTGCGCCGTGTCGAACAGCGGGATCTGGCTCTGATCCTGGTACGGCACGTAGAGATAGTAGAGCCGGGGCTCGAGCGTCTGGGTGGTGTTGGCGCCGAACCAGTCCGTCTGGCGCTCGAACGTGAGGCCCGAGTCGACGCTGGCGATGGGCAGCGTGACGCTGATGCTGTCGGGGCCGGTGGAGAGCTGCCGCGTGAGGTCGTAGTTCCTGAAATGGATGCCGAGCTTCGGTGTGACGAAGAAGGAAGAGGTCTCCATCGGATAGGCGACCTGGGGATACACCACCAATCGCCGCCCTGCGTCGAGCGTGGGATGGCTGAAGTCCGTGTAGTCGCCGATGGCCGAAACGGCGAAGCCCTTGAGGTCGGGCCGGTTGGCGGTGATCTGCAGCTGCGGCAGCTTCTCGTAGGGCTTCAGCACCGGCGGCCGCGCCGGATCCTGCAGCGTCTGATAGCGCTGGAGCAGGGCCATCGCGTTCCACCAGCCGCCGCTGTAGTTGAGATTGCCCTGCCGCAGCAGGTTCGTCTGGGACGTGATCGTGGCGCGGGAAGCGAGGTCCGTGAAATAGGTGTCGTCCGACACCCCATTTACATCCAGTCCTGCAGACAGACCGAAGGGCAGGGCCTGCGCATGCTGCAGCGAGTAGGCGTAGCGGTCGGCGCCGAACACCTGGTCGTCGGGCAGGTATTCGCCGCGGGCGATGCCGCTGTAGCCGTGCTCCAGATAGCGGAATTCGCCGCCTACCTGCAGGCCGCGGCGTGACATGTAGCGCGGCGCGATGGTGGCGTCCATGTCGGGGGCGATGTTCCAGTAGTACGGCAGCGTCAGGCTGACGCCGGTCTGGCTGGTCGTGCCGAAGGTCGGCGTGAGGAATCCCGACTTGCGCTGGTTGTTCAATGAAAACTCGAGCCAGGGGCTGTACAGGAAGGGCACGCCTTTGAACACGACCGTGGCGTCCCGCGCCTCGCCGACTTCGCGCGTGTAATCGAGGAAGACATCCCGCCCCCGGGCGTACCAGTCCGGGTTTTCGGGGCCGCAGGTGCTGTAGGTGGCACGTCTGAGGCGGAACAAATTCTCGCCTTCGAAGTCGATGCGCTCCGCCTGGCCGTAGGCCGTGGTGGATTCCCGCGTCTGGCCGGGGGGCGGCAGCCGTGTGATGGAATAAGTCGGCGTCTCGAAATAGCCGACGCTCTTCTCCAGCTTCAGGCGCAGCTTGGGCCCGCTGATGCGATCCAGGTCCTGCGTGAGGACGACGTTGCCCTCCGCTTCCACTTCGTCCTCGTCCTGCCAGTAGGTGAGGCGGTCGGCGCTTACGGTGTTGCCGATGCGGCGCAGATCGACATTGCCTTGTGCTGCGGTCTCGTTGGGTCCGTTGGCGTCGATGCGGTCGGCGGCAAGAAAGGTCGGACGCGGCTCGTCGCTGCGTCCCCGCAGAGGCCGAAGGCGGGGAGACAGTCGCAGGCCCGGCAGGGGCGCCACTGCGGATTCGGCGGGCGGCACGGTCGGTGCAGCATCCTCCGCCGGACGTGGCGTCGGTTCCGCCGCCGGCGCCGGGGCCGGCGTGGATTCAGGTGCGGGCGCAGCGGCGGGAGTTGTCGCCGGGGCGACATCTGGGGCGATCGCAGGCGCAGTCGGCCGCACCGCGCCAGTTGCAGGCGGCGCCTGCTCGCTCTCTTGCTCCGCGGGCAGAGTCGGTTCGGCGGCCGGGGCTCGGGGAGCGATCGGCCGCGCTTCCGGTTCGGGCGGCGCCGTCACCGGGCGCACTTGCGGGGGCTGCTGCGGGGGCTGGGGCGGCGGCGCCGACGGATCGAGCAGCGCGGGATCGACCTGCAGGGGCGCCAGGTTCTCCGCCGCCTCGAGGGTCTGTGCGTGTCCCGAGAGCAATCCTCCCGAAACGCAGCAGATCATCAGGGGAACGAGCCGTCCGTGCATGGAATGAAAACGCGCCGCGTGTTCGTATGCGGCGCCGGCCGTGCCGAATAGGCTGGAGGCACCGATGTTAGAATGCGCGAGTTTAGCATTTTCGCGATCCCCCACCCCAACGATGCAGCGCAGCGAACAGATGCAGCAGTGGCTGCAGGCGGTTTTCCCCGGCCGCCGCTATGACCTTGCGCCGGCTTCCAGCGACGCCAGCTTTCGCCGCTATTTCCGCCTGCGCTTCGCCGACGAGAGCGCGACGCGCATCGTTATGGATGCGCCGCCGGAGCACGAGGACTGCCGCCCGTTCGTCAAGGTGGCCGGGATGCTGGCGCAGGCCGGCGTCCATGCCCCGCGCGTGCTGGAGCAGGATGTGGCGCAGGGCTTCCTGCTTCTCGACGATCTCGGCACGACCACCTATCTCGACGCGCTGAACCCGGACAACGCCGACGCGCTGTTCCGCGATGCGATCGACAGCCTCATCCGCTGGCAGGGAGCGACCCGCGCCGGCGAGCTGCCGCCCTATGACGAGGCGCTGTTGCGGCGCGAGCTCGACCTGTTTCCCGACTGGTACGTCGCGCGCCACCTCGGCATCACGCTTTCGGCGCCGCAGCGCCAGGTGCTCGACGCAGCATTCGGACTGATAGTGAAGAGCAACTTGGCCCAGCCCACGGTGTACGTTCATCGCGACTACATGCCGCGCAACCTCATGCTGGCGACGCCCAACCCCGGGGTCATCGACTTCCAGGACGCCGTCATCGGCCCCATCACCTACGACGTGGCATCGCTGTTCAAGGACGCGTTCCTGACCTGGCCGGAGGAACGGGTGCTGGACTGGACCATCCGCTACTGGGAGAAGGCGAAGCGCGCCGGCCTTCCGGTGGATCCCGACTTCGCCGTCTTCTACCGCGACTTCGAATGGATGGGGCTGCAGCGCCATCTCAAGGTGCTGGGCATCTTCGCCCGCATCAACTACCGTGACGGCAAGCCGCACTACCTGAAAGACACGCCGCGCTTCGTCGCCTACGTGCGCGAGGTCGCCCGGCGTTATCGCGAACTGACGCCGCTGCTGCGCCTGTTCGACGAACTCGAAAACTGCGCACCTCAGGTGGGGTATTCCTTTTGAAGCGGCCCCCGCGGTCCGCAGCGAGGACGCCGGCGGCCCGTTCATCCGATTCCCGCGCATGCCGATGAAGGCGATGATTCTGGCGGCGGGCCGCGGCGAGCGCATGCGACCGCTCACCGACACGCAGCCGAAACCGCTGCTGGTGGTCGGCGGCAAGCCGCTCATCGTCTGGCACGTCGAACGCCTGGTGCGCGCCGGCATGCGCGACATCGTGATCAACCACGCCCATCTCGGCGGGCAGATCGAGGCGGCGCTGGGCGAGGGCAGCTCCCACGGCGCGCGCATCGCCTATTCCCCGGAGCCGCCCGGCGCCCTGGGCACGGCAGGCGGCATCGCCAACGCGCTGCCGCTGCTGGGTTACCCCCCGTTCGTCGTGGTCAATGGCGACATCTGGTGCGACTACGACTTCGACCAGGTCACGGAGATTGCGGGACGACTGCAGCAGCGGCGCCAGCTCGCCCATCTGCTGCTGGTAGCCAACCCGCCCCATCACCCGGCCGGCGACTTCAGCCTCGCCTTCGGGCGCGTCGCCGAGGACGGGGAACCGAAGCTAACCTTCGCCGGCATCGGCATCTATCAGCGCGCGCTGTTCGCGTCCGTGCCCGCGGGCGGCAAAGCCGAGCTCGCCCCCCTGCTGCGCGCCGCGATGCGCGACGGCCGAATCAGCGGCGAGTATCTGCGCGGGCGCTGGGTCAACGTCGGCACGCCGCAGCGCCTGGCAACCCTCGACGCCGAACTGCGGGCCGGCGCCGCCGACTGAAGCACTTCGCCCCGCGGCACGGTCGAAGTACCGTGACGCTATAATCGATTCGACTTTCCGGAACGATATGCCTGTGAATATCAGCCCCTACGCCGCGCGCCGTGCCCGCCTGCTGGAGAAAATGCAGCACGGCGTCGCCGTCGTGCCCACCGCCGCGGAGCGCATACGCAACCGCGACGCGCACTATCCCTTCCGCTTCGACAGTTATTTCTACTACCTCACCGGGTTCACCGAGCCCGACGCCGCCCTGGTCCTGGTGGCGGGTGAACATCCGCAGTCGATTCTGTTCTGCCGCGACAAGGATCCCGAGCGCGAGATCTGGGACGGCCTGCGCCACGGTCCGCTGGCCGCCCGGGAAACCTTCGGCTTCGACGCCGCCTTCGCCATCGACATCGTCGATGCGCAGCTTGCCGACCTGCTGCGCAATCAGCCCAGCGTGTTCTACGCCCTCGGCTTCGATGCGGCATGGGATCAGCGCATCGTCGCCGCCCTCAACCGCGTGCGGACGCTGACCCGGACCGGCGTGCGCGCCCCGGCGGCGATCTTCGACGTCCGCGTTCTGCTCGACGAGATGCGCCTGCTCAAGGACGAGCACGAGCTGTCGGCCATGCGCCGCGCCGCCGACATCTCCGCCGCCGCCCACCGGCGCGCCATGCGCATCGCGCGCCCCGGCCGCAACGAGTTCGAGGTCGAGGCGGAACTGCTGCACGAATTCCGCCGCCAGGGCGCGCAGGCGCCGGCCTACACGCCGATCGTCGCCGGCGGCGCCAACGCCTGCATCCTGCATTACGTCGAGAATGACCGGCCGCTGGGCGACGGCGACCTGCTGCTCATCGACGCCGGCTGCGAAGTGGACGGCTATGCTGCCGATATCACGCGCACCTTTCCCGTGAATGGCCGCTTCTCCGCCGCGCAGCGCGACGTGTATGAGATGGTGCTGGCGGCGCAGGCTGCGGCTATCGCGGCGGTCAAGCCCGGCAACGCCTGGGACGCGCCGCACGAGGCCGCGCTGAAGGTGCTGGCGCAGGGCATGCTCGATCTGGGACTGCTCGCGGGCAGCGTCGACGCCGTTCTCGAATCCGGATCCTACAAGCGCTTCTACATGCACCGCACCGGCCACTGGCTCGGCCTCGACGTCCATGACGCCGGCGAATACAAGGTGGACGCGTCCTGGCGGCCGCTGCAGCCGGGCAATACCCTGACCGTCGAACCCGGCTGCTACATCCGGCCCGCAGACGACGTTCCCCCTGACCTGTGGAACATCGGCATCCGCATCGAGGACGACGCGCTGGTGACCGCGCAAGGCTGCGAGATCCTCACCTGCGCGGCGCCAAAGACGCGTGGCAGGGATCGAAGACTGGATGGCGCAACGTGGGGCGGGATGAGGTCCTGATCGTCGGCGCCGGCCCCGTCGGCATGGCGCTGGCGCTGGCCCTGTCCCAGGCCGAAGTGCCGGCACGGCTGCTCGACGCGCGGGCGCGCGGCGCGGCGCAGCGCGACCCGCGGGTGCTCGCCCTGTCCTACGGTTCGCGCCAAATCCTGGAGCGCCTCGGCGTGTGGCCGCAGATCCGCAGCACGCCGATCGAGACCATCCACATCTCGCAGCAGGGCGCGTTCGGGCGCACCGTGATCCGCGCCGCCGACTACCGCCTGCCGGCCCTGGGCTATGTGGCTGATGCCGGCGGCATCGCCGCCGCCCTGGACGCCGCGCTCGCGGCGCGCGGTGTCGAACCGCTGTGCGCGACGCGGGTGGAGAACGTGGCGGCGGGCGCCGAGGATGCCATCGTCAGCATCAGCAGCGCCGACGGCGCCGCAACGCTCTGTGCGAGGCTGGTGGCGCACGCCGAAGGCGCCGCGAATGCGCACGGCCGCCTGGTCGAGCGCGACTACGGCCAGCAGGCGATCATCACCGTCGCCCATAGCGTGGAGCCGTTTCGCGCCACGGCCTATGAACGCTTCACCGCCGGCGGTCCCCTCGCCCTGCTGCCCTATCAGGGCGGCTATGCCGTGGTGTATACGGTGCCGGCGGAGCAGGCGCAGACCCTGCTCGGATTGGGCGATGCAGCCTTCATCGAGACACTGCAGCGGCACTTCGGCACGCGCCTGCGCTTTGACCGGGCGGGCCCGCGCACGGCGTTCCCGCTGGCGCTGCGACTGCGCCCGAAGCCGACCGCAGAGCGCTGCGTGTGGCTCGGCAATGCGGCGCAGACGCTGCATCCGGTGGCAGGCCAGGGCTTCAATCTCGCCCTGCGCGACGTGTGGTCCCTGGCCGAGCTGCTGCGGGAGAAGGCGGGCGGTGATCCGGGGAGCGCAGCCCTGCTCGCCCGCTATGCCGCGGCAAGGCGCATCGACCGCGGCGGCACCATCGGCTTCACCGACAACCTGATCCGTCTCTTCGGCAGCGCCAATCCGCTGCTGGCGGCAGGCCGCGGCGGCGGGCTGGCCTTGCTCGACATCCTGCCTCCACTGCGAGCATTCGTCGCCAAGCGCATGATTTTCGGTGCCCGCGCCTGGCCATGATCCGGCGCCCGGCCGGTGCAAAAAATTTTTGCGCCCCTCCGCCTTGCGCTTTGATTAAAATAGCGCGCTCCCCCACCGCAAGCGTCGCCCGCAACAACAATCCATGCAATTCGCCGGCTTCACGCTCCGCAACAATCTCTTTGTCGCACCGATGGCCGGGGTCACCGATCGTCCGTTCCGCCAGTTGTGCAAGAAAATGGGCGCCGGACTGGCGGTATCCGAGATGGTCACCTCCAACTCGCTGCTCTACGGCAGCGAGAAAACCCGGCGCCGCGCCAACCACGAAGGCGAGGTCGCGCCGGTGTCGGTGCAGATCGCCGGCGCGGACCCGGCGATGATGGCGCGAGGCGGCGCGCTACAACGTCGAGCGCGGCGCCCAGCATCATCGACATCAACATGGGCTGCCCGGCGAAGAAGGTCTGCAACGTCATGGCCGGTTCGGCCCTGCTGCAGGACGAGCCTCTGGTGGCACGCATCATCGACGCCGTCGTCGGCGCGGTGGCCGTGCCGGTGACGCTGAAGATCCGCACCGGCTGGGACCGCAGCCACCGCAATGCGCGCACCGTCGCGCGCATCGCCGAGGAATCCGGCATCCGGGCACTCGCCATCCACGGCCGCACCCGCGCCTGCCAGTATCAGGGCGAGGCGGAATACGACACCATCGGCGAGGTCAAGGCGCAGGCGCGCATTCCGGTCATCGCCAACGGCGACATCGATTCGCCGCACAAGGCCAGGCACGTGCTCGAGTACACCGGGGCGGACGGCGTCATGATCGGCCGCGCGGCCCAGGGCCGGCCGTGGATCTTCCGCGAGATCGAGCACTTCCTGAAGACCGGCGAGCTGCTGCCGCCGCCGCTGGTGGGCGAAATCCACCAGGTGATGCGCGGCCACCTCGACGACCTCTACGCGTTCTACGGCGCGCAGACAGGGGTGCGCATCGCGCGCAAGCACATTGCCTGGTACACGCGGGGTCTCGCCGGCTCGGCGCAGTTTCGCCACGCCATGAACCAGTTGCAGACCGTGGCGGAGCAGATCGCCGCCACCGACCGTTTCTTTCTCGGTCAGGCGCGTCTGGATGCGCGGCTGCGCTACCTGGAAGTTCCGGAGGACCTGGCCGCATGAGCCGCAGCGACATCGCCGAGTGCGTGCGCCGCAGCCTGGAGCGCTATTTCCGCGATCTGGACGGCGAACGGCCGTGCGCGATCTACGATATGGTGTTGGCGCAGGTCGAACGGCCGATGCTGGAGGTAGTGATGCGCGAGGCGAACGGCAACCAGACCCTGGCGGCCGATCTGCTCGGCATCAACCGCAACACCCTGCGGCGCAAGCTGCAGGACAACGATTTGATTTGAAATCCCCGCCGCGGATCGTGCCGATCAACGCGGATTCGAGCCTGGCTTCGAACCCCGTGGAAGCGCGCGATCCGCGGCGAATGTTCACTCATTCGCAGCCATGAAAGTCACCCAAGCCCTGATCAGCGTCTCCGACAAGAGCGGCATCGTCGAATTCTGCCGTTCCCTCCATCAGCTCGGCATCAACCTGTTGTCCACCGGCGGCAGCGCGAAGATGCTGCGCGACGCGGGCCTGCCTGTCACCGAGGTATCCGAATACACCGGCTTCCCCGAGATGCTGGACGGCCGCGTCAAGACGCTGCATCCGAAGATACACGGCGGCATCCTGGCGCGGCGCGATGCTGCCCGACCATCTCGCGGCCATCGACAAGGCCGGCATTCCGCGCATCGACCTGGTGGTGGTGAACCTCTACCCCTTCCGCCAGACCGTGGCGAAACCGGACTGCACCCTGGAGGATGCGATCGAGAACATCGACATCGGCGGCCCCACCATGGTGCGGGCGGCGGCGAAGAATCATGCCGGCGTGGCGGTGGTGACCGACCCCGCCGACTATGCAAGAATCATCGAAGAGCTGCGCGCCGGCGGCGGCGAGATCAGTGCCGCCACGCGCTTCGCGCTGGCGAAGAGCGCGTTCACCCATACCGCCCGCTACGACGGCGCGATCGCAAATTACCTGACCAGCCTGGATGCGGACAACCGGCGCGGCGAGTTCCCCGACCGGCTGCAACTCGCCTTCGACAAGCTGCAGCCGATGCGCTACGGCGAGAACCCGCACCAGCAGGCGGCGTTCTATCGCGAGCCCGACGCCGCCGCCGGCGCCGTCTCCAGCTACCGCCAGTTGCAGGGCAAGGAACTGTCCTACAACAACATCGGCGATGCCGATGCCGCCTGGGAATGCGTCAAGAGCTTCGACTCGACTGCCTGCGTCATCGTCAAGCACGCCAATCCCTGCGGCGTGGCGCTCGGCGCGACGCCGCTCGAAGCCTACCGAAAGGCCTTCGCCACCGACCCGACCTCGGCGTTCGGCGGCATCATCGCCTTCAACTGTGCCCTCGACAAGGCGGCGGCCGAGGCCGTCACCCAGCAGTTCATGGAAGTGCTGATCGCCCCGGAGATCACCGCCGAGGCGCAGCAGATCCTGGCGGCGAAGCAGAATGTGCGCGTGCTCCAGGTTCCCCTGGGCGAGGCGACGCGCGGCTTCGATTTCAAGCGCGTGGCGGGCGGTCTTCTGGTGCAGAATTTCGATGCCGCGCGCATCGCCCCGACGGACCTCAAGGTGGTCACCCGGCGCCATCCCACGGAACAGGAACTGGGCGACCTGCTGTTCGCCTGGCGCGTGGCGAAGTACGTGAAGTCGAATGCCATCGTCTACTGCCGCGACGGCCAGACCGTCGGCGTCGGCGCCGGCCAGATGAGCCGGGTGGACTCGGCGCGCATCGCCGCCATCAAGGCGGAGAACGCCGGCCTCGCCATCGCCGGATCGGTGGTGGCCTCGGACGCCTTCTTCCCCTTCCGCGACGGCCTCGACGTGCTCGCCAAAGCCGGCGCCCGCGCCGTGATCCAGCCCGGCGGCAGCGTGCGCGATGCCGAGGTGATCGCCGCCGCCGACGAGCACGGCCTGGCCATGGTGTTCACGGGCTTCCGCCACTTCCGCCATTGAGCAGAATGCAGACACGCATGACCCTACGCCCCGCCATCCGCTCGACTCGCCGCATCCTGCCGGCGCTCGCGCTGTCGCTGTTCGCATCCGCCGCCAGTGCCGAATACTGCGACTGGGGCTGGCAATGGCTCGCCAATTCCTGCGACGGGGCGGTCAAGGCGTACAAGGGCGGCGCCTACGATCTGTACCTGACCGGATACGCCTACCACGGCCGCGGCACCTATAGCGACGAGGCCCTCAACGACCAGAACGAGCAGGCGTGGGGAGCCGGCATAGGCCGCACCCACATCGACGAGCGCAACAATTCCCATGGCATCTACTTCATGGGTTTCAAGGACTCCCACTACAAGCCCGAGTGGCTGCTCGGCTACAGCTGGCTGGCGCGCTGGGGGCTGGCCGAGCACCTCAACGTGGGGGTCGGCGTCACCGCCGGCTTCACCACGCGCACCGACTACTGCGATTACCTGTGCCCGGTTCCCTACATCCTGCCGCTGGGCGCGATCGAGTATCGCAAGGTATCGCTGATGGCAACCTGGGTGCCGAAGCTGCCGGGAGCGGAAGGCAACGGCGACGTGCTGTTCCTGTTCGGCAAGATCTCCTTCGACTGACATCGGATCCCCGCCATGAAATTGCTGGTCATCGGTTCCGGCGGTCGCGAGCACGCACTGGCCTGGCGTCTGGCGCAGAACCCGCGGGTGCAGAGGGTATTCGTGGCGCCGGGCAACGCCGGCACTGCGCGCGAACCCGGCCTGATGAACGTGCCGATCACCGACATCGACACCCTGGCAGCCTTCGTGCAGCGCGAGCAGATCCACTTCACCGTGGTCGGTCCGGAGGCCCCGCTGGCGGCGGGCGTAGTGAACGCCTTCCGCGCCAAGAACCTGGCGATCTTCGGCCCGACGCGCGAGGCGGCCCAGCTCGAAAGCTCGAAGGACTTCGCCAAGCGCTTCCTGACGCGCCACAAGATTCCCACGGCGCGCTTCCAGACCTTCGCGGACGCCACGGCGGCCCATGCCCATCTCGATGCCAACGGCGCGCCGATCGTGATCAAGGCCGACGGCCTGGCCGCCGGCAAGGGAGTGGTCGTGGCGACGACGCTGGCCGAGGCGCACGCCGCGGTGGACGCGATGCTGGTGGACAATCGCATGGGCGATGCCGGCGCGCGCGTGGTGATCGAGGAATTCCTCGACGGCGAGGAGGCGAGCTTCATCTGCATGTGCGACGGCACGCATGCGCTGCCGCTCGCCACCAGCCAGGACCACAAGCGGCTGCGCGACGGCGACGAGGGACCCAATACCGGCGGCATGGGCGCCTATTCCCCGGCGCCGGTGGTGACGCCGGAGATCCATGCACGAGTCATGCGCGAGGTGATCCAGCCGACGCTGGCCGGGATGGCGCAGCAGGGCCTGCCCTACACCGGCTTCCTCTATGCCGGTCTGATGATCGACAAGGCCGGCGGCATCAAGGTGCTGGAGTACAACTGCCGCATGGGCGACCCGGAAACCCAGCCCATCATGATGCGGCTCAAGAGCGACCTGGTCGAGTTGATGGAGGCAGCGCTCGCCGCGCGCCTCGATCAGGCGCAGGTCGAGTGGGACCGGCGCTGCGCCCTCGGCGTCGTGATGGCGGCGGCGGGCTATCCGGAGGATCCGCGCACGGGCGACGCCATCAGCGGCCTGCCGCGGGTGGCGGACGACGTGCATGTGTTCCATGCCGGAACCGCCGAGCGGGATGGGCAGGTGGTCGTCGAACGGCGGCCGCGTGCTGTGCGTCACGGCCCTCGGCGACACGGTCAAGATCGCGCAGAGGCAGGCGTACGAGGCATGCGACCGGATACGCTTCGACGGCATGCAGTACCGGCGCGACATCGGACACCGCGCCCTGGCGCCGAGAAGAACCTGAGCACAGGGAACGCCATGGAAATCGATTCCGCGCCGGTCAAGTCCTATCTGGTCGCGCTGCAGGCGCGCATCATCGCGGCATTGGAGCAGTTCGACGGCAAGCCCTTCCGCACCGACACCTGGGACCGGCCGGGCGGCGGCGGCGGCATTGCCCGCGTCATCGAGGAAGGAAATTTCTTCGAGCGCGGCGGCTGCAATTTCTCCCATGTCTTCGGCGACAATCTGCCTCCTTCCGCCACCGCGGGCCGCCCCGAGATGGCAGGGCGCGGCTTCGACGCCATGGGCGTGTCGCTGGTCCTGCATCCGCGCAATCCGTACTGCCCCACAGTGCATCTCAACGTGCGCCTGTTTCTCGCGCGCAAACCCGGCACGGACGCGAGCCCGATCTGGTGGTTCGGCGGCGGCATGGATCTGACGCCCTACTATCCGTTCGAGGAAGACGCGCGCCACTTCCATGCCACCTGCAAGCAGGCGCTGGATCCGTTCGGCGCCGGCGTGCACCGGCAGTACAAGGAATGGTGCGACCGCTACTTCTTCCTCAAGCACCGCAACGAACCGCGCGGCATCGGCGGCATCTTCTACGACGACCTGGCCGAAGGCGGCTTCGAGCGCTGCTTCGCCCTCACCCGCAGCGTCGGCGACAGCTTCCTCGACGCCTACCTGCCGATCATCACGCGCCGCCGCGACCACCCCTACGGCGAGCACGAGCGCGATTTCCAGGCCTATCGCCGCGGACGCTACGTGGAGTTCAATCTGGTGTTCGACCGCGGCACCCTGTTCGGCCTGCAATCGGGCGGGCGCACCGAATCCATCCTCATGTCGCTGCCGCCCATCGTCAAATGGCGCTACGACTGGCGCCCGCAACCCGGCAGCGCCGAAGAAAGACTCTACAAGGAGTTTCTGGTAGCGAAGGACTGGGTGTAGCTCCGGCCTCGGATGCGCCCGCTGCTGGAGCCGAAATGCGGCGCGGCTAGGTGAAGGCTGCTGCGGCGCGGTAGTGGCGGTCGGCCTCTTCGCCGCGCTGCAGTTGGTCGAACAGTTCCGCCAGCTCGAGATGGGCGGCGCGGGTGGGCTGCACCGCCAGGGACGCTTCCAGGTAGCTCTGCGCCTTGCCCCACAGTTGCTGGATGCGGCACAGGCGGCCGAGGGTGAGCAGCAGTTGCGCATCGCGCGGCCGCGCCTGCAGCCAGCCTTCGGCGCGGGTGATGCGATCCAGCGCCTCGCCGTGCTTGCATTCGGCGTAGAGCCCGACCAGTTCGTCGTCCCAGTTCGCCTCCAGGCGTGTTTCGATGATCTTCTGCGCCGCGCCGCAGTCGCCGGCCTGGATCAGGGCGCGGGCGGCGCTCGCCGCGGCCCGCGATTCGCGGCGCTCGGCATGGGGCAGATCGCTCCAGTAGCCGATAAGCTGGGCGGCATCGCCGGCGCGGCTGTTGATGTTCTCCAGGTGGGCACGCTGTTTCAGGGACGCGGCATGCTCCGGCGCAATGGCGCGATGCTTCTCCAGCAGGCGCGTCACCCGCAGCACGTCCTGCCAGCGGCCGAGGGCCTGATGTACCCGCAGCGCCAGACGCAGGGCCGCGATATGCCGCCGGCCGCCTTCCTGCAGGCTGTCCAGGCTCTCCAGCGCAGCGCCGAAGCGGCGCGCGTCGACATGCAGTTCGGCCTCGGTCATGAGGCGCGCCGTATGCAGTTCCCCGTCATGCTGCAGGGCGCGTTCCAGCCACTGCGCTTCGCGCTTGTCGTCGTTCATGCCGCGCGCCGCGCGCGCCGCCACCAATGCCGCCAGTCCCGGCGACTCGCCGCCCTGGACCGCCTGCTCGGCGCACTTCAGTGCCTGACCGTAGCGGCCCTCGAACAGCAGGCGCAAGGATTCGCGGAACGAGACGGCAGCCTTTTCGCGGCGCTTGCGGGCGCGGAACTGGCGCACCGCCTGCGGCATGCGCAGCGTCCGGACGACCAGGCGCAGCAGCAGATAGAGCAGCGCGAAGCTGCCCACCATCAGCAACAACAGCAGATTGAGGGAGATCTCGACGCGCCAGGGCGGCAGCACGAACAGCGCATAGCCGTCGTTGTAGCGCCCGGCGATGGCCAGCAGCACCGCGGCGGAGAACAGCGCAAGCAGCCAGAACAGGAGGCGCATCGCGGAGGCCTCGGCCGTCAGTGCGCGCCGAGGCCGCCCTTGTCGCGGCCGAGCTTGACGTTGCGCAAGGCGGTGAGGCTGTCGTCCAGCGCCGGGATTTCCAGGGTGAGCCGGGCGCCCGACAACTGGCGCAGCGTCGCCAGCGCATCCTGGGTCGGCTTGGCCCTGAGGTCGAAATAGCGCTCGATCCAGGCCTGGGCCTGCTTGATGTCCTCGCGATAGGTGCGGGAGTCGCGCTGGAGCAATGCCAGGCGCGCGTTGATCAGTCGCAGCTTGAGGTTCTCGCGCAGCATGAAGGCGTTCTGCGGCGAGAGGACCGCCGGATCGGGCCGGTCGAGCCGCCCGATGCGCACCAGTTGGCTGATCTCGCTCCACAGATCGCCCCACAGGCCGGCCCAGAAGCCGCCCTCCGCAGCCGCTTCGACCGTCTTCGGCGCATCGCCCCGGCTCACGCTCTCGAATGCCAGGGGCATGCCATCGACGCTGCCCGCGACATGGTCCAGCTTGAGGGAGAGGCCCGGAACATCCACCAGCGGCAGCGCCTTGAGGCGTTCGATGTCCTGGATCAGCATTTTGCGCAGCGGAAGGAACTGGGCCTGATCGGCGCGCGCCAGGCGGGCGTCGGCGCTCTGCAGCGCGATCAGGGCCGCCTCGACGTTGCCGGCGAGCTGCAACTGCTGGGCCGCCAGATTCACCGCCTGCTCCACCTCGGCCAGCACGCGGTCGTCGCGGTTGCGCGTCAGCTCCTGGTAGGCCGCCTCCAGCGCCAGCCGCTGGCTCTGCGACTCGGCGAGCCGGGCTTCCAGCGCCCCCACCTTGCCCTGCAGATTGGACAGTGCCTCCTGCGTCTGTTTCGACACCAGACGGCTTTCCTTGGCGATGTTGTCCCCCTCCGACAGTCGCTTCGCCAGTTCCTCCTGCAGGTTGTCGGCGCGGCTGCGCGTCTCCCACCACTGCCAGCCGGCGATCGCCAGCGCCAGCAGGGAGATCAGCACAGCGATGCGGGCCAGCGCCGACGAGGGCCGCGGCGCCTCGCTGCGGGAGGGCTCGGGCAAGGCGGCGGGGGGCTCGGGCAGCGCCGCAGCGCCGGACGGGGCGGCTGCTTCGCCGTTCATGATTTCACGCCCGCAGCCGCCGCATCAGGGCGCGAGAAGTGATCGACCAGTCCGCCGAGCAGACCGTCGTCGCCCGGGGCGGTGAGGACCACGCGCGCCAGGCCGAGGCGCTGCGCCTCCGCGGCGATGCGGACGTGCGGAACGAACAGGAGGGTCTTGCGCAGCCACTGCTGCCCCAGCTTGCCGACCATGTCGAAGAGATTGCGCAGTCCCTCGCTGGAGGTGACGGTGATGGCGTCCAGTTCGTCGCGCGCCCAGAGCTTGAGCAGCGGCGCGGCGTCGAGGCGGGGCTTGCCGCGGTGATAGCATTCGACATATTCGAGCGCCGCGCCGCGGGCGATCAGCGTGTCGCCCAGCAACTCGCGTCCGCCGTCGCCGCGAAAAATCACCACGCGCCTGCCGGCAATGCGCTCCGCCGCCAGGGGCGCGAGTTCCAGCAGCGCCTCCGAATCGAAGCGGCCCTGCGGCGCGATCACGTCCCGGAAACCGTAGCGCGCCAGTTCCCTCTCGCTCGACTTGCCGATGCAGGCCACGCGCACCGATTCCGGCCAACTGCGGCGCGCGGTGACTACATTGAGCGCCTTGTTCACCGCGTTGGGGCTGATGAAGATGGCGAGATCGAACTGATCGAGCCGGTCGCCGACGTCGACGATGGGCTGCACATCCTCCACGTCGAAGATCGCCAGCACCGGGAACTGCACCGGGATGCCGCCGGCGGCGGCGATGCCGTCGGCCAGCCCTCGCGCCTGCGCCTGCGGCCGCGTCACCACGATATGACGGCCGGCGAGCGGCAGCGCGGAGGCGGATGCGATGGCGACGGCCATGGCGCGGCTCATGGGCGGTGGCCGGCAAGGGCGGCCAGGATCTCGTCGGCGCCCTGAACGCGCAGCTTCTGCGCCAGCTCCAGCCCCAGCCGTTCGGGCTCCTCCGCGCCGCCGAACACCTCGGCGCTGGCCATGCGCTTGCCGTCGGGCAGGGCGACGAATCCGCGCAGCCGGATGCGCCCCTCCTGCAGTTCGGCGTAGGCGCCCAGCGGCACTTCGCAGCTTCCGGCCAGCGCCCGCGACAGGGCGCGCTCGGCACGCACGCAGGCGCTGGTCGCGGCATCGTCGAGCGGTGCCATCCAGGCCGCCACTTCCGGCCGCCGCGCCAGGGCCTCGATGCCCAACGCCCCCTGGCCGGCGGCGGGCAGCGAGAGCTCCGCCGGCAGCGTGGCGCGAATGCGGCCCGCCAGGCCGAGTCGCAGCAGGCCCGCCGCCGCCAGCATGATCGCATCATAGTCGCCGGCGTCCAGCTTGCGCAGGCGGGTGTCGAGATTGCCGCGCAGACTGGTAACCGCAAGGTGGGGAAAGCGCGCATGAAGCTGCGCCTCGCGCCGCAGGCTCGAGGTGCCGACCACGGCCCCCGGCGGCATGTCTTCCAGCGACGCGTACTTGCTGGAGACGAGGGCGTCGAGCGGAACCTCGCGCTGCGAGATGGCGACCAGGGCGAACTCGTCCGCCATGTCCATCGGCACGTCCTTCATCGAATGCACTGCGAGATCGGCGCTGCCGTCGAGCAGTGCCGTTTCCAGCTCCTTGACGAACAGCCCCTTGCCGCCCACCTGGGACAAAGGCCGGTCGAGGATCTTGTCGCCGCGGGTGGTCATGCCGAGAATTTCGACGCGGCAGCCCGGGTATAATCCGGCGAGCCGATCGCGCACGTGCTCGGCCTGCCACATGGCGAGGCGGCTTTCACGCGAGGCGATGACGATGTGCTCGGGTGCGGGAAGCGTGGCCACGTTGACGATGCTCTTTGGATGCCTGAAAGGTTTCACGGCGGCGCGCTCTGCGCGCCTCTGTCTGGCGATTCTAGCATGGCTGCCCGGCGCGCTCGGCGCCGCCGAGGGCAGCCTGGCGGCAGCCCGGGATCTCGCCCGCGACGGGCACGACCTGAGCGCGAAAAGGCTGCCCATGATGGTGCTGTACAGCCAGGCGGATTGCCCCTGGTGCGAGCGCGCCCGGCGCGAGTACCTGGTCCCGATGCAGCGCGACGCCGCCTACCGCGACAGGGTCGTGCTGCGCCAGATCGACATCGATTCGGACGCCCCCCTCACCGACTTCGCCGGCCGCCCGACCACCCATCGCGAGTTCGGCAAGGCAGAGCACGCCCGCGTCGCGCCCACCGTCATGATCTACGGCCCCGGCGGCGAGCGGCTGTCCGATCCCATCGTCGGCTTTCGCATCCCGGATTTCTACGGCGCCTACCTCGAGCGCGCCATCGACGAGGGTCTCGCCAGAGTGCGCCGGAGCGGAAAATGACGGCGGACGCTGCTGCGCATCACCGGCCAGCAGGAGCTGCTGCAGGGCAACCCGCTGCTCAAGCGCTCCATCCGCAACCGCTTCCCCTATCTCGATCCGCTCAATCACCTGCAGATCGAACTGATGAAGCGCCTCCGGGCCGGCAACGAGGACGAGCGCCTCAAGCGCGGCATCCACCTCACCATCAACGGCATCGCGGCAGGCCTGCGCAACAGCGGCTGAGATCCGGCGCGCGCTGCGGGCCCCAATCCGGTCGAACTCGGGCCGTCTCGTAGGGCGCGCCATGCGCGCCGGTCAAACGCATGGCGCGCGCGGCGCGCCCTACAACTTCGCCACGCCCGCCCTCAGCGCAGCGAGAAGAAGCTGCGGATCTTCTCCAGCGTGCTGGCGCGGCTGCCGACCACCTGCCGCTCGTCCGTACCCTGGTCCAGCGCCTTCATCGCCTCGGCGAACGCGGCATCGCGTTCCGCCAGCACCCGCGAGAGCTCCTCGGCGATCTCCGGCCGCGACTGGATGATGTCCTGGAAGCCTGCCTTGTCCAGACGGTAGCACTCGACGTCGGTGCGGGCGGTAATCGTGGCGCGGCGCGCCTCGCCGGTGAGCATGCCGCGCTCGCCGAAGACGCTACCCGACTTGAGGGTGTTGAGCAGGTGCTTGCCCTTGCCCGGCAGCTCGAGCCAGACATCCGCCTCGCCCTCCGCCAGCAGGTAGAGCCAGTGCGAGACCGCGCCCTGCACCATGATGACGTCGCCGCGGGCGAACGGCGCGTAGGTCAGGCGTGCGGCAAGCGCACTCAGCTCTCCGCTGGTGAGGCCGGCGAACAGTTCGACGCTGCGCAGGGAACGGCTGCGCCGCTCCACCTCGCGCGCATGGCGCTCGGCGCGGTGGCGCTCGTTTTCCTTGATCACGTGCATCGACTGCTCCGGCACCGCGAGCCGGATGTCGGCGCGCTGCAGGGCGGCGAAGAGATGGACCCGCACCAGCGAATCGGTGAGGTCCTCGGGCTTGGGATCGACCATCCAGTAGCGCAGGACGTAGCGCCCGTAGCCCGGTCCGAATTCCATCAACACGCAGGAGGGCGCCGGCGTGTCGGCAACATTGGGGATCTCGGCCTTGACGCAGGCCTGCTCGGCGATTTCGATGACGTGCGTCGGCGGCACGCCGTAATCGACGTTGAAGCCGATCTGGCGCCGCGACTGCCAGCCGCCCTGGGTGCGGCTGCCGACGACCAGGAACTTGCTCTTCATGAGCTGGCTGTTGGGGATGATGACCGTCTCGCCGGAGCGCGTCTCCACCGCGGTGTAGCGCCAGCGGATATCCACGACGCGCCCGGAGAGGTCGTCGAGGCGGATCCAGTCGCCGATCTCGATCGAGTTGTCCAGTTGCAGCGCCAGGCCGCCGAGGATGTTGCCGAGGGTGTCCTGCATGGCGAAGGCCAGCACCGCGGTGATGACGGCCGAGGTGGCGAGAATGCCGGACAGCTCGACGCCGGCGTAGCGCATCCGTACCAGCACCCAGGCGATGTAGGCCAGGATGACGAGAATGTCTTCGAGGATGCGCGGCGCGGTGAGGCCGAGGCGGGGCAGCGCGACGCGGAACAGGAACAACCCGGCCAGCCGGATCAGCGCCACACCGGCGCCGATGAGAAACAGCTCGTAGGTCGTGGTCGCCGCGCCGGAGAAGCCCAGCGCATGGAGCAGCGCCGCCGAAAGTTGGCCGGCGACGCACAAAGCGAAGAAGCCGAGGGTGTTCCGCACCAGGCGCCGTTCCAGCTTCAACGCGCGCCACGCCGCGAATCCGAGTGCGGCCGCAATGGCGACGATATAGGGTGTCGCCGAGCGCCAGAAGAATTCCAGTGTGCTGTGCCAGAACATGGCCATGGCGATGGGCGATCGGCTACTTCTCGGCGCGTGCCGCTTCGGCCAGCGTAGCCTTCAGTGCGGGCCACTGGCGGCGACTGACCGGCAGCTTGTCGGCAACGCCCTTCAACAGGACCAGCCAGCGCGCTTCGCCGTCCGCTTCGTGGTCGCGCTCGAAGCCGGCCACGGCGCCGCGTGCCACCAGGCAGTTGCGATGCACGCGCACGAAGCGCTGCGCATATTCCTGCTCCAGCTGGGTGAGCGATTCCTCCAGCAGGTACTCGCGCTGCACCGTGCGCGCCGTCACGTACTTCAGTTCCGCCTTGAGGTACAGGATGTCCGCCACCGGCACCAGCAGGATGCGGCCGCGCTCGCTGCAGGACAGATGACGCCGGCCTTCCGGTGCGAGCGTGCGCAATGCTTCGAGCGGCAGGGCCGCGTTGCGCTGCGCCTTCTCCAGAGCGGACTTGAGCCGCAGGGCGCGCACCGGCTTGAGCAGGTAGTCGATGGCGTTCAGCTCGAACGCCTGCACGGCATACTGGTCGTAGGCGGTGACGAAGACGATGGCCGGCGCGGGATCGAGTCGCGCCAGATGCTGTGCCAACTCGATACCGTCCATGACCGGCATGCGGATATCCACCAGCACGACGTCGGCCCCGGCTTCGTTGAGCCAGGCCAGCGCCGCCGCACCATTGTCGGCCTCGCCCACCGTGACGTTGGGCAGTTCCGGCGCCAAGTCCGCCAGCAGCACGCGCAGGCGGCTGCGGGCCGGCGCCTCGTCATCCACGATGAATACACGCAGCTCCTCGCTCATGCCGGTCGCGCCGTGTGTCGGTAGGGCAGACGGATCCGCACCCGGTATTCGCCGTCGGAGACGCCGGTGTCGAGGCTGGCTTCGAGATCGAAGAACAGCATCAGGCGCTCGCGGATATTGTCCAACGCCATGCGATTGCCGGAATGATGGCCGCCTTCACCGTGGAACGGGTTGGCAAGGTCGATCGCGATGCGATCGCCTTGCCGCGCAATGACGATCGCGATCTCGCCGGTGGTGGCGGCCGGCTCGATGCCGTGATAGACCGCGTTCTCGAGCAGCGGTTGCAGCATCAGCGGCGGCACCAGCGCATCCATCGGACACTGGTCGAGATCCCACCGGACGGCGAGGCGCTCGCCCAGGCGCAGGCGCTCCAGGTCGAGATACTGGCGGCACAGCGCGAGTTCCTCCTCCAGCGTCGCGAGTTCGCGGTTCTCCTGCATGAGAACACGGAACAGATCGGACAGCTCCTCCAGCGCGGCTTCGGCGCGGCGCGGATCGGAACGAATGACGCCGAGCACGGCGTTGAGACTGTTGAACAGGAAGTGGGGCCGGATGCGCGCCGTGAGAGCCATCAGGCGCGCCTCCGCCACGGCCGGGGAAAACGCCCGGTCGCGCAGGCCGAAGTAGGACAGCACGAGCACGGCCGCCAGGGCGCCCCAGGCTGCCGCGCGCCCCATGGTGTCCGGCGCGCCGTCGATCTCCACCCCCGCCAGCACGAGCCGGAAGGCCGCGGCCAGCGCCGCGGCGCTGGCGACGACCACGATCCAGGCCAGTACCGACGGCAGCCGCCGCAGCCCGGGCTGCAACAGGTAAAACAGCACGAGGGCGGCGATGAGCGGCGGCTCCAGCAGCGCGGCGAGTTCCACCAACTCCTGCGGCAGCGCGCTCCAATCACCGTTGCGCGCAAGAACGCCCAGCGCCGCGAACCCATTGACGAGCAGCAGCGTGCGCAGCACCACGCCCAGATTGCGAAAGTCCGGCGCGGCTTGGCGCTGGGGGATTTGCCGTATACTTGCGACGCCGCTTTTCACTACCCCTGTCGCCTTCTTGCAGTGCGCGCGAACGCCGCGCCCGAGGATCCCGTAGAGCGCCCGATTATGACAGATCAACCCCCGCGCAACGAGCCGGCCGAAAAAGCCTGGTCGGGGCGGTTCAGCGAGCCCGTGGCCGAACTGGTGAAGCGCTACACCGCCTCCATCGGCTTCGACCAGCGCCTCGCGCTGCACGACATACGCGGCTCGCTCGCCCATGCGCGCATGCTCGCCAGGCAGCAGATCATCCCCCACGCCGATCTCGCCGCCATCGAACGGGGCATGGAGCAGATCCGCGGCGAGATCGAACGCGGCGAGTTCCGCTGGTCGCTGGACGACGAGGACGTGCACCTCAACGTCGAGAAGCGCCTCACCGCCCTGGTCGGCGACGCCGGCAAGCGGCTGCATACCGGGCGCTCGCGCAACGATCAGGTGGCGACCGACATCCGCCTCTGGCTGCGCGATGCGATCGACGAGATCGCGATGCTGCTGCGGGAATTCCAGGGCCGGCTGCTGGATCTCGCGCAAGCGAATGCCGCAACGGCGATGCCCGGCTTCACCCATCTGCAAGTGGCGCAGCCGGTCACCTTCGGCCACCATCTCCTCGCCTACTGCGAGATGGCGCAGCGCGACCGTGCGCGCCTGGCCGATTGCCGCCGGCGCGTGAACCGGCTGCCGCTGGGCTCGGCGGCGCTGGCCGGCACCTCCTATCCCATCGACCGCGAATTCGTGGCGCGGGAACTCGGCTTCGACGGTGTGTGCGCCAATTCGCTCGACGCCGTGTCCGACCGCGACTTCGCCATCGAATTCGCCGCCGCCGGCGCCCTGATCATGACGCACCTGTCGCGGCTGTCCGAGGAACTGATCCTGTGGATGAATCCGGCGTTCGGCTTCATCGACCTGGCCGACCGCTTCTGCACCGGGTCGAGCATCATGCCGCAGAAGAAGAATCCCGACGTACCGGAACTCGCGCGCGGCAAGACGGGGCGGGTGAATGGCAACCTGGTCGCCCTGCTGACCCTGATGAAGGGCCAGCCGCTGGCCTACAACAAGGACAATCAGGAAGACAAGGAGCCCCTGTTCGACACGGCGGACACGGTGCGCGACACGCTCGCCATCTTCGCCGACCTGGTGAGCGGCATCCGCGTGCGGCCGGAGGCGATGCGTGCGGCGCTGGCGCGGGGCTACGCCACGGCGACCGATCTCGCCGATTACCTGGTGAAGAAGGGCGTCCCGTTCCGCGACGCCCACGAGGCGGTGGCGCGCGCGGTGCGCGAGGCGGAGGGGCGCGGCTGCGACCTGTCGGCGCTGTCACTGGCCGAACTGCGCGGCTTCGCGCCGGTCATCGACGACGACGTGTTCGGGGTGCTGACCGTGGAAGGCTCGCTCGCCAGCCGCGATCACGTCGGCGGCACCGCTCCGGAGCAGGTGCGGTCGGCGATCCGCACCGCCCGCGCCGCGCTCGACTGATCCCCCGCGCCATGCAGCGGATCGGCAAGTACGAGATCCGGTCGAAGCTCGGCGAAGGCGCGACCGCGGCGGTATTCCTCGGCTACGACCCCTTTGCCGGGCACGAGGTGGCGATCAAGGTGGTGTTCCCGGAGGTGCTGCGGGACGAAACTTTCGGCCGCATGTATCGCCATCTGCTGCTCAACGAGGCTTCGCTGGCCGGCAAGCTGCAGCATCCCCATATCGCGCAAATCTACGACGCGGTGGTGGATGCGGAGCACGGCTACATCGTCATGGAATACGTCCCCGGCGGTACGCTGGAGCGCTTTTCCCGGCCCGAGGGACTTCTGCCGCTGGACCGTCTGGTGGAGATCGTGTTCAAGTGCACGCGCGCGCTGGACTACGCCCACCACCTCGGCATCACGCACCGCGACATCAAGCCGGCCAACATCCTCCTCACCAGCCGCGACGACGCCGGCGGCGACATCAAGATTTCGGATTTCGGTTCCGCGCTCATGACCACCTCCGACCGGACGCAGGTGGCGAACGTGGGCTCGCCCGCCTACATGTCGCCGCAGCAGGTGCGGGAGATGCCGCTGAATCACCAGACCGACATCTACTCGCTGGGGGTGGTGATGTACCAGCTGCTGACCGGCCACCTGCCGTTCGAAGCCACCAACAACTACAGCATGATCTACCAGATCTGCAACGCGGAGCCGACGCCGCCGTCGGTGTTGCGCGCCGACATTCCGGCCAGCCTCGACGGGGTGGTCGCGCGCGCCATGCAGAAGGACCTGGACAAGCGCTACTCGAGTTGGGAGGAGTTTTCCCACGACCTGGCGCAGGCGTTCCGCAACCGCCGGCTCAACGCGCGCGCCCATGAGTTCTTCGACAGCGAGAAATTCGAGACGCTGCGCAGCCTGGAGTTCTTCCGCGACTTCAGCGACGTGGAAATATGGGAGGTGGTGCGGTTCTCGGAGTGGGAACAGGTGACGCCCGGCACGGTGATCATGAAGGACGGAGAACCGGGCGGCTTCTTCTGCTTCCTCGCCGGCGGCGAGCTGCGCGTCGAGAAGCGGCGCCGCCGCCTGACCGCCCTGGTGGCCGGCGACTGTTTCGGCGAGATGGCGGTGATCGGCCGCAGTTCCGGCAGCCGCAACGCGGATGTCATTGCCGTCACCGATTCGCGCATCATCCGCATCCGTGGCGACGCCCTGCGCCGCGCCTCCGAAGCATGCCGCATGCACTTCTACGCCGCATTCCTGGACGTGGTGACGCGGCGCCTGGCCATGGCCAACACGCGCATCGCCGCCGTGTGAGTGCGGATGGCGCTGCTGGACGCGATCTCTGCCGCCATCTCCGCTGCCCTCGGCGTCCCCTTCCATGCCCGCTCGCAGCGCACAGTCGGCGGCGGCTGTATCCATCGCGCCGTGTCCTTGGAGGACGGCAGTCGGCGCTTCTTCGTCAAGGTGAATGAGGCCGCGGCCGCGCCCATGTTCGAGGCGGAGGCGGACGGCCTGGAGGCGATCGCGGCATCGGGCACGATCCGCGTCCCCGCTGTGGTGACCGCAGGGATGGCCGAAGGCCAGGCATTCCTGGTGCTGGAACAGCTCGACCTGGGCAGCCACGGCGACCCGCGCGACATGGGCCGCGCACTGGCCACCCTGCACCGCAGCACCGGTCCGCATTTCGGCTGGCGGCGCAGCAATTTCATCGGCGCAACGCCCCAGCTCAACGCGCCGGACGGCGACTGGCCGCGCTTCTTCGTCGGGCAGCGTCTGCGGCCCCAGCTTGAATGGGCAAAGCAGCGCGGCTGCAGCCGCCGGCTGTGGGATGAAGGCAATCTGCTGGCGTCGCGAACAGGCGAATTCTTCGACGGCTACGAACCGCTTCCCAGCCTGCTCCATGGCGACCTGTGGGGAGGCAACGCCGGCAATCTGGCGGATGGAACGCCGGTGATCTTCGACCCGGCGGTGTATTGGGGCGACCGCGAAGCGGACCTCGCCATGACCGAGCTGTTCGGCGGCTTCGGCGCCGGCTTCCTCGCCGCCTACCGCGAGGCGTGGCCGCTGGATGCCGGCTACGCGGTGCGCAAGACCCTATACAACCTGTACCACATCCTCAATCACTTCAATCTGTTCGGCGGCGGCTATGCCGCCCAGGCAGAAAACATGGTGGCGCGGCTGCTGGCGGAAGTTCGAGGCTAGGCAATGCGCAAGGCGCCTCAGCCCGGCTGGGTCACGCCTTCCAGCAGCTTTCGCAGTTCGCCGTTCTGGTACATCTCGCGCATGATGTCGCTGCCGCCGACGAACTGGCCGTTGATGTAGAGCTGCGGAATCGTCGGCCAACTGGCGTAGTCCTTGATTCCCTGGCGGATGTCAGGGCTTTCCAGCACGTTGACCGAGTAGAACTTGTCGATGCCGCACGCCTGCAGGATCTTCACCGCAGTGGCTGAGAAGCCGCATTGCGGAAACTGTGGCGTTCCCTTCATGTAGAGGACGACCGGATTGGAGCTAACTTGCTGATGGATCAATTCCTGCGTGTTCATGACGACTCCCAATACTTGAGTAAAATTGTCGGGAAAGTGTAGCGGGTTTGGGCGACTCGCGTCAAGCCGAACTTGATCCGGGGTTGATGCCGTCGCCGCGCCGCGCGGCGCAACAACAAAAACCCGCGACGCAACAAAAACCCCTCCGGGATGAGCCGGAGGGGTTCCAGTGGAACTACGGCGACTGCCGCAGGCGCGACCGCTAGTGCGCTGTCGCCTTCGCCGCCAGGATGCCGGTGTTCTGGCGCACGTAGAGCTCGTCCCACATGTCTTCGGCGCGCTTGTCGCGATAGAGCAGCGAGCCGAGGAACACCGCCAGGAAGCCGAGCGGGATGGAGATGAGACCCGGGTTCTTCAATGGGAACAGCGGCTCCTCCAGACCCATCATGGACGTATTCGTGTCCTTGAACTTCTCCAGGTCGCCCTTGGCCTTGGCAACTGCCTTGTCCAGTGCCCCCGCATCCTTCTTCGCCTTCTCGGCAACCGCGGCATCGGCGCTGGCAAGACTGGGTTCCAGCTTCGCTCGCTTCGCCGCCTCGCCGTCCAGGACCTTCTGCGCCGCGGCCTTGACCGCCTTGGGATAGGTCATGTTGGGCGAAACCAGCACCAGGGCGATGGCGGAGATGGTGCCGATGATCATCCCGGCCATGATGCCGCCGGTGTTGCACTTCTTCCAGTAGAGCGTCAGCAGCACGCAGGGGAAGTTGGCGGAGGAGGCCACGGCAAAGGCCAGGGCCACCAGGTGCGCCACGTTCTGGCCTTTGGCGGCAATGCCGATGGCGATTGCCATGGCACCGACGATCACGGTGGCGATGCGCGCCGCCTTGACCTGCTCGTCCGAGGTCACGTGCTCCTGCCGGATCACGCCGACGTAAAGGTCGTGCGCCATGGCGGAAGCCGCCGCCAATACCAGACCGGCGACCACGGCCACGATGGTGGCAAAGGCGACCGCCGCGACAAAGGCCAGCATGAAGTTGCCGAGCAGCGTATCGCCGCCGCCGCCAAGGGCTTGCGCCAGCAGCGGAGCTGCCATGTTGCCGCCGGGGTCCACGCCCATGATGGTGGGCGCTCCCACTTTCATTGCGGCGCCCATGCCGAGGAACAACGTCAGGACGTAGAAACCGCCGATGATGGCCATGGCCCAGATCACGGACTTGCGGGCTTCCTGGGCCGTCGGTACGGTGAAGAAGCGCATCAGGATGTGGGGCAGGCCGGCGGTACCGAAAACCAGGGCCATGCCCAGGGAGATCTGGTCGATCGGCGCTTTGAACAGCAGGCCCGGCTCGAGGAAGATCCGGCCGAGTTCGGTGGGCGACAGATTCGCCGCTTTATCGCCGAGGATCTGAGCCACACGCGCCTGGACCTTGGGATCGTTGATGACGTTGTTGAGGAAATCGCCGAAAAAGCCGTATTGGCTCCACACCAGGATCACCAGCACGATCGAGGCCGTCACCAGCAGCACCGCCTTGATGATCTGAACCCAGGTCGTCGCCACCATGCCGCCGAACAGCACGTAGGCCAGCATCAGGATACCCACGGCGATCACCGAGACTTCGTAATCGATACCGATCAGGGTTTTCACCAGCACCCCGCCGCCCACCATCTGGGCGGTCAGGTAGAAGGTGGATACGGTAATCACGGAGATGGCGCCGACGATGCGGACCTTTTTCGGGTCGTTGCGGTAGGCCAGGATGTCCGCCAGGGTGTACTTGCCGATGTTGCGGCAGGGTTCGGCGATCACCAGCAGCACGGTGATATAGGCCACCAGCCAGCCCACCGAATACATGAAGCCGTCGTAGCCCCAGATCGAGATCAGACCGGCGATACCGAGGAAGGAGGCCGCGGACAGATAGTCACCGGCGATCGCCCAGCCGTTCTGCAGACCGGACACGCCGCCACCGGCGGTGTAGAAATCGGACGCCGATTTGACGCGCTTGGCCGCCACGTAAGTAACGAACATGGTGACGCCGATGATCGCCGCAAATACGCTGAACGACACCCACTTCCACTTGTCGGCGACCGCCCCCTGGGCCAACACCGGCATCGAGATCACCGGCAGCACCAGGGCCAACGCGGCGAGGATGAGCTTATTGCGCATGTTCATGGCTTATTTCCTCCCGATCTTCTCGGCTTCGCGCACGAGTTCCTTCGCCATTTCGTCGAAGTCCTTGGCCTTCACCGCGTAATAGAAGGCGATGCCCCAGGCCACGATGAACTCCGACAGGGCGAACAGGATGCCGAAATTCACCGGGCCGAAGATCTGCTTCCTGAACAGGTCGGTGAAATAGGCCGCGCCGATCGGCAGCAGGAAGTAGTAGACGATCGAAAAGATCATCAGGCCCATCAGGAACGCCAGCTTCTGGGCGTGAAGGCGCTGAAATCTTGGGTCGGCGTCGATCGCCGCCCAATTTAACTGGGATGCTTGAGCCATCTCTCCTCCGTGGTGATGAATATCGGACCGGACGCTGGTGCGCCGGATCGGGGTCGAACTCTAACAACGCAAACTGACTCGCTTCTTACAACCGGCCGAACAGCTTCACTTCTAAATATTGATTATTGCATTATTAGCATGGGCCCCGTGACGAGGCGTTTCATCCGTTCTCGTCGGCGTCGGCTGCGGGCGCCCGGTGCCGGCGCGCCGTCCTGCCCGCCAATGCAAGGGGAGGTCGAGGGATCTCAACCCGCCTCTCCCTCGGCCCGCGGTGCCGGCAACACCTCCCGGGGCTGGGCGGGAGCCGGAGCGGTGCCGCCGCCGCGGCGCGGAAAGAATACCTGGGCAAGCGTCCCCTGACCCCTGGGATTGGGCTTCAGCAGGACATCGGCACGGTGCAGCTCTGCGATTTCGCGCACGATGGACAAGCCCAGCCCGCTCCCTTGCACCCCGCTGTCCAGCGAGCGGAAGAAACGCTCGAATACCAGTTCCCGTTCGTCTTCGGCGATGCCGATGCCGGTATCCTCGACCTCGACGATGGCGAAGTCGCCGGCGCGGGTGCGCGCGGTCACCTTGCCGCCGTCCGGCGTGTACTTGATGGCGTTGTCGATCAGATTCTTGATCAGTTCCCGCAGTTGCAGGGAATTGCCGTCGATCATCAGCGGCCAGCCGGTCAGTTCCAGGCCGAAATCGATGCGCTTGGCGAGCGCCTGCGGCACCAGATCCCGCGACACGTCGCGCAGTACCAGTTCCAGATTCACCGGCTCGACCTTGTGCAGCTTCTCGAAGCTGGCCTCGGCTCGCGCCAGTGCGAGAAGCTGATTGATCAGGTGGGCGGTGCGGTCCGCACTATCCGAAATCTGCTGCAGCGAGCGGTGGATCTGCTCCGGATCGGTCTCGTTCAAGGCGAGATCGGTCTGCATCTTCAGACCGGTGAGCGGCGTGCGCATCTGGTGCGCCGCGTCGGCGATGAAGCGCTGCTGCGCCTGCAGGTTCTGCTCCAGGCGCGCCATCATGTCGTTGAACGCGACGATCAATGGCAGCACTTCCTCCGGCATGCCGCGCGTGTTGATGGGCGACAGATCGCCTGGGCGACGGCGCTCGATGAGGCGTTGCAGGCGATAGAGGGGCTTGATCCCGCGGCCGAGGCCGAGATAGACCAGAATCACCGCCAGCGGGATGATGGCGAATTGGGGCAGGAGTACGCCGGAGATGATGCGGCTGGCAAGGCTGGATCGCTTGTTCTTGGTTTCCGCCACCTGCACCAGGATCAGCGGCGCATCCGTGCCCTTGCCAGCCCGCACGAACTGATAGGCGACGCGGACTACCTCGTTGTTGATCTCGTCATCGCGAAAATAGACGATGTCCGGTTGCGCGTCCGCCGTCACGGCAGGCGGCCGCAACTCGGCATCTCCCGCCGCCAGCTCGCCATCGAAACCGCGCACCTGATAATAGACGGCGTCCTCCTCGTCGTGACGCAGCATCTCGCGCGCCGGACCGGGCAGATTGAGCGTGGTCTTGTCGTCGGCGACCTTCACCAGCCGGGCAATGGTGCGCGTGTTCTGCGCCAGGAACTGATCGTGGGGCTGGTCCGCAATGTTGTTCGCAATGTGATAGATGACGGCGATGCTGATCGGCCAAAGGAACAGCAACGGAGCCAGCATCCAGTCGAGGATCTCCCCGAACAGGGAGTTGAACTGGCTGGGGTCGGCTGGTTCAGTGCGCGTTTTCGGCGCCGGCATCGGCCTTTTCCAGGCAGTAGCCAAGCCCGCGCACGGTCATGATCCTGACCCCGGAGGGATCGAGTTTTCGGCGCAGCCGGTGGATATAGACCTCGATGGCGTTGCTGCTGACCTCTTCCCCCCAACTGCACAGACAATCGATCAACTGCTCCTTGCTCACCAGACGGCCTGCGCGCAGCAGAAGGACCTCCAGCAGACCGATTTCGCGCGCCGACAGATCCACCACCTGGTCGTGGATGCGGGCCAGGCGGTCGGCCTGATCGTAGGTCAGAGCACCGAATTCGATGCGCGTCGGGTTGCCGGTGCCGCGCCGCGTCAGGGCACGCACCCGTGCCTCCAGTTCCGGCAGGGCGAAGGGTTTGCACATGTAGTCGTCGGCGCCGGCGTCCAGGCCGCGCACGCGGTCTTCCACCGCATCCTGGGCTGTCAGGATCAGCACCGGCACGGTGTTCTTGCGGCAGCGCAGGCGCTTCAGCACCTCGATCCCGGTGAGCCGCGGCAGGCCAAGGTCGAGGATCACCAGGTCGAAGGATTGCCCGACGAGGGCGGTGTCGGCTTCCGCGCCGTTGCTGACGCGGTTGACGGCGAAACCCGATTTGCGCAGCCCCCGCGCAAGGCCGTCGGCAATTACCGGATCGTCTTCAGCCAGCAGTATGCGCATTCGTTTCGGGGCCGTAAGTTTGTTGTAAGCCACACCCCGTAGCTTTGACCCCGCTGTTCTCCTTTAATCGGTCTTAGGAGGGTGGGTGCCAAGGCAGTTTTCGGCGTCGTCCTCGGGGAGCACTCATTCCCTGCAGTGGGCTGCTCCCCGCCGCCTTTTCTTGTACCAGTTTTCTAGTCTATCGCAGCCCGCCACGGGCTGCCAAGCGCCGCCCCTTGTCCGCTTCATTCGCGCCGAATACCCCCGCTCCTTCATCGCGGCCGCTTTCTTCGGTGTCGCCGGGCGCGCCAGCCGCGTCTGTCCCACCTCCGACCGGATCCACTCGGCATGGGCTGGATTGCTGCCGAACAGCGGTTCGAGCAGGACGGCGGGCATGTCGGTGTAGCGCACGTTGTCGTCGCCGCGACCGTTGTACCCCCCGACCAGGATGCCCTGATCCCCGCCCAGCGTCGCGCTGAACTCGCGTCCGATAGCTTCGGCGTACGCGAAACGGATGAGCGCGTAGAGCCCGGTTGGCATCGCCAGGGAAGCCGAACCACGTCCGGAAAGACGAAACCCCGCTCGCGCGGGGTTTCGTCATGACACAACCGGCATTCCCGCTGGCGCGGGGACGAAGCGCGCTCAGGCGCTCATCACATGTCCATGCCGCCCATGCCGCCCATGCCGCCCATGCCGCCCGGCATGCCGCCAGCCAGCCGGCTTGTCTTCGACCAGTTCTGCCACCATGGAATCGGTGGTCAGCATCAGGCCGGCGACGGACGACGCGTTCTGCAGCGCGGTGCGGGTAACCTTGGTCGGGTCCAGCACGCCCATCGACACCATGTCGCCGTACTCGCCGGTTTGGGCGTTGTAGCCGTAGTTGCCCTTGCCCTCGACCACTTTGTTGATGACCACCGACGGCTCGTCGCCGGCGTTGGCTGCGATTTCGCGCAGCGGCTGCTCCAGTGCGCGCAGCACGATCTTGATGCCGGCGTCCTGGTCGGGGTTGTCGCCCTTGAGGTCGACCGATGGCCTGCTTGGCGCGGATCAGCGCCACGCCGCCGCCGGCGACGATGCCTTCCTCGACGGCAGCACGGGTCGCGTGCAGGGCGTCTTCGACGCGCGCTTTCTTCTCCTTCATCTCGACTTCGGTCGCGGCACCGACCTTGATCAGCGCCACACCGCCGGCCAGCTTGGCGACACGCTCCTGGAGCTTTTCCTTGTCGTAGTCGCTGGTGGCTTCGTCGATCTGGACGCGGATCTGCTTGACGCGGCCTTCGATGGTGGCGGCATCGCCGCCGCCATCGATGATGGTCGTGTCTTCCTTCGCCACTTCGATGCGCTTGGCCTGGCCCAGGTCCTTCAAGGTGGCCTTCTCCAGCGACAGGCCGACTTCCTCGGCGATGACCGTGCCGCCGGTGAGAATGGCGATGTCTTCCAGCATGGCCTTGCGGCGGTCACCGAAGCCCGGCGCCTTCACGGCGCAGGTCTTGAGGATGCCGCGGATGTTGTTCACCACCAGCGTCGCCAGGGCTTCGCCCTCGACGTCCTCGGCGATGATCAGCAGCGGACGCCCGGCCTTGGCCACCTGCTCCAGCACCGGCAGCAGGTCGCGAATGTTGGAGACTCTTCTTGTCGTGCAGCAGCACGTAGGGATTCTCCAGGATGGCAATCTGCTTGTCGGGATTGTTGATGAAGTACGGCGACAGATAGCCGCGGTCGAACTGCATGCCCTCGACGACTTCCAGATTCGTCGGCCAGAGACTTGCCATCCTCGACGGTGATGACGCCTTCCTTGCCGACCTTGTCCATCGCTTCGGCGATGCGCTGTCGCCGACCGACTCGATCGGAGTTGGCGGAGATGGAGCCGACCTGGGCGATTTCCTTGGTCGTCTCGCATTTCTTGGAGAGCTTCTTCAGCTCTTCCACCGTCGCGGTGACGGCCTTGTCGATACCGCGCTTCAGGTCCATCGGGTTCATGCCGGCGGCAACGTACTTCATGCCTTCGCGGATGATGGACTGGGCCAGCACCGTCGCGGTCGTGGTGCCGTCGCCGGCCACGTCGGAGGTCTTGGACGCCACTTCCTTCACCATCTGCGCGCCCATGTTCTCGAACTTGTCCTTCAGTTCGATCTTCCTTGGCCACGGACACGCCGTCCTTGGTCACCGTGGGCGAGCCGAAGGAACGCTCCAGCACCACATTGCGGCCCTTCGGGCCGAGGGTCACCTTGACCGCATCGGCCAGGATATTGACGCCCGCGACCATGCGGTGGCGGGCGGAATCACCAAACCTGACTTCTTTTGCAGGCATCTCGTGTCTCCTGATTCAAATCCTTGGGGGGCTTAAGCTTCGATCACGCCGATAATGTCTTCTTCGCGCATCTGAAGATACTCGACGCCGTCCATCTTGAATGCCTGGCCGGAATACTTGCCGAACAGGACACGGTCGCCGACCTTCACCTCCAGAGCGCGCAGTTTGCCGTCGTCGCTGACCTTTCCGTTGCCCACGGCGATGATCTCGCCCTGATCGGGTTTTTCGGCTGCGGTGTCGGGAATGACGATACCGGAGGCGGTCTTGCGCTCCTCTTCCAGGCGCTTGACGATCACGCGGTCATGCAAAGGACGAACTTTCATTCAGCTATCTCCTTGTTGCGAAAGATTCACCACATTGCGAGCGACATGCCCGCCGGAAAAACCGGAATGGCAGCACCGCCTGCCGGCGTCGGCCGCGAGCGACTATTAGCACTCATTGCCAGTCGAGTGCTAATAATAGAGGCGGGTTATCGGGAATTCAAGGGGAAGTTGCGTGACAACAGACGTGCTGGGTTTTCTCGCCGCCGCGCTGACCAGCGTGGCGTTCCTGCCGCAGGTGATCCGCGTCTGGCGGACGCGATCGGCAGAGGACATATCGCTGGGGATGTATGCTGCGTTCGTCTGCGGCGTCGCGTGCTGGATCGGCTACGGCGTGCTCATCGACGCCTGGCCGGTAATCATCGCCAATTCAGTCACCTTCCTTCTGGCCTCGGCAGTACTGGTACTGAAGCTGCGCTTCGACCGTGCCGCGAGAGCCGCAGCCGAAAGAAACTAATTCGTGGTGCGCGGCGGGGGTGGCGGCGGCGGATAATTGGGCGCCGGCGCCCCGGGAACCTGGTTCCCATGGGCGTACATGCATTGCTGGTAGGCGTTGTCGTAGCGGCGCTGCACCGTGTAAGCCGTGCCGTATCCGGTGCTCGATCCGGCAACCGTGCCGAAGACCAATCCCGTCGCAGCGCCTACGCCCGCACCGTGACTACCGTCAACCAAGGCACCGGCCGCCGCACCCACGGCCGTTCCCAGAACGGCACCGGCCGCCGTGTTATCCGCCGCCGACTGGGTAGCGGAAATGCCTGTCTGCTGAACCGCGAACTGCCGGCAAAGGGCATCCTCGCGCACGAAGACATCGAACGGCTTGCCCGGCGCCGGCAGCACGCGCACGCTCGGCCCGATGGGGATGGACACACAGCCGGCAAGCAGCAGGAAGGTGAAAGCAACGAATGGCTTGCCCATGATCTTTCCTCCTATTTCGACTTGCCCGATGGCACCGGCTCCGGCGGGGTCGCCGGAACGCTCTCCCATCCGCCGGGACATTCGGAAACGTAGGGGTAATAGGTCTTCGCGTCGCGGCAGTAGTACCAGGTCGCGCTCGGCGGCTGGGCCGTCGCGGACGATGAGTAGTCGGGCAGGGGATCGTACACGGCCGGCGGGTAGGCAGAGTAGGGATAGCCATAGTACGGGTAGCCGTAAAGCGGATAGCCGTAGTACGGATAACCGAAGGGATACCAGAGCGAACCGAAGACGATGCTCGACCCCGCATAGTAGCGGCCGCGGGGCGCGTAATAATGCCGATGCCCCACCGCAACGCCCGCGTACCCGCGTGGTGCGTGGGCTCGCGCCGGTCCACGATCCGCGAGCGCAGTCGAAGCCGGAACGAGCCAGGACAGCAATGCCAAGGCACCGAGTGAAAGAACGGATGCTTTCATGTTCAACCTCGATTCAACCCAGAAGAACAACCATTATCTGACCGCCACGCTATGCCTAAGTTGCCCTCCCTGCAATGTGATCGATCAAGGTCGGCGCCGACCTGGGACGCGCGGGCGACGCGTTGATTCCAGTCCGCCGTGGCACCCTCACGCTGCGGCCAGAGGCTCGACGGAGTACGTCACCGCCAGCGTATGCTGCGCGCCCGGCGCCACCGAGACCACGTTGTCGGCGGCGTTGCCGCTCTCGACGCATACCATTCCGAGATGCCCCTCCGGCCCGAAATCGCCCATCTTTTCCGCCTTGGCCGCCCACGGGTTCCACACCACCGTGGAGCGGCTGCCTTCCTTGCGGATGCGGATACGCCGTTGCAGTCCGGCGTCGTCGATCGCGCAATCGGCAATCGTATCCAGATACACCCGATCCACCTCGCTGCCGATCACGACGGCGCCCTCCTGAATCCTGCGCCGGCCGCCCTCCACCTTGTCCAAATAGGCGCAGCCTTCCAGGCCGTGAATCGGCGCCCGGCGGACGTCGCCCACGGCGAAATAGGTGTGCAGCGCCTCGCCGATCTGGAACGTAATCTCGCTCTGGTTGGCGGTGATCAGCTCGATCCGCAACTCACGCCCGACGCTGATGACGCTGCGCAGACTCGACGCGTGGGGCCATTGCGAGTGGGTTGCCTCGCTCTGTTGCAACGCGAGGGTCAGCCGGGTGGCGCCGTCGGGCAGTGTCTGGGCAGCTTCCACTGCCCACGGCACGGTGCGGGCGAAACCGTGGCCCGGAAAGCCCGCCTCCTGATGGTGCGGCCCGAACCACGGCCAGCACACCGGCACCCCGCCGCGAATCGACTTCCCCGGCGCAAACTTGGCGTAACCGCTCAACCACAAGACCGGCTTGTGTCCCAGCGGCTGCCAGGTCATGACGTGCCCCCCGCTCAGGGAAACCATCGCTTCCCCTTGGGCATTGGCGATCCGGGCGACGGTCAGACCACCGGGTCCCTCGGCGAAGTCGAGCTGGCCGGCGACGGCGAAGCGGCTGTTGAGTGCGGCGACAGAATCCGACATGGTGTACTCCCGGGGAAGGTTCTTTGCTGGATAATCGGCCGCCATTATAGGACCAGCGCCCCCGCAACCTCGGCATGGCGGATTCCATCTCACCGCAGCTCGTGATCTTCGACTCGGATGGTGTGCTCGTCGACAGCGAGCCCATCGCCAGCCGTGTCCTGGCCGAGGCCTTGACCGAGCTGGGATTTCCCCTTGCTCCAGCACAGGCGATCGAGCGCTACACCGGCATCGCCATGGCTGCCGTGCTGGCCAGGATCGAGGCGGAATGGGGCCGGCCGCTGCCGGACGACTTTCGGGCAACGCTGCGCGAGCGCGACTTCGCCGCCTTCCGCGCCCAACTCCAGCCGGTTCCCGGCGTGCGGGAGATGCTGGAGCAGTTGCGCCATGCGCGCTGCGTCGCCTCGTCCGGGGCACCGGAGAAATTGCGCGTGACCCTCGGCGTCACCGGTCTGCTGCCCTATTTCGAGCAGCACATCTTCAGCGCCGAAATGGTGTCACGGGGCAAGCCGGCGCCGGATCTGTTCCTCTTCGCCGCGCAGCAGATGGGTTTTCGCCCAGAGGCGTGTACCGTCGTCGAGGACAGCGTCGCGGGAATTCACGCCGCGTGCGCCGCCGGGATGCGGGCGTTGGGTTTTGCCGGCGGCGGTCACGCCGGGCCCGGGTATGCCGAGATGCTGCGGCATGCGGGCGCGGAAACAGTATTCGCCCGCATGACCGAACTCGCCGCGCTTCTCGATTAACGTGATAGTCGCCCCGGCGACTCTCGACGCTCCCTTCTCCTGCTGGGAGAGGGGATGGGGGTGAGGGAAGCGGTCATGGCGAGAGCCTTCATCATTCGGGGTGGCTGGCATTCCATGACCGTTAGTCGAGAAACTCCTTCATCAGTTGGGGCGGCACCCAGAAACGTACTCGCGATGAAGATTTCAGCTCTTCGATCGTGACCACGTCATCCGCCGCTGCTGCGCCGCGCGCAGTCGCTGACGCGCCGGCGGCGTCCGGGTTGGGGAAAAAATTCCGGATCAGTTCGACAATGCCCGGGGCGGGTACGGTCCATGCCATGATGTGCCTCCGCAAGTGGATGAAAAGTTGAATCTCTGGATCGACGGCTCGATGCCAGTCGGAATCGGGGACGCGCTGCTCAGGACCGCCGCGGTGATTTCGTTTGCGCCGCGGGGATCGTCGCCGCGAGGCGCGGTGCGGACCGGAATGCGGCAGTTGCGACCGACTTCAGCCTCGCAGTCGAACTTCGGTGGCGGCATAACGATCGGCGGAAACTGCGGCAACAAATGATCCATGATGGTGCCTTGCAACATACGCTACTTCGCATACAACGCAAACATTTAGGCTGCGTTTGACGGCAGGAACTGCGAAATCTGTTGTGCTTTGCACAACACTTTCGCACTAGGGAGGAAAGAGTCGTCGAAATCGGCCAAGGCGAGAGCGGTCCCAGACACGGGGACGGCAACAGATGGCAGGGCGACGACAGAGGCTCGCGACCCTTGCCGCGGGTCAGCGGTCGGCAGAGTGCCTTTATTGCCTCGAAGCTACTCCACGACCTTGCTGATGGGCAGTTCGATGATTCCCTTGGCACCCGCTTCGAACAGGCGCGGAATCAGCTCGCGACCCTGCTTTTCGTCCACCACCGTGCTCAGTTCGACCCAGTCCGGATCGGCCAGGGTGGAAACCGTGGGCGTGGCCAGGGCAGGGAGGATCTTCAACACGGCATCGACCCGCTCGCGTCGCACGTTCATGGACAGCAGCACCCGCGTCGCGGCCGCGATCGCTCCCTTCAGCAGCATGAGCAGGCGCTCGATCTTGGTCCGCTTCCAATCGTCGGCCAAAGCGTCGCGATTGGCGATGAAGCGCGGCGTGCTCTCCAGCACCACATGCATCACCTTGAGGGCGTTGGCGCGAAGCGACGATCCGGTTTCCGACACGTCCACGATCGCATCCGCCAGGATCGGCGGCTTTACCTCGGTCGCACCCCACGAAAACTCGACGCTGGCGTTCACGCCGTGGGCAGCCAGGAAGCGCCGCGTCATGCCGACCGCCTCGGTGGCGATGCGCCGGCCCTCCAGGTCCGCCACCGTATGGAATGCGGAGTCCTCCTTCGCCGCCATGACCCAGCGCACGACGCCGTAGTTGGGCCAGGGCGCGCGCAGGTCGGCGAGTTCCGCCACCTCGGCATCGTTCTCCAGAATCCAATCGAGGCCGGTGATGGCGCAGTCGAGGATGCCCTGGCCGACGTAGCGCGCCATCTCCTGCGGTCGGATGAGGATGCACTGGATCTCGGCGTCGTCGATGTCCGGGTAGTAGGAGCGCCCCGAGATGCGCAGATCGTAGCCTGCGCGCACGAACAGTTTCTGAGTGGTGTCCTGCAGGCTGCCCTTGGGGATGCCGAGCCGGATTTGTCGGCTATTCTTGCTCATTTTCTCTGCGCCTCCTGCAGATTCGCGGACGCCGGCGTCAGCCATTGCCGCAGCACGGCCTCCAGCTCGCCTTCGTTCACGGGTATGGTCAGCACCGCGTTGACGCGCATGCGCTGGCGGACGCGGTCGAGCGCGTTGCGGTCCTTGGGATCGTACAGCACCAGAATTCTCGCCCGGGAAAGCGACTCGGCCGCGGCCAGGAGAGACTCCAGGTTGCTCAGGCGGTCGCGGAAGTCCGTCTGATAGTAGAAGTCCGCGATGACGACATCGGGTTTCAGCTTGCGCAGCAGCGAGACGGCCTTGCGCACCGACCACTCGGTCGTGACATCGAAGCCGAGCCGCTGGTAGAAAGCTGAGAGCTTTCCGTGATCGAGAAATTCGATGACGGCGAGCAGTTTCGCGGGCGATGCAGAAGAGATCACGAGATCATCCGGTGCGTTGGCAGTGAATCGTATCAGGGATGGGCGTGACGCGGCCCGGCGCGACGGCGCGCAGGCAATCCCATGGAATCGGGGAGCCCGCTTCGCGCGACGCCGGGAGCGTCACTTCGCAGCGTCGCCGGCCGTTGCGCCCCCCTCCCTGAGGCGTCCGACAGCATCGAACAACGCCCTGCGCAGGTCGTCCACTTCCTGCCCCTTCGCGCGGGCGATCTGCAGTTGTCGCAAGATCTCCACCACTTCGGTGGGCATCGCCCGCTGTGGCGCCGCGGGCTTCCTCCCGTCATAGACGAGTTCGACCCGTTCCCGCGCCGGGTTCTTGCGCTGGGCCGTGATCACGAGCGCCCGCGGCACCCGGCCGGCGGCCGACTTCCCCGCCGGCACCGCCAAGGGCGTGCTGTCGCCGCGGAAGCGGGCGACGGCGTCGAGAAACGCCTTGCGCAGATCCTCCGTCGGCTGCCCCTGCGCCTGGGCGATGCGCATCTGGCGCAGCAGTTCGGCCAACTCGGGCGGAGCGGGCTCGGATCGGCTGGGCTTGCCGACGGATTCCGGTGCCGCCTCCACCGCCTGTGCATACTCGGCAGGCGCGGCCACGATTTTCGCGATCTGAGGATGCTCGTAGCGCATTGCCCAGGTCAGCGCATTGTCGCCCCAGTCATTGACCGGACTCGGATCGGCGCCCGCCGCCAGAAGCATTCGGGCCAGGTCCTCGTGGCCCTCCCTTGCGGTCATCATCAGGGCCGTCGAGTCGTTCGGTGTCCGCGCGTTGACATCGGCACCCTGCTCGAGAAGGAGTTGGACGATCTCGGCGTGACCGGCCAGAGCGGCGTAGTGCAGGGCACCCCACTGCTTTGGGCCGCGGTTGATGGCGGCGCCATGGTCCAGGAGCCAGCGCACGGCCTGGCGGTGCCCCTTCCACGCCGCCAACTGCAGCGCCTGCTCGCCGATCGGACTGACACGATTGATGTCGGCGCCGTGATCGAGGAAGAGTTGCATCATGGGAATGTTGCCCTCCCACGCCGCAATCATGAGGCCGCTGCCGATGCGATCGGCAAGGAAATCCGGGGCGAGCCCGGCGGCCAGCCACTTCCGCGCGGTGACGATGTCGCCCAGCTCGATCGCGTTGCCGAAGCGGACGGCATCGGGCCCGGTCGCCTGAGCCGGCACCAGCCCACACCAGAACGCCGCCAGCGCGGCGAGGCTCCAGCGCAAAAATGTCTTCAAACCGTGCCACTCCCGAATCGCAACGCCGTGCGGAACGCCATGATCTTGTAGCAGAATGGGTCCCCACCTCAAGACCGGATTCATGCCCTCCCGCCGACTCCTGCTCGCCGTGGCGCTATCGCTGCTCCTCCACGCGGCGGTGATCGGACTGCCAGGAATCGGTTTTCTCCGCGGCCCGGACCTGAACCGGTTTCCGCTGGAAGCGCGTCTGCTATCCTCCACCCCGAAGACTCCTCAGGATCCGGACGCTGCGCTGCTGAAAGACACGCTGACCGAGGAGTCGCCGGATCGGTCGCCTGCCGCAACGACTCTGGACATCGTTCCGCGCGACCCGCAAGCGAGCGCGGCCGACGCCCCTGCGCCCGCCGACATCAAACAGGCAAAGCGCAAGCCGGCGCAACACCGGTTCTATCCGCAGGAGGCGGCGGCGCAGGGAATCGAAGGTGAAGTGCGGTTGCGGCTGACCCTCGATGCGGCGGGCAGATTGGTCGACGTTCAGATCGCCGCCAGCAGCGGCCATGCCGAACTGGATCAGGCAGCGCTCCGCGCGGCCCGCGCGCTGGGCCCTCTGCCGGGCCTCGGTGTGCGGGAAATGATCCTGCCGGTGGTCTTCAGGCTGCAGTAGGCAGCGTGGGCGGACGCCGGGGCGCGGAAAGCCTCACGTTGGCGAGGCCGCGGCAGCGTCGCGTCGGTCGGTCGATCTGCGCCGATCATCGCGCCTGCGCTCCCTCGTCACCCAACCATCTGAGCTATGGAACGGAAGCGGGGCAGCGGCAGTCGCGTGGCGCCGTTCTCCACGGCGGCGCGTCGCCGAGACACGGTGCCCTTCCCTCGGCATCGACACCGGAAGGGGGGATTCGGCGGGGATGATACCCTCTAGCGTGGCGAACGGAAACGGCTTCTCAAGGATGCAGCCGATGCCGTATTCGTGGGCAGCCCGGAAGATGGCGTCGGTGGGATGCCCCGTCATCAGCACGCAGCGAATCTGCGGGCAGATCTGGCGGAGTTCCGCAAAAGTGTCGAGACCGTCCATGCCAGGCAGACCAAAGTCCATCACCGCCAGATCGGGCTCGAAGTCCGGCGCACAGTCGAGGGCGGCTTCACCGCTGCCCACCACCCGAACTTCAGCGGCGCGCTTGAGGAAATACTCGCGCAGATTTGCGGCGAGGATTTCCTCGTCTTCGACGATCAGGATCCTGGTCGTGGGTGTCATCTCTTGACTCCAGACGTCTCAACGACGTGAAAAGGCGGCAAGTAGTCGCGTTCCATCGGTTGGCAATCGGTACGGCGCTGTGGCGAAGACGGTTTGAGCGGTACTCCCGTCTTCGCAGCCGTGCCACTCGCTGCGGCTGAGTCTGCGGTCGGCACGAATCTGTGGGATTCGTTCCCGCACATACAGTCTAGGTAATCACGCGGCCCGCGTCAAGCCGATTGTCGGGGAGTTCGACCGCGCGGGCACGCCGACCGCTCCCGTGCAGCGCGCTGGCCGGTCGAGGTCACGCCGGCAACAGGGGCGGTTCGTCCATCAGCGCGATCTGTTCGCGCAGTTCGAGGATGCGGTCCTGCCAGTAGCGCTGGGTGTTGAACCAGGGGAATGCCGCGGGAAAAGCCGGGTCGTCCCAGCGCCGCGCCAGCCAAGCCGAATAGTGGATCAGGCGCAGGGTGCGCAGCGCCTCGACCAGATGCAGTTCGCGTGGGTCGAAATCGAAGAAGCGCTCGTAGCCGGCCAGCAGATCGCCGATCTGCCGGGTCATGTCGGCCCGCTCGCCCGACAGCAGCATCCACAAATCCTGCACTGCCGGCCCCATGCGGCTATCGTCGAAATCGACGAAGTGCGGGCCGGCGTCGGTCCACAGCACGTTGCCGGCATGACAGTCGCCGTGCAGGCGCAGGGGTTTCACCGCGCCTGCCCGGTCGAAGCAGCGCCGCACCCCGTCCAGGGCCTGCGCCACGACGCTGCGATAGGCAGCCTCCAGGTCGGTCGGAATGAAGCCGTGCGCCAGCAGATAGGCGGCCGGCTCTTCGCCGAAGCTCGCAATCGTCAATGCCGGTCGTTCGCGGAACGGCTTGAGCGCACCGACGGCATGGATGCGCGCGATGAACCGGCCCATCCAGTTCAGCGTCGCGGGATCCTCGAGGTTGGGGGCCCGTCCTCCACGCCTCGGAAATACCGCGAAGCGGAATCCGGCGAAGCTGTGCAGCGTGCCTCGGTCCCCCAGCGGCGTGGCGGCCACCACCGGGATCTCCCGCTCCGCGAGTTCGCTGACGAAGGCGTGCTCTTCGAGGATGGCGGCGTCCGTCCAGCGTGCCGGCCGATAGAACTTCACCACGACCGACTCGGAAGCCGCGTCCTCCACGCCGGCCTGATAGACGCGGTTCTCGTAGCTGTTGAGCGCCAGCAGGCGCCCGTCGCCGCGCAGACCGACGCTATCGAGCGCCGCCAGCACGCAATCCGGGGTCAGCGTGGCGAACGGCAGGGTGGGGATGTCATCCATGCCCGCCATTCTAACGGCGCCAGCCAGGGCAATGGCAGGCTGGATTCCTGCCGCGAATTTCGCCGGCCGCGGTCAAGCGGCGCAGTCGCGGCCGACTGGGAAACCTGCGCTGCCGAGAAAGCCCCGCAACTCGTCGGCCGACGGGATGCGAATCGACAGCGCGAGCAGGGTGAGGATACCGAAGTAGATCAGGAACGGTATCCCGATGAGGACGAACGACATGAGCAGGGCCATGCCCGCCCAGGACAGGAGCAGGTCGACGCCACGCTGCTTGATGGCGCCGAAATGGCGCGCGGTGTTCAGGACAGCAGACTTGCAGTCCTTGCCGCAGTCGATCGCGAACACGTGACAGAACGGATCCTGAGGTACGCAACCGTGGCCGGGCGGACACAACTGCGCTTCCGCCTCCACGACGTAGAGGTCGCAGGAAACCCCGGGGGCGATCAGGTCGTCGATGTCCCTGGACACGTACACATTGCTGAGCACGGCCGTACCGGCCGCAGTGCGCATCCGGATCTCGGGGTGGAAAACTGCATTCTTGTCGCCGGCCGTGTCGACGGCCGGAGGAAGACGCACACCGACATCGTCGATGGTTCCGGTCAGCTTATGCAGTTCATAATCGATGGAAGTAGTCATGGCATTCCTTTCCTTTCTCGGGTGCATCGCTCGGCGCTGAAAACGCCGGCGCGCTGCCTCACCGTAGATTTCGGCTTCAAGGCAAACCCGCGTTAGCTCCTTTCTTAACTGTATGACATATTTTTGAATCCGAACCCTCGGATTTACTGTATTATAAGCATATCCTGATATGCTGTCGTGCGTCCTGTCACAAACTGTTGCAATTTTGCCGCAGCCGCAACCCGGGGCCACTGGAACGCCGCCGCGTCCGCCGCCCAGCGCATGCTGGACCCCGGTTATAGTGGCGAGCCATGATGCGAAGATCCCACCAATCGCTCGCCACACTGGTACCATCCGCCACGGCGCGGCTGAAGGATCAGGTGCGCATCCTGGTGATCCTGCTGTTCGCGTGGGTCGCCGGACTGGCCTTCGCCCGCGGCAGCGACCCGATTCCCCCTCCCCTCGTCCAAGCGCTGAAGGCGACCGACATTCCGGCCTCAGGCGTCGCCGTCTTCGTGCAGGAAGCCGGCGCCCGGAAGCCCAAGGTCAGCGTCAACGCTTCGCAGCCGATGAATCCGGCGTCGGTGATGAAGCTCGTCACCACCTATGCCGCGCTGGAACTGCTGGGGCCTGCCTACACCTGGCGCACCGAGGCCTACGCCGTCGGCCGCCTCACGGACGGCGTACTCGACGGCGACCTGTTGCTCAAGGGCAGCGGCGACCCCAGGCTCAGCTTCGAGCAGTTCTGGCTGCTGTTGCGCAGCCTGCGGGCACGCGGCCTGCAGCACATCCGCGGCGATCTGGTGCTGGACCGCGGCCGTTTCGCGCCGGCGCCGCATGACCCGGCGGCCTTCGACGGCGAGCCGCTCGCCGCCTACAACGTGGGTGCCGACGCGCTGCTGCTCAGCTTCAAGGCGGTGCAACTCACGCTCATTCCGGATGCCGGCGCGACGGCTGTAGCCGTACTGCCCGAGCCGCAACCGGCGCAGATCGATGTCCTCAACCTCCTCAAGCTCAGCGACGGTCCGTGCGGCGACTGGAAGGACTCTGTCCGCGCCGATTTGGCCCGCCACGGCGAAACCGCGCGGCTGGTCCTGACCGGCACTTTTCCCGCCACCTGCGGCGAGAAAACCTTGAGCCTCGGCGTGCTCTCCCACCCCGAGTTCGTTCTGGGGGTGTTCCGCCGGCTCTGGTCGGAGCTGGGCGGCACCCTCGGGGGCGGCGTGCGCGACGGCGTCGTACCGACGGGAGAGAGACCACTCGCGTCCATCGACTCGCCCCCGCTGGCGGAAGTGGTGCGCGACATCAACAAGCTCAGCAACAATGTCATGGCGCGCCAGCTGTTCCTCACTCTGGGCGCCGAGCACGGGCAAACGCCGGCGCGGGAAGCGGACGCCGACGCAGCGATCCGTGCCTGGCTCAAACGCAAGGGGCTCGATTTTCCCGAGCTGGTGCTGGAGAACGGCTCGGGGCTGTCGCGCCGCGAACGCATCAGTGCCGAGAGCCTGGGGCGCCTGCTGCAGGCTGCCTATCGCAGTCCGGTCATGCCGGAGTTCATTGCCTCGCTGCCGCTGACGGCCGTGGATGGCACCATGAGAAAGCGGATGCACGGCAACGGCATCGCGGGCCGCGCCCATCTCAAGACGGGCACGCTGGAAGGCGCGAAGTCGATCGCCGGCTACGTTCTGGACAAGGACGGACGGCGCTGGGTGGTGGTGTTTCTGGTCAACCATCCCCATGCGTCGGCGGCGCGGGCGGCGCAGGACGCGCTGCTGCAATGGATCTACGACAGGGAGTAACTTCTGATGCCCCCGCAAAAAATAGGCGGACTGCTCATCGCTTTCGGCTATTCGGTGCTGCTGTTCGAGGCCTTGCGCACCGGAATCGCATGGTGGAACGGCGAACTCGAGGAACTGGGTGTGGAGGAGATCCTGCGTGCTGCTCGCGCTGCCGGTGCTGGCCTGGGTGGCATGGCGCTTCCTGTACGCGCCGTCCCGCCGCAAGCGCGCCGCGACTCCGATCGAGCGCGGGTCGCACGCGCCGCCGGAATGACCGCAGCCTACGGCACCCTCGGCCGCAACAGCCGTATCTCGAATTCCTGCTCGTAGGGCGGGACGTGGCATTCCACCACGTCGCCCGGGGCCACCTGCAGGCGCAGGCCGACGATCGCGGCGCGCACCGGCACCTGCGCCACGCAGCGGTCCACCAGCACCGCCGCGTGGATCGCCCGCGCGCCGCGCTGCGCCAGATAGGCGAGCACGCGCACCAGCGAATGCCCTTGGTACAGCACGTCATCGACGATCAGCACCGTGCTGCGGCTAACGTCACGCGCCGTGAACTCGGCATTCTCCGTGAGCGCCGTTTCGGGATGGAGCAGCGCCAGGTCGTCGCCGTAGCGCTTGAGTCTGAGGCTGTAGCGGGGCACCTCCAGCCCGTGACGCAGCTTCAATCGTTCCTGCAGCATCGCCGCGACCGGGTCGCCGCGGCGCAGGATACCCAGGAGCAGCGGATCCTCGGCGCCCGCCAGCAGCCCCGCCATCCGCGCTGCCATGCGATCGAGTACGGTCCGCAACTGATCGGCCATGTACAGCGGATAGCGTTCGCCCGCGACCTGATTCATCGTCACAGCCGCGTTCAGGGGATGACCACGGGCAAAGGACGCACCAGATCGATACCCTGTGCCGAGACGTCGGCGCCGCAGGCGATCGCCTCCACGCCGGCGGCCAGCGCCTGCCGCAGCACCCGGCCGTAGGTAGCGTCGATGTGGTCGGCCGGCCGCACCTCGCCGGCATCGCCGCGCTGCACGCAGAAGCACAGCACGGCACGCCTGCCCTGCCGCACCAGCGCCGTCATTTCCTGCAAATGCTTCGTGCCGCGCGCGGTGACGGCGTCGGGAAAGAAGGCGACGCCGTCGCGCACCGCCGCGGTGACGTTCTTCACTTCCAGATAGCAGTCCGGCCGCCCCGATCCCGACAACAGCCAGTCGATGCGGCTGCGCTGCTCGCCGTAGGGCACTTCGCCGCGCATCGTGTCATAGCCCGCGAGTTCGCGCAGCGTCCCGCCTTCGATCGCCTCGCGCACCAGATGATTGCTGCGCCCGGTGTGGATGCCCACCATCGCTCCCTCGGGTACCTCTACCAGTTCCCAGGTCCAGGCGTACTTGCGGCCGGGATTGTCGGAGCGCGACAACCACACCGGGCTGCCGGGAACGGCGCACCCGAGCATCGAACCGGTATTGGGGCAGTGGGCGGTCACCGTTTTCCCCGCCACCTCCACGTCCGCCAGGAAGCGTTGGTAGCGCCGCAGCAAACGCCCCCGCGTCAGCGCCTGCTCGAATCGCATCGGCTGCCCTGCCTGCTCACTCCGGCATCGGGCGCCGGCTGTTGAGCGCCAGCCAACCGCGCGCGATGCGGTAGATGGCCCACAGGCCGACGATGCCGAACACCAGCCAGTTGAGCAGGAAGCCCACCAGCAGAACGTAGAGGATGCCGCCCAGAACCAGCCACAGCACGCACCACCAGAAGGTGCTGGCCTGCCAGCGGAAGTGGCTCTCCAGGAAGGTGCCCCGGATGTCGTCGCGCTTGATGTAGTTGATGATGATGGCGATGATCGACGTCCAGCCGAAGACGAACGCGCCGACCACGGTGGCCGCCTGCGAGAAAGCGCCGATGCCCAGGCCGATGGCGTGGAGCAGGTACATGAGGTGGGTGAGCCGGATCAGCCCGTCGCTCGGGACATCCACCACGCTGGCGGGAGCGGAGGGGGTAACCGATGAGTTCATGATGAGTCCTTTCTTGATGAATCGGCGCGCACGGCGCGCCCTGCGTTCCCGGGTTGGCGCGCGCAGCGCCGCAATTGATTTGGGGGCACACCCTCAAATCCCAAGCCCGGACCAGATTTCGTCGACGCGCCGCCGCACCGACTCGTCCATCGCGATCGGCCGGCCCCACTCGCGGCTGGTTTCGCCCGGCCACTTGCTGGTGGCGTCGATGCCCATCTTGCTGCCCAGTCCGGCCACCGGGGAGGCGAAGTCGAGATAGTCGATCGGCGTGTTCTCCACCATCACGGTGTCGCGGGCGGCATCGACGCGGGTGGTGAGCGCCCAGATCACCTCCTTCCAGTCGCGAATGTTCACGTCGTCGTCGGTGACGATGATGAGCTTGGTGTACATGAACTGGCGCAGGAAGGACCAGATGCCGAACATCACGCGCTTGGCGTGCCCCGGGTACTGCTTGCGCATCGACACGCAGGCCAGCCGGTAGGAGCAGCCTTCGGGCGGAAGGTAGAAATCGGTGATTTCCGGAAACTGCTTCTGCAACAGCGGCACGAACACTTCGTTGAGGGCGACGCCGAGGATGGCCGGCTCGTCGGGCGGCTTGCCGGTGTAGGTGGAGTGGTAGATCGGGTCGCGCCGCATGGTGATGCGCTCGATGGTGAACACCGGAAACTCCGCCGCTTCGTTGTAATAGCCGGTGTGGTCCCCAAACGGCCCCTCCAGGGCCGTTTCGTAGACGATGCGTCCTTCCCGCGCCGCCTCGCCGGGGTGAATCAGCCCCTCCAGGACGATCTCGGCCGATGCCGGTACCTGCAGATCCGAACCGAGGCACTTCACCACCTCGGTCTTGGCACCCCGCAGCAGGCCGGCGAACTGGTACTCCGACAACGTATCCGGTACCGGCGTCACGGCGCCGAGGATGGTGGCGGGGTCGGCGCCCAGCGCCACGGCCACGGGAAACGGCTGCCCCGGATTGCGTGCGCAGTGGTCGCGGAAGTCCAGCGCTCCGCCGCGATGGGCGAGCCAGCGCATGATGACCTTGTTCCCACCGATCACCTGCTGGCGGTAGATGCCCAGATTCTGCCGCGCCTTGAGCGGCCCGCGGGTGACCGTAAGTCCCCAGGTGATGAGCGGGCCCGCGTCACCCGGCCAGCAGGTCTGGATCGGCAGCCGTGACAGGTCGACGTCCCTGCCTTCCCACACGATCTCCTGGCAGGGGGCGGCGGACACGACCTTGGGTTGCATGTGGAGCACCTGCCGGAGCACGGGCAGCTTGTCCCAGGCGTCCTTCAGGCCCTTGGGCGGCTCCGGTTCCTTGAGATAGGCCAGAAGCTTGCCCACTTCCCGCAGCGCCTCGGGCGAGTCCTCGCCCATGCCCAGGGCCACGCGCCGTACCGTGCCGAACAGGTTTCCCAGCACCGGGATCGAGTGTCCCTTGGGCTTTTGGAACAGGATCGCCGGCCCGCCGCTGCGCAGCACGCGGTCGCAGATCTCCGTCATTTCCAGCCGCGGATCGATCTCGACGCCGACGCGCTTCAACTCCCCCAGCTTCTCCAACTGGGCGACGAAGTCGCGCAGATCCGAGTAACGCACTACCGCAAAAGTCGCCGCAAGGCGACTCTCGAAGCTCCCCTCTCCCTCCCGGGAGAGGGGCTGGGGGTGAGGGAGACGGGCACAGCATTCCTTGACCGCACGTTGTGAAGGATCGTGTCGGGCCCCATGGGCGTCATCAACGGGTGCGATAGGCCGCGTGGCAGGCGACGCAGTTCGCCGTCACCTGCTGCAGCGCCGCATAGGCCTTCGCCTGGTCGCCGGAGCGGGCGATGTTGGCGAACTCGCTCGCCGCGTCGTGCATCGCCAGACCGATGCCGCGCATCGCCTCCGGCATGTAGCGTCCGGGCCCCTGCCCGCGGGTGCGGGCCGCGTGCTTGCCCATGCTGGAGCGTCCGAGGCGCTGCTCCGCGATGTCCGCCGCCTCCTTGAGCTTGTTCTGCGGCAGCAGCGCGATGATCTCGTGCAGCGCCCCCATATTGTCGATCATCTCCTCGCGCAGCACTGCCTGCGAGATGGCGGGCATGGACACCAGTTGGCGTGGATCTTCCGGAATGGGAGGCTCCTGGGCCGCGGCCACGGCAACGCAGAGCCAGAGTGCCCCGGCGACGAAGAGGTGGACAGATCTCATTGCGACTCCTGAAGGAATGTGCTGCGCATTGTAAGGCTGTTCCGTACCCGCTGCGGCAAGAGGAGGCGGCGGCGCGGACGACAGCGGTTGGGGAACTCCGACACGCGATTAGCACTCAGAAGTCCAGAGTGCTAAAATTGCCCCCAAGGAGGTAATGCTGAATGGGCCAAACGTTTTCCCTGCCGGTACCGTCTGCAGTCGGCAGTCTGGAGAGCTACATCCAGACGGTGAATCGCTTTCCGATCCTGAGCGAGGCGAGCGAGTTGGAACTGGCGCGACGCTTCCATCAGGACGACGACGTCGATGCAGCGCGGCAACTGGTCGTTTCGCATCTGCGGCTGGTCGTGTCGGTGGCGCGCGGCTATCTCGGCTATGGCCTGCCCCACGCCGACCTGATCCAAGAAGGCAACATCGGGCTGATGAAGGCGGTGAAGCGCTTCGACCCCGAGCGCGGCGTGCGCTTGGTGAGCTTCGCCATCCACTGGATCAAGGCCGAGATCCACGAATATATCCTGCGCAACTGGCGGCTGGTGAAAATCGCCACCACCAAGGCGCAGCGCAAGCTGTTCTTCAATCTGCGCAGCCTGAAGAGCGGTCTGCACACCATGGGCCCCGACGAGGTCAATGGCATGGCGCGCCAACTCAACGTCAAGCCCGCGGAAGTGGTGGAGATGGAAACCCGCCTTTCCGGCCAGGACGTGGCGCTGGAGCCGAGCAGCGACGAGGATGACGAGCGCGTCGCGCCCATCGCCTATCTGGCGGACCCCCACGCCGAGCCTTCCGAAGTGCTGGCCGAGCGGCAGATGCAGGCGCTGCAGGAGGACGGGCTGAAGAAGGCGCTGGCGAGCCTGGATGCGCGCAGCCGCAACATCATCGCGCGCCGCTGGCTCCACGATGGCGAAAGCGCCACCCTGCACGAACTGGCGGCGGAGTATGGCGTATCGGCGGAACGCATCCGCCAGATCGAAGCCAAGGCAATGCAGAAGATGAAGGGACTGCTCGGCGCGGCGATAGCCTGATCGCTGCGGCGCACGTCAGAGCGGGCGGCTATTGCCGCCCGTTGTCATTTGCCGGCCAGAAGCAGCTTGATATCTCCTGCGATCACGTCCGGAGCCTCACCGTGCCTGAGGTACAGCCGCAGCCGGCCCATAGGATCGAAGACGTAGGTTCCGGCGGTGTGATCGACGGTGTACGAGGTCGCGGTCTTGCCCGGCGCCTTCTGATAGAAGACCTTGAACTCCTGCGCCGTCTTCCGCGTAGTTTCGGCGTCGCCGCGCAGACCGAGGAAACCGGCATGGAAGGCGGGGACGTACTGCGCCAGCAAATCCTGCGTGTCGCGTTCCGGGTCCACCGTGACGAAGAGCACCTGCACACGCCGGGCATCGTCGCCCAGCAGCTTCATAACCTGCGCCATCGTGGACAGATTGGTCGGACAGACGTCGGGGCACTGGGTGTAGCCGAAGAACAGGGTCACCACCTTGCCGCGGAAATCCTCCAGCTTGCGTGGCTTGCCGCTGTGGTCGGTGAGGGCGAAGTCCTTGCCGTAGTCGACGCCGGTGATATCGGTGCTGGCGAACTTGACGTCCGAGCCGCCGCATCCGGCGAGCAGCAACGGCACGGCGGCGCAAAGGGCCAGACACAAGCGGCGCGCCGACTCCAACACGGGCCGTACCGGTGAGCCCTGCGGCCCGCTCCGAGTCATCCGTATCGCACCAGGGATGCGACGCCAGGGCGATCCGTTCACAGCGGCAGGTAATGGTCCACCAGAAGTGCCGCGAACAGCACCGACAGGTAGAGGATGGAATAGCGGAAGGTCCGCCGTGCCACGTTGTCGCTGTACTCGCGCCACAGGAGCCAGGCGTAGGCGAGGAAGACGAAACCCAGCGCCAGGGCGCAGAACAGATAGATCCATCCGCTCATGCGGGTGGCGAAGGGCAGCAGCGTCACCGCCACGAGGATGATGGTGTACAGCAGCACCTGCAGCCGGGTGAATTCCGGGCCGTGGGTGACCGGCAGCATGGGCAGGCCGGCGCGCGCATATTCGCGGGTGCGGTACAGAGCCAGCGACCAGAAGTGGGGCGGCGTCCAGGCGAAGATGATGAGAAACAGCAGCAGCGCCTGGTGCGACACCTCGCCGGTCACCGCCGCCCAGCCCAGCACCGGAGGCATGGCACCCGAGGCTCCGCCGATGACGATGTTCTGGGGCGTGGCAGGCTTCAGGATCACCGTATAGATGATGGCGTAGCCGACGAAGGTGGCCAGCGTCAGCCACATGGTGAGCGGATTCACGCCGTGCCACAGCAGGGTCAAGCCGAGGCCGCCGACGACGCCGGAAAACAGCAGCGTTTCGGGCGAACTGACCTCGCCGCGCGGCAGCGGGCGGGCGCGGGTGCGGGCCATCAAGGCATCGATCTTCTGCTCCACCAGGCAATTGACCGCGGCCGCAGCGCCGGCCACCAGCGCGATGCCGACGGTGGCGAAGAACACGGTCTGCGCTGGCGGCAGCCCGTCGGGAACGGCGAGGAACATGCCGATGACGGCACAGAAAACGATGAGCGAAACGACGCGCGGCTTCGTCAGCTGATAGTACTGCTGCAACCGATGCGAAGCGGAATGCCAGTCAAGCGGCAGGGCTTTCATGCAGGACCCCCGGGGAGCGCGCGACGGATGGCGTCGCGTTGAGTTTGAAATTTATCACAACCATCAATGCCAGCAGCGCCGCTGCGCCGCCGTTGTGCGCCACGGCGTTGGGCAGCGGCAGCCTGAAGGCGACGTTGGCCAGACCGAGGGCTAACTGAAGGCAGACAACGAAAATCAGCAGCCAGCCGGGCAACGACAGGCCTGCGTGGCGCGTCGGTGCGAAGCCGAGTCCGATCAGAGAGCAGAGCACGATGAGGATGAAGGTGAGTGCGGTGGTATCGAGGATGAGCCGGCGATACATGATTCAACCGATGCGCGAATACTTCAGCAGCCGTTCCAGGTCCTTGATCATCTTCTTCGGGTCCGGATGCGGAGGGAAGCGCAGCACGATATTGCCCAGCGGATCGATCAGGTAGATGTGATCGGTACGGTCGGCGGCGGCCGGCAGCGCGGCCAGCAGTGCCGCGTCGTCGGCCCGTGCGACATGGGTGCCCTCGAATTCCCGGAGCACTTCCGCGCCGGGAATGCCGCCATCGGTCACCAGCCACACGCGCTCGATCCGATCCATCTCCTTGGCCTGGGCCTTGCGCACCTGGCGCATGAAATAGAGCTTCTGCCGGCAGCCCTCGCCGCAGTCGCCGGCGTCGAGCTGCAGCATGATCCACTTGCCCTTGAGCTCGGCCAGGGAGAACGGTCGGCCGTCCATGGCGGTGAGGCGATGCGCCGGCAGCGGCCTGGTCTCCACCAGTTCGCCATAGTTCATGGTCTTCGACGGCGGCGCATAGTAGTAAACGAAATACGATGCCGCCACCGGCACGATGCACACCAGGGCGATGAGGAGCAATGTCTGCTTGTTCGTGAGTTTCATGTCAATCCTGCCTCGCCGGATTCGCGCTTCAGCGACAGCACCAGCAGCAGCACCGCCGTCAGCCCCGCCAGGGAGTACCACTGCAGCGCGTAGCCGCGATGCTTGTCGATGCCGAGGTCCGGGCGCTCCCATTCGCGCGCCAGTCCGTCCCCTGCGTCGTTGGTCTGCTGCACCACCACCGGCTGCAGCTGCAGCCCGGACCAGTCGCGGAAACGCTGCAGCGTCACGTTCTGCCACACCCTGCCCGGCTGCGTGTCGCCGGCCAGTTCGAACACCTTGTCGCCCGGAACCCGGGCGATGCCTTCCACGCTGACCGTGCCGGCTGGTGTCGCGATCTCCGGCAGCACCGAACGATCGCGGGCGGCGGCGACCCAGCCGCGATTGACCAGCACATGCATGTCGCCGCCCTCCAGCTTCACGGGCATCAGCACGTGGTAGCCGGGCTGGCCGCGGCGCACCCGGTTGTCGTGCAATACCATGCGTTCGGCCTGCCACTCGCCACGGGCGATGACCCGGCGCATGTCCAGCCCAGCGGCATCCGCCGCCGCTGCGCCGAGATGAACCGGAGATTCACGGCTCAGGGAATCGAGACGCTGCTGCAGCGCTTCCTTCTCGCCCGCTCTCCCGCTCTGCCAGTTGCCGAGCGAAACCGTGAGCGCGATCATCGCCGCCGCTGCCAGCGTCGGAAAGAGCCGCAGACGCAATGCCAACGCCATCACGCGGCGGTGCCGCCGGCGGCTGGCGTGCAGCTCGGCGATCCCTTACACTGCGCCTTTTCACCGCCTCGGCCATTCATGCGCATCGTCGTCATCCTCTTCCTCGTCCTGATCCTCGGCAGCCTGGCATCGGCGCTGGTCTTCATCGTGAAGGATCGCGGCCAGAACCGCACCCGCGCCGCCAGGGCGCTGGCCTGGCGCGTGGGGCTGTCGATCGCACTGTTTCTCATGCTGATGGCCGCTTATTACTTCGGCCTCATCACCCAGCGTTTGTAGCACCACAAAAAAACAGCGCCGCACCCGACGGTGCGGCGCACGTGCTGCGGTACTACGGGGCCTACAACCAATAAACCGTCACGAACAGGAACAGCCACACCACATCGACGAAGTGCCAGTACCAGGCCACGGCTTCGAAGGCAAAGTGGTGATCCGGCCGGAAGTGTCCGGCGAGCACGCGGAACAGGATGACGATCAGCATGGTGGCGCCGATCGTCACGTGCATGCCGTGAAATCCGGTCAGCATGAAGAAGGTCGAGCCGTAGATGCCGGTGGTCAGCTTCAGGTTCAACTCGCTGTAGGCATGGATGTATTCGTAGGCCTGGAAGCCGAGAAACACCACGCCGAGAGCGATGGTGGCGATCAGGCCGAGCGTGAGCTGGGTGCGGTTGTTGTTGAGCAGCCCCCAGTGCGCCCAGGTGATCGTCGCGCCGGAGGTGAGCAGGATCAAGGTGTTCATGGCCGGGATGCCCCACGCCCCCATGGGCGAATACTGCTCGGCGAAGCCGGGGCCGGCGGTCGGCCAACCCGCCGCAAAGCCCGGCCACAGCAGGGCGCGGGATTCGAGGGTGCCGAGATCCGGGATCGCAAGCACCCTCACATAGAACAGGGCGCCGAAGAACGCGGCGAAGAACATCACCTCCGAGAAGATGAACCAGCCCATGCCCCAGCGGAACGAGGTGTCCACGCGCTGGCCATATTTGCCCCCTTCCGATTCGCGGATGACGGTGCCGAACCAGCCGAACAACATGTAGATCAGCACGGCGGCGCCGGCGGCGACGGAATAGGGACCAGCCGGCACGTGATTGACCCACATCGCCGCACCGCCCCCCAGCAACAGCAGCGCGAGCGAGCCGAAGATCGGAAAATACGACGGATCAGGGATGAAATATTTCTCGGCCTGGGACGACATCGGTGTTCTCTCCCGAATGAACTGTTGTGGATTCTCTATTGGGCGGTCACGAAGCGCACCACCATCACCAGCGTCAGGATGAACAGAATCGCACCGATGATGCCGGCGATGATCACCTGGTAGGGTTTGATGGTGACCGCATCCTCGTGGTAGTGGCTCTTCTTGCGCACGCCGAGAAAGGACCAGAATACGGCGCGCGCGACGGCAAAAAATCCCGCCTGGCGCGGCTGCGGGCCTGCTTCGGCGGGGGGCTGCTGCTTCACTTCGCTCATCCGCGGTTCCCCTTCGCCGCGGGCTCGTCGGCCGCGGGCGCCGCCACCTGCTTGGTGCCGGTACCGGCGATCTCGAAGAACGTATAGGACAAGGTGATGGTCTTGACGTCCTGCGGCAGCGCCGGATCGACCACGAACACCACCGGCATCTGCCGCGTCTCGCCCGCATTCAGGGTCTGGCGCGCGAAGCAGAAGCATTCCATCTTCTTGAAATACTGTCCCGCCAGCCTCGGCCCGTAGCTCGGCACCGCCTGCCCGCTCACCGGCTGATCGCGGGTATTGACGACCTCGTAGGCAACCTGGGCGATCTCGCCGGGATGAACGGTCAGGCTGGACTGCAGCGGCTTGAAGCGCCAGGGCAGGTCGTGCGTGTTGGCGTCGAATTCGATCGTGATACGGCGCGTCCGGTTCACCTGCGTGTTCACCACCTCGTCCGCCTGAAGCAAATTGTTGATGCCGGCCGCTTCGCAGATCTTCTTGTAGAACGGCACCAGCGCGAAGCCGAAGCCGAACATGAGGACGGCGATTACGGCGAGCTTCAGCAGCAGCGTGCGATTGGCGGCGGACGTCATTTTCCGACCAGCAGGTACTTGACCATGATGCCGAAGAAGAACACGAGGGCGATCGACAGCAGCACCAGCGCGGTGCGCCGGATGTTCGTCGCGCGCGTGTCCATGTTCGTTCTCCGGTCCGCTGCCATCACTTGACCAGCGGCGCTTCCTCGAAGGTGTGATACGGAGCCGGCGAGGGCAGGGTCCACTCCAGTCCATCGGCCCCTTCCCACACCTTCGCGTCCGCCTTCTTGCCGCCCTTGATCGTCTTCAGCAGGACGGCGACGAAGAGGAGTTGCGACAGGCCGAAACCGAAGGCGCCGATCGAAGCCATCATGTTGAAGTCGGTGAACTGGGTCGCGTAATCCGGGATGCGGCGCGGCATCCCGGCCAGCCCCAGGAAGTGCATCGGGAAGAAGGTGATGTTGAAGAAGATGATCGAGCACCAGAAGTGCAGCTTGCCGAGGCCTTCGGGGTACATATGGCCGGTCCATTTCGGCAGCCAGTAGTAGGTGCCGGCGAAGATCGCGAACAGCGAGCCCGCCACCAGCACGTAGTGGAAGTGCGCCACCACATAGTAGGTATCCTGGATCTGGATGTCGATCGGCGTGATGGCGCACATGAGGCCGGTGAATCCGCCCATCGTGAACACGAAGATGAAGCCGACGGCCCACAGCATCGGCGTCTCGAAGGTCATCGAGCCCTTCCACATCGTCGCCACCCAGTTGAACACCTTCACCCCGGTGGGCACAGCGATCAGCATGGTGGCATACATGAAGAACAGTTGCCCCGCCGCCGGCATGCCGGTGGTGAACATGTGGTGGGCCCAGACGATGAAGGACAGGATGGCGATCGAGGCCGTGGCGTAGACCATCGAGGCGTAGCCGAACAGCGGCTTGCGCGCGAAGGTGGGAATGACCTGCGAGACGATGCCGAAGGCGGGCAGGATCATGATGTATACCTCGGGGTGCCCGAAAAACCAGAACACGTGCTGGTAGAGCACCGGGTCGCCGCCGCCGGCGGCGTTGAAGAAGCTGGTGCCGAAGTGGCGGTCGGTGAGGATCATCGTCACCGCGCCCGCCAGCACCGGCATGACTGCGATCAGCAGATAGGCGGTGATGAGCCAGGTCCAGACGAACAGGGGCATCTTCATCATCGTCATGCCCGGCGCGCGCATGTTGAGGATGGTGGTGACGATGTTGATCGCACCCATGATCGAGGACATGCCCATGATATGGACGGCGAAGATCGCCATGTCCATGCCCATGCCCATCTGGATCGAGAGCGGCGCATAGAGGGTCCAGCCCGCGGCCGTGGCGCCTCCGGGCACGAAGAACGACGTGATGAGCAGCGTCGCCGCCGGCGGCAACAGCCAGAAGCTCCAGTTGTTCATGCGGGCGAAGGCCATGTCCGGCGCGCCGATCATCATCGGAATCTGCCAGTTGGCGAAGCCGACGAAGGCCGGCATGATCGCGCCGAACACCATCACCAGCCCGTGCAGGGTCGTGAGCTGGTTGAAGAAGTCCGGATTGACCACCTGCAGGCCGGGTTGGAACAACTCGGCACGGATGGTCAACGCCATGACGCCGCCGGCGAAGAACATCATCAGGCTGAACCACAGATACATCGTGCCGATGTCCTTGTGGTTTGTGGTCGTGACCCAGCGCATCAGCCCGCTGGGGTGGTGCGCATGCTCATGGCCGTGGGCGTGCTCGTGGGCGATCGTCGTCATAGTGGACTCCTGTGGAATTCTTGGCGGGCTCGGGCGCTGCGGATTCGTGCGGGTTCAGCCGGCAGGATTGATTTCGACCCGGCGCGCATCCTTGTCCGCACCGCTGCCGGTGATCGTCGCCGGCGGCTTCATGTTGATGCGCTGCTCCGCCACGCCGGCCCCCTTGAGGGCATCCCGCACCGCCAGGGCGCGTTCCTTCGCCAGTTCGAGATTCGTATCCAGGCTGCCCGACTTGTCCGTATATCCGGTGATGTTGACCTTGGCATCGGCGTGGGCCGCCAGGTATTCCACCGCCGCCTTGATCGCGGCCTGGGCATCCCCCGGCAACTCCGCCTTGCCGGTGTCGAAGTAGATCTTAGCCGGCATGGCGTCGCCGCCGGCGGCGGCCTGCGGCGCCTGGGCAGCGGGCGCTGCGGCAGTCCCGCCCCCGCCGCGCGCCGCCTTGACGTCGGCCGGCTGGACCACCTCGCCCGTCGCGTTGCCCCAGTGGTTGCGCGTGTAGGTGATCACCGCGGCGATGTCGGTATCGGACAACTGTTTGCCCCAGGCCGCCATCGCCGTCTGCTTGCCGTCGCGCTGCACGCCGTTGAGGATTGTTTCGATCTGGCCGCCCTTCGGGCCGAGCACGACCTTGGAACCGTCGAGCGCCGGGAAGGCCGGCGGTACGCCCTTGCCGTTGGCCTGGTGGCAGGCGACGCAATTGGCGGCGTAAACCTTCTCGCCGCGTGCCTTCAGTTCATCGAGGGCGAAGCTCTTGTTGGGATCGTCCACGTTGGCCGCGGCTTTCTTCTTCTGCTCCGAAACCCAGGCCGCATACTGCTCGGGCGCCACCACGTGCACCTCGATCGGCATGAAGCCGTGCTCCTTGCCGCACAGTTCGGCGCAGTTGCCGCGATAGACGCCGACCTTGTCCGCCTTGAACCAGGTGTCGCGGATGAAGCCGGGGATGGCATCCTGCTTGACGCCGAAGGCCGGCACCCACCACGCGTGAATGACGTCGTTGGCGGTGGTGAGGACGCGGATTTTCTTGCCTACCGGCACCACCAGCGGATTGTCCACTTCCAGCAGGTAGTGCTCGCCCTTCGGGGCCTGATTGTGGATCTGCTCCTGGGGGGTCTTGAGACTGCTGTAGAACTGGATGCCTTCGCCCTCGCCCTTGATGTAGTCGTAGCCCCATTTCCACTGATAGCCGGTGGCCTTCACCGTGATGTCGGAATTGGATGTGTCCTTCATGGCGATGATGGTCTTGGTTGCCGGCCACGCCATTCCCAGGAGAATGAAGATCGGAATGACGGTCCACAAGATCTCGACCGTCGTGTTCTCGTGAAACTGGGCCGCCACCGCGCCCTTGGACTTGCGGTGGGCATAGACCGAATAGAACATGACGCCGAACACAGCGATGAAGATGACCAGGCAGATCACGAGCATCAGCGTGTGCATGTCGTAGATCTGCGCGGCGATTGTCGTCACCGGCGGCTGGAGGTTGACCTCGTTCCCTGCTTGGGACGCGCCGGCAACCGCTGCGAGCAGGAGCCCCGCGCTGCTTGGTTTGGACAGAAGCGCCATCGTTCTTTGCCTCTCTTTATGTATCGAATTGGTTCTTGTCGTAGCGCGGCATCATCGCGCGCCGCAGTTCCGCCGCCAGCCGCCGCCGATCCCCGGTATCGAGATGCCGGCCGATCTCCAGCTCGCGGCCGTGGGAGCGCAGGGCGAGGCGCGCATCCTGCCCGGGAGCCACGACCAGACGCGCCCACCGCGGATTGAATTCATGCCGCTCGACGCGGCTGCGCTCGCAGATTTCGACCACGAGCTTGCCGTCCTCGAGGCTGATGCGCTCGAAATCACCGACCTGCCGCGCATGCCACACGAAAGCCAACGCCAGGGCGCCGACTTCCAGACCGGCGAAGGGAAGCACCAACCAGGCTCCGGCAATCAGTCCCCACGCCGCAGCGATCCCCAGGGACACTCCGCCCAGCGCGATAAACAGCGCGCACAGGCGCGCCGGCGCAATCGAGCAGTTGCGCTTGGCGAGTACCGAGAAACCCGCTGGGCCGCTGAATTGCGCGTCGAGCATGTGGACGACCGAAGACACTCTCCTCCCCAGTGCGGCATCGCCATCGTAAAGGCGCGAATAGTTATGAAAATCGTGCCGCGAAACGGGCCATAAGTTAGCACACGAATCGCTCCTTATCAAGCGTGCCTTGACCTGGATCAAAAATGCTGCACGACACAAAAATACGGTGCTGATTCAGGTCAAAGGAGTCTGCGATCCGGCGCCGGACAGGGCCGTCAGAAGCTTCTGGTGGATGCCGCCGAAGCCGCCGTTGCTCATCACGACGACATGGTCCCCCGGCTGCGCGCCGGTGCGCAGCGCCGCCACGATGGCGTCGATGTCGTCGAACACCCGCGCCCGCTCGCCGAGCGGCGACAGGACTGCCGCGGCGTCCCACCCCAGATTCGCGCCATAACAATAGACGCGGTCGGCGGCGTCGAGGCTGGCCGCCAGCTGATCCTTCATCACGCCCAGCTTCATGGTGTTGGAACGGGGTTCGAGCACGGCATGAATGGTCGCACTTGCGACCACTTGCCGCAGCGCAGCGAGGGTGGCCGAAATGGCGGTCGGATGATGGGCGAAATCGTCATAGACCGTGATGCCGTGGGCGATGCCCCGCAGTTCCAGGCGCCGCTTCACGCCGCGGAAAACATTGAGCGCTGCGGCCGCTGTCTGCGGCGGTACGCCGGCGTGGCGCGCCGCAGCGACCGCCGCCACGGCATTGAGACGGTTGTGCAAGCCGGGCAGCGCCAGCCGCACGCGGCCGCAGCTCGCGCCATCGCGACAGATCGAAAACAGCCCATCCGGCGCAGGATCGTCCGCCGACCAGCCGTCCGCAGCATTGAACCATTCCACCGGAGTCCACGCTCCTCGGGCGAGGACACGTTTCAGACTCTCCTCCGCCGCATTGGCGACGATCAGGCCAGAACGCGGCAGGGTTCGCACCAAATGGTGGAATTGGGTCTCGATCGCTGCAAGATCGGAGAAGATGTCTGCGTGATCGAATTCGAGATTATTCAGCACCGCGGTTCGGGCGCGGTAGTGCAGGAACTTGGAGCGCTTGTCGCTGAACGCGGTGTCGTACTCGTCGGCTTCGATGACGAAAAAGGATGAATCGCTCCAGCGCGCCGATTCCCCGAAATCCACCGGCACGCCGCCGACGAGAAAACCGGGGCGCAGACCCGCGTACTCCAGAATCCACGCCAGCATGGCCGTCGTCGTCGTCTTGCCGTGCGTGCCGGCGACTGCGAGCACCCACTTACCTTGGAGCACGTTTTCCGAAAGCCACTGCGGTCCGGAGACATAGGGCAAACCACGGTCGAGGATCTCCTCCAGCAGCGGATTGCCCCGGGAGATGGCGTTGCCCACGACAAAGATGTCCGGAGCCAGGGCCAGTTGGTCGGCGCCATAGCCCTCGATGAGTTCGATGCCCGCCGCCGACAACTGGGTGCTCATCGGCGGATAAACATTGGCATCGCAACCGGTGACCCGGTGGCCTGCCGCACGCGCGAGGAGGGCGATGCCCCCCATGAAAGTGCCGCAGATTCCAAGAATATGAACGTGCATGACTTATCCGGGTAAAATAGCGCCGAATTCTAAACCAATCGGTAGCGAACTGCCGCGATCCGGTGCCGATGCCCCACCGTCAGAAGACCAACGCGCTGCACTACCAGACGATGCGGCGCAACATCGCCAGCCTCGCCGCCCGCCTCATGGCCGAAGACGGCATCAGCGACTATGGGCTGGCCAAGCGCAAGGCAGCGCGCCAGCTCGGCGCCCCGGAAACGGAGGCGCTGCCGGCCAATGCCGAGATCGAGACCGAGCTGCGCGCCTACCAATCGCTTTACCAGAGCGAGGAGCAGCGACAAAGGGTGCACCGGCTGCGCGCCGTCGCCGTGTCCGCCATGCGCCTGCTGGAGCGCTTCTCTCCATACCTGACCGGCCCGGTGCTGGACGGCACGGCCGGCCGCTACGCGGCCGTGGATCTGCTGGTTTTCCCGGAAAGCCCCAAGCCGGTGGAGATCTTCCTGCTCGACCGCATGATCGAATACCGCCACGGCGAGACACGGCGCGGCAGCGGCGAGCCACCTCAGGCGGTACTCAATTTCGAATGGGAAGACACACCGATCTCGGTCGCGGTGCATGATCGATTCGCCGAGCGCATGCAGCATCGCAACCCGCGCACCGGCCGCATCCTGGAGCGGGCCGCGTTGAGCGCAGTCGAGGCGCTGCTGAGGGAGGTTTCGTGAGCAGGGTGGAGCAAAGGCTGGTCATCTTCGCGGTGGCCTTCGCTGCGGTCATCGCCGGCGCCTTGTACGGCTGGTCGAGAATCGCTCCGCAGCCGGTATCACCGGATGCCGCGGCACAACTGCTGGCATTGCGCCTGCCCGATCTGGCGAACAAGCAACATCTGCTCTCGGACTGGCGCGGCAAGGTTCTGGTGGTGAATTTCTGGGCGACCTGGTGCCCGCCCTGCCGCGAGGAGATACCGGGTTTCATCCGCCTGAGCGAGAAATACAAGGGGAAGGGGGTTGAATTCGTCGGTATCAGCATCGATTCTGCCGACAAAGTCCGAGATTATGCTGCCAAAGAAAACATAAATTACACGCTGCTGATCGCCGACAGCAGCGCCATGGCCGTCGCTCCCGCCTTTGGCAATCGGGCTCAGGGACTTCCGTTTACCGTCGTGCTGGATCGTTCCGGCGCCACGCGCAAGGTCAAGATCGGGCTGCTGGACGAAGCCGAACTGGACGGCGTTCTGGCGCAAATGATGTGAAGGCGCGCGGCCCACAGCAGCCAAAACTGGACAACTTGTCGCTATTTGCGGCAAACTTGCGGCCATGATTCGGGCAAGGCGTGAAGCGAAAGGCAAGACTGGCGACCCGCGGGGGACCGGCGAACGCAAGATACTGGTGCTGCACGGCCCGAATCTGAATCTGCTCGGCAGCCGCGAGCCGGACATTTACGGCCGCGTGACCCTGGCGGACATTCATCTGGCGATGGAGAGCCGCGCCCGCGCCGCTCGTGTGGTCATCGAGAGCTTCCAGAGCAACAGCGAAGGCGAACTCATCAATCGGGTGCAGGGCGCCGCCACCGAAGGCATCGATTTCATCATCATCAATCCGGCCGGCTATACCCACACCAGTGTCGCCCTGCGCGACGCCCTGGCCGCCGTCGCCATACCGTTCATCGAAGTCCACCTCTCCAATATCTTCGCCCGCGAGCCTTTCCGCCATCACTCGTATTTCTCCGATCTCGCGGTCGGAGTGATTTCCGGTCTGGGTGCAGAAGGATATGAACTCGCCCTGGAGCACGCCTTGCGCCGCTTTGCCGGTCCAAGGACGGAGCGGTAGACAGACTCGCGGCCGGGCCGCACCGGACGCGCGAAAGGATCACGCCTATGGACCTGAGGAAGCTCAAGAAGCTCATCGACCTCGTGCAGGAATCCGGCATTTCCGAACTGGAAGTCACGGAGGGCGAAGAGCGGGTCAGGATCGTCAAGCACGGGGCCGCCCCCCCGCCCACGATGTACACCACCACGCTGACATCCCCGGCGCCCGCCCCGGTCCCGACGCCCGCCGAGGCGGCCGCCGCCGCGGCGGAATCGGCGGCCGCCGCGCAACAGGAAGGACACGTTCTCAAGGCGCCGATGGTGGGAACCTTCTACCGCTCGTCCGCGCCGGGCTCCCGGCCCTTCGCGGAAGTCGGGCAGGCGGTCGCCGTCGGAGACACCCTCTGCATCATCGAGGCGATGAAGCTCATGAACGAGATCGAGTCGGATGCCGCCGGGACGATCAAGGCCATACTCGTGGACAACGGCCAGCCGGTCGAGTATGGCCAGCCGCTGTTCCTGATCGGATGAGATTCCGCCGCGGGAAACCGAGGGTGCGAGCGATGCGCGACCATCTCGGCGATCTTGCACAGCCATTTCGTCTTGCTGCCGGCGCGGCGAGGTTTCCCTAATGTTCGAGAAGATACTCATCGCCAACCGGGGCGAGATCGCGCTGCGCATCCAGCGCGCCTGTCGCGAACTCGGCATCAAGACCGTGGTCGTCCATTCCGAGGCGGACATCGAGGCGAAATACGTCAAGCTTGCCGACGAGTCCGTATGCATCGGGCCGCCGGCCTCCTCCGGCAGCTACCTGAACATACCCGCCATCATCAGCGCGGCCGAGGTCACCGACTCCGAGGCGATTCACCCGGGATACGGTTTTCTTTCGGAGAATGCGGATTTCGCCGAGCGCGTGGAGCGGTCGGGCTTCGTCTTCATCGGTCCGCGCCCGGAAACGATCCGGCTCATGGGAGACAAGGTCAGCGCCAAGGATGCGATGAAGGCGGCCGCCGTCCCGGTAGTGCCGGGCTCGGAAGGCGCACTGCCGGAAGACCCGAAGGAGATCGTCAAGATCGCGCGCGCCATCGGCTATCCGGTGATCATCAAGGCCGCGGGCGGCGGCGGCGGCCGCGGCATGCGCACGGTGCATACCGAGGCGGCGCTCCTCAACGCGGTGCAGACGACGCGTGCCGAAGCCCAGGCGGCATTCAGCAACCCCACGGTATACATGGAGAAGTTCCTGGAGAATCCGCGCCACGTCGAGATCCAGGTGCTGGCCGACTCCTTCCGCAACGCCGTGTATCTGGGCGAACGCGACTGTTCCATGCAGCGCCGCCATCAGAAGATCATCGAGGAGGCGCCGGCACCGGATCTGAACCGGCGCCAGATCGCGCGCATCGGCGAGCGCTGCGCCGAGGCCTGCCGCCGCATCAACTACCGGGGGGCCGGCACCTTCGAGTTCCTGTTCGAGAACGGGGAGTTCTACTTCATCGAGATGAACACCCGCGTTCAGGTCGAGCACCCGGTGACGGAACTGATCACCGGCATCGACATCGTGCAGGAACAGGTGCGCATCGCCGCCGGAGAAAAGCTTGCCTTCCGCCAGCGCGACATCGAGTTTCGCGGCCATGCCATCGAGTGCCGCATCAATGCGGAGGATCCATTCAAGTTCACCCCCTGCCCCGGGCGCATCACGACCTACCATCCCCCCGGCGGGCCGGGCATCCGCGTCGATTCGCACGTTTATCAGGGCTATACCGTGCCGCCGTACTACGATTCCATGATCGGCAAGGTCATCGCCTACGGCGACACGCGGGAGCAGGCGATCAAGCGCATGCGCATCGCGCTGTCGGAGATGGCCGTGGAAGGCATCAAGACCAACATCCCGCTGCACCAGGAGCTGATGCTGGACGCGCGCTTCATCAAGGGCGGCACCAGCATCCATTACCTGGAGCAGAAGCTCGCCGCCCGGCAGGAAGTCGCCAACGTCAAATAATGGGTCGCGGCGCATGCGCCGCGGCAGCTCATGTGGTACGCCGTCACCCTATATGCCGACGCCGCCCACGCGGAGGCCTTTTCGGATGCGCTGATGAGCCATGGCGCCCTGTCCGTCGCCATCGAGGACGCGGACGCCGGCACCGAGCGTGAGCAGCCCCAGTTCGGCGAGCCGGGCGCGCAACTGCGCCCGCTGTGGCAGACCAGCAAGGTGGTGGCGCTGTTCGATCCGGGCGCGGATCTGCCGTCGGCCATCGCCGCCGGCGCGGCGGATGCAGGGCTGGCCCAGGTTCCCTCCTTCACCGTGGCTGAGGTGCAGGAGCAGAACTGGGTGCAGCTCACCCAGTCCCAGTTCGATCCGATCCGCATCGACGAACGGCTGTGGATCGTCCCTTCCTGGCACGACGCGCCCGATCCCGATGCCATCAACATCGTTCTCGACCCCGGCATGGCCTTCGGCACCGGCAGTCATCCCACCACGCGGCTTTGCCTGCAGTGGCTGTGCCGCCATGTGCGCCCGGGCGAGTCGGTGCTCGATTACGGCACCGGTTCGGGTATATTAGGCATTGCCGCCGCCAGGCTCGGCGCCGCCAACGTAGTCGCCGTCGATATCGATGAAGCGGCGCTCATGGCGGCACAAGAAAACGCACAACGCAACGAGGTCAGTCTCAGCTTGCAGCACTCCCGCGATCCGCTCGACGCGCGGTTCGACCGCGTCGTTGCCAACATCCTCACCAATCCGCTGCGCGTGCTGGCGCCGCTGCTGGCGGCGCGCGTGAAGCCCGGCGGGGCCATCGCGCTGTCCGGCGTGCTGGCAACGCAGGCGGACGAGGTACGCGAAGCCTATCGGCCCTATCTCCTCCTCGAAGTGGCGGCGGAACTGGACGGCTGGGTGCTGCTGGAAGGAAAGCGGCCGTGATCCTTTCGCGCTGTCCGAACTGCGATACGGTATTCCGGGTGACGCCGGAACAGCTCACGGCGCGTCAGGGCATGGTGCGCTGCGGGCGCTGCGGCACGGCTTTCAGCGCACTGGGCGCACTGGTGACACCGCCGCCGGCACCCGCCGCAGTCGTCCCGGAGGTGCTGAAGACAGACAAGACGCCGCCCGCTGGCGGCACGGAACAGGTCGCCGCGGTCAGCGAAGCACCGGCTCGGAGGGAGACTAGTGACGCGATCGCGGCTCCGGCACCGCTCGCAGCCTTTCTCCAGCCCCAGGAAACGCCAGCCGAATCGCTGCCGCCGAGCACCGCGACATGGGAAGCGGCCACGGCATCCGCCGCGACTGCAGCCGGACCAGCTCACGACGATGCCGCGGCGACGCTCGAAAGCCACGAGTTTGGCCTGCAGCCCTCCGTTCCCCCTTCGCCGCTGTCCCGTGCGACCGAGTTTCTGCGACGCCGACCGGCGCTCGCCTGGACGGGCGCGGTGATCGCTCTGGCGGCCCTCGCCATCGCCCAGTCCCTGTATGTGTTTCGCGGCGACATCGCGCAGACCTGGCCTGGAACCCGCCCCCTGCTAGAATCGTTCTGCGCGCCCTTCGGCTGCCGCGTGGAACTGCCGCGGCAGGCGGATCTGATCGGCATCGAAGTGTCCGATCTGCAGCCCGACCGCGAGCACGGGGACCGGCTCGTCCTGGCGGCGACGCTGAGAAACCGGGCGCCCTTCGCCCAGAGCCATCCCCACCTGGAACTGACCCTCACCGACGCCCGCGACCAGGCATTGGCGCGGCGCGTGATCGCCCCGGAGGAATACCTCGGTGCCGGTGCCGCGCTGACCGCCGGCATTGCGGCCAACGCCGAACAGAGTGTGCAACTGGTCCTCAGCGCCAACGGCGTTTCTGCCAGTGGTTACCGCCTGTACGTCTTCTACCCCTGAGGCACGACTCCGGGCCCCGGAGTTTTGCATTATCCTCTCCGTTTTCGACCCCCCACGCGACAAGGAGCCATTCATGACGACCGTCAATCTCGCAGGCAACCCGATCCATCTCGCGGGCGAATTTCCCAAGGTCGGCGCCGCGGCGCCGGCGTTCTCCCTGGTCACTACGGACCTGCAGGACGTGACCCTGAAGACCTATGCCGGCAAGAAGAAGGTGCTCAACATCGTGCCAAGCCTCGACACCCCGGTGTGCGCCACCTCCACGCGCAAGTTCAACGAGGAGGCGGGCAAGCTGCCGAACACCGTGGTGCTCGTCATTTCCGCCGATCTGCCTTTCGCTTCGAAGCGCTTCTGCGAAACGGAAGGGCTGAAGAACGTGGTCGCCCTGTCCACGATGCGCGGCCGCGACTTCATGAAGAACTACGGCGTCGAGATCAGCGACAGCCCGCTCGCCGGCGTCACCGCCCGGGCGGTAGTGGTGATCGACGAGAACGACAAGGTCACCTATACGGAACTGGTGCCCGAGATCAAGCAGGAGCCGAACTACGCCGCCGCGCTCCAGGCGCTGCGGTGACTGCCCGATGCAATGACGTCCATTTCGCGCGCGTAATCCTCGCGTAACGCGCGCAGACGACAATTCCTGCCGTGCCCTCCCTCGGGAGGGCATTTTCTTGACGGAGCGCCATGGAGGAGAGTCCGCACAAGGGCAAGACCGGCTTGCGCCGCATCTGGAACGCATTCCACTATTCGCTGGACGGCATCGGCGCCGCCTTTCGCCACGAGGACGCGTTCCGCCAGGAGGCGCTGCTGGCACTGGTACTGATCCCCCTGGCGCTGTTCCTGCCGGTGGCAGGCGCCGGCAAGGCGCTGCTGATCGGGTCGGTGTTCGTGGTGCTGATCGTCGAGCTCCTGAACTCCGCGGTCGAAGCGACCGTCGATCGCATCTCCCTGGAAAATCACCGCCTCGCCAAGCGCGCCAAGGATATCGGCAGCGCCGCCGTGCTGCTGTCCCTGGTGAATCTGGCCGCCGTATGGGCGCTGGTGCTGGTCGGCTGATGCGCCCGTAACGCAATCGTCATCGGTCCGTAATCGGCTCTTCGCCATGCCGCGACATACTCCGCGGCATGCTCGAAGACCCTTTTCGCATCGACGAACTGCCCTCCCGCGCGCCGCTGCGCGTGGCGGTGGTCACCGAGACGTATCCGCCCGAGATCAACGGCGTGGCCATGACCATCGGCCGCATGGTGGACGGCCTGCTGCGCCGCAATCACCGCGTTCAGCTCATCCGCCCGCGACGCCACGAGGGCGAGGCGCCGATGCACGACGCGCAATTCGAGGAGATGCTGGCACAGGGCCTGCCGATTCCCAGTTACGGCGAATTGAAACTGGGCCTGCCGGCGAAGCAGCGACTGGCGCGCCTGTGGTCGCTGCGCCGGCCGGACCTGGTGCATGTCGTGACCGAGGGTCCGCTCGGCTGGTCTGCGCTGGCGGCAGCACGCAAGCTCAGGCTGCCGGTGGTGAGCGACTTCCACACCAATTTCCACAGCTACAGCCGCCATTACGGCCTGGGCTGGCTGCGCCAGCCGATCAGCAGCTATCTGCGCCGGTTTCACAACAAGACGGATGCGACGCTGGTGCCGACGGCGGCGATGCAGCGCGATCTCGCCGGCCAGGGCTACCGCAACCTGCAGGTGGTCGCGCGCGGCGTGGACACGATCCTGTTCCGACCCGATCGACGCTGCGCCGCCCTGCGGGCGAGCTGGCACGCGGGGCCGCAGGATCCAGTGGCGATCTATGTCGGCCGCATCGCCCCGGAAAAGAACCTGCCGCTCCTGTTTCGATCCATCACGGCGATACAGGCCATTCGGCCGGCGGCGAAACTGGTCGTGGTCGGCGACGGGCCCGCGCGGCGCACCCTGGAACACGACTACCCGCAGCACATCTTCGCCGGCATGCGCACCGGTGAAGACCTGGCGGCGCACTACGCCAGCGCCGACCTGTTCCTGTTCCCTTCGCTCACAGAGACCTTCGGCAATGTCACGGCCGAGGCGCTGGCGAGCGGCCTGGCCGTGGTGGCCTACGACTACGCCGCGGCCGGACAGCTCGTCCGCAACGGGGAGAACGGCCTGCTGGCGCCGGTCGACGACGGCGTGGCCTTCGTCGCCGCTGCTGCCCGGCTGGCCGGCGATGCGGCGCTGCTGCGGGCTCTGCAGGCGCGGGCGCGCGCAAGCGTGGTCAACATGGACTGGGATCGGATCGTCCAGCATCTGGTGGCGACCTTCGAACAGGCGATCCGCCGGCATGGGAGGAACGACGATGCTCAAGCCGTCGCTGCAATTGCACCGGATTGAGGCGCTCGATCTGGCGCTGTGCGTGCGCGCCAACCGCGCCAGCCGCAACAGCCTGTTGCGTTCCTTGTTCCGGGCCGTGAGCCGTGCCGGCGACGGCGCCTTCTGGTACGCGCTGATGGCCGCGCTGCCGATGGCCTACGGCGCCCCCGCCTGGCCCGCGGTGGCGCGCATGGCGCTCGCGGCAGGAGCCGGCCTGCTGCTCTACAAGTGGCTCAAGCGGCGCACCCTGCGCCCGCGGCCCTACCAGGTCTCGCCCGATGTCGTGGCGGCGGCCGCGCCGCTCGATCAGTTCAGTTTCCCTTCCGGCCATACCCTGCACGCGGTCTCGCTCACCGTCGTCGCCTGCACCCACTTCCCCCAGCTCGCGCCGCTGCTGGTCCCCTTTGCCCTGATGGTGGCGGCATCGCGGCCGATCCTCGGGCTGCATTACCCGAGCGACGTGCTGGCCGGCGCGGCGCTCGGCGCCATTCTCGCCCTGGCCGTTCTCGCCCTGTAGCACCGCGGCAGGCCGCCGGCCGGGAGCGGGGGCGCTGGTATACTTGCAGTTTTCCGCCTGCGCCGCCCCCATGTCCACGCTCATCTGCGGTTCCGTAGCCTACGACACCATCATGGTGTTCCACGACCGCTTCAAGAACTGCATCCTGCCGGACCAGATTCACATCCTCAACGTCGCCTTTCTCGTGCCGGACATGCGGCGCGAATTCGGCGGCTGCGCCGGCAACATCGCCTACAACCTCAAGCTGCTCGGCGGCGAGCCCGAGATCATGGCCACGGTCGGCAGCGACAGCGTGCCCTACCGCGAGCGGCTGCAGCGGCTCGGCATCTCGCAGAAGTACGTGCGCGAGGTGCCGAATACCTTCACGGCGCAGGCGTTCATCACCAACGACCTGGACGACAACCAGATCACCGCCTTCCATCCCGGCGCCATGAACTTCTCGCACCTGAACAGCATCGCCGACGCCGACGGCGTCGATCTTGGCATCCTCTCCCCCGACGGGCGCGACGGCATGACGCAGCACGCGCGCGAATTCCATGAAGCCGGGATTCCGTTCGTCTTCGATCCGGGCCAGGGCCTGCCCATGTTCAGCGGCGAGGAACTGCTGCATTTCCTGCACCTCGCCGACTACTGCACGGTGAACGATTACGAAGGCAAGCTGCTGGCGGAGCGCACCGGCCGCACCCTGGAGCAGCTTGGCGCGCTGGTGAAGGCGCTGATCGTCACGCGCGGCGCCGAGGGCTCGTCCATTTTCACGAGCGGCGAGCGGCTCGACATTCCGACCGTCGAAGCCGTCGAAGTGATCGACCCCACCGGCTGCGGCGACGCCTATCGCGGCGGACTGCTCCATGCCATCTCCAGCGGCATGGACTGGCTCCAGGCCGGGCAACTGGCCTCGCTCATGGGTTCGCTCAAGGTCGCCCACCGCGGCGGTCAGAACCACACCCTGTCACGGGACGAAATCGGCGCCCGCTACCACGAGACCTTCGGCCACCGCCTGTGGTGACGGTGAGACGGCGCAACGGACGACTCCTCGTGGCTGCACACTGCGATACCTGGCGATAACGTTTGGGAGAAACCGCCAGCCGTTACGTTGGTCAACGCGTCGAAATTGACCGGAGTGAATCAACCGAAAAGGCATGCGCGCACGGTCGATGACATCGTGCCCGCCCCAGGCACCGCTCGCCTGTGTTGTCGCGAGAGTGCCACGAGTTCCTTTTTCACATGGTTCTGTACCTAGGCGATCTGGCGGCGCGACACCTGCCCTCCCATGCGGCCAGCCTTGGTCACGGTAGGACGTTCCATTTCGTATCGGCCAACGGGGTAATTTGGATTACGGCGGAAACAGCGGTCCCATTCATCAGCCACATTGAATTGGCCCCGCTGACGGCATGGCGCCACAGAATGTCGCTTTTGCCGTCGCCATTGAAGTCACCGGCGCCGATGATCCGCCAATTCACATCGGGTACGGATTTGATTACCGTGCTGCTGATACGGCTGGTCCCATTCATCAGCCACATCGTGTTGGCTCCGGTCGTGGCATATCTCCACAGAATGTCGCTCTTGCCGTCGCCGTTGAAGTCGCCGATTCCCGCAATCTTCCAATTCGAATCCGGCACCGAAGGGGTCGCAGCTTCTCCAATACGATTGGTCCCATTCATCAGCCAGATTGAATTGGCCCCGCTCACGGCATGGCGCCACAGAATATCGCTCTTGCCGTCGCCATTGAAGTCACCCGTGCCCATGATCTGCCACTTCACATCGGGCTCGGAAGTGATTGCCGTGCTGCTCACGCGGCTGGTCCCGTTCATCAGCCAAATTGAATTGGCTCCGTTGACGGCGTGGCGCCACAGAATGTCGCTCTTGCCGTCGCCATTGAAGTCACCTGTGCCCATGATCCGCCAATTCAAATCGGGTACGGGATTGATTACCGTGCTGCTCACACGGCTGGCGCCATTCATCAGCCAGATCGTGTTGGCTCCGGTCGTGGCGTATCTCCACAGAATGTCGCTCTTGCCGTCAGCGTTGAAGTCGCCTATTCCCGCTATCTGCCAATTCCGATCGGGGACCGAAGTGACTGCTCCACCGCCGATCTGTGTGGCCCCATTCATAAGCCATAGGCTGTTCGCCCCGCTCACCGAATGACGCCACAGGATGTCGCTCTTGCCATCGCCGTTGAAATCCTCCGACTGCCCCGCGTTGCGGTTTCCCGTCAGCGCCACGTTCAGCGTGGGCAGGCCGGTGAGAAGGATGGCCAGGGTACCGTTGCGAATTCCCGCCGCGCTGGGGGAAAAGACCACATCGACGCGGCATTTGCCCGCGGCAGCCAGTACTGTGCAGTTGTTGGTCTGACGAAAATCTCCCGACGCCGTGACGCCGCTGATTGTGATCGACTTACTGCCGGTATTGGTGAGCGTCACACTTCGAATCGTGCTGGAAGTGGAAACCGGCTGATTGACGAAGCTCAGACTGCTAGGCGAGGGGCTTACGGTCGGCGCGGTGCTTGGGGCAGGCGCCGGCAGGGTCGCGCTCGTCTCGTTCGAGTATGCGCTTTCCTTGCCGGCAGCATCACGGGACGTTACTGCGAAGTAGTACTTCTTCCCGTCCTCCAGGTTGGGAACGGTGTAACTGGTCTGCTTGCCGACGTCCAGTTTAGCCGTGTAATTCTTGGTGGCTTGCCCGTAGTACACGGAATAGCCGGTGACGGCAGAACCGGTGCTTGCATCCCAAGCCAGCGTCGCTTGGCCGGCAAGGGCGGAAGCATCAAACAACGCGAAGAATGCAGCGAGAGCGGCGCTTCTGACTAGGCTGTGTCGGGCGACCGTGGGTCGCGCATTGAGTACTGCATACATGCTTGCTTCCTCCCAGAACCCCAAGTGCCCTGCACGCGTACACAGAAGGCCGAGAGGCAACGATGTTTTTTCATGGGCAAGCGGGTCCGATCAGCCTGCGTGGCATTTCGATCTACGGCATTGCGACCCACTTGTTTGAGCTCCACGCCTACGGCGGTGGTCGCGCAGAACAAGCCGAACAGTAAGCAATTCACGTGCCATCTACGCCTCGACGCACGAATACGAGGAACGCAGCAGCATGTCGTTCGCCGTTTGTCGCCCTTTGCGTCGGCGGCACACGACATCAATGCCTGATTGTTGGTACTTGGCCTTGATTTCATGAAGCAATCCTGTGTCGTCCGATAGCGACGCGTGGTCGGTGCCCTGGCGCGGCTACCTTGGCATTACCTGGCTTCGTTTCAATCGACATCCGCATCCCACCGTTCGCCGATTGCGATGTACGTCTTGGTGGGCGGGCGCGCTCGGGATCGAGGATCAACGGGATTGCAATAGTTCATTAACGCCCATGCAACCTGGCCGCCCTAGAGTTCCGTCATTCACCGAAATGAAGGGGAACTCGATGTTGCATGCAGGACTGCGCAGATCGGAGCGTTGCCAACCACGGCTCCACGTCGGGCTCGCGCGTAGCGAGAGCGAGGTCGTTGCCGCCCAGCGCTTGCGCTACCGCGTCTTTGCCGAGGAACTCGGCGCGCGGCTGGACACCCGCACGCCGGGGGTCGACCGCGACCTGTACGATCCCTACTGCGAGCACCTGATCGTTCGCGACGAGGAATGCGGGCGCATCGTCGGTACCTATCGCATCCTTGCGCCGGAGGCCGCGCGCCGCGTCGGCGGCTATTACTCCGACAACGAATTCGACCTCACCCGCCTGCAGCATCTGCGCGCGCGCATGGTCGAGGTGGGCCGCTCCTGCATCGACGCCGACTACCGCAGCGGCGCGGCAATCCAACTGCTGTGGGCCGGCCTGGGGCGCTACATGCGGGATAACGGACACGATTACCTGATCGGGTGCGCCAGCATCGGCATGGCCGACGGCGGCCACAATGCGGCCAGCATCTACGCGCGCCTCGCCGCACAACTCTCGCCGCCGGAATATCGCGTGTTTCCGCGCTGTCGCCTGCCGCTGGAGCGCCTGAGCGCGGCGCAGACCGCCGAAGTGCCGCCTCTGCTCAAGGGCTACCTGCGGGCGGGATCCTACGTTTGCGGCGAGCCGGCGTGGGATCCGGATTTCAACACCGCCGACCTGCTTCTCCTGCTGCCGATGTCCCGCGTAGAATTCCGCTATGCGCGACACTTCCTTGCCGCCAACGGCTGAAATCCGCCTCGGTGCGACCGCAAAGCCCCTCCAGGCAATGCGCCTGGCGCGGGTCGGATTGCACCTGCTCTACGGCGCCGCCGCGGTCGCCGCGGTCTATCCATTCGTCACGTACGCGCAGCGGCGCTGGCTGAAGCAACGCTGGTCGCAGCAACTGCTGGAGATCCTCAACATCCGGCTGGAACGGCACGGCGTCGCCCCCGCCCCGGCCAGCCTGCTCGTCGCCAACCACGTCTCGTGGCTCGACATCTACGTCATCAATGCCGCCTGCCCGTCGGCTTTCGTTTCCAAGGATGACGTGCGCAACTGGCCGCTGATCGGCTGGCTGGCGGCGCGCACCGAGACCCTGTTCCTGCAGCGCGGCAGCCGGCGCCATGCCCATGCCATGAGCGAGGCGGTCGGCGCCGTACTGAATGGCGGCGGCAATGTCGCCGTGTTCCCGGAAGGCACCACCACCGACGGGCTCGCCGTGCGGCACTTCCATGCCGCGCTGCTGCAGCCGGCCATCGACGCCGGCCGGCCGGTGCAGCCAATGGCCTTGCGCTACCTGACTCCGAAGGGCGAGTACTGCGGCGCCCCGGCCTACGTCGGCGATACCAGCCTCCTGCAATGCCTGAAGGCGATTCTCGCGCAGCCCGGCATCGTCGCGAAGTTGCACATCATGCCGCCGATGAATGCGGCGACCCGGACACGGCGGGCGCTCGCCGATGCGGCCCATGGGCTCATTGCGGCCCACGTTCAGGGAGTCTATCCTGTGACCGGAACATCTTCCGTTGAACGCGATAACTATGAACCTTCCGCAGCCGAGGCCGGGATTTAGCCCGCAGGAATACCTGGAGTGGGAGAAGCTCCAGGAAACCCGCAACGAGTACATCGCGGGGGAAGTTTTCGCCATGGTCGGTGCGAAGAGATGCCCACAATACGGTCAGCGGGAATCTCTACATGGTGCTTCGTTCCCACCTTCGCGGAGGACCATGCCGGACGTTTGCGGTGGACATGAAACTGCGCGTCGAGTCGGCGAACTGCTTCTTCTACCCCGACGTCTTCGTCACCTGTGACCCGCGGGACCGCACGGCGGAAACCGATTACTTCAAGCTGCACCCGATCCTGGTCGCAGAAGTGCTCTCCGAATCCACCGCCGCCTTCGACCGCGGCCGGAAGTTCGGCATCTACCGGGAATTGGAAAGTCTGCGCGAGTACGTCCTCGTCGATCCCGACCGGCAGAGCGTCGAGGTGTTCCGCCGCGACCCGACCGATCATTGGGTGCTCTACCCCTGCGGACCCGGCAGCGAGGTGGAATTCGCCAGCATCGGATTGCGCGTGCCGATCGGCACCATCTACGAAGACGTCGAACTGCCCGGCGCGCAGCAAACTGCGATGCAGTAGGCCTATGCGCCGACCGGCATCGTCGCGCCGCACGGCACCTGAAACACCCGCCGGTCCTCCAGCCGCACCGCCGTTATCGCACCGCCCCACAGACAGCCGGAATCCAGCGCCAGCAGTTTCGCGCTTTGTCTGAACCCGAGCGCAGACCAGTGGCCGCAGACGACGGTGTGGCTGGCGCTCGCCCGTCCCGGCACCTCGAACCAGGGCAGGAAGCCCTCGGGCGAGCGCTCGGGCGGACCCTTGTGGCGGAACTCCATGACACCGCCGGGCGTGCAGAAGCGCATGCGCGTCATGGCATTCACGATCACCCGCAGCCGGTCCCAGCCGGCGAGCCTATCGTCCCACGCGGCCGGCTCGCTGCCATACATGTGAGCGAGGAACTCGCGGTACTCCGGCGCCGTCAGCGCTCGTGACACTTCTTCCGCCAGGTCCCGCGCCTGCGCCACCGACCACTGGGGCAGCAGTCCGGCATGCACCACCACGTACTCGCCTTCGACATGCAGCAACGGCTGCGCCCGCAGCCATGCCAGCAGCTCGTCGCGATCCGGCGCCGCGAGAATCGCGTCCAGCGTGTCCTCCTTGTGCCGCTTGCCGTGCCCCTCGGCCACCATCGCCAGATGCAGATCGTGGTTTCCCTGGACGGTGAGTGCCCGCTCAGCGAGAGACCTGACGAAGCGCAGCACCTCCAGGGATTGGTTGCCGCGATTCACCAGATCGCCGACGAACAGCAGCCGGTCGCGCGAAGCGCTGAAGCCGCAAGCTTCGAGCAGCGACCGCAATGCGCCGAAGCAGCCCTGGACGTCGCCGATTGCGTAGGTGGCCATGCGCGCTCGAAAGTGACTGTGGTCTAGGTAGTCACGGAGGGGACCCGACTCAAAGTTCCAGCCGCAAGTCCCATCACCTGCTCGTACACGCGCAACGTCCCTTGAACCATTCGCATCAGCGAAAACTCGCTCGTCGCCCGGCGATATCCGGCTTCACCCATCCGCTCACACAATCCGGCATCGTTGAGCAAGCGGTTTATGGCCTTCGCCAGTGCGTCGGGATCGCGGGGAGGAACAACCAAGCCGGTGACGGAATGCTGGTTAACATAGGTGACACCGTTCTCCAATTCGCAACACACGACGGGTTTTCGGCACGCCATCGCCTCCAGTTGCACTAGGCCAAACTGCTCGCTGCGCTCCGGGGACGGCATGCAGAATACGTCAGCGGCATGGTAGTAGCCAGGGAGCTGATCTTCGGGAATCCGCCCCACGAAGCACACCCTGTCCGCAACCCCCTCGCGTTTCGCCGTCTGCTGCAGTTCCTTCGTAAAGGGCCCGGTTCCGCCCAATAGCAAGGTGGCATCGATCCGTGTCATCGCCCGGATGAGGTATTCGAATCCCTTGTAATAGACATGCCGACCGAGCGCGAACACGAGGCGGCGATTGCCATGCGCCGACCGAATGCACGACACGTCGGCGCGGCGCCTGTCGGTCAAGCGGAATACCTCGTAGTCCAATCCATACGGAACGACGAACCGTCTTGCGGTCGAACAAGCATCGAGTTGCTGAGATGACTCGAAATGGGCGGGGGTGGCAGCAATCACGGCGTCAACCCGCGACAGAAGCCGGTCGAGCAGGGGACGGTAGAACTTCAACAGCCGGGCCTGGCGAACGATGTCACTGTGCCATGTCATCACGATCCTGGTACTGGAGGGAAAAAGCGAAGCTGCCATATGTGACAGAGGATCGGGCAAATGCAAGTGCACGATGTCGTAGTGGCAGGCCTTTTCGAGCTTGCGGGCCTGCAGCAGCAGCTGCGGCGACACCGCCATGCTCGCCAGCAATCCGAAGGACGGCGCACGATAGATGCGATACCCGTCACGCTCTTCCCATGGCGGGCCGGAGTACTCGTCCGCGGCAACCAGGTTATCGACGTGGACATGGGTTGCAAGTCCGCGCAGCAACAGCCTGACGTGCCGTTCCAAGCCGCCAAAACCGGGCGAGTCGAAACGGCCGAAGTGCAGGACTCTCACGTTGGATCAACGAAGCGGCCGGGCCGTCCTGAGGTCATCCTCGGGCGCCCCGTCCGGGTTCCGTCCCGCGCAATCTGTCGGAACTCTCTAGGTTTGTGCTCTGGCAGGGACGACAACGGCGTGCCACGCATGCATACGATTTCCGACAAATCATTGCCGATCCAGGATTGCCGCGGTCGGTCCTGCGGCGCTGAACACCCTGCGGTATGCATCCATGGTCGCAGCGGCGCAGCGTTCCCAGGAGAACATCCTCGCGCGCTCCAAGCCGAGGACAGACCGGCGATTCCATTCAGCATCGTCTTCGATCAAACCCCGTATCGCCTCCGCCAATCCATCCAAGTCGTGTGGATGAACCTGAACGCCGGCATCGCCGACAATCTCCGGCAGAGAAGACTGACTTGACGTGATTACCGGTATGCCGCTCGCCATCGCCTCGAGAGGCGGCAGACCAAATCCTTCGTAAAGCGCAGGGTAAATCAGGGCACGGGCGCCGGCGTAAAGCAGGGGCAAGACCTCGGCCGGGACATATCCCAAGAGACGCACGCAACCGCTACGAACCAGTGGCTCCATTTCCCTTTCGATATCCGTCAGCAGCCAGCCCTTCATGCCGACTACGACGAGCGGGTAAGTCTCGCTGGTCTTTCCCGCCGCCAGCCTATAGGCCCGCATCGCCTGGACCAGGTTCTTACGTGGCTCGAGGGTCCCGACCGCCAGCAAGTATTTCCGGTATTGCAACCCGAAGGAGACCAGAGTTGCGGCGGTCTCGTCACTGCCCATCGGTCGATAGTCCGGCGACACCCCGAGCAGCGTCGTCACCACCTTGCCCGGAGGAGTCCCAAACTCCGACATTATCTCCCGACGAACAAATTCGGAGTCGACGAGTATCAGACTTGCCCTTTCGATCGCCTTGGGAAGCAAGCTCTCCATGATTTCAACGCGCGACCGCGGATGCGTTTCGGGATAGCGCAAGTAGGAGAGGTCATGCACCGTGACGACGGTCGGACCGCTAAACCTGAACGGCAGAAAATTTGGTTCATGATAGAGGTCGGCGCCAAAGTCCTTCACGCCCCTGGAAAACAGAGCCTCATTCACGAAACGACTGACATGATAGGGGCGCGGAACAACTTTCTTGAACAACTTCCTGACACGGTTAATCCCGGCCGGGGGACTCTGCAAGAGGCGTTCAGACCAGTACCCGTTGTAGAAGTAATGCACTTTGAAGGCGGGGTCCCGCCCGATATGCGACATCAGACTCCGAGCATACTGGCCAATCCCCGTGAGTGGGTACAGCAGAGCCGTCGCATTAAAGGCCAGGCGGATCGTCATAGGGTAATATTGAACCTAGCATCTGCAGTTGGGGCTCCTGGCACTTCGATACGCCTTAGTGCGCAAGGCCACTCGTGGCGAAGTGAGTCTCGCCATTTGGGTAAGCGCCGTTCGCCCTGAGTAGGCAGCCCAGGCATCGGGCACATGCTCGAGCATCGTCCATATCGACTCGCGATTGCTGCTCTCAGCGCGTTCGCGTACGTCTGAGGAATTCCGCAAGTTGCCGCAGCGGCGTGGTCAATCGCCACGACGAGCTTGCGCGCAACGCCGCGACCAGTGCCTCTGCCGCCTGAGCACGTCGTTCGGCGTCCTGTGCCGATATCGGCGATTCGCCGCGGTGAATACCGATCCGTTCCGCCAGAGCGCTTTCCGTGGCAACATTGGCATCACCGAGCTGGCGAACTAGTACTCGAATGTGATCGTGACCAAATGGCCAAGCGCCCTTCCCGGGAACGGCGATGTAATCCCAGAAGAACTGCTCCTGCGCCGCGGAAATGAACTCATCCCGCGATAATGGGATGCCGAAAATGGAAAACAATGTGTATCCCAGCTTGGCAAAAAAATCGAAATAGTCCGCCGCGGTGTATGGGTAGTTCGTCAGTGAGGCGTTACCCAGCTCGAACGATACGACTGGCGCCGACTCGCCGATGAGCGTCGCACCCCCCCTCAGAATGGTCAGTTCCCCACCTTCCGCGTCGATCTTCATGAAACGCACCTTCCCGAATTCGGCTCGGAATGAATCGAGCCGCAGAACGCTGACATCGATAGTTTCCCTGCGAAGCGAGTCATCGTGATAGGTCCGCTCCCGGAAGCCGCTGTACTCGGGAAAGTCGGGCACAAAGACGAACGTTGCCTCGCCTTCCTGCTCACCAAGAGCCACATTGTGGGTGAGGATGGCGGCCAGGTCGCATTCGTCGCCTTGCGCGTTCTCGACCGTCCGCCTGAGTTCGGCGTAGATGGAGGGGAGCGGTTCGAAGGCAAACACCTTTCCCGCCGATCCAACCGCTTTCGCCATCGGCAATGTGTGGCGCCCGACGTGTGCCCCGATGTCAACGGCAATGTCACCCGGCCGCAGTGCGGCCCGGTAGACCGTTTCGAGCATTCTTTCGTACTGCGGTAACATCGTCGTCCGATTCCCTGTCATAGATGGTCGCCCCGGTTTGCCAAGCATTCAATCGATGATGGTCAAGAAGGTGGAGATTGCAGCCATAGATCCGGACTTTGATCGAGGCCGCAGCCTCTGTCCCTGATGGAATTCGCTGGTCGAGGCCTGATCACAGTATCGCACTCGAAGTGCCTTGTCGGAGCCAGGTGCTCGACCACGGTCTGACCTGTCTTGCCATCACGTCATGATTGCCTGAGCAATCGGTGGGGTTACTCCTCTACGAAACGTGTGCGGTTGTGCTGCGATATCGCAGGGTTGTCCACAGGCGCTCGCGAGCGCGCCCCATACGCTGGCGAGCGAGCGCCTGTGGGCAACCCGTGTTCATGCCGCCGCGGGTTCATAGTCGGGCTGGTAGTCCCGCTCGTGCGCCAGTAGCGCCCAGACGATGCGGGCGTTCTTGTTCGCCAGGGCCACGGCCGCCACGTTCTTGTTGCGCCGGCCCATCAGCCGCGCCAGCCAGCTGTCGGCGTAACTCGGCCTTGCGCTCGGCCACCCGGATCACCGCCCGAGCGCCGTGGATCAGCAGCGTGCGCAGATAGGTATCGCCGCGCTTGCTGATGCCCAGCAGCGACTGCTTGCCGCCACTGGAGTGCTGCCGGGGCACCAATCCCAGCCAGGCCGCCAGCTGCCGTCCGTTCTCGAAACTCTTCGCATCCCCGATCGAGGCCACCAGCGCGCTGGCCGTGATCGGACCGATGCCGGGAATCTGCGCCAGCTTCTTGCTCGCCTCGTTCTCCCGGTGCCAGACCTGGATCTGCACCTCCAGTTCGCCCACTTGGCGGTCGAGTTCCTTCAGGTGATCGCCGAGTCGCTGCAGCAACTGGCGGAAGGCGCCCGGCAGTCCGTTCTCGCCGTCCTCCAGGATATCCGGCAGGCGCTTGGCGATGTGGCCGATTCCCTGCGGGATGACGATCCCGTACTCGGCCAACAGCCCGCGGATCTGATTGGCCTGCGCCGTGCGCGCCTTGACGAAGCCCTGGCGGGCACGATGCATCGCCAGGACCGCCTGTTGCTCGCCGTTCTTGATCGGCACGAAGCGCATATTGGGCCGGCTCACCGCTTCGCAGATCGCTTCGGCATCTGCGGCGTCGTTCTTGTTCGTCTTGACGTAGGGTTTGACGAACTGCGGGGCCATCAGCTTTACGGTGTGCCCCAACGCTCCAGCTTCCTCGCCCAGTGATGCGCGCTGCCGCACGCTTCCATGCCGATCAGGCACGGCGGCAGGTTGGCGAAGAACGGCGCCACCTGGTCGCGCTTGAGCGGCTTCTTGAGCACCGCCTTGCCTCGTTCATCCACGCCATGCACCTGGAACACGTTCTTTGCCAGATCGATACCAATTGTCGTAATCTTCATCTCGGTCGCCTCTCCTGGTTGGTGGAAATATCGCATCTCCACTTTGGCACTCAGATGCCGTTTCGGGAAGGGGCGACCATCCCATTAAAGTACCTCGGCGGCTGCCAGTACTGCAGCCCCCGTTTCCTGCCAGGTGGTCTGGCGGTAATTCAAACGAATGGCCGCCTCACGCTTGCGCACCTCGTCCGGATGGTCGAAGTACCACATCAGTCTCTGCGCCCACGCCGGAACGTCCCACGGATCGAGATATTCCACAAGGTCTCCGCCGACCTCGGGGATCGAAGCCACACCGGAGGCGAGACAGAATTTCCCATGAGCAAGACTCTCCGCGACGGGCAGACCCCATCCCTCATAGAGCGAGGGATAGACCGTCAGATACGCTTTCTCGTAAAGGAGCGACAGATCGTTGTCCGACACGTGGTTCAGGATTCGCAGGATTGGCCGAATTCTGGGATCCGAATGGACATCGGACATCAGGCCATCGATGCCCCATCCCGGCATTCCGACAAAGACCAGCAGCGGCAGATCGGCTCGGCCTTCATCGACCAACCGCGTGTAGGCACGGTACAGCGTTTCGTGGTTCTTGCGCCGTTCGATCGTTGACACGAATAGAATGAAGCGATGCGCCAGCACCTCCGCAGCCTCGCGCGACGGCGGCGCTTCCGACGCGGCCAGGATCTCACACCCAAGCCGCACGACACCAAGTGCTGGCTCCGGAGCGCCCACCGATTCGAGGAACTGCCGGAGATCGCGACGCGACCAGTCCGATATGCAGAGGATCTGGTCGGCGCACCATGCCGCGTCCGCAAAATACCGCGGGAACTTTGCCGCTACGTCGGAAACGCACAAGTGCGGAAGCCGGATCGGGATGAGGTCATAACAGAACAGCAGCACCTTCAGGCCGAGTCGGCACTTCAGTTCGTACAGGTGGACGAGGTCCTTCTGGTCCCAGTCCAGCCCGAGCGAGACATACACGTCGCCCGACAGGAAAGGCGGGTCCGCCAACGACGGCGACTCCGCGGGCACCGGACTGACCGGCTGCAGATACCCATCTCCCTGATGACAGCCCCTCCTCATGACGGACGCGGCCACGCGCGCCTCCCGATACGCCCGGACGAATCCATGGAACGCCTCTCGCCTGGTAAGCGCAAAGTGATACGCCCTGTCCCGATATCGTGCGGGAAGCCGGGCCACTAGCCCAAGGAGACGGCGCTTCAGGCGTTGCTCGCGAGACTCTGCTACCGGGGTCAGCGGTGCCGCGGCTTGGGGGGGTTCCGAGATTGCCGGCGGGGCCACTTCTACCCGTCCATCCAGTCGAGCCAGGGCGGAACTGACCTCTTCTCTGCCCACTTCGGAATAGCCGCGGCCACCTCTCTGGCCAAGACAGCAAAACCTGACGCGGCGATCATCAATATTGACAAAATGCCGCGCCGTTTCCGCCTCTACCCGAACGATCCCCAAAGCAGGACGTCCCCAGCCGAGCATGGTCGTGACATCGAGCCAGATGGTCACTAGCCCGCCCTTCGCTCGGCTAGCATCCGCGATATTTCACGCGGGACTTCGGAGAGGCACGTCGCCCATGTGAGTCGCGCCCGCATATTGCTGCCGCCGGCAACGGGTTTCTCCCAGCCGGCCTGTCCCAGGACCGCGCGAATCGCTGCCTGAAACGCCCGCGGCGAGTCGGCGACGATCACCTCGGGAAGCTTGCGATACTCCTCGAATCCCCGCAGCGCCGTGCCGGTGCAGACGACGGGCCGGCCGGAGTAGAGCGCCTCCGCCGTCTTGATGTTCGAACCGCCGCCGGCACCGATCGGCAGCAGGAATGCATGGGCCAGGGTCTTTACGGCGGAGAGATCGTCGTCGTCGAGTACGCCGAGGACGAGGAGCCTCGACAGATTGAGGTCGCGCCATCGCGACTTGGACAATTCTTCGTGGAGATGCGGCCCGACGCCGCCCGCGACCACCAGCTTCGATCCCGGCGGAATGCAGGCCAGGGCGTCGCCCGCAACCGCAGTGAATGCGGTGAAGTTCGGCGGATGGGCGCTGGCGATGAAGATCGGCCACGGACGGGCGGGCAGTCGCGCACGCCAGAGTTCCATTCTCTGCGGGTCTGCCACCCAGGGGCTTATGCCATTGGGCGCGAGGAGCACCTTACGCGCACCAAAGTGCCGCAAGGACATTCCAATCCTCGGCAGTGACCGCAAGGCACAGGTCCGAGTCCCGAGCCGCCTCCCGTTCCAGCGCATCAATATCGGCGAACGCCTGGTCCGTGACTGGTCCGAGCCCGCTCGCACGAAGTATATCGCGCTTCATCGGCGCTTCGATGTTCTGCGAACTGAAGACCAGGAGGGCGCCCCTGCAATGCGGCACGTCCGACTGGAGCTTTCGCGCCAGCGGATACAGCCACGGCTGCTCGATCTGGATTACCAGGACGTCAGAGACGATGCCGCGCGCCACCCGACCGAAGATGCCCTCGTCCTCGACCGAAAACGGCCCCATCATGAAGTCGGCGAGGGGCGGCACGTTCTCGCCGCGATACAGGCGAAATGGACTGTCGAACGGGAAGGCAACATCGTTCGGCCCGATGTCCGCTCCGCCATACACCTCCGCCTGGAAGAACGCCACCGAGTGCACGGAAAACCCGGCCGACTCGTAGGCCTTCACCATGGCTGACGTACGGAGTTGTCCACCGTGGCGCGGACGCCGGATCGGATAGGCCGCAAGGGTCACCACGACTGGGGGCGACGCGGCAGCCTGGTGGGAAAGCGCCGGCTCAGCGTGGAGCGCCATCCGCCCCAACCCCATTCGCCACGGGGGTCGGGCCGCCGCCCTCCCCGAGCACGACTTCCATCAACTGCCTGGCGCTCTCCGCCCAGGACAACCAGGACATTCCCGCCGACGACGGTGCCTTGCCCTCTGCATGCAGTTCCATCCAGTTCGACACGGCATCCGCAAGGGCCTCTGGCGACGTGCCGGAAAAATAGTATGCGTGCTCCCCCGCCACCTCGCGGAACACCGGAAGATCCCGCGCGATGATCCGCAGTCCATGCTGCGCTCCCTCGATCAGCGGCAGACCGAAGCCCTCGCCTTGCGATGCGGCTATGAGGCAGGTCGACGCCGCATAGACCCTTTCGAGGTACTCGTCGCTGATGGCTTCGAGCCAGAACAGTTGCCGGCCGGTTCTGGAATGCTTTTGCAATCGCGGTAACAAGTCTCCGATCATCCAGCCCCGCTTGCCGACGATGACCAGGTTGGCCTCGATGCCGTCGTCCCATAGCCGCTCGAACGCCTCGACGACCTGTCGATGCCCCTTCCGCGGTTCGAGCGTGCCGACCGTGAGGAAGGTCATCGCCCGCCCCAGTTTCGCCAGCACCTCCGGTGCCTCGCCGGGCAGCCCCCGGGAGGGCGCGCTGTCGGCGAGATTCGAGCCCAGATGAAAATATCGTACATTCGGCAGTTCGCCTGCCCGCGGCAGGTTGGCCGCGAGCCACGCCCGCAGGTCGTCCGCAACGGCCTTGGAGATGGTCAATATCATGTCCGACACATCCGCTATCCAAACGATCCAGTCGAGGAATCCGTCGCTGAATCCCGGGGGGAACCACTCCGGGTGATGGGCGGGAAGGGTGTCATACACGACAAAGACGATGTGCACGCCGCGCCGTCGCTGGGCGCGCAGCCAGGAGTCGGCGCGCGTCACCCGGTCGTACGCCAGATCGAGGCCGAGAAACAGGTCTCCCCGGTGCGCCTCGACCCAGTCTTCATGGACGTTCGCGGCCGGACGCCCCATCACGGTTTCGGAAAACGCGAGCGCCCACCGATAGCGACCCGTATGGGGATCGAACCAGATCGGCCGGACTTGAAATCCAGGCGGCGGCTCCTCCAGCAGCGCCCTCGAAATCGCCCGGACGACTCGCTGAATTCCGGTGCGCTCGTCGTGCTCGACGATTCTCGAGACGTCGACAAGAAGCTGCCGTTCGACGCCCGCTGCGCGATTCGCTGCAATCGCCTCCGCCGTCCGCAGCAGGTCCTGATCCGACAGCGCGTGCGTCCATTTCGAAATCATATCGGTCAGACGCTCGTACGACGACGGCTGGCCCGACTCCATGGCACGTTCGCGACGATCGGCGAGCAGCCGATCGAAGGCATCCAGCGCTCGTCTCGCGGACACGTCCCACGAGGACTTCCGGCTCTGTTCCAGACCGTGCTCCTGCAACGACCGGTTGAACGTCTCGTCGGTCAGGCCCCGCCGCATGGTTTTCGCGATCTGCGCAGGTGAGGACGGATCGAACAGGGCATCGTCGCGCCCGATCACCTCGGGGATGCAGCCGGTGCTCGACCCGATCACCGCGGCGCCGCACGCCATCGCATCCAGCGCCGGCAGCGCGATCCCGTCGTGCAAAGCGGGGGCCACGAACAGCCGGCACGCACGATACAGCGCGCCAAGATCCACGTCCGACCCTTGGTCCAGGACGACCACATCCTGTGCCGTGAGACCAAGCGAAGACGCCACGCCGCGCAGTTCCGTCGCGCGCTGCTTCGTCGCCCGGCACGACCACGAGCAATTGGTGCGCCGAGCGCAGCTCTCCCGGCAGAGCGGAAAACGCGCGCATCAGTCCATCGACGTTCTTCCTCGGCCCGATATCCCCGACATGAAGGACAAAGGGCCTCGAAAGTCCGGCTCGACGAACGATTTCTTCACCCGCCTCGGACGATGGCTCGGCCGGACGGAACCGGTCATCGGCCGCCGGGGCAATTTCCACGACCCACTCTGACCCCGTGCCGAGCACCAGTGCGGCCTCCCGCCCCACAGATCGGGAGAATGCCAGGACGGAGGTCCGCGCGCTTCAGGGACTCGATCTTCTGCAGCCGGTAGTCCCGATCGGCCGGGGTGGCGTGGTTGCGATCCTGGTCCAGGCGGGAAACGTGGTCATACAGGGCTGACGGCAGTCGCAATGCAGTTGCCCGAGCAGCCCTACCGACGTCACCGCGTCGTCGACGGTAGCCCTCGAACAGGCTCGAGACGTGCACCAGGTCCGGTCTTAGTTCGGCAATCGCGTATTCCCTCACAAGTTCCGCCACCCGGGCGCGCGCCGCATTGGCAGTATCGCGTCCGGCCGTCGGTCCGGGCATCGGGAACACGGCGATGCGATCGGGGGGAACCAATTCAGCGAATTCCCTCCGCAACGGCAGGACCGTGTCAGGAAACTGGTCGTTCAGCAGCAGCCAGATTTCGTGGCTGCCCGCGTTACGGGCTATCGCTCTCGCGAGATGACAACGAGCAGCGGCCGGTGTCCTCGAGACGGCTGGCCGACTGGCATCCCTGCAGGTCGAGGAGGACTCTCATGACTCGCTGCTCTCTTCGGGGCGAGAACGCCAGCGGCTGCGCTTCGAGCTCGCGTCCCGCGCATCGAGCAGATCCCGGTACACGAGCCGAGCCGAGGCGGTGAGATCATCGACCCGCAGAGTGCCCGCCTGTTCGGCATGCAGCGCAGCGGTCGCGGCTCCGAGTCCTGGCCGGACGGCCCGCGCCAGACGCGCATGCAGTCGAGGGAAAAGCCTGAGGGCTCGCAACAGCCTCGATTTCAACGCGGGACGGGCGGCGATATGGGCGCCGACACGAATCATGCGGGGCTTGAGCCAGGTCTTTAGGTGCAGCACGGCCCGCCCCGGCGCCCCTTTCATGCCACGCACCGAGCCGACCATCGTGCGCAGAGGTGCGGTCAGCTTCCACGATGTACTCGCCAGCACCGCGGAGAGTTGCTGCTGCGTCTGCGAGAGCTGTTGCTGCGTCTGCGAGAAGCCGCTGCTCCGTCTGCGAAGAGCCGCTGCTCCGTCTGCGAAGACCTGCTGCTGCTCATGCAAGAGCTGTTGCCTTGTGCGGGAAAGCTCAGCCTCCAGCGTGGCGAGCTGCCGTTGGGCACGGGCCTGCCCATCCGTCGCCGCCTGGGCACGTGTTTCGAATTCGGCGCTGCGGTCAATCCGCGACAGGATTTCCGACAGCTTTCCCGAGATGCTGCTGTTCATGTCGCGCAGCCAATGTTCCCAGATTCGAGGCCGTAGTTCCGCTGAAACGCGTCATCAAGCAATTCGGACTGATGCTTGGTGTCGGCTTCCTTTTGTGCCACCACGGCATAATCCGGACTGACGCCGCCAAGCACGTCCATCAAATTGACAGCCTCAGCCTGTGCGAGACCGGAAGGTTCCTGCAGACGCAGAATCTTGGTCCGCGCAAAGCCGTAGTGCTCCGGCAGGAATGAAAGCAGGCGCGGGGGAATCGGTCTTTGGTGCGTCGGATCGGTATAGAACCCAGCCGTACCGACGACGAGGTTCTCCGGATTCGGTGTCTCGAGAATGAGCACACCGCCGGGCTTGAGAGCCCGCAGCGCCTCCTGCACCAGGGTCTGCAAATCCGAAAAAGCGACGTGCTCCGCAACGTGAAATCCCGATACAACCGCCACGCTCGCGTCCGGTAGGCCCTTCAAGTACGCTATCGCGTCTCCCCGCTCGGCCTGCAGGCCACGATCCCGGCACGCAGCCAACATGCCGTCGTCCAGATCGACGCCGGTCGCTTCTACTCCGATCTCCCGGAGAATTTCCAGCCACTCGCCACGACCGCAGCCGAGATCGACGGCCTTGCCGTCCTGGTACATTGCCTTGAGCGGCTCGACAAAGGGGACATACACCTGCAAGCGCGACTTGACCAGTTCCCGGGAGCCACGATAGCGGTCCTCGAAGGCGCGGTAGAAGTTATCGTTCATGTGCGCTCACGAAAGAACTACCGCTCGACGACCACGTTGGGTGGCAGCCACGCATTGCCGATGAAGGTCGGGCGGCTCATGTTCACGACGTTGAAAACAAGGGCCAGGTCGCGCCATTCGTAGTTGTTCACGATATGCGATTCAGTGCTGTGCAGCGCGACGGCAACCGAATAGCTTCCCGGCCCGAGGCTCGCCGTGAAGTGAAAAAGAAACGTCGCACGCTCTCCTGCCGCGAGGTCACGCAGCGGCTTCTCCATGTAATCCGTGTTGGTACCGAACATGGCCTGGCCCAACCGATCCTTGATCATGTACCCGATCACCAGCCGCGGGATCGGGGCATGCACCGCCACACTCACCTGAAGCGTCACCGGCGCGCCGACGTCCACGACCTCGACCCGCTCGCCCTTGTCGTTCAGCAGGGCAATATCGGTCACCGTTGCCTCGCCGGTGCCTGACGTGGTTTCCACCCGGCCGTCGTCGCGCGCACGCTGCACGACCTTTTGATTCTGGCGGTCGGCGAGCAGCGCATTGTAGAAGTCCATCACCACCTCGGGCTCGCCTTCCATCGCCAGCCGACCTGCGTCGAGCAGGATAGCCCGGTCACAGATATTCTGGATCGCCTGCTTGTCGTGGGAGACAATCAGCAGCGTCGTGCCGGCCTTCCGGAATTCGCGGATGCGGTCGAAGCTCTTGTGCTGGAAGTAGGCATCGCCCACCGATAGCGCCTCATCGACGATCAGCACGTCGGGCCGCCTCGCGGTCGCGACGCTGAAGGCCAGGCGCATCTGCATGCCGCTCGAATACACCCGCACCGGCTGGTCGATGTAGTCGCCGATCTCGGCGAAGGCCTCGATCTCCGGCATCAGCGCCGCAATCTCCTCGATCCTCAGCCCGAGAAGTTGCCCCGCCATGAAGACGTTCTGGCGGCCGGTGAAGTCCGAGTGGAATCCCATGCCCAGTTCGAGCATCGCGGCGACGCGGCCGGTGATCTGCATACTGCCGGTGGTCGGCTGGGTGGTGCCGGTGATGATCTTGAGCAGCGTGCTCTTGCCTGCGCCGTTGATGCCGATGATGCCGACGGCCTCGCCGGGCTCGACGTGGAAGCTGATGTCGCGCAGCACCCAGTGCAGATTGTGGCGAGGGCCCGCCCAAGGCATCACCCACTCGGCCAGGCGCGACCAGCGGCCGGGGTACTGCTTGTAGGCCTTGCCGAGGCCGTTGACGCGGATGCTGCCCATCAGAGCTCGTCCACCATCTCCCCGGCGCGCTTGCGGAACAGGCGCAGGCCGAACAGGCACAGCAGACCCGCGACGATCGTTGGCATGGCCAGTGTCGGCCAGTCCGGCCATCGGCCCGCGACAAAGACGCTCTGATAGGCGGCGATGATCGGTGCCATCGGGTTCCAGGCGTGCAGGATGCCGCGCGCCTCTTCCGGGACGATCGATGCGGGGTAAACGATCGGGGTGAGCCAGAACCAGAATTGGATGAAGATTCCGAAGAACTGCCCCACGTCGCGGAAGAAGACGTTCAGCACGCCGAGGGTGATGCCGAGTCCGATCGAGAAGGCGACCTGCACGACGAGAACCGGGATGGTGCCCACGACCGCCAACCCCGGGAAATTCCCCGTGATGAGCAGAAACAGCAGGAACAGCCCGAAGATGATTGCGAAGTTGAGTCCCGCGCTGAGCACCACGATGACCGGCAGGGACATGCGCGGGAAACTCAACTTCTTCATCAGGTTGGCGTGCTCGAGAAAGATGTTCTGGGCGCGGCCGACAATCTCCGCGAACAGTCCCCAGGTCAGCAGGCCGGCGCAGAGGTAGATGCTGTAGGCGAAGGTCGAGTCCACACCGGGCAGGCGCGCCTTCATCACCTGGGAAAAGATCACCGTGTAAACAACGATCATCGCCAGCGGGTTCAGCACCGTCCATGCCGCGCCCAGGAGCGAGTTTCGGTACTTGGACTGGAATTCCCGCTTGACGCTGCCGGCGACAAAGCCGCGGTAAGCCCAGAGGGCGCTGACCATGGTGCTCATGTCAGCGCGGTTGCCTTGCCGGAGCACGCCTTAAACGCCAAGATGTGCAATGTAGTGCGCTGCCCACGGCCTGCCGCAAAGTCTCCCACCGTGCTCGGCAGAAGTTCCATCCACGGATCCAAGGCTGACACGACACGCCCCAAGGGTCCGGCGGCTGAGGGAGAAGTGCTTCATATTTCTTGCCATTATCCCGCATTTGCGCCTTCGCCGGAATCGCCGGAAGTATGCCTGTCCTGCGCAACCCGCCGCATGCCGGCACGCTTCCTCAATCCGCATGCAATACCGACCTCACGGAGGCTCGCCCTCCCTGGCTCCTTCGTCCCTCAAGTGCCGGGCCACCGCTCCCAGTTCGGCTGTTCGGGAGTTGGAGGCTGGACGTCCGGCAGTGTGCCGCCAGCATGTGTTTCCCCTTCCGGGGAGCGACTTTCGTTACACTTTCGAAGTGCCAAACTCCGATGATCGTGCATCGCCAGGCAAGGTGCCTTCTATCCGAGGCTCATCTGATTTCACATTCCCTGTGCCCGAATCGCTCAAGGGTGAACCGTATGATCCGCCTGCCACGTATTTGGGCCGCAGCCGTGCGGCCCGTGCGAATGTCCGCTGATTGCCGGAGCAGCACTACTCGACATCAGATTCGCGACTGACGCCTATTGCCGACCAGATATCAAGCAGAGAGGCCCATGCTCGAAAACACCGTAGCCGTTACCGGCCTGTCCCTGTGCATCGGTTATCACGCGCTCCTCTTTACAAAGCGAAAGGAATCCCTATTCAGGCACGATGACTTGGTTGTTGGAGGCTTGCTGGGGCTTATCGTTTTCTCCTCGATTTTCGGGTTCTCCATTCTTCGGATTACGAACATTGAATGGACATTGGAAGGAGACATGGCAGCGCACGTTCTCGGCCTTCATTTCTTCAGAAATGAGCCATGGAGCGTCCCCATTGGCGCAATACGCAACTACGCCTATCCCTTTGGCACGAGCGTGCTGGCTGTTGAAGGCTATCCATTCATCCTTCTGGTCAAGTTGTTCAATAACTGGTTCCCCAAGGAGCCCCTGCAGTTTCACGGCGTATGGATACTGATCAGTTGTGTGCTGCAAGGAGTGGCGGCGATGCTACTCCTGCGGCGTATCAGCTCGCGAATGCTCGAAAAAACTCTGGGGACGACGCTTTTTGTCTTGAGCCCCATTATGTTGTTCCGTGCCGAGGCGCAGCACATCAGCCTGATGAGCCACTTTGTGGTCCTGTTTGCCCTCAATTTGATGCTGGCACAGAGAATCACGCGCAATGCGATGGCCGCATGGGCCACACTGTTTCTCTTCGCCCTCTGGATTCATATGTATCTATTGGTAATGTCCTGGCTTCTGCTCGTCGCATTCCTTTATCGACAGGTCGTAATCTTCAAGTCCAGCTCCATTGCCAGGGCGATCGGATTATCCGTTGTCTCTCTTCTTCCCGCTGTGGGATTGTTTTTTGCGCTGCAACCCATAACGCCGTCGTCTGGCTACCACACGGGGTTTGGCTATTACGCCCTGAATCTGAACGCGCCAATCAATCCATTCGGCGGTTGGTCGAGACTCCTATTGGCTCACCCGTGGGGAACCGGCCACTACGAAGGATTCAACTATTTGGGTGCGGGCATCATCCTGTTGATCTGCGTTTCGCTCGTTCCCACATGGAAGGCCATATCGCGGCGTGAATGGCTTCAGGACAACCATTGGCTGATTCTGCTTTGTGTTGCCCTCACGTTTTACGCCCTGAGCAATGCCGTGGCGCTCGGAGAAATGACCCTCATAAACTACCCGAACATCTACGGCCCATTGTCCCAGATATTCAGGGCTTCCGGACGCTTCTTCTGGCCGGTGTGGTACTTGATTCTGCTCGGGGTGCTCGCATTGCTGATGCGGCAGGAATCGCGAAAGACCGTGCTCGCTCTGCTGATAGGCTCCACTTCGTTCAGGCTTACGACTTCTCCGAGAAATTCACGCAATATAGAAGCATGTATCGCACCGAAGGCACGTGGAGAACACCGCTGAAGTCCAATGCCTGGAATCTTCTGATGAAACATTATCCGCGGCTATCGACCGACAACCCCCGGCCCGTTCGGTGTAGTTATTCCTTTTGCCTTGCTGGCCGCATCGCACAATAGGCAGATCAATGTGGGCTTCTTTTCGAGGTACCCGCAGGAGATGTTTCTTCTTGTCTCGAAAGGAACATGCCGATTTGAGGATTCGGTAAACATACAGAACCGATACGATGTATATCGTCTCGGAGGAAATCGCCGCTTCATTGGTCGGGCGAAAACGAGAAACGTGATCTTCTGGCAAGGGTGGACCAGATTCATCGTCTTTGCACCGGGGTTTCTTGGTTCCGATAGTGCTTCGAAGCTTCCCGATCTCAAGAGCGATGACGATTTCGGTATTCCTCTCCATGCCGGCACGGAGGTCAACTTCACATCCGGAGCTGCAAGGATTTATACCGGGTTCGGGTGGTCCGCTCCGGAAGAATGGGGCACATGGTCGGACGGTGACGAGGCGTTCCTCAATTTCTACTATCGCCAGAAGCCGCAGCAGGACGTCCGGCTCAGGCTGACATTCAATGTTTTCCTGGCCAAGTCCCATGACCGGCAAGACGTGCGGATATCGGCAAATGGCGTCCCGATCGCCGAGTGGCATCTCAATGCCGCAATCGATCGGATGCCCGTGACCAAGGAACTGACCATACCTGTCTCTCTGCTGCAGTTTCCTCATCTTGAGTTGAAATTGAACATCGGCAATCCAGTGTCACCAGCCCAGTTGGATTTGAGTTCCGACGACCGGCGCCTCGGAATCGGACTGATCAAGATGGAGATTGCGTCGCCATGAGGCGAACACCAGTATGCTCCCGGTGGTCTCCGCATATCGACCCTCCTTGGAACGACACGAGACGGATAACCTCCAATCCCATTGCATCGCAGAATGCGGCAGCTCTCGCGCACGCTTCCACGTCCCGAGCCATGTGCCGAGCGCACTCTGAACCGACCGGGCGCGACGCATCAGTACTCGGAAGCGCCCGGCCGGGCTGACTCAGAAGATCCTGAGTCGAACTTGCTGAACAAGGCGGAACCAGACTGTTCTCCGGCGACGCGGCATATCGCAGCCCGACATTCCGACCGAGCAATATAGCGTTATTCCTTTTCGAGAATGACCAATGAGTAACAAGACAGAATTGATCTCGGTAATCATCCCGGCCTACAACGAAGCGGACAATATTCCGATAATTACGAAGAGCGTCGTGCACAACCTTCAGGGCCTGGGTGCCTACGAGATCATATTTATCGACGACGGCAGCGCGGATACAACATTAGACAAAATCAAGGAAATGGCTGCCAGCATCAGCAACATTAAATACATTTCTTTCGCGAGAAATTTCGGCCATCAAAAAGCATTGATGGCCGGCATCGATCATGCCCACGGAGACTGCGTTATCAGCCTCGATGCCGACATGCAGCATCCGCCCGGAATTGATTCCAGCCCTTGTCGAGAAATGGCGCGAGGGATACGACATCGTCTACACGGTCAGGCGGGAGACCAACAAACGGGATTATCAAGAAAATTACGTCAAAGTACTTCTATTCTCTGATGAACAAGATTTGCGACGTCGAGATTCCGCAAGGCTCTGCTGATTTCAGGCTTCTGGACAAGAAGGTGGTGGCAGAACTGCGACGTTTCAAGGAGAATTGGATCTTTATCAGAGGAATTATCGCATGGTTGGGATTCAGACAGGTCGGCGTCGATTATGTGGCGCAGGAAAGACATTCCGGGCGTGTTCAAGTATTCATTGCGACGGATGTTGAGCCTCGCCGGTCAGGGAATAACATCGTTCAGCATTGTCCCTTTGAGAATCGCCACAGCGCTGGGATTGAGCCTCTCGATTGTTTCGTTCCTGTACGCCGTTTACGCGTTGTTCCAGAAATTGGTTTTCGGGACAGCGCTGATCGGATGGGCCTCGGTCTTGGTTTCGGTGCTGTTTCTCGGCGGGGTGCAACTGATTTTTCTCGGCATCCTGGGCGAGTACTCGGAAAGATGTTCATCGAAACCAAGAACAGGCCGAACTACATCATCGCGGAGAAAAAGTTGTGATGACGAAAGATAAGCCCGGTCGCTTATACTAGTCGCCGGAATCGTCAGCACATCGATAGCTCAGATAGGATTGAAAATCGGGAGTTCGTCCGACGTCTTGAGCAAGCGGTGGCTGGCGATACTTGTGCGGGAGTGCGATAACCTATTTCATTTCCTTTGTATGTTATTACCTGGCATTGAGGCATTACGATGTCTCGAAAATATCTCCGATCATGATGATCGGCACCATGTTGATCATAACGGTGTTCGGATTTTATTCGGGTGAGAATATCAATGGGATGAGGATCGTCGGAATTGTTCTCGCAATATCCTGCATCGTTGTGATGTCAAGTTCGTAATCCAGCCGCATAGTATGCGATTTAATGTAAGCAAGTTCCGTGGGGAAATCGAGAAAGCGACGCACGAAAGAATGGGCAGGCATACCGTGGTTCGTCACCCGCGCGCCTCTACACCCGAGCGTTCCACCACCCGCAGAACCACCGGGGCCGCCTGCGCATATTCCGGCACCCAGCGCTTCAACTCGCGCCGAACTTCGGCGTCATCCGGGATCCGACCCTGTTGGAGCCGGTCCAGCAGGTTCTCGAGCCAGCCCGGATCGACCTCGCGTGCGCGGGCAATGCGCAGCTTCGGATGAGGTGTGGCACGGGTGTGCTCGTCGTCGGCCAGCAGTTCCTCGTAGAGTTTCTCGCCCGGGCGCAGGCCGGTGAATACGATCTTGATCTGATCCTCGGAAAAACCCGACAACCGGATCATATCGCGCGCCAAGTCGCACAATCTTCACCGGCTCGCCCATGTCGAGTACGAAGATTTCTCCTCCCCTGCCCCATGGCGCCCGCCTGCAGGACCAGTTGTGCCGCTTCGGGGATTGACATGAAGTAGCGGGTGATCTCCGCGATGGGTCACGGTTATCGGGCCGCCCTTTGCGATCTGTTCGTGGAATCGGGGAATCACGCTGCCGCGAGCTGCCCAGCACGTTGCCGAAGCGCACCATCTCGAAGCGCGTCGTCGCTGGTCTGCAGTTGCAGCGCCTGGCACACCATTTCCGCCAGGCGCTTGCTGGCACCCATGACGTTGGTCGGATTCACCGCCTTGTCGGTGGACACCAGCACGAACTTGCTCACCCCGGCGGCGATCGCAGCGCTTGCCCAGTCACATAGGTTCCCCAGACGTTGTTGCGCACCGCCTCCCAGGCATTGCCCTCTTCCATCAGCGGCACATGCTTGTAGGCGGCGGCATGGAACACCACATCCGGCTTGTACCTGCGCAGCACGTACTCCGTGCGCAGCCGATTGCCTGACGTCGCCGCGCCACCGACCACACTGGGATGTCGGCGAAATGCTCTGTCGAATTCCTGCTGCAGGCGATAAAGCGCATACTCGCTCTGCTCGAAGAACACCAGCAGCGCGGGGCGGAAGCGCGCGATCTGACGACACAGTTCGGCTCCGATCGAGCCGCCCGCGCCGGTAACCAATATGGTCTTCTGCGCCGATCAAGTCCGTCAGGGCGGCGCCGTCGAGACGGACGGGATCGCGCCCGAGCAGGTCCTCGACATCAACCTGGCGGACCTTCGACACGGTCACATGGCCGCCCATCAGATCGTCGAACGACGGTACCGTCAGGGCCTTCACGCCCGCCCCCACGCAAACGGTGACCGCCCGTTTCCGCGCGGCATGCGACGCCGACGGCATGGCGATGATGGCGTGAGCAACCCGCAGTTCCTCCGACCAGTCGGGCAGTTCCTCCACTGCGCCAGGAGCACGCGCACGTCCAGAAGGGTGCGGCCCCCTTTCTGGGGATCGTCATCCAGCAGCCCCACCACACGCCATTCGCTGCTGCGGGCGAGTTCGCGCAGCAGGGTCGCAGCGGCCTGCCCCGCGCCGAGCACTAGCACCGGCTTGCCCTGGGCCATAAGCGCCCCGTACAGGCGGTGCTCCTTCCATGCCCGATACGCAAACCGGCTGCCGCCCATCAGCATCAGCAGCAGAATCGGCTGAAAACCAGCACTGAACGCGGCACGACGACCGCGGGCGGCAGCAGCAGCAGCCCGACCGGCACCAGCAGGGCGGCGAAGCCCACTGCCTTCACGATGCGCATCAGATCGGGAAGACTGGCGAAACGCCAGATCCCCTCGTACAGCCCGAAGTAACGGAACACCACCGCCTGCAGCGGTACCACCCACAGCATCGGCTCCAGCATTCCGTACAGGTAGTCGGAGGGAATGGCGAAACTGAAGCGCAATACGTAGGCGCCGAGCCAGGCCGCGGCCATTGCCAGCACGTCATAGAGAAACACGACCAGTGAGCGCAGGCTCGCGCTTTACCGAGCATCGATTGCGATCCTTCCCGCCGAAACATGCCTCGACCAGCGACGATCCACCACCACCGCACCCACCCAAAAGAGCATCACCAATAACGCGAGAACCGCGGCCTGCCCGAAAGGAGGCAAATCACGCGCGGCCAACGCTGTCAGTCCGCAACCCAGCATGACAGCATACCAGATGAGGGCCGTGTTCCTGTGCCCAAGACCGCTGCGCACCATGCGCTGATAGTAGTGCTCGCGGATGCGGGTGCCACACCTTTCCCCGGAGCAGACGCCGCGCGAGGGTGACCGAGGCATCGGCGATGAACGGCGAGAAGACCATAACCGGAAACCAAACCGGCCAGACGCCGCGCACCCAGCCTTCGAGCCCAAGGGCGCCCGCGACAAAGCCAATGGGCACCGACCCCAGTCCCCCATGAAGATGCGCGCCGGGTGAAAGTTGAACGCGAGAAAGGCAGCGGCACCCGCCGCGAGACGCGCCCGACACGAGGGTCAGGTCACCGGCACGGCCGAGCGCGGCTGCGACACCGTAGGCCGCGAAGCCGATCAGCGCCATGCCTCCGGCCAGACCGTCGGAGCCGTCCATGAAATTATAGAGATTGGTCATCCAGCCCAAAGCGAGGACGGCCGGAAGCCACCATTCCGCGGGAACGCCGGCGGTCGCAACCACAACGCCGGCGGCAAGGAGGTGGGCACCGAACCGAACGGCAACCGGCAAGTGCCGGGCATGGTCCACCAGCGAAACCGCCGCCAGCAGGAATGCGGCGATCATGATCGTCGCCAGGGGCGCACCCGCAAGCGCCCAGGCAACAGCCACGCCTCCCAGGATTCCCAGGCCGCCGCTGCGGGGAGTCGGGTTCTCGTGCAGCGACCGTGCGTTGGGCCGGTCCAACAGATGGAAGCGGGAGCGCGGATCGCAGAATCGACCAATCAGGAAGGCGGCGACCGCCGCCGCCACCGATCCGTAGAGCAAAGTGACCAATCGAAGTACTCAGAAAATCTCGTGAATATACTCGTAGGGCGCGTCATGCGCCCCGGAGGCACATGAATGCGCCCAAGCCTGGTGCCAGCGGCGCAGCCTCACACTCAATCTGGGAAACGCCGGGTGGGAGAATATCACGCAGGGGAACGGTGCCGCGCAAGTATCAGGTCCTGGCCCCGGTCGAGCGGTACCATTCCGCGGTGTCGCGCAGTCCCTGATCGAGGCTGAAGGGCGGGTTCCAGCTGAGCACGGTCCGGATCTTTGAACCATCGACCACGAGGGGGTCCACCAGTCGTCCGACCTGCGAATTCATGCCTGCCAGACGCGCCGCGCTCCTGAGCAGCCAAACCGGCATCGGCCACAAACGTGTCGGCCTTTCGATCGCCACCGCCAGACGACGAATCAACTCGGGCGTCGAAACGTCCTCGCCATCGCTCACGAAGAACGTTTCTCCCACCGCCGCCGGATGGTTCAGACAGCATTCGATCGCGCTCGCCAGGTTGCCGCGATAGACGAGGCTGCGGCGATTCCGCACCGAGCCGAGCGGCAGGGGAACGCCGCGATCCACCAACTGCATCAGCCGCAGGAAATTGGCCCGTACATCCGGGCCGTCATACCAGCGGGGGGCGCAGAATGGCGACCTCCAGGTTCGTTGATCCGGCAATGCGCAGCAAGGTCCGCTCCGCATCGAGCTTCGACCGACCGTAGGCGTCCTCCGGGTGCGGCGTACTCTGTTCCGTGAGGGGCGGCCCGGACGTGCTTTCGGCGCAGGCCTTGACCGAACTGACGAACACGACACGCCGCACGCCCCGCGCCGCTGCTTCTTCGGCCAGGCGTCGCGTACCTTCGAAATTGACTGAGCGGAATGCCGCCTCCGCATCCTGCGCCGACTCCCGCAGCACATGCGCCCGCCCCGCCAGATGCACGACGTGGGTTATGCCGTCGAGGGTGCGGCTCCAGTCCGTGGCTCCATCGATGTCACCGACAACGACGACACCGACCGCATCGGGCGCGGCGGCGCGGACGGCCGCACGGACGGCGATTCCCGCATCGGCCAGATGGCTGCACAACGCGCGTCCGACGAAGCCGTTTGCGCCGGTGATCAGAACCTTCACGCAATCCCTAGGCAGCGCGGGGCTCGCGACGGCTGAGTGTCCCAGCCGCGAGCCCCGTCACATGCTCGTACACGTGCAACGTCCCCTGAATCATCCGCTCCAGCGAGAACTCGGTCGTGGCGCGGCGATATCCGGCGTCACCCATCCTCGCCCGCAACTCCGAGTCATCGAGCAGGGTGTTGATCGCGCTCGCCAGCGCCTGTGGATCACGGGGTGGCACCACGATACCAGTCACGCCGTGCTGATTGACGTACGTCACACCGTTATGCAGTTCGCACGATACAACCGGCCTGCGGCACGCCATGGCCTCGAGCTGAACCAATCCGAACTGCTCGCTGCGCTCCACCGACGGCAGGCAGAAGACCTCTGCGGCGTGGTAGTAGAACGCCAGTTCCTCGTCCGGAATGCGTCCCAGGAAAAAAACCCGGCCGGCGACGCCGAGGCTTGCCGCCTTCTCGCGCAGCCGTTCCGTCAGCGGACCGGTGCCCCCGAGCAGCAGGAGCCCATTCACCGCCTTCATGGCTTCGATCAGGTAGTCGAGGCCCTTGTAATACACGTGGCGCCCAACCGTGAAGATGAGCGGACCTGCTCCGTGACGGGCTCGGATCCTCGCAATGCCTGCACGCAGCGCGTCGGTCACTTCGAAGCCCCGATAATCGATGCCATACGGCACCACATGGCGTTTGTCGCGCGGGCAGGCCGCCAACTGCTGCGACGAGGAGAAGTGCGCCGGGGTCGCGGCGATCACCGCATCCACCCGGCGCGCCAGGAAACGGTTGAGAAACGGCATGTACAAATGCAGCAGTCTCTCCTGCCTGACAATGTCGCTGTGCCATGAAACTACGACCTTGGTCGCGGCGGGGTAAAGGTACGCCGCGGCGTGCGACAGCGGATCCGGGAAATGCAGATGGATGACATCGTAATGATGGGCAAGCTCCAGGCTTCGGGCCTCCAACAGAAGCTGGGGAGAGATCGCGGCGCTGGCCAGCAGACCGAACGAGGGAGCGCGGTAGATTCGATAGCCGTCGCGCTCCTCGCGGGCCGGTCACCGTGCGCGTCCGCTGCCACCAGGTCGTCGATTTCCACACGGTCGGCGAGTCCTGCCAACAGGAGCCTCACGTGTCGTTCCAATCCGCCGAAACCGGCTGAATCGAAACGCCCGAAATGCAGCACCCTCACTCGAGTCCGGCCCCGGCTACACGTCGTGACCCCGGCCAACCGCGATGCGCGGCAGCCCACTCACGTTGTCGCTCAGCGGTGCGCGCACCGGTCTCGGTAGTCGGTTCAACGTCTTTCCAATAATTGCTTGCCGACCAAGCGAAGAAAGGCCCGCCACCGGGGAGCGGGGCGGAACGTCCATGCTCGGGAGGACGTCGCCTCGCAGGACACCACGCACATGAATCTGCCATGCGGTCACCTGGTCATCGTCCTGAACCATACGGCATAGGGCTGGGCCAACCACCATTTCAAGGGTACATGACCATGATGTTTGCGCACAACCTGGATCGCCTCCCGGTAATGAAGGCGCCGCTTGGTCTTTGTCTTGGTGTCCGCATGCTCGCGGTTCGCCGCGACGAAGTCATCCACAAAATGCAGAGGACCGAAAGCCTTGTACAGCCGCCACCACAAGTCGTAGTCCATCGCCATGTGGAGGCTTTCGTCGACCCCGCCCACCGCCTCCCACGCGGTTCGGCGGATCAGGGTGGCCGGTTGGGAAACGATGCAACGCAGGGCCAGGCGTCGCTCACTGAAGGGCTCCACCCACACCGGGCGCTTGGCATTGTGTCTCGTTCGACGACATTCCACGATCTGCCATAGGCCGCGCGGTGCGGCCGGATGCGATCGAGCGCATCCAGCAGAACGCGCCAGACCCTTGAGGCAACAGCCAATCGTCACTGTTCAGCCAGCAGACGTAGGGCGCACGTCCCTTCGCGATGCTTTCGTTGATGGCCGCGGCCTGTCCACCATCACGATGGCTGCGCCAGCCGGCCAGGCGGCGATTCCCAATGCCGGATGACCTCGACGGAATTGTCGGTCGAGCCGCCATCCGCGACGTACACCTCGACCGGCACGCCCTGGGGGAAGATCGAGGCGAGCGCCTGCCGAGGTAGCGCCCCTGGTTGAACGACGGGACGGCGATCGTAACCATCGCGATCGTCGGCCATCCGTCACGCCGGGACTGGACAGATAGTCGTGGTAGGCGAGGTCAGTCCCTCGCGAGCCCGAGCCTTCGCCGGCCAGTCGAGCGCCCGCATGCGGCTCACATCGAGCAGCTTGCGCGGCGTGCCGTCCGGCTTCGACGAATCCAGGATGATCGTCCCTCGAATCCGACCACGCCCATGATGGTCTCCGCCAGTTCGCGGATCGTCACATCCTCCCCGGTTCCGATATTGAACAGGCCGTCCCGATGCCCTTTCCATCAGGAAGACGCAGGCGTCGGCCATGTCGTCCACGTGCAGGAATTCGCGCATCGGGCTTGCCGGATCCCCAGACGACAGACTGCGTGTCACCGCGCACCTTCGCCTCATGCGCCTTGCGCATCAGCGCCGGAAGCACATGGCTGTTCTGCGAGATCGTAGTTGTCGTTCGGGCCGTAGAGATTGGTCGGCATCACGCTGACGTAGCCGCGTGCCGTACTGGCGGTTGTAGGACTCGCACAGCTTGATGCCGGCAATCTTGGCGATCGCGTACGGCTCGTTGGTCTGCTCCAGCGGGCCCGTCAGCAGATACTCTTCCTTGATGGGCTGCGGGCAATCGCGCGGGTAGATGCAGCTCGACCCCAGAAAGCATGAGCGCTGGAACCCCGGCCTGCCAAGCGCCGTGGATGAGGTTTGCCTCGATCATCAGGTTCTCGTAGATGAAGTCGGCACGATAGATATTGTTCGCGTGGATCCCGCCGACCTTTGCGGCGGCGACGAAGATGTAGTCCGGTCGCTCCGATGCGAGAAATGCCGAACTGCAGCCTGGTCTGAGAGATCGAGCTCCTCGCGAGTGCGAGTCAGCAGGTTCGCGTAGCCGGCGGCTCCAAGCGCCGCACGATCGCCGAGCCGACCATTCCGCGATGACCGGCGACGATATGATCTTTCGACCGTGTCTATGTCACATGTTGCACCTCACTCGTGATAGTCGAAGGCGTGGTACCCGTGGCGCTTGACCAGCTCGTCGCGCTCGGCGGATTTCGAGATCCTCCCGCACCATCTCCGCACCAGTTCCTCGAACGTGATCCGCGGCACCCAGCCCAGCTTTTCGCGGGCCTTGCGTCGCATCGCCCAGCAGCGTCTCCACCTCGGTCGGCCGGAAATAGCGCGGATCGACCGCGACGATCACGTCTGCCCGTCTGCATCGGTGCCCATGCTCCTCGACACCCTTCGCCCTGCTCCAGCGCAATCGTCGATGCCCAGCTCTGGCGGCCGCATCTGACGAATTCGCGCACGCTGTATTGCACGCCGGTGGCGATGACGAAGTCCTCGGGCTGCGTCCTGCTGCAGCATCAGCCATTGCATTTCGACATAGTCCTTGGCGTGCCCCCAGTCGCGCTTGGCGTTGAGATTGCCCAGATAGAGGCAGTCCTGCAGCCCGAGCTTGATCCGCGCCAGTCGCCCGCGTGATCTTGCGCGTCACGAACGTTTCACCGCGAACGGGCGACTCGTGATTGAACAGGATGCCGTTGCAGGCGTAGATCCCGTAGGCTTCACGGTAGTTGACCGTGATCCAGTAGGCGTAGAGCTTGGCGACCGCGTAGGGGCTGCGCGGATAGAACGGCGTCGTTTCCTTCTGCGGCATCTCCTGCACCAGGCCGTAGAGCTCGGAGGTGGAGGCCTGGTAGAAGCGCGTCTTCTTCTCCAGCCCGAGGATGCGGATCGCCTCGAGGATACGCAGCGCGCCGAGGGCGTCGGAGTTGGCCGTGTATTCCGGCTCCTCGAAACGACACGGCGACGTGGACTGCGCCGCCAGGTTGTAGATCTCGTCCGGCCTGCACCTGCTGGATGATGCGAATCAGGCTGGAGGAGTCCGTCAGAGTCGCCGTGGTGCAGGATGAAGCGGCGGTCCGCTTCGTGCGGATCCTGGTAGAGGTGATCGATGCGGTCGGTATTGAACAGCGAGGTACGGCGCTTGATGCCGTGGACCTCGTAGCCCTTGTCGAGCAGGAATTCGGCGAGGTAGGCGCCGTCCTGCCCGGTGATCCCGGTGATGAGAGCTTTCTTCATCTTGGTCCCTTGCCTCGTAACGAACTGTTGGATCAATTCGCTACGATGCGAGCGCCAGCAGTCTTGCAGGCGCTGCCATTTGCGCCGCGACCATCCTGTCGACCATCTCCTCGAAACTGACAGTCGGTTCCCAGCCCCAACTGCTCGGCGCGCCTTGGACGGATCGGCCAGCGTCTGTCCCGATTCCAGCGGCCGCACCAGCGCCGGGTCGCTCACGACGCAGTCGCGCCAGTCCCTGCCCACGCAGCGGTAGGCGGTCTCGCACAGGTCCGTCAGGGTGTGCAGCTGCCCGGTGCCAATGACGAAGTCGTCCGGGTCGCTCCTGCTGCAGCATCAGCCACATGGCGCGCACGAAATCGCCCGCGTAGCCCCAGTCGCGGGCGATTTCGAGGTTGCCGAGCGCCAGCTTCCCGTGCTGCACGATGGGCCTGCCCATCTCGTTGAGGTCCGGCGAATCAGAAATGCCCAGCGCCGCGCAGGCGGCACCGTAGGCCACCTTCTGCGTCAGGAAATGCAGCGGCCGGCGCTCGCTCTCGTGGTTGAACAGGATCCCGTTCGCGATGAACAGCGCCGTAGCTTTCGCGGTAGATGCGCGCCATCTGATGGGCGTAGACCTTGGCGGCGGCATAGGGATTCACCGGATTGAACGGCGTGTCCTCGTTCTGGGGCGCTGTCGCCGACTGTCCGAACATCTCCGAGGACGAGGCGTGATACACGCGACAGTCCGGACAGTTGTGCCGCACCGCCTCGAACAGGCGAATAGCGCCCAGGCCATTGACCAGCAGCGTTTCGGGCGCCCGCGCCCACGATTCGCCGGGACGCGACTGCGAGGCCAGGTTGTAGATCTCGTCGGGCCTGGCATCCTGAATGGCCGACGCGATGTCGACGCCTTCGGCCATGTCGCCGAACAGCATCTCGATTCGGTCGGCGAGATGGCTCGCGCTATTTGGGCGATACCAGCTTTCGCGGCGCGCAAATCCGAATACCCGATAGCCCTTGTCGAGCAGCCACTCGGCCAGGAAGGAACCGTCCTGGCCGGTGATGCCGGTGATCAGCGCCGTCTTCACGCCGCCTCCACCGTTTGGCGAAGCCACTGCCTCCTCGTAGAGCTGGAGGAGCGAAGCCGGCGCTGCGCTTCCAGTCGAACCGCGCGGCCTGTTCCCGCGCAGCCGCACGCAGCCGCGCCCTCTCCGCCGTTTGCGGCCAGTCCCAGCATCGCCTGCGCCCATCCTTCCGTATCCTCCGGCGGGAGCAGGATCGCAGCATCGCCGGCCACCTCGGGAATCGACGTGGCCGACGAGGCGATCGTCGCCGCACCGAACTGCATGCCCTCGAGCACCGGCAGGCCGAAGCCCTCGAACAGCGAAGGATAGAGGTTGGCGTAGCAGTTGCGGTAGAGCCAGACCAACTCGTCGTCGGAGACATAGCCCGTCAGTACGATGTCGGCCTCGAGCCCCAGAAGCTGAGATGCTCGAAAGTCCTCCATCAGCCAGCCCTTGCCGCCGGCCAGCACCAGCGGCATCGGCTCGCCCCCCAGCGCCAGGTAGCGAGCGTACGCCTCGGCCAGTCGCGCGCTGGTTCTTGCGCGGCTCGATGGTGCCGACGTTGAGCCAGAAGGCGCCGGCCCGCACGTCCCAGCGCTCGCGGCTCGTATCCCCTGCGCGGCTCGAATCGCCAAATCGCGAGCAGGGATGGATCACGCGCACGCGGTCCGCCGGGAAAGTGCGGAAACACGGTAAGGTAGTGCTCACGCGACGCCGCGGAAATCGCCACGACCCAGTCTGCGGCCATGGCCGAGCGGAAACACGCCGTCGAAGCAGCCGATCCGGTTGGCCTCGGTCGTCCACGACGGGATCGACGCGAAGCCCATGTCGTAACAGGTGTAGATGAGTCGGCTGGACCGCAACTGATCCGGACACCAGAAGTTGTTCGCATGCAGGATGTCCGGCTCGCCCAGCGCGGATTCCGAGTGCTCCCCCGTTCCAGAACGCGCGGGCGGTCTCGCGCGTCAGATGGCGCGGCCCGTAGTGGACGTTCCGCCCCGGATAGGGATTGCTCAGGGGCATCGTGCGTCGAAATAGAAATCACCGAAGCTGGGGAAGACCGAATAGCGATGGTCGGGTGCGATTTGAAGCAGGGCCGTGTCAGTGCGTGGGCGAAGTAGCCGCAACCCGCCTTGCCAGAGCCGGTCTGGGAGACATCGAATCCGATGTGCATAGCTGCTTCGTCAGGCTCGAAGCTTGATTGCGAGGTAAGACCTGCGTGAAAGACTCTTGTTGACCTTGGGGTTCGATACGCAGCGCTAACGAAAACACAGCAGCAGGATATGCCATTGGGGTGACTTCCGAAAGCCATATACGGAAATGGGATTGATCCTTAGCCACCCCGCCATCGCCCTCCGAAGTATGGTCACCCGATTATCGCTGGGGATGAACAATGCGGTCAATGAGGTACCTCGGCCTTCGTTTGCTTTCAATGTAGATCTTGCCTACATACTCCCCAATCACACCCAGCGATAACAATTGCAGTCCGCCGAGGAAGTATATTGGTAGTACCGTCGATGCCCAGCCAGCGAGAGCGCGATCCGTAAACATTGCTACCCATAATGCCCACACAGTACCTGCCACACTGCCCGCCGACACTGCCAGCCCAAGCAGGCTAATGAAGCGAAGTGGCATAGCCGAGAGCGATGTGATTGCATTGAGGCTCAGGCCCAGCATTTTCTTGAGCGGATACTTTGAATCGCCTGCAAGTCTGGGGGCGCGATCGTACTCGACTACCATGTACCGAAAGCCAATCAACGGCACAATCCCACGTAGATAGAGATTGGTCTCCGGAAACTCACGTAAGGCATCAACAGATCGACGGCTCATCAGGCGAAAGTCGGCGTGATTGTGAATCGTGTGTGCGCCCATCAGCGCTAGCACGCGATAAAAGAGGTGTGCAGTAGTTCGCTTAAACGCCGAGTCACTGCTTCGATCCTTGCGAACCCCATATACGATGTCTGCGCCGTCTCGAAAGTGATCAACCATGATCTCGATCACATTTATGTCATCCTGAAGGTCAGCATCGATGCTTACCAGCACATCTCCGTCGGCATTGAATAACCCCGCAAGCAAGGCATTCTGATGGCCCTGATTTCGCGAAAGCTTTAATCCACAAATTGGCAACCCAGAACGTGCATAACCCTCAATCAGATCCCACGTCCGATCACGACTTCCGTCATCAATGAACCATACTCGGCTAGTTTCGGAAATCCGGCCACTTGCGACCAGATTATTCACTAGCCCGGTGAGCTTGACGACGGTTTCAGGCAATGCATCCTCTTCGTTGTAGCAGGGCACAACAAGCCCGAGGATCACTTTGTAATCTCTTTTTTCCATTGCGTTATACGGAAAACAAAAAACTTCATCCCAACAAAGCCGACTAGAGCATATGCTAATACCCCAGCCGCTTGACCAATCACACTACTCCAGCCCAATGCGTCACGCACCGAGAGCATTACAGCGAGATTCGTCAAATAGGCAATTCCGACTACCAAGCCGAACCACCCCAACTCGACATGTGTCAATCTCTCACGACCAAAGTTCACGTGCCATTAAAGACGAAACTTACTACCAATCCGACCGCATACCCCGTGGCATTACTGAGAACATCACCTAACCCGATAGCCATGCAGAGGTAGATCAGTGCGAGGCCCAAAATCGTATTAGCCAAGCCGACTGCCACATACCGAATGACCTCTCTTGAGCGGAGACTCATGCTCGTGCGTAAATGGCATACTGTGCGCCAACTGGTAACCATGTCAACCAGCGCTCCGTCCAACGGAGTCCCGCTAGCGGAGCTGGAAAAAAGATCCGGAACTCAGTTCTCCACATCACTCCACCCAGACGTTTTCACCGCCTTCCGCAGTTTGCGTGCAGAGAGCAATTTCGCATTGACGTCGAACGGACAAGTGGTTACCGCACGAGCAGTGAACGGATTCCATGGGTTGTGTTCGAAGAGCGCAAGTAGCGCACCAGGATTTGCTACGGACAGTAGTTGCCGTATCCAGAATGTGTGCTCCTCATGTGGAATATGATGAAACACACAGGCCGAGAAAAGCACATCGAAGCGTTCTGAAATCGACGCGAGCGAACCATCTTGAATACGATGCAGTAGCGCTTGACCCGGAAATCGATTTTGTGCAACTTCAAGACTCTTATTCGACACGTCAGCGCATACCAATGTCCAATTTGGCATTATTTTCTTAAAGTACGGAATTGAATTTCCTACCCCGCTCCCGAAGTCGAGGATATTATTGGGCCCAAGTCTTAGCATTGCTGCACGATTCGCAACGTCCCTGACTTTATATTCAGCAAAGAATTCCGGCGACTCCCCAGACACTTTGATGTTCGAAGCATGCAATGAACGGTATTCGTCAGCGAACCGGTCGAACTCTGATTCGTTCATTATCTCCCTCCCGAAGTTCAATTTTCGAGAACAGTAACAGTCTCTCAGGATTCGGCGGAGTGTCCATCTGTGCTGAGAAATTCAGGCAGGTCTGCTCCGCCTTCGGTGCGTAGTTGAATTCCAGATCCATGAATTTGCCAGGTGTCAACGGAACATCTGCCAATACAGCGTGGTCCACGTCCGAAACAGCGAAGCGTCCCCTGGAATCCGATCGAAAACGAAGCGCTACGTGACGCGAAACCGTCGTTGTATTAATAATGCATACTTTAGCGTTCTCCTTGTTCATCCATCTCACCCGCGGAAGTGACCATTTCGGATATGGACCTTCCTCATCGAGGAATCCCTCGAGGCAGAGGGATACCATCAGCCCTTACGGTCGCGGCAACTGCCTCCAATTGCTGCACGTTCGCAAACACAAAATAGTGCAAGTCCGACGACAAAGGTGCCAGAGGCCTAAATCGATTGTCTCTCACCACCCACTCCAGTAGGGTGATCTGAATAGATGCGCTAGGCAGCCATCGATAGTAGTTAGCATGGAGTTCGTTGGGAAGAACAACATATTGCGCTCGCTCCGCAGCAGCCCTAGCGACACTTATGTCCGCGGAGCGGTGGTGATCAAAGGCAGCGAGATTGATTCCTTCCCGCGTCCCCAGCCAATTCAGCGTATCGGCTCCTACCGGTCCCGCAAACTGGGAAAAAAATGGTCGGCGCCCCTCCTACTAACCTCGTCGCGTTATTGCGCCCCCTCGTATTCGTAGATCTGTTCAAGTATTTTCTTGTTCCAACTCGTGCTTCGAAGCGCTTCCGGAGAATTGCGCCAGCCTGACAAAGTGCCATTCATCCATATTGCGGACAACAATACCTAATGCAAGCTACGAGGAGCCCCAATCGCGCCTTGCCTTTCATGTTTCGATCAGCAGCGGCGATTGAGTAACGGCCGATAGCAATATCATCCAGTCAAAAGAAGACACAAAAAACTCGTTCTTATGGCGACCAATAACCATTATGCCGAGCGAGATGAACGCAGTTGTGCACACGGCTGCAATCCGAATGAAGTCTCTGTTGGCGCTGTGGTAAAGAAGAAGGCCGCCGCAGAGAAGTATTGCAGCGGTGGAAAATAGCAAATGGTAGCCGAGAATGCGGAAAGCGAATTCTCGGTCCCATACGTAGTACGCTAACAGTTCGCGAATAGGAGTAGTCGTGGCAAAGGACCAAATTGCGGACTCCTCGCCACGAGTGTTGTCCCAGAAATATTTGAGGATTTGCGATCCATTTGCAATGTAATAGGGTGCGGAAATGAGAATGCCAAGTCCAACAAACCATCCCAACGGCCGCATATTCAGCAGGGGTGTGGTAGCTATTCTCCGTTTCTCCAAGAGCCCTGCGATCGCAGCCAATAGCAACAAGAACAGAACGATAGCAAGTGTGTGTGCAAAAAAGGAGGGTTTGATCAGCAGGCACGCACCAAGGGCATAGCCGGCCCTTCGAAATTGCCTTGAGTCACCTTCAACTAGGCCGCCGATGAACCACCAAACCATCGAGGCAGTTGCGAATCCCAATGCGATGTCAGGTCTAAAGTCGTGGATCGCTCGATACGCGATGGGAGAGAGCAATAAAATGCACAACCCCAATACTATGAGAACGTTCCGAGCATGCCTTAGCTCATGTGTGGCGAAGGCGGCAATTGCGACGAGAATAAGTGCATTTGCTGCGTACATCGCAAAATCGTGAAGACCGCCGACTGCAAACGCGGCAACGGCCAAGAGAGTGGAATACGGACTATGCGGAGGAGCCTCGACTAGCCCTCTAATCAAAGAGAGTAGGCCGCTATCCGCAACCGTCAGAAGGCGGCGAGCTGCATCGTTTGCATACACTACGTCGTCGTACGTCAGATCTGCCGCTAGACGGCCCCCCAGTGCGCTGATCCGCAGGTAGACAGCGCGACCAGTATCGCAAAGGAAGTAGCGTATAGCTGACGTCCCAAGCTTTCCTGATGCATACATACTCCGAGACTTTAGCTACTCACTACCTCAGGCGTGAACGCCCGGCTGCCAACCTTTACCTCGCGTAACAACTCTCGCGTAGACGGCAGTTCCTGAACGATTTTCGCGTCGTGCCCGCCCACAACGGCATACGGTGCTTAGATTGCGCCAAGTCGCGGCAACGAAACGAACTTGGCGAAGCCGACTTACCAGCACTGTCGAGCAATCGCTTTGCGATTCTAGGTTCTGGTTGTTAAGAGATAGCGGCTTGGCCAGGTACATGCACACGCGGATACTCACTCATGTGGGATTGCTCATCTAGAGGTTAGCCAATCGAAAGCGGTTCCGAACATTCTGGTAGTGATTCCGTGATTCCAGCGCAAACTTGCCCAAACCGCAGAGAGCGATAAGTCGAATAGAAACAAGTGTGGTCGCGTATCTCGACTGGTCCTCGCCTCAACCACTGCGTGTGCATAATTGACAAGCCATCGGTCCGGGACCCTGCCAAGGATGCGCCTGAGCATGTCATTGATTTCCCGATGCACCTTTATCCTAGCCCCGAGCGTCTTATTCTCGGAATACAGCCTCGATCCGGCCAGTTTCTCTTCCAGGTACGAAAAGCGTGCTCCGGCCCTGCCGAGCCGTAGCCAGTACTCATAGTCCATGCAGTAGTGAAGCGATTCATCCAGCAACCCATGCCGTTCCACCATTCGGCGTCTGAAGAACGCTGACGGCTGGCAGATGAAGCAGGTGTCCTTGAGTCGCTCGAGATCCCAAGGCTCGGTAGGGTATTCCTCGAAGGGGATGCCATCCAGGCCGATGTGATCCGCCATCCCGTAGACTACGTCGATCTCCGGGTTGGCCTGGAAAAACGCAATGACGCGGCCGATGGCGCCAGGATAGTAAACGTCATCAGAGTTGAGCCAGCCGATGATCTCGCCAGTCGTGGTGCGGATTCCTTTATTGACGGCCTCGGCCTGCCCGTTGTCCTTCTCTGATACCCAACGTACCGTCGAGGTGAAGCGCTTCAGCACGTCAAGCGTATTGTCCGTGCTGCCGCCGTCAAACACGACATGGTCGATTTCCGCGCCGGTTTGGGCCTCCACGCTTTGCAGGGTGCGCTCGATGAATTGCCCTTGGTTGAGCGACGGTGTGACGATGCTGACTCTCACGCCCCAACCCTCGAAGTACGAGTCGCCGTTCCATGCGCTGCAAAGGCCAATTGAAACACGGCCCAATACTCTTGGGCCATGCGCTGTAAATCCGAGAACTCGGCAGCACGAGCGTTGCCCGCTGCGATACACCTCTCGCGCGACGACTGATCCAGCACCAGCGAACGCATCGCCTGGGCGATTTCCGATGGAATCTTTGGGTTAAAGAGAATCGCTGCATCGCCGGCAACTTCCGGCAGCGAAGTCGAATTGCTGCATGCAACGGGAACTCCCGCGGCCATTGCTTCGACTACCGGCAGGCCAAACCCCTCGTACAGCGAAGGGAAGATCACGCCGCGGGCGTTCGCCAACAGCGCCGACAGTTCGAGGTCAGGGAGATACCCGGGAAAGACAACGCAAGAGTCCAATCCCAAACCGGCTGTTGCGCGCATCAACCAGTCCCGCCGTTCGCCGGGCGCGCCCGTGCATACGAGTTTGACGTATTCCGGCAATCCCTGTGCGCGAGCCATGCCGAAGGCCGTCAGCAGCATTTCATGATTCTTGTGTTTCCAGAAGTTGGCGGGATAGAGCAGGTACTGCTGCGCAACCAGGCCGAGTCGGTTGAGAATCGGGGCGTCTGCCTCTTGCGGTCGAGCAATGCGCTGCGCCATGCGCAGGTGGATGGTGCAGATGCGGTCCGGCGGCAGCTTTCCGTGGACGATTGCCGACTGTCGCGAATAATCGGATATTGCCGTCAAAGCGGTGGCACGCCGACAGGCTTCGACAAACGTACGGTCTCGGTGGGCAACATCCTCCGGGGCGAAGAAGCTCGGATAGGTCTTGTACTGGAGATCGTAGATCGTACAGACGGTGGGAACGTCTCGATCGAAATACGTGGGAGCGGTAAAAGGGCAGAAAAGAAGATCCGCACCAATGTCCCGCACGCGGGCGCGATTTCGGAACCGCTTCAATGCGCGATTGGCGATGGAGGCAGCGCGCGCAGCCACCCTTCGAAACAGGTCGGGAACATAGCGGAGAGATTGGGTAAACGGCCCATCGGTGCGACGCTGCAGTGTATTCCGTACCGAAGCGCCGACCACCATGACCCTGCGCACGTTCTTACGATCGAGATCAGCCAGTTCCTCGTGGGAGGCAGCTTGAGTCAGAAGCACGAAATTGGTGTCGGGCGCAGTTTCGGCCAGACGCCGAAGGAGTTCCAGAACGAAAACCTTCGCGCCGCCGTTCTCGCCACCGGGCAAAACCGGCGTGAGGTTCAACTGCGATCGTCTTCGGAATGATGGCGACGCGGCCGCCGGCGTTCCCCGCGTCACCACCGCCACGCTCGGCCTCGGAGGTCAGGAATGCATGCAAGGTCTGGTGCGAAGGCGAAGCCAAGACACCTACTACGATCAATGCCCGAGCACCAATGCCCAGCGCAACCACAGATCCGGATGGACGGTCTCCCAGTTGCAGATCTTCAACAGGCGCGGGCAAAGCCCCGCCGCGATCGCGGTCTTGTAGATACGATCCGCGAACGCGCGCGGCGAGTAGTGACGCCCAAATCGGTTCTGCCACTCGGGAATGATGCGATAGTGTTCCGCATCGCTGTCCCAGCCGATAGAGCCTCGCCGGTTGCTGTCGGTTTCGCCCGTGATATTGCAGTGGGATTCGTTGAGATAGAGCGGAAGAACGACCGCCACCCCCCCGTTTCGCAGCAGGCGGGCACACTCCTTTACGAAGCCAATATCCGCATTCCCCTCGAAATGCTCGAAGGTGCAATGCAAAGTCATGAAATCCACCGAGCCGTCCGGCAACGGAATCGCGTCGGCACTGCTTCCGATGCGGTCGCCGTGAACCCCAGCCGGATACTCAAGATCCTGCTCCAGATAGCGGACGCCGAACACGCGTCGAGCCAAGATCGGCAGGATGGACTGGCAGCTTCCGATATCCACACCGGTCATGTCACTCTTGGGACTGGCGAGAATCATACTCAGGAAATGCTCGAGGGCCTTTTCGAGCAGGCAATGTTCGAGATTGCCTGCGTAATTCCGATACTCGCCATCGTATTCATTGAGATGGCGGAATGCGTGAAACGAGGTCACCCACGGCGAAACGTCGAACGTTTCGACCGCTACTCCAGCCGTACGCAATTCGGACTCCACCCTGTCCTGTGCGGACTTCGTGATATCCAAGCGACTCCAGCCGGTCTCCTCAAACGAAATCTGGTTCACCGAGCGTCTCCAAATAGTTCAGTGGCTTTCGATTCTTTCGTCCTGCAGCAACAGGGAAAGGCGCCGATCGTCAGCCACCTTATGTACATCTCGCGGCACGAAGTACGAATTGGATCGTATCTCAAAGACGGCCGGCTGGCCTTGCCGATTCGAAACATCAGCAGCAAGCGCAAACGGGCCGGCGTCAGAGATCGTCCGCGAATCCATTGTATTTCCGTTCACACTCAGTTCGACCTTGATCCTCTTGTGATTGCGCTGAGGATAATGCACGAGTGAAACGACGAGCCGCTTTCCGTCCGTGGGAACCTGGATCTGTTCCCGATAGACCGGACCGATCCACGAGTCGGCGTAGCGACCGGTAAAGCCTTCATGCTGTAAGACGAGCTTCTCGAACAGCCGATATCTCTTGCTCGCAAGCCAGGCGTACAGCAGGCGGTCGCGCGCCATCTTCGGAGAATACCGAAAGGTCTGGAGAAATTCGATCAGCGCAGCGGACAAGCGCCGGTCCCGAAAGGCTTCCTCGGCGCGGCGGGCGTGGTGCCGGGCATGCTCGCTCAAATGCCGGTTGTACAGCCAACAGGAGAACTCGCAGCGCCAGCGCAGCGGCGAGAACCACGGACCCCAATGCTTGCGGCTGACCTTGATGGAAAGATCGAGCACTTCCGCCTCGGTACGCTGCGCCGACTTGGAACTGTCGTGCATACGGTAGGTGCTCCACAATTCGTTCACGCGGTGGAAGCGGTAGTACTTGCTGAAGCGGCAGAACAGGTCATAGTCGAGAGCATGATGCTCATGGACGTCGAGACCACCGCAGCGTTCCCAGACCGCGCGGTGCCAGAACACCGAGGGCTGCGGGATCGTGTTGAATCCCCGCTTCCAGATGGCGAGCTGTTCGAAATGGCTGTCGTACTCCGCCGGATGCTCGATACCGACATAGCGTGATCCTTCGCCCGTGAACACGCAGCGCCCCATGACGATGAAACGGCTGCGATCCGGGTCGATCTCGGCGGCGACGCGATGGAGGATGCGCGGGAAGAGCGTGTCGTCCGAGTTGAGAAACCCCAGAATCTCGCCATTCGCCCGGGCGAAGCCGCGATTCAGCGCGTCGGCCTGACCGGAGTCCTTCTCCACGATCAGACGGAAGGTGGTCGGATACCGACGGACGAAATCCTCGGCGACAGCGATCGAGCCGTCGTTCGATCCGCCCTCCTGGATAATGACGTCAAGCTTGGGATACTCCTGATCGACCAAGCTCTGCAGCGTCTCACCCAGGTATTGCGCCTGATTGAACGAGGGGACGACGATCGAAATGGAGGGCTCTTGCTTCATGAGGCGGCAGCTTCAGAGTTCGTCATAGACGCGGCGATAGATCGCGAGGGTTTGAATGGCGCTTCGGCGCGCCGAAAACAGCGGCCTTCGGCGCACCGCTGCGTCCGCAAGCGCGGCGCGCCGACCCGGCTGTGTTGCCACTTCGAGCACACGCGCCGCGATATCCTCGACATCGCCCGGATCGAATGTCAGAGCAGCGTCGCCGGCGATCTCCGGCAGGGAGGTCACGTTCGAGCATACCACCGGCTTGCCGGCGATCATGGCTTCCGCCACGGGCATGCCGTAGCCTTCGAACAGCGAAGGGAAGACCAGCGCCTGGCAGCTCTGAAACAGTGCACGGATCTCGAGGCGGAGAGCGATAGCCCAAATGGCGTATTCGCGATCCGAGTCCGCGCTCCCGAATCAGCACCGCGGCGGGGTGATCCGCCGGGAACGATCGTCCCGTGAAGACCATCTTCAGGTCCTTGGGCAACTCTGCTTCCACGAGGGCGAATGCCTCTACCAGCTTGGCGTGATTCTTGTGCGGCCAGCAATGTGCCGGGAAGAACAGAAATGGCCCCGATATTCCCATGCCCGCCAGCAGCGATTGGCGCTTCGCCGCGGGCACCTCTCGCCAAACATGTCGACTCGGAATGATCCACACCGTGGACATCTTTTCCAACGGTATGCCGTATTGCCGGTGAACGTCCTGTCGGGTGAACTCCGAGATGCAGATGATGTGCTTTGCCCGCGCCGCGGACTCGCGATACAGCCTTTCGCGCTCCTCCCACTCGGACTGCGAGAAAAATTCAGGATAGTGAACATGCTGCAGGTCGTTGATGGTCAAGATTCCGGGGAATCCGATCAGATCCGGGTGGGTGTAACCGCAGACCGAGTGTACGAGATCGAAATCCAGCCTGTGGTATTCGGCCAGGGAGCGCATCGGCGCCGTCAGCACCGGAAACATTCCGAAGCTCTCCGCAAGGCGGTTGGTGAGAAAGGACTTGAGGACTTCCATGCCGCGTTCCACGGGATCCGAATAATTCAGACTCACCTTGAACGCGGCAGGGAACTCCCACTCGGAACACGCGCTGCGCGGCGCAAACAGGCGATATTCGTTCTGCCGATCGAGTTGGGAAATCGCCGATACCAGTTCGTAGGTCGCCTGCTCCATCCCGCCCGCTTTTCCCAGTTCCATCCAGCGAAGGTCGTACAGCACTTTGAAGGGGCGAGACTTCTTGATGGAGATGGCCCTTTCGACCAGGGCCTGGAAGCGGGGGGCGGCGGCAGCAATCGAATTGTTGGCCTCCACGTGCTGCTTGGCAGCCGCCACGACCGGCAGGGATTCGCCAACCCGGTTCGACGACCGAGCACACCCGTTCCGCGAAGGAGGCCGGTTCATCCTCAAGCCAGAAATGAACGCCACCGTTCGCCCCCGTTCCCTCGGCGGCCATGGTCGTACAGACCACGGGCACGCACATGGACCAGGCTTCGAATATCTTCTGCCGTACCCCGCCGCCGTAGCGCATCGGGACCACATAGACGGCTGCGTTCCAGAAATACGGCCGGATGTCCGGCACGTTCGCGTGCATTTCGCACCGAGCGGTCTGCGTGACCGCCTGTTCGACTGCCGGCGCAGGCATCATGCCGACAGCCTGAAACACCGCCATCGGCGCGCGGGCCACAATGTGCGGCCAGATTTCCCGCAGAAAGTAAAGTACGGCATCCACATTCGGCGGATGGGACAGGTGCCCAGTGAACAGCACGATGGGCCGGGGATCGCGGCACCAGTCCTCCGGGGCTGGCGTGTAGTACTGCGTATCGACTGGAATCGGCGCCACGCCGGCCTCGGCGCGCGCGCCGAACATGCGTAAGGCGCGCTGGCGGTCCAAATCGGAGACGAAGCCCACCACGTCCGCACGCGCAGTCACGTTCAGTTCCTGCAGGCGGACAGCAGCCACCTCCTGCGGTGGCTTGCCTGGTTCGCCGGGTATCGGGATGGCGCGCTCCAGATAGTCGGAGCGGACGTCATGAAAGTAAAAGAGCTTTCCGCCCATTGCCGGCAGAAAATCGAGCCAGGGTTCGATACTGGTCTGGATCAGCACCATCGCATGCCAGTACGTAGTCGTGATGGCTTGCAGCAGGTACGGTGCGCAGTTGGCAAGGATCGCCAGTTTGTCGAAAGCATCGGCGGGACGACCCTCGATACGCAGGAGTCGGCGCAAGAGCCACCAGCGCACGCGAAACGGCAGGCGAACCAGCCAGGGCGTCAGCCGGCCGCTGGGCTCGCCGGGAACAAAAAGCGGAACCGATTTACACGGACGCGGCCAGAAATGAGCGCTGTGGAGAAATTTCTCCAGGTTGGCGACTCCCTCTGGCGGGAAGCAGTCGTAGGTGGGGGCGACGACACCGATCTGATGGTCGCGGGAAAGATGGCGGAGATTGAAGAAATCGACGCCCATCTTGCCGGGGAAATATGGGAGATCCGTTGTAAGCACGAGGACTCGCGCCATGACTTTGTGCCGTTCCGGACTCAGAGCGCTCGAAGTTTCTTGCCGAGCCGATACCACCGAGTGGCGCATACTCGGGCCATCGCCTCGTCGCGCTGGGCCAACTCTGCGTCGCGCTGGGCCAACTCTGTGTCGCGCTGGGCCAACTCTGTGTCGCGCCGGGAGATCTCCTGCTTGAGGCTACGAGCCTCCTCAACCGCTGCCTCTCGGTCCTTGTCGGCTCGGACGCCAAGGCGCTCCGCCTCAGCCTTCCACCAGTCGCGATTCTGCTCGGTCAGCCACACAGCATGTTCCACCTCGGATAACCGTTTGCCTTGATCCTCGATCACCTTTCCGCGCGCAATGCGATCCGTTCCATGGCGTCGAAATTGCGATGCAGGTCGGCAAGTTGGGCCTGGAGCAGATTACGCTCGCTTGTGACCATCGCCTCCTGTGTTGCGTGCTGACGGTCCCGCTCGCGCACATCGAGCAACGCCAATGCGAACCGCGCGTTCGGGGTCGCGAGCAGCGCCGATTCGATCTGCTCGGGAGTATTGATGCGAAGCGGCGCGCGACTTACCGCAAAAAACATATCGTACTGCGCAAAGATGGCGGCCTCGAATTGGATATGCTCAGCCCCGAGCCTCCGGAAAAACTCCGTCACCGAGCGCTCGCTGAAGAGGTAAAGATGTTCGTCCGACTTTAGCTGATCCAAGAATGCGTGCTTGACTTGGAACAGCGCCTCGTGGCGCATCCCTTCCTTGAATTGCGGCGTCTGGATCAGCAGCAGTCCCTCCGGCTTGAGCAGTTCGAGGCAATGGCGCATCGTCGCCGTGGGGTCCGGCAGATGTTCGAGCACATCCATGAGTGCGACCGCGTCCAGACTGGCGGGCGGTACATCCAGGGATTCGATAGGCCCGATGTGTATCGGGACGCCAAAAGTCTCCTGCCCGAACGAGACGACCCACGGGCTCATTTCGACGCCAGAAGCCTCGTAGCCGGCCTGCTTGAGCACGGCAACAAAGCTTCCGTGGGCACAGCCGAGTTCGAGCACCTTCGCCGGCGGTAGTCGAAACTTGAGCAGCGCCCTGAGCCAATGCAGATTGCGCTCGGTCAGGTCGTTTCGGGCGCGGGTGTGGATGTCCGGAAATCCAAGATCCCGCTTCTGGTGATCGAGCCAGTACTGCTTTCCATAGAAATCCGTATCGTCATGAACTACCTGCAATTCTTCATCGGGCAAGCCTGCCATGGAAACCAGAGTTCCGCAGGAATCACAGGTAGCATAATCGGCACCAAAGCGCCGGAAATCTCGGCTGCCACACCAACATGCCCGCATCTTGATTAACCCACCTTCCGTGCCAAGAATACGGCGCCACAGCAATCTTGCCAGCCTGTCTCCATATCGAGAAACCCAGCGAGCACCCTACGAAAAGCGCGGGGGAAATTCGGATTCCTCGATAGAAATGGGAAGATGGCATCGCCGACCTCCCCTCCTTTCGCCCGCTTTACATGCCAGAGGCTATCCATGAAGAGGAACATTACGCTATTGATTTGGGGAAGGATCGGCACATGCTCCTCGGTAACAAGCCCCGCGATTTCGAATTTCCGCTGCCATTCTTCTACGGAGAGCGGATTGACCAAGTGGTGATACGTCAAGAAATCGCTTCGCAGGTTCTCCGCCACCTCCTCGCAACCTGACATGCGAACGAGATTCGGCAGCAAGGACCATTCAATGAAGCGATCCGTGACTACGCTGCATAACAGGCTGCCACCCGGCTTAAGGCAGCGATATATTTCAGCGAGCACAGCATCCAATTGATCCATGTGCTCAAGCGAACAGTTGGCGAAAACGTGCTCGAAACTCTCGCTGGCCTCCGGCACCTGATGCGCAGGGGCGACGTGAACGTCGCGATAGATGCCGCTTGCCCGTGCTGCCTCAGCAACTCCCGCGTTCATATCCACCCCAACTACACTGATCGCCTGCGGCCAGATCAGGCGGAAGTAGCGTCCGTCTCCACATCCGAGATCGAGGATCCGGCCGTCGAGGCGGTATTTCTGGTAGGCCGCATATTCCCATGCACGCCAGTGGCTGAGCGAAGGTACGTAGGGATAGAGGGCACTAACGATGTCGTAAGCATGTAGCACATCGTCGCGCTGCAATGATGCCGTTTTCACTGAACACTCCGCAAGCCATAACCCGACCTGACAAGCAGAGTTCCAAAGCGCTCATTAAATGCAATGGATACGGCCGGAGTGAAGTGATTCTGCCAATCGCCCGCTACGCCCTTTCTTTCATGTGCGGTGATGTCCTCTACGCCGGACTTTCTACCACCGGTCAGATTCTCAAATCGGCTACCGATGATTATTTCCTGCAACTTGTCACGAGAGAGATCGATCTCACACTCATCAATTAACACTTCTTCCAGGATTTTGATGTCGTCGTCCAAGAGATTTTCATAACGGATAATCCTCTCACCAGAATCGATCCACGACTCCTGGATTCTTGCGGACATTGGCAACCATTCGTCCATCAACATCAGCAGACCGTCCTCGACTGAGTGTGAATTGAGGTATTCGCGCCACCTCGCCAGTCGGGGATCAATGACGGCGTGGCTGTATCGAATGCTGAAAATACCCGGAAATTAGTGTGTCCCGCAAATCACGAATGATGATGAATTTCCGGTAATTTCTGGGTAGTTCGACTGAGACGAATTGCTCGCGTGTTACATCGACTGTCGGGTAAATGGCGCCACGACTAGAGGTGATTCCAGGAATTGCCTTTCATCCATCTGCGGAGGCACAATGCGGCCCGGAGCAGCATCACGTAGTATTTTGTACAGCCATTGAGAGCCGGCCTTCCAATGCGTTATGTGGAACACAGTGGGGGGATCCTGGCGATCCAGCGTATTGAACTGTTTGATGATACCTTCACCCGCGATTTCTGCCGCTATTGGCCGATCTACGTTTCGGTAGCGATCTTCATCCTGCCTGGCAAGTCTGCAATCCCGTGGTGCGTCGAACACCGCAATTCCATCCCGTGTCGCTAATGCAACGGAGAATGCTCCGACATTGGGAACATGACATAGACGAACATTCCGAACCGACATCTCCTCGTGAGAAACATGACGCCTGTTTTTCCACTTATCCGTTGATATGGCCGCCAACCCAAGCTCGAAGACGTACTCGCCTGGCCCCAAATCCAGCCTTATTTCTTGGCGACACTTGATTTTCGTACCCGGTCCTAAGCCGGCGGGTACATCATCATCGTATTGCCAGCTGTTTTTCCCGTGAACAATTATGTTTTTGTCGTTCGATAGTCACGATCCCACAAATCGGGACACCAATTTCCGCGTTCAGTTCGAATTCGTAATAGAAAGTAGCAGTGTCGCCCTGTCGGAACGACCTGCACGGATTTCCCATTTCATCACACAGGGCGACGCCAACGCACCTCGCTTGACCATTGCTTACTTGGGGTTTCCCAGACAGTTCGATGAATGCTTGGTCGCAGGGACGTTCGATTGGACCACTGTTTAAGGATTGCCGCAGATCACCGGGATGGCGCCGCCTGCCGGCGACAGGGCACCTGCTACAAGCGTCTGGTGCAGAAGATAGTAGTGCTTGGCAGCCTCGGACGCCGGCCCGATGAATCGCAGCGTGCCGCGATCGAGCAAGATAGCTCGCTCACAGAATTGTTCGATATCGGGCATCGAATGAGACACCAGCAAGATCGCGGCCCCGGAATTTCGTAGCTGCTCCAAGCGCGCATAGCATTTCTGCCGAAAAAAAACGTCACCTACAGCCAGTGCCTCGTCGATGATGACGATGGAAGCATCGATATGCGCCTGAACAGCGAAGGCAAGGCGCACGAACATCCCGCTGGAGTAGGTCTTGACGGGCTGGTCGATGAAGTCGCCGATGTCCGCGAATTCGACGATCTCGATCGTACCGCGCCTCGATTTCCTTTTGGCTCAGCCCGAGGATCCGCCCATTCAGAAAGACATTGTCGCGGCCGGTGAACTCCGGATTGAACCCGCTCCCCAACTCCAGCAGCGCGGCGATACGACCGCTGACACGTCACCTCACCGCTCGTCGGAGCAAGAGTTCCGGCGAGGATTTGGAGCAGCGTGCTCTTGCCGCTGCCGTTGCGGCCGATGATGCCGAGGGTTTCGCCGCGCCGAACCTGGAACGACACATCGTTCAACGCCCAGAATTCCCGGAAGTAACTCGGCGGGGAACTGCGCCGAGCCAGTCCCATCGCCGCCATGGTGCGATTGGCAGCCTGGTGCAGACGCGGCAGGAGGATCTGCTTCAGCCTGTCTCGGGGTGTGGCGTAGATCTCGAAGCGCTTGCTGAGATTCCGCACGTCGATGACGACGTCGTCAGAGGACATCGGCAAAACCCCGACGCGTCTTTTGGAACCACCAGAATCCTGCGAAGCTCACGGCACCGCCAATGACCATGTTCATGGCCCAATCCGCCCAACCTACAGGCGTACCCCACAGCATCGCGTTGCGCAATTGAGTGATGGGCAAAGTCAGCGGATTCAGATTTATCAGGGTTCTGAAACCGCTCGGCAGGGCATCTATGGGATAGAAGATCGGGCTCAGAAAGAGCAGTACCGTGGTCACGATTCCCATTCCCTGCCCGAGGTCGCGCAGATATACGCCCAGTGAAGCGAGGAGCCAGGTCAGGCCCAAGGTGATAAGGACCAAGGGCAGCAGCACAACGGGCACAAGCAACGTTCCCGGATGCAGGCTCACGCCACCGACGATACAGAACACGATCAGGATGCCCAGGCTCACGAGGAAATGCAGCCCCGCGGAGATGAGTACCACCCAAGGCAGGATTTCGAGCGGGAAGACAACCTTCTTGACGTAGTTCGCGTGGCCGATGATGAGCGTCGGCGCGCGGTTCAGACATTCGGCCATCAGTCCATGGACGATCATCCCCGAGAACAGTATGAGCCCGAACGCCACCTTGCTCTCCTCCCCTGCCCCCCACCGCGCCTTGAAGGCGACACTGAATACCAGCGTGTAGATGACGAGCATAAACACCGGGTGAAACAGAGACCAGGCTACCCCCAGCACCGATCCCTTGTAGCGGCCGACGAAGTCCCGCTTGACCAAATCCCAGATCAGTTCGCGGTGCCGAATCAGCGAAGAAAATGGCGCGATCGGAGAAGTCGGGAACTGGAGGCTCATGCGAAAACGTGATTGTGATCAGCGCAGGTAACCCAACCCGCAGGCTGCAGCCGTGAACGGCATGGACGGTCAGACATTTCCGGACGAATCGTCTCGGCTGTCCGTGCTCGGATTGGCAGTGCGCCCGCGCCTGCCTTCACGTACCGAGCGCGTGTTCGCGCGAGCGAATAGGAATGGTCGGAATCAAACATGCAGCGGATACGGTTGGGATGCCCCGGCGAATCCTTACGTCGGTACTACGAAGACGGCATTCGACGTAATCGACGATGTCACTCACACACTCTTCGATCCCCTTGCTGACGGTGTCGACTTCGAGTTCCGCCGCTTCCGGCGCCTCGTAGGGGGCATCGACCCAGTGAATTCGCGTATCTGCCCGGACCTGGCCTTCTTGTACCGGCCTTTGGGATCCCTGCTTTCGCAGGTTGCCAAGTCCGCTCGGATATGGATCTCGTGAAAATGCGCTCGTGCCGCCTGCCGCGCCCGCTCGCGGTCCAACTTGTACGGAGAGATGAATGCGGCGATCACGAGCATTCCCGCCTCCGCCAGTATTGCTGCTACCTCGCCGGCCCGCCGGATGTTCTCCGTCCGATCCTGTGCCGAGAAGCCCAGGTCGACGTTGAGCCCGTGGCGCAGGTTGTCCCCATCGAGCACGAAGACCTGGTATCCCCGCTCGAACAACTGGGTCTCCGTTTCGACTGCCAGCGTCGATTTTCCGGAGCCACTGAGCCCGGTCATCCAGAGCACGCCACCGAAATGGCTGTTGCGAGCGGTTCGATCCTGCGTGGATACACGATGTTCGGTGCGTCCGATGTTCGTGGCGCGCCTTATGGGGGTCGTCTCTTCCTCGTTAACCGTCTCCGGAGTTACAGCGAGCACCTTCATTGAGCATCCTCACCCTGTTCCAGATCGACCACTCTGCGAAATCCATTCAAGCGGTTGACCACCGAGCATTCCAGCGATCGGAAAGGCGCAGGTTTCATCTGGGACAGTCTTTGGTCCACGTTTTCGGAATCTCTCAAGGCTATCTCATCGGCGAAGGTGCAGCTTCGACTCCTGCCGCACGCTGCACCGCACAATTGAGGGTTATTATAACAGCGGCGCGGAGCAGCTTCCCGATCTACGGAGTTCGGATGCCGTGCATCGGCGCGAGGTGAATCGGCACAGGACTGCGCCCTATCGCTTGCGCAACTCCGCAAGAGCGCGTTCGAGCACAATGCGATCGGCTACATCCTTTTCACGGGTGGTCTGCTTTGTCTTCAGGAGTCCTTCAAGGCTTACGGTCCTGACAGGAACCCCGTCGAGATCGACCGTCTCGGCATAGCGAACCAGCGATTCCCACGTTTCTCCGCCGGCGGAAAACAGGATGTCGACCACGATGTCACCGGCGACGCGAATGTTCTCAGCTTCTTCGAACCAGGCCGGATCCAGTTCCGAAGCCGACTTCTCGGGCACCGCCAGCAGAGCGCTCTTCATCTTCTCGCCGGTGTCCCGACCCATCGGGACCAAGAGGTCAATGTCCTCCGTGGCGCGAAGGTATCCATGCGCGTAAAGCGCAAAGGCGCCGACGAGCAAGTACTCCACTCCAGCCTCGTCAAGCCTGCCTGCGAGGCGCTTCAGGTCTTCCAGCGTCGCACGTCTGGGATACGACTGGCTCAAGCCCGCGAATCCGCAATCTCGGCCATACGCGCCGCGACGCAATCCAGCCAATGTGCCGTGGCGTCTTCATGGGTCTTGAAGCGGTAGATGCCCCGCGGGATGGACGCCGCCCGTCCGGCGGGTAACTGGCCCATGCCCTCGTTCCAGCGCGCCCCCGCTGCCAGCAGGTCTCCCGACGCGTGAAACTCGATCGGCCTGTCCTCGCGCCTGCCAACAATCTTCATCGCCTGGGTCCGTTCATGGTCACCCTGTACAGTGGATCGAAACACCAACGATGCGCACGATCGAAGCAGCCCGCCGTCGTTGCGTGACGACAGGGATTCGGCAGGGAACAGGTCTTTGCGGGTGCTCCGAATCCCGACCCCCTATTCTACTTGTGCGGGCAAGTTTGCGTCTTGCATCATCCCGGTGGCAGATGCCGGCGCTCCATGCTGCACCACGGGGCGGCGGTTCCGCCGCCTTGCGGCCCGAACCGACCATCCCCCTATTCCGCCGCCGCCAGCGACGCCGAAACCCGCGCCGCGAGTCGACGCATCTCCGGCGTAGCCGTGCCGACGATGGCAGAGTAGATTTTCTGCAGTTCTTCGGGCAGGTATTCGTGGGCGATGCGGTTTCGCAGGTCTCGCATCGTCAGCCAGGTGGTCGCGCTGGAGATGAACCCCAGCTTTTCCATCCGAAGCAGCAGGTCGCGGAACGTATCCGAGGGAGCCGCCTCACGCACGCGCTCCCAGGTGCGAAAGAACTTGAGACTGGATTCGAAGCTCCGCAGGTAGCGGTCGCAGAGGGCGTCGAAGGGCTCACGCTCCTTGGGCGTATAGAGACGAGTAGGATCGAACCCCGAATAGGCGTCCGCCGAAGCGAAGAGCAACTCCAACGCCGCGAACAACTTGTCCCGCGACCCCAGCAGCAGCGGTTCGACGCTCATGCGAGTCCGATCTTGTGGATGCGGCTCAGGAAGTCCTGCTGTTCCGGTGTGATGGCGCCGGGGTGGACAACCACCACGTCGATCTTCTCCTCACAGCGTGAGAAAAAGCGGACGGCGACCGCCTGCGCGGTCTCGAAGGCCGGTGCTTCGGTGAGGAGCAGCACGTCGATGTCCCCACCGCGACGGTCCGGTTCGACCCGCGAGCCGAAAAGAGCAATTTCGCTCGCCGGCACGTGGTCGAGCGCATGGGCGAGAGCCTCGCATTCCTCGTCGTCGAGCCGAACTCTGCCGGACTGACGCAAGGCGGCAAGCCGGGTGGCAATTTCCTGGCGGTTCATTCTGTGTCTCGACGCCTGTGAAGATACCCGCTGCGCCGTGCCTGTGGCGCCCTGCAGGTGCAATCCGTAGGGCGGGCCGCGCCCGCCGTTCGTGGGACGGCGCGCCCTACGGTAACCGAACGCATCCGTGGCCGGCGTTGTCGTGGTGGCTCATCCCTTTGCCCCGGAAGCCAGTCGGAACTCGCGCAGTTTGGCGTACTTGGTAAAGCTGTTGAAACAGCCGATCGCGACGTGAACCAGGCCCGGCACGCCGTCGAGGAATCCGCGCCGCAGGAGATACATCTTGATGAAGCGCATCACCGGGCTCAGCAGCATGCGCGCCGCGGAGGCCTCGCGCCCTTCCGCCAGCATTGCCTGCGCCGCCAGGGTGGTATAGCGGTTCTGCTTGGCGAGGTAAGATTCGAGGGACTCCGCCGATTCGTGGATCAGATCGCCTTCGAGGCGGTCGGCCGGACCCAGGTTGATCACGCGCTCGTGCACCGTATCGTCCGACCAGCGTGCATGGCGGCGGTCGAACAGGCGCAGGCTCCAGTCCGGATATCCCTCGCCGTGGCGCAGGTAGCGGCCCATGAAGCGGTTGCAGCGCGCGAACTGGTAGGCGCGGAACTGGGGCGCCTGCAAGGCCTTCTCCATGCTGGCGCGCAGCGCCGGCGTCACCCGCTCGTCGCTGTCGATGCTCAGCACCCAGTCGTGGCTGGCCTGCTCGGCGGCGAACTGCTTCTGCGGCCCGAATCCCAGCCAGTCCTGATGCACGACCCGCGCGCCGCGGCTGCGCGCTAGTTCGACGGTGCCGTCGCTGCTGCCCGAATCCACCACGACGATCTCGTCCACGAAGGCGACGCTGTCGAGGCAAGCCGGTAGCTGCGCCGCGCAATTCAGCGTGATGATGACCGCGGACAGGGGCTGCCTCCCGGGCTGCGCAGCTTGATTACGGGGCAATTGCATCCGAGTGTTGGAACGGCGCGCGGCTCGCCGGAATCGTCGTTCCGCTTTGAAAACAACGCACTGAGTAGGGCGCGCCACGCGCGCCGAGCGTCGATCGGCGCGCATGGCGCACCCTACGGGATGGACTCAGGCAAGAACGCATCCCACCGAGTTCTACGTGAGGCGGCGGGGTGCCGCAATCGCGGCGGGCAGGGCGGTGATTTGCGGCCACCGGCAGACGCGTGAATAATTGCGCTCTTTGCGCTGCACCATCGCCTGTCGCCGATGACATCAATCCTCCTGGTCAAGACCTCCTCGCTGGGCGATGTCGTGCACAACCTGCCGGTGGTCACCGACATCGTGCGCAAGCTGCCCGGTTCCACGGTGGATTGGGTGGTGGAGGAAGGGTTCGCCGACATTCCGCGCCTGCATCCCTCCGTCCGAACCGTCGTGGCAGTCGCGGTACGGCGCTGGCGACGCGATCTGCTGTCGCCGCAAACCTGGCGGGAAATCAACGCTTTCAAGCACGCTTTGCGCGACAACCGCTACGACCATGTGATCGACACCCAGGGGCTGATCAAGAGCGCCCTGGTGGCGCGCATCGCTCATGGCAGGCATTGCGGCTACTCTGCCGAGGCGGCGCGCGAGCCGCTGGCGGCGCGGTTCTACGACGCCACCTTCACGATCCCCAGGAACGTGCATGCGGTGGAACGTAACCGCTGGCTCGCCGCGGCGGCCCTCGATTACCCGCCCGATACACCGCTCGACTACGGCATCGGCGCTCCGCCGCTCGCGGCCGACTGGCTGCCCGCCGAGGATTACGCGGTGCTCCTTACCGCCACCAGCCGCGACGACAAGCTCTGGCCCGACACCCATTGGCTCGCCCTGGCGGCGGAACTATCCAATCGCGGACTCGCGTGCGTGCTGCCCGCCGGCAGCGACGAGGAACGCGGCCGCGCGCCGGCGCCTGTGCCAGAACATGCGGCGCGCGGTCGCGGCGCCCCCGCTCCCGGTCCGCGGAATCGCCGAACTGCTGGCCGGCGCGCGCGTCGTCGTCGGCGTCAACACCGGGATCACCCACCTCGCCGCTGCCCTCGGGCGGCCGGTGCTCGCCATCTTCAGCGGTTCCAGCCCCCAGCTTACCGGGGTGTTCCGCGACGAGCGCGCCATCAACCTCGGCCAGATCGGCGCGCCGCCGGTGCCGGAGGACGTGATCGCAGCAGTCAATACACTGCTGGCGTGATGGCGCGCTTCGCCTACAGCCTGGCGCTGTTTCTCCTTCTGCCTTTCATCCTGCTTCGACTCGCCCTGCGTGCGCGCCGTCAGCCCGAGTATGCAGACCATATCGGGGAGCGCTTCGGATCCTATCCCTTCGTCGCCCGGCGCCCGGTGATCTGGCTGCACGCCGTATCGGTGGGCGAGACCCGCGCCGCCCAGCCTCTGGTGGCGCAGTTGCTGGAGCGCTATCCGGATCACGAAATCGTGCTGACGCACATGACGCCCACCGGCCGCGCCACGTCCGGGGAACTGTTCGGCGAACGCGTGCAGCGCTGCTATCTGCCCTACGACTACCCCTTCGCCGTGAGGCGCTTCCTGCGCCACTTCCGGCCGCGCATCGGCCTCATCCTGGAAACCGAGCTGTGGCCGAATCTCGTCGCCGGCTGCAAGGCGGCGGGAATCCCGCTCTTGCTGGTGAACGCCCGGCTGTCGGAAAAGTCAGCTCGCGGCTACGCGCGGCTGCCCCGGCTGACGCGCGACGCGCTGCAGTCCCTCGACCATGATCGCCGCCCAGACCGAAGCGGATGCCGAGCGCCTGCGCAGCCTCGGCGCGAAGGAAGTGGCGACGCTGGGGAACATGAAATTCGACCTGGTACCGCCGCAACAGCAGATCGAAACCGGCCACGCCCTGCGGCGACTGATCGGGGAGCGGCCGGTGCTGCTCTGCGCCAGCACCCGCGACGGCGAGGAAGCGCTGATCCTGGAAGCACTTCCGGGTCGGCTCCCCGACGAGGTCCTGCTGGTGATCGTTCCGCGCCATCCCCAGCGCTTCGAGGAAGTGGCGCGGCTGATCAGGGATCGCGGTTTCCCCATGCAAAGGCGCGGCGCGAACGTTCCCGTCGCAGCGGAGGGCAGGATTTTTCTGGGTGACTCGATGGGCGAGATGTACGCCTACTACACGGCGTGCGACGTGGCGTTCGTGGGCGGCAGCCTGCTGCCGCTGGGGGGACAGAACCTGATCGAAGCCTGCGCCGTCGGCAAGCCGGTGCTGGTCGGGCCGCACACCTTCAATTTCACCGAGGCGACGGAACAGGCGATCACGGCGGGGGCCGCGCTGCGGGTCGGCAGCGCCCCGGAGATGCTGGCACAGGTGGCACGGCTGCTGGCCGACGCCGGATTGCAGCAGCGGATGGGCGAAGCGGGCCTGGCCTTCGCGGCCAGGCATCGCGGTGCGACGCGCAGGACGATGGATCTGGTGGCCGGCTATCTGAAGTAGGGCTGCCGCTGCTGGCAGCCTGATTCGGGCTGTCCCGCCAAAAAGAGAACGGGGTTGCGCGAACCCCGCTCTCTTCCTGCTGCAGCTTGTCGATCGCTCCGGAGAATTTCCCTCCGACGAATCCTTGCTGGTTACGGCGCAGTCCTGGCCGCCACGCTGGTGGCGCCCCTCACCACGTTCGCACCATCCCGGAAGCGGACGAAAACGCGGTGCGCCGTCGGGTCGAAGGGCACCGTACCCCTGCCTTTCACGTCGATGGCAAAGGTGGGCGTGCCGCCGGCGCCGATTGTCGTCGTGACCGAAGGTAGCTTGTCGGTAATGCACTGTCCTGTCGTTGGATTGGTTTGGCAAAGAGTCAAATCTATTGGCAGGACCGCACCCGCAAGATCGGCACTCACGGTGATAACCCCTTCTGACCCAACGTTCGCCGCAGCAACTGCGAACACTCCGGTGCCAGTCGTCCCGGAATATCGACGATTCCGTCGTTCTTGAGGGTGGCGCCGAGGGCGATCACGTCCGGCACCGGGATCGAAGACCCGGACAACAGCAGCGTGTCGAGACCGATGTTGATCGGTGCCACGTTCGTATTCGTGCAGGTGAAGCCGAAACGGACGTCGGTCGGGCCGAACACTCCGGTAGGGGTGAGGGCGATGACGAAGCTCTGCCACCTCGTCGGAGGAATATCCGCTGGCGTATTCAGGGTTCCGGTCAGGGAGTTGGTCGCCGGATCGGTGGTCTGATAGACGAAGGTGGCGGGAATGCTCGACAACGGATGGATCCGGCAGCCGGTCGCGGTTTGCGTGCTGCTGCTGTTGATGATGGTGGCGAATATCGTGGCGGGAACCCCGACCTGAACCGACCGACTTGTCGGCAGCGTGGCGGCGAACACCACCGGCGGCTGAGGCTGCAGGGCGCTCGACCAGGTGAGATCGACCGTCGAGTTGTCGGTCAGATCCGTTTCCTTGATCCTTCCGACGCCTTTGCCCAGCCACATGCGGGAGGACTGGGTGCCGATGACCGCGCTGGAGTTTGCATCACTGAGCGTGATGTCGAGCCGCAGTTGCAACGCGTCGGGAAACTGCCTGCCGGGACGGTGACGGGTACCACCCTTTCCACGGTCACGCTGCCCTGCATCCGCATCTGCGGAGCGGCATGGCAGCCATCGCAAGATGGATCCAGTCCCGCGCCCGAGATCGCGCGCGCAAAGGTGTTGATCGGGGAGACGCTGCCCACCGATGTCGTCGCGCTCATCAGCCTGATGCCGACAGTGCTGCCTGAGCGGAACATCGCCACCGTGTCGCTGGTCCCCGGATCGTCGCCGAACATCGGCGGGCTTTCCAAACGATGCAGCCAAACGCCATTGCCGTCACTGGTGTAGTAGTCCCGATTGCCGTAGGGATCGGTAAAGGGGGTGGCGAGGACGGCGTCGTGAACGAGGACCGGGCTACCGTTCACCAGAGTGGAATTGAGGCTGCTGCCATCGGAAAACGTCGCAGCCGCTCCGGCAGTCAGTGGAAAATATTCGAGCGCGTTGATGGTTTGGGCTGTCGCGGCGGGAGCACCGCAGAACAGAGCCGCAGTACAGATTGTGATGGAGAAAAGCCTGGATTTCATGATCGACCTCCGCTGCTATTATTGATCCGACGCTTGTTCGCGCAAGCGTTCCTACAATCAAATGCTGGCTGCCTTTCCTGCCGCCATTCACCATACCTCCGTTGTCGAATTCGATTCCGTTCGCTGCGCCACACGAAGCCCTAAATAGTCCTCACCGCTACGCTGGTGGCGCCGCGCACGGTGCCGGCGATGTCGCGAAAACGCACGTAGATTCGATTCACACCGGGGCTGAACGGCACCGCGCCGGTTGCCTGCACGAAGACGCCGAACGTGGGCGTCTGGTCGTGTTGACCAGGGTGCTGACCGAGTCAGTTGGCGCCCCGATGCAGATGCCGCTCTGCGAGTCGGTCTGGCACACGCTCAGGTTCACCGGGACCGCAACGGAACCCGCATCCGCGCTGACGGTGATGGAGCCGCCGCTGCCGAGATTGACCGAAGCCACGGCGAAGGCCCCAACTCCGCCAACGCCGGGGACGTCGACGATGCCGTTGTTGCCGGTGGTGGCCGCCAGAGCGATCAGGTCGGGCACCGCCGTGTTCGAGGCCGACATCAGCAGGCTGTTGATCCCCACCAGCACCCCGGCCGGCGGACTGTTCTCGCAGTCGAAGCTGAATTGCGCCTCGGTGGGCGCGAATGCATCGGAAGGGGTGACGCCGATGACGAAACTTTGGCGACCGCCAGCGGGGATGCTGACCGGCGTGTTGACGGTGCCGGTGAGCGCATTGGTGGTCTCGTCGGTGGTCTGGTAGTTCATCGTGGCCGGAATCGGGCTGTTCAGCGCGATGCCGCAGGCGTTTGCGGCCGTCGGACCGGCATTGATGACCATGGCGAAGGCGGTAACCGGATTGCCCACCCGTGCCGAGCGGCTCGCGGGGAGCACTGCCGCCTGCAGCGCCGGCAACCGGTTCGACGAAACCAAATCCATCGAGGATCCGCCCAGGATCGACGAAACCTGGATGGTCTTGACGATGCCGACGCCGTTGCTCAGCCAGAAGTCGGTGTCATCCACCAACTCCGTCCCGTTGATCAAGAACCGCATCGTGCGATGGGTCCGGATCGCGTCGAAAATTCCCGCCGGCACGGTCACCCGTTCGGTTCCCAGGATCTGCGAGCTTCCGACGTAGGTGCCGACGAAATTCCCGTTCAGGAAGACATTACCCGAGTTCTGGACCGTCGTTCCGAGGGAGAACACCGCGTCGGCGAACTTGAAGGGTGTGAAGCGCAGGACGTCCGTCGCGCCGGCAACCGTGGCACTCGGGGCCGACTCCTGGTGCTCGCGCAGACCCTCCGCGTCGTTGGTCATATAGAAGGCTTCCCCCTGCGACGACCCGATGATGCGGGTGGTGATGCCGTCAACCACCGCCGTCTGCGGCAGGACCCGCCAGGTCTCCAAAGTGGTCCCATTCGCCAGATAGGTTCCTTCGCTGCCGGGTTCGAGCGGGAGGTAATCGGCGGCGCGGAAAGTCTGGGCCGGCGCCGGGATGGAAAAAGCCAGCGACAAGCCGATGACCAGGGCGATCCTGCAACTGGACTGGACGACATACATTTGTTCTCTCCGTGGGCTTGGCTGGTTCGGTCGCTGCGGTCAATGATTCCGGCTACTTGGCCTTGCCCTCGACCGCCCGCAACGATTCGAGCAACTTCTGCAGGTCCTGCACCGCCCTCTGCGTCGCGTCGCGCAGATCGGGCGCCGCTGTCGTTGACGGCGTCGTGGTGGTGGTCGCCTGGCGCACCATGCGCGACAGGCCGTTGCGGTCGGTTGCCTGCAACGGCGCGATCTGGGTGCCGAGGATCTGGTCCAGGGAGCGGGTCGAACGTCTCGCCCGTCGGCGCACTGCCGAACATGGTCGTCGTCGACGTCGACGCCGGCGCCGCGAAGCTCTCGCGCGGCTCGTCCCGCGTCGGCGCCGGTTCCGGGCTCGCCACCGGCAGCGGCGGCTCGACGCGGACCGGAGTTTCCCGGCTCGGCCGCGCGGGGTCACTTGGGGGCAGCGGCGCATCGGTGGTGATCAGCGAGCGCTTGCCGGTGATGATGACCGCCGACACTCGCGGCGCGTCCTCGGCAAAGGCGATGCTGTAGTTGTAGTTCGACAGCAAGGCTTCGAGGAGGACCTCGGGCTGCCCCGATTTGGACACCGCCACGCGTTCGCCCTCGGTCAGGCTGTCGGCTCCCTCCACCGTGAACTTCGCCCGCGCCGCGAGCTTCTCCAGCACGTCGCGCAGCAGCGCCCCCTTCGCCTCCAGCCGGATGCCGCCGGTCGCCGCATCCGTCTCCAGGCGAATTGCCGAGGGCGCAGCGCCACCCTTCGCCTTTGCCGGCGCGCCCTGGGCGTAGGCGGGTGCAAGCGGCATGGCCAGCGTGAATGCGGCACACGCCGCCAACGCCATGCGAAGTGCGCGCGCCGGCGGGGACGGAATCGAGGGTTTGGGCAAGTTGTGCTCTGCTTGGCGATTCGGATGGGTCGTGGTCATGCGGTTTCCTCTGCCGGGGTTCTCACGCACACGCCGCCGGCGTGGCGCAAGAGAAGGTCGATGTAGGAAGATCGGGAGCTTGTGAAGCAATGCGGCCGGCGCCCCCAAGATCAATGGCAACGCGGCTGCGCGCGAAGATGCGCCTGGTCTCCCGCGCCGCGCGGGGATCTTTCTTGCCTGTGTGCCGGAAGAACGGACTAGCCTTGAGACAGCCCTTTCGTCCTTGGAGTTCGGGAGCCATGACTTTACCGATGCCGGACCAGCGACGATGAAATCGCCTACACCCGTTTCATCGTATATGCTGCCGTCGCCGGACGGTCAATGAAAAATGTCAATGACACGGCGGAACTGCGCGGCGTCGATCCGTGTACTTCAGGTTTAAACGGATTGAACCCCAGGTTTTCTTTCCAGGGGCCGAGGACCAGCACGTGACGCGTCTTGGCGGGCACGGCCCGCCCTACGGCATTGTCGCGATGTTGCAGTTCGTAGGGCTGCCCGCGGCCGCCGGGCCAACGGGGCGGGCCGGTGCAACGTGCCGGCGATCGTGCCGCGCGCTGTTCACCGGTGATCAAGGGTATCATTGCGCCGTTTGCGCCGAAGCATGCACTTGGACCTGGGTTCCGGTTCATTCTGCCCGGCATCAAGTCGTCCGCCGGCTCCCCGTCCCGGCGGCAGTCTTCCCGGTTGGATTCAGGTCGTGTCCGAACAGCCCTGCATCGTTGTCGATTCGGTAGCGAAGTGCTACCACCTCTACGCACGCCCCCATGACCGGCTGAAGCAGTTGTTCTTCGGCGGCAGGCGCCGCTACTACCGGGAGTTCTGGGCCCTGCGGGAGATTTCGTTCGCCGTCGGCCGCGGCGAAACGCTGGGCGTCATCGGCCTCAACGGCTCGGGAAAATCGACGCTGCTGCAGATCATCTGCGGCACGCTGGAACCGACCGATGGAACCGTCGAGATAGCGGGCCGGGTGTTTCCGCTGCTGGAACTGGGTACGGGCTTCAACCCGGAGTTCTCGGGACGGGAGAACATCCGGCTCACCGCCGGAATCTACGGCGTCTCGCCGGCCGAGATCGAGATGCGAATCCGCGCCATCGAGGACTTCGCCGAGATCGGTGATTACATCGACCAGCCGGTGAAGACCTACAGCAGCGGCATGTATGTGCGGCTCGCCTTCTCGGTCGCGGCGCATCTGGACCCGGACGTGCTGCTGGTGGATGAGGTGTTCGCCGTCGGCGACGTGTACTTCGTGCAGAAGTGCATGCGCTACCTGCGGCAGTTCCGCGAGCACGGGACGCTGCTGCTGGTGAGTCACGACATGGGCGCGATCACCAATCTGTGCGACCGCGCCCTCTGGCTTGAACGCGGCACGATGAAACGCCTCGGCCCCGCCAAGGAGGTGTGCGAAGAGTACCTTGCCGCCGCGGTGGAGATCCGTCAGGGCGAATCCGCGCCGTCCGTGCGCACGCCCGCGGCACCTCGGCCCGAAAAGTTGGTCGATCCGCGCTGGGACGAAATCAATCGGACGAACCTGCGCAACGAGCTGCGGCTGTTCGCCTTCGACGATCGCGCCTCCGGTTTCGGCAAGGGCGGGGCGCGGGTGCGGGATGTATTCCTCAGCGACGAGGACGGCAGGCGGCTGCAGTCGGTAATTGGCGGCGAAGTGGTGCGCCTGTCGGTGGTGGTCGAGCCGGCGGAAGAACTGCAGCGGCCGATCGTCGGCTTCATACTGAAGGATCGGCTGGGTCAGGCGCTCTTCTCGGACAACACTTTTCTAACGTATCGTGACGATCCGCCGCGCTTCGGGCCGGGACAGGTGTGGGAGACGCGCTTCACGTTTCAGATGCCGATCCTGCCGCGCGGAGACTACTCCGTGACGGTGGCGATCGCCGAGGGAACGCAGGAGGACAACGTGCAGCAGCACTGGATTCACGACGCATTGGTCATCAAATCGCTGTCCAGCAGCGTGGGCACGGGGCTCGTCGGCGTTCCCATGCTGGACATCGACATGCGGAGGCTGACTGACGGGGCCGCATGATTGCGCCGTCGCAGTGGGCTGTTTCAGGCGCCGCTGGCTCCCATCCATTGCATGAACAGAAACTCGACGCGGATTTCGTCGACTGGCGCGGCGACCGAGTCCACTCCGATGTGCCGGACGTAGCAAGGAGACCATGATGCATGCTTCAGCATTGCGACTTGGCGATGCCTTTTTTCAAACCTACTGTTGCGGTGGCGACAACAAAGTCGTCGCGGAAATCGGCTCGCAAGATGTGAATGGGTCATTGCGAGCGGTCGTTCCCGCTGGATTCAAGTATGTCGGACTGGATTTCGTGGCAGGACCGGGAGTTGACGTCGTATTGGATGATCCGTACTCGTTTCCGCTTGCCGACCAATCCGTTGACTATGTGGTGACGACGTCCTGCCTCGAACACAGCCAGATGTTCTGGCTCACTTTTATCGAGGCCCTGCGCATTCTCAAGAATGACGGCTTGTTCTATTTGAATGTCCCGTCGAACGGCGCATATCACCCCTATCCCCGTGATAGCTGGAGGTTTTATCCGGACGCGGGATTGGCGCTGGCGGATTGGGCCCGGCGCTCAGGGTACGCGGCGGTCATGTTGGAAAGTTTCACGAACGAGCAGGAAGGAGACATCTGGAATGATTTTGTCGCCGTGTTCGCCAAGACGGAAGCCGGTGCCGCACTTCACGGCAAGCGACTGTTTCACGCGGCAACGAAACCCACGAACGTCTGGCTGCACGGCGAGAGCAAAATTCTGAACCCGGAGCCGTTGCCCCAGGATCTTCGCCGCAGCGACATCCTTGCCATGTTCAGGGCCGCGGTACAGGCCGTTGCCCAGGCAGCGCTTCCGGAAGCGGGAACGGATGGATTGACGACCGATCGTGCCAACATCGAGAGACTGTTCGAGGCGGCGGTGCAGCGGAAGGAACGAGAAACCGCCGATCTTCGCGCCGCGACGAATTCCCTGGTCCAGGCAGTGGAGGCACTGTCGAAGATCGGGGCTCACGGCATTTCGCTCAACGAATCGTTGATGGCCCAATTGGCGCGGGTGATCGAACACGGACAGCGGCTCGATACAATGATTTCCAGTTCGGGAAACCGCAAGCGCGGCTAGAGCGCCAACGCACAGGTCGCTACTTGGGTAAAGACATGAATCAGACTTCCGAACTGAAGTATCGCGGCGCGATCGACCTGGAGGTGGCGAACAACTCCCATACCATCGCCTTCAAGCTGATCCGCCAGGAGGGAGGGACGAATGTCCGGCGCGTGCTGGAGGTCGGCTGCGCCAGCGGCTATTTCGGCGAAACGTTGCGCGATCATGGCTATACCGTCTGGGGAATCGAGCAGGATGCGGCGGCCGCGGCGCTGGCGCGAACCCGCCTCGACCACGTCTTCGAAGGTCCGGTCGAGACCTTTCTCGATGCCCGGGACGCCGGCGACCAGCGCTTCGACTGCATCGTCTTCGGCGATGTGCTGGAACACCTGGCCGATCCAGGAACCGTGCTGCAGCGCTGCCGATCGATCCTGGCGCCGGGCGGCATCGTGGTGGCGTCGATTCCGAACGTCGCCCACGTCGCGATGCGGGCGATGCTGCTCGAAGGGCGCTGGGATTACAGCGATCTCGGCATCATGGATCGCACCCATCTGCGGTTTTTCGCGCGCAGCACGCTGGTGGAGTTGTTGTCCAGCGCCGGCCTCGCCCTGCGGCGTCTCGAATACGTGGAACTGCCCGCCGTCCTGACGGGCATCCGGTGCGCGGAGGAGACCGGCAAGGCGGTCGCGCCGCTGTGCCGGGACGATACCGGGCTGGCGTTCCAGTACGTGGTTGCCGCAAGGCCCGCCGACGATGCGCCGGCAGCCAACCGACCGTATCTGCTGGACGGCAATTTCAGGGTCCTGTGCGCCCTGCCGCTGCCCGATTCCAGCCTTGCCGCGGTGCGCCTGCGGGCGCCCTTGACCGCCTGGCGCTCCCGCCACGGCGGGCAGTTCCGGCCGGTCGCTCTCTTCGAAATATCGGCCCAGGACCTCGAATGGGCGGACGTCGTGATCGTGCAGCGCCTTGCCGACGAATCCGTGCATGAACTGGTCGAGTCGATTCAGTCGCGCGGCATACCGGTCATCTTCGACATCGACGACTTCCTGCTCGACGTCCCGCCCTTCCTCGCGTCCGCCGCGTATTGCCGCCGCAACCGCGGTCATCTGCAGGCAATCCTCCGGTGCGCCGACGCGGTGACGGTGAGCACGGAGCGGCTGCGGCAGGCACTTGCACCCTACAGCCGGCACCAGTTCGTGATTCCCAACTGCACGGAGAACCATCGTCCTCCGGTTGACCACCGGGATGGGGATGCCGTTTCCCTGCTGGTGGCATCTTCCGATTCCGTGCGGGTTGACTTCCTGGTACCCGCCCTGAAGCGCGTCTGCAGCGAGTTCGGCGACGGCGTACGGATCGTGGCGATCGGGCCGCCGGGCGAGGCGCTGCAGGCCGCCGGTGTACCCGTCGCTCGCATCGACATGCTGCCCTACGAGGACTTCCAGAGGTTCATCAGCACCCAGCACAATTCGATCGGCCTGATCCCGCTGGACGACTCCCACTTCAGTTCCTGCAAGAGCGCGATCAAGTACGTCGATTATGCGCTGTCCGGGATTCCCGTCGTCTGCTCCAATGTTCCGCCCTACGCGGATGTGATCGAGCACGGGACCAACGGTCTGCTCGTGGCCAACGAGGAAGACGCCACGGTCGCGGCATTGCGGGAACTGATCGGCTCGGCGGCACTGCGCCGGCGCCTGGCGCAGGAAGCGCGCCGGCTGGGTCAGGAGCGATTCTCGATGGACGTGGCGGCGCAGGCGTGGCAGAAGGTGCTCGACGCTGCCGCGCTCCAACAGTCCATGGCGCCGTTCAGCGCAGGGGGGCAGCGCGCCCTGCCCAGAGCCCGGACGGTGCGCGGGGTGATCAAGCGTGTCCTGCGCCCCAGCAGCTATCTTACTTCGGTGCGCATCCTGCGCAGCGAAGGCCTGGGCGGGCTGCGACGCCGGTTGCGCGGGCTGCGCTGAACTCGGGCCGTGCCGAACGGGCAGACCGGTAGGTTGCGTCCCGTCTGGCTCCGGTCATTGCGGGCGAGCTGCTACCACCACCGGTAGTAGCCGGACAGACCGATGTAGTTCACCTTCTGCGTCGGGCTCTCGGTCACCCGCGTACCGTCGGAATAGGTCCAGCTGGTCCAGGTCCAATCGTCGGTGCTGAAGCGGTTGTACTCGTAGTCAACGCGGACGCCCGCGTTGGGCTGCAATGCATATTTGGCGAACAGCTTCAGGCTGGTGAGCTTGTAGAACGTGTCGGGCAGCGAGGTCAGGGGCGCACCCGTGATGGCCTGCAGCCGGTATTCGTTGGTGTCGTGGGAGTACTGGAAGTCGGCACCGATGTCCAGCGCACTGGTCAGCCTGCCGCGCACTCCCACGCCGTAGGCATCGCCGCTGCCGCTCAGGTCGCCGCTCCATAGTGCGCCGAACGGTGCGGAGTCCTGGCTCGACTGCTTGGAGCGGGTTTCATCCCACGATGCCCAGGCGCTCGCCTGCCAAGCCTCGCTGAAGGCGTAAGTGGCGTCCAGGGCATAGCGGTTCGCGCTTCCCTCGCGCGGGCCCAGGCTGCGCCCACTGTAGTCGTCCTGGGCGTCGTCCGCCATGAACTGGATCGACAGCGCCTCGGCCGGCGTCCAGTTCAACGTGAGCCGGATCCGGTCTCTCTCGCGGTCCGCGAGGTTCAGGGGATTGACCAGATTGCTTCCCAGGGATCCGTTCAGCAGCAGGTTGAGCAGGTAGTCCGAGCCGTCGCGCTCGCTGTGGGCGTAGGACAGGGATCCGGTGGCGGTTTCCGAAAGACTGCGGCGCAGTTCTACCCGATAGGCCGTCTCATCGGTCTGGTCGCGATAGCTGACGGAACGGACGGCCGGGTAGCTGCGATCGCGCTGCGACATATCAATCCCGCCGAGGACGCGGAAACCCATCGGCAGCTGGTAGCCGGCCTCCAGCACGCCCGAGGTCGTGGTGCGGGAATCGGGCGCGTTCTCGCCGTTAGTCGTAGCCAGGGACCCGGGCGATGTGAAATAGGCGGCGACCGGCGTCTTGTCGTCCCGGTCCTCGTACCGCAGGTCAGCCCGCAGCGAGAGCTTGGGCAGGGGCCGCGCCGTCAGTCCGGCCTGAACCAGAGTGGTGTTGACGCGCGCCCCCAGCGCGCTGCGCCCGACCGTGCTCGCCGCCGGTACGATGAACGCATCGTCCTGCGTCGCACGGCTGTAGGCCACCTTGAACGTCGCGCGCGTAGCCGGCGTGAAGCTGTAACCGCCGGACAGAAACAACTGGTGCGATTCGTTGCCCGGCGGCAGGGCGAGCGGCGTCAATCCCGCGATTCCGCCCGTGACGTCGAGGCGTGTGTCGTGATTGTTGTAGGAAGTCCCGAAATAGCCGCCGGACAGTTGCAGCGCTTCCCCGGTATAGCCGACCGTGGCTTCGAGTTGCTGCGTAGTGCTGTCGATCGGTTCCGTCAGGAAATTGATGCGTCCCAGCTCGCCCTGGCCGAACAGCCGCGACCCGTCCTTGTCCTCATTGCGGAAGCGAACCTGGACGTCGAAACCGGCCGGCAGCAGCTTTTCGAAGCCGATAGTGGCCGTCTTGCGCACGGTTTTCAACTGCACGTCCTGCCCGCTCGACGCGCCATTCACGGTCTGGGAGGTGCCGCCGATTCCCGTGAGCCGCGTGTTCACCATGTAGGGACTGTAGTCGGGCGTCTGGCCGAACTCGATGAAGTATCCCCAGTCGCCCTGGCGCCGGTGCTCGAAGCGGGCCTCCCCGTCGGCGAGCCCGAGATTGCGGCCGGTGAGGCGTAGCTCGGTGCCCGTCTCGCCCAGGCGTCGCACCAGGTCCAGATCGGCGATGCCATACACGCCCGCCTCGCGCAGGCCGGTGTACTGCCCGAAGCGCTGGTTGTCCTGGTCGACATAACCGGCTCCGAACTGCACCGTGCTCTCCGGCTTGGTAAGCCGTTCGACCACCTTCGCCGCCTCTTCGGCGTGCGCCGGGCCGAAAGCAGCCAGCAGCGCGGAAGCGACTGCCGTGAGCCGGATCGTCCGGTCCCGGGTCAACATCTTTTTCATTTTCCGCTCCCCCTCAGTGCTGGAAGATCCGGCCGGCGGCACCGTCCGCCGGGTTGTTGCTGCCGTGGATCTGGGTATGGCAATTCATGCAGGAGCGCGCCAGGGTGGCACCCCGACCGCTTGTGCTGAAGCTGCTGAGGCCCGTCACGCTCGGAATGCCGCCCCGATGACCGGTGGGCTCATGGCATTGCTGGCAAAGGAAGGGGGCGCGGGCCTTGAGCAGATTGTCGGCGGTCGTGCCGTGCGGATTGTGGCAGATGGAGCAGTCCTCGGTCACGGGTTGATGGTTCCAGACGAAGGGGCCGCGCTTCTCCATGTGGCAGGTGTAGCAGGTCTCATTGACGCTGTCCCGCACCATCAGCATCGGACCGGCGCCGCCGTGCGAGTTGTGGCAATCCGAGCAGGCCACCTTCCCCTCCTTGACGGGATGGCGCGAAGGCCGGCTGATCTCGGCCCGCTGCTCCTTGTGGCAGGTGAAGCAGACTTCGGACTGGGTGAGCTTGTCGCGTACCGGATCGTGGGCGACATGCAGTCGGTGGCAGGAAGTGCAGGCCACGTCATGCGCCTGGTGCGTGCTGCCGGCCCAATGAATGTGCTTGCCTCCCTTGTGGCAGGCAATGCAGGTTTCGTTCTGCTGCTCGACCGGCGTCGCCGTGCGCTTGCCGAAGACGATGTCCGGCTTGGGTGCTACGCGTACCCCCTTGGGCTTGTCGAGGTGCGCCTTGCTCGCGCCGTGGCAGCCGGTGCAGCTCGGAGTCCGGGCATCGGCGACGACGCCGTGGCGGGTCTTGCCGATGGACAGGACCGGATACGCTTCGGTCTCGTCGTGACAACTGGTGCATACCGCATCGCCCTTGAGAACCAGATTCGTGTTGCGTGACGGTTTGTCGCCACCTGGTTCCTCGGCGGCGTGGGCAGGGCTGGCGACGAACGCGCCTACGGCCAGGGCCAATACCGCCGGCAGCCCGAACAGGCGGTTTTTCCTGCTTCCCATCATGTGGCTTATTCCTCCCTGAAGAGCGGATCCGGTCTGGGCGATATCGTCCGCCCTGCTTTCCGGTGCCTGCCGCATCTGCCAATCGACCGCTATCGGCTTCACGCCCGAACGGGGTGGGGATGCGACCTGCTGCCTGGATTGTCCGGCCAACGGCCCGGTTATCCAAATGTAATTGGCCGTGAATCGAACGGGGAGGCTACTGTCAGTTGCGCGGATGCAACACGGACGTGACGCGGGGAAGACTCGACCTGCCCAAACTACCCTTCATCGGAATCGGACGGTCGCCCAGGTTCCCTTACAGGGTTCGCACGGCGACGCTGGTCGCACCGCGCACGGCACCGCTCGCATCGCGAAAGCGCACGAATACGCGATTGCGGGCCGGATCGAACGGAACCGCCGTCCCCCCGCCCTCCAGAAAGACGGCGAAGGTGGGCGTATCGCCGCCGCCGATCGTCATCGACGCGAACGCGGCCGCCGGCTGAAGGCAGCGGCCGTCCGCGGGATTGGTCCGGCACACGCTCAGGTTAAGCGGCAGCGGCGTTGCGCCGGTGTCTGCGCTCACCGCGATGTCGCCGCTCGCCCCGACGTTGGCGGAAGCCACCGCGAATGCCCCCGTTCCGTTGCTGCCGGGCACATTGACGATGCCGTCATTGGAGGTCGTCCCAACCAGCGCGATCACGTCCGGGACAGGCGCATCGTTGCCCGACAGCAGCAGGGTATTGACCCCGCTCAGCACGGTCGCCGGAGTGTTGTTGGCGCAATCGAAGTCGAAGCTTACGTCGGTGGCGGCGAAGGCTGCGTTGGGGTTCACCGCAAGCACAAAGCTCTGGGACTGGCCGGGAGCGAGGCTGGCCGGCGTGTTGGGCGTTCCGACGGCCTGGTTCGAGGCCGGATCGGTGGTCTGGTATGCAAGGCTCGCGGGAATCGCACTGCCGAGTGCAATTCCGCAATCGACCGCCACGTCGGTGCCGCCGTTGATGATGGTGGCGAATACGGTCGCGGGAGTGCCCACCGTCACCGAGCGGCTGGTCGGCAGGAGGGATGAGAAGAGCGCCTGGGTGGGCGCAGCCGACCACACGACGGCATGCGCGCCGGCGATATCGTCGGCCTGGGTCGTGTCGTTCGCCGTGATATGGCTGTTCATGATGGCCGACACGGTCTGTCCGACATCGTCCGGGTGGCTCAGGCCGGCCGCGTGTCCAAATTCGTGCAGCGCAACCCGGCGCAGGTCGAGCAGCGCCCCCCCCGACTCGCTTGCCAGGATCGGACCGGAATAGACATTCCAATCGCGGGAGGAATCGAAAATGACGTCCGTCTCGACGGTGCGGGTAGCGGTCGCCTCCACGATCGAACGCGAAATGGTGATGGCAATGGCCCCGCCGAACGGCAGACCGCAGTAGCTCGCCATGAACACGACGGCGCTGACGCCGTCGAAGGAACAGGGATCGGCGGACGTTGTCGCAGGGCTCACCTCGCCCGGCCCACCGCGCCAGGAAAAGAAGATCAGATCGCGCGGGTTGCCGATGCCGACACCATCCCAGCCCTGCAGGGCCTGTATCGCCGCCTCGTTCCAGGTGTTCGGACCGGGATCGATGAACGTCTTCGGCGTCTCGCCGAGCAGCAGGTTCATCGTGAGGCGGTTGCGCGGCGGTGTCGGCCGCAGACTGAATGCCATGGCCGCGTCGACGGCAGCCAGTGCGAACACGGCCGCCGCCAAGGACAAACGCAGGGCCCTGCCCGACCCCCATTCGCTCCGCGCCGGCCGGCATGCCCGCAGGACAAGCTCTGCGCTGCGCTTGATCAGATCACGGAGGAGTCGTGCGGATGAAGCGCGGCGCAGGCCGGATTTCGCGGACATGTTCGCACCCATGCGTCGAGAGGTCGTTCAGCGTTCCAGGGATTGGCGGATGTCCGAGACGAAGTCACTCAGACGCAACCGGCCGCGCCGGCCGGCCTTTCCTGCCGCTTCCGGCCCAGGGGCGGAAGCGGCGGCGGCCTCTTCGGCAGTCCGGATGCCGGATGCGTCCGCGACCACGTCTTCCTGCGTGTCGGGGTCGCGCTCGACACGGTACAGGCCCTGATGGCCGCCGACGAATGGCACCACCGCGGCACGCTGTCGGCCGATGAACAGCACGTACTTCGCGCCCGCAATCAGTTTCGGGAAGCCGACGATGTCCTGCGACTCGGCGCCGACCGTCCCGCCGGCCATGGTGATCACTTCGGTCGGCCCGGTGCCGGAACCCTTGATCCTCTGATTCACCTCGATCGTAAAGTCGGTGACGATCAAGCCCGCCGGGAGGCGACGGCTTTGCTGCTCACGAATGCGCCCGACGACGATGGTGTCCGCCTCGGCGGCCAGCACGCGGCGGTCCTTGCGTTCGAAGGAAGCGGCCAGGCACGCACCGGTCAGGTTGCCGATCAGGCAGAGCATGGCGAGAACGACTGCGCTTTGCCGCAGGGAACGATGGGGGAATGATTTCATCAGCAGAATCCCGGAAGGGACACGGGCACACGATACTCTGAAGCCGCGGGCCCGGAGGACGCCGCTCACCCGCGTTTCAGGTCGCCCGATCCATTATCGGCGGCGCGGCTGCAATCTTGCGCGATTCCAGGCCGCACTCTTCGCTACCCACGGGGGGGGGACGTGGCAGGGGGAGGCGCCAAACCCAAGACACCGCCGCCCTCGCGGTTCAGGCGGACGGCGGCATCGACTGCCGGCAGTCTACACCCGGCCTACCTCTGGGTGGTGACGGCGACGCTCGTTACGCCCCGAACCAGACCGCCGGAGTCGCGCAGTCGAAGGTAGACCCGGTTGGCGGCCGGACGCAGCGGTATCGGGCCGGTTGCCCGTAGGAAAACGCCGAAGGAACGCGTCTCGCCGGCGGCGATCTGCAGCGCCACCTGCGGCGCCGGGGGGCTCTTGCATGCGCCGGTCGCGGTCACCGTCTCGCACACGTTCAACTCCAGCGGCAACCCTGCTCCTCCCGAGTCCGCCGTGACGGTGATCGTATCCGCACTGCCGACGTTCGCCGTGGCGGCGGCGAAGGCCGCCGCGCCGCCGCTGCCCGGCACGGCCACCACGCCGTCGCCGGAAACGGTGGCCGCGATCGCGATGACGTCCGGCGCAGCGGTGGCCGCAGCGGCCAGCAATACCGTGTTGACTCCGGGCATGACGAGGGCCGGTCCGTGAGACGCGCAGCGGAAATTCAGGGGAATATCGGTCGGCGCAAATGCCGCAGTCGGCGTCAGCGCGACGACGAAGGTCTGGAATTGTCCGGCAGCAATATTCAGCGGCGTGTTGGGCGTCCCGGTAACGAGGTTGGTGGCGGGATCGGTGGCCTGATAGGCCAGGCTCACCGGTACGCCGGGGTTGACCGTAACGTCGCACACGGATGCGGAAGTGCTGCTGGGATTTACGACCGCTCCGAAAACCGTCACCGCTGATCCGACGGTCGCAGAGCGACTGCCGGGCAGCACGGCGGAGAAGATCTGATTCCTGGGGAAATCCCCCGGGTCGATCGGGCTGGTGCGGGCGAAAAACTCCTGCAGGTTGGTGAAGCCGTCGCCGTCACCGTCGAGTGCCGCAGCGCCGGCCACCGCGGTGCCGAAGAAGCGCTGTTCCCACCAGTCGGGAAGGCCGTCGGCATCGCTATCCAGACCGACGAGACGGAAGAGCGTACCGCTGCCGTAGTCGGCGACCATCAACTCGCCGCTCGGTTCCTCGCCGAAGGCACTGACCAGGATCCCCGACTCCATCAGCACCTGGCTCGCCCAGCCCGGCCCGGTGCGGCCTGCGCCCCACATCCGTCCGCTGCAGAAATCCGCGTAGAGATACTGGCTGCGCAGCGGATCGATGCGTGTGCCGCGGTAGCGGAACCCGCCCGTCACCGCGCATCCCAGGCTATGGTCGTACTCCGCGATCGGCAGGGAAAGTGCCGGGTCGTTGCAGGCGGGACCGCCGCCGAGCCCGGTAACACAGCGTTCCTTCCATCACCCGCCAGCCGTAGTTTTCCCCGCCGCCGCTGGTCGCCGGCTGGAAATCGACTTCCTCCCTCGCCCCTTGTCCGACGTCGCCGATGAAGAGGTCGCCGCTGAACCGGTCGAAGCTGAAGCGCCAGGGATTGCGCAGGCCGCTGGCCCAGATTTCCGGGAGCACTCCAGCCGCCGCGACAAACGGATTCGTCGAAGGTATGGCGTAGCCCGCACTGCCGCTGACGTCGATGCGCAGCATCTTCCCGAGCAGGGATGCCGGATTCTGGGCGAAATTGCTCGGATCGTTGCCCGATCCGCCGTCGCCCAGTCCGACGTACAGGAAGCCATCGGGGCCGAAAGCGAGCTTGCCGCCGTTGTGATTGACGAAGGGCTGCGGCACCGTGAGCAATATCTGGGCGGAAGCCGGATCGGCACGGTCGGGGTTCGCCGCCGACGCGTGTAGCGCGCGATGACCGTTTCGCTATCGGGGGGGGGGGAGGGGCGGGAGGCGGGCACGCGTGTAATTCACGAAAATCCGGCCGGTCTGCGCATAGTTCGGATCGAGAGCCAGTCCTAACAGACCCTGTTCTCCGCCGAAGACCACGGCTGCGGTCAGATCGAGATAGGGTTCCGCCAGGATCAGACCGTTGCGGAACACACGGATGCGCCCGGTCTGTTCCACGATCAAGAGGCTGCCCCGGCCATCCGGCACCATCTCGACCGGGGAACTGAGCCCGCCGACGAGCGGTTGCAGCGCGAGGGCGGGGGCAGCGAGCGCGAATGGCGTATCGGTGGACCAGGAAGCGTTGGCCGACGGCGCCGGAACACGGATCGCGCCAAGGGGTTCGATGGCGCCGCCGCCGAACGCCACCACACCCGTGCCGCCGCCTTCATCGAAGCCGAACAGGGCCAGCGTCACCGGATCGCTCTGGGCCGGCAGGGAGGACGGGGTGTAGCCGCCGCTGCCGTAGCGCACGATCGGACTGATGCGCACGTCGTCGAGCCAGCCGCGATAGGCCAGCCGCGGATCAGGGGTGAGCCCGCTCTTGGGCCCGCCGACAAAGAGGAATGGGTCCGAAAGCGGGAAGGGAATCGGATTCGGCGCGGTATAAAGGATCGAACCCACCGGTCCGGTCCCGCTTGCCTGCAGCGCCCCATCGACAAAGATGCGCAGCGATCCCGGCGGCTGGTCGTCCCGCGTCACCGCAACGTGGTGCCATGCCCCGTCGTCGATCCGGCGTGTGCTGGTGACGGTGGCGCCAGTCGTGCCACTCGCGACACCGAAGCTGACCCGTCCCTCGGTCAGGGAAACGCCGAAGCGGGGATTGTCCCCCGGGCTGCCGGAGTCCCGGTCGATGATCACGTTGCCGGTACGCCATCCGTCGATTCCGGCGCTCAGAACGCCGGTGTTCTCCCCGGCCGGCGCCCTGATCCAGAACTCGATGGTGAACGCTCCGCCAAAGTTGAAGAACGAGGTGCTGCCGCCATAGGGAATTCGCACCGCCTGGCTGGCACCCCCGGCGCCCCCCTCGAAAAACAGGGAAAACCCCGCCGGGAAGGCAAGTTCGGCAACGAGAACGAGGCACGCGGCAAGCCAGCGCCACATCCTGAACC
>CAWGLO010000007.1:0-55905 GCA_963823455.1 uncultured beta proteobacterium
CACTAAATGTGATCGAGCACATTTGATGCGGGCAAACCGCACAGCGGGTTCGGAGGGAGGGGACGGCGAGCGCCGTTCCCTACCCTTATATTCCCACCCCCGCATCAGCGACAATAAAGGAGACTCTTTTTCTGTTTCGCTGAAAGGTTGATACTTGAACGAAGCCCCCCACCGGTGACTGCGAGTGAACTAAAACGTTGTCGGTTAGCTCGTTGATTGACCATTCCAATGCTGCAAAGTCTGCGCGGGCTATGTCCGGTATTGCACCAAGTATCGCGTTTACGATTCGATTCACCGCCTTCGACTGTTCATCGGGAGTTGCATATGGTGTTGCTGGAACCTGCGTGTGGCCACGAAATGTTGATGGATCATATTCTTTTGGCGCAAGAAAATGGGACCAGTTCGCGTTAGCAAACAAACGCCGAAGCTTGTCGTGCTTTGGTAAAATGAGTGAAACATCGATGTTTGCGTGACGTAGCCGTGCGACTTGCGCGCAGATCGCAAGCATTCGGGGCAGGAAACGCTGCCTCACAGTCTGAAAAATCCAGAATGAGGTCTAAGTATCCCGCTTGCTGAACTGCCTGATGCAGACCGGCAAGTGGTCGATGAAGGTCCGGAAGCTCAAAAGTACCTTGGAAAACGATAGTGTTGTTACTTCGGAAAATGCGCGAATCCGCCATGAGGTTCAGGAGAATGTGACTTCGCTATAGGGATACAGGTCTGTGCCCTAACTCGGTTGCCTGCTGCATAACTCAGGGTCGTGAATCTCGCTCATACCTCGCTCAGTCTAGGCTTACGCTGCACGGATGCCGGGACTGCGCCCCAACAAATCTTTGGCAAAACCACGACGGCGAAATCTAGAGCGCTAGCATACACGCAGACCGAATCATCAGCGGTTGATTGAAGCGATTCCTGATGACGGCATGAAGGCGCTCGTGCAGTCCGCTTGCCGGTCCTTCGGAATGCTTCGCCTCTCCCGACTCCATTCCAGCCGGGTCGCCCCTCCAGAGCCGGGGGGCATCCTGCTCTGACATCGCGTGCGTTACGTACCAGCGGCGGCGCATTGACGACCCGAAGATCACCGGAGATTGGAGATAGCCCTGACCCACAATCCGAAGCAAGACCCCCAATGATGCCAACCGTGGCCTTACCTTCGCGCCACGTCAGCAGTTCGCGATAGCCAAGTCTGGCGGCGGGCTAAGAAATTCAATTCATCGAACCGCGGTGTACGTCCCCCGTTTGCTCGGTGGTGTGGGGATGGAGGAGCCGTGAGGTTCCTTCGTATCCGATTAGAATTCGCACCTGTCTCACCCTTGCTACCCTTGTTCGCTATGGACGACGTCACCAACTGGATCACTGCGATTGCCTCCTTTGTATCGGCGGTGGCTGCGGTTGGTGCCGCGGTGGGCGTAGTGTTCGCATATAGGCAGTTGCTCACATCAAAGGAAATCGCACAACTCCAGTTTGAGGACAGCCTTGCGAAAGAATATCGGGAACTTGCCGGTCGATTGCCCACGAAAGCCCTGCTGGGCGAGAAGCTTTCCGATCTGGAGTACGCAAAGTCGTTTGACGAACTGTTCCACTACATTGACCTGTCAAACGAACGAGTCGAACCTTCGCCAGCGAGGTCGAATCAGTGCGGAGGTTTGGAAAAGCTGGTCGGAAGGTATCAAGGGCAATCTGTCGCTGCCGGCATTTCGGAGCGCTTGGCTTGAGATTCAGGCAAAGTCAAACAGCTTCCAGGAGCTTCGGCGCCTCGAAGCAGAGAAGTATGAGGTCGATCCGATGACGTGGATCGAATCAGAATAGGGCATACCGACGTCTGAACAGTGTGCTCCATTCAGGGATGTAGCGCATCTCCCGTAAGCACCGAACAGAAAGGTCGCCGCCCAGATGTCGATGCCCGCTGACGAAATCTATTGCGATCGCTGCGACTTCCAGGCGAGCACCCTGAAGGTGTGGGGAAGCTACGAATACCTGCTTCCCGATGGCGGCAGGGTCCCCATGTCCTACCGGCTGGGATGGTGCCACTCGTGCGGGGATCTGGTAGTCATCGAGGACTTGTCGGTCGCGGACCAACTGACCGCCGATATGAAGAAGGCGACCGACAGACTGGTTCCGCTCATTGAGCCCGGACTGCGGAACACCTTGAAGCGACTGCGCCCGTTGACCCGGAGGGAGATCAACGACCTCAAATTGGAACTACACGCCACTGAGTCCGTTCTGCAACTTCTGCGAGACAGGACCAGCCCGGCGCGATGCTTGACCTGCGCGGGCACCGACATCAGTCCCTGTTGACCTGCCGCCGACAAGTCTAGGGGGCGCCCCCGAAAGGTCCGACTTCACCCATCCAGGATGCGGCGGCACGTTGTGGACCAGGGATTCCCGGATCAGCTTCACCCTCGTGGCGACTACGAGGCTCTATACGCCAGACGGTCGGTTCGTCAGGCAGGAAGAAGATGCGCTGTAGTCGCCGGACGGGCGTTCGACCGATTCGATTGTCGCCTCAGACTGCCCCAATACAGCACGACGGCAAGCGCCAGCGCGGGATGTACCCACTTGGCTGAGTACGGTCCAGAATGGACTCTGCGCCGCCATTGCGGTGTCGGCGGCGCCATCCATGCCGCGACGCCTGATTGACCGCATCATCTGCGGCAGCCGGTATCAGCCGCGCCAACGCAACGACCACGCCGGATTGCGGCGCATCATAGAAGCGATCCGCAAGACCTTCTCAGTCGCCCTTTTGTATCCACCAGACCAGCCCTGCTACCGCTAGCACGCCGAAGAACTGAGCCATGAGCGCAAGGGCATCGATCGTTCCACTGACCCCGCTGACCTTTGGCGGGTCGAAGATGAATCCGTGTCCCAGCCCGATGTGCAGATAGCGAAACGGCGGGAACACCATCATCAGCACGATGGCTGCCACGGCGATCTTGATGGTGAAACGCTGCATTTCGCTCATTGCGCGTACTCCATCCCTGTCCCAAGACGAGATTGCGCCTCAGCGCTCATCAGAATTGACCCACCTGCTGCTCACAGAATTGACCCAGTAAGCTGAGTTCGCCGGCGGCCGCGCGGTTCGGGTCGGCGGCTGCAGATTTGTCCGCGGCGCCTGAATGGCTGACGCTCGATGGATGGTTTCCTCTGATGAGGCCCATCCATGGAGAGCAAGCAATGCGATGGCTGCGGCAAGGCATTCCATCCCCGAGCGCAAACCCCCAAGCAGACCTACTGCTCGTGCGCCGCGTGCCAGCGAGAACGGCGGCGGCGCTGGCAGAAGGCGCGCCGCCAGAGCGATCCCGAATACCAGGACAACCAGTCGCGGGCGCAAGAATCGTGGGCCGAGCGGCACCGGGATTACTGGCGGGAGTACCGGCGAACGCACCCGGTGTACAGCGAGCGCAATCGCAGCTTGCAGCGCGAGCGCGATCGTCCGGCGGCGGGAGCGCGTGCTTGCAAAGATGGACGTGTCACCGCGTGATTCTCCCGTTCCCTCAGGCACCTATCGGTTGATCCCGGTGACGCCGTGAGGATCTTGCAAAGATGGACGCGTGGATGGTTCAAATCACCGTGGTTTCAAGGCAGTACGCGCCCACGGGGTGATCTTGCAAAGAGAGGACGTGATAGGCATGGGCGGCTCGGGCGGGTAGCGTTTGCACCATGGATACCCCGGCCGCCCAGGCACAGGAAGTCGATCTGCACCGCCTTGAGCTGCGTTTCGCTGAGGCGCGGCTGCTGGAGCCGCGCTCGGTCGAGGCGCTTGCCCGCTCGATCGAGCAGAACGGCCAACTCATTGCGTGCATCGCGGTGCCCGAGGCGGGCAGCGAGCGCCTGATCCTGGTCGACGGCTACCGGCGCATCCTGGCCCTGCGCCGGCTCGGGCGTGACACCGCGTGTGTGCAGTCCTGGGCGTGCGATCTGGCCCAGGCGCTGCTGCGGCTGCTCGCGCAGGCCAGCGCTCGGCCGTTTGCCGCCCTGGAAGAAGCCCTGCTGCTGCGCGAACTGGTCCACGGCCAGGGCCTTTCCGAGCGCGAGGTCGCCCGGCGCAGTGGGCGCGATGTCAGTTGGGTCAGCCGCCGCCTGGAACTGCTCTGTGGTCTGTCCGAGCCGGTGCTCGCGGCGGTGCGCAAGGGCGAGCTCTCCACCTGGGCGGCCACGCGGGTGCTGGCCCCGTTGGCGCGCGCCAACCCCGAGCATGCGGCGCAGCTGCTCACTGCACTGGCTTCAACGCCCCTGTCCAGTCGGGAACTTCATGCCTGGTTCCAGCATTACCAGAGCAGCGCGCGCGCCGCGCGCGAGCGAATGGTTTGCCACCCGCGCCTGTTCATCCAGAGCCTGCGCGCGCGCGATGAGCAGCGCGCCGATGCGCGCCTGCGCGAGGGCCCGGAAGGGCAGTGCGCGGCCGATGTGCGCCAGCTGCTCGCGCTGATCAAGCGGCTGCGCCAGCGTTTGCCGACACTGCGCGCGCAGGCACTGCCCGAAGCCCTGGTGAGCGCGCTGACCCACCTGCGCAGCGCCCTCGATGCCCTGTCAGTGCGAGCTTGTCGAGGAGCTTTGACCATGACCCCCAGCCAGATCCGCGATGCGGTGCGAACCCTGCAAACCCAGGGCCGCAGCCTGCGCGAGATCAGCCGAGCGCTCAAGCTCTCGCGTAACACCGTTCGCCGGATCCTGCGCGCAGCGGTGCCGGCGGCGCAGGAGGCGGCCCACTACGGCCTCACCCTGACCTATCTGCAATCGGCCTTCGAGCGCGCTCAGGGCAACGTGGTGCGCGTGCAGCAACTGCTGGCCGCCGAATACGATCTCGAAGTCTCCTACAGCACGCTCACGCGCTGGGTGCGGGAGGCGGGGCTGCGCGCGCCGCCTGCGCGCGCCGGGGAATATGCCTTCGGTCCGGGCGAGGAGATGCAGCACGACACCTCGCCGCACCGCGTGCGCTTGGGCGAGAAGACCGTGACCGCCCAGTGTGCCGGTCTCGTGCTGGCCTACTCGCGCCGCCTGTTCGTCCAGTATTACCCGCGCTACAGCCGCTTCGAAGCCAAGCAGTTCCTGCTCGAGGCCGCACGCTTCATGGACGGGGTCTGTCCGGTGTGCGTGATCGACAACACCAGCGTGATGCTCGCCGGCGGTGCCGGCGAGAACGCCCTCATCGCTCCCGAGATGGCCGCCTTCGCCCGCACGCTGGGCTTCGAATTCCGCGCTCACCGGGTCGGAAATCCGGATCGCAAGGGGCGCATCGAGAGAAACTTCTTCTTCGTCGAAACCAACTTCCTGCCCGGGCGCCGTTTCACCGACTTCGACGATCTGAACCGCCAGGCGCTCGCCTGGTGCCAGGAGGTGGCCAATGCCAACGCCAAGCGCGTGCTGGGCATGTCGCCCGAGGCCGCCTACGTGATCGAGAAGCCGTACCTGCAAGCGCTGCCATCCGCGCTGCCCCCGATCTATGAGGTCCTCGAGCGGGTGGTGGATCTGAACGGCTATGTCTCGCTCGAAGCGAATCGCTACTCCGTCCCGGAGCGCCTGGTCGGCCAGCGCGTGACGCTCTACAAACATCCGGCCCAGGTCCAGATCCACCACCGCGGGGCCACGGTGGCGATCCATCCCCGCCTGATCGGCCAGCGCGATGCGCGCAGTACCGATCCGGCCCACCATCCCACTCCCACCCGGGCCCCCCGCACGCCGCAGATCGAAACGCAACTGCTGCCCGAGCCAGAACTGCAAGCCTACGCGCGCGCCCTCAAGCAGCGCGGCCGCGGCCGCGCCGGGCGCGCCTTGCGACGGCTGCTCGAGATCCAGCGCACCTACCCCAAGGAGCCCTTCCTGGCCGCCGTGCGCCAGGCCGCGCACTTCGGCCTGTACGACCTGGGACGGCTGGAGAAACTCATCCTGCAACAGGTCGCCGGCAACTTCTTTGCGCTCGACCCGGATCCCGACCCCGATGCGTGATCCGCTCCACGAACTGCTCACCCGGCTGCGCCTGCGCGGCATCGACGCCGCACTGGAGGCCGAACTCGATCGTGCCGAACGCGAAGGCTCTCCGCCGGCCGAAGTGCTCTGGCGATTGCTCCTCGCCGAAGAGGCCCATCGCCGCGAGCAGAGCCTGGCCTACCGCCTGACGCAGGCCAAACTGCCGTGGCGCTGGACCCTGGATTCGTTCCCCTTCGAGCGCCAGCCCGGTGTCGATCGCAGCCAGATCCGTGCCCTGGCCGGACTCGATTTCCTGCGCCGCAACGAGAACATCCTGCTCATCGGCGCGCCCGGCACCGGCAAGACCGGAATCGCCATCGCGCTGTTGCGCGAGGCCTGCCTGAACGCCCACCCGGGGCGCTTCTACAACGCCCAGGTGCTGCTCGACGAGCTCTATGCCTCGCTCGCCGATCGATCGACACCGAAACTGCTGGCGCAACTCGCCCGCTTTCAGCCTCTGCTGATCGACGAGCTCGGATACCTCACCCTCAAACCCGAGCAGTCCAATGCCTTCTTCCGCCTGATGGATCAGCGCTACGGCCGCGTCTCGACCATCATCACCACGAATCTGGAGCCATCGTCCTGGTACGAGCTGTTCGCCAACAAACCCCTGGTCGATGCACTGCTCGACCGCCTCCAGCATCGCTGCATCACCATCCGCATCAACGGCCCGTCCCTGCGCACCCCCGAGCCGCCACCACCACCGCCGCCCACCCCCAACGCAGCGAAATCCGCGCGACGCCCGCCTAAACCCGCGAAATAGCCCGCAGCACGTTCCGCCTTACAAACCCTGGGGCCTCGCCCCAGACCCCACCCTCGCCGGGAGGCAGACGCCGGGGATGACAAACCCATCCCCGGCACTGCCCCGAGCGTAGATGCCCTCCAAGGCGTCAAGGGGCTTTCGCGGCATAAACGCGGCGATGAACCCGCCGCATTTATTCCACGTTCCCCTTGACCCCTTTCCGGGCATAACACCGCGCACTCGCTGGGTCCGTTCTGGTGAGCACAAGTGGGTCCGTTTCCGTGAGCGTCGAGGAGCCGCCGGATCTGACCTCCGATGGTCAGCTACTGGGGGATTTTGAAGTGGCCATCACTGGGGGATTTTGGGTGGCCGCCGGGGCTTGGAATCGGATCACGTTTGGAGAATTCGTCCCAATATCGTCCGTTCAACACCGCACAGCGGATCTGCAGCAATGCATTGGCGCCGGTCGCTGACCATCGCATCTGTTGCTTCTTGACAAAGCGCTTGCTGATCACGCAGTTGACTACGGACTCTGCGCTGGCCGACGATATCGGCAGTCCAGCGCGATATCGGCTCGCATAGTCCCCCAGGAATTGTTCGTTGCGGTAGAGGTACTTCACGAGTTCCTGTAGAAGTCGGATCGCACGGGCCTTGGCTTCGCTGTCGGGAAGCGCCTCGAGGTCGTGCCTCAAGTAGCCGAGCTTGGCAAGGCAACGCACGGATTGGAAGTGCCAAAGCCGCCACTTTGCGTGTTCGAGCAGCGATCTCATGCTACCCGGTCGCTCCGGCGCTTCTGTGTCAATGGAGCCGAGCGCTTGCCACACATGCTGAAAACGCATGGCGATATGAAACCAGTCGAGCAACTGCTGCGATGCGCGATAGTGGTAGTACCCGGCACCCAGCATGTCCTCGCCACCGTCCGAAATGACGGCCAAGGCCGAAGTATCGTCAATGCCCTCTCGGCTTAGAAATCGATCCAGTCGTCCAGCGGGAGAACGCACCTCTTTGCCAACGAACGCATGGCAAACGCCCGCACCTTCTGTACCGACCAGCCGCGCCACCGTCGCGCTGAACCACCGTGACCCTGCCTCAGAGCGATCGGTGCTGCGGATGTAGCCCGCATCGAGTTCGATGGCAAGCGGGTGGTCAGTCTCAACTCGGTGTGCCCGATCCAGTTTCTTTCTCTCCAGCTCGGCAGATGCGGCAAGTGTCTCCACCGTGCGCTCATCCATCCGTTGCCCGATTCGAACTACTGCGTTGCGGATGGACGAGCAACTCATGGTATCGTCAATCGGAAGTACGTCAGCGAGCAGAATCGAGGTGGTGCCGTATGACACGATCGACGCCCAGCGGGTCGTCAAGTACAACAACTCGGGGTGCGAGCGATCCTTGAGCACGTTCGCCAGTGGGCTCAATGACTGTTTGCTGATCGAGTTCCGGCACGGGCACGCCGACAGTCGGGGGCTGGACAGCCGCATCTTGCCGAACAGGGTTCGATAGACGATCTGCCGACGGTCCTTGACCTTGAGCGGCGCGCCGCAGCAGGCACAATGGCTTGCTTCTTCTACGATGCGTTGGCTTTGGGCAAGAACCATGGCTCGCTGCGTCGCCACGAGAAGCGATTTTGCTTCCTTCATCGTCATGCCAAGCTCGGGCGGGCGCTCCTCCGAGTGGTTGCCCCGATCAAGTCGGACAAGCTCCGTTTCATTTTCTACATGGACGTCATCGGACTCGACTATCATCTTCAGAACAATGCGCATTGCCGGCTCCGCTGGATAGGATGGATCCCATTGTAGAAGGAGCACGCGTTAGTGCAGCATTTCCCACGGTTTTGCGCACTCTCGGTGCCCATGGCCCACCGGGCGGCCAACGCGGCGGCTCTGGTGACCCATGGCACGAGCGGTCCCCGTCGAGCGAGATCGGATCCTCGTCAAGCTGTCCTACCACGCGATGCGCTGATCGAATTCGTATTCCGGTGCCGGCTGGGCGTAGTGGTCGAATCGGTCCTTCCCTGCATCCGGCATCTCCCAGAGCGGTGATCCAAGCGGTCGTTCGGCCAGAACTCCAGCGCTACGACCGCTGACCAACACATTGCGGCCATTGCTGGCGCAGCAGCCCAATGACCGTTCAGGCCGAATTGCCGCCCGAGAAGCGATTTTCTTGACTGCCTCCTCCACCACCGCAAGCGGACGATCGTCAGCTCCAAGCCCGACCATCGCTTTTCGAGCCGCGGCCCGTTTCCGCGTGAAAGACCCGACGACCGGCTTTCGCTGGGTTTCCACCTCGTGACAGCGCAGCCCCCGAGAGCACCTCGCGAGAGCTTCGCAAGCATCGCAAGCTGGGCACGCCGCAGGCGACGTTCCGCTGGGTTCAAGTCGTCACCGTGGAACGGCTCGGTCAGCGGATTCCATGGTGCTACGCGCAGCCGGGCGGGATGGGTCGAAGTCGGCCGCCGCCAACGGCCCCCGTGCCAAGCCGAAATTCGCAACGCCTTGCCGCAGTCAGCCGTTGGCGGTTGTCGGAATCCGCGACCGCGCGACGGGGGGCAACGCCGGCATCGGCTTATCCGTGTGCCACACCCACACGTCCGCCGGCAGGCCCGCCAGGACTTTCTGCTTCGCCGCCCTTTCCTTTTCCTCCATCCCCACGACGTGCAGCGCGGTGGGCTTGTCTCCGGTGTCGAGCAGCAGCGCGGTAGCGAGTCCGGCGCCGCTTTTCGCGTCGTAGCGCAGCGGCTTGTAAAAGGCCCGCGATTGCTCGGTCAGTGCGCGCACCAACTCCAGCTCGTGCAGCCCTTCCACCGGGATCCAGTTGTCCGCGCTCACCAGCATGAACGCGACCGTGTCGATCTGGCAGACGTACTCGCGCTTCGCATAGACCAGCGCGCAGACGATGATGCGCGTGCGGGGCAGCGTCTCGATCGCCTGGGCCTGGAACATCGGCGCGTAGAGGCGCTCGATGCGCGCCCAGAGCTTTTCTTCCACGAACAGGGGCCGCTCGGGCATGTGTTTGAGCCACACTTCGCGACCGTAGGGCTTTGCCTCGGATCCCTTGTACTCGCCCAGGACGATCATCATCTTGAACTGCGAGTCCTCATCCCTGCCGTGCAGGCACGAGAACGCCTGGCGGCGCCGCTCCACGATCTCGTCCTTCTTCTCGGCATCGAAGGGTTCGGGAATGTAGAAGCGATCGGCTAGCACCACCCCCTTGACCTTCACCCCTTCGAGCCCCTCGCGGGCGTACCGCCAGATCACGCCATAGGCGCGCTTGTTCTTCATCGCCGGGTAGTAGCGGTTGAACCGCGCCCGCTCCCAGACGTAGTGCATCAGCCCCTGCATGCCCAGGCGCGGCTTCGGCGTCGAAACCTGCGTTGCTGGAGATCCCTGACCCTGGGCTGCACCCGCGGGCGCGGATCGCCCCGGGTAGCGCACCATCGGGAACGACACCTGCAGGTCGATCTCCTCGGGAGAGCGCTCGATCGCCGCCTCGCGTAGGAACGCGCCGAGTCCGCTCAGTACGGGGTCCGGCTCGTAGGAGGGGCAGGATGGGTGATGCAGGTGCCCCTTGTCGGGCATGCGCTTGACGAGGTATTCCCGGTGCTTGGCGACGTACATCTCGACACCGCCGGGCACACACAGGCACCACGCTCGCTCCGGCGTCCCGTAGATCTGGGCGAGTGCGTCCTGCAGCCGCGCATCCTGCGCATCGAAGCGCACACCCTTGACGAAGAATCGCTGGCCGTCCATGGCTCAGAGCAGCTCGCTGATGACTTTGCGCAACGGCTGCGGATCGCTCGCCAGCAGGCGTCTGACCGCCTGTGATGAGATGCCCAGGACCTGGCCCACCTGCTCGATGGCGCAGCCCCGCTCGGTGAGCCGTCGCGCCACGGTGCGCCGTGCGCTCAGCGCACTGACCCCGGGCAGCCCCGCCTTGCGGAAGATGCGTCGGTAGATCTCCAGGACGGAGCGGCATTTGTGCTGCAGCCCGCCGCCGCAGACCTCGGCGTGGACCGCCATCGGCTCCCCCTCCGCCGTCAGGAACAGCCTGCTGTCCGGGGCCAGTCCGCGGTACGCCCCGCTGCGCCCGGCGCCCTGGCCGCTGCGCACCCGCTCCACGAGGTACTCATCGATGGCGGCGACGAGTTTGGCATTGGCAAAGAACAGCGGCCGCGCTGTCCCATTGATGGACGCTTCCGCCCGCAGGGTCGATTCGACCCGGACGCTGCCGTCCTCCTCCAGGTAGTCGCCCACCTCCAGGCGCGCCACCTCCAGCGGTTTCGCCCCGGTGGCGAACAGCACATAGAGCATGGCGACATCGCGCGCGCGGAAGTTGCTGTGAGCCCGCGTGATCGCCACGACGTGATCGAGATCCGCGTCGCTCAGCGCCACGCTCCGGCGCGCAACGGTCGATGGCTCCGGCGGGCGAAAGTGCGCGATTGCATCAATCAAGGCGTCGCGCGCGCGACGCAGCTCCGGGATCCGGACGGGGGCACCGGGCGCCACGCCCGGTACGCCGACGCTCGACGCCAGTTCGCGGGCGACGGCCTTGACCCGCTGCTCGACCAGCGTGCGGCTGACGCCCGCCTGGCGGGCGACCTCGGCGTAAGGGGTGCCATCCAGTACCTGCCTCAACATGCCCAGGGACTGCGCCATCGATTCCGGACTCACGTGCCCTCTCCCCATCGGATTCCACCGATGGGATTGCACCGTGTTTGGCGGCCTGCCGCTACCCGGAATGGGGCCGATTTTGGCGGGCTTTCGACATCGGCACGGCGGGTTCTGACGTAGGCAAAACCTGGCACACGACCCGAGTCCACGCGCGTCACTGCGCTCTTCGACGCGCAGGTCCGATTCAAGATAGTGCGCGCCCGATAGGCAACAGCGACCTCACTGCGCGGTGCTCACCCCAGATCACCTGAGGTGAACACGCTCGGATGGCCACCGCGTACCAGCCGTCTGTTCGCTGACACGACCCGCCCCTGCATGTCAGCGACCCACGTCGCGAAGAGGAATCCAATGCATCCGAAAGCTGGCGGGACATCATCCCATCGAGAGCCATCCGAAACGGGTCGCAGTTCTGCGCTGTTTCGGATGGCGCAACGGAACAGCCATGCGAATGTCAATTTATTTGCTCATTGGCTCTTGCGTGGCTTCAGAAGTTGTTCTAGGCTTGCACGCATACGGCTCTGGTCGTATCGCGATGGCCATCGGCCCATCGTGTCCGTGCTGAACTGTGATGTGCGCGGCACGGCGTCGCAGTCGATACCTGCACTCATATCCGCGCCCTCACGGGCGCACGGTCCCAGCGAGGCAACTCGCCTGTCGCTGGTCTGGCGTTTGGTTTTGCGCCGCATTGTGCTGTCAAAACAGCCAACCGACACCTTCGTGTATCGACGTTGTGTGGCGGTGCGGGCGCCGCGCCACCTTTCGAGAGTGTAGCGCTGCCGTCGGGCGCTGCCGAATCAATTCCCGAGCCGTTTGCATTTAGCCCAGCGCGACGCGAAGACCCGTCGCCCGGCATCAAGAGCTTGGTCTTCGCTCACTCCGTCACGGGAATCCCGCGGGGCGAGTGGCCGCACGAGGATTCCCTCCTGTTTATCGACCGTGAGATCGACCCATGGTCCGGTGGTTTGCTGTGTACATGAGGCTTGTCGATCTACAAACCCGCGCCGACGCCTGCCGTGTGGTGCGTGGTCTCGCATGGCACTGCGGCAGCGCTTCATGGGGCCCCGAGCAAGGGGCAAATCTGTGGCGGTACGTAGTCGATCTCCGGTCCAGATGAGCGTTCTTCCTCGCCTTATCCGCTACCGTGACGCGCCGAGCTATCTCGGCATGGATCGTAATCGCTTCAACGCGGCGGTGCGCCCGTTTCTCGTCGAGATCCCGATCGGCGAACGCGGCATCGCCTTTGACCGGCTTGACCTGGACGCGTGGGTGGACAACCATAAGAAGACCCACGGGCGCTCCATCGTCGAGAAAGGAGATCATTTATGGAGCGTACGAGAAGCAAAGGCATCTTCACCGATGCCGATGGCACCAAGGTCGTTGACAAAGTCTACAAGGGCAGACGCATCAAGTGCCGGCTCGGAAAGATCTCGCAGAACGAAGCCGAAGAGTGGCTCAACAAGCAGCTCGTCGGGCTCCGACAAGCGGTCTTATTCGGAGAGAGTCCTCGCAGAACTTTCCAGGATGGGGTCCTGAAGCACTTTGCGGAGGAAGCGAATCGCCTCACCAAGAAGTACGGCGGGACGCCGGATGAGCCGTCACCGAAGGCCCAGGAGCAACTCGACACGCTTGCTTGGCACATGAAGATGCTCGTGCCGGTGATCGGACCGATGCCGCTCGACGAAGTGTCCGACGATACCCTGAAGCCGTTCGTGGAAAAGCGCGAGCGCGATGGCGTCTCGCCGACGACCATCAAGCGATCGCTGGAAGTGGTTCGCGTCATCCTCAACAAGGCGGCGCGCAAGTGGCGCGAGAACCGGCGTCCTTGGCTTACGGTGCAGCCCCCGGCGATCACCATGCCAAGGAACCCGAACCCGCGCACAGCCGCTCCCATATCGCGCGAGGAGGAACGCAGCATCTTCGGCCGTCTGCCGCTGCATCTCGCCCGGATGTGCCTGTTCAAGGTCAATACGGGCCTGCGCGAGCAGGAGGTATGCGGCCTGCGCTGGGAGTGGGAGCACGTGATGGGCGACCAGCCGTCGGTGTTTGTCATCCCGCCGGGGTCGCACAAAGGCGGCAGCTTCCATCGGATCGTTGTGTTGAACAGCGTTGCGCGCTCGGTGATCGAGGCGGTGCGTGGCATGGACGAGGATTTCGTGTTCGTGTCACCCAGGACCAAGAAGCCGCTGGGGTGCCTGAACAACAATCCCTGGCAGAAGGCGCGCAGGCTGGCCGGCCTGCCGTTCATCAGGATCCACGATCTGAAGCACACGTACGGCGAGCGCCTCGAAGCCGCAGGAGTGGATTTCGAGGTCAAGCAGGTGTTGTTGGGGCACAAGAACGGCAGCGTCACCAGCCATTACTCCGGCCCTCGGATTGCAGCGCTCCTCGCGGCAGCCGAGAAGGTGGTCACGGTGGCCGACTCGCTGTCGATCATGCGGGTGGTGGGGGGTGAAGCGAAGCCAGTGAAGAATGCCGAAAACGGCTTGCCTGAGCGGGCGGAATCCACGCCGAATTCACCCAGCCAAAAGAAAAGGGCCCGAATGGAGCCCTAAGTCCTTGATTTACTGGCGCGCCCGGCAGGATTCGAACCCACGACCCCCTGGTTCGTAGCCAGGTACTCTATCCAACTGAGCTACGGGCGCTGTGATGCGTAATGTTACCAAACTAGCGGGATTCGAACCCTGGATCCGGTTTTGCCCGTATGCTCCCTTAGCAGGGGAGTGCCTTCGACCTCTCGGCCATCTCTCCCAAAAAAGGTAGCGGATGATACCTGCTTCGCTCCTGCCGGTCAAACTGCCTGTCCGACAACTTCGTGTCCGACGTTTCGTGCCCGCTAGCCGCCGCCTAACGTGCGCGCCGGCTGGATCAATCGCCGGGCCACTCCAGCACCCGTCGATCAGGTTGGCGCGGCGCCGAATGCTCAGCGGTGGAGTGACTACGGAGCCGGAGGCACAAGGTGACGCTCAAAGCGGCTGGTCGGTGCTAACGTGGCCCGCACTGGGGACCTGCTGGTGCCGATCATCTCAGGCGGACGATCCATCCGCTCGTCCTCTGCGCCATGTACTCGCGGATCAACGCCGTGCGCCGTCCAGTGCGTCGAGTGCTGCCCCACGAAGTGCGCTGCGCTACCCATCACCCGCCAGATGAGATCCGCTCGTTGATGAAGCCGATGATCGGGACGCGTACTCGGTGGATGGCGATCATAGTGCCTGATCGGGCATCAGGTGCCCTTCGACGATCTCGCCTCGTCTTTCTGGGCAGCGCAGCTGCGAAACAACCTCCCAGGTGCCGTCGCAACTCCCCGTACAGCTTCCTGCGGCGGCGCTGTCGGCAGGAGCAATCGGCAACGTGAAATCTGCAATCCAGTTCGTCCAGGTCACGCCCCGGTACTACACGACTCGTGAAGAACACCGAAGAAGTTCTAGCCGCCATGGCTGAGGCGCTGGGCATGAGAAAGCGAAGCGGCAACACACGGGTGGCGTGGGGATCCCTGCCAGCCTGGTCCTCGTAATGCGAAACCGAACTCCTGTTTGAGCATGGTAATCCGTTCGATGCGCCAGCGACGGCTGGCGCGACAAGATAGGGGCTCGTCGGGGCAGTCGAGGTACTGGCGGGCTCGGCTTCTTTCGGGCCATTCGATCAACAGTAGCGCGCATCTGGTCGTCGAGTTCAGCGCCACATCCAGACACCGAATGGACGCGATTCTCCATCCCCCAATGAGCGCGCACGACATTGGCCAGCGTGCCGGCATCGGGGGCAATGCTGCCGATATAGAGGCGGCGCTCGTGGCTGGTCTTGCCATTGATGGTGCGTTCCGCTTCGATCACCCCGAACACTTCAGGTCGGTCCATTGCTGGGGGCGGCAAGGCATTCCAGTTGGGCAAACGCCCAGCAGCGCCTGATCTCCAGCCGTCCGTGATCCTTCTGCACCGATCGGTATAGGTGTGAGGCGTGTTCTTCCAGGCCTCGGTCTGTCCAATCTCGAAGAATGTCGTAATCGATTCCGTCAGCTTGGGCTGGTTGTCCTTCACCGCCACGTCGTAGTCGCTGCCTTGCCCCGGATCGCCTGGGCAATGTTGCCGTGGGTTCCCATGGCATCGATGGTGACGATGGCCCCTTGAGCAGCAGGGCTTCGAGCAGGACCGGAATCGCCGTCAGTTCGTTGGACTTCTCGGCACAGGCTTCCTGCCCCAGTATCAGTCTCGCGTCCGGTCCCGTGGCAAAGTCCGCGCTGAACCAGATGCGATCGCCTGGCTGCCCAGTCAACGATACTGCTGCGCCAGTACTCGGCAGGCCGCCATCTGATCCAGTTCGAAGGCACGGTGCAGCACGCGCACCGCGAGTTCCAGGTATTTCTCGTCGATGACGACCGAGATCTTGATCTCCGAGGTGGAAATCATCTGGATGTTGATACCTTCCTCCGCCAGAGTGCGGAACATCTTGCTGGCGATGCCGACGTGCGAGCGCATGCCGACGCCCACGACCGATACCTTTGCCGATGCGATTGTCGCCCGTCACTTCGCGTGCACCGACGTGGGGCTTGATCGTGCTCCTCCAGTATCGTCTTCGCGCGGGCGAACTCGCTGCGACTGACGGTGAAAGAGAAATCGGTGGTGGCGTCGTGTCCCACGTTCTGGACGATCATGTCCACGTCGATGTTTGCCGTCGGCAATCGGTCCCAGGATCTGGTAGGCGACGCCGGGACGGTCCGGCACGCCAATGATGGTGAGCTTGGCTTCGTCGCGGTTGAATGCGATGCCGGAGATGATCGGCTGTTCCATTTTGATGTCTTCCTCGACAGTAATGAGCGTACCTTCCCCTTCCTCCTCGAAACTGGAGAGGACGCGCAACTTGACCTTGTACTTGCCGGCGAATTCGACCGAGCGGATCTGCAGCACCTTCGAGCCGAGGCTCGCCATTTCCAGCATTTCCTCGAAGGTGATGGTCCGCAGCCGCCGCGCCTCCGGCACGATGCGCGGATCGGTGGTGTAAACACCATCCACGTCGGTATAGATCTGGCACTCGTCGGCCTTGAGTGCCGCTGCCAGGGCTACGCCGGTGGTATCGGAGCCGCCGCGGCCCAGCGTGGTGATGTTGCCTTCTTCGTCCACGCCCTGGAATCCCGCCACCACCACCACGTGGCCGTCGATCCAGATCGCGCGGATGTTCGCCTCGTCGATGCTGACGATGCGTGCCTTGGTGAAGGCATTGTCGGTCAGGATGCGCACCTGCCCGCCGGTGTAGCTGCGCGCCCGTAACGCCCTCGTCCATCAGGGCCATGGAGAGCAGCCCGATCGTGACCTGCTCGCCGGTGGACACCACCACGTCGAGCTCGCGCGGGTCGGGGTTGGCCTGCACTTCCTTCGCCAGAGCGATCAGGCGGTTGGTTTCGCCGCTCATGGCGGAGACGACGACGATGACCTGGTGACCTCGCGCGTGCCACTTGGCCACGCGCCGGGCGACGTTCTTGATGCGCTCCGGCGAACCGACGGACGTGCCGCCGTACTTCTGGACGATCAGTGCCATGCTTTGCTCGAGATACCGTGAAAAGGTCGCGAATTCTACCGCTAATTGGCGCCAAACCGAGAATCGACCGTCCGGCGGGCGCGACGCCCGCCGCAGGTTGCGGAAGCAACCACAATCGGATAACATGCGAAATTTGGAAATCCGTATTGTATGGCAGCCGAATATTGTTCTATAATCCGATCACTATAACTTTAGTTATAGAGTTCCGATTTCTCTTGTTGCTATCACCACACGAGGACAATACATGAAAGCGACAGAAAAATTAGATGCGCGGGAATTGCGCCGGAAGCTGGGAATGAATCAATCGCAGTTTTGGTCCAAACTGGGCGTGACGCAGAGCGGCGGGTCGCGGTATGAGAGCGGCCGCAACATGCCGCGTCCGGTGCAGGCGCTGCTGCGCCTGGTTCACGTCGAGCAGATCGACGTGAACAAGATCCGGCGCGACGACTACGAGGTCATAGAATATCTGCGAGCCAAGGAATCCGATCTCTACAAGAGATTGAAGAAGGACGCGCGCGCCTGGAGCAAGAAGGCGGCCTGATCGCCAGCATCAATCGCGGCTACGGGCTGACGCGCACCGTCAGCCCGAGTTCGCGGATGCGTGCTGCCATTTCCGCCATCGCCGCCTCCGGCGCGGGCGCAAGGCGGGGCGCTTCGGGCTGCAATGACGGGCGTGCCAATCCATAGAGCAACACGCCCTCGAGCTGATCCGTTCCGGCCGTTCGCAGCACATCGACATAGGCCTCGATTTCCCCTCCATCCGGCGTTTTCCCGTCGAGGGCGAATATGCAGGTCTGCACCCAGGTCGGGCAGAGTTGGGCACAGCGCCGCAGGTTTCTTGCCACCTGCTGCGGCGTAAGAGCGACGCTGTTGATGCGGGCGAATCCCGCACGCGTTCCCGCATCGACCTTGAACCAGACTTCCCCTTCGCACGCGGCAAGCCGCGCGATCGCTTGTTGGACACTGCGGCGGCCGAGCAGGCTGCCATTGGTAATCAGCCTCGTCCTGACCTGCGGCGCCAGGGAGAATTCCCCCCGAACCGCAGCGACGAGTTCGATCACCTGCGGAAACTCGCGCGCGCTGGTCGGTTCGCCGTTGCCCGAGATGGCGATATCGACGAGGTGTGCGGGCATTCTCGGGCACGCGCCGACGCATGAAATCGCCCGTCAAAGCCTCGCGCAGGAAACCGCGCAGTTCGCGGCCGAGCACATCAAGATCGATCGGCGGCGCCGATCCGCGCGTCAGGTTCGGCACCTGACAGTAGATGCAGCGCCAATTGCAGGCGTTATTGGGGTTGAGATTGATGCCGACGGAAACCCCGCCTGCCCGGCGCGATATCACCGGATAGACGTAGGTCAGTCCGGCGGACTCCCGGCTATGGTCACGCTGTATCGAGACGGCGGATTTGCATGGGTTGGGGCGGAAGCGGGCGCTGTCGGCACGGTGCTATAATCCCGCGCCCTGCCACAGCTTACCACTGCCCTCCCGGACCGCCATCCCGACATGCGCATCACCCGCCGACTGGAATTCGACGCCGGGCACCGCATCCCCGATCACCGGAGCCAGTGCCGCCATCTGCACGGCCATCGCTATGCCCTCGAAGTAACCGTAAGCGGAGATGTGATCCGTGCGCCGGGATCGGCGGTGGACGGCATGGTGATGGACTTCGCCGAGGTCAAGGCGCTGGCGCGAACCCACGTCGCCGACGCCTGGGACCACGCGTTTCTGGTGCACCGCGGCGACGCTTCCGTGGTCGAATTCCTCCAGTCGCTGCCGCACCACAAGACCGTGGTGCTGGAGACCGTACCGACCGCCGAGAATCTGGCGCTCACCGCGTTTCGCATCCTCGACCGCGTCTATCGCGATACCTATGGCAATCACCTGAGGCTGGAACGCGTCCGCATCTACGAAACGCCCAATTGCTGGGCCGATGCGGTGCGGCAGGACGCCGAAGGCAGCGGCTGACGAGGCCCTCACCCCGGGCGGACGCCGAACCGCCGGGTCAGAGCTTGTGAAGAAATCGTAGCGAGCGGCCCGAGGGCAAGGCGCACGGAGCGCAGCGACGAGACATATCAGATAGATAGGCGAGGAGCGAGCACCGCGCAACGCAGTTCTCGGGACGCGCAGTAGATTTATTCACAAGCTCTCAGTTCTCCCCCACCTGCAGGGCCTTGTCCACCGCGAGCACGGACAATCCGTCGCCGCTGCCGGTGGCGTCGTAGCCCGGCAGTGCCGCGACCGCCTGCCGGAACTCCGGCGACTCCAGCGCCTCGGCCAGTCCCAGGATCTCGGGACTGCGCGCGGACTTGCGGGGAAAGCCGAAGTAGTACGCCTCCTCGATCAAGGGCACGAAATCGAGCCGGAAGCGCCGTGCCGCCGCCTCGATGCCCAATCCGGCATCGGCCTCGCCGCCGGCGATGAGCGCCGCGACCGCGGCATGGGTATGCTCCTCCGAGGTGTAACCGCGGATGTCGCCCGGTTTCAGGCCATGTTCCTGGAGCAGCAGGTCGAACACCATGCGCGTGCCGGCCCCCGGTTGACGGTTCAGAAAGCGCACGTCCGGCCGCGCCAGGTCGCGCACCTCGCGCAAGCGCTTTGGATTGCCGGCTGGCACCATCAATCCCTGCACCCGGTCGCACACGCGCAGCAACTGGTGTTTGCGGGCACTCAACTGGCGCCGATACTGCGACCAAACGCGCCGGCCCAGTTCCCCGCCCGGACAGTGAAAGCCCGCGGCATCGCAGCCGCCGTCGGCCAGCGCCGCGACCGCCTCCACGCTGCCGCGGAAGTGCAGATCCACCTCATGCCCCCGCGCGCGCATCAGTTCTGCCAGGCTCCCAACGGCCAGATCGTGGCTCGCCACCAGCCTCAAGCGCAAATGCGTGCCACGCGGGCGACCCGCCAGAATCTCGGCCATCTCCAGATCAGCTGCCGCCAGATGCGGCGCCAACCGCCTCCGGACCTGCGCATCCAGCGTCACGAGTTGGGCGGCGAACGGGCTGAGCCTGGAGCCGCTGCCGCGCCCCGACGCCACCAGTTCCCGCCCGAAGTGACCCTGCCAGCGATCGATGCGCCCCCAGGCATGGCGATAGGACATGCCCAGTTCGCGCGCTGCCGCGACGATCGACCCGGTGCGGCCGATGCCATCGAGCAGCGCGATCAACCTCGTTTCCTCGTTCGGCGCTGAATCCGGCGTGAAGCGCCACACGCAGGCGAGGCTCGGAGCGTCGTTTGCCTTCAATGACATATCTGGCCCTCGGTTTTACATGGTGACCGGGAACGCCTCCTCCGCCATGACCGCCGATCCGGGATCCACATTCTAGCTAGGTGAGGATCGGACCGAACGAATCGGCCCCGGCGCCCGCTGGTAACGATTGCCGCGCAATGGCCCTTGCGGCGACGCGGCACTGCCGGGATAATTAAACAAGCATTTGCTTGGTAACAACGAGCCATCGTCGCGCGGCGGAGTCGGATAATCGTCCCACAGCCTCCCTGCCGGATGCCACTGCCCACAACGAACGCCTCTTATTGGACCATGAACACGAACTCCTACCCTCGCCTGCTCGCGCCGCTGGATCTCGGCTGGTGTACGCTCAAGAACCGCGTCCTCATGGGCTCCATGCACACCGGCCTGGAGGAGGCCCCCGACGGCTTCGCGCGCATGGCCGCCTTCTACGCCGAGCGGGCCAAGGGCGGTGTCGCGTTGATCGTCACCGGCGGCATCGCGCCGAATCGGGCCGGGCGTGCCTTCCCCGGCGCGGCCTCGCTCGAAGACGAGGCTCACGCCGAGAAACACCGAGTCATTACCGAAGCCGTGCACGCCGCCGGCGGCCGGATCGCCCTGCAGATTCTCCACGTCGGCCGCTACGGCTACCACCGCGAGTCGGTAGCGCCCACGGCATTGCAGGCGCCAATCTCGCCGGTGAAGCCGATCGAACTGTCCGCCGCCGAGGTCGAGCAGACCATAGCCGACTACGCCCGCTGCGCCCGGCTCGCCCGGTCGGCGGGCTACGACGGGGTCGAGATCATGGGCTCAGAGGGTTATCTGATCAATCAGTTCATCGCGCCGATGACCAACCGGCGGACGGACGATTGGGGCGGATCCTTCGAAAACCGCATCCGCTTTGCGGTCGAGATCGTGCGCCGGACGCGCGCCGCGGTGGGGCCGAACTTCATCATCGTCTATCGCCTCTCCATGCTCGACCTGGTCGAGGGCGGCAGCACGTGGGACGAGGTCGTCGCCCTCGGTCAGGCCATCGAGGCTGCCGGCGCCAGTCTCATCAACACCGGCATCGGCTGGCACGAGGCGCGCATCCCGACCATCGCCACCATGGTGCCGCGCGCCGCCTTCACCTGGGTAACGCGCCGCCTCCGGGGCAAGGTGGGCATCCCGCTGATCACCACCAACCGCATCAACGATCCTCAGGTCGCCGAGGACATCCTCGCCCGCGGCGATGCCGACATGGTGTCGATGGCACGTCCGCTGCTGGCGGACGCCGATTTCGTGGTCAAGGCGGAGCACGGGCGCGCCGACGAGATCAACACCTGCATCGCCTGCAACCAGGCCTGCCTCGACCAGATCTTCGAGGGCCAGACCTGCTCCTGTCTGGTCAATCCGCGTGCCTGCAACGAAACCACCCTGGTTCTGACCAGGACGACGGCGCCGAAGAAGCTTGCCGTCGTCGGCGCCGGTCCCGCCGGCCTCGCCTGCGCCACCGCCGCCGCCGAGCGCGGCCATGCCGTGACACTGTTCGAAGGCGCCGACCGCATCGGCGGCCAGTTCAATCTCGCCCGGCGCATCCCGGGGAAAGAAGAGTTCGCCGAGACGCTGCGCTACTTCGGCCGCCGCATCGCCACCACCGGCGTCGAACTGCGACTCGGGCGACGCGTCACCGCGGCGGAACTCGCCGCCGGCGGCTTCGACCACGTCGTCCTCGCCACCGGCATCGTGCCGCGTTCGCCCGACATTCCGGGCATCGAGCATCCCAAAGTGGCGAGCTACATCGACATCATCGAGGGTCGCAAGCAGGCGGGGAGCCGCGTCGCCATCGTCGGCGCCGGCGGCATCGGCTTCGACGTGGCCGAGTTCCTCACCCATACCGGCGGCGATGCGAACGACATCGGTCACTTCCAGGACGAATGGGGCATCGACGCCGAGTTCACCAATCGCGGCGGACTCAAGCCTGCCGTCGGCGCGCGCCCGCCGCGCCAGGTATGGCTGCTGCAGCGCAAGACCAGCAAGGTCGGCGACGGTCTCGCCAAAACCACCGGCTGGATCCGCCGCACGCTGCTGAAGAAGCGCGGTGTGGGCATGCTCTCGGGCGTGGCCTACCAGCGCATCGACGATGCCGGCCTGCACGTCACGGTGGACGGCCAGCCGCAACTCATTCCCGCAGACACCGTGGTCGTCTGTGCCGGCCAGGAGCCGCGGCGCGAGTTGGAAGCGGGGCTGCGCGAGGCGGGGGTACCGCTGTCCCTGATCGGCGGTGCCGACGTGGCCACCGAACTCGATGCCAAGCGTGCCATAGACCAGGCAACGCGCTTGGCCGCGGCACTCTGACCCTCGCGGCCGCGATTCAGCGGGGAGAGAACCTCTCGCCCCGGGCCGCCATTTCTTTCAGAAGCGGCGGCGGCGCAAAGCGCGCACCGTGCGTGGCGGCGAGACGTTCCGCCGCGGCGACGAATTCCGCCAAGCCCATGGTGTCGATCCAGCCGATGGGACCGCCCCGGAAGGCCGGATAGCCCCAGCCCAGGAGCGCGCCGATATCCGCATCCGTCGGCCGCGTCACGACTCCTTCTTCCAGGCACTTTGCCGCCTCGATGGACTGGATCGCGATCAGGCGCTCGATCACCGCATCGACCGCAGGCTGCACCTGCGCAACGGGAAAAAATTCGGCCAGTCCCGGCCAGAGACGCTTGCTGCCGCCTTCGGGATAATCGTAGAAACCCTGACCCGACTTCTTGCCGCGGCGTCCGAACTCCTCGACCATCCGGGTCGCGACGCGCTCGGCGTCGGGGTGGACCAGCGTCCCGCCGGTGTCGGCGCGGGTCTGCCGGTTTATCCGGTAGATCAGCTCCACCGACACTTCATCGGTGAGAGCCAGCGGACCCAGCGGCATGCCTGCCATGCGCCCGGCATTGTCGATGAGCGCCGGCTTCACCCCCTGGGCCAACATCGCCAGGCCTTCGGCCAGGTACGCGGCGAAGACGCGGCTGGTGTAGAAGCCGCGGGCGTCGTTGACCACGATCGGCGTCTTGCCGATGGTTCGCACGTAATCCATCGAGCGCGCCAGCGTCTGCGGGCTGGTCTGCTTGCCGACGATGACCTCCACCAGCGGCATGCGCTCGACCGGCGAGAAGAAATGCAGACCGATGAAATTGCCGGGGCGCCCGCTCGCCTGCGCCAGGCCCGTGATCGGCAGCGTGGACGTGTTCGAGGCGAGGATCGCACTCGTGGCCAGGGCCGCTTCCGCCTTCCGCGTCACGTCGGCCTTGACCGCCCGATCCTCGAACACGGCCTCGATCGCCAGTTCGCAGCCCTGGAGGGCGGCGAAATCGGTCGTCGGCACGATACGACCGAGTATGGCATCGCGCTGCGCCGCGGTCGTGATGCCCTTTTCGACCTGCCTGACGAGCACGTTTTCGGCATAGGCGCGGCCCCGTTCCGCCGCTTCGGGCGTCGTATCGAGCAGCACCACGCCGATGCCGGCCGCCGCCGTGGCATAGGCAATGCCCGCGCCCATCATGCCGGCGCCGAGGATCCCGACTTTGGTGAACGCCTGCACCGGAACCCCGGACGGACGGCTGGCGAGTTTGTTCGCATCGCGCAGACCGAAATGCAGCAGGCGGATCGTGTTCTTCGCCTCCGGCGTGAGCGCGGTGGCGGCGAAATAGCGGGCCTCGATCTTCAGCCCGGTATCGATGTCCGTCTGCATGCCTTCGTACACGCAGGCCATGATGTTGCGGGCCGCCGGCTGGTTGTTGCACGTCTTTTCGCGCAGCCTGGCGTTGCCCGACATGAAGGTCTGGATGCCGGCCGGGCTCTGCACCGCGCCGCCCGGGATCCGGTAGCCCTTTCCGTCCCACGGCTGCTGCGGCCGTTGCGAGCCCTGCGCGAGCAGCCACTGGCGCGCCGCCGGTATTTCCTGGCCGGGGGTCACCAGCGAATGCACGATGCCAGCATCGAGCGCGGCGCGGGCCGTCAGGCGCCTGCCTTCGAGCAGCAGCGGCAGCGTCTGGGCGATGCCGATCAGCCGCGGCAATCGCTGCGTGGCGCCACCGCCGGGAATCAGGCCGAACGTCACCTGCGTCAGCCCGAAGCGGGCGCGGTCGTTCTCCGCGGCGACGCGGTAATGGCAGGCGAGTGCGAGTTCCATTCCCGCACCGAGGACGGATGCGGGGAGCGCGGCGGCGACCGGCTTGCCGCCGGTCTCCATGGCGCGCAGCCTGCGATTCCAGTCCATGGCGCGCTCGAACAAGACCCCGGCGTCGTCGGCGCGGAGGATCGTATCGAGATCGGCATCGGCGAGGAAATCGGCCTGGGCCGCCACGATCAGGATGCTCTTCACCGCGGCGTCGCCGAGGGCGCGATCGAGCGCTGCGCAGAAGGCGGCGGCGCCGGCAGCGTCGGTTACGCTCCCGCTGCGGTTCGCTGCATCCCAGGTCAGGGTGGCGATGCCGTCGCCATCGGTCGGGTAGTCCATCGTCCTCACCCCCATCACAGCCGCTCGATGATCGTTGCCGTGCCCATGCCGGCGCCCACGCACAGCGTCACCAGGCCGGTGCCGAGGCCGCGTCGCTCCATCTCGTCGAGCAGCGTGCCGAGGAGCATGGCGCCGGTGGCGCCGAGCGGGTGGCCCATGGCGATCGCCCCGCCATTGACGTTGATCTTGTCGTGCGCAATGCCCAGAACCTCCATGTAGTGCAGCACCACCGCGGCGAACGCCTCGTTCAGTTCGAACAGGTCGATGTCGGACACCTGCATGCCGGCGCGCTTCAGTACTTTCTCGGTGACGTAGCTCGGCCCGGTGAGCATGAGCGACGGCTCGGAGCCGATGGAGGCGAAGGCGCGCACCCGGGCACGCGGCTTCAAACCGAGTTTCTCGCCCATCTCCCGGCTGCCGAAAAGGACGGCCGCCGCGCCATCCACGATGCCCGAACTGTTGCCCGCGTGGTGAACGTGCATGACGCGCTCCACTTCGGGGTAGCGCTGAATGATCACGGCATCGAAGCCGTACTTCTCGCCCGTCTCCCGAAAAGACGGCTTGAGCGTCGCCAGGGATTCGAGCGTCGTCTCGGGCCGCAGGTGCTCGTCGCGGTCGAGGATGGTGAGGCCGTTGCGGTCCGTCACCGGAACGACGGAGCGCTCGAAGCAGCCGTTGTCCCAGGCCAGCTTGGCGCGCCGCTGACTCTCGACGGCATAGCCATCCACATCCGCGCGGCTGTAGCCCCAGAGGGTGGCGATCATGTCGGCGGACACACCCTGGGGCACGAAGTAGGTCTTCAACGCCACCTGGGGATCCGCCGGCCAGGCCCCGCCCGAGGACAGCATGGGAATGCGCGACATGCTCTCCACGCCGCCGCCCACCACCAGGTCCGACTGCCCCGCCATGATCTGCGCCGCCGCCTGGTTGCAGGCTTCCAGCCCGGAGGCGCAGAAGCGGCTCACCACCACGCCGGGGACCGATTCGGCATAGTCGGCGCAGAGGGCGGCGACGCGGGCGATGCAGGCGCCCTGCTCGCCCACCGGGTCCACCACGCCGAGCACCACGTCGTCCACCAGCGCGGTGTCGAGCCGGCTGCGGTCGCGCATCGCCCGCAGCGCGGTCGCCGCCAGTTCGATCGGCGTTACCTCGTGCAGCGCACCGTCCTTGCGCCCCCTGCCGCGCGGCGTTCGTACCGCATCGTAGATAAATGCCTCTGCCATCACGGTCTCCTGCCTTCATCCGCGACATCGCCGCACCCGCGCGCCTGTCGCGCACGTTTGAGGCACGCCACGAAACCCGGTAAAGTAGCAGCAATCGATCAACCAAGCAATTGCTTGGTTATTCAGGCTTGAGCGCGAATGGCGCGGCCCGCGCGCCGCCGCCTCGCTCGTCGCGGCGAACCAGATCTTGGAATCGAAAAGGACGTCATGGCCCGCTCCAGCAAGGCTGCGCCGCAGGGCGCAAGCATCGCACCCAGGGAAACGCAGGAGGAAGGCAACCGCCGGGCCGAACTGGTTCGCGCCGCCGGCCGCCTGTTTCGCGAGAAGGGTTACGAGGCGACGACGATACGAGACATCGCCGACGCCGTGGGCATGCGCTCCGGCAGCCCCTTCTACCACTTCAAGAGCAAGCAGGACATGCTCAAGGCGGTGATGCTCGAAGGTTTGGAGCAAGTGCGGCGCGCCATCGAAGACGCAGCCGCACGCAATCGTTCGCCGAAGGAGAAACTGCGCGCCATGGTGCGCGCCCACCTCGCCACCATCCTCGGACCGGGGGCCGACTTCGTCCCGGTGCTGCTCTACGAATGGCGCGCGCTGCCCGACGAGATGCGCGCCGACATCATCGCCGTCAAGGACCGTTACGAGGCGATCTGGGATGCCATGCTGCGCGAACTGAAGCAGGCCGGCCTGTTGCGCGCGGATGACAAAATCACGCGCCTTTTCGTTCTCGGCGCCCTCAACTGGGTCGTCCAATGGTACCGGCCCGGCGAGCGCTATTCCGTCGAGGAAATCGCCAGCCGCGCCGTGGAATTCATCCTGTCGCAAACCGGCGAGGCACGATAAGACCGCGTCGCACTTCTGCGCATGGGGTTCGCAGGCAGGGCGTTGGGGCGACCCTGGAGTTGGCGGAAGCGGTGAGATTCGAACTCACGAACGGTTGCCCGTTGCCGGTTTTCAAGACCGGTGCAATCGACCACTCTGCCACGCTTCCCGCAACAGACCTGAAGACTTGTTGCCTTGCACTGCCAGGCAATGCCGCGGGGCCTCCCGCGGGGCCTACATAATCCCGCAGACTACGAAATCGACGAACGCTTACCCTGTCCCGCCGTGAGGCTGCCTTCGAAGAAGGCGCCTGTCGCGACGATTTCGCCTGAAATTCTAGCACGCACGTATCTGGCCCCTACCGACGCGGACTGCGCGCAAGCACTTGAAACTTTGGCGCCGCACCCGTAGTCTGATGTTCGTTACGTTCGCACAACCCAGGAGAATTGAATGCAAACGCAGATCGACAGACTAGGCCAGGCGACGCGGGATGTCGCGCTCCAGCAGAACCGGGTGTTGCGCAACACCTATCTGCTGCTCGCCCTGAGCATGGTGCCGACGGTGATCGGCGCGCTGGTCGGCATCCGCATGAAGTTCTCCTTCCTCGCCGGCAGCCCGTTCATGGCCTTCATGCTGTTCCTCGGCGTCGCCTGGGGCTTCATGTGGGGCATCGAGAAGACCAAGAACAGCGGCATGGGCGTCGCGCTGCTGCTGGGCTTCACCTTCTTCATGGGCCTGATGCTGTCGCGCATCCTGCAGGTGGCGCTCGGCTTCTCCAACGGCACCGGCATCATCGCCCTGGCCGCCGGCGGCACCGGCGCCATCTTCTTCGTCATGGCCGGCATCGCCAGCGTCACCAAGCGCGATTTCAGCAGCATGGGCAAGTTCCTGTTCGTCGGCGTGATCGTGATCCTGCTGGCGATGCTGGCCAACATCTTCTTGCAGATTCCGGCGATGGCGCTGACCATCTCCGCGGTGGCGGTGGTGCTGTTCTCCGCCTACATCCTCTACGACGTCAGCCGCATCGTGAACGGCGGCGAGACCAACTACATCAGCGCCACGCTCGCCGATCTACCTCGACATCTACAACGTGTTCGTCCACCTGTTGCAGCCTGCTGCTGGCCTTCACCGGCGCAGCGCGACTGAGCATTTCGTCCGCACCGCAGAAGGCCGGCCTGCGGGCCGGCCTTATTCTGCCGAGCGGCTCCGTTCGAACACCGCGATCGACTCGACGTGCGAGGTGTGCGGAAACATGTTGGCGATGCCGGCGCCGCGCAGCGCGATATCCCTTGTCATGGACCAGCACCGCGGCATCGCGCGCCAGCGTCGCGGGATTGCAGGAGACGTAGACGATGCGCCGCGGGCGCGTCCGCACCGAGCGCCTTGACCAGTTCGATCGCCCCTTCGCGCGGCGGGTCGATCAGCATCTTGTCGAATGGACCCCAGCGCGCCGAGCGCTTCCGCCGTCGATCTCGAACAGGTTGGCGACGCTCGAACTCGACGCGCTCCGCCAGTCCGTTCAGCCGGGCATTTTCCGCGCGCGCTGCGACCAGGCCGCGACTGCCTTCGACGCCCACGACCGAGGCGCCGCGGCGCGCGATCGGCAGCGTGAAGTTGCCCAGGCCGCAGAACATGTCGGCGATGCGCTCGCCCGGGCCGCGGGTCGAGCAGTGCGCATGCGCGCGCCGCACCAGCACGCGGTTCATCGCATGGTTGACCTGGGTGAAATCGGTCGGGCAGAAAGCGGATCTCGAGCGCGAACTCGGGCAGCCGGTAGCACAGCGCGCGCCGCGCCCGCCGGATGAAAGCGGATGGGCGGACTCCGGCCCCGCCGGCTGCAGCCACAGCTGCACACCGTGCGCGTCGGCGAATTGGCGCAGGCTGCTCCTCGTCGTCCGCAGTCAGCGGCTGCAGGATGCGCAACACCAGCGACGGTCACTGCGTCGCCGACCGCCACTTCGATCTGCGGCAGCCGGTCCGGCAGGGACAGGCCGCCGACCAGGTCGCGCAGATGACGGCAGCAACGCCGAGACGGCCGGCGGCAGGACTTCGCAGCTCGTCATGTCGGCGACGAAGCTGCTGCGGCGCTCGTGAAACCCGACCAGCACGCCGCCCTTCTTCGCCACCAGCGCGTACCGCGAGCCGCGCGCGGTGACGATAGCCCCACGCCGGTCCGTAGATGGCGGGGAAGCATCGTTTCCGGTCGCAGGCGGCCGATGTGCCACAGGGTGTCCTCGAGCACCCGCTGCTTCGCCGCCGCCTGGGCCGCGGCATCCAGATGCTGCATGCTGCAGCCGCCGCAGATGCCGAAATAGCGGCAGCGCGGCTGCGTGCGCCAGGCGCTGGCGCGTCGGATCGCGGTCGCGGTCGCCTGTTCGTAGGCGGGCTTGCGCTTGAAGCTCGAAAACTCGACCGTTTCCCGCGGCAACGCTCCCTCGACGAAGATCGCCTTGCCGTCGACATGGGTGACGCCGCGGCCTTCGTGATCGAGGGATTCAATGACGGCAATGGGCATGGCTGGGGGGAGCGCGAAAAGCCGTGGATTGTAGCGCAGCGCCGACGGGCGCGAATCGGCCGCCGCGTATAATCCGGCCCATGATCGCAACCCTGCTCGGCGGTCTCACGCCGCAACAGTTTCTGCAGCGTCACTGGCAGAAGAAACCCTTGCTGGTGCGCCAGGCAATTCCCGGTTTTGCAGGCATCATGGAACGGGACGAACTGCTCGCGCTGGCGCTGCGCGACGACGTGGAATCGCGCTTGGTCGAATGCGTCGCCGGCAGGTGGGCGGTCGCGCGCGGACCGCTGACACGCAGGGACCTGCGCCGCCGCCCGCATCCGTGGACGGTGCTGGTCCAGGGCGTGAATCTGCATGCGGATGCGGCGGATGAACTGCTGCGCCGTTTCGATTTCGTGCCCTGGTCGCGGCTCGACGATTTGATGATCAGTTATGCCGTCGATGGCGGCGGTGTCGGGCCGCATTTCGATTCCTATGACGTGTTCCTGCTGCAGGCGAGCGGCCGGCGGCGCTGGCGCATCGGCGCCCAGCGCGACCTTGCCGTGATCGAGGATGCGCCGCTGCGCATCCTGCGGGATTTCCGCCCGAGCCGGGAATGGGTCCTGGAACCCGGCGACATGCTCTACCTGCCGCCTCACTACGCCCACGACGGCGTTGCGATGGGAGAGTGCATGACCTACTCCATCGGCTTTCGCGCCGCTTCCGTTCAGGAGTTGGCGGCCCGCTTCCTGGCGCTTCTCGAGGAACGGATCGATCTGCCCGGCCGCTACCGCGATCCCGACCTGAAACGGCAGGCCCATCCGGCAGAGATTTCGCCGGCCATGCTGCGACAGGCGAGCGCCCTGTTGCATCGGATCCGCTGGAGCGACAGCGACGTGCGGGAGTTTCTCGGCTGCTACCTGAGCGAGCCGAAGCCCCACGTTTTTTTCTCTGCTCCGGTCCGTCCCCTCGGGGCCGCGACCTTCGCGCGGCGCTGCGCCAGTGCCGGCGTCCGGCTCGATCCGAAGACCCAGTTGCTGTTCGCGGGTTCAGCCTTCTACCTCAACGGCGAGTCTGTGACCGTCGATGCCGCCGACCGCCCGACCTTGCGCCGTCTCGCCGACCGGCGCCGACTGAACGCTGCGGACGCCTTGAGCGCGGGCGCCCTCGACCTGCTCTACGACTGGTATCGTCACGGCTTGCTCCGCATCGGCGCGCAGACAAAATGAACCTCACACCGCTGGAATCGCGCTTCGACACCTACCAGGACTATCGTCGGGCCGTGGCCGACCTGATCGCGCTGGCGCAGCGCGAACTGGTGATCTTCGACTCGGACCTGGGGGAGACCGGGTTCGAATCGCGCGCCGGGATCGAGAGCGTGTCGCGTTTTCTGAACGTGCGTCGCGACAACACGATGCGCGTCGTGCTGCACAATCCGGATCGTGTCGAACGCAACTGCCCGCGACTGATGGCACTGCTGAAACTGCGCGGCCACAGCATCAGCTTCCGCCAAAGCCCGGAGGACCTGCGCCGGCTGACCGACTGCTTCATGGCGGCCGACGGGCGCCATGCCCTCATCCGCTTCCATGCCGACCACGCCCGTGGCAAGCTGCTGATCGAGCAGCCGGACGACGTTGGCGGCGTGTGGAAACGCTTCGACGCCCTGTGGGAGATATCGTCCCCCTCGCTGTCCGGAACCACGCTCGGCATCTAGGCGCGGCGAGTGGGTGTGGCTTTTCTGCCACAAAACCGGACAACCCCTCGCCCGTTCAGGGCCTTGGGGGCAATAGGTATGGTATTATTTTCGCATGGTCGGGGATGCATTTCGGCCAGCCCAAGAATTCAGGGATGCTGTTTTCCACTTTTTGATAAAGGGAATCTCGACGATGAAACACACTATCCTCGTTGCTGCAATGGTCGCCGTGGGTCTGTCCGCCTGCGCCAAGAAGGAAGAACCCGCTCCGGCTCCGGCCCCGCCCCCGCCGCGGCGCCTGCCCCGGCTCCCGCTCGCTGCTGCCCCGGCCCAGCCCGGTGGCATGTCTGGGATGTCTGGCATGGAAGGCCAAGCTGCCGCGGCCAAGGCGGAAGAGAAGTCCGCCGAAGCTGCCAAGGGTGCCGCCGACGCTGCCAAGGACGCCGCCGACGCTGTCAAGGGCGCCGCCGACGCTGCCAAGGGCGCTACCGAAGCTGCCAAGGGCGCTACCGAAGCCGCCAAGGACGCTGCTGCGACGAAGTAATCGGGTTCAGCCCGATCGAAAAAGCCGGCCCGCGGGCCGGCTTTTTTGCGTTCCACACGGTGCGATTCAGCGCAGGTCGCGCCAGCCGAATCCCTCCTCCTGGTCGGCGACGCCGATCCAGTCCGCGCTGCACCCCAAGGCACCCGCCAGCGCCGCGCGAGCCAGATCGGGGCGGTTGTTCTGCTCGCTCAGATGAGCGGCAACCACATGCTGAAGTCGCCCCGTGTCCAGCGCCGCCAGCAGCGCCGCCGCAGCGTCGTTGTCCAGATGTCCGAAACGGCCGGCGATGCGTGCCTTGAGCCGCGCCGGGTAGGTGCCGGTGCGCAGCAGGTCCGGGTCGTGGTTGCACTCCAGGACCAGGGCGTCGCAGCCGTTCAGACATTGCTCGATATGCGGCGTGGAGCAGCCGCTATCGGTCAGTACGCCGAGCCGCGACGCGCCCGTCCGACACCACGCACTGCACCGGCTCGCGCGCGTCGTGAGGTACGGGATAGGGAAAGATCTCCAGGTCGCGGACGGCGAACGAGGCATCGACCGACGATCGCCTCGATGCGCGACCTGGCATCGCCCGCAGGGCAGGCGGCCAGCGTGCCGCGGGTCAGCCACACCGTCAGGTCGATAGCGCAGGGCGAGCTTGAAGACGCCCGCGACGTGATCGCTGTGCTCGTGGGTGACCAGCACACCGCCGAGATCCTCCGGCGTCAGGCCCAGCCGCGCCAGCCGGGCCACGGTGTCGCGCAGACCGAAGCCGCAGTCGATCAGGATGCGGGTGCTGCCGGCCTCGACGACAAGGGCGTTGCCGCGGCTGCCGCTGCCCAGCGACGCGAAGCGCATTACTTCAGCTGGTCGTAAAGCAGGCCGAGAATCTTCTTCGAGGTATCGGAGCGATCCAGCGCCGCCCTTCGCGGGTCAGCACCTGCACCGTGCTGCTGCGATCGCCCTCATCCTTCGACGTGGATGCGGTACTGCGCCTTGATCGGGGTCTTTGCCGTGTCGTTGCTGCGCCAGAAAGCGAGCTTGGACAGCCAGCCCTCGTCCTTCTTGCTGCTCCTTGGCGTCCGCCTCGGGATCGACGTAGCGCACGTAGTACAGGCCCTTGGAGCGGTCGCGATCCTCGACCGTGAAGCCGACGCGGTCGAGCGCCAGCCCGACGCGCCGCCACGCGCGGTCGAAACGCCTCCTGCAGTTGCAGCGTGCCGGCGCCTTCGGCAGCGTGCTGCAGCTTCGCCCGCGGCTCCTTCGGTTCGGCGGCCACCAGGGTCTCGGCACGCTTCTCCTCGATACCGAGCCGCACCATCAGGCGGCGCAGCATTTCCGCTTCCAGTTCCGGGTCCGGCGCGCGCGGCTGCCACACGCGTGCTGTCCTTGCCCTCGGTGGTGATACACCTCCTGCACGCCGCGATGGCTGATGTAGATCTCGGTCGTGCCCGGCTTCGGCACCGGCTTCGAGGCGGGTGCGGAACTTGTCGCGCTCCGCGGTCGAATACATGCTGATCCAGCACCTTGCCGAGGGTGTTGCGGATGATGTCCTGCGGAATCTTGGCGCGATTCTCCGCCCAGTCGGTTTCCATGATGCCGGCATCGGGCATTTCGAGATTGATGATGAAGCCGAGTTCCTGCCAGAAGTCCTTGACCGCCGGCCAGAGCTTGTCCGGCGACTCCTGCGACCGACCAGCCAGCGCTGGCGTGCCGGCGCGTTCGATGCGCACCTTGTCCACCTGCGGCAGCACGTCCTGGGCCGTGGTGGTGCGCGCCTGTCCGGAACGCTCCGCGTCGAATAGCTGGAGAAGGTGGCGGTGCCCTTGGGACTGATGTCCGGCACCGCATAGCGTTCGTCCCGCGTCGGCGCCGTCAGATCCGGCGGCACTTCGAGCGGCGGCAGCTTGCCCGCCGACTTGTATTCGATCTTCTTCGTTCTCGAACGACATGCTGACACGCGGCGAGCAGGCCAGAGCCGCGGCAAGCCAGCGGAACGACAACCGGAACAGCTTGCGGTTCATGCCCGCACCTCGCACATGGACATTCTGCCAGCGACTCAGACGGCGATGCCGGCATCGCGCATCGCCTCGCGCACGCGGTCGTGATGGTCGCGGCGACAGCGGCGTCAGCGGCAGGCGGATGCCCGCCCCGATCAAGCCCATCTGCGCCACCGCCCACTTGACCGGAATCGGATTCGCCTCGACGAACAGATTGCGATGCAGCCCCAGCAAGCCGAAGTGGATGTGCACGCGCCGTGACCAGCGTCGCCTGCCAGGGCCGCCGTCGCACATCTCGTGCATCAGGCGCGGCGCCACGTTGGCGGTCACGGAAATGTTGCCGCTGCCCACCCAGGAGCATCAGGGCGACGCGCTGGCGATCGTCGCCGCTGATAGACGGCGAAGTCCCTCGGCGCGCGCTGATCAGATCGGCGCCGCGCTCGATGTTGCCGGTGGCGTCCTTGATGCCGACGATATTGGGCACCTCCGCCAGGCGCAGCGCGGTGTCGTTGGCCAGGTCGGCCACCGTGCGGCCGGGCACGTTGTAGAGGATCAGCGGCAGATCGACCGCTTCGGCGATCTTGCGGAAATGCCGGTACAGACCCTCCTGCGTCGGCTTGTTGTAGTACGGCACCACCGACAGACCCGCGCGGCGCCGGCCTTTTTGGCGTATTCGGTGAGTTCGATCGCTTCGGCGGTGGAGTTCGCGCCGGTGCCGGCGATGACCGGAATGCGGCCGGCCGCATGCTCCACCGCCACGCGGATCAGTTCGCAGTGCTCGTCCCAGTTCGACCGTCGGCGATTCGCCGGTGGTGCCGACGATGACGATGGCGTCGGTGCCTTCGCGCACGTGCCAGTCGACCAGGCTTCCTCAGGCGGGGAAAATCGAGCGCTGCCGTCCTCGTGCATCGGCGTGACGATGGCGACAATGGAACCTGTGATCATGGGTGAGCCTGAGCTGAGAAATGAGCTGGAAAAGGCGTTGAATTGTAGCGCAACCGACTCGACGGCGGAAACTCGCACGCGTCTCACGGCCGCCGCCGGCGAAACGACACGGCGCCGCAATGATCAGAGGTCGGCCAGAACCTTGATGTGGGCGGATACGCTGCGCGCCAGTGCCGACAGGGAATATCCGCCTTCGAGTACGGAGACGATGCGCCTGTCGGCGGTCTCGGCTGCGAGCTCCTTCAACTGCTGCGGTCACCCAGGCATAGTCGGCTTCCAGCCAGACCCAGGGATCCCATGTCGTCCTCATAATGGGCATCGAAGCCGGCGGAGATGAAGATCGATCTGCGGCGCGAATTCCCGCAGGCGCGGCATCCAGATGTCGCTTACGATCTGGCGGAAGCCATCGCCGCGGGTTCCCGCCGGCAGCGGCACGTTGCAGCATGTTGGACGCCGGATTGTCGGTGCCGCTGTAGGGATAGAACGGATGCTGAAAGCGTGCTGACCATCAGCACGCGTTCGTCGCCGGCGAAGATGTCCTCGGTGCCGTTGCCGTGGTGCACGTCGAAATCGATGATGGCCACCCGCTCCAGGCCGTGGCTGTCGAGGGCATGGCGCGCCGCCACCGCGACGTTGTTGAAAAAGCAGAAGCCCATGGCCTTCGCGCGCTCCGCGTGGTGACCGGGCGGACGCACGGCGCAGAAGGCGTTCTCCACCTCCCCCGCCATCACCAGGTCGGTGGCCAGCACGCCGGCGCCGGCGGAGCGCAGCGCCGCCTGCAGCGTGTCGCGGACACATGGCGGTATCCGGATCGAGGTGAACGATGCCCTTCTGCGGCGCGCTCTGCATGACCTTGCGCACATGCTCGGGCGCGTGCACGCGCGTCAGCTGCTCGATCGTCGCCACCGGCGCATCGTAGAAGGCCAGGTACAGGTCCAGGCCGGACGCGATCAGCCGGTCACTGATGGCGGCGAGGCGGTCGGGGCACTCCGGGTGATGCGACCCCATGTCGTGGAGCAGTGCAGTCGCGATGGCGTGATGAATGCGGTGGTCATTCTTTGTCCGAGGCGATTCGCTCGCACCCGCGGCGGGCCGGGCGGTCAGGCGTCATAACTGCGCGGTAAAAGACGCTATTATCCATCACTCACATTCCGTTCGCCACAAGCCATGTCCCATCCCGTCGTGCAGGAAATCGTCGCCCGCGCCGGCCAGGTCGTCCTCGGCAAGAACCGCCAGATCCGCCTGGCGCTGGCCTGCCTGCTGGCCCGCGGCCATCTGCTCATCGAGGATCTGCCCGGCGTCGGCAAGACCACCCTGGCCCACGTGCTGGCGCACCTGCTGGGCCTGCACTTCCAGCGCATCCAGTTCACCAGCGACATGCTGCCGGCGGACATCATCGGCGTTTCGATCTTCGACCGCGGTAGCGGCACCTTCCAGTTCCATCCCGGCCCGATCTTCTCCCAGGTGATCCTGGCCGACGAGGTCAATCGCGCCACGCCGAAGACCCAGAGCGCCCTGCTCGAAGCCATGGAAGAGCACCAGGTCACGGCCGAAGGCGAGACGCGGCCGCTGCCGGAGCCCTTCTTCGTCATCGCCACCCAGAACCCGTCCCACCAGATCGGCACTTTCCCGCTGCCGGAATCGCAGCTCGACCGTTTTCTCATGCGCATCGAACTCGGGCTATCCCGACCAGGCCGCCGAGCGCGAACTGCTGCAGGGCGCCGACCGCCGACAGCCTGCTCGCCGGCATCGAGCCCTGCCTCAAGCCCGACCAGACTGCTGCGCCTGCAGCAGGACGTGGTCGGCGTCCACGTCGCGCCGGCCCTGATCGACTATGTCCAGGCGCTGACCGCATACACGCGCAACGGCGCGCTGTACCAGAACGGCCTGTCGCCGCGGGCGGCGCTGGCGCTGCTGGCGGCCGCACGGGCCTGGGCCTTCGTCGAAGGCCGCGCCATGGTCGCTGCCGGAAGACGTGCAGGCGGTCCTGCCGGGAGTGGCCGGCCACCGCCTGCGGCCGCTGTCGGACATCGGCAGGCGCGACACGGCGGCAGTCGCCGCGCAACAGTGATCACTGCCGTGCCCCTTCCCTGAGCCGAGCCGGCGCAGCGCCGATGTCCGGTGTCGTCGCCCGCATCATCGGCCAGGCGTTCCGACGCTGGCTGTTCCGCCTCACGGGCCGGAGCCGGCACCGATCGTCCTCAACCAGCGCCGCATCTTCGTCCTGCCCACGCGGCGCCGGCCTGGCGTTCGGCATGACGCTGATTCTGCTGCTGATCGGTTCGATCAACTACTTTCTCAGCCTCGGCTTACATGCTGACCTTCCTGCTGGCCGGGCCTCGGCATCGTCGGCATCGTGCATGCTTTCCGCAATCTGGTGCGGCTGGAGATCTCGCCGGGCCGCTGCGAGCCGGTATTTCGCCGGCGAGACGGCCATGTTTCCGCTGCTGATCCGCAACGCGCGGCCGGATCGCGCGACTCGGCACTGCGCCTGCTGCGCCCGGCGCAGGGCGTGGCAGCTCTCAGTCGACGTGCCGGGCGACGCCACGGCCGAGGCGACGCTTCGCAGTGCCGACCCGCGAGCGCGGCTGGCGGCGGCTGCGACCGGTCACCCTCGACACCACCTATCCCGCTCGGGCCTGATCCGCGCCTGGAGCTACGTCCAGCCGGACATGCGCTGCCTCGTCTACCCGACGCCGGAGACCGACGCGCCGCCCCTGCCGCTTGGTTGCGACGGGCGCAGGGCGCGCCAGGCGCGCCTTCGGCAGCGACGACTTTCGCCGGCCTGCGCGGCCACCAGCCGGCCGACTCGCCGCGCCACATCGCCTGGAAGGCCGCGGCGCGGGAAGCGCCGCTGCTGACCAAGCAGTTCTGCGGCAGCCGCCGCCGGCGACGTGTGCCTCGACTGGCGGAGCTGCCGCGCGCAACTGGATACGGAGACGCGGCTGTCGCGGCTCACCGCCTGGGTACTCGCCGCCCATGCAACGCCGGCGTACGCCTTCGGCCTGCACCTGCCGGCGCGCGAACATGGACCGCCGCCAAGGGCGAGGCCCATGTTCGGCGCTGTCTGCAAGCATTGGCGCTTCATGGTGCAAGCGGCAATTAGACCCGGCGCCGATGGCCTTGCGCCCGCCGCAGACCCTGTGGCTGTTGCTCGCCGCCGTCGCCGCCACGGCGCCGCTGGCGCCTCAGTCTGCCGCTCTGGCTCAGCGCCGGTGACGCTCCTTGCTGCTGAGCTGGCGCGCGGCCCTGCTGGTGGCGCGGCGCCGCCCGCTGCCGCCGCGCTGGCTGCTGGTGCTCCTCGCCGTCGCCGGCATCGCCGGCGTCTTCCTGAGCTACCGCAACGTGTTCGGCCGCGAGCCCGGCGTCGCGCTGCTGGTGCTGTTTCTGGCGCTCAAGCTGCTGGAAGCGACGCGCCGCCGCGATGCGCTGGCGGCGATCTTCCTCGGCTACTTCCTGCAGGTCGCCCTGTTCTTCGATTCCCAGAGCCCGGCCATCGCCGCTGCTCACCTTCGCCGCGCTGATCGTCATCACCGACGGCGCTGGTCGTCCTCAGCCACGATCGCCAGCCCTGGCCCGCGGCGGTGCGCCGCGCCGTCCTGTCATGCTGGCGCAGGCGGTGCCGTTCATGCTGGTACTGTTCGTGCTGTTCCCGCGCGTCCAGGGGCCGCTGTGGGGAATGCCCGCTCGACGCCTACAGCCGGCCTGACCGGATTGTCCGACACCATGTCTCCCGGGATCGATCAGCCAGCTCTCGCCTGTCGGGTGCAATCGCTTTTCGCGCCAAGTTCGACGGCCAGCCGCCGCCCTCGGAGCAAGCTGCTACTGGCGCGGCCCGGTGCTGACGCGATTCGACGGCCGCACCTGGCAGCGCCGCTGCGACACGGTTACTCGACCTCGCCTGCCCTATGCGCCGGACCGGTGCCGCAGTCGACTACACGGTCACCCTGGAGCCGCACAACAAGACCTGGCTTGTTCGCGCTCGAACTGCCGGGTACCGTCGCCGCCGACGCCGCGATCGCCAGCGACTATCAGCTCCTGGCCCGGACACCGGTACGCAACGCGCCTGCGCTACGCCATGCGCTCCTATCCCGGCCTGCCCGCCGGCGAGCGACGAGGCGCCGAGAGTCGCTGCGGCCGCGCGCCAGTTGCCGCCCGACGCGAATCCGCGCACCCGCGCGCTGGCCGCGCAATGGCGCACCGAGGGCAGCGACGCCCAGGCGCTGGTCGCCACGGCGCTGCGTCATTTCCGGCGGCAGCGCTTCATCTATACGCTGTCGCCGCCGCTGCTCGGCGAGAACGGCATCGACGAGTTCCTGTTCGAAACGCGGCGCGGCTTCTGCGAGCACTACGCGGCAGCCTTCGTCGTCCTGATGCGCGCGGCGGGCGTGCCGGCGCGGGTCGTCACCGGCTACCAGGGCGGCGAAATCAATCCGGTGGACGACTATCTCGTCGTGCGCCAGTCCGACGCCCATGCCTGGGCCGAGATCTGGATCGAAGGCCAAGGGCTGGCTGCGCGTCGATCCCACCGCCGCGGTCGCGCCGTCGCGTATCGAGCGCGGCATGGCCTCCGCCGTGCCCACCGGGCGATGCCCTTCCGGTGCTGCTGCGCGCCGAGTTCGACTGGCTGCGCGCCCTGCGCTTCCGCTGGGAAGCCGCTGTCCAACGCCTGGAACCAGTGGGTCCTCGGCTACAATCCGCGAACGCCAGCGCGAACTGCTGGCGTCGACTTGGCATAGTCAACCCGGATTGGCAGCGCATGACCGCCACGCTGAGCGTCACCAGCGGCCTCGTCATGCTGGTCCTCGTCGCCTGGGCGCTACGCCAGCGCCAGGCCGCTGGACCCGCCCGACGCGGGCATGGGAGCAGCTCTCGCGCAAGCTCGCCGCCGTTGGTTCGCGCCGGCCGGCTGGGAAGGGTCCGATGGATTATGCGAATAGGGTTGCCACGCCAGAGCCGCCTCGTGGCGCGGAAGTTCGACGACATCGCGCGACGTTATGCACGTTGCGCTACGGACCGGACCCGCCGCAGGTCGCCGGCAACTACAGCGCACTCACACTGCGCATACGCAGACTGAGGTTCTGACTGCCGCGACCAATGCATTTCATCGACATCCCCTTTTCCCGCCGCCGGTTCATCGGCTGCTGGTCGCCTCGGCGTCGCTGAGCCTGGCTGCCGCCGCGCGCGCAGTCCGCCGACGGCTATGCCGGCGCGACCGAGGTGCGGCGATTCGTGCACCGACATGAGCGGCCAAGCACGGCCTCGATACCGATACGCTGATGCAATTGTTCCACCACGCCCAGTACCAGCCCGCCGTGATCCGCGCCATCATGCCGCCGCGCGATCCACGCGTCCGCTCTGGCGCGCCTATCGCCCGCGCTTTGTGAACGAGGATCGCATCGGCAACGGCGTCGCTTCTGGCGCGACGCACGCATGCGGCATTCGAGGCAGCGCGAGCAGCGCTATCGGCGTACCGCAGGAAATCATCGTCGCCATCATCGGCGTCGAAACCATCTACGGCCGCATCACGGGCGGATTCCAGACGCTTTCCGCGCTTGCCACCCTGGCCTTCGACTATCCGCCGCGCGCCGAGCTCTGTTTCGCCGCGAACTGGAGGAACTGCTGCTGCTGGCGCGGGAGAAGCGGCCGGAGCGCCATGACGTTCAACGGTTCCTACGCCGGCGCCATCGGTCTGCCGCAGTTCCTGCCCTCCAGCTATCGCCGCTACGCCGTCGATTTCGATGGCGACGGCCGGTCGATCTCAGCGGACAGTCCGGCCGATGCCATCGGCAGCGTCGCCCACTTCCTGCAGCGAGCACGGCTGGCGCACGGACGGCCGAATCGCCGCTCCGCGCCAAGGCCGCCCCCGAAGCAATTGCGGCCCTGGCCGACGGCGACGTACGCCGAGATACTCGGTCCAGAGACCTGGCGCAGCACGGCGTCGTCGCCACCTCGGCACCGACGACCGAGGATGAAACGGTGGCACTGATCGATCTGGTGACACCGGATCGCGCCGACCGAATACTGGCTCGGCTTCGAGAACTTCTACGTGCTGACGCGCTACAACCGGAGCAGCTTTTACGCCATGGCGGTGTTCCACCTGGCCGAGGCGCGCTGGCTCGCAGCGCAGCGCGCAGCCGGCTGGGCGCGGTCAGCCGTCGAGAGCTGCCCGCGTCTAGAACAGGATGTCGCGGGACACTCCACGCCGTCGCAGGATGCGGCGCAACTGCGCCAGGGCCTCGAGCTGGATCTGGCGCACCCGTTCGCGGGTGAGGCCGAGGCTGGCAGCCAGCTCCTCCAGCGTGTGCACCTCGCAGCCGTTGAGGCCGTAGCGACGCTCGATCACCAGTCGGTGCTTCTCCCCCAGCAGCGCAATCCATCGCGCGGACCAGGTTTTCGATCTCGATGTTCTGAATCTGCGTCTCGGGATTCTCGGCCTGTTCGTCGGCCAGGGATTCGCCGATGGACAGATTCGGATCGATCTCCAGCGGCGCATCGAGGGAAGCGGTGTGCTCGTTCAGCGACAGGATGTCGCCGCACCTCGTCCACCGACTTGTCGAGCAGGAGCGCGATCTCCTCCGCGCGAGGCCTCGCCGCAGCCGGCCGATCTCCAGGCTGGCGCAGGGTGCGCAGCACCTGATTCAGTTCCTTCACCACATGCACCGGCAGGCGGATGGTGCGCGACTGATTCATGATGGCGCGCTCGATGTTCTGCCGGATCCACCAGGTGGCGTAGGTCGAGAAACGGAAGCCGCGCTCCGGATCGAACTTCTCCAGGGCGTGAATCAGGCCCGAGATTGCCCTCCTCTACCAGGTCGAGCAGGGGAATGCCGCGATTCAGATAATGCTTGGCGATGTTCACCACCAGGCGCAGGTTGCGCTCGATCATCTTCTGGCGCGCCTCGAAGTCGCCGCACTTCACGCGCCGCGCCAGTTCCCGTTCCTGATCGGCCGTCAGCAGCGGGTTGGCGCCGATCTGCGTTCAGGTAGAGTCTGGGTGACGTCGTTGCGGAACTCGTTTTCCTCGACGACCTCCGCCGCGGGCTCCGCCTCGGACGCAGTGCCCGGCTCGTCGGATTCGATTTCCTCGGGATCAGCCGGCTCGCTCATAACTCACCGTCAGCGCGGTGGCAGGTATTTCAGCGGATCGACAGGTTTGCCCTGGCGGCGGATCTCGAAATGCAGCTTGGCCTGATCGGCATCGCTGTCGCCCAGTTCCGCGATCTTTTGACCCTTTGGCAACGGACTGGTTCTCCTTGACCAGGATCTTGCGGTTGTGCGCATAGGCCGACAGATAGCCGTTGCTGTGCTTGACGATGATCAGATTGCCGTAGCCGCGGATGCCGGAACCGACGTACATCACCTTGCCCGCCGGCCGCCGCCAGCACCGGATCGCCCGCCTTGCCGCCGAGATATCGACACCCTTGTTGGTCGGCTCGCTGAACTGCGCGACAGGAGCTTGCCGTTGCCCGGCCACATCCAGTCGATACCGCTGTCATTGTCGCCGCTTTCGCCTTCCGGTTGGCCTCAGGTCTCGGCTTCGGACTTCGTTTCGGGCGTCGTCTCAGGCTTGGCTTCAGGCTTGACCGCGGTCGCGGCCGGGATCTCCGCCGCACGCGGCAGCGGCAACTCATCCTTCTTCTGCAGCATGGCCAGCGCCTGCTCGCGAATAGGGCTGCTTGCCGCCCTTCGGTTCGCGCTTCAAGGCAGTCGGGGCCGCGGCCGCAGCGGCATCGTCCGGGCCGTGGCAGCACCGCCGAGCGGCTTGACCTCTACTTCGGCCGGCGCCGGCGATCGGCTTGGCGATGGCACCGGCGGCCAGGCCGTCCGGCGGGACAATGCGCAACGACTGGCCGATGCGCAGGGCAGTCGGAGCTGTCCAGATTGTTCCAGGCGGCGATGTCCTTGGGATCCTGGCCGACTGTCGCGCGCGATGCTGTAGAGGTAGTCGCCCTTCTTGACGGTGTAGAAGTCCTTGCCCGTCTTCGCCCCGGCGGCGCGTTCGATTGTCGCGGGCGGCGCGGCGCGCTCGCTCACCGGCACCGGCGGCTTGCTCGCGCAGGCGCCCAGCACCGCGACCGCGCACCCAGCCACAACGGCTCGACGCAGAACGCTGCAACGTCACGTTCATTCGACTCCCGTCACTAGCGGCACGAAAGCGCACCATTTCCAGACGGCTTTCCACATAGCCGCGGGCGTTCCGTTCGATCAAGCAGAGCGATTGTTCGCGCGCCCCCAGCGGCAACACCAACCGGCCGCCTAGCGCGAGTTGCTGCAAGCAGCGCCTGCGGCACCTGGCCCGCCGCCGCGGCGACGATGATTGTATCGAATGGCGCCGCTTCGGGCAGCCCCTGGTGTACCATCGGCATGCTTCAGCCGAACATTGGGCAGGCGCAGTTGGCGCAAGGTTCAGCACGCGCGCGCTCCAGCAGCGCGCCGATGCGCTCCATGGCATACACCTCGACGGCCAATTGCGCGAGCACGGCGGCCTGGTAGCCGCAACCGGCACCGATCTCCAGGGTCTTGCCCAGCTCCCGTCCGCAGCGCAGCAATTCGATCATGCGCGCCACCACATAGGGCTGCGAGATGGTCTGCGGAAAAGCCGAGCGGCAGCGCCGTGTCTTCGTAGGCGCGGCTGGCGAACGCCTCCTCGACGAACAGGTGCCGCGGCACCGCGGCCATGGCCGCCAGCACCCGTTCGTCGCGGATACCCTGCTCGCGCAGGCGTTCGACCATGCGCGCGCGCGTGCGCTGCGAGGTCAGTGCCGACGCCGGCAAGCGGTGCTGCTCTTCATTCCTCGATCCAGCGCGCACAGCCGGACCAGCTGTGCGGCGTGTGCGTGAGATCGATCTGCAGCGGCGTAATCGATACGATAACCGTTGTCCACCGCATGGAAGTCGGTGCCCTCGCCGGCATCCTGCGCCTCGCCCGCCGCGCCGACCCAATACACCGTTTCGTTGCGCGGATTGACGCTCTTGACCACGCCCTCGGCCTTGTGACGCTTGCCCAGGCGGGTGACCCGGCTGCCCCGGATCTCGCTCAACGGCACGTCGGGCACGTTGATGTTGAGCAGTACCGGCTCGCGGAAAGCTCTGCCGCTGAAAGCGCTGCACGACGTCCAGCGCGATTTGCGCCGCCGAGTCGAGATGCGCCGCCGCCTTGCTGGTGAGCGAGACAAGGCCAGCGAAGGAATTCCAAGCAGATAGCCCTCGGTGGCCGCCGCCACGGTGCCCGAGTAGATCGTATCGTCGCCCATGTTGGCACCGTGATTGATGCCGGACACCACCATGTCGGGCACGATATCGAGCATGCCGGTGACGGCCAGATGTACGCAATCGGTCGGCGTGCCATTGACGAAGTAGAAGCCGTTGGCCGCCCGCCGCAGGAACAGCGGCCGGTCGAGGGTGAGCGAGTTGCTGGCGCCGCTGCGGTCGCGCTCCGGCGCCACTACGGTGACGTCGGCGACGCTGGGAAAGGGTTCGGGCAAGAATCTCGATGCCAGGCGCGAAGTAGCCGTCATCGTTGCTGACCAGGATGCGCATGGCTTCTGGGGCCGGAGTTCAGGCGCCTGCCATGGGCAAGGCGCGGTGGGAACCACGGCGAATCATTCAAGTCGTCTGATGCTTGATCCCCAACAGCGAAAAATCGATTGGTCGGGGCGAGAAGATTCGAACTTCCGACCCCCTGCACCCCATGCCGATTGGGCAACAAACAGACGTTATTTATCAACTAATTGCACGGTAACGTCCGCTGCCAAACCGTTCAACGGTGCTTAACCGTGTTCAACAGTGTAACGCAGAATCGACGCAAGCTGTCTCGGGTCGCTTGGCCATCCAGACACTTTGGCGCGAAAGCAAATGACACGATGAGCCGCTACTCGCCCGCTGCCTTTGCGCGCAGTGAATCCGCGATCGCCGCGAGCGCGTCGGCCAGTCGTCGCGCTGTCTGCGGCGGCGGCAACGGCAGCCTGAGGCTGCGCGCGCCGCTCGCCGGATCGCGTTCGATCCAGGGATGTGGTCCGGCCGCGGGATCGCCCGCCGCGCTGAGCGCGGAGACCAACTGAGCACCGGCCTGCAACAGCACCGCCCAGGGATCGGCGGCCGCGTCCCGCGGCGCTGGCTCGGCAGCTTCCGGCGCGGGAGCGTCGGCTGCCGATGCGGCGTCGCCAGCAATGCGTGACTCGTCGGTAGCAACCACCTCCTCGACCGGCGATTCGACCGGTGCGGCAGCGACGCTCGCCGCCTCTTCCGCCGGGGCCATGGCTTCGCCCTCCCCCATGCGGCCAGTGACGTTCTCCACCTCCCGCATGAAGCGGGAGAGCCGCGAGCCTCCGAGCGAGATTTCGCCCGACCCGCCGTCGAGGATGCCCGCCGAGAGCGAGCGTTTGAAGGCGAGCACCGAAAGCATGCCCTCCTCGATGGTGCCCTTGGCGACGAAGTTTACGATCTGCACCGGTCGCTTCTGTCCCATGCGGTGAATGCGGCCGATGCGCTGCTCCAGTAGCGCCGGGTTCCACGGCAGGTCCATGTTCACCAGCGTCGAGGCATGCTGCAGGTTGAGGCCCGCGGCACCCGCGTCGGTGGACAGGAATACGCGGCAGTCCGGGTCGTCGCGGAAGCGCTCCACCAGGGCCGGACGCTTGTCCGAAGGCACGCCGCCGTGGAAGCTGACATAGCCGATGCCGCGCGCCTCCAGCCGGCGGATCACGATGTCTTGCGTGCGGGTCCACTGGCTGAACACCACCGCCTTCGCCTCCGACTGCACGAAGAGGCCGTCGAGCAGCGCCGCCAACTCGTCGGCCTTGACGCCGTGGTCGGTCTCCTGATCGAGCAGGTACGTGCTGTTGCAGGACATGCGCATGTTCTGCAGCGCGCAGGTGAGCCGCCGCTGGTCCCTGTCCGAGAGGAACTTCGTCCTGCGCCAGCGCTGGACGATCTGCGCCACGATGTCGGCGTTCTCCTTGTGATGCACCATCTGCATCTCTGTCATCGGCACCAGGAGGTTCTGGTCGGTGCGGCTGGGCAATTGGAGCAGAACCTCGGACTTGCGCCGTCGGATCATGATCGGTGCCAGGGTCTCGCCGATCTTGTCCAGCCCGGTGTAGCCGGTGACGCGGCCGAACTCGTCGCGTACCTGGTGCTCGTGCAGCAGCTTCCAGGTCGGGCCCAGCCGATGCTGATCGACGAACTGCACGATGGAGATCAGCTCCTCCAGCTTGTTCTCCAGCGGGGTGCCGGTGAGCACCAGGGCATAAGGACTGTCGATGCGTTTCAGTGCCCGCGCGGCGATGGTGTTCCAGTTCTTGATGCGCTGCGCCTCGTCGACGATGACCAACTCCGGCGCCCAGGTGGCGATCAGGTCGAGATCCGGCTTCAGCTTCTCGTAATTGGTGATCTTGCAGAAATCCTCGGCCGCGAAATCCTTCTGCCGTTGCGCCCGCCCTCCGGCCATCACCCGTGCCGCACGGCCGGAGAAGCGACCGATCTCGCTTTGCCACTGGTATTTGAGCGAGGTCGGGCACACCACCAGCACGCGCGAAACGCCGAAGTGCCGCGCCAGGATTTCCGTCGCGGCGATGGCCTGGATGGTCTTGCCCAGGCCCATCTCATCGCCGATCAGGGCGCGGCCGGCACGCACCGCGAACAGCGCGCCCTCGGCCTGGTAGGGATAGAGCGGCGCCTTGAGAATCTGCGCAAGCTTCTTGTCGGCTGCACCGCGCGGGAAAAGGCGATCCAGAGCTGCCGCCCGCCGCGCCGCATCGCGCCGGCCGGCAACGAAATCCAAGGCATCGTCATAGGCGCGAAGCTCATGCCCGCTCTTGGCGACCGCTGCCAGAAAGCGATCCAGTTCGCCGAAACGCTCTTCCGGCAGCCGCCCGCCCTGCGCCGCATCAAAGATCAACCCGGCCGCCTTGAGCACGGCCGGCGGGCATTCGGATCCAGGGCGAAAATGTACCGCCCGCGCCTCCTCGTTGCGCAAGTAGATCTCGGAGAACGCAGGCTGCCAGCCACGCGCAAAGGCCGCCTTCGCGCCGCGTTTCTTCTCCAGCCGCGCCAGAACGAATTCGATGTGCTTGCAGGTGCCCAACTCGTTGGTGGTGTAGTCCGGGCAGGAGCAGAAGTTGTCGCCGGGACGAAGGCCGCGGACCGCGACGCGGTAGCTGGACTTGGATTGCGGGTTGGCGACGCGAAACTCCGAGAAAAAGGGTTCCGCTCCCACGTTCTCCAGCACGAAGGCCTGCTCCCGCCCGAACTGGCGGCGCAATGCGCGCTGCCAGTCTGCAGCGGGCAGGCCGGCCGGAGGATTGGTGCGAGAGAGCTTGGGCTCCTTGACGGACCGGGCGGATGGACGTTCCTGTTTCATCGTTGAACCTTGGCCGGCACTGTTCGATGGGTCGAAACCAGCGCCTCCTGCTTTCGAGCGTGATTTGGCGTGGATGCTGCGGCAGCGGCGAAACGGTCAGGCAGCGGTATCGACATCAAACCGGGCAAGGCTGCCAATTGCCGGTTTACCGCGCGGGAACGAAAGGATTCAGGAGTTTCGCGCCCCTGCCTTCGAAGTCGGCCGTGTTGCGCGTGACGAGCGTCAGGTCGTACACCAGCGCGGTAGCCGCGATTTGCTTGTCGATCTCGTGCTCGGGATTCGGAACTCGTAGTCGCCCCCATACCTGGGCGGCGTCTGCGTCGAATGCAAGGATGTTCCCGCCGTATTGCAGGAGCACGACCGTCAGCCAGGTTTCCAACAGCATCGCCTGGTCGGTGTGACCGCGATGGCGGATGAGTTCGATACCCCGACGAAGCTCACCCACTGAGACCACGGAAAGATAGACGGCCTCGTCCGCAACCGCGACGCGGTCGAAGAAATCGATAACGCCGGGGTTGGCCTTGGCCTTCTTTCGCCCTTCGCTGATGACGTTGGTGTCAATCAAATACACGCGGTGCCTTCCCTTCGGATTCCACGCGTACGAAGTCCGCATCAGCACCGACGTCGGGCATCGACGCCAGCACCTCGGCAAAGCTGCGTCTCCGCGGTCGGGCCAACGCCGCAGCCAGGATCTCTCGATGTTCAGCCTCGGCGCTCCTGCCGTGCGCTCCGGCGCGCTCCTTGAGCGCCCGAATCAGTGCCTCGTCGACGCCGCGAACGAGTAGATCAGCCATGACAATCACCTCCAACTTAAAGCGATATCAACGATATCAGCGCGATGGGTTCGATGCAATCGCCAAATGCTTGGATCACAGCAACAACGCTCCTTGAGCAGGAATCGGTCTCGCTGTTCCGAGAAGCCCACACCTTGATCGCACCGATTAACGCAAAACCGACGCAAGATTGACGCAAAACCGATTTCGCGACGCGTTTCACATGCGAGAAACAGCAAAACAAAAACCCGCTAACCTCTTGAAGATCAGCGGGTTTCGATTGGTCGGGGCGAGAAGATTCGAACTTCCGACCCCCTGCACCCCATCCCCTGCGCACGCGGTTTCACGCTGTTTCGGTCCTTTTCAATTGTCATCAACAACTATTTGACTTTGCGATGCTTTCCTACCTATCGCGTTTCCCGTTGTTGCAACCAGTTTCCATTCAAGCGAAAATAGTTTCTTCACAATTTTCTTCACGTGGACGACCCCCTGTAGTTCTTCCCCTGCTACGGAAGCCGACCCCCTGCATTGCGCGAGGACCGATCATGGCACGGACCGAAAATCAGTTGACCGACCTTAGGCTGCGGCGCGAAAGACCCGGCCCGAAGGACCGCTACCTGCGCGACGGCGGCGGACTGTGGGCGCGCGTGCTCAAGGGCAGCGGCAAGGTGGTGTTCGAGTTCCGCTTCAAGCTCGAAGGGCGCAACGGATGTTTCCACTGCGGCACCTACGGCGAGACCGGCGCCGATGGCAAGGCGGTGACGCTGGCCTCCGCCAGGGCGCGGCGCAATCAGGCGCGCGCGCTGGTGGCCGAAGGGATCGACCCGGCCGAATCCGCGCGCCAGGCGCAGAGCGAGCGCAAGGCGCGCGAAGCGGCAGAGCGCAGGGAGCACACCATTGCGGGGCTGTTCGAAGACTGGCGGCGCCGTTACCTCGCCGCGAGCCGCAAGGACGGCGGCGCGGAGATGGAACGGATTTTTCGGCTCGACGTACTGCCGCGCCTCGGCGAGTTGAAGGCGAAGGAAGTCACGCGGCGCCAGATCGGCGAACTGCTTGACACGGTGGTCGACCGCGGCGCGCGGCGCGTGGCGAACAAGCTGCTGGAAGGCCTGCGCCAGATGTTCCGTTGGGCGCTGGCCCGCGACATCGTAGCCGTCGACCCCACCATCGGCTTGACCAAGCGCCTGGTCGGCGGCGAGGAAAAGCCGCGCGAGCGTGCGCTGTCCTTCGATGAAGTGGCCGAACTGCTGGCGAAGTTGCCGGCGGCGGGGCTGGCGCCCGAGATCCACGCCGGAGTGCTGATGCTGCTGGCGACCGGCTGCCGCATCGGCGAACTGCTCAAGGCGAAATGGAGCGACATCGACGAGGCGGTGGGCACCTGGCGCATTCCCGCGGAGAACGCGAAGAACGGTGAGTCGCACCTGATCCACCTGTCACTCTTTGCGCGCACGCAGCTTGCCGTGATGCAGGAAAAGCGCAGCGGCGAGTACCTGCTGAACGGCCGCAAGGCGGGCGCCCCGTATGAGGCCAAGAGCCTGACCCACATGCTCCGCGACCGTGTGCGGGCGAAGCCGCTCAAGAACCGCACCGAAAGGCACGCGGGAAAGCTCCTGCTCCGCGGCGGCGACTGGAGCCCGCACGATCTGCGCCGCACGATGGCAACCCGCATGGGTGACTTGGGCATCCTGCCGCACGTGATTGAGCGCTGCTTGGGGCATAAACCGCCGTCCAAGCTGCTGGCGACCTACCAGCGCGCAGAGTACCTGCCCGAGCGCGCGGAAGCGTTCCGGCTGTGGGGCGAGCGGCTGGAACTCCTGGCCAAGCCCGAGCGCAACGTGGTGTTGCTGCCGGCGCGCGCATGATGGGCGAGCCGGAAAAGATCACCCTGACCTGGGCCGAAGCACAAGCGCACTTTCGCGCCAAGGCCGAAGCGTCATTTGTCGCGCCCGATCGGCGCGGGCTCGGCGTGCGGCATCCCGATGGCACGCTGATGGACGATGCGGAACGGGCGGAATGGTTTTTCGCGGACCTGGCGCATAGAGCCGTACACCGAAATGATCCCGATGAAAGAGACCTGTTGCGCCAGTACGCGACGCAATGGTTAATTGAAAAAAGACCCATCCCGCCGACATTGCTCCGTTGGCTGATCTACGTTCTGACAAATGCCGATCTGCCCCACGCCCATGAAGGCCGAAAACCTACGAGCGGCCGGCGCAAACTTGACCGGCGCATAGCGCTGCTCAACTGGCTCGTGAAAGACGAGCGCGCACATCCTGGCCGCGGCATCGGCTCGCGGCTCGATTTCGCGGCGAAGGAACTCGGCATTTCGCCGAGTGCGCTGCGCAAGATTTATGACGAGCCCCGCTTTGACACCCTTCTAGACGAGTATCGCGCGATAAGCCGCTGATTCGCGGCTTTCATTTTTCCACTCCCCCAAATTTGAAAACCAGAGTGCAAAGACCCTGATTCAATTCGTCGCCATTGTTTCGGCCCTTTTCAAGCGAGGTGCAGCGATGGCGACGAACAACGAACTGCAGGACCGCATTCTGCGCGAGGCGGAATGCCAGGCTTTCACCGGCCTTAGCCGAACGACGCGCTGGCGAATGGAGGCGGCCGGCGAGTTCCCCTCCCCCATCAAGATTACCGGCACGCTGAACGGATGGCGCCTTTCCGAGTTGCAGGAATGGGCGGCAAACCGGCCGCGGGCAATCAAGAAATGAGCCGCCCCCGCGACCCCGAGCCCGCCGGCGGATTCCAGCCGGCACGCAAACAGCGTGACTCGCTGACGAAACCCTCCCGAAAAGATCGGCGACCGAAGCGCTCCTGGCGCCGCAGCGGAGGGCGCGGGCGGTGACGCGCTGCCCATTCTGCCGGCGCCAGGGCGTCAAGCTGCGCATGGTCCATGATCTTGCCGGCCGGCCGCGGCGGCTTTGCACCCGCTGCGTTGCCCGCGGGAAATTCAACGACGACCTGCGCGCAAGCGCTGCCTGGCGCGATGCGGCGAGCCTGATCGCGCGGTCGATGCGGCGGAGCACGCCGGCATGAGCGGCGATCTGGTTACCCTCGCGCGGGAGATACAAACCGAGCATGACGCCGCGTTCGGCAAGGCACGCGAGGCGCTTGAGCACGCGCGCCGCTGCGGCGAGCTACTGCTGCAAGTCAAAGATTCCCTGAAGCACGGCGAGTGGTTGCCGTGGGTCAAGGAACACGTGACGGTATCCGACCGCCAGGCCAGGCGCTACATGCAGTTAGCACAGAACTGGGAGGCGATCGCCGCCAAATCGGACACCGTGTCCAATTTGACGATGCGCGAGGCGCTGTCCGGGCTGGCCGGTTCGGCGGATAGCCAGGAGGAAGATCTGCTCGTGCTGCTGCGGCTGTGGGTGGCAGAGGCCAATGCGCTGGCCGACGACATGAGTACATCCCCCCAGCCGGCGCGCTACGACCGTCTGCGCGACGAACTGAAGCGGTTGCACGACCACATCAACGCCTACCAGAGCACGGACCTGGGATTCTGGTCCGCGATCCAACAGGACGTCACCCTGGAGGCCGCGGCTGTGCGCGTCAAGCTGGCCGCTATTCGTGCCATGCGTGCCATGGGCGTATCGTTGCCGGAGGCCGCGCCATGATCGACCTGCAGGAGTACGCCCGGCGCGGGCCGGGACACTGGCGCGCACCTTGCCCAGAGTGCGGCCGCGGGCCGAAGGACGACGCGCTAGCGGTGCGCGTCGATGATCGCGGCGTGGTTGCCTACTGTCATCGGTGCTCATTCACGGCCACGCAGCGGCGCGAAATCCGTCCCGTGGCGCCCTCGGCAGCCGCGGTGCATAGGTCGGTATCGACCGCGCCAGATTGGCGCCCCCTGTGGGCTGCGGCGCAGCCGGTGACGGCGGAATCCATCGCGGCGAACTATTTGCGCGCCAGGGATTGCCGACTTCCGCCGGCTGGTTCGCACCTGCGCTATGCGGAGCGCCTCCATCACCGTGGTGGTCACGTCGGTCCGGCCCTGGTGGCGCTAGTGACCGAGGCCGCCGGCAGGCAACCTATGACGGTGCACCGAACGTGGATTACCGCATCCGGTAAAGCAGACGTATCTCCGGCGAAGATGCTGTGGCCGGGGTATCCGGCGAAGAGGGGAGTGATCCGCCTGTGGCCGGATGAGACTGTCGCGGCAGGACTTGGGATTGCCGAGGGCATCGAAACGGCCCTGAGCCTGGCGCACGGCTTCAGGCCGGTATGGTCCTGCATCGACGCCGGCAATCTGGCCGCCTTCCCTGTTCTGGAAGGCGTGGAGTCCCTGGTGATCGCCGCGGACCATGACGAGGCCGGATTACGGGCTGCCGAATCCTGCGCTCTGCGCTGGCACCTGGCGGGCCGGGAAGTGCGCATCGTGCGCCCTCCCGAACCCGAGCAGGACATGAATGACCTGGTGCGCAAATGGGCGAGCTGAACGAGAAGATGGCCGCCTTCCTCGCCACGGTGCCCAAGTTCCTGCCCGATGCTCCGGGCGCCAAGCTGAAGGGCTTGGAGGGCTTCACCTGCGGCGCCCTGTATGGGAGTTATGCGGCACCGCGCTATCTCATCAAGGGCGCCTTGTTGCGCGGCGAGATGGTCGTGAAGTACGGCGAGTCGGGCGTCATGAAGTCCTTTGCCGCCATCGATTGGGCCATGTCCATCGGCGCCGGTATCGATTGGTGCGGCATGCGCGTACATCAAACGGGGGTGTTGTACGTTTGTGCCGAGGGTGCCGTGGGGGCTAAGAAGCGGTTTCGCGCCTGGCTTCTGGCGCACGGCTACGAGGCAGACGACGTGCAGCCGGCGGTGTATGTCGCCATCGAACCGGCGAACCTGATGATGGACCCGGACACGATCCGCGCCACCATCGCCAAGGCGGAAGCGGAGCTGGAGCGCGCCGTGGATCTGGTGGTGTTCGATACCCTGGCCGCCAACTTCGGGCCGGGTGACGAATCCCGCACCGAAGATATGCAGATCGCGTTGCGGAATGTGCGCGCGGCGTGCGGCGAGCGGGCGGTGTTGCTGGTCCATCACGTTGGGCACGGCGACAAGACCCGGGAGCGCGGCTCCTATTCGCTGATCGCGGCGGCGGATCGGCGGATTCTGGTAGAGCGGCCGGAGACGGGCGATCAGATCGTGCTGACCTGCAAGAAAGCGAAGGACGACGAACCCTTCCCGCCCATCGCCCTGCGCTGGCGCAAGCTGCCCATCGGCTGGCGCGATGCGGACGGCGACGAACTCACCAGCGTGGTACTGGAGCCGACCGGCGAGCCGGTGCCGAGCCGCGGGAAAGTACCCGGTGGGCCGGTGCAAAAGGCGGTGTTGATCGCCCTCAAAGCGGCGCCCGGTGGGATGAAGAAGCTGGAACTGGTGGCGCTGCTGCGGCAGCAAGGAATCCCGAAGCGATCCGTCTATGACGCATGCGATTCTTTGCAGCGTATGAACTTGATTGCAGAGGGAATGCAGAAGCTGGTGGTGATCGATGCGTAACGAGTGCGGAAGTGCGGAAGTAGTGCGGATCGCACTTTCCGCACTGGTGCGGTGTGAGAGTGCGGAAGTGCGGACCCCCTTTAGGGGTCCGCACTCCGCACTTTCCGCACTCCCGGTTTGAAACGCCACACCGAAGGGGTATCGGATGAAACAGACAAACGACATCGCCACCGCGATCCGGCAGTGCCTGGTATCGCCCAATGTGGCAGACGACAACCTGGAGCCGGCGAACGTCGTCGACGTGCTCCGCCAGCTGGCGGAGGCGGTGAGGTTCGGCGCCATGCACCTGGGCAGCGGGGACACGAGCACCGGCATGGGGGCAATCGACGCGCATGGACTTCGGGTGCTCAGGGCCGGCGAGCTAGTGGCCGAAGCGCTGCGCGAGGTGGCGGCAGCGATCAGGGCGCGACCGTAGTCATGGGTCCTTCCTGGGCTTCCTCCCATGCGGCGCGAAACGGCGCGGAATCGCTCTAGTCACAGGATTTTCATAGACTATTACTGAATGATCATTGATTGGTATTGCCTATGAATCAAGCCGAATTGGCCCGTGAGTTGAACGTCAGTCAGGCCACCATTTCGCAATGGTCCGCGCTCGGCCTGCCGTTTCGGCGGATTGGAAAGCGCCGAACGGACTACGACATCGATGAGGCCCGTGCTTGGTGCCTGGCCAACTGGAAAGGGCTTGACCCGCGCCTCGACCGTCCAGGGCACATGTCTAAGATCTTGCAGCCGGCGGCGACCGCCCCGGCCGCACCGCGCGCAACCCCGACCGGCGCGGCGACGAACGCCGTGCTGGATCTCATTCATCGCGCGATTGCTGGCGCAGGGCCGACCGCGGCCGCGTGGATCGCGGTGGAGACCGAATGCACCCCGGCGCAAGCGGCGGCCGCCTGGTTCGAAGCCGCGGATGCGTTGGGGCTCTGGGTGGCGGAGCTGCTGGGCATCGACGCGCTGGACGCCCTGGCAAGCCAGACGGTCCCGGCGCCCTCCGTTGAGGCCGTGGCGGCGGCGCTGGAGCGCCTGCGAGCTGAGTTGGGCTCTGAGTGACGATTAACCAACAGGAGACGAAAGTGCTGATTGAAAACCCCTGCGCGAGCTGTCAAGCGCAACTAGATACTTGGATCACTGGAAACCCTGATAAGGACGGGCGCCTCGATTGGCACTGTTCGCACAACGGCGTGGCGGTTTCGCTGCGGATTGCCGGCGGCAAGGTTAGCGCGTGGACCGCCTGGTCCTGTTTCTCGGTGGATGAGTACCACCGCCACCTAGCGTTTCGTGCCGGCGGCGAGGCCGGAGTGCGCGCGACGTTGGAGGCCGAAGCCGCGATCGCCAAGGCCGGCGGCGCCACGAATTGATGTGCCGCTCTGGTCTTGACAGGATCACGGCGTGAGTCCCACAATTGCACCGTTGTAGCTGAGTTCGCCGATGCACCTTGCCATGCTGCGCGCTGGTTGGGTTCCGGTGAAGATCGAGCGCGCCGTCATTGAGGCGGGGCGCTGGCCAAGCGAAAAACCGAGGCGCCGAGAACATCCGGCGCACCGATTCATTGCGGCCGGCGCCCCGCCTTTCGTTTGTGGCGCCTGCCGTGGCAGGAGCCGCCATGCAGCGAACTTTTCAACGCAACATCACCCTGGGCCGCGCCGCTGAAGGCGATGATGCCATTCCCGCGACGCTCGCCACCGATGCGCCTGTGCCGCGCTGGGGCATCCTCGAACAATTGGACTGCACGCCCGCCGGCTGTGACTTGAGCCGGGCGCCGTTGCCGGTGCTTGTTCAGCACAACGCCGATCAGCTCGCCGTCGGGATCGCTGAGGACGTGCACGCCACCGGCCGCAAGGTGCGTGCGCGGATTCGCTTCGGCGCCTCGGCACTCGCGCAGGAAGTCAAGCGCGACGTACTGGCTGGCATCCATCGCAGTCTCTCCGTGGCTTACGAGCTTCTGGATGACGGCCGGAGGGTGGCGGCCGACACCTGGAAATTCCGCTGGCGGCCGTTTGAAACCAGCATCGTTTCCGTTCCGGCAGACGTCGGCGCGGGATTTTTTCGACATAAGGACATCGTCATGACACAGCACGACAACCTGGATACCGCCGCTGGCGGCGAATTCGACAACGACGAGCAACAAACCGGGAGCCGCCTGAGCCGCAGTCAGCGGCGCGCAGCCGCGGAAGCCGCGGCGCAATCCGAGCGGGCCGCGGAACGCGCCACCATCGCAGAACAGCGCCGCTGCTCAGACATTCGCGTCCTGGGCGAGAATTCGCTCGCTACGGGGGCCGCGAGTTGGCTGCCGACGCCATCAACGCCGGGACCGCCTGGGACGATTTTCGTGAACGCGTGCTTTCCGCGGCGGAGGCCCGGCAAACCCAGCCGGACGCCATCAGCCAAGCCATGCCGCCGGGTGGAACTTGGCTGCATCCGTTGCCGAGCTACGGCAGCGGCGCGCGCGTGATGGATCGCTTTGGCTCGCTGCAGCACATCAAGGGCGCGGGGGCGGAGCAGCGCGCGCATCAGGCCGGCATGTTCTTCAAAGCCCTGGCCGGCGATCAACCCGCCACGCAGTTTTGCGCCGAGCGCGGCCTGATGGGAGCGCGCAGCCTTGGCACCGGGATTTCCAGCGCCGGGGGCTCCCTCATCCCCGCTCCGCTGGAAAGCGAGATCATCACCCTGGCCGAAAAATACGGCGTCTTTCGCCGCTTCTCCAGGGTGTGGCCAATGGCAAGCAGCTCGCTCGGGATTCCGGTCAAGACGGCGGGTCTTGCCGTGTCGGCACTGCCCGAAGGGTCTGTCACCCCGACCAGCGATCCCGCGTTTGCGCAAGTCGGGCTCAACGTCAAGGATTTCGGCGGCGGCACCCGCGTTCACCGCAATTTGCTGAATGATTCGCCGGTTGCACTGGGCGATTTCCTCATCGGCGAATTCGCGCTCGCGCTGGCCGCGAAGGAAGACGGCGCCGGTTTCGTC
>CAWGLO010000008.1:0-148896 GCA_963823455.1 uncultured beta proteobacterium
CGTCCGTCCCGCAAAACGGTCACCGGAATGACAGCAACACCGCCGATAGCGGAAGTCCGCGATAGCCTGGTGATCTCCCGCACCTGGGCCAAAGCTGCCGGTCACGTTTCACGCATAGTGGTCAGGCAGCACTCTCGCTGAACGTCCGCCTACCAAGACCCTGGGCTCCCATGGGCGGTCGCTAATTCGGACAGGGCCGCCTAACGACGAGCGATCATCATCCATGGGATTCAGAAGCCGCGGGCTTGCTAGGCATTGCTGCGGGCCTCTCGGACCAGAGCGAACAAGGCGCAGGACATGTCGTCCGCTGGGATTCCAGCCTCCATTGCAACGGCCTGCGGTGCGGACGGTTCACGCCAACATCCGCCAGTTCGTCGCGCTTGGTTACCCCGCCCACAAGCTCAAGTGGTACCGCGGTGGCTGCAATCCTGGAAGACACTGGGCCTTACCACCGTCGAGGTCAAGGCTCCCCCGAAGCCGGAGCGCCCGGCAAGAGCGGGGCCGTCGCCGCGATCCGCCCGTAAAGCGCCTCAGCCCAGGATCTCGACGATGTCGCCGTACTTGGCCAGCCCGGTCGCGAAATCCTGCACGTCGCTGGCGACGGTGCTACTTGCGTGCGGAGACGATCCCATGGGCTCGGTGCTTACCCTCGCCGTGCCCAGCCATGATGGCTTTGGGCGCAGTGGTGGTGTCGTTTGGTTTGCCGTCGGCTGTATCGTGATGACCGTATGCCCACCGGTAATGGTCTCGAACACCGCGATCGTCTCTTCCCGGCAAGATGGGAGCATTCGGTTGATTGGGCAAGTGCCGACCCTTTTCAGGTAGCTAATCGCGGCCGAGGAGAGTCGCGATTGGCTCAACATCCACCGTAAGAATCTCGGACGAGGGAAGGCGTTTGCAGATGCTGCCCGCGCCAAGAGTTCCAGGGCGCGGTGCCAGCACGGACACGGGGCGAGGATCCGGATTTCGTCCGCACGATGCGGCGCTTCACGCATATCAAGGCCGCACATCCGGTCGGGCGCGGAACCGAATCGCCGAACGATGGAACCCGAGGGGAATTTTTTCCCGCGGCAGCCTGTCCACCCCGGCGGGGGAGACTGCAGCTTGCGCCGTGCCGGGCGCGTCACCTCCCCTGTCATCCCCCGACGCTGTGAAGGAAAGTCCGACAGCCGTTCGCGGTTGCGCCCACAGAGGGACCACCAACCAGAACAGGAGACGTTGCAATGCACACAAACCGCGTTCCATCCAAGCACGTGCTGGCGGCGGCCGGCGCCGTTGCGCTGCTCGCCGCGTCGATGCCAGCAGCCGCCGAAACCGTTCACGCCAAACTCACCGGCTACGAGGAGGTACCCACCGTATCGAGCCCGGGCAGCGGTGACTTCCGGGCCAAGATCGACAAGCGACGCCAGACGATCGAGTACGAGTTGAGCTACGGGGAGACCCAGGGCCAAGTGTTCATGGCCCACATTCACGCTGCGCAGCGCGGGGTAAGCGGCGGCATCGTCGTTTGGCTTTGCGGTAACCCGGCGGACGGGGGCACTCCGCCGGTTGCCGGTGTACCGGCCTGCCCCTGCCGGGCGGGACGGTGTCCGGTTACGATAACTACAGCACTGATCACCCCCAACCCTGGAGCCGTGGCCCAGCTCTTCACCGCCGGCGATTTCGAGGAACTCGTCGAAGCGATCAGGGCCGGTGTCACCTACGTCAATGTGCATACCACCGCGGCATCAGGGGGCGTGCCGGGCGGCGAACTGCGCGGGCAGATCAAGTAGCGGTCCGTCTTTGCGCGGCGAGGACCGACGTCTAATGCCGTCCGTCCTCGTTCTTCTCCAGTTTCCGTTCCGACCCCTCGAGTTCAGCCGCACGCTGCACTCCGCCCGCGCAAATCAGCTGCCAGGCGGGCGCAACGCGCTCTTGCTTCACCTGAAGGAGCGTTCCAGTTGATTGGAGCAGTGGGCGCGCCCCCCGCGCTCAGCTGCGGCGCCTGCTGGGACGGGAGTACGGTCGCGGCTGGGAGAAGCGCTTCGCGCACTTCGCGTATGAACCGCTCGCCGCCGTGTCGGGGGCGGACATCATGCGGGCACTGGTGTCAGAAACAGACCGGGACAATGCGGTTTCCACGCGTAGGAGGCGAGGTCAGCCGACACGGGTGATGGTGCACCGCCGTGTCGCACCCACTGGCACGGCGGCGCCGGATCGGCCTTGCCAATCTTTCCGGGCAGCGCTTCATCCTGCGCGAGCCCGGCTCAGGTACGCCGATGGCCGTCAACGCGCACTTCCGGCGCCAGAAGTTCCGTCCCGACCTGCGGCTCGAACTCGGCAGCAACGAGGCCGTCAAGGAGGCGGTGACCGGCAACCTGGGCGTCGCCGTGCTGTCGCGCCATGCGCTACCCCGGAACCACCGACGAGCAGCGTTGCCGTTCTGCCGGTCCGTGGCTTCCCGATCGAATCGAAGTGGCACATCGTCTATCCGAGGGGCCGGATGCTGTCGCCGATCGCGGCCGCGTTCGAGCGGCACCTGTAGCGGCAGGCGCGCCACTGGACGCCACAGCCCGGGACGGCCTGACCGAAGGCGGGGCGCCGGAACTCTCCGGGCCACCACGACTTCCAACCGGCTTTCAAGGAGTAACACGATGCCCCTCAATTCGCGCAGCCGCGCCATTACCGCCAGCGCCGTACGTTCCCCCAATCGTGCCATGCTGCGTGCCGTCGGCTTCGGTGATGGCGATTTTGAGAAACCGATTGTCGGCATCGCCAATGCCTACTCGACAATCACGCCACTGCAACAGCGGTCTTGACGTCCTTGCCCGGCGCGCCGGTTCGGCGCTGCACGAAGCCGGTGCGATGCCGCAGGTATTCGGAACGATTACCATCTCCGACGGCATCTCGATGGGTACCGAAGGGATGAAGTGCTCGTTGGTCTCACGCGAGGTGATCGCTGATTCGATCGAGACGGTCTGCCGCGGTCAAAGCATGGACGGTGTCTGACCCTGGGCGGGCTGCGACAAGAATATGCCTGGCGCGATGATCGCTATCGCCCGCCTCAACATCCCGGCAATCTTTGTCTATGGCGGACGATCAGGCCGGGGCCATTTGAACGGTGAAGACCTGACCATCGTGTCGGCCTTCGAGGCGGTCGGCCAGTACGCCGCCGGCGGATTACCAACGACGAGCTACTCGCCGTCGAACGTCACGCCTGTCCCGGCGCTGGGTCCTGCGGGGCATGTACACGGCCAACACGATGTCGTCCGCCTTCGAGGCCATGGGCATGAGCCTGCCGGGCTCATCGACGCTGGCCGCCGATGACCCTGCCAAGGCCGACTCGGCTGCTGCGTCGGCCGCCGCGCTGATGTCGGCGTCCGCGCCAACCGGCGACCGCGCGACATCATCACCCGGCGAAGCATTCGAGAACGCGGTGGCGCTGGTCATGGCGGTCGGTGGCTCGACCAACGCCGTTCTGCACTTTCTGGCGATCGCGCACGCCGCCGAAGTCGAGTGGTCGCTCGATGACTTCGAGCGCGTGCGCCGCCGCGTTCCGGTCATCTGCGACCTCAAGCCGTCGGGCGTTGCGTGGGCGACCGACCTCGATCGTTGCCGGCGGCATCCCGCAGGTCATGAAGCTGCTGCTCGACCGCGGCCTGCTCGACGGCGAATGCGTCGACCATCGACGGCCGACGTCTCGGCGAGACGCTGCAGGACGTACCGGCACAGCCGCGTCCCGATCAGTCGGTCATTCGCACCTTCACCGACCCGTTGTATGCCCGAAGGCCACCTGGCGATCCTTCGCGGCAATCTGCGCCGAAGAAGGCTGCGTGGCCAAGATCAGCGGTCTGAAGAAACCCTCGATCATCGGTCCGGCGCGGGTCTTCGATTCCGAGGAGGCGCGCGCAGGCGGCGATCCTCGCCGATCGCATCCGACCCGGCGACGTCCTCGTTATTCGTTATGAAGGTCCGAAGGGCGGTCCTGGCATGCGCGAGATGTTGGCGCCGACCGCGGCCATCATCGGTAAAGGCCTCGGCGAGTCGGTGGCGCTGATCACCGATGGGCGCTTCTCCGGCGGCACCTGGGGCCTCGTCGTCGGTCACGTGGCGCCCGAGGCGGCGGTGGGCGGCACGATCGCTCTGATCGAGGAAGGCGATCGATCACGATCGACGCCCATCGGCAGATCATCCGGCTCGACGTCGCGGAACGCGAGCTCGCTCACCGCAAGGCGGCCTGGCCCGCGCCACCGCCCCGTTACACGCGCGGCGTGCTGGCCAAGTACGCGCGGCTGGTCGGCAGTGCGAGTCGGGGGGCTGTCACCGACTCTGACTGAACCGGACTGCCGCCTCGGCGACGCGTCGGTGCGCAATCACTCTGCGGCGCTCACCTTCGCCTGAGAATTGAAAGCACTTCTTCGGCAAATCGACGGTGCGTCGGGTTGCGCGCCAGCGTCCGAGCGCTGCAGGATCTGAGATTCCAGTGGGCGACAGCTTGACAATCATTAACCCGCCGATACCACTGCCAGTAGCAGATGCCTCTTCAGGGACGCGTGCTGCCTGGCGAATCGCAACGCCTTCGTCATGAGGCAGTTGCCGGCCAACTGCGGTCATCGGCGCGTTGATGAAATCGGCGAAATTAGAGTCGGTTCCACCCGTGATACCTGACGTTCACCGCGAAGATGTAGATGACTCTCAGAGCCTGTGAATTTTTCGCTCGTACACTGAAATGCGCAGGCAAGTGACGCTGGTGCCAGCGTGGCGGCTCCCGTATGCGTATGACATCATGTGGCCCACGATCGACCGTTCTTTCGACGAATTCCCGGCATTTTCCGCCCTCAAACCACCATTGCGCAAACTGCGGACGTTCCTGTCCCTATGCCGACCAGTTCGGGTGCGAGGATGACCATGCGCATCAGGTTGTGCGCGAGCGCGTACAGCAGCGCCACGCAGCGCACCTTGGCCGGGCCGCGCACCCGCAGTGCGCGGCAGACCACGTTGGCGCGCCTGGGCGTTGACGCACTCGGCCGTGGCCGCCCGCTCCTTGTAGAGGTCCTTGGCCTCGTCGGTGCCCATGCGCTCGCGCCAGGCGGCCACCGCCGCGCTGTCGCCGTCTTTGGCGAGGTGCGGATCGAGTCGGCTGTGTCCTTCGGCTTGGGCACCGGGGCATAGACCACGGTGTGCTCGGCCGCCGCGTCGAGCTGCTCGTGGGCCGGATAGCCGCCATCGACCAGCCATTCGCCGCGGGGCGCTGCCCGCAGCGCTCGCTCGACTTGCTCGACCATGGGCGCCAGTTGCCCCATGTCGCGTGCCGATGGTGACCACTTCGACGCCGACGATGACCTGGCTGTCGGTGTCGCTGGCGTACTGGGCGTTGTAGGCCGGGCGGATAGCCACCATCGGCCATCTTCATGACCGTGGCCTCGGCATCGGTGGTGGAGGCCCGCGCCTCTTCGGGCTTCTTGCCTTGCGCTCTTGATCTCGGCCAACTCCGGCAACCGCTCCAGCGGCCTTTTCGACCCGCTCTTGCGCTCCGGGCGGCACGCTCGCGCGCCGCCTGCTGGCGCCGCGTCACCGCGCCGGGGTCTTCCTCGCGCTGCTCCTTGAGGCGTCGGACTTGCGCGCGCGCCTCCTCCAGGTACGTCCTCCAGGCTGTCCCGCGCCGAAACGAGGCGGCTCCGGCACTGGCGCGTACCCGCACCCCGTCCTGCGCCACCCGCTTGAGCGTGACCGCCCCAGCCGCCATCAAGGCCGCCACGCTGTCGGTCAGCAATCCGTCGAGCGCCTCGCCTGGGCGCTGCGGAAATCCGACAGGGTGTGGTAGTTGACCTGCACGCCGCCGCAGATCCAGCGGTAGGCGTCGTGCTCCTGCGCCAGCCGGCCACGCGCCGCGCGCTGCCCACCCCTTCCAGGGTGGCGTACAGCCACAGGGCAAACAGGATCTCCGGGGCAATCGGCGTGCGCCCACGCCCCCTTCGACCGCCCGGATGCCCGCATACATCCCGCTCAAGTCCGCCCGCTCGACCTAGTCCCACACCAGCCGCGCCCGATGCCCTTCGGGCAACAGCGACTCCAGATCGCTCGGGCGTAGTTCGACTTGCGTGCGATTGGGCATCAACACCCGCGGCGACGCCCGGGTGTCGGGACCTTGCCGGCATCGCCCGTCCTCGACATCAGGTCGTCGCCAAACAGGGGTTGGGTCGTGCCATCGTCCGTCGCGTTTCCCAATGCGGCATTCTAGCCGCCGCGCACGACTTGCCGCGGTCAAGAGGTTTTTTCACAGCCTCTCAGGCAAGCCGGTCAGGTGCGCCCCGCCGACACCGGGCATTTGCGGACGTCTGCTTCTGCGCAAACCTCGTTGGCGCTCCCGATCCACATCCGGCACTCGCGCTTCTTGGACGCTGTCGTTCAGCCACGGAGCACCCGCCAGTCGCCCCCGGCGCGCAGACGTTGCGCGTCACGGTGCCTGTGGAAGAACAACGCCTGCGCACCAGCGGGGCGATCGTTCCTCGGTATTCCAAGGCTATTCCGCCCTACGCGGGCTATGACTCGGGATTCTTCGTGGTCTGTGCCCGTTTCTGCCCCGTTTCTGCCAGTTGAACTCCAATGGGTTTATGCGCCGGCTACGGGCAACGGCAACAGGCCGAGATCAGGATGTCTGAGGGGAGTGCGATCCCCTCCCACGCCTGGCGTGCGCAGCGCGGCTCCGATCTGCCCGCGTGACCCGCTCTACGACCTCTGGCGGCCATGAAAGGGGAGGGTTGCCCTCCCCGTGGGCCATCGCCAGGGCCGGCTGCGGATGCCGGCCCTGGCCGTTTCTGGCGCCGCTCAGCGGCAGAGCGGCGTATCGCAGCGGTGCTTGTCGCCCGAAAGGAAGTGCACCACGTTGCCGATAAGGCAGGCGTACCAGAACTTCTGGATGTCCTGGGAGTCGGCGGGCAACCCGTTGATGGCCACGATGTTCCGCGCCGCGTTGATGGCGAGGAACGGCGACCCGGAACCGCCCGGCGATCCGTCCGCGTTATTGATGTCGTAGTTGAAGCAGAGCGTCGCACCCTGCGGCACGTTGGCTGGGGTCAGCAGCGTCGCCCACGACGAGCTGGTCGGGCCGTCGATCGTCGGCAGGAGCGAGTCGCAGGCGAGGTCGGCGTTGTTCCGGAGTGGCTGGTAGGCGGTACAGATCTGGCCGGTCCCATCATCGATACAGGTGGGCGGGGTTCCCGGAGGGGACTGGTTCGAGCAAGTATTCCCGGTGGCTGGGTTAGTCGCTGGGCAGCGGCCGATCCCGCACGCCCCCGAGTCGCGGCTGCAGCGGGGGTCGAGCCCGGGGCCGCCCTTCCGGAGCGGGCTCAGTCCCGCGCCGAAAATGGCATCGCCGAAGCCGATGCTCCTGGAGAAGGCGAAGCCGGTCAGGAGGAGGCCTTTGCCGGGAGCGGAGATGAACCCGGCCAGCGCATTGGCCGCTTGGTTCGCGATCGCGGCCGGAATGGGTTGCCCGCACTTGTTGTCGGTGTAAGCGATCACGATGTCGAAGTGCTGGATGAGCTCGATGGCCGTCGGCTGCAATAGGGAGCCGTTGATCACCTGGATGTCCCGGACGCGGTCGATCCCGTCGTCGTAGGCGAGCCAGTCGGCGATGTTCTGCGCGCCGACGTGCCCCACCCGGCTGAAAGGACCGTCGAGGAAAATGGGCAACATCGGCGCCGCGGGGTCGCCGATTGCAAAGCCCTGCGCGAGGTTCGAGAGGTTCTGCTTCTCCCCGCCGAAGTCGAGGCTCCGCTTGTTGGCCTGCAGGCCGGTGTCGCCGGCGTTGTGGTACATGTCGGCGCAGTAGGCGATGATGCCGATGCGCCTCGCCGGGATCGGCGTTCCCGTCTGCGGCGGTCTGGAATTGTACCGGGGTCGTGCCCGCCCAGTTGGCGTTCGGCGGTGGCAGGAACTGCGCGCCGGCACCGAGCGGGATGGCGGCGGCAACGAGCACGGCGATTCCGGCTCCGAGCTTTCTCATCAGCTTGAAACTCATCTTCTGATCCTCCTCTGGATGCTCTACGTAGGAATACCCCTGCCGACGGACCGCTCGGCCGGAGCCACACTGGGTCCTGCGGCACCGCCTCGCATCGAGGCCCTGCGCAGGGGCACGCTCTGCGGCATGCTGCGGCTGCCTCGTGATCTCAGGCATCCGGTGGCGGCGCAGGTCTGCCTGCCGCTGGACGCGCAGACCCTCCTCTCGCGACGCCGTCCATGGAAGCATAGGCTATCCCATGACGGCTGCAAGGTCATTCTTGGGCTTGGCAGCCTTGGGCTTGGCAGCCGCGGTCAATCGGGATTGGGTGGCGAGCGGCGCTGAGGAATGGTGGATTTACGACCCGATCACTGCCCCATGACGAGCCACGACGGCATGTGTCGCGTAGACACCTACTGCGCGTTGCGCTGATCGAATTCGTAGTCCGCCGCCGGTTGGGCGTGTGGGTCGAACGCGGCTGGCGCGGCGTCGGCGACTTTGCACAACGGCGGGCCACGCTCCGGCGCTAGGTGCGGCGGCGATGGCGGCTTGACCAGATGCGCGAGGATGTCGCGCACGGTTGGGGCTCCGATGATGGAGGAGATGATCCGTATCTCGCCGCCGCACTTCGGACAAAGGAGCGGGAATACTCCATTAGCCGGCCCCCGGCGTCCGCCAGCCCGGCCGCGCGAGCGACAGCAACGCCTTGATAAGCTGCCGTTCGAACCACGAATAGCCGAATGACAGAAACGGGTCGCCAGTTGCCGGTGGCATGATGGGGAGCTGACGTTCGATGCCACGTTGGCCGCAAGGTCCGTTGACTGCCGGATACCTGCCGCTCGCTCGACGCAGTCGTCTGACCGGAATGGCCGAGCTGGCGACTAGTCGGGATTCTGAACGGCGATCCACTCGCGGCAGCTGACTCATGCCCTATGAGTGACCGCTCAGGGCTCACTTTTCGTCGCCGGCCTCCGTGGAGGTCGCGGGTCGGCAGTGGGTCGGACGATTCCGGTGACGAGTGGCACCTATCCGGCAGTCGAATTACGGACCTTGGTCCCGGGCGATGAACCTTAAGCCAAGCCCGTCGAAGGACTCCCGACCCATTATAGTCAGTCCGTTCGCATTCCAGCATGGTCAAGATTGGTACGTCTGGAACTGGAGATCGGAACGAAATGTCATCTTTGGTTTCTTGGTTGAGCTGGCTGTGCGCAGGGATATCCACGGCGCCGCCCGCTGCCCCTTTATAGTCAGTCCGTTCGCATTCCAGCATGGTCAAGATCGGTACGTCTCGTACTGGAGATCGGAACGAAATGTCATCTTTGGTTTCTATGGTTGAGCTGGCATGTGCGCAGGGATATCCACGGCGCCGCCCGCTGCCCCTTCTAAGGCACGGGCGGGCGGCGCGGTGGATATCCCGTGTGCGAAGCCGGGAGAATTCAAGGTTCGCCTGGTTTGCTGGTCGATGCCAACTGCCGAGAAGAGAACATTTCGTTCCGCTTTCAGTGATACTCATCACAGCTGGCAGGTCGCTGTCAGTGAAGGCGGGACATGCACCCGCGGACTACGAATAACCCGACCCAAACGTCCGACGTTTACCGCTTTAGCTTCGAGTCCACGGGTGTGCTTGCGCTCGACAACGAATACTCAGGGTTCGCCGTCTCACCGGCTCACTATATTGCCTTCGCAGAACGCAGGCGTGCACGTCCCGGATCGACAATTTATCACTTCGGGAGGGATGACGTGAAACCGCTACACTACCCAGCCATTCACGGCCTATGTGGGCATCGATTGGGCCGATACCAAGCATGACATCTGCCTGCAGGCGGCCGGCAACGATCGACGCGAGTTCGACTGCATTGCCCACCAGGTGGGCCGCATCGATGAATGGGCGAGGGCCTTGCACCAGCGCTTTGGCGGCACCATCGCGATTGCCCTTGAATTGGCCAAGGGACCGATCGTCTACGCCCTGCAGAAGTACGACTTCTTCGTGCTCTTTCCAATCAACCCATCGACTCTGGCCAAGTATCGCCAAGCCTTCAAGCCCAGCCGGGCCAAGGACGATCCCACCGATGCCGAACTCGCCCTCGATCTTCTGCTGCGCCACCCGGAGCGATTTACGCCGCTGCATCCGCAAAGTGCTGCGATGCGCACCCTGCTCAGCTTGACCGAGCATCGTCGCCAGTTGGTCGGCGACAAGACCCGGCTGACCAACCGCCTGACCAATACCCTCAAGCAATACTATCCGCAGGCGCTCGACTGGTTCGAGCAGCGCGACACCATCCTCTTCTGCGACTTCCTGACCCGCTGGCCGACGCTGGCTCAGGTCAAGCGTGCTCGCCAATCCAGCCTCAAGGCATTCTTTCATGCCCACAATGGTCGCCGCCCCGGTGTCATTGACGCCCGCCTGGATTCCATCAAAGCGGCCACACCGCTTACCGAAGACCTGGGGGTCATTGTTCCCTGTCGGCTGCATGCGCAGGTGCTGGTCGAACAACTGCGCGTCACCCTGCAAGCCATTGACCGGTTTGATCACGAGATTGCTGAGCTCGCACCGACGCTACCGGACTATTCCTTGTTTCAGGGATTGCCCGGTGCCGGCCCGCATTTGGCGCCACGGTTGCTCGCCGCCTTCGGCGAGGATCGCCAACGATTCCAGGGCGCTGATGAGTTGCAGAAATACACCGGTATCGCGCCCGTCACCGAGCGCAGTGGCAAGAAGAGCTGGGTCCATTGGCGCTGGCAGTGCCCAACGTTCCTACGCCAGACCTTTGTCGAATGGGCGGGGCAGACCATCAACAAATCGTTCTGGGCCGGCGCCTACTATCAGCAGCAGCGCGAAAAGGGATGCTCCCATCAAGCGGCAGTGCGTGCATTGGCATTCAAGTGGATTCGCATACTTTACCAATGCTGGAAAACTCGAACATCCTACGACGAGAGCACGTACCTCAACGCATTGAGAAAGCGGGGGTCACCCCTCCTCAATAACCTCACCCTGAATCCACAAAACGCTTGACGGACTACCTCAGGGCGTAATGCCGCCGGTCGATCCGTGATTGGTTCTGCGGCGGGTTTCTAAGTAGAGCAGTCGCCCGCATATCCGAATCACGCGGTTCGGAGTGAGGCGCTGCGCTCCATTTGACTAAGGGCCAACAACAGGTTGGCCTGTGTCCAGAGAAGTGGCGTGGCCTCGCTGGTCTCAAGCATGCGCGAACCGTCGGGTGCAGTCTCCCAATGCCACAGTTCCGGACATTCGAATGCCGGGGTTATTTGTGCGAGCGCTCGGTTGAGATATGTGGTTTGCCGCTCCACGGACTCAGGGTCACGGATGAATGCATAGCGCCGTCCCCAGATAACTGACACGATAGGATCGAAGATGCACCACTGCGCCTCTTCGCCTGGCGTAAGCAGGCAATTGCGGATTTCGACGTCTTGGGAGAAGTCCCGAGTCCGATCTTCGGACTTTACCCTCCGACGGTAGTCCGTGCACCAGAATGAATCACCGAGGTAACGTCGGATGCCGAAATCGCCTTCCAAGTTTCGGCGGACATCGTCAAGGATGCGCTCGGCCATCGGCCATTCGACGACACCGAGCGGATAGATCAGAAAGAGCAACGCGGCATCGTAGCGGCGTGCATGGGACGGCGGGTCGATGGATTCGGAGGGCAGCACCGAATTAAGACAGGCGAGCCCGCTTTCGACGAGGCGATCAAGTAGCCGCGCCGCAGAACCCGAAGCCACAAGCGACAGTGCGCGCAACTCACGCAGCCCGGCCACGACCGCGCCCACGCTTGACGCGGAGTTCTTGCGCGCCTCCTCCCAATGCCCGCTGTCCCGATCGCGCCAATACTGGATGGCATGGAAATAGCGCAGAAGGCGATTCAGCAGTGCAGCATGATCCGCGAGTCCTCGGATCAACCCCTGCTGTGCCATTCTGCAGAAGAGCCAGAGGAAGTATCCGAGAGCGTCGTTCTGGTCGTGCGGCCAATCCGCAATCTCGCCGAGCGGATATCCGTTGAACTTCACGTGGGGGCGGTTGCGCGGCAACGAAGCCAGCGAAGGGTCGGCGATGATGGCTTCAAAGCGCGCGGCCTGGCGTTCGAAGTGCTCAGCCAACCCGACCACGGCGCGCACTGCTTTCGCGCGATCACCGCTATCGAGAAGCGCGTTCGCGACGTGGACATTGTCGCGAACCCAAACGGCCTGATAACCGGTGTGCGCTGCGCGCGTAATCGCGGCCGGAAAGAAGCCAGTGGATAACGCGGGAAAAGTGAAGCTGTGGCGCTCCTCGAGCAACCGGCGGATGGCGCGCACACGTGCGACATCATATTGCGAGGTCATGATGGCCGCGATTTCCGGATTGCGCGGTTCCATCTCTATTCCGCGCGGAAGCACCGGAGTTGTATCGCCCCCACTCCCGCACCGGGCCGTCCCGCGCCTTTGGCGCCCACTACGATGACGACGGCGAGTACCTGCGAGAAGTCGGGCGTGTCGTCCTGATAGCACGAATTCCCGTCTGCTGTGAACACGTGCCATTGCAAGACGCGATCCAGAGGTATCGCGTATTCCTTCCAATCCTCGCCGGGCGTATCGGTCATTACATGGGACTCATGCGGCGCCCGGCCGTACTCCCAATGGGTGCTGAGCGCATCGACCACACGGAGGCCGAATGCAACTTCCGTCGTCGCCCCTTCGCGGATGCGGGCTTCGAAACGCTAGGCACAGAATCGTCCTGACGCGTGCGAGGCGAGATAGCGTCCATTGGGCCGCAGTGCGACACTCCCGGGGAAGCCCTCCGGGGCGTTCTCGTATTGAATTTCGGTAACACGCGGATCGCTGGTCACGATCCTGGCACGAATGAAACTCAAAGCAAAAAGTACTGCGACGGCGCAGCAACGAGATCATAGCCTCGACCTCATCGACCGTATACCTAGCTTTCAGGAAGCGTAGGGTTTCTCTGTTGCGGACCATCAACATCGCTTACGCGGGCCTTCTGGGCAGCGGCACATCACAACTCAATCGAATGCGGGCAATCTCCAGTTCTCCCATTCCTGGGCCGGGCCGCGGTGCGCCGACCGTCCCTACCTCGATCACGATGGCAGCGATGACAGAGAAGTCCGGGTGGTCCGCCGAGTAGTAATGATTGCCGTCGGCATCGAATCGGGCCCAGCCACTCATGAGATCCACGTAGACTGAGGTCCAGCTATCACTGACCGCAATAGTGAATGAATGCCGCGTGTCCCGAGTCTGATAGCACCATTGCGTCGCCCTCCCATCAACCAATCGAATTGCGATGGCTAGCGCCTTGCCGCCTTGGTCAGGTTCCTTGTTGCCACGTCCCTGTGTCGGCGCACGAATGTCAAACGCTAGAAAACGCTGATCCTTTCCCACGGCAATAGCCTTCAGCCCTAGCGGACGGATCGTCACGTCCCCGGGTAGACTCCCGGGTAGATTGGTAAAGCGGATGCGTATCAAGTCCACACCGTCACTCGTACCAAGAGTTGCACTAATGCCGTTCTCATACGCGGAATCGGCCCAGAGTCTAAACACGCACGCGCGATCCCTCAGGATGCCGTCTTCCAGCAGCGGCACTGCTACCGGGTCCAGACCAAGGAAAGTATGAAGCAATACCGGTAGCTTGTGACCCCACTTCGATTTGCCGAGCAGCCTCTTGGTGCTCGTTGAAGCAGCGCTAACTGAACGGATCCCTTCTAAGATCCTGAACCCAGACTTAGGGACTTTGGCTAGTTTGCTCAGCTGCTGGTCGAATTTCAGCAGAAGATCCTCAATGTTCTTGTACGTCGTGACGAAATGGCCGAGCGTCTCGAGCTTATTCCTAAACTGGAACATGCTCTTTAGATTCTTCTCGTTAGCACGTTCCGTACTTATCGGGGCATGTTTGAAGTACGTAAAGACAAAGGGCCTGCTGGTTTTCTTGAACTGACCCACCGCAGTCTCGAATTCCTCCTCGGTGTACTGACCAACTTTAGTAAAGAAAAGCATCACGAACAGGTCACAAGTTTTAATGGCGTTGTTGTATTCGTCCTGCAGACGAGTCTTGGCGAGGGCATCCAGGAAGTCTTCCCACACGACCAGTTCGAGAAAAGCATCCCTCTTGACCAAATCTTTGTTCTTTCGTCCGATAAAGATCTCGAACTCTCGGCGATCACTCACCAACTCTTCGGATGAAGCGAGGAAGATTTTCTTTATGGTTACCATCAGTTACGGCTCCTTGTCGCTAACCGCGCGCAATGGCAAAAGCGCCCGCAGCATCGTTGTCATCGCACTAAGGGCAAGACACCCAACCCGACCGCCGGAAGTATCCTAGTGGCCGATGTAAAGGCTAGGTCCAGTCCTCGCCTCATTTGTGTTCTCGGCCTCCAACCCCCCTGTGCCAATATGAAGTGAGACACCTACCTTCGTGTAATTAGAGTAGAGAGGTAGGTTTGGATCATGACTGATCAGATGAAGACATTGATGCACGGACACGACGCTGTGGCGCTGGATGTTGCGCTGGAAGGAGCCCGTAGGGCGACTGGAGGCGCGACATCCAGCGCGCCGCCGCCCGACCCGGAGGTAGCCGCCACGGCAAAGCGGCGGCAGTTCTCCGCCAGCCAGAAGCGACGCATCCTGGCCGAGGCGCAGCGCTGCACCGAGCCCGGTCAGATGGGGGCGCTGCTGCGCCGCGAGGGCATCTATTCCTCCAATCTCACCACCTGGCGCAAGCAGTGCGAGGCCGCCGAGCTCGCCGCGATGCAGCCGCAAAAGCGCGGGCGCAAGGCCGATCCGGCTGCTGCCGAAGCCCGGCGGATGGCCGAGCTCACCAAGGATAACGAGCGTCTGCATCGCAAGCTCGCCCAGGCCCACACCATCATCGAGGTCCAAAAAAAACTGTGCAGCTTGCTGTGCTTGCCCACGGCCGAGGACCTGGACGAGAAATCCTGATGAGCGCGCTCAACGAACTGGTGCCCGACATCGGACTAGCGCCAGCGTGCCTCGCCTTGGCGGTCAATCGCAGCGGGGTCTATCGCGATGACGCGCGGCGCCGCCAGCTCGCCCGCGTGAGCCCGCCGCTGCTGGCCAGGCCGCGGGCCCCGCTGGCGCTGAGCGAGTCCGAACGGCACGAGTTGCTGGACGTGCTCGACAGCGAGCGCTTTGCCGATTGCGCACCGCGCACGATCTACGCGCGGCTCCTCGATGAGGGCCGCTACCTGGGCTCGGTGCGCACCATGTACCGGCTGCTGGCCGGCGCCGGACAATCGCGCGAGCGGCGCGATCAGCGCGTTCATCGGGCCTACACCGCCCCCGAGCTGCTGGCCGTGCAGCCCAACGAGGTCTGGAGCTGGGACATCACCAAGTTGAAGGGGCCGGTGAAGTGGAGCTATTTCTACCTCTATGTCATCCTCGACATCTTCAGCCGCTATGTCGTGGGCTGGATGATTGCCCCGCGCGAGAGTTCTCTTCTTGCCGAACAGTTGATCGCCGAAACCGTGGCCAAGCACAACATCGTCCCCGGCACACTGACCCTGCACGCCGACCGCGGCTCCAGCATGCGCAGCAAACCCGTGGCCGCCTTGCTCATCGATCTGGAGATCGCCAAGACCCACAGCCGGCCCTACGTCTCGGACGACAATCCGTTCTCGGAAGCCCAGTTCAAGACGCTCAAGTACCGCCCCGACTTCCCCGAGCGCTTCGGCTGCATCGAGGACGCGCGCGCCCACAGCCAGCACTTCTTCGCCTGGTACAACGGCTCGCACTGTCACTCCGGTATCGGCTTCATGACCCCGCAGAGCGTCCACTACGGCCGCGCCAACGCTGTCTTCGAGAAACGCACCCAAACCCTCGATGCGGCCTTCCTGGCCAACCCGAACCGCTTCAAGGGCAACACCCCGCAGCCGCCCAAGCTTCCCACCGCCGTGTGGATCAACCCACCCAAACAGGAGACCGCAACCACCCCAACTCCCGAGCGTTCGACACTAAATTAATGCAAACGGTGTCTCAAACTCATTGACACGCTCCGGTGATGCAGATAAACGTTCTGCGCTGCAAGAGCCCGGACATGGTGCGCAAGGAGATCGCGGCGCATCTGCTGGCCTACAACCTGGTGCGCACGGTCATGGCACAGGCGGCCTGTCTCGCCCACCTTCTGCCCCGGCAACTGAGCTTCAAGGCCAAGCTGCAAGTGCTTAACGCCTTCGAGGAAAGCCTGCGCTTCTGTCCGCGCGCCCGCGTTGCCACCCGCCATGCGATTGTCTTGGGTTCGGTTGCTCAATTGGTGTTGCCCGCTCGCCCCAATCGCGTTGAACCGCGCGCCGTCAAGCGACGACCGAAACCCCATCCATTGCTGACCAAACCCCGTCGCGTCTGCGGCGAACGACTGCGCAGACAGCAGCAGCGACATGCTGCTTGCGCCTTAAGGTAGTGCCATTGGCCTCTGAAATGTTCATGGTGCTTCTGCATCCGGCGCCCACCACGGAAGCGCTTACTTCCGCAGACGAGATCTCGCGCCCCCCTGTGCCAATATGAAGTGAGACACCTACCTTCGTGTAATTAGAGTAGAGAGGTAGGTTTGGATCATGACTGATCAGATGAAGACATTGATGCACGGACACGACGCTGTGGCGCTGGATGTTGCGCTGGAAGGAGCCCGTAGGGCGACTGGAGGCGCGACATCCAGCGCGCCGCCGCCCGACCCGGAGGTAGCCGCCACGGCAAAGCGGCGGCAGTTCTCCGCCAGCCAGAAGCGACGCATCCTGGCCGAGGCGCAGCGCTGCACCGAGCCCGGTCAGATGGGGGCGCTGCTGCGCCGCGAGGGCATCTATTCCTCCAATCTCACCACCTGGCGCAAGCAGTGCGAGGCCGCCGAGCTCGCCGCGATGCAGCCGCAAAAGCGCGGGCGCAAGGCCGATCCGGCTGCTGCCGAAGCCCGGCGGATGGCCGAGCTCACCAAGGATAACGAGCGTCTGCATCGCAAGCTCGCCCAGGCCCACACCATCATCGAGGTCCAAAAAAAACTGTGCAGCTTGCTGTGCTTGCCCACGGCCGAGGACCTGGACGAGAAATCCTGATGAGCGCGCTCAACGAACTGGTGCCCGACATCGGACTAGCGCCAGCGTGCCTCGCCTTGGCGGTCAATCGCAGCGGGGTCTATCGCGATGACGCGCGGCGCCGCCAGCTCGCCCGCGTGAGCCCGCCGCTGCTGGCCAGGCCGCGGGCCCCGCTGGCGCTGAGCGAGTCCGAACGGCACGAGTTGCTGGACGTGCTCGACAGCGAGCGCTTTGCCGATTGCGCACCGCGCACGATCTACGCGCGGCTCCTCGATGAGGGCCGCTACCTGGGCTCGGTGCGCACCATGTACCGGCTGCTGGCCGGCGCCGGACAATCGCGCGAGCGGCGCGATCAGCGCGTTCATCGGGCCTACACCGCCCCCGAGCTGCTGGCCGTGCAGCCCAACGAGGTCTGGAGCTGGGACATCACCAAGTTGAAGGGGCCGGTGAAGTGGAGCTATTTCTACCTCTATGTCATCCTCGACATCTTCAGCCGCTATGTCGTGGGCTGGATGATTGCCCCGCGCGAGAGTTCTCTTCTTGCCGAACAGTTGATCGCCGAAACCGTGGCCAAGCACAACATCGTCCCCGGCACACTGACCCTGCACGCCGACCGCGGCTCCAGCATGCGCAGCAAACCCGTGGCCGCCTTGCTCATCGATCTGGAGATCGCCAAGACCCACAGCCGGCCCTACGTCTCGGACGACAATCCGTTCTCGGAAGCCCAGTTCAAGACGCTCAAGTACCGCCCCGACTTCCCCGAGCGCTTCGGCTGCATCGAGGACGCGCGCGCCCACAGCCAGCACTTCTTCGCCTGGTACAACGGCTCGCACTGTCACTCCGGTATCGGCTTCATGACCCCGCAGAGCGTCCACTACGGCCGCGCCAACGCTGTCTTCGAGAAACGCACCCAAACCCTCGATGCGGCCTTCCTGGCCAACCCGAACCGCTTCAAGGGCAACACCCCGCAGCCGCCCAAGCTTCCCACCGCCGTGTGGATCAACCCACCCAAACAGGAGACCGCAACCACCCCAACTCCCGAGCGTTCGACACTAAATTAATGCAAACGGTGTCTCAAACTCATTGACACGCTCCGCGCCGGCTGACCGAGATCAGTTTCACTTCCGGGTTTTTCGCCGAACTCCAAGGGCTCGCAGCGGCGAAGCGGGAGGCAGAGCGCGAGTGGGTCTCGCTTGGTCGCCTGCAGCGAAAGCTGCGTCGCTTCCATACGCACTTGATCGAGTCCCGTGAGTATATGAGCCGATTGCGCTCGCTCAGCAAGGCCAATACGCATGCCTCATTCATCGCGGCGCTGCACGACGAAGGCAGGACCCGGGCGGAACTGTGGCTGGAGAACAATTTCCGCCTGATCGGTGCCAGATCGTCCTGCAACCTGGATCAGATTCTCTGCTGACTGGCTCTTTCTGCCGCTTCGGGGCACTGCCGCACATGATGCTACCAGTGACTCGAGTGCCCATATCGAATCAGGATGGCCCGGAGTACAGGATTTCGTAGCTCGCACGAAGTTGCATGGCCCGGCCTGGGGGAATCACGCCACCCAATGGCACTGGGTGACACAGCTGTTGGGGCTACCTCTTATTCGTCGGCAAATATACTGCCCAGTCTGTCGATATTTTCCAGCGCCATGCCTGTGCCGCGCACCACGCAGGTCAAGGGATCGTCGGCGACGACGACCGGCAAGCCGGTTTCTTCCATGAGCAAGCGATCCAGATCGGGCAAGAGGGCGCCGCCACCGGTGAGTACGAGGCCGCGCTCGGCGATGTCGGCCGCGAGTTCCGGCGGTGTTTTTTCGAGGGCGACTTTGACGGCGGTCACGATCTGGTTCAGGGGTTCGGTCAGGGCCTCCAGGATTTCGTTGCTGGAAATGGTGAAGCTACGCGGAATGCCCTCGGATCTGTTAATGCCGAAGACTTCCATCTCCCGCACCTCGACCCCGGGAAAGGCGGACCCGATGGTGTTCTTGATCATCTCGGCAGTATTCTCGCCGATCAGCATGCCGTAGTTGCGGCTGATGTAGTTAAGAATGGCTTCGTCGCACTTGTCGCCGCCCATCCGCATCGACCCGGCATAGACCATGCCGCCCAGCGCGATCACGGCCACGTCGGAAGTGCCGCCACCGATGTCCACGACCATCGACCCCGTGGCCTCGGACACCGGCAGGCCAGCGCCGATCGCCGCCGCCAGCGGTTCGTGGATCAGAAACACCTGACTGGCGCCGGCACCCAGCGCCGATTCGCGGATGGCACGGCGCTCAACCTGGGTGGAGCCGGAGGGCACGCAAATGATGATGCGCGGACTCGGGCTGAACAGCCGAGCGTCGTGAATCTTCTTGATGAAATGCTTCAGCATTTGCTCGGTCACCGTGAAATCGGCAATCACGCCGTCTTTCATCGGCCGGATGGCGGTGATGTTGCCCGGGGTGCGGCCGAGCATCTGTTTTGCGGCCGTACCGACCGCCAGCACCGATTTCCTGGCTGCCGTACCCGCCCTCGGTGCGAACTGCCACCACTGAGGGTTCATTCAGGACGATGCCCTGGCCGCGGACATAGATCAGCGTGTTGGCGGTACCCAGGTCGATCGCCAGATCACTTGAGAAGTAGCTGCGGAGAAAACCCAACATGGCGCGAAATGCCTCCTATGGACAGTGCGCGACTGTACGCCAAAACGGGTTGCTCCTTCGCCGGCGGCCATGGTTGGCGGGTTGCGCCTCGCGCGGGACCGTTGTCACCAAAAAGCCCGCGCGCTAAGCGGGCTAAGTCGATTCTGGGGGATACGCCAACGAGGCGACGATGGCCAGGTCGGGTGCCGCGAAGCCGTCCATAGCCAGCGGCGGTTCATGAACGGGAGCCCTCAATTCGGGTACTGCCACAAAGCGGTTCGAGGTAAAGCTGTCAAATTTCGCCATCGACTTCGATTGGGAATTGACGCCTATCTCTGGAACCGGCCAGTTCCGACGATTCATCCGTCGCTGAGCGCGGCGACCGGAATGGAAGCAACACCCCGATAGCCGAGGCTCGTGATAGCCAAGTGATCGCCCGCAGCCGGCGGTTTGGACGACGCCGAAATGCTGCGCGGGCCGTTTGCATCCAACCAGCTTTCGGATACCCGACCCAGAGGCAGCCCCCGCCGCAAGTGGTCTTTCAGCGTTCAGAAAGAGAAACGTTCAGCATTGGTGCGGGCACATGCCTCCCCGAATACGGCAGGATCACGACGGTGGCGCCCGCAGCGTTCAGAACCCCTTCGGCAGTGGTTGAGTTCAGCGGCAAGAACTAATCGGGGGTGCGTCGCGCCCCCGATCAGACTTCCTTTCGCGGGCCGTCATGATGATCTGTTCATCGCCTCTCGGATGAACCCACCGACCAGAATGATTGCCTAGACACGTGGCCATGCTCCAGCGGGAGCACGGTTAGGCGTCGGAAGGACGCGCCCGCGATACGGCGCTCCGCCCGCGGCACAACACAAGGCGACGCAGTCACGGTCGTCTTTCGGACGTCGCCGCAGATCAAGAGCCCTGGGACACGCGGCGAGTCCAACTCAGTCGAACAACACAAACGTCACCTTGAGGATCACCTTGTATTCCGTCACTTTGCCATTGTCGATCGTCACTTCCTGATCCTTGATCCAGGCGCCTTTGACGTTCTTCAACGTTTTGTTGGCACGCTCGACACCCTGGACGATGGCGTCTTGAAAGCTCACTGTGCTGACACTGCTGATTTCGGTGATACGTGCGATCGTCATGCTGTTCTCCTTCATGGTTGGGGCCCGGCTGGGCCCCGGAATATGGACAGGTTGCGCTCTTCGCCCCGCGGTGGCGACGACCCGCCACGCTGTCGTGTGCGGCGCTGGGCCCAGAAGTCCCCGATCCGCGACTTACGATCATGCTGCCGTCAACTCGGTGATCCCAGCGCCCGATCGCAGCCCGGCGCGCCCCGGATCTGGGTTCCGAGGCTTGCATCGCGAGTACTCGGTGGCACCGGAAGTGGCGCGATCGGATACTTGCGGCCCTCCGCTGCCTTCTCCGAGACGGGTGACGCGAGGTCAGCCTCCCTTCACTGCGTCTTTCACGTCTTCCTTGACGTCACCAAACTTCGCTTGAGCCTCGCCGAGGACTTTTTGAACCTTGCCTTCCGCTTCCATCTCCTCGTTGCCCACGAGCTTGCCCGCCACTTCCTTGATCTTGCCTTTCGCTTCCTTGACTCGGCCTTTGACTTGATCTTTGTTCATGATTTGCTCCCGATACCGTATGCCGGCAAGCGGCCGGCACGCTGCGTACTGCAAGATTGAGAAGGCCATGGTGTGACACCAAGGATTTCGTCGTCGGGTCGCCGTCGAAACGCAGACGACCAAACGCGCTACGTCACGATCCAGAGACCGTCACGTGGCTGCCAACCCGCAGTACGCAATCTAGTCCAGCTTGCCGGACAGTTCTGTTCTCTGCCGCACAGTCGCATGCCCCTGCCAAGGTCGACGCCTGCAGGGCACCGCACCTTCAAACGGCGAACGACCGGTTTGCGACCTTCCTTCATCCGATGGGCGTTCGCGGCCACGGGCAGGCGGTCACGACAGCCCTTCGGAGTCTAACGGCTTGTTGCGGCGGTCCTCGTTCTTGCGTGTCATGGCGCATGCCGAGTTTTCAAAGAGCACCGGTGCCGCTCGCAGGTGAAGCGCAAGGTAACGATCCTTCCTTCTGCTGTGATGACGGTGAAATCCCTGGCTGCGTGGGCTGTCGAACAGACCGTGATGATGCCGCGGTCTAGTCTCGGTGCAGGTTGAGCGCTGCGAAGCAACGTCGCCTCGACTGCTTCCCGATTAACGTCCTACTGGAGATGCATATGAACTATGAAGAGCGCGACCCCTACGGTATGTACAAGGCATCAACGACCACCGCTTCGGGTCCCGATTCCCGCCATGGCCCCGGACCGTACCTGATGGGTGCCGACACGCTCGTCGGCAACGACGTGTTCAACAAGGATTCCGAGGATCTCGGCGACATCAAGGAGATCATGCTCGACATGCGCTCCGGACGGGTGAGCTACGCCGTGCTGTCGTTCGGTGGTTTCCTGGGCATGGGCGAGAAGCTTTTTGCCGTGCCGTGGGAGGCCCTGAACCTGGATACCGAAAACAAGCGCTTCGTGCTCGACGTGACCAAGGAGCGGCTCGAAACCGCCCCGGGCTTCGACAAGGCGCATTGGCCCGACATGGCCGATGCGACTTGGGAGCAGGGCATCCACGCGTATTACGGTACGAAGCCTTCCAGCAACCAGCAGCGCGCCTGAACCCGGCGCCATTACTCGGCGCTCACCCTTCGCATCGGCGCGAAAGCGCAGCGGAGGTGCGCGCTTTTTTTTCGCGTCAGATCGCAGATACTGGGCTCGACAAAATCTCAGCCGCGACAAACATTCAGATTGGTGTCGGCTTCACGCCCTGAGGTAGTCCGTCAAGCGCTTTGTGGATTCAGGGTGAGGTTGCTGAGGAGGGGCGAGCCCAGTGGGGCAGACCTGGGTACGCGAGTACCCCAATTTACCCGACTTTATCGTCCAGGCGCAGTCGAGCACACTCAACAAGAGGTGCGCAGCGGCGTGTTCGGCCGCTTGGGCGGCCGAGGCGCCGCGGCTGCGCAAATGCGGCCCGCCGGGATCTCGGAACGCCGCCCAGGAAAGGCCGCCTGGACGCGTTGGGCGCAACGCATGGGCGGCGATTCCATAGGGCGAATGATGCGGTGGAGGGAACAGCAATGCAGTTGAGACGCACAGAAGTGGTTCGCGTGGCGAGCCCTGGGTTTCTTGTCAATTCCGCAGGCAAGGCGTGCCGCTACACGACGTGGACCGGGTGGCGGCTGGGCGACGGCTATTACTTCGCCTTGTGGCCGAGGCGGTGCGGATCCGGCCAGTACGACGCGCGCGTTCGCTTCTACGGTCCTTCCGCGACCGAAGCGCAAGCAAAATTCCTCGAGGTCAGCGCGCGCGCCCTCGGCCTGCTGGACAAGGTGTCGAGCCTGCCGCGGTCTGTGGCGCAGCCCAAGCCTGCAAGGCGGGCTGTATTCGGCGCTGCGTCCGGAGCGGGAGCGGCCGCGGCTTGAAGATTGTCGCACCGCGTAATGTCGTACAGCGTGCCGGATGGCAACATCTCAAGAGCTTCACGGGTGTGGTGCGCACATATTCGATCGGCCAGTGCCAGAGCAAGCGAATATTCGCAATGTGAGCCGGCCAGCACCGAGCGGGCGCACACGCCCGCTCTCGCACCGCGAGGATGCACGGGTTCCTCGTTGGTGCGAAGTGCCGTGCGTGCGGGAGGATCCGGAGCATGGGGGCCAGACGCCCTGTGCCGCCGCACCGTTGTGTGCTGGTATCTTGATCCTAAAAACCGTAGTTGCCCGATTCCTTCTGAGTGATTCCGAGCAGGCGGAGCGTTTTGGGTGAGCCGATTCCGGCAAGGATCTGCTTGAGATGATCGCAGACGCGCTGCCAGACGGTCACGGGGTTCAACTGCTCCGCAGCTTGGGTGACCCAGCCCTGAAGCATGGCGGAGACGCGAATCAGCATGGCCCGTGCCTTGTCGAAATGGGCATGCACACCGGTCAGCGTGATCGTCGTTTGTCCGGCATGTTCCGTCCTGCGGCCCACCGAGGACATCAGCCACGGCCGGCTGGTGATCGCCTCGCGCCGGGCCTCGGGATGGGCCAGACGCACGAACAGGCTCCACCCGTTGTAGGCCAGGGCCACGGCGCGCGCGGCGAATGGCAGCGGTGCAGGTCGTGCGTGGTAAAGCCGCCCCAGCCCCACTGGTTCTTGAGTTCGTCGAAGGCGTTCTCGGCGTCGGCCCGGTCACGATAGAGTTGGCCGAGGCTGATTCTAATGAGCGATCAAGATGTGACTAATTGTGGCATGCTTCTGGACGTCGACAACCGCGGGGGCACGACATGGCAAGACCTCGGCAGGTGGACATGGAACTGGTCGCGCAAGCACATACGCTGAGGGCGATCTCACTCGGGTGTCATAGTGGCGTGAGTCCGAGCAGCTCCATGCGGGCATCGTCATCCCAGCCGATGGCCTTGCGCCGCAGGCGCAGGCTTTTCTTGGGAGCGGAGGGGTCTTGACGCAACAGATTCAAAGCCATTTTGGTCAGCACTTTGAGCGAGAAGTTCTGCGCAGCGTGATCCTTCACGAGGCGCCGATCGTCTTCGCCGAAGATCATGTCCAGGCTCCACTGATGGCGATTCTCGATTGCCCAGTGATCGCGAGCGGCAGCGGCGAAAGCCGCGGTGCTCATTTGCCTCGAAGCAATGTAGTAACGCGTCTCCACGGGTGAGGCTTTGCCCTGGACCACTCGCACCGAAGCGACCCGTCCGAGCATCGCACAATCGACCCAGGTAGCCGTATCCACCTCCCCAGTATTGGGCAAGGTGCGCACGATCTGAAACACATGGCGCCCATGGCCGGTCTGCACGGCGTTGTGGACCTCGTCCCAGTGCCCGACGAAGGCACCCTGCAGTGCTTCATGCAGCGTGGGCTGGTTGCCCTTGACCGCCAACAGGTAGTCCGCGCCCAGGGCGCGGATGGCGCGGGCTGGGTGCCCATGGCATCGATGCCGACCAGACAGCCCCGGATCACCAGGGCCTCCAGCAGTGCCGGGATGGCCGTGTCGGGTAGCCCAGGGGAGTCGCACCCAATCCTCTCAACTTAGCTTTTATGCATACTCAGACCCCTGGTTTGTAGGCGTGTGATTTGTGAGGTTTGGGTAGAGGCGGTCGAGGGCGTCGGCGATTTTTGACGAAGCTTTGGAGATTTTTGGCGATTTCGGCGAGCGCTTCGGCGAAGGTGTTGTAGCCGACGATGCGCAAGGCCAGGGCACGAGGCAACAGGCGGCGGAGGGTACTGAAAGCCAAGGTTCGGTTGATGCGATGCTTCGATTCGACAGGAACATGCTCCCCGGTTGCCAGAAAGGCGGGCAGGGCGTTGAGGTTGTCGCAGACGATCTTGGCGCCGATGTCCTGTTGTGCTGCAAGCCAAGTCGAGTGGCCGGCCGGCGATGCCGAACCGCTCAAGTACTATCTGTCGAGCCTGCCCGAAACCATGGCGCTGAACGATCTGGTGGCGGCGGCCCACATGCGCTGGCGCATCGAGGGCGACTACCAGGATCTCAAACAAGAGCTTGGGCTGGGACACTATGAAGGGCGTGGCTGGCGCGGTTTTCATCATCATGGAACCTTGTGCATCGCCGCCTATGGATTCCTGGCCAGCCAAGGGCTTGCTGCCGGGGGCTGCGTCGGCGCCAAAAAAACCCCGCGCTCGGCCAAGTTCCCGAGCTTCCCGCGGATTACAACTCCGCCAACATCAGCTGCTCGGCCGCGGCGTAAGCCGCCTGCGTCAGGGTCTGCATCGCTTCGATGTTGGCCTGTGCGACGGCAGTGAGTTTTTCAGGGGCAGCAGTCATGATCATCTCCTCTCGGCATCGCCGGTGTGTGCGCTGACCATTGCAGCATTCATCCGGGGCTTCGCCAGGAAAAATGGTGCAGTGCAGCATGTCCGTATGGTAGTCGTCGCGGGGTCAATGTCAAATCGTTTCTGGCGCCGCGCGTGCGATGGCTGCACGCGACCGATCAAGCCGACAGGATGCCGCCTTCGACCAGCCGGGCGCGGGTCTGGAACCGATGCGGCAGCGCGAAATTGACAATACTCATTGCAGCCTAATGCCACCTGTGGTGCCATTTTTCAGGCGGCTTTTCGTCGGACCGTAGAGGCGGTGGCACGATGGGGCACGGTAGCATCTGCGAGCGGCGATTGAGTTCGCCATCTGAAGGCCCGGGCGCGACAGGGTGGATGGGTCCGCGCCGGCGCTGCGGCAATGCCGTAATCGACTGGGTATTCGCGCAGCAATTCGCCACGGACTGGATCGATGCCTGGAATGAGTACGATCTGGATCGACTGCTGCGCCACTTTTCCGGCGATTTCGAGGCGTGGGCGCCTGCCATTTCCCTGGTGACCCACGACTCGGCGGGGATCCTGAGGGGCAAAGCGGCGGTGATGGCTTCCTGGGGCCGCGCGCGTCAGTTGATTCCAGAGGTGCGCTTCGAGCTGATCTCGACGCTCGTGGGCGAGACCAGCGTCACGCTTTACTACAAGGGCGTTCGCGGGCGGCTGGCTGCCGAGACGTTTTGCTTCGGTCCGGACCTGAAGGTTGTCCGGGTGCTCACCATGCTGGGCGAGGCCTTGGCCGCCTGGGTGACCAGCGAGCGCCGAGCCGTCTGAGTCGACTGCTCCATCCGGTTCCGGGTTGGGTTCTCGAACTCGCGTGAGCATGACGCAGCGGCTGCTCGTGCCGGGCTTGGAAGAGGGGATCGACTGCCACCATGCCACACCCCGGGGAGGCCGGCGACGTCCTACTTGGGGTGCAAGACCGGGCAGGCATCGCGGTGCCGGCCTTGAGGGAGAAGCAGAGGCCTCCCGCAAGTGTGCGGGCCCGAGCCGGCTATGCGGTCGTCTCCGAGTTTCGGTACAGACTCTGGTTCCGCCCGACCATCACAGCAGAGGGCCGGCGCACCGGGTATCCGACCGAATCGTGTTCAATGGTGGTTTTGCGCAGCGACTGTGACTCCAGTTCAATCAGTTCGACCAAGCGATTTACCGCAGCCTTCCAGTATTCCGAGGTGCCGCCCAATCCCTTCTGCGTTGTCGCGTGGACCACCGCCTCGGCCCATAGCCGTTCGGCGTCGTCTTCGGGAATTCCGGCCTTGCGGGCCAACCAGGGCAACATTTTCGGCGCTTTCACGGGACGGGCTCTTTCTGCCGCTTCGGGGCGTGGCCAGATAGGATGCGATCAATGATTGAAAGGTTTGCGTAGGGTCGAGATGAGCCGCCAAATAGGATTTCGTTGCTCGTGCAGACCTCCAAGGCCTGGCTTACGGTTGCGCCGGGTCTGGTTCACGCCTTCGCCTCGTTCCGGCACTAGCGTCCGAGAATGGCGCGTGCTGAGCGCGCCGTCCTAAGATCCTGACCGCCGATCGGGCAAGGCCCATCGGTGATGAGATCGTCGCGCGGCCGAGTCAGCGCCGCGTGCTCCGCATTCCTCTGGCACTTCCGGTTTCTGTGGTCCGTCGGTGCAAGGCCTTCGCCGGATGCAAGACATAGCGCTCCCCGAGCATTTCAACCGCACGGAGCCGCTTCTCGGCATAGGGGTCATTGCAGCTGGGCTCGGCGGTACTTTGCCGTGCCGGGTCGCTCACACTGGGCACCTTCGCCCCATGCCCGAACAATACTCGCCAGTTCATACGGTGGCCTCCATGAGAATCAGCGCGCTGGATCGCTGAGCGCGCGTAGACTGCTGTTTATGATGCACACTAATGCACGGGCGAGATCGACGGAGATGTGAGGCAATTGCGCGGCTATTCCGTAGGCCCGAAGGCAGGTCGGTTCCCTCCATCGAGTGGCCAGGGACGGTTGCCTGTCCGAGTAGGGGAGAACATCGCCAACTTCGTCGCTCCCTGCGCCGGGGGGCCCATTTCGGACACACGGTTCCTTTTCGACCAGATTTGCTCACGGACGGCTATGCGAGGGACCAGCGGCGGTCGGGTAGGGGGAGGTGCAAGCACTGCAATATGCGATAGCCTTCCACTACGCGAAGGCTTCATCCTCGGTGCAGGCTTGCGCTCCGGTTTCGGTCGGCCCATCGCCCGGCTCGACCTCGCATTCCTCGCCGCGGAGGGCTTCGTCCTCCTGCTGGGAAAGGGGCCGCTGGGCAAGAAGCTGGGACAGCCCCCTGATCTGTTCCAGAAGGCCCGGCGGCCGCGGGATCGGTTCGCCCTTGGCCAGGCTGCGGTGCAGGTGCGAGAAGTCGGAGTGCCGATGATGGCCTTTGCCAGCGCTGTCTGGCGGCGCCTTCCTGAACCCGCCTGGCGTGCCCGGCGCAAAGAGTGAGCCAGTGACGGCCGGCGACGGGGTGGCTCTGTCCGCTTTAGTCATGCTGGGCCGGCGTGGGGCGTCGTTGCCGTTCGTGGCATTGGGGTTGCCACCGCCGCGGAACAACTCTGCAATGCGGTCCATGCGTGTGGCGCGGGAAAGACGCTGCGGGGTGCTTGCGCTCATGATCTTCTCAGGATTTCAGTTGACGTCGTGGGGAGTGCGTGCTTTGTTGCACTTACGGCAGCGGTGGAAATTTCCACAGGCACTCTGGCGTTGAACCGCATTTTGCCGACAAGCCAGCGGCACGGTTCGCTTGCGGACGTGCATGGCAGTACGATGCGAAATGTGCGAATCGTCCTTACCGACGAACCAGGGCAAGGGGGGCTCGATGAGCAATGAGAAGATCAAGTTATGCATCACCAAAACAAGAACCTCCCGGCCACTATGGTCGAGTGCGAAAGCGGCGGTCACTCGTCATCGAGGTCTGGGTTCCATCCCGCCGCTCGCGCACGTTCCAGCGCCGCGTCATAGATACGGGCGTGGCGTTCGCGCAGTTGCGCAGGCAGACGGCTGGGGAGGTGTCCGTGCGGCGCCCAAGCGTGCGAGACCGCTTCCAGAAGCTCCTGCATCTGGGCGGCCGTCCACCCGGCGCAGGTCTGCGTTTCCGGGATCAGTCCGAAGACCCAGGCATCCATCACGGTCCGCCCGAGCGAAGTGAGGCCGCCGTCGTGATCGTCGAGGAGACCGGGGTAGGTGGTATCGCTCATGTTTTTCCCTTTCCGTTTTCACAGTCTGACCTTCCAGTCCTCAGCAATTCGCGCAAGCGCCCCGGCTCGGATCTTGTACGTGCCCAGTTCATTTTGGCGATCCGTGCAACGTACCGGATCGCTTAGGGGAGGGGCTGGCCGCACGCCGAAAATCGATCCGTGCCAGCGTCAGCAGGTCGCAAACGCTGCTGTCCACCGACACCCGTCCGACCGCAGCGACATGGGCGTCCGGCCGACCAGGTCCAACGCAGATCCGTCGGCTTTCGTGCCGCAAGCAGAGGCTGTCCCCAAAAAGTCGATCCTGCCCATACTGACGCCAGCGAATAGGCGTGAAGTACCCGCCCACCTCCAGGCGGTGCGAACGCGATCGCTCTTGCACCCGGATAATGCCAGCATTTCCCTTTGGCGCGCAGTGCCGCTGTTGCGGGCGGATCCGGGATACCGTGGCCCGACGCAGCGGGCGGGCGCGCCCGTCGCAATGGCACAGCCGTTGACTCGAGTCGGTGCGTCCCCTCGGTTCAGGAGAGATGTGATGAAGGCAATCTGGAACGGACGAGTCCACTCCGAGAGCGAGGACATCGTCGTGGTGGAAGGGACAGCTACGTTCCCGAACCGGCGCTGGATCGCACCTGCATCATGACGAGCGCAACGACCACGACCTGTCCGTGGAAGGGCACAGCCCACTACTATACGATCGTGGTCAACGGCCAGAAGAATCGTAACGCCGGCTGGTCCTACCCGGAGCCGAAGCCGGCAGCCAGCCAAATCATCGGGCGCGTCGCATTCTGGAAAGGCGTTGTGGTGAAGTGAGCGGTGTATCCGGGAACTGCGCCGATGGATCGATTCTGTTCGTCATGAACCACCACTCCCGGGCGGCGCCTCTGACCGTGGTGGAGCCGGGCGCATGTCTGGGCATGGGCAGCAAGCCCGCCAGAAGCGGGCGAAATTCTGCCGCTGCGCTTGGCTCGGTGCGGGAATCGTATCGAGGAGGCTCCGGTATTCGCTTGGACGCGCACCATCAATGGAGCGTTGTGGGCCCGCTGCCGTCTCGCCCGGACGCGTCGTCCGGCACCTCGGATTGCGTCGCTTCCTCGGTTTCCCAACTGTATTGTCTCTCCGGCGGTGCCGGGTCTCGGTTCCGGCAGACAATCGCCAGGATCACGCCGAGCAATGCACCGAAGAAGTGAGACTCGTAGGAGACCTCGGGATCGCCCGGGAAGATTCCCCAGATCATCCCGCCGTAGAGAAAGAACACCAGGCTGGACAGCGCGATCGCGCGCCGATCCCAGCGCAGGGCCCCAATGGTGAAGACGAAGAACATCATGCCGAAAGTCAGCCCGCTCGCTCCGATGTGATACGCCTCGCGGGCAAACAGCCAAACGCCCAGGCCCGTTCCGCCATACAGACTCGTGAGGACGAGTCTGGCCGAGCGCGGATATCCATAAAGCAATGCGGTGCCGATCACGACGATCGGAACGGAATTCGCCAACAGGTGCAGGAACGAGCCGTGAATCAACGGCGCGAAGGCGATGCCGACAAGGCCGCTGATGCGGTGCGGGTAGATCCCCAAATGTGAGAGGTTGAGGTCGAAGACCGCCGCATCCAGTTGAATCAACCACAGCACGGCAACGAAGCCCGCCGCAATGATCAGCGATTGGCGGAACCGGCGCTCGTCGTTCGCCTCTGCAGCGGAGTTGGTCATCAACCGAAAAACGACCGATTTTGGACTAGGCTGACTGGAGTCTATCAGTATCGTTCTCGCTGACTGGTGCTCCCATCGTTGCGGCTTTATCGTTCCCGACACCAATCCGGGCCCTCAGTGCCCCGTGAACAGGAGACGACGATGAAGAAGGTTCTCGGCCTCTACAGCGCCCCGCGACAGCACTGGGTGGGCGATGGATTCCCGGTGCGCTCGCTGTTCTCGTACCACAGCCACGGCGCGCACCTGAGTCCATTCCTGCTGCTCGATTACGCCGGCCCGGCGCAGTTCGCGCCGAGCGAGCGCGCCCGCGGCGTGGGCCCGCACCCGCACCGCGGCTTCGAGACGGTGACCATCGTCTACCAGGGCGAGGTCGAGCATCGCGACTCGACCGGCAGCGGCGGGCGCATCGGCCCCGGCGACGTGCAGTGGATGACGGCGGCCCGCGGCATCCTGCACGAGGAGTTCCACTCGAAGGCGTTCAGCCGCAGCGGCGGCACGCTGGAGATGGTGCAACTGTGGGTCAATCTGCCGGCCCGCGACAAGATGTCCGCGCCGGCCTATCAGACGCTGCTCGAGCAGGACATTCCGGCCGTGGCGCTGCCGGGCGACGCCGGCAGGGTACGCGTCATCGCCGGCGAATTCGGCGGCCAGCGCGGCCCGGCACGCACCTTCACCCCGATCGACGTCTGGGACCTGCGCCTGAACCAGGATCGGGCCGCGCAGTTCAGTCTGCCCGAGGGCCGCACGCTGGCGCTCATCGTGCTGCGCGGCACCGTGCTGGTGAACGGCAGCCAGGTCGCGCGCGAAGCGCAGATGGTGCTGCTCGATCGTGCCGGCACGGAGGTGGCGATCGAGGCCAACACCGACGCAACGGTGCTGCTGCTGAGCGGGGCGCCGATCGACGAGCCGGTGGTCGGCTACGGACCCTTCGTCATGAATACCGAACCCGAGATCGCGCAAGCCATCGAAGACTTCAACCACGGCCGTTTCGGTCAACTGGGCGCATAGGACAGTACACACCTGCGCAGCGCCCGATAGCGCGGGCTGCGTTTCGGCACCGACCCACCCCGGAGGAGAGAGTCATGAATCGTTTCGAAGGCAAATCGGCACTGGTTACCGGCGGCAGCAGCGGGATCGGCCTGGCCGCCGCCCGCGCGTTCGCCACGGAGGGCGCCCGGGTGCTCATCACCGGGCGCGACACCACGGCACTGGAGGCGGCAAAAGTCCTCCTCGGGGGCAATGCGCTGGCGCTGCGCAGCGATGCCGGCGATCCTGGCGCCGCCAAGTCCCTGGCCGCCGCCATTGCCGGCCACGGCATCACGCTGGATGCGGTGTTCATCAACGCCGGCATCGGCAGGTTCGCGGCCTTCCCCGATGTGGACGAGGCGTTCTGGGATGAGGTCTTCGACATCAACGTCAAGGGCGCCTATTTCCAGATCCAGGCGCTGCTGCCCGCGCTCAATCGAGGCGCGTCCATCGTCATCAACGGGTCCATCAATGCCCACATCGGCATGCCCAACTCCTCCGTCTATGCCGCCAGCAAGGCGGCGGTGATCTCGCTGGCGAAGACCTTGTCGGCCGAACTGCTGCCGCGCGGGGTGCGCGTCAACGTGGTCAGCCCCGGTCCGGTGGATACGCCCATCTACGGCAAGCTGGGCCTGGATGCGGCGGCGCTGGAGGCCACCGCGACCCACATCCGCAGCCAGATTCCGCTCGGTCGCTTCGGCACGCCGGAGGAGATCGCATCGACGGTGCTGCATCTGGCCGCGCCCGAATCCGCCTTCATCGTCGGCACCGAAATCATCGTCGATGGCGGGATGAGCCAACTCTGAGTCCTGTGCGGCGGCCCGGTCCAGGTGCGGCAGTGCATGATGCCGCTGCGGCCGGGCCTGCGCGGGACAAGGGCGAAATGGTTGGCGTACGCCACCAGTCCGGCATCACGGCCGGCGTCAGCGCTGGGGAGGCTGAATCCAGCGCGTGACGTTCCCCATGCGAAGCAGACATTCGGGGAACATTCCCTGAACGCAGTCTTACCCACGGGACCCGAACCGACCAGTGAACCGCCGTGGGCTCGACCCAGCGCCGGCACGCGGTATTCCGACAACGGTTCCCGAACATCGCCGTTTCCGGCTTTCTGACACGCCGTGGGTCAGGCTCCAGCGATCAGAGACGCAAGTTCTTCCCTGATTTCATCTCCCGTCCTTCCCATCGCCTGCAGGAGAGCAATGCAATTCCGCCCTACGGTGTTTGAAGAGGGGTGCTTCGTGCCCAGGTTCTCGATGAAAGCCGCCAGCGCCCGGCGCATCAGCGGCTCGGCCTCGGCCAGGCGGTTCGTGGCCTGGAGCAGCCGGGCCAGGTTGTTGAGGTCGATGGCGACGTTGGGGTGATCGGCGCCGAAGCTCGCCTCGTCGATCGCCAGCGCCCGGCGCATCAGCGGCTCGGCCTCGGCATACAGGGCTTTCTGAAAGAGCAGCAGCCCGACCTGATTGAGCAACCGGGCAGAAGGATCGGCAATCCCGACTTCATCGGCGTACGCCGCGACGGTGCGCGCGTGGGGCGCCAGGGGGTCGAGGACCGGCCAGTCGCGCACGTCCAACAGGATCGCCGACAAAGGCGTCGTTCACCCAGTTCAATGCCTCGACCAGCAGGGCGTGGGCGGGGTCGTCGCGCTGGCCGCGCCGGGTGACCTCCTGCACCAGCCGGTGGACGGTGAAATAGGGAGCGTCGGCAGAGCGCGTCACCAGGGAATAGGACTTGAGCTCGGCCAGGGCTCCTAAGGGAGCGGCCTTCGTCGGGTCGAGCTCCGCGAGGGGAACCGCCAGCAGGGATTCGGGAATGGGGTCCGGCGCCAGCCAAGCCAGGCGCTGCAGCAGCCGTCGGGCAGATTCACCGAGCTGGTCGAACGAGGTCTGCCAGGTGATCGCCACGCTTTTCGGATACTCCACCAGGTCCGCGTCATACCACGCCAACACGGTTTCCCGCTGGCGCTCCCACTCGGTCAGGTACTGCTCAAAGCTGCCGGTACGATAAGCGATGTAGGCGCCTGCCTGCTCCAGGGCCAGCGCGAGATAGCCCAGTTCTTCTGCCAGGTCACTCGCCGTGGCGAAGTCATTGGCCTGTCGGCGGCGGTCCGCTGCCGTGCGTGCCATCAGAAAGTCGGTGGCGGCCGCGGGCGAGAGCAGATCCACGGGGATGGCCTTGATACTGCCACTCCAGTTGCTCAGCCGGCTGGTGAACAGGACGTGTCCTCCCCTCAACTGCGGAAGCAGGGCCTTGACCGCCGTGGCCGCGGCTTTCGAGTCGATGTTGTCCAGAATCAGCAGCCAGCCGGGGTGCTGCTGCAGCCAACCGAGGGCTGCATTGCGCTGCTTGTCTTCGTCCTTTTCGTGTTTCGCGGGAAGATCGAGGATCGGCGCTGCGCAGAGGGCGGCCAGATTGCGGTTCAGTGCTTCGGGGCTATCGGCGCCGACGAGAAGCATCGCCGTGTAGTCGCCGGCATGACGCCAGGCGTATTCGATCGCGAGCCGGGTCTTGCCCACACCGCCCATGCCCGTCAACGCCTTCGCGACGGCAGGCAGGTCGCCGCGCTGGGGAACTGGCCCGAGACGCTCGGCCAGAGCGTCGAGCAGGATCTCCCGGCCCTTGAAGAGATCGCCCAAGCTGAGATAGGGGAGATTGACCACCTTCCTGATCAGCCCGGCTTCGACAAGGATGTCGAGCAGACTCGAACGCCAGATCTCGGCGGCCAACTGGTCGGCCGAGGCGAAGGGGGTATCCCGGGGTAACGCTCGACACTCGCCAGCCGCACCAGATGGTCCTTTTGTGCCGCCTGCTGGAGCGGGTCCAGCGTGTAGCGCTCGTCCCGCTTGGCGCCATTCTCCGGGACCGCAATGATCAGCTTCCTGGCGTGATACAACGCCAACCAGGCTTCCCACTGGGTGTACGAGAGGGGCGGCCCATCGGGTTCCAGAGAAGGGCCCACCGGCAGGCGGCTACCGAAATCGGGGTAGCGTTGCCGGATCAGCGCCACCGAAGGGGCCTGCGCCATCGCTCCGGTCATGTCGCCCACCAGGTGGATCACCACGTCGCACTGCCGGATGTACTCGTCGAGCATGTCCAGCGTTTCGGTGCCGGTCACGATGAAGTCTTCCTGCACCTTCACCGTGACGTTGGGGCGGTCCAGGTAGTGGCGCAAGGCGTCCCGGTAGCTGCGAAATTCCGCGCTTACTGTGGACAGGAAGATTCGGACATCTGCCACGGTTTGTCTCGCCTCGACCGCTGCTCTTCAAGGAACCCCGCCGCGCTGCATGGGCTATTACAGCACACACGCCGGACGCGCAGGAATTGAGCTTTGCTGCCCAATGCCGGCGGCAGGGTATGGTGTGTCCCGTCGACCTGAATTGCACGAAAACGGGCTCACGCTCAGGCGCACAGTTCAATCCATGCCTCGTCGGGCAGCGCCCACGGCGAGGGCTGCAGGTGGCGGACCGGGCTTCCGGTGCCGGTGCGCTACCCATTGCTCATCCGACATGGGACGTTTATTCTTCCTATACCCCACGGCGCCGGCGGCACCACGTCACCGCTCGCGGCCAGCCCTGACCCAGCCGCAGCCCGGACACGGTGCTGCCTCGCCCTGGCGTCGGGATCGGACAAGCGGAGGGCGGCATGAGAATTTTCATCAGTTGGTCGGGCGAGTCGAGCCACTATGCAGCCGAGGCCCTCAAGGCGTGGTTGCACGGATTTCTTTGACGCGCTCGGCGCGGACGACGTGTTCCTGTCGTCGGAAGACATCGCCAAGGGCGAGGCCTGGTTCGCGAAGCTGATGGAGGTGTTGGATCAATCCAGCATCGGCCTCTTGTGCCTGACTCCCGAAAACCGGCGCGCGCCCTGGGTCTTGTTCGAAGCGGGCGCACTCGCCAAACACCTGCATGCCAAGGAAGCGCGCGTGATTCCGCTGGTGATCGGCCTCGCACGCAGCGACCTGCCCAGTCCGCTCAACGAACTCAATGCCGCCGACACCTCGCGCTCCGACATGTTGCGGCTGGTGCGCGCGGTCAACGAGACGCTCGTCGTACCGCTGGAAAAGGGCAAGTTCGAACGCAAGTTCGCCAAGGACTGGCCGGAGCTTGAGGCTGCGCTCGCCGAAGCCACGCAGCGGAGCCGGAGCGCGGCCGGCGCGCCGGGTTTCGACTACGATGTGTTTCTGTCGGTGCCTATGGCCGGCTGGCCCGAACACGACTACGAACAAGGTTGGCGCGGGATGAAGAAGGTTCTACGACGCGCTGATCGACTGCAAGCTGCGGGTGTACTGGTCGGGCGAGAAGATCGACACCGTCGCCAAGTTCCAGGCCGCCGATGTCTCGGCCGACAAGGACTTGCGGGCGATCGACCGCAGCCGCCACTTCATGCTGGTCTATCCCAAGAAACTGGCCACCAGCGCGATCTTCGAGGCCGGCTACGCCTACGCGGTGGGCAAGCCGGCGCGGTATTTCACGCCGGTCTTTGCCGATCTGCCCTACCTGATGAGAAAGCTGCCGGCCCGCGGCAGCATGGTGGCGCCGACGGTCCATTCCGCGGACGAGTGGCAGGACTACCACGCTCTGGCTCAGCTTGTTCGCACCAACGGGCGGGACTGGTTCGCGCCTTGAGCACGCCTGCGGACGCAGGGCAAACGGCGGGGCGTGGATGACGGGCGCGCGCCGCGCGAGGTCGCCGGCCACCCGGCGCGCACTGCCTGGCGCCAGCGTCCAGCCTGGCGTGCCATGGCCGACGAGAAGGCAGCGACGCCCGCGGAGCCTGCCAACGCCGTTTGAAGACGTCCGGCGGGAGACCGCGGACTCGGAGCGAACAAACTGACAGACGAAAGGATCGAGCCCATGACTCCGGAGCAATCAGCGGCCCTGTTGCAGGGATACTTCCAGACTGGCCAGGCCTTGGCGCAATCGTGTTGGGATTTCGTCGCCAAGCAGCAGGCGATCCTGTCCTCCCCCTCCGGTCCTCCGCTGCCTTCGCAAGCGCAGCTGCCGATTCCGGATGCCGAGCCGCTGGTGAGCCTGCTGCGCGACTTCAGCAGCCAGCACGTCCAGCTTTGGCAGTCGTTCATGCAGCCCACTCCGGGCACACCGGCCGACCCGCTGGTGAAACCGGCCTCCGGCGATCGCCGTTTCACCGCCCCGGAGTGGTCGGATGTTCCGATGTTCGACTACCTGCGCCAGGCCTACCTGCTCAATGCCGGCTTCCTCACGAAACTGGCCGAGACAACGCCGCTCGCCGATGGCCCGGCCAAGACCCGCATGCAGTTCCTGACGCGGCTGTTCGTCGATGCCATGGCACCGTCGAACTTCGCACTGACCAATCCGGAATTCCTCACCACGGCGCTGCAATCCAGGGGCGAGAGCGTTACGGCGGGGATCAAGAACGCGCTGGAGGATATGCAGAAGGGGCGCATCTCGATGACCGACGAGACCGCCTTCGAGATCGGCCGCAACATCGCCACGACGCCCGGCTCCGTGATCTACGAGAACGAGGTGATGCAACTCATCCAGTATGCAGCGACTACCGCCGAGGTCGCCGAACGTCCGCTGCTGCTGGTACCGCCGTGCATCAACAAGTATTACCTCATGGACTTGCAGCCGGAGAACTCGTTCGTCCGCTATATCGTGGAGCAGGGCTACACGGTGTTCCTCATCTCCTGGCGCAGTGCGACGAAAGAGCAGGGGCACTTCACCTGGGACGATTACCTGGAGATGGGGCCGCTGGCGGCAATGCGCGTCGTGCGCGAGATCACCGGCGCGGCGAAGCCCAACGTCCTCGGCTTCTGCATCGGCGGCCCGCTCGTCTGCTCGGCCCTGGCGGCGCTCAAGGCCCGCGGCGAAGACCCGGTGGAGAGCCTGACCCTGATGACCGCGCTGCTCGACTACTCGGAGCCGGGGGAGATCGGCGCACTCGTCACCGAGGCGACCGTCGCGGCCAACGAGGCGGCAATCGGCAAGGGCGGGGTCATGCACGGCCGCGATCTGGCCACCGTTTTTTCCGCGCTGCGCGCCAACGACCTGATCTGGCAGTACGTGGTCGGCAACTACCTGAAGGGCGCGAAGCCGCAGCCGTTCGACCTGCTCTACTGGAACTCCGACAGCACCAACCTGCCCGGGCCGTTCTTCACCTGGTACGTGCGCAACATGTACCTGATGAACAGCCTGCGCGTGCCGGGCAAACTGCAGATGCTGGGACAGAAGATCGACCTGGGCAAGATCGACGTACCCGCGTACATCATGGCGGCGCGCGAGGATCACCTCGTCCTCTGGCATGCGGCCTACCTGTCGCGCAAGGTACTGGGCGGCCCGACCACCTTCGTGCTGGCTGCCAGCGGACATATCGCCGGCTCGATCAATCCGGCGTCGAAGAACCGCCGCAGCCACTGGGTAAGCGACGCCCCGGCCAGCGCCACGGCCGAAGAGTGGTTGGCGGGTGCCACCGAGCGCAAGGGAAGTTGGTGGCCGAACTGGATCGAGTGGCTCGGCAAGCGCAGCGGAAAGAAAGTTCCCGCACCCGAGCATCCGGGCAACTCGACCTACCGGGAGATCGAGCCTGCCCCAGGACGTTACGTCAAGGCGAAGGCCTAGAGGGCCGGGCCGACTCGCCCGCTGCCTCGATGTTCAGGCTGAGCACCACGTTGAGTTCAGGCTGCCAAGGACGCCGGGTATCGGGCTGCTCTGCTCATCGTCAAATGGCGACCAGGCCGCAGCCGTTCAGGGAGCCACGAGATCGGGTAGGGACGGGCAGGAGACCGCCGTGAGCGGATACACGAACCCGCCGGAATCCTCAGAGGCCGGCGCCACGTGCCGCCTCCCAATATCCGGTGCCTTGAGCCCTACCGGCGCGCGTGGTAGGGTTCGAGTTGTCATTCCTCCTTCCTATCCTTCCTTCAGTCGCACCGATGAGGAGAACGAGATGAAGATCAAGCGCATCTATTTCATCGTGCCGAGCAGCGACGTGGCCAGAACGATCGTGAACCAGTTGCTGGTTGCGCGCGTCGAGGAGAAGCACATCCATATCCTGGCCAAGCGGGGCACGGATATGCATGAACTGCCGGAGGCCTCGATGATGCAGAAGTCCGATTTCGTCCCGGCGGTCCAGCGCGGCCTCGCCCTGGGCGGAGTGGTCGGAACGCTGGCGGGCTTGGTCGGCATCGCGCTCGCGCCGGGTGCGGCAGTGATCGCGGGAGGCGTTATCCTTGGTTCCAGCCTCGCCGGGGCGGGAGTCGGTGCGTGGTTGAGCGGCATGGTGGGACTCAGCGTCGGCAACACGCGGCACAAGCAATTCGAGGACGCAATCGAGAGAGGTGGGCTGCTGCTGATGATCGACGTGCCGATATCGCGAGTCGAAGAGATCAGCGAACTGGTCAAGAAGCACCACCCGGAAGCCGAACTGGAAGGCACCGAGCCGCTTATTCCGGCGTTTCCGTGAGCGGCGCGACGCGCAAGCCGGTGTGAGTAAGCAGGGGTGCTCGGAGGATGCGTCCCTCCGGGCAACAGGTTCTCCAATCTCGGGTCTTGCCGCAGACAGGATCCCTGAACCCATTCGCAAGGGGATTCACGACAAGGCAGCGGGTTCGCCAACCTTCATGAGTCTTCCGGTGTGCGGGCGATTGCATACTTGTTGACCGCCGCGTCGATCAACTCGTCCGCGACAGTGTCGCTGACGAAGCTGCCCGCTACCGTCACGCTCCACCTCTTGCCGATGGGATCCCAATACAAGCGCACTTGCTGGTCCTGTTCGCCTTCCGGGCAGTGAGGCAGGAGATAGCCCTTTCGGCATATGGCGTCGGCTCGAGACATCATTCTGTACGCTTCATAGTCTTCTATCGATCGTACCGGGCACGGCGACGAAGCTCGTTTCCATTTTGTAGCCTCACCGTTTCCAACTGCGATCCAGTGTCGAAAGGACCGCCGTCCTAACAGGCTGAACGTGCCCCGCGAAAAGCGGCACAATCTGCCTGCGGCACGTCGCCTGCAAATCGCTCGTCACATGAACAGGCTTACGTCGGCGTCCCGGGCCATCGGCAGGAAGGTGGCCGCACCGGCATACTCCGTCACCTCCGGGATGAAGTCGTCCGCAGTGAAGCCGAGCAGGCTTACCGTCATCTGGCAGGCCACAAGGTGTACGCCGGCATCCACGCACAACTGGCGCAGTTCGGTCAGGTTCGCGACGCCGTTGTCCTTGAATTTCCGTTCCATGAGCGAGGTCGCCACCGCTTCGAATCCGGGGACGAACGCCTGGACGGCGTTGGGGATGTCCCAATTGATGTTCCTGAACCAGCGCGGGCCGAAGGGCACTGTCATCGGCATGCCCGGATTGCCCAGGGGGCTCACCTTCAGGTCGCTGATATCCTTCTTGAGCAGTTGTAATCCATAAAAGGTGAAGAACACCGACGCATTCCACCCCAGCGCCGCGGCGGTCGCACTCAAAATGAAGGGAAGATAACCCGTGTCCAGCGTGCCGCCGGTGGCAATGATGGCCAGTGACGGCGTTTTGCTGCCCTTCATCTCCGTGAGCTTTTCGGCAAGCCTCTCGGACAGAGTCTCGTCGAGCCGGCGCCGGATCAGTTCGTCCAGAACGGCAATTTCGGGAAGCGTTCCCAAGTTCGGCCTCCTTCGGTCAGATCATGGAATCGAATTATTGCGGACAATCGGTGCAGCCGCCATCGAACCAGGCATTCGGCGCACGGCTGCGTCCGATCAAGTCTTGCGCAGGTAGAAGGTGTATTCGCCGTCACTCTCCTCGAACGAAACCCGTTCGTTGCCTGACTGCCGGCAGAAGGCGTCGAAATCCTTGACCGAACCCGGGTCCGAGGCGCGCACACGCAGCACTTTGCCCCGCTGCATGCGGCCAATGGCCTGTTTGGCCCGAAGAACCGGCAGCGGGCAATTCAGTCCGCGTGCGTCGATATCGAAATCATGTGCCGGAGTCATGCTTGCTTGCCCAGCAGGTTCAAGGGGGCCACCCGGGAACGGTTACGCATCCACGGCAACGCCGCGACGACGGCTACGGCCATACCCTTGGCCGCGTCGCGTCGGCAGTTCCGTCCGACGGATTCTCAGGTCATCTGGCTCGTATAGTCGTCGAGCGCCACGCATGCACCATTTTCAGGCTGGTGCGGGTCGCGCAGCAACCCCCGCTGGCATAGGTACTTGGTGCCGCTGCCGTCGGAAAGGTTGACGTACGGGCTCGGGCCGTAGCCATCGAAACCTGCGGCATCGGCGAAGACGAAATCATACTGGCCGTTGACATTGATCTCGATCTTACCGCTATGGCTTTCCCCATAATCGTGCCAGCGCGTGTTGATGTCGCCGCCCTCGATGACGGGAGACATCTTCGACGCTCCCTTATCGTGCCAGGCCATCACCACCGGTTCCTCGATTTCCGGATCATCGATCGCAAGCGAGGCCGCGAGTGCGCGGGCCACGTTGTAGTCAAGACCGGTGCCGGGATAGTCTATGTGGATCTGTCTCATGGTGTTGCTCCTTTCGGGCTGCCCTGAATCCAGAGCAGTCGCATACGGTGCAGGTGGAGAGCGGTGGTCCCAACCGTGTCCCGTTCCGTGGCTCGGTCGGTTCGGTGCGGAACAAGACTGCTCCTGATCACTTATAGCACTAAAGCCGACTAGATTGCTCGGATATTATCCGGAGCAGACTTTCGATGCAGAACCGCAGCGCTTCGGACAGCGCTGCTTGAGAGACCGTACCAGCGTGGAGCGCGGTCAGGGCTTGCCGCTGTGGTCGTCCGCCACAGGCGCCGCGCCGGCGTTCCTCTCGTGCTGTTCCAGCACCAGCAGCAGGCTGGTGCGATGGCACCGCACGACCTCCTGCCACGGCTCGCTGGACAGCGCCGACTCCAGACCTTAGAGCAGATTCACGCTGACCTTGCCGTTGGCCCGCTTCACCCGTAGGTAGGCCACGACCGCGCCCAGATTCCGCAACTCCTCGACGGTGGTGATACCGGCTCGCGCGAGCATGTCGCGGGACTTCGGCCCGAGGCCGGGCAGGTCGTCGATCGAGGCCGGTTCAGCCACGGTCACGCACGTCGGCGCGACGCCCGAAGATCCAGGGCATCAGCGCATAGAGCCCGATCAGTCCGTAGTACACGGCGCCCGAGACTGGATCACGATCGGTGAATACCTGGGCCGCGGACATGCCCCGCAGCCCGACACCGACCACCAAGTCGGCCGCCAGTACGAGCCCGGCGGCGATGGTCCCCACCCCCAGCAGCGTGGCCCGCCCGCAGCGCTTGCAAAAGCGGCGCACCACCCAGCGCGCCGCCAGCACGATGGCGATCAGCATCAGCGGCGCCTCGATCAGCTCCGCCGCACGGTCGCCGATCATCGGCACCAGGACGGGTACACGGATGGATCCGAGGACGAAGCCGGTGCCGAAGACCAGTCCGAAGTAGGCCGCGGCCGGCTTCAGGACTTTGCCCGGCGCGGCGCCCACAGGTTGTTCCGGGTTCAGAGCGACCGGCCGTCGAAGTACTTCACCGAAAGCGAGGCCACATCGACCCCTTCCAGGCAGCGCACGTTGATCGCCGCCATGCGGTTGCCGGCAGGATCCGCCCCCTCGCCGAAGGGGTGGATGCCGCAGGTCGGGCAGAAGCGGTGCTTGATCAAGTGCTTGTTGAAGGTATAGGTCGCGAGGTTCTCCTCCGGGGTCAGCAGGCGCAGCTTGTCCCGCGGCACGAACCACAGCAGTGATCCCTTGCGCGAACAAATCGAGCAGTTGCAGTCCATGACGCCGGTGAGTTCGCCTTCGACTTCGAAGGCGGTGCGCCCGCAGTGGCAGCTACCTTTGTAGATCATCTTCTGATTCCTATTCGTCGTTTCGTGCGAGTCCAGAGCACGATGGAGCCGGTCGCGATTTCGAGCAGCGCCGCGCCGGTGTACTGGACTCAGGCTTGGAGATGCCGGTCGATGAACTCGCGCACGAAATGCTCGGGCTTCGCGCCGTGAAAGCGGTCGACCACCTCGCCATCCTTGTACAGCAGTACCGTCGGGAAACCCCTCGCGCCATTGCGGCCGGCGATCTTCATGTTGTCGCCCTCGTCCACTTCCACCTTGGCGAGGCGGACGCGGCCGCCATAGTCCGGAACGATCCGCGCCAGGATAGGCGCCAGATGGTGGCAGGGACCGCACCAATCGGCCCAGAGATCCACCAGCACCAGGCGCTGCCGCGAAACCTCCACGACGTCCTCTTCGAAATGATGCAAATCGGTGTCGAAAACGCACTTCTCGCATACCGCGTCGTGGTGCGCGCGGTCATGAATCCGGAAAGTCATAGAGGACGTTCTCCATCCTGGCAGGGAATTCGGAAGGCATGATGACCGCAGAAACGGAGCATGGTCGCCGTCGTTGCCAGTCAGGAAGACTCCGGCCGATGGAGACCGGATTGCACTGCCTCCAGCGCCGTCATGCCGGCACGCATTATGGCGGGAACTCGCACCGGCTGCCATCGGGGGCGAAGGGGCTCCTGCCGCAGTCCGAACGATCGCTGCAGCACATCGAACACGAGAACACGGTAGTGCCCGCGCCGCGCGATCAATCTACAGCGTGTACTTTCTCGACCTCGGCCGCATGGTGGGCTGCCGCGAGGAGGAGTTGATCCGGGTGAACGAGCCGTGGACGCCGGTGCATTCCCGAGGTCACATTGATCCCGGCGCTCGGCGAGATTCGCGAGCGCTATGGGAACGAGGCGGAGTTCGCCGCCGATCTGGCCGCCAACGGCCTGTCGCAGGCGGCACTGGAAGCGGCGGTGCGCCGCGGGTTGGCGGTGGACGCTGTGCTGGAGAGGGTGTCGGCCCAGGCGCCCGCGGTGAGCGATACCGACGCGGAGCTCTTCTACCGCCTGCACATCGATCGCTTCGTCCGGCCCGAGCGGCGGCGCGCCAGCCATATCCTGGTGACCCTCAGTGAGGGTTTCGAGGAGAATCGGCGGGAGTCGGCCCGAGCCCGCATCGCTGCCATCGCGACCCGCCTGGCGCGAGATGCGGGGCGATTCGCGGAACAGGCATTGAAGCACTCCGAATGTCCCACCGCCCTTCAAGACGGAATGCTGGGCGAGTACCGGCGGGGACAATTGTTCGGCACCCTGGACGCGGCGCTGTTTGCCCTGCAGGAAGGAGCGTTGAGCGATGTCGTCGAATCGCCTCTGGGATTTCACGTCCTGCGCTGCGACGCCATCCTGGCACCTGGCGCGGTGCCGTTGGCTGACGCTCTGCCTCGCGTCCGCGCGATGCTCGCCGGCAATTGCGCCCGCGGCATCCAGCGCGCCTGGCTGCGCCAACTGCTCAGCGGGGATAGGGCACCCGCGTGTCCGGCGCCGGAATCAAACGTCGGCTGAGTCCGCGGGGCCTTCGAGCTCCAGGTTGCATGGGGGAAGGCGGGCAATGCGCGCTTCACATTCCACGACTTGCGCGCCAAAGCTGTAACCACGCTGATTGAGCAAGGCCGGAAGGTGAGCGAACGGACGGGGCGCCGTACTGAACAGATCCCGGCCAGGGTGCATGACAGAAGGCGGGTTCGGAAGACCCCTGCGGTCGAAGGATCCTGGGAAAATGCCCCTGATCTTAGGAAGTTCGCAGGCGCTACCGCGGAGAACGAATAGGGGTGGGGTGGCCGATGGGACTCGAACCCACGACAACCGGAATCACAATCCGGGACTCTACCAACTGAGCTACGGCCACCACCGAGAAACCTGCCGCACTGCATGCATCCTGCTGCCTGGCCCGCCCGACAGGACTCGAACCTGTAACCCCCGGCTTAGAAGGCCGGTGCTCTATCCGATTGAGCTACGGGCAGTCGGAGCGTGGGGTTGAAGCGCACTGGTCGGGGTGGAGGGATTTGAACCCCCGACATCTTGCTCCCAAAGCAAGCGCGCTACCAGGCTGCGCTACACCCCGAGGACCGCGAATTCTACCCGCAGCCGCAGCACAGGTCAATTTCGGTGCCGCACGGCGTGTGGCTCCCGGGCGCCGGAACTGCTACTTCTTGTCAAGCACATCGGAGACCCAGGTGAGGGCCGCGACCACGCTCGGAAAGCCGATCGTGCTCGTGATCATCATCAGTGCGTGGCGAATCTCGGCGGCGAGGCGCCGCGGTCCAGGGCGCGGCGCGTGTGGCTGTGTACTCCCCCTTCGGAGCGAATGGCGGCACAGGCAGCGAGTTGGATCAGGTGACCGGTCTTTTCGTCCAACGGTCCCGCCGCCCGCGCTGCCTGTCCCAAGCTGTCCAGAGCCTCGATGAACTCCGGATGCTGCTCCTTGAGCGCGATAGAACTTGGGTCTGCTCTTCGGATTCGTCTGCTTTGCAATGGTTTGTCTCCTCGATCGGCGGGTATGCCGTGGGTGGCGGCATACGCACTGTATGCTAATGCGTCCGGTGCAACGGCACGAAGGGGAGGGCGCTTCCGTCGGCATGGTGAGACGAATTCTGGTGGCAATCGCGATGCTTTTTGCCGGGTGTTTCTGCGTTCGCCGAGGAGATCCTGGGCAGAGTTGCCGCTGTCGCCGGCGGTGACGCGATCACGGTGGTGGATGCGGGGCGAGGTCGCCACGAGGTTCGACTCGCGCACATTCGCGCTCCCTTGCCCGGGCAGCCTTTCGCCGATCGATCGCGGCAGAACCTCGGTGCCCTACTGTTCGACCAGGAGGTGCGAGTCGCCTGGACCCGGCGCGAACGCGGTAGCCAGGTCTTCGGCCAGGTATGGGTAGTGCCTCCGGACGCGCCGTGCCGAAGCCGACCTCCATGCCCGAAAACCCTGGACGCCGGCATGGCGCAACTCGCCGCCGGACTGGCATGGCGGGACCAGGGTTCGGGTAAGGAGCAACCCGCGGAGGACCGCGGTCGTTACGAGCACGCCGAATTCGGAGGCCAAGATCAGACGCTCCGGTCTGTGGTCGGAAAAGAATCCGGTTCCGCCCTGGAATCGGCGCGGATTGCGTTAGCGACGCGGGTTGCCGCCCGGGGTTTTTCGCATCGTGTCCCGCTGCTTTACCAATAGGCCATCAGGCGGCCGTGCTCGATCTTGTGCTGGAACTGGTGGAGCGGACGATCTCCCTTCTCCACGCATTCGCCGCTGACGATGTCGAACGCCCAGTTGTGTTTCGGGCAGGTGAGCTTGTTGCCCTGCAGGGCGAGGTGGGGAATGTTCGTCACCTGATGCGGGCAGCGGCTGTCGTACACCTTCAGCGTGTCCTTCTGTTTGTAGACGAACAGGTTGCGGGTGTCGCATTCGAGATAATTGACTTCTCCTTCCTTTAGGGCATCCATGGCCGCGATATCGTGCCACTGCGCCGGCGCACCCAGCAGGGCCGGGCGGAATTCGGGAATGTCCATTTCCAGCAGGATGTCCGTGGCCCAGACGATCTTGGCCAGGCCCAGTGCCGGGAACGCCATCAGCAACGCATCCAGCACCTCGTCCGCCGACGCTCCCTCGCGCAGCGCCCGCGTCAGGTATTGCCGAAAGCCTGGCTCGGTCTGGGCATGAACCTTGGTGATGACCGAAATCAGGTTGCGCGTCTTGGGGTCGAGATGCTTGCCGGCTTCCTTGAGAAAGCTGAAATAGCCGGTCATTGCGGTCGGTCGAACTTTCACCAGATAGGTGAGGGCGTCGCTCATTTTGGTTGTCCTCGAAATCGCGTCGAAAGGAACTGGGCAGGCGCAAGTTTACGCAGATTCGGCCGCGACGGGGAAACAATGCCGCTTGGTGCAACTTGCTTTCCGTCGCGGTCTCTCCCACGCCCCGCCGGGCGATACCGACTCGCGCTCGACTTGCCGTGAGCACGAGATTCCAATCCTGGGACTGAATCTACGACCTGTCCTCACTACGGCGCTGACATACGCAAATAGGAAGCGTGATCATTGGCATCACTAACTTACTGGTGGTGAGCGACGTCCCTTATTCGAATTGTTTTCCTGGCTGCGCTTGCGCCGGCCTTGGCTCAGGGTGCCGATACCGAAATTCTGCTGACGATCGAAGAGCACAGGTTCGATCCGTCCGAGGTGCGGGTGCCTGCCAATCAGAAGGTCAAGCTCCTGGTGCAAAACTTCGATGCCACTACCGAGGAGTTCGAAAGCCATGCCCTCAACCGTGAGAAAGTCATTCCCGGCAACAGCAAGGCCATTCTCTATATTGGCCCCCTTTACCCCGGCTGCTCTCCGTTCTTCGGCGAGTTTCACGAGCAGACCGCCAATGGCGGGGTCATCGCTGAGTAGCGGCTATGCTTGGAGCTGCCACCATCGTTTTTTTTTCGAGAAGGTGCTGGAAGCTGCCTTGATCACCGGAATCATCGCCGCCGCGACGCGCGGCGTCGCCGTGCGGGCACGCTGGCTGACGGCGGGACTGCTCGCCGGGATTGCAGGCTCCCTGGGCGTCGCGTCCCTGACCGAACGCATTGCCCAATTGGCCGAGGGGGCAGGGCAGGAACTCTTTAGCGCCTTCGACCTTGGCATTGCCGTAGCCATGCTCGCCTGGCACAAAATCTGGATGTCGCGACATGGCGCGCAGATGGCGCGCGAGGCGAGAGGTGTGGGGCTGTCGGTGCGTTCGGGCGACAAGGCCCTGTTCGCGCTGTTCCTGGTCGTTGCGCTGGCGGTATTGCGCGAGGGATCGGAGACGGTCCTTTTCCTGCACGGCCTGCTGGCCGGCAGCGACAGCGGAGTCGGTCCCGTGCTCAGCGCTGGCGCGCTTTGCCGCAGTCGCGCACAGCGAGACCCGCACTCCGCGGGCCCGGATCCAGCGGCGTACGCGGAAAATTGCCACGCGCTGACGGTGCGGCGCTTTACCGCAGTGAGGCACGCCGAGACCCGGCGTGATCTGTGGCGCCGGTCCCTCGCGGTACGGAGGTGCCAGGTACCGTTCGGACGGCACTTCGTGGCGGTCGGTGGCCTTCGATCATCCGGTTGATCCGAGGCGGGCGAGATTGCCGCCGCCATGCTCTCGATTAACGTGAAGGACGCGCCAGCGACTCTCGAAGCTCCCCTCTCCCGCCGGGAGAGGGGCTGGGGGTGAGGGAAACGGTCATGGCAAGGCCTTTCACTATTTCGAGTTGGCTGGCGTTCCATGACCGTTAGCATGAACATCTTGCGATAAGTCAAGACGCTGGGATGGACCAAGTCGCAGAGTAGAGGCGATGCTTCTTTTGGCCTGCGTCCAGTGACATGAAGAGACACTCCAAAGCGGAAGCACGAGTTGTCCCGTTGCGCTTTCACACCCATGGGTCGGACGGGTTGTACGTTCCGATTCCTTTCCTGTTCGTGACGGAACGTATGTGCGAAGAGATCCTGGCCGAGCGGGAGCTGATACTCGGCATGGACCAAGCCGCGGCGTTACCCCGGCAGCGCAGGCTCTTTGCCCGATACGACCCGAGGCAAAGTGCCGCCGCATTCCACGCCTTCCTCCGGCTCTTCGCTGCCGGTCTGGACGAGTGAGATCCGTTCGCCCGGCGGAATGACCCGCCGAGCACGTCGTGTTCGCCCGCCGTATTGTCCCGATTCGACTCCGACATACTGCGGCGCCAGCGCATGGCGCGGCGTCCGGGCGCGAGATCCGGCTCGAATCCATCCGCCTCGGCCCGGATTCCTGCGATGACCGTCGCGTCGCGACCGGGTGCGCCCGGCACCCGGCGGCGCCCATCCCAATTCGCGATCCATCCTGAGCCGGCAACGGCGAGCGGGGCGGACGTGCCATAGCCTCGCGAGCCCTGCTCCGGGTGTGCGCGCCGAAGCCCGGCCCGTGCGCCCGCCGTCGCGTTATCATTGTCGGCGGTTTGTGAAGGAGAGCCATGAAACGCGTGGATGATTTCCGCCTGCAGTTCGGCAGGCAGGAACTGGTGCCGATCATCATCGGCGGAATGGGCGTGGACATATCCAGTGCCGAACTCGCGCTCGAAGCAGCGCGCCTGGGGGGCATCGGCCATATCTCCGATGCCATGGTGCCGACTGTCTCCGACCGGCGCTTCCAGACGCAGTTCGTCAAGGAGAAGTCCAAGCTGTACAAGTACAACGTCGCCAACTCCGACAAGTCCAAGGTGCTGTTCGATCTGGCGCGCCTGTCGGAGGCGACGCACATGCACGTGGGCCGGACCATGCAGGCCAAGCGCGGCGACGGTCTGATCTTCATCAACTGCATGGAGAAGCTCACCATGAACGCGCCGCGCGAGACGCTGCGCGTGCGCCTGACCGCGGCGCTGGATGCCGGAATCGACGGCATCACGTTGAGCGCGGGACTGCATCTCGGCTCGTTCGCGCTGATCGAGGACCATCCGCGCTTTCGCGATGCCAAGCTCGGCATCATCGTCTCGTCACTGCGAGCGCTGCAGCTTTTCCTGCGCAAGAACGCCAGGCTCGGGCGGCTGCCCGATTACATCGTGGTGGAGGGGCCGCTCGCCGGCGGTCACCTCGGCTTCGGCATGGACTGGGCGAGCTACGACCTGCGCGCGATCACGAGCGAGATCCGCCGCTACCTGGACGCTGAGGAGCTGAGTATTCCGCTGATCGCGGCGGGCGGCATCTTCACCGGCAGCGACGCCGTGTCCTTCCTCGAAAACGGTGCCGCGGCGGTGCAGGTGGCGACGCGCTTCACGGTGACGCACGAGGCCGGCCTGCCGGACAAGGTGAAGCAGGAGTATTTCCGCGCGAACGAGGACGATATCGAGGTCAACACGGTATCGCCGACCGGCTACCCGATGCGCATGCTGAAGAGCAGTCCGGCGATCGGGGCGGGAATCCGGCCCAACTGCGAGGCCTACGGCTATCTGCTCGACGGCTCCGGGCAATTGCGCCTACATCATGGCCTACAACCGGGAAGTGGCGGCACATCCGCATTCGAAGAAGAGTTTCGGTCAGGGACAAGACCTGCCTGTGCACCCACATGCGCAACTTCGACTGCTGGACCTGCGGCCACTACACCTACCGTCTGAAGGACACCACGCGCCGCCTGGCGGACGGCAGCTATCGAGCTGCTGAGTGCGGAACATGTGTTCCGCGACTACCAGTTCAGCACCGACCAGAAGGTTGCATTGCCGCCTTAGAATCTAGGTCAGCCCAGGCTTGACCAAGTTTCACGGCTGGCATCGGGCGGTGCGGTCCTCCATGTGCCTGGGAACAAGACGCGGGTGACCAGTGGTCGAACCCGCATCGGCCGCTTCTACCATCCCCTGCCGTAGCCCGGTCCGGAGTTGTAGCCGCCCGCCCATTGATCTGCGCCCCACGGCTCGCTGTCCCACCCGCCGTAGCCTGGACTCCCGCCCCACGCGTTGCCACTGCTGTAGCCGGAGTTGTAGCCGGAGGCCCCGCCGTAGTTTCCGCTCCAGGGATCGCTGCCCCAGGCGCCGTAATTCGGCTGTCCGCCCCATGCGTCGTCTCCCCAGCCGCCGTAGCCGCTGCGCCATGGATCGTTTGCGCCGGCGTAATCGTCGCCCCAGCCGCCATCGTTGCCGTAAGTCGGGGCATTGCCATTACCCTGGCCGTAGCCATAACCGGGCGAGCCGCCGTAGGTCGGAGCATTCGCATAGCCGGTGGCGCTACCGTAGCCGTACGAGGGCGCAGCGTAGACGCCTCTGTTGCCGTACCCGGAGTTGTAGCCATAGGCAGGCGCGTTGCCATAGCTCGGGTTGTAGCCGTAGGCCGGTGCATTGCCGTAGGAGGGCGCGCTGCCGTAGCCGGGCCCCGTCCAGTACACGCCGGTATTCGTACTGGCCGGCGCGGCGGCATAGCCCGGGACGGTGCCGGATGGTCGGGGGTAGCCGGGTGCGCCGGCGGGTGCATACCCGGAAGGCTGGGTCGACGCGTAGGCCGGCGCACTCTGGGCCGCACTACCGGGCGCATAGACAGGCGCCGTTGCCGGTGCGCTGGCGGTGGCGTGGGGACATCCGCAGTTGACGCTGCTCATGCCTGCGGGCTGGGCCGGATAGCTCGGCTGGACCATGGCGGGGCCAACGGGCGCCGGACTGGCGGCGGCTGCACTCGTCGCCGGCGCCACCGCGTAGGTACCAGGCTGGACCGGCGCGAGTTCCTGCTGGGCGATGGCGAAACCACCCAACGCCCCCAACAGCACGACAAGCAACTTTTGATTCATCGAATTCATCACTTCCTCCCTCGACAGGTTTCCGCTACCTACCCGAACTCCGCCCTATTGTATCTGCCGCTCAGGCATGAGGCGTGTCGAGCGGTTCGTTCAGCGCCAGCCAGTAGAGTCCCATCTGTCCGACGGCATAGATGAATTTCTCGAAGTCCACGGGCTTGCGGATATAGCTGTTGGCACCCAGGCTGTAGGCTTCGAAGATGTCCTGCTGTTCTTTCGAGGTCGTCAGGATGACCACCGGCAGCAGGCGGGTGCGTTCGTCGGCACGAATTCGGCGCAGCACTTCCAGGCCATCGATGCGCGGCAGTTTGAGATCGAGCAGCACGACGGCGGGAATCGTACGGAGGTCGCGACCGGCGTGGGATCCGGCTACCGAACAGGTAGTCCAGGGCCTCGACGCCGTCGCGGGCAACGATGACCTGGTTGGCGATGCGGTTCTTGCTGAAGGCGCGCAAAGTGAGCGCCTCGTCGTCCGGGTTGTCTTCCACCAGAAGGATCGGCCGATCGGTTGCCATGTTCTTTGTCTTTCCTTTGTCTTAATCGGGGCTGGAATTCGATTTCCAGATCATCCGTTACTTTGTCGACTGCACCTTGCCGTGCCAACAGCACTGTCCGCGGCTCGTCTTCGCGTCACAAATGATCTGGAAATGGAATAAGCAGCGTGCTCGAACATACACTGGCCCGCAGTGCCGTGCAATAGACCGAATGGGGCCGCCGTGCAAGGCCAGGCGGCGACTCGATACTGCGGGCAGCATTGCAAGCGGGAGGCATTACGGCAATTGGTGGCGTTGCAGGAGGAACACCATGGCGCTGCCGCTTCTGGACTCCAGCCACGTGAAGGCGATTTCGGAAAGGCGGCCTCGACGATCTCTCGATTGTGACCGACTTCCACCGCCAGCATGCCCTTGGCGTTCAGGTGCTGCTTGGCCGCAGCGCAGAATGCGCCGCACGGCATCGAGACCGTCGTCACCCGCGGCCAGCGCGAGCCGGGGTTCGTGGCGGTATTCGGCGGCAGGGCGGCCATCGACTCGGCGCGTGACATAGGGCGGATTGCAGATGATCAGGTCGTAGCGCCGCCCGTCCAGTTCGGCGAACAGGTCGGACTGGACCAGCGTGATGCGTTGCATCGAGATCGTAGTCGGCGACATTGCGCTGCGCCACGGCCAGCGCGTCGGCCGAAACATCCACCGCGTCGATGCGGGCATTGGGAAAGGCATGGGCCATCAGGATCGCCAGGCAGCCGGAGCCGGTGCACAGATCGAGCGCGCGCGTCGATGCGATCGGGGTCGGCGATCCACGGTGCCAGGCGTCTCGTCCAGCAGTTCCGCGAAGTAGGAGCGCGGCACGATCACGCGCTCGTCGACGTAGAAGCGGTAACTCGCCCAGCCAGGCTTCGTTGGTCAGATAGGCGGCGGGAATGCGCGTCTCCACCCGGCGGCGGATCAGATGTCCAGGACCGCGCGCCGCTCCCCGCGGGTCAGGTCGCGCGTCGAGAAAGGGTTCCAGCCGGTCCAGCGGCAGGTGCAGGGTATGCAGGATCAGGTAGGCGGCCTCGTCGTAGGCGTTGTCGGTGCCGTGGCCGAAGAACAGCTCGGCCTCGTTGAAGCGGCGACAGCGCAGCGCAGCCAGTCGCGCAGCGTTGCGAGTTCGGACAGCACCGAATCGTCGTTCATCACGCGCGAACCTTCTCCGACAGGCCGGCTTCGCTGGCGGCTGGACAATTGCGACCGCCGTCCCGCCGCTCGATGCATCGCGCGCGCCATGTTCAGGCGACCAGCAGCTGTTCCAGGATGCGCTGGTAGATGCGCGACAGGGGTTCCAGGTCGGCGACGGCGATGCATTCGTCGACCTTGTGGATGGTCGCATTGACGCGGGCCGAGTTCGACGACTTCGCGGCAGATGTCGGCGATGAAGCGGCCGTCCGAGGTGCCGCCGCTGGTCGACAGTTCGGCTCGATGCCCGCGACTTCGCGGATCGCCGACGCGGCAGCGCTCGACCAGCCGTCCCGGCGGCGTCAGGATAGGGCTTGGCCGACAGCGTCCAGTCGAGCGTCGTAGTCCAGGCCATGGCGGTCCAGCACGTCATGCACGCGCGCTCTGCAGGCTGTCGACGGTGACTGGCGGTGGAGAAGCGGAAGTTGAACAGCACTTCCAGCGTGCCGGGGATGACGTTGGTGGCACCGGTGCCGGCATGGATGTTGGAGATCTGCCAGGTGGTCGGCGGGAAGTATTCGTTGCCCTGCATCCCACTCGGTGTTGCCAGTTCCGCCAGCGCCGGCGCGGCCAGGTGGATCGGGATTGCGCGCCAGATGCGGATAGGCGACATGGCCCTGCATGGCCCTTGCACCAGTCAGCTTGCCGGAGAGCGAACCGCGGCGGCCGTTCTTGATCGTGTCGCCCAGCTTCGTCCACCGACGTCGGTTCGCCGACGATGCAGTAGTCGATGGTTTCGCCGCGCGCCTGCAGCGCCTCGACCACGCGCACGGTGCCGTCGATGGCGTCGCCTTCCTCGTCGGAGGTCAGCAGCAGCGCGATCGAACCGGCTGCGGTCGGATGGGCGGCAGAGAAAGCGTTCGATGGCGGTGACGAAGGCGGCGAGCGAGGACTTCATGTCGGCCGCGCCGCGGCCGATAGAGCAAGCCGTCGCGCTCGCGTCGGCCGAACGGATCGGACTGCCATGCGTCGACGCGGCCCGGGCGGCACGACATCGGTGTGGCCGGCGAAACAGACCAGCGGCGCCGCGTTGCCGCGTCGCGCCCACAGGTTCGAGACGCCGTTGCGGTCGATGCGTTCGAGCGAGAAGCCGAGCGGCGCCAGTCGCGCCGCGATCAGGTCGAGGCAGCCGTCGTCGTCGGGCGTGACCGAGCGGCGCGCGATCAGCTCGCGTGCCAGCTGCCAGGGTGGGCGGATCTCAGAGCGCAAGCCTGCAGAGGAACGTCCACGGCTCAGGCCGTGGCCGTTCCGGCGCACGCGCGCCTGTCCTGGGCGACATCGTCGAGGTTGAGGGAGAACTCCTTGAACGAGGCGCCGCTCGCGGTCGGACGTCGAATCGAGCACGCCTGCGGCTCCGGCTTCGCTGCGCTGGGGCCTGACAGCTGCGCAGTTGTTGATCAGCCACGACAGGTTGGTCGGCGAGTCGGCATTGGCCAGCGCCTCGTCCAGCGTGATGATGCTTTCCTTGTAGAGGCGGAACAGGTCCTGCTCGAAGGTCTGCGAGCCCGGGGCCAGGCTCTGTTCCATGGCCTCCTTGATGCCGTTGACTTCGCCGCGTTCGATCAGTTCGGCGATGTGGCGGGTGTTGAGCAGGATTTCGACCGCCGGCATGCGCTTGCCGTCCGGCCTGCTTCACCAGGCGCTGCGAGATGATGCACTTGCAGGCTCACCGACAGGTCGAGGAACAGCGAGCGTGCGGCTTTCCAGCGGGAAGAAGTTGATGATGCGGTTCAGCGCGTGGTAGGCGTTGTTGGCGTGCAGCGTCGCCAGGCACAGGTGGCCGGTCTGGGCGTAGGCGATGCGCCGCCTGCATGGTCTCCTTGTCGCGGATTTCGCCGATCAGGATGCAGTCCGGCGCCTGGCGCATGGCGTTCTTCAGCGCATCGCCCCAGGACAGCGTGTCCATGCCGATTTCGCGCTGGTTGACGATCGATTTCTTGTGCTTGAACAGGAACTCGATCGGATCCTCGATGGTCAGGATGTGGCCGGTGCGGTTGCTGTTGCGGTGATCGAGCATCGACGGCGATGGTGGTCGACTTGCCGGAACCGGTGGCACCGACCACCAGCACCAGGCCGCGCTTCTCCATGATGATTTCGGACAGCACCGGCGGCAGCGCCAGCGACGTCGAGGCGCGGAATCTCGCCCTGGGATGAAGCGGACCACGATGGCGATCGAACCGCGCTGCCAGAACATGTTGACGCGGAAGTTGCCGACTTCGCGCACGCCGAAGGAGAGGTTCATCTCCTCGGTTGCCTCGAAGCGCTTGATCTGCTCCGGCGTCATCATCTCGTAGGCCATCTTCTGGATCGTCGCCGGGTCCATCACCTGCTGATTGATCGGAATGGTGGTGCCCTGGATCTTGATGTGGATCGGCGCGCCGGCCGAGACGAAGATGTCCGACGCCTGCTTTTCCGCCATCAGCTGGAACAGCTTGTCGAAAATCATGGCTCGCTTCCGGAGTCGTCGGTCGCTGATTGATGCGTGCCATGCGGGACCCAATCGTGAAGGTCAGTGCCGCGCAGCAGTTCGTTGATGCCGAGTCTTGGAGCGCGTCTTGGCGTCGACCTGCTTGACGATCACGGCGCAGTACAGGCTGTACTTGCCGTCGGCGGAGGGCAGGTTGCCGGAGACCACCACCGAGCCGGCGCGGAACGCGGCCGTAGGTGATCTCGCCGGTTTCGCGGTCGTAGATGCTTGGTGCTCTGGCCGATGAAGACGCCCATCGAGATGACGCAGTTGTCTTCGACGATGACGCCTTCGACGACTTCCGAGCGGGCGCCGATGAAGCAGTTGTCGCCGATGATGGTCGGGTTGGCCTGCATCGGTTCCAGCACGCCGCCGATGCCGACGCCGCCGGAGAGGTGCACGTTCTTGCCGATCTGCGCGCAGGAACCGACGGTGGCCCAGGTGTCGACCATCGTGCCCTCATCGACGTAGGCGCCGATGTTGACGAAGGACGGCATCAGCACGACGTTCTTGCCGATGAAGGAGCCGCGCCGGACGACGGCGCCGGGCACGACGCGGAAGCCGCCGCGGGCGGAACTGCCTCGGTCATCGTAGTTGGCGAACTTGGGTGCCACCTTGTCGTAGTAGCGGATCACGCCGTCGTCCATCACGCGGTTGTCCTCGAGGCGGAAGGAGAGCAGCACGGCCTTCTTGATCCACTGGTGGGTGACCCACTCGCCGTCGATCTTTTCGGCGACGCGCAGCTTGCCCTGGTCGAGTTCGCTCGAGAACCCATGCTCGACCGCTTCGCCGACTTGGGCCGGCGCGGCTTGCCGGGGCTGAACGTGGCGCGGTCTTCCCAGGCCTGTTCGATGATTGCTGTTGCATGGTCTTGCATGGTCTGTTGTCCTTGTCGGTTGATCAGAGTCGTTTGCAGCAAGCGGCGATGCGGTCGCGCGGCTTCCAGGCATTCGTCCAGCGGCGCGACCAGCGCGATGCGCACGAAGCCGGCGCCCGGATTGACGCCGCCCGCCTCCCGCGCCAGGAAGCTGCCGGGCAGCACGGTGACATTATAGTCACGCGTGCAGGCGGCGGGCGAACTCGGTATCCGCGATGCCGGCGTGCGCGCCCACAGGTAGAAGCCGGCGTCGGGCATGCGGGTGTCGAGGCAGATGGCGGCGACGATGGGCGTCACGGCCGGTCGAACTTTTCCCGGTACAGGCGGCGGTTTTCGCGCACGTGGGCCTCGTCGTGCCAGGCGGCGATGCTGGCCGTGCTGCACGGCCGGGCTCATGGCGCAGCCGTGGTAGGTGCGGTAGAGCAGGAACTGCTTCAGGATCGCCGCGTCGCCGGCGACGAAGCCGGAGCGCATGCCGGGCACGTTGGAGCGCTTCGACAGGCTGGAGAACATGACCAGGTTGCGGTAATCGTCGCGGCCGAGCTGGCGTGCCGCCTGCAGCGCGCCCAGCGGCGGCTTGGCCTCGTCGAAATAGATCTCCGAGTAGCACTCGTCGGCGGCGATGACGAAGCCGTGGCGGTCGGACAGCTCGAACAGCGTGCGCCATTCGTCCAGCGTCATGCACCTTGCCGGTCGGGTTGCCCGGCGAGCAGACGTAGATCAGTTGCACGCGCGCGCCAGTCGTCTTCGGGCACGGCGGCGAAGTCCGATGGCGAAACCGTTCGTCCGGCAGCTGATTGAGAAAGCGCGGCGTCAGCGCCGGCCAGGTAGGCCGCGCCTTCGTAGATCTGGTAGAAGGGATTGGGGCACAGCACCAGCGGGTCGGGGCGTGCTGCGCATCGATGACGCACTGGGCGAAGGCGAACAGGGCCTCGCGCGAGCCATTGACCGGCAGCACCTGCTTGGCCGGCATCGGGCGCGGGCAAGTCGTAGCGCGCGTCCGAGCCAGTCGGCGATGGCGCTGCGCAGGTCGTCGCGTGCCGGCGGTCGTGGGATAATTCGCCAGCCCGCGCCAGGCCTGCCGCCAGGGCCTCCTTGATGAATTCCGGCGTCGCGTGCTGCGGTTCGCCGATGGAGAGCTTGATCGGCTTCAAGTCGGACGGCGGCGTGACGCCGGCGAAGAGCTGGCGCAGCTTCTCGAAGGGGTAGGGCTGGAGCTTGGCGAGATTGGGATTCACGGCAGGGCCGCGGGCGATCGCTGGCATCTTTTTGAAATCGAGCCGAATTATAGGATGCCAGCGCCGCGCAGACCGAATCCCGTTGCTTCGGCTGCCCTGTTCACCGGCGCCACTGGTCTGGGGCCTGATCTGGTACCCCTACCGCGTGCTCGAGGCAGCGGGGGTGTCCGGCGCGCATCCGCGGCGCTCACCTACGGCGTCGCGCTGGTCTGCGGCCCTGGTCGCCTTTCGCCGCATCTGCGCGGCTCCGCCCGAGGCTGGATGCTGGCTCTGGATCGGCCTCGCCGCCGCCGGCTGCAACCTCGGCTACGTGCTCGCCATGCTCCACGGCGAGGTGATGCGGGTGCTGCTGCTGTTCTATCTCGCGCCGCTGTGGACCGTGCTGCTGTCGCGGCTGCTTCTGGGCGAGCGGCTGAACGCGGTGGGCGGTGCCGTGGTCGGACTGTCGCTGGCCGGCGCGTATCACGATGCTGTGGCATCCGGAACTCGGTGCGCCGTGGCCGAAGAACGCGGCGGAATGGATCGGGCTCGGTCGCCGGCTTCCTGTTCGCGCTTGTCCAACGTGCTGATGCGCAAGACGCCGCACTTCACGATCGAGGTCAAGTCGATCGCCGTGTTCTTCGGCGTGGTCGTGCTCGGCATGCTCCTTCTGCCGTTTGCTTCCACCCCTGCGGCGCTGCCCCGCGACATCGGCACGGCGCTGCTGCTGCTGACGCTGTCGGAGCCGTGCTGCTGGTGATCAATCTGGTCGTGCAGTACGGCCTCACCCAGACCCCGGCGAACCACGCCATCGTCATCTTCCTCTTCGAACTGGTGGTGGCGGCGCTGTCGTCCTGGCTGCTGGCGGGCGAGGCGATGGGCCTCAAGGAGTGGCTGGGCGGCGCGCATGATCGTCGCGGCCAGCCTGTTCTCCGGGCGGCTTGGCGAGGACGAAGCCTGAGTGCAAAGGCACGGCGCTCGCTCGAACAGGATTAACCTCCCGCTTCGATTCCAGCGGCGGGCCGCCCGACCCTCATCTGCAATTCGCGGCGATTCCTACGCAACCAAGGCCGCGGTTCGCGCGACACAACCCAGGGCCGTCGGCCGTGACCCGACCACACGGCTGAATTCCGGTCGTTCAACGGACCGAACGTTCCGTCAGGGCGCCTTCACCAGGTCGACGCGCCGGTTCTTGGCCCGGCCCGCTTCGTCTTCGTTTCCCGCCACCGGCGCCAGCGGCCCCACGCCGTAGCCCTTCAGCCTTGCCGCGGCAATGCCGTGGGCGCTCACGAGTTCCGCCGCTACGGCCTCGGCACGCGCCTGCGCGAGCCGCATGTTGTCGTCCACCTTGCCCACCCAGTCGGTGTGCCCGACGACCCAGAGCTTGAGGTTCGCGTCGCCCTTGAGCAGTTTCGCCACCTCGTCGAGGGCCGGCTTCGATTCTGGTTTCACCACGGCCTTGCCGGTGTCGAAGAAGATGCCGTACACCGCGACGTGGCCGGTGGCCCTGAGGTCGTTCGACATCGCGGCCGCATCGGCCACGATGTGCTGCTTCATCGCCTGCTTCTCGACGATGCGCAGCCAGATCTTGCCGTTGCCTTTTTCGGCCTGCGCCCAGACCTCCTTGCCGTCCACGGTGACCGTCCCGTTCACCCAGCGCTGCGGGTCGCTGGCGGCGACCGTGCCGCCGATCTTGGCGATCGCATTCTCGTAGTTGCGCACGACAGCGACACCGCTGGCATCGCTCTTGCCCCGTTCGAGCTGGTAGGTGATGAAGGTGAACCGGCCTTCCTGGCGATTCTTCGGAGGCTTGGCCGTGAAGAACTCGTAGCCGTCGAACTCGGTGGTCTTGCAGTCGACGATGAAGAAGTCGGGCATGCGGGTGGGGAAGAGCGGGTGATCGGCGCAGCCCTTCCTGTCCGGCTCCGCCAGTGCAGAAGCGGCGAGCCCGAGGGAAAGAAGAAAGAGCACATGCGGGAGTAGTCTTTTCATCATGATCTCCTTGTTATGGTTTTCGCGGGAGCGGCGGCGGATTCCGCCCGCGCATCCGGCCCAGTGGCATCGCCTCTCACCGGCGGGGTGCACAGAAGCGACTCAGCCGCGCGTATTCGATTGCTGCGCGAATTCGGCCAGTTCCACTTTCGGCGCCGGTTTCCAGCCTTTCTTGCGGTGTTCGGCCACGACGTTGGTGAAGATGCCGCCGCGCACGTAGAACCTGGCGGTCAGGCGCATGAAGCGCGGCTTGCGTGGCGGCGACCAGGTCGTCGAGGATGCGGTTGGTGACGGCTTCGTGGAAGGCGCCCTCGTTGCGGTAGGACCAGATGTAGAGCTTCAGGCTCTTCAGTTCGACGCAGGTCTTGTCCGGGACGTAGTCGAGGAACAGCGTCGCGAAGTCGGGCTGGCCGGTCTTCGGGCACAGGCAGGTGAATTCCGGAATCTCCATGTGGATGTGGTAATCCCGGCCGGGCGCCGGATTGGGGAAGGTTTCCAGCGTCTTGGCGGGTTGGGTGGGCATGGCGGGTGGGTCGGCGAAGCAAAATGGTATTATACGGCTCCCATACGGGTCGCCCGCGGCGTGCAGTCCAGCCTGCGGCGGCCGGCCACGATCCACTGAACCGACCCAAGCCGACCGACCGCCGACGTGCGCCTGACCAAACTCAAACTCGCCGGCTTCAAGTCCTTCGTCGATCCGACCACGGTCGCTCGTGCCCGGACAACTGGTCGGCGTCGTCGGGCCCAACGGTTGCGGCAAGTCCAACATCATCGACGCCGTGCGCTGGGTGCTGGGCGAATCGAAGGCCTCGGCACTGCGCGGCGAGTCGATGCAGGACGTGATCTTCAACGGCTCCGGCAGGCGCAAGCCGGTGGGCCGCGCCAGCGTCGAACTGGTCTTCGACAAGCGCTCGGCCGGGCCGCCGGCCAGTGGTCGCAGTACGCCGAGATCGCGGTCAAGCGCGTGCTCGACACGCAACGGCGATTCCAGCTACTACATCAACAACCTGCACGTGCGCCGGCGCGACATCATCGACCTCTTCCTCGGCACCGGCCTGGGGCCGCGCGCCTACGCCATCATCGAGCAGGGCATGATCTCGCGCATCATCGAGGCCAAGCCGGAGGACCTGCGCGTGTTTCTCGAAGAGGCGGCGGGCGTCACCAAGTACAAGGAGCGGCGCCGGAAACCGAGAACCGCCTGTCGGACACGCGCGAAAACCTGGCGCGCGTCGAGGACATCCGCAACGAACTGGCGAGCCAGATCGACCACCTGGAAGCGCAGGCCGAGGTGGCCCGGCAGTACCATGCGCTGCAGGCCAACTGGCGCGAGCGCCAGAACCTGCTGTGGCTGCTCGAAGCGCAACGATGCGCGCGGCGAGCGCGAGCGCGCGGCGCGCGAGGTCGAGCGCGCCGCCAACAAGCTCGAGGCCGAGACCGCCAGCCTGCGCGAACTGGAACGCGTCGACCGAGGCGCGCGCAGCGAGCATTTCGCCGCCGGCGATGCCGCTGCATGCCGCGCAGAACGAGATGTACGCCGCCAACGCGGAAGTCGCGCGGCTGGAACAGCGAGCTGCAGCCATCTGCGCGAGTCGCGGCAGCGGCTCGAAACGCGCTTGCCCAGTTGGCGGCCGAGCGGCGAGCACTGGCAGGACGCAGTCAGACGCGCGTCGGAACGGGACGAGATGCGCTGGAAGGATCTGCTGGAGAACGCCCGCGAGCGCTTGGCGCGGCGCAACCGCGCCACGAAGAGGCGGCGGAGCAGGCTGCCGCAAGCCGAGCAGGCGCTGCGCGACGCGGAAGCCGCGCGCGCCGTCGTGCGGCGCGAACTGGCCCAGGCCGAGCAGCAGTTGCGCGTCGAGGAACCGCATCGCGCCACGCCCAGCGCGCCATCGAAGCCTTGGCGCAGCGGCGCACTCGGCTCGATGCAGGACCGGCGGGATCTGGTCGCGCCGGATCCGCACGCCATCGACCGCCTGCAGCCACCCAGGAAGGGCTGAAGCAGCGGCGCTGCGGCGCAGCAGGCGGAGGCGGCGGCAGCTGCAGTGCCGAGCTGCCGCTGCCGCGAGCAGGCGCATCGCACGGCCGTCGAACGGCGAGCGCGCCGACGCAGAAGCAGGCTCACCGAGGCGCGGGCGCGGCACGACGCGCTGGAGCAGTTGCAGAGCCGGGTGCAGCAGAGCGGCAAGCTCGGCGACTGGTTGAAGCGCCACGGCCTGGACGGCGAGCGCCGCCGCTGTGGCAGGGCATCGCAGGTCGAGGCCGGCTGGGAAACGGCGGTCGAGGCCGTGCTGCGCGAACGGCTGGGCGCCATCGCGCTGGACGATGAAGCGCGCATCGCCGCGCTGCTGGGCGATCCGCCGCCGGCCAATGCCGCCTGGCGCTTGCGCCGGTGCGCGTGCCGGCCACCGTCGATCGAGTCCCCGGCGGGCGAACGCGCTCGCGCGCCAAGGTGCACTGCGGCGATGCCGCATTGGCGCGGCGGTGCTCGACGACTGGCTGCGCGGCGTTCGGTGGCGGAGATGCTCGCCGCCGCTCTGCGGCCGCCGCCACGAACTGGCGCCGGGCGAATGCTGGGTCGAGCGCGGCGGCCAGGTGCTGTCGCGCGCACGGGCTGTCGCTTCTATGCGCCGGACGAGCGCACCCATGGCGTGCATCGAGCGCCAGCGCGAGATCGACGAACTGGAAGCGCAGGCTCGCCGCGCCTGGAAGCAGAGGCGGCGACGGCGCGCAGCGCGGCGCACGAGGCCGAAGCGGCCCTGGCCGACAGCCAGGACGAGGCGGCTGAACACCGCCCGGCGCATCGCCCAGGATCTGCAGCAGCGCGCTGCACGCGGCGCAGGTCGAGGTGCTCAAGCTGACCGCAGGCGCAGCAGCGCTACGACGAGCGCGGCGCGCAGATCGCAGCGCGATCTCGAACGAGGTGGCCGCAGGCGGAGAGCAGCCGAGCGCGGACGCGCCAGACGCGGGCCGAGAGCGAGACTGCGGCGCCAGCGCGAGCTGGCCGACGCGCTGCGCGCCCGCCTGGAATCGGCCCTGGAAGCCCAGCGCAGGCGGACGCAGGCGCTGCGCGAGGCGCGGCCGCTGGAGCGGCAACTGGCGCGCGAAGCGCAGGAGGCGCAGTTCTCCGAGCGCGAGTGCGCGGGCAAGCTGCGAGGACATCGCCAAGTCGCGCGAGCTCGCGCGCGAGCAACTGGAACGGATCGCCGGCGAGACCGCGGCGGCGAACGACCGAGCGGGCCGGCATCGGACGAGGCGCGCATCGAAGCCAGTTGCAGGCGGCGCTGGACTCAGCGGCAGCGAGCGCGAGCAGCGCTGGCCGCGAGCGCCGCAACGCGCTGGAAGACGGCGCCGCGCGCGCTGCGCCAGCTCGAAGAACAGCGCCTCAAGATCGAGCAGGGCCTGGAGCCGCTGCGCGACCGCATCGGCGACTGTCAAGCTCAAGGAGCAGGCGGCCGCAGCTCAACGACGAGCAGTTCGCCGCAGCGTCTGGTCGGAGGCCCAGGCCGACGAGGCGGTGCTGGCGCCGAAGCTCGACGCGCGAGCTGACGGAAGCGCGTGCTGCAGGGCGACATCGCCCGGCTCGAGCCAGGAGATCGCGGAGCTCGGTGCGGTCAACCTGGCGGCGCTGGAGGAACTGGACGCGGCGCGCGAGCGCAAGGGCTACCTCGACGCGCAGTCGGCCGACCTGACCGAGGCCATCAACACGCTGGAAGACGCCATCCGCCGCATCGACCGCGAGACGCGCGAGCAGCTGCAGCGACACCTACGACACGGTGAACAGGCACTTCGGCGAGCTGTTCCCGGAGCTGTTCGGCGGCGGCGAGGCCGAGCTGGTGCTGACCGGCGAGGAAATCCTCGATGCCGGCGTCCAGGTCATCGCGCAGCCGCCGGGCAAGAAGAACTCGACCATCCACCTGCTGTCCGGCGGCGAGAAGGCGCTGACGGCCATCGCGCTGGTGTTCTCGATGTTCCAGCTCAATCCGGCGCCGTTCTGCCTGCTGGACGAGGTGGATGCGCCGCTCGACGACACCAACACCGAGCGCTTCTGCGACATGGTGAAGCACATGTCGGCAGCAGACGCAGTTCCTGTTCATCACCCACAACAAGATCACCATGGAAATGGCGCAGCAGCTGATCGGCGTCACCATGCAGGAGCAGGGCGTGTCGCGGGTGGTGGAAGTGGATATCGAAGAAGGCGCTGCGCATGCGCGAGGAAGCGGCGGCTTAGACGCACACGAGGATCGGATGGCCATGAGCGACTTTCAGTTGTCCCTCATCGCCGCTGGGCGTCGTCGGCGTGGCCGGCGTGTTCGCCTACAACAAGTGGCAGGAACGCAAGTACCGCCAGCAGACCGAGCGGGCCTTCGACGCCGGACGCATGCCGACGTGCTGCTCGAACCGAGGGCAGACGGCCGCCGCTTGCCGCTGCCGCCGGGCGCGGCGCCGGCGACCGACGAGCGCATCGAGCCGGTCGATCTGTCAGCGCACGAGCCGCCGCCTGAAGCTGCGAGTCCGAGGTGGATGGCGCCGGCCGGCGGACGACCGGGGGCGCCGCTGGTCGCATCCAGGTTGCCGACTGCGTGGTCCGCTTCGAGGCGGCCGAGCCGATATCGTCGCCCGCAGTTGTGGCAGGCGTCGGGCGAGATCTGCTGCACGGCGTCGACAAGCCGGTGCGCCTGGCTGGGCTGGAACGAGAGCCGAGCGCTGTGGCAGCGACTGCAGAGCCATAGCGCGCTGACGGCCGCCAATGGCGCATTGCGCTCCAACTGGCGGACCGCCGCGGCGCCGTCGGCGCGGCGGAATCGAGCGCATTTCTCGGCGGCGTGCGGCAGACTTGCCGACCGCTACATGGCCGTGACGGAATACCCGGACCGCGCCGGCAGATCGCCGAGCGGGCACAGGAACTCGACAAGTTCTGCGCCAGTGTGGATGTGCAGATCGGCATCCATGTCGTGGCCAACGACGCCGCGTGGCTTCGCCGGCACCAAGCTGCGCGGCATCGCCGAGGCCGCCGGCATGCAGCTCGGACGACGACGGCATGTTCCATGCGCGCGACGAGGCGGGCCACGAGCTGTTCACCATGGGCAACCTGGAGCCGGCGCTGTTCGTCGCCGACGACCATGAACGGCCTCGTCAGCCACGGCCTCACCCTGAATCTGGACGTGCCCTGCGTCATGAACGGCGGCGCCGCCTTCGGCGGCATGGTGACGGCGGCGCGGCAGCTTGCGCCGGGCCTCGAACGGCACCGTGGTCGACGACAATCGCGCAGCCGCTGACGCAGCAAGTCGCTGGACGTGATCCGCGCCAAGATCGTCGAATTCCAGGACGCACATGGCGCAGCGCGGCATCGCCGCCGGCAGCGCCGCGCCCTGCGCCTGTTCTCCTGATGACGCGCCGCCGCGAGCCCTGCAGCGCGCGGCGCGGCTGCGCGAGCGAGATCGAGCGCCACAACTACGCCTATTACGTGCTCGACGCGCCGACCATTCCGGACGCCGAGTACGACCGGCTGTTCCGCGAGCTGCAGGCGCTGGAGGCGCGATCATCCCGAGCTGGTGACGCCGGATTCGCCGACGCCAGCGCGTCGGCGCGGCGCCGTCGGCCGCGATTTCGCGCCGGTGGCGCATCGCGTGCCGATGCTGTCGCTGAGCAACGCCTTCGACGACGAGCGAGGTGCGCGCCTTCGACCGGCGCGTGCGCGAGGGGCTGGCGCTGCGACGCGGATCGAGTATGCGGTCGAGCCCAAGTTCGACGGCCTGGCGATCAGCCTGCGCTACGAGGACGGCGTGCTTCGTGCAGGGCGCCACGCGCGGCGACGGCTACACCGGCGAGGACGTCACCGCCAACCTGCGCACCGTGCGCAGCCATCCCGCTGCGCCTGCGCGGCGATGCGCCGCCGCGTGCTCGAGGTGCGCGGCGAAGTGCATGATGCTGCGCCGCGACTTCGAGCGCATGAACGCCGAGCAGCGCGCGCGCGGCGAGAAGGAGTTCGTCAATCCGCGCAATGCCGCCGCCGGCAGCCTGCGCCAGCTCGATCCGCGGATCACCGCGCAGCGGCCGCTGCGCTTTCTTCGCCTACGGCCGTCGGCGCGATGTCGAGGGGCTCGGCTGCCGGCACGCCACGCGCGCGCTGCTCGATGCACCTGGCCGCGCTGGGGCTTGCCGGTGGCGCCCGAGCGGCGCGTGGTGCACGGCGTCGACGGCCTGCTGGCCTATTACCGCGACATCGGCCGCCGGCGCGACGCACTGCCCTACGACATCGACGGCGTGGTGTACAAGGTGAACCGGCTGGCCGATGCAGGCAGCGCCTCGGTTTCGTCTCGCGCGCGCCGCGCTTCGCGGTGGCGCACAAGTTCCCGGCCGCAGGAGGCGCTGACCGAGGTGCTCGGCATCGACGTGCAGGTCGGCCGCACCGGCGCGATGACGCCGGTGGCGCGGCTGAAGCCGGTGTTCGTCGGCGGCGTGACGGTGACCAACGCGACGCTGCACAACGAGGACGAGGTGCGGCGCAAGGACGTGCGCATCGGCGACACGGTGATCGTGCGCCGCGCCGGCGACGTGATTCCGGAAGTGGTGGCGGTCGTGCCGGAGCGGCGCAGCCGGCGGCGAGCGCCGGCGTTCGTCATGCCCGACGATCTGCCCGGTGTGCGGCTCGCGCGTCGTGCGCGGCGAGGACGAGGCGGTGGCGCGCTGCACCGGCGGCCTGTTCTGCCCGGCGCAGCGCAAGCAGGCGCTGCTGCATTTCGCCGGCCGCCGGGCCATGGACATCGAGGGCCTGGGCGAGAAGCTGGTCGATCAACTGGTCGATGGCGCGCCTCGTGCAGACGCCGGCCGACCTGTACCGGCTCGGCCTGCGACGCTGGCCGGCCTGGAGCGCATGGGCGAGAAGTCCGCCGCCAATCTGCTGGCCGCCATCGAGGCCAGCAAGCACACCGACGCTGGCGCGCTTCATCTTCGCGCTGGGCATCCGCAACGTCGGCGAGGCGACGGCGAAGGATCTGGCGCGCCATTTCGGCAGCCTCGATGCCCTGATGGCCGCCGACGAGGACGGCCTTGCAGCAGGTGCCGGATGTCGGGCCGGTGGTGGCCGCCTCCATCGCCCAGTTCTTCGCCGAGCCGCACAACCGCGAAGTCATCGCGCAGCTGCGCGCATGCCGGCGTGCGCTGGACGGAACATGCGAGCGCGATGCGCGCACGAGGCGCGCGGTCACCGGCAAGACCTTCGTGCTGACCGGCACGCTGCCGACCCTGAGCGCGCGACGAGGCGACGGCGCTGATCGAGGCCGCGGGCGGCAAGGTGAGCGGCTCGGTGTCGAAGAAGACGGATTTCGTGGTGGCCGGCGCCGAGGCCGGCTCCAAGCTGGCCAAGGCGCAGGCAACTGGGCGTCACCATCCTGGACGAAGCACGACTGCTGGAGTTGCTGAATCCGACTGGAGGAAGGCTGATGAATGAAGAATCACCAAGGCGGTATTTCCCGGTCGCCGGCATGGGCACGCGCTTCCTGCCGGCGACCAAGGCCAGCCCGAAGGAAATGATGCCGATCGTCGACAAGCCGCTGATCCAGTATGCGGTGGAGGAGGCGGTGGCGGCCGGCATCACCGACATGGTCTTCGTCACCGGCCGCACCAAGCGCGCCATCGAGGACCACTTCGACAAGGCCTACGAGACTGGAGACCGAACTGGAAGCGCGCGGCAAGGAGGAACTGCTCGAATCGTGCGCGATACGCGTGCCCAAGACACATCAACTGCATCTACATCCGCCAGTCCGAAGCCCTGGGACTCGGGCATGCCGTGCTGTGCGCCGAGCCGGTGGTCGGCGACGAGCCCTTCGCCGTGCTGCTGGCCGACGACCTGATCGACGGCGAGCCGCCGGTGCATGAAGCAGATGGTGGACGTCTTCAACTATTACCACTGCTCGGTGCTCGGCGTGCAGGACGTGCCGCGCGAGGAGACCCGCAGTACGGCATCGTCAGCACCGCGGGCGAGAGCGGCAACGTGCAGCGCATCAAGGCGCCATCGTCGAGAAGCCGATCGCCGGAGAAGGCGCCGATCGACGCTGGCGGTGGTCGGCCGCTACGTGCTGACGCCGCGCATCTTCCATCATCTGCGCGAACGTGCAGTCCCGGCGCCGGCGGCGAGATCCAGCTGACCGACGGCATTGCCTCGCTGCTGCAGGAGGAGCCGGTGCTGGCCTACCAGTTCAAGGGCACGCGCTACGACTGCGGCTCGAAGCTGGGCTACCTGCAGGCCACCATCGCACTCGGCGCGCAAACATCCCGAGGTGGGCAAGGAATTCACCGCCTACCTGGCGACTCTAAAGCTGCCGAAAGGCGCGTAGGGTGCGCCGTGCGCACCGATTCGACGGCCTCGAGCGGTGCGCCAGCCCTCACTCCCGGCCTCTCCGCCGGAGCCGGGTTGGGGCTGAGCGACTGCGCACCCTGCGGCCCTGGGACACCATGCGCGCAGCCGTCCTTCGTGCGCCGCGGCCGTCCCGCAGCCGCGCCCGCTTTGACCTAGGTCACAAACGCGGCGCGGCGAATTGAGCCTAGACTGATCGACTTTCCCGAAACCCCTGACAAGGAGCGGAGCATGGCTGACAAACTATTGATCGTGATGGTGAATACCGACCCGAAAAACGGCCCGGAACTGGGTGCGCCGTTCTTCCAGGCGACCGTGGCAGCGGCGATGGAGTACGAGGTGGAGGTGATCCTGACCGCCGGTGCCGGCGCGCTCGCCGTCAAGGGTGTGGCGGAGAAGCTCTATGTCAAGGAAGGCTCGCCCAAGAGCGTGTACGAGTTCATCAAGGACGCCAAGGAAGCCGGGCGTCAAGTTCAAGGTGTGCACGCCCACCCTCGACCTGTGGGGTGAGGACCTGATCCCCGAAATCGACGAGACCGTGGGCGGCGCCTACGTCATTTCGCAGGCCATGGACGACGACGTCGTCACCTTCTGCTATTGATCTGACATGACGGGTGGCGCCGGGCGGCGCGACGGGCGATCATCGGCGTGCCGGCAGGTCGCGGCATGCTGAGCACGGCCGAGGCCCGGCGCGTACTCGACACGGCGGATCTCGTCGTCCCCGCCGAAGTCGTTTCGTCGGCGGTGGCGCGCGTCGCGCGCGAGATCAGCGCTGCCCTCGGCGAGACCCATCCCCTGGTGCTTTCGGTGATGGGCGGCGCCGTGGTATTCACCGGCCACCTCCTGCCTCTGCTGCGCTTTCCCCTCGAATTCGACTACGTCCATGTCACCCGCTACGGCGACGCCACCAGCGGCGGCGAACTGCGCTGGATCGCGGCGCCGCGCGAGTCGATCGCCGGCCGCACGGTGCTGGTGCTGGATGACATCCTCGACGAAGGGGTGACGCTGGCGGCGATCCGGCAGCGCATGCTGGACAACGGCGCCAGCGCCTGCTTCACCGCCGTTTTCGCCGACAAGGAGATCGGCAGGCCGAAGCCGATTGCCGCCGATTTCGTCGGCGTCCGGCTGCCGAACCGCTACGTCTTCGGCTTCGGCATGGACGTTTCGGGCGCGTGGCGCAACCTGCCGGCGATCTACGCCCTCAAGGACGGATAGGGCCGTTCCCGATCCTGCACGATTTCTCCGCGTCGGGGGAACACGCTGCCGCGCTTCTGTGACAATACTGCGCTTCCACGTTTTGTCCTGAGGTGAGGCGCGTGCCTTGTTTGCTGCGACAGCCGGGAGAGATCTTCGCTTTGTTCGACGATCCGTCGTGCGAGGCGGGCGGCGGGGCGCGCCTGCTGTATGACGTTGTCGAAGTCATGGAGTGCCGCGACGAGCTGGAGGCCGAAGACGCGCTGCAGGCGGTGGAGCGGGCCGGCGGCGAGGGGCGCTGGAGCGTCGTCGCCGCGGACTACGAACTCGGCTACCGGCTGGAGCCGAAACTGCGGGAACTGGCGCCGCCGCGCGGGCGGCCGCTGATGACCGTGTACCTGTTCGAGAGCATGGCGCTCCTCGATCCTGCGGAAACGCAGCGGTTCATCGGCGACATGCTCGCCGCGCTGCCGCCGCCGGCGCGCATCGCGGGCGTGGGCGGTCTGTGCTGCAACATCCAGAAGCCGGGCTTCCTGGCGGCGGTGGAACGGATCCGACGCTATATCGCGGCCGGCGACTGCTACCAGGTCAATTTCACCTACGCCCTCGATTTCGACCATTACGGCGCTCCCCTGGCCCTCTACGCCAAGCTGCGCCGCCGCCAGCCGGTGCGCTACGGCGCCTTCGTTCAGGGCAAGGGACAGGCGATCCTCTCCCTTTCTCCCGAACTGTTCGTCGAGCGCGCGGGCGAGCGGCTGACTTCGCGGCCGATGAAGGGTACCGCGCCACGCGGACGCACGCCGCAGGAGGATGCCGACCATGCCGCAACTCTCGCGGCGTCCGCCAAGGACCGCGCCGAGAACGTCATGATCGTGGACCTCATCCGCAACGATCTGGGACGGCTCGGCCCGCCGGGCAGCGTCCGCGTCGAGCGCCTGTTCGAGGTCGAGGCCTATCCGACCGTGTTCCAGATGGTATCCACGGTCACGGCCACGCTCCCGCGCCGGCCTCTCATCGACATCTTTCGCGCGCTGTTTCCCTGCGGCTCGATCACCGGTGCGCCCAAGATCCGGGCCATGCAGATCATCCGCGAACTGGAGCGGCAAGCGCGCGGCCTGTATACCGGCGCCCTGGGCTATGTCGCGCCGGACGGCGACTTCTCGTTCAACGTCGCCATCCGCACCCTGGTCTTGGATGCCGACGGTCGCGGCCGGCTCGGCCTGGGCAGCGGCATCGTTTACGACTCCGATCCGGCGAACGAATTCGAGGAGTGCCGCTGGAAAGGCCAGTTCCTCACCGACCTCGACGCCGACTTCCAACTGATCGAATCGCTGCGGCTCGATCCGGCGTGCCCTTCGCCATTCCCGTATCTCGACGATCACCTGCGCCGGCTCGACGCCTCGGCCCTCTATTTCGGCTTCCGATGCGACCTCGATGCGATACGGCGGCAACTGCTGGCGCACGCCCAGGCGCTGGGAGCGGTACAGCCGTGCAAGACGCGCCTGCTGCTGTCCAAGGAGGGGGAGTGCCGCCTCGAGTCCTCGTCCTTGCCGGCAGTGGTCGGCAGCGAACTGCCAACGGTCGTGCTTTCGGCACAACGGGTCGATTCCCGCCATCCGCTGCTCTATCACAAGACCACGGCGCGCACCTTGTACGACGCGGAGCTTGCCCGCATCGCCGCCATTCCCGGTTGTTTCGACGTGCTGTTCTGCAACGAACGCGGCGAACTGTGCGAGGGCGCACGCAGCAATCTCTACCTCGACATCGGCGGCGTGCTGCACACGCCGCCGGTTTCGGCGGGGCTGCTGAAGGGCGTGATGCGGCAGCGGGTTCTGGCGCGGCAGGACCCGCCGGCGCGGGAGACGACGCTCTATCCGCGGGACCTGCTGCGGGCCGACGCCGTCTATGTATCGAACGCGGTGCGCGGCCTGCAGCGCGTCGCCTGGCGCGGCGATCCCGTCCCGTCAGGCATGGCTCAGGATGCCGCAGCCGCGGATTGAGTCCGCGGCTACTGGGCGCGGGCGGCGCGCTTGCGCTCGTGTTCCTTCAGATGGCGCTTGCGCAGGCGGATGGACTTGGGCGTGATCTCGACCAGTTCGTCGTCGGCGATGAATTCGATGGCCGACTCCAGGGTGAGCTGGATCGGCGGCACCAGGCGCACCGCTTCGTCGGTGCCCGAGGCGCGCACGTTGGTGAGCTGCTTGCCCTTGATCGGGATTGACCACCAGATCGTTGTCGCGGCTGTGCACGCCGATGATCATGCCCTCGTACAGCGGCTCGCCGGGAGAGACGAACATGCGGCCGCGATCCTGCAGCTTCCACAGGGCGTAGGCCACGGCGTCGCCCTGCTCGGCGGAGATCAGCACGCCGTTGCGCCGTTCCGCCACCTCGGGTTTCATCGGGCCGTAGTCGTCGAACACGTGGCTCTTGATGCCGGTGCCGCGGGTCAGGTTGAGAAATTCACCCTGGAAGCCGATCAGGCCGCGTGCCGGGATGCGGTATTCGAGGCGCACGCGGCCCTTGCCGTCGGGCTGCATGTCCTGCAGGTCGCCGCGGCGCTCGCCCAGGGCCTGCATCACCGCGCCCTGATGGGTTTCCTCGACGTCGACGGTGAGGAATTCGAAGGGCTCGCATTTCTCGCCGTGGATCTCCTTGAGCAGCACGCGCGGCTTCGATACCGCCAGCTCGTAGCCCTCGCGCCGCATGTTCTCCAGCAGGATGGTCAGATGCAGTTCGCCGCGGCCGGAAACCAGGAGGATGTCGGCGTCGGCGGTGTCCTCCACCCGCAGTGCGACGTTGCTCATCAGCTCGCGGGCGAGGCGCTCGCGCAACTGGCGGCTGGTGACGTACTTGCCTTCGCGGCCGGCGTAGGGCGAGGTATTCACCTGGAAGTTCATGGTCAGGGTCGGCTCGTCGACCGTGAGCAGCGGCAGCGCGGTCGGCTGCAGCGGGTCGCACAGCGTGACGCCGATGCCGATCTCTTCGACGCCGTTGACGAGGACGATGTCGCCCGCCTGCGCCTCGTCGGTCAGCACCCGCTCCAGACCCTCGAATACCAGCACCTGGTTCACCCGTGCCTTGACCGGCGCCGGATCGTCCGGGCCCTTCATGACGAGCACGTCCTGCAGCGGACGGATGCGGCCGTGGGTGATGCGGCCGATGCCGATGCGGCCGACGAAGCTGGAGTAGTCCAGCGAGGAGATCTGCAGTTGCAGCGGGCTGTCCGGATCCACCTTGGGCTGGGGCACGTGCTTGAGGATGGCTTCGAACAGGGGCCGCATGCTCATCCGACTTTCGCCGGCAACGCCGGCCTCGACGCTCCCCTCTCCTGCCGCGGGAGAGGGGTTGGGGGTGAGGGAAAATCCGGGCAGATCACCCAGATCCGCCACCGCATAGCCGTTCAGCGCCGACGCGTAGATCACGGGAAAGTCGAGCTGCTCCTCGGTGGCGCCGAGCTTGTCGAAGAGATCGAAGGTATGATTCACCACCCAGTCGGGCCGCGAGCCGGGGCGGTCGATCTTGTTGACGACGACGATGGGCTTGAGACCCAGGGCCAGCGCCTTGCGCGTGACGAAGCGCGTCTGCGGCATCGGTCCTTCGACCGCATCCACCAGCAGCAGCACGCCGTCCACCATCGACAGCACGCGTTCCACCTCGCCGCCGAAGTCGGCGTGGCCGGGGGTGTCCACGATGTTGATGTGGGTACCCGCGATAGTTGATGGCGCAGTTCTTGGCCAGGATGGTGATGCCGCGCTCCTTCTCCAGGTCGTTGGAGTCCATCACGCGCTCCTGGATATGCTGGTAGGCGGCGAAGGTGCCGGACTGCTTCAGGAGCTGATCCACGAGCGTGGTCTTGCCGTGGTCCACGTGGGCGATGATGGCGATGTTGCGCAGGGGGCGGGACATGGGGGAGGGGGCTGGAAAAACCGCGCATTGTAGCACGCAGGCCTGCCTCCCCCGGTACCCGGCGGCAGGCCTGCGTGCAGCGATGGCCCGTGCCTGCCTAATCGGGCTAGAATCGGCCGCTCCCCATCCCGGACGACACACTTTTCATGCTCGCGATCATCGGCGGCAGCGGCCTGACGCAACTTGCCAGCCTCGACGTCTCGCGCCGCGAAGTCGTGCGCACGCCCTACGGCGAACCCTCGGGAGCGCTGACTGTTCGGGCGGGTGTGCGCCTGTCCGGTGGTGTTCCTGGCGCGCCACGGCTACGGCCACACCATTCCGCCCCATCGCGTGAACTACCGGGCCAATATCTGGGCGCTCAAGTCGGTCGGGGCCGAGCGCATCGTGTCCGTCGCATCGGTGGGCGGGATCCGCGCCGATCTGGGGCCCGGCTCCCTCGTGCTCCCGCACCAGATCATCGATTACACCTGGGGCCGCCGGAACACTTTTCACGAGGGAATGGACGAGCAGGTGGTGCATATCGACTTCACGGAGCCGTACGATCCGCGGCTGCGCGCCCACGTGCTTTCGGCGGCGCGCGAGGCAGGCGAGCCGCTGGTCGACGGTGCCGTCTACGCGGCGACCCAGGGGCCGCGGCTGGAAACGGCGGCGGAGATCGATCGGCTCGAGCGCGACGGCGCCCACATCGTCGGCATGACCGGAATGCCCGAAGCGGCCCTGGCGCGCGAGGCCGAACTGCCCTATGCCGCCATCGCCGTGGTCGCAAATTTCGCCGCCGGGCGCGGCGACAGCGAGCACGTGATCCGCTTCGAGAGCATCGAGGCCGTGCTGCAGGAATCCATGAAGCGGGTGCGGCGCATCATCGATTTCGTGTGCGAGGGGCCGGCGTGATCAGGGAAGTGCTGCGCATGGGCGATCCGCGCCTGTGGCAGAAGGCGCGCCCGGTGGAGCGCTTCGCCACGCCGGAACTTGACGCTCTGGTGGCGGACATGCAGGACACCATGCGCCATCTGGACGGCGCCGGACTGGCGGCGCCGCAGATCGGCGTCGATCTGCGGCTGGTGATCTTCGGCTTCGAATCGAATCCGCGCTACCCGCAGGCCGAGCCGGTGCCGTTCACCGTCCTCATCAACCCGGAGCTGGCCCCCGTGTCGGAGGAGGAAGAGGAGGGCTGGGAAGGCTGCCTCTCGGTGCCGGGCCTGCGCGGCTGGGTGCCGCGCTACGCCCGGCTGCGCTATCGCGGCTTCGACGCCGCGGGCAACGCCATCGACCGCAGCGTGAGCGGCTTCCACGCCCGGGTGGTGCAGCACGAATGCGACCATCTCGACGGCATCCTCTATCCCATGCGCATCCGCGACCTGACCCGCTTCGGCTTCACCGACGTGCTTTTCCCCGAGGGAAGCGTGGCGCCCGACGACTGAGTCGGCGCAGACCCGAACCGGGCCGCCCGCCTCGACGGAGCCCGGCCAGGCTATACCGCCAGTACTTCCAGCAGCTCCTGTTCGAGCCGCAGCAGCGTGGCGGTCTTGGCCAGTTCGCTGCCGCTGATGAGGAACGTGTCCTCGACCCGTTCGCCGAGGGTAGCGATCTTGGCGGTATGCACGTCGATCTGGTGGCGCGCCAGCACGCGGGCCACCGAAAACAGCAGGCCGGTGCGATCGGCGGCCTTGACCGACATGACGTGATGGTTGCCTTTCTCGTCCGGGCGGATATTCACTTCCGGCGTGATCGGGAAATGCCGCACCTGCCGCGACAGGCGGCCGTTGGCCGGCTGATCGGGCAGGGCATAGCTGCTCAGCCGCTCCACCAGATCGTGTTCGATGAGGCCGATGATGTCGCGGTAGCCGAGCTGGTTGAGGGGGTCGAGCAGAACGAAGCTGTCCAGCGCGTAGCCGTGGCGCGTGGTGTGGATCTTGGCGTCGACGATGCTGTAGCCGAGCCGGGCGAAGAAGCCGCAGAGCCGCGCGAACAGCTCGGGTTGGTCGTGCGTATAGACCATCACCTGCAGGCCCTCGCCGATCGGATTGACCCTGGCCTTGACGACCGGGTCGGCGCTCTCCGGCCGGAAGTAGAGGTGGCGAGTGTGCCAGGCGATCTCGTCGGCGTCATGGCGCAGGAAGTAGACCGTGTCGAGCTGGCGCCACAGCGCCTCTTCCACCTTCGGCCGCAGACCGTAGAAGCGCAGCAGTCGCAGCGCGCCCTCCCGCCGCTCGTCCAGTCCCAGCGCCTGTTGCGCCGTGGCGCCCCGCAGCAGGCGCCGCGTCGCTTGGAACAGGTCCTCCAGCAGCTTGCCTTTCCAGGCATTCCAGACCTTGGGGCTGGTGCCGCGGATGTCGGCGACCGTCAGCAGGTAGAGGGCGGTCAGGCGGCGTTCGGTCCCGACCAGGCGGGCCAAGCGCGCCGATCACATCCGGGTCGGCCAGATCCTGCTTCTGCGCCACGTGCGGACATGGTCAGGTGATGTTCCACCAGGAACACCACCAGTTCGGTGTCTTCGCGCGTTCGATGCCGTGCTGGCGGCAGAAGCGCCGCGCGTCGACCTTGCCGAGCTGGGAGTGATCGCCGCCGCGGCCCTTGGCGATGTCGTGGAACAGGGCGGCGATGTAGAGCAGCCAGGGTCGCTCGAAGCGCGACGATGAGCTGGCTGCAGAAGGGAATACTCGTGGGCGAACTCCGGCATGACGAAGCGGCGCAGGTTGCGCATCACCTGCAGGATGTGCTGGTCGACGGTGTAGACGTGGAACAGGTCGTGCTGCATCTGGCCGACGATGCGGCCGAAGGTCGGCAGGTAGCGGCCGAGGATGTCGCACTGGTTCATGCGCCGGAGTTCATGCATCAGCCCGCGCTGCTGCTGGAACAGGTTCAGGAACTGGGCGCGGTGTCGCGGATCGCGCCGGAATGTTCCGTCGATCAGTTTGCGCGAGCCGCCACAGGGCACGCAGCGTGCGCGCGCGTCATGCCGGCGATCTCCGGGTGCTGCTGCATCAGCAGGAAGCTTTCCAGGATTGCTCGCGGTTCCCGCTCGAATACGTCCTCGGTGCGCACGTCGAGCAGCTCGCGCATCCACCTGGAAGTGTTCGTTGATGACGACGGCGTGCCCGAAGGCGCCGGCTGCAGCGAAGCGCCCAGGTTTTGCAGCAGGATCGTGTTGAGCTGGGTGACCGCCTTGGCGTTGCGGTAGTAGCGCTGCATCAGGACTTCACAGGCGCGCTTGGCCGAGGTCGGCACGCAGCCGCAGGCGCGCGCCAGGGCTTCCTGATGATCGAAGAGCAGGCGGTCTTCGCGCCGTCCGGCCAACAGGTGCAGGCGGATGCGCAGGTCGCGCAGAAAATTCTCGACGCGGGTCAGCTGGCGCGCCTCGTCGGCGGTGATGAGACCGTGCCGGGCGAGATCGCGCCAGTTGCTGCCGAGACCCGCAGCGCGGGCGATCCAGAGGATGATCTGCAGGTCGCGCAGGCCGCCCGGGCTTTCCTTGCAGTTGGGTTCCAGGCTGTAGGGCGTGTCGTTGTAGCGCGCGTAGCGCTCGTCCTGCTCCAGCTGCTTGGCCTGGAAGAAGGCTCGGGATCGAGCTGCGCGTGCAATGCGGCCGATGAAGTCGTCGAACAGAGGCGTGCGGCTGCCGGCACAGGCAGCGCGCTTCGAGCAGCGTGGTCTGGACGGTGATGTCGCGCTCGGCCTCGTCGAGGCATTCGTCGACGTGCGCACGCTGTGGCCGATGTCCAGGCCGATGTCCCAGAACAGGCCGATGAGCTGTTCCAGGCGCTGGACTGGATGCGTCGCGTCGCAGCCCTCCGGCACCAGCAGCAGCAGATCGACGTCGGAAGCCGGGTAACAGCTCGCCGCGGCCGTAGCCGCCGACCGCCACCAGCGCCACGTCGAGGCGGCATGGCCAAGCGGCTCGCCAGATGTCTGCGCAGCACGTCGTCGACCAGCCGGCTGCGCCCGCGCAGGAGCACGCGCGCGACGTGCCGTGGCGTTCGAAGGCGATCGCGCAATTGCTCGCTTCCGGCCTGCGAGCTGAGTCTCGAATCTCCGCGATCAGCGGCGCGGGTATCGGCGGGCGCGCGCGACGGCGTCGTTCATCGGGTCAGACTCGCGAAGGCGGGTTGGGCGGCGGCTGCCGGCGGACAGGGTCAGCACTTCGAATCCGGTGTCGGTGACCAGTATGGTGTGCTCCCATTGGGCCGACAGGCTGCGGTCCTTGGTGACGATGGTCCAGCCGTCGGGCAGTTCGGAGATGGCCGCCTTGCCGGCGTTGATCATCGGCTCGATGGTGAAGATCATGCCCGGCTCCAGTTCGATGCCGGTGCCGGCCTTGCCGTAGTGCAGAACCTGCGGCTCTTCGTGGAAGCTTGCGCCCGATGCCGTGGCCGCAGAACTCGCGCACCACGGAGAAGCCGTTCTTTTCGGCATGCTGCTGGATGGCGTGCACCGATGTCGCCGAGGTGGGCGCCCGGCCTGACCTGGGCGATGCCCAGCCACAGGCATTCGTAGGTGATCTCGCACAGGCGTTTGGCCAGGATCGAGGCCTCGCCGCCACCACGAACATGCGGCTGGTGTCGCCGTGGTAGCCGTCCTTGATGATCGTGATGTCGAGATTGACGATGTCGCCCTTCTTCAGCGGCTTGTCGCTCGGGACGCCGTGGCAGACCTGATGGTTGACCGAGGTGCAGATCGACTTGGGGTAGGGCGTGTAGCCGGGCGGCGCGTAGTTGAGCGGGGCCGGAACGCAGCCCTGCACATCGACCATGTAGTCGTGGCAGAGCCGGTCCAGTTCGTCGGTGGTGACGCCCGGCTTGACGAAGTGGCGTGATGTAGTCGAGCACTTCGCCCGCCAGCCGGCCGGCGACGCGCATTTTTTCGATTTCTTCGGGAGTTTTGAGGGTAATGCTCATGGGGTCGAAATCGGCAAACGTCGAAGACTAGCCGATTAGGCAAGGCGAAGCAATTTTACGGTTGCCGGGCCGAACGCATTCGGCCGTCAGCCGCTGCCGGCGCTTGAGGCGAACAATATGAATCGTTTATAATTCCACAGCTTGTCTGCGCTGGCCGGTGCAAGAGTTCCGGCCGCCGCGGGCAAAATTCACACGCCCGGCGCCGAACAGGGTCCGCTTTCAGCGGGAGACAGCACTCCGCTTGCGGGGAGCAGGTCGGGCGGAGGTTCAACCCTATATCGGAGACAGATCATGTCAGCACGACCATGCGTCAAATGCTGGAGGCCGGTGTTCATTTCGGCCACCAGACCCGTTTCTGGAACCCCAAGATGGCCCCGTACATCTTCGGCCATCGCAACAAGATCCACATCGTCAACCTCGAAAAGACCCTGGCCAAGTACAACGAGGCGATGGCTTTCGTCACGCAAGCTGTCGTCCAACAAGGGCACCATCCTGTTCGTCGGCACCAAGCGCCAGGCGCGCGAGATCATCGCCGAGGAAGCCAGCCGCTGCCGGCATGCCGTTCGTCGACGAGCGCTGGCTGGGCGGCATGCTGACCAACTTCAAGACGGTCAAGCAGTCGATCAAGCGCCTGAAGGACATGGAGCAGATGTCGCAGGACGGTTCCTTCGAGAAGCATGTCCAAGAAGGAAGCGCTGATGCTCCAGCGCGAACTGGCCAAGCTGCAGAAGAGCCATCGGCGGCATCAAGGACATGAACGGCCTGCCCGATGCGCTGTTCGTCATCGACGTCGGCTACCACAAGATCGCCATCACCGAAGCCAACAAGCTGGGCATCCCGGTCATCGGCGTGGTCGATACCAACCACTCGCCGGAAGGCGTCAATTACGTCATTCCCGGCAACGACGATTCCATCCGCGCCATCCGCCTGTACGCGCGCGGCGTGGCCGACGCGATCCTCGAAGGCACGCAGCCAGTCGATCAAGGAAATCGTCGCATGCGCGGCGGCGACGACGAGTTCGTCGAAGTCGACGACGCGGGCGCAGGCTCGCCCGCAGTAAGAGGAACGCGATACCGTTGGCGCGGGCATCCGCGATGACGCCCGCGCGCGGCTTTTTCAGCACGATTCTGGAGTAGCGAGCAATGGCGGAAATTACCGCAAGCATGGTCAAGGAACTGCGCGAGAAGACCGACGCGCCGATGATGGAATGCAAGAAGGCGCTGACCGAGGCCGATGGCGACATGGCCAAGGCCGAGGAAATCCTGCGCGTCAAGCTGGGCAACAAGGCGACCAAGGCCGCGGCCCGCGTCGCCGCCGAAGGCGTGGTCGGCATGCATATCGTCGGCCGACGGCAAGCTGGGCGCGATCGTCGAGGTCAACTGCGAAACCGACTTCGTCGCCAAGAACGACGAGTTCCTCGCGCTTCGCCAAGGCGTTGCGCCGAACTGGTGGCGACCAGGAATCCGGCCGACGTGGCGGCGCTGTCCGCGCTGCCGATGGGCGAGCGGCACGGTCGAATCGACCCGCACCGCGCTGGTCGGCAAGATCGGCGAGAACATGTCGATCCGCCGCTTCGTGCGCATCGAAGCCAAGGGCAAGCTGGCCTCCTACGTCCATGGCGGCTCCAAGATCGGCGTGCTGGTCGACGTGGTCGGCGGCGACGAGCAACTGGCCAAGGATCTGGCGATGCACATCGCCGCGTCCAAGCCGAAGTCGCTGGATGCGTCCGGCGTGCCGGCCGAACTGCTCGACACCGAGCGCCGCATCGCCATCGAGAAGGCGCGCGAAGCCGGCAAGCCGGAAGCGATGCTGGAGAAGATCGCCGAAGGCACGGTGCAGAAGTACCTCAAGGACGTGACCCTGCTCGGCCAGGTGTTCGTCAAGGCCGAGGACGGCAAGCAGACCATCGAGCAGTTGCTGAAGGCGAAGGGCGCTTCGGTCGCCGGCTTCACGCTCTACGTCGTCGGCGAAGGCATCGAGAAGAAGGTCGAACGACTTCGCCGCCGAAGTGGCTGCCCAGGCCGCGCGCAGCGCGCAGCCAAGCAAGTAAGGGTCTGCGAGCGACGCCATGACCGACGCCGGCACGTCCAGCGTACAAGCGCATCCTGCTCAAGCTCTCGGGCGAAGCCCTGATGGGCGACGATGCCTACGGCATCAACCGCGACGATGCTCTGGCGCATCGTCGCGGAGATCAAGGCGGTCGCCGATCTCGGCGTCGAGATCGGCGTCGTCATCGGCGGCGGCAACATCTTTCGCGGCATGGCCGGCGCCGCCACCGGGCATGGATCGCGCCACCGCCGACTACATGGGCATGCTGGCCACGGTGATGAACGCCATGGCGCTGGCCGATGCCATGCGCCAGGCCGGGCCTCAATGCCCGCGTGCAGTCGGCGCTGAACATCGAGCAGGTGGTCGAGCCCTACATCCGCGGCAAGGCCATCCGCTATCTGGAAGAGGGCAAGGTCGTGATCTTCGGCGCCGGTACCGGCAATCCGTTCTTCACCACCGACACGGCCGCGGCGTTGCGCGGTTCGGAAATCGGCGCCGAGATCGTGCTCAAGGCGACCAAGGTCGATGGTATCTACACCGCCGATCCGAAGAAGGATCCGACCGCGACCCGCTTCGACCAGGATCAGCTTCGACGAGGCGATCGGCCAGCAATCTGGCGGTGATGGATGCGACTGCTTTTGCGCTGTGCCGCGACCAGAAGCTGCCGATCAACGTCTTCTCGATTTTCAAGCCCGGCGCGCTGAAGCGCGTGGTGCTGGGCGAGGACGAAGGAACGCTGGTCTATTGCTGAGGGAGATTGACAATGATTGCCGAACTCAAGAAAACCGACCGAACAGAAGATGCAGAAGATCGCTGGAGGCGCTCAAGCACGATCTGGCGAAGGTTCGTACCGGCCGTGCCCACACCGGCCTGCTCGATCATGTCCAGGTCGATTATTACGGCTCGCATGGTGCCGATCAACCAGGTGGCCAACGTCACCCTGATCGATGCGCGCACCATCGGCGTCCAGCCTTGGGAAAAGACCGATGGTCGCCAAGGTCGAAAAGGCGATTCGCGATTCCGATCTGGGCCTGAATCCGGCGTCGCAGGGCGAACTGATCCGCGTGCCGATGCCGGCGCTGACCGAAGAACGGCGCAGGGAACTGATCAAGGTCGTCAAGCACGAGGGCGAGAATGCCAAGGTGGCGGTGCGCAACCTGCGCCGCGATGCCATCGCGCACCTCAAGGAGGCGCTGAAGAAGCAAGGAGATTCTCGGAGGACGACGAGCGTCGGGCCCAGGACGACATCCAGAAGCTGACCGACAGCTATGTCGCCGAAGTCGACAAGCTGCTGGCCGCACAAGGAAACGGATCTGATGGCCGTTTGAGCCGTCGGCTCCCGAGCATGATCGCGGAGCCGCATGGCGCGTCTTCACCAGTTCGACTCAGACAGATTCCCGACGTCGGCGACGTGCCGCGGCACGTCGCCATCATCATGGACGGCAACGGCCGCTGGGCCAGCAAGCGCTTCATGCCGCGCGTTGCCGGCCACAAGCGCGGCGTCGAAACGGTGCGCGAAATGGTGCAAGGCCTGCATCGAGCGCGGCATCGAGTATCTGACCCTGTTTGCCTTCAGTTCCGAGAACTGGCGCCGCCCGCCCGAGGAAGTGTCCTTCCTGATGCAGCTTGTTCGTCGAGGCGCTCGAGCAGGAAGTGGACAAGCTGCATCGAGAACGGCATCCGCTTGCGCGTGGTCGGCGATCTGTCGCGCTTCGAACCGCGCCTGCAGGAACTGATCCGCCGCGCCGAGACGCACGACCGCCGAACAACGACCGCCTGACGCTGACCATCGCCGCCAATTACGGCGGTCGCTGGGACATCCTGCAGGCCGTCAACGGCATGCTGGCCGGCGCATCCGGAGCAGCCGCGCCGGGTTCGACGAAGCGGATCTGGCGCCATTCCTGGCGCATGGCGTACGCACCGGAGCCGGACCTGTTCATCCGCACCGGCGGCGAGCAGCGCATCAGCAACTTCCTGCTCTGGCAACTGGCCTATACGGAGCTCTACTTCACCGATCCGCTGTGGCCGGAGTTCGATGCGCCGCCTCGATGCGGCGATCGCCTCCTATCGCAAGCGCGAGCGGCGCTTCGGCCGCACCAGCGAGCAGCTCGGACCGATCAGGAATTGCGCCGGCGCGGGACGAAACGCTCCAGCCGCCGCCGCCACGGCGTCGCAGGACGCCGATCAGCATGCTTAAGACGCGGGTCATCACCGCGCTCATTCTGCTCGGCGTTTTCCTCGTCGCTCTGTTCCTGCTGCCGGAGGCCGGTTGGGCCGGGTTCGTCGCGATCGTCATCGGGGCCGCGGCCGCGGAATGGGGGGGGTTGGCCGGATTCGCGCAGAACAAGCGGCTGGCCTACGCCCTGGTCACTGCGCTGTTGTCCTTCACGCTCTATCTCGCCCTGATCGGGCCGATGGCGCGGCGGTACGCGAACCGTTTACGCCCTGGCCTGTCTGTTCTGGCTGGTAGTCGTCCCGCTCTGGCTGCAGCGCAAGTGGCGACTGGAAAACGGGTCCGTTGCCGTGGCGGTGGGCTGGATCGTGCTCCTGCCCGCGGGCCTGGCGCTCGTACAACTGCGCGGTTTCAGCCCGTTCGTCGTGTTTGCCGTCATGGCCGCCGTCTGGAGTGGCCGACATCGCCGCCTATTTCACCGGGCGCGCCTTCGGCCGGCACAACTGGCGCCCCGGATCAGCCCGGGCAAGACCTGGGAAGGCGCGCTCGGAGCGTGATTGCGGTGGTCGTCTACGGCGTGTCGATTCTGGTCTGGCAGGGTCGTCTGCCCGGCAATGCCGCCGCCCTGTTCGCGGTGGTGGCGGGTCTGGTTCTTCTGACCGGGATCAGCATTGCCGGCGATCTGTTCGAGTCGCTGCTCAAGCGCCAGGCCGGCGTCAAGGACAGCAGCCAGCTCTTGCCCGGTCATGGCGGCGATTCTCGATCGCATCGACAGCCAGACCTCGACCTTGCCGCTGGTCGGCCTTGTCTGGTCTATATTATACAGATAGTTATATGCATTTCAGAAAGCAGAACTCACGATTCTCGGGGCCACCGGTTCGATCGGCGTCAATACGCTGGATGTGGTGGCCCGTCACCCCGATCGTTATCAGGTGGTGGCGCTGTCCGCCCACCGGCAGGCCGATCGGCTCCTGGAACAGTGTCTGCGCTTCCTTCCGCGCCATGCGGTGGTCGGCAGTCCCCCGGAGGCGGAAGCCCTGCAGCAGCGGTTGCGCGACGTCGGATGTACGACCGAGGTGGATGCCGGGCCGGAGGCGCTGGAGCGGATCGCGGCTCTGCCGGAAGTGGACACGGTGATGGCGGCCATAGTCGGCGCGGCCGGCCTGAGGCCGACCCTGGCGGCGGCCCGCGCCGGCAAGAAGATTCTGCTGGCCAACAAGGAAGCGCTGGTCATGGCGGGGCCGGTGTTCATGGCCGAAGTACATCGCCACAAGGCGCAGATTGCTGCCGATCGACAGCGAGCATAATGCTGTATTTCAATCTCTGCCGGATGCATATTCAGGCAATTTATCAGATCCGGTGTCATCCGTATCCTGCTCACTGCGTCGGGCGGTCCATTCCGCCAAACCCCGATTGCCAGCCTGGGACAGGTCACGCCGGATCAGGCCTGCGCTCATCCGAACTGGGTGATGGGGCGCAAGATTTCGGTCGATTCGGCCACGATGATGAACAAGGGGCTGGAAGTGATCGAGGCGCACTGGCTGTTCGACGCCCGGCCGAGCAGATCGAGGTGGTGATCCATCCCGCAGAGCGTGATCCATTCGCTGGTCGAATACGCCGACGGCTCGGTCATCGCCCAATTGGGCAATCCGGACATGCGCACGCCGATCGCGCATGCGCTGGCCTATCCGGAGCGCATCGAAGCCGGGGTCAGCGCCTGGATCTGGTCGAGGTCGCGCAACTGAATTTCGAGCGGCCCGATCAGCAGCGCTTTCCCTGTCTCGGCCTGGCCTACCAGGCACTGCGCGCAGGGCGGTACGGCGCCGGCCGTGCTCAATGCGGCCAACGAGGTCGCGGTGGCGGCCTTCCTCGACGGCGAGCTGCCCTACGTCTCGATTGCGGCGGTGATCGGCGAGGTCCTGGAATCCTTGCCGGCGACGTCGGCGGATACGCTGGAGCCGATTCTCCAGGCGGATGCGCAGGCGCGACGGGTCGCGACCGATCGTCTCGGCCGCTGGCGGCGCGCAGCCTCATGAATCTGCTCTGGTATCTCGGTTTCTTCGCCCTCGCGCTGGGCATCCTGATCGTCGTGCATGAGTTCGGTCACTATCTCGTGGCGCGGCTGTGCGGCGTCAAGGTGCTGCGCTTTTCCGTCGGTTTCGGCAAGCCGCTGCTGGTCCGACACGCCGGGCCGGATCGGACCGAATGGGTGCTTGCCGCCTTTCCGCTCGGCGGTTACGTCAAGATGCTCGACGAGCGCGAGGCGCCGGTCGCGCCGGAGGAGTTGCCGCGCGCCTTCAACCGCCAGCCGGTGGCCAAGCGCTTCGCCGTCGTTGCCGCCGGACCGATCGCCAATTTCCTGCTCGCCATCGTCTTCTACTGGGGGTTGTTCGTATATGGCGTCGAGGAACTGCGGCCGATCCTTGCCGCACCGGTCGCCGGCACGCTGAGCGCGGGCAGCGGCATCGAAGACGGCGAACTGGTGCACAGCGTGGACGGCAAGCCGATCGCGACCCTGCAGGATCTGCGCTGGGAAATGCTGCAGCACGCGCTGGAGAAGCGCGCCGTCAAGCTGGAAATGATCAACCCGCGCCAGGAGATCAATTTCCGGCTGCTCGACCTGTCCCGGGTCGACACCCAGGATTTGGAAGGCGATCTGCTGCAGCGGATCGGATTGCGCCTGTATCGACCGAAGTTGCCGCCGATCGTCGGCCAGGTGTCGCCCGGCAGCGTCGCCGGGGAGGCGGGCTTGCGTCCGGGGGATCGCATCACCGCGATCGACGGCAAGCCGATCGACTCGTGGAGCGATCTGGTTGCGGCGGTGCGCGAAGCGCCGGGACGTGCCATCGACATCGAGTGGGAGCGCGACGGCCAGCGCCACGTTCAATCCGTGGTGCCGAACGAAGCGACGGAGGGGGGCAAGCGCATCGGGCGCATCGGCGTCGGCGTGCGCGAAGACAGTGGGATGCGGGAGCAGTTCTGTTACCGTGGTGCGCTACGGCCCGGTCGCCGCGTTCGCCAAGGCGACAACCCAGACCTGGGATACCTCCGTTTTCAGCCTGTCCATGCTCGGGCGCATGGTGACGGGGGACGTGTCCTGGAAGAATCTGAGCGGCCCGGTCACGATCGCCGATTATGCCGGCCAGTCGGCCAGGCTCGGCGCCACCTATTACCTGCGCTTTCTCGCGCTGATCAGCATCAGTCTGGGCGTGCTCAATCTGCTGCCCATCCCGATTCTGGATGGAGGGCATTTGATGTATTATATTGTCGAGATCATCAAGGGCGGTCCCGTTTCGGAACGGGCCATGGAGATCGGCCAGCAGATCGGTCTCGCGCTGCTCGTGCTGCTCATGGCCTTTGCCTTTTACAACGACATCAATCGCCTCATTTCCGGCTAGACAATGAAGAAGAAGCTGATTTCCGGCCTGCTGTGTGCGCTTTTTGCCTCGGCAGCGGCAGCTTTCGAGCCTTTCATGGTCAAGGACATCCGCGTCGAAGGCATTCAGCGCACCGAGGCCGGCACGGTCTTCAGCTATCTCCCGGTCAAGGTCGGCGACACGATGACCGACGACAAGGCGGCCGCATGCGATCAAGGCCCTGTTCGCCACCGGCTTCTTCAAGGACGTGCGCATCGAGGTCGAAGGCGATGTGCTGGTGGTCATCGTCGAGGAACGGCCGGCGATCGCCCAGATCGATTTCGTCGGCCTCAAGGAATTCGACAAGGACGCGCTCAAGAGGGCTGAAGGAAGTCGGCCTGGCCGAATCGCGCATCTTCGACCGGGCGCTGCTCGAGAAGTGCCGAACAGGAACTCAAGCGCCAGTATCTGAGTCGCGGGCACTACGCAGTCACCGATCACGACCACGGTTACGCCGCTGGAGCGCAACCGGGTCGGCATCAACTTCACGGTCGACGAAGGCGATATCGCCAAGATCAGGCAGATCAACATCGTCGGCGCCCAGGCGTTCAAGGAAAAGGATCTGCTCAGGATCTGTTCGTCCTGCAGCACGCCGGGCTGGCTCACCTGGTACACCAAGAACGACCAGTATTCGAAGCAGAAGCTCTCCGCCGACCTGGAGACGCTGCGCTCGTACTACCTCGACCGCGGCTACCTCGAGTTCAACGTCGACTCGACCCAGGTTTCGATCACCCCGGACAAGCAGGACATCTACATCACCATCAACGTCACCGAGGGCGACAAGTACTCGGTCTCGTCGGTCAAGCTGGCCGGCGATCTGATCGTGCCGCGAAGAGGAATTGAAGAAGCTGGTCAAGGTGCAAGCCCGGCGACGTGTTCTCGCGGGAAAAGCTCACCGAGTCCACCAAGGCCATCGCCGACCGGCTCGGCAACGAGGGCTATGCCTTCGCCAACGTCAATGCCGCAGCCGGAGGTCGACAAGGAGAAGCGCCAGGTCGCGTTCACCATCTTCGTCGATCCGGGTCGCCGCGTCTATGTCCGCCGCATCAACGTCACCGGCAATACGCGCACTCGCGACGAGGTGATTCGCCGCGAAATGCGGCAGATGGAGGCGGCTGGTATGACGCGCGAGCAGGATCAACCGCTCGCGCACGCGGGTCGATCGCCTCGGCTACTTCGAGGAGGTGAACGTCGAAACGCCCGCGGTGCCGGGTACCACCGACCAGGTCGACCTGAATGTCAATGTCAACGGAAAAGCCGACCGGCAACCTGATGCTCGGCGCCGGCTTCTCCAGTTCCGAAGGACTGGTGCTGTCCGGTTCGATTTCCGCAGAACAACCTGTTCGGCAGCGGCAACGCCCTGACCGCCCAGGTGCAACACCGGCAACGTCAACCAGGTCTACGCCATCTCCTTCACCGACCCGTATTTCACCGTCGATGGGGTCAGCCGCGGCTTCGATGTCTACTCTCGCAACGTCGATCCGACATCCCTGCTCGGTCGCCAGCTACAGCACCTCCTCGCTCGGTGGCGGCGTGCGCCTGGGTTTCCCGATCGCCGAAGACGATTCCGTCAGCCTCGGTCTGTCGTACGACTCCACCGAGATCACGACCTTCTCCGACAGTCCGCAGCGCTACATCGACTTCGTCAATCAGTTCGGCAACGACAATTCGACCGTGCTGACGACGCTGGGCTGGGCGCGGGACAGACGCAACAGCTTCCTGTGGCCGACCGACGGCAGCTATCACCGCGCCCTGGCCGAACTTTCGCTTCCCGTCGGCGACCTTCAATACTATCGCCTCTCCTACCAGTACCAGCACTTCTTCCCGCTGACGCGCGACTTCACCCTCATGGTCAATGGGGAGATCGGGGTCGGCGACGGCTACAGCGACCAACCGCTGCCCTTCTACAAGAACTTCTACGCCGGCGGCATCGGCTCGGTGCGCGGCTATGAGACGGCATCGCTCGGTCCGCGAGACCCGATCACCGACGATTCACTCGGCGGCACGCGCAAGCTGGTGGGCAATGCGGAGCTGCTCTTTCCGCTGCCCGGCATGGGTCTGGACAAGTCCGTGCGCCTCGGTGCCTTCTTCGATGCCGGCCAGGTCTGGGGCCAGGGACAGGATTTGAACGTCAGTGACCTGCGCTACAGTGCCGGCATTTCGGTCGCCTGGAATTCCCCCCTCGGGCCGCTCAAATTCAGCTACGCCCAGCCGCTGCAGCAGAAGGAGGGGGATCGCATCCAGCGCTTTCAGTTCCAGTTCGGCTCGGTATTCTGAAAACTGCCTATTCGTCGGGGAGACACATGTTCACGAAAACCGCTTTGACCCTGGCATCCGCCGTTCTGCTCGCGGTGTCGCTGCCGGCTGCGGCCGAGATGAAGATCGGTTTCGTCAATTCCGATCGCCTGATGCGCGACGCCGCACCCGCGATGAAAGCGCAGAAGAAGCTCGAAAAGGAATTCGAGAAGCGCGAGCAGGAACTGCAGAAGGTTTCCAAGCAGCTGCAGGGCATGCAGGAGGGCCTGGAGAAGAACGCCGTGACATTGTCGGAGACGGACCGCAAGAACAAGGAGCGGGAGTTCAACGATCTGAACCGGGATTTCCAGCGCCACCAGCGCGAGTTCCGCGAAGATCTGAACCAGCGCCGCAACGAGGAACTGGCCTCCGTCATCGAGCGCGCCAACAAGGCCATCAAGGCCATCGCCGAGGCCGAGAAGTACGACATCATCTTCCAGGATGCGGTGTACGCGAATCCGCGCATCGACATCACCGACAAGGTGATCAAGGCGCTGGCCGACGCTCCCGCCGCCGCCAAGTAGAACAGCCGTGCCGTCCGGGAGTGGCGGATACGCGCTGCAGGAGATCGTGCAGCGCATCGGCGGGGAAGTTCGGGGCGACGCGACGCTGCGTGTGCAGCAGGTGGCGGGCCTGGAGCATGCCGGCCCCGGCCAGATCAGCTTCCTCGCCAATCCCAGATACCGTCAGCAGCTTCTGAGCACGCGGGCGGGAGCGGTGATTCTCGCGCCCCAGGTGGCGCAGGACTACCCGCGTGCCTGCATCGTCGCCGACAATCCCTACGCCTATTTTGCCCGCGTCGCCCAGTTGCTGAATCCCGCGGAGCGCCCGCCGGCGGTAGTGCATCCCTCGGCCGTGGTGGAAACGTCGCTTCCGCCCTCCGTGAGCGTCGGCGCCAACGCCGTGATCGGTGCCGGCGCGCGCATCGGCGAGGGAGCGATCATCGGACCGGGCTGTGTGGTGGGAAAGGGTACGACGATCGGCGCCGAGCCGTCCTGCACGGCAACGTCACGATCTATCACGATTGCGTCATCGGCGCCCGCGTGGTCATCCACTCCGGTGCCGTGATCGGTTCCGACGGCTTCGGCTTCGCGCGGGAGAACGACGGCTCCTGGGTGAAGATCCCGCAGATCGGCCGGGTCGTGATCGGGGACGACGTCGAAATCGGCGCCAACACCACCATCGATCGCGGTACGCTGGAGGACACGGTGATCGAGGACGGGGTCAAGCTCGACAACCAGATCCAGGTCGCCCACAACTGCCGCATCGGTGCCCACACCGCGCATCGCCGGCTGCACCGGCATCGCCGGCAGCACGCGCATCGGCCGGCGCTGCACGTTCGGCGGCGCGGCAATGATCCTCGGCCACATCGAGATCGCCGACGACGTGGACATCTCCGGCGCCACGTTTTGTCGGCAAGTCGATCCGCAGGCCGGCACCTACACCGGCCAGATTCCGTCGCAGAAGCACGAGGAATGGCTGAGAAATTTCGCCCATCTGCGTCATCTGGATGGGTTGGCGGCTAGAATACGCGCCCTGGAGAGCCGCCTCGGCGAACTGGAGAAAAAGCCATGACCACGATGGAAATCCACGACATCCTCAAGTACTTGCCGCATCGCTACCCGTTCCTGCTGGTGGACCGCGTGCTCGTCGGTCGAGGCGGGCAAGTCGCATCCACGCCTAGAAGAACGTCAGCGTCAACGAGCCGTTCTTTCCCGGCCACTTCCCGCATCACCCGGTGATGCCCGGCGTGCTGATCATCGAGGCGCTGGCCCAGGCCGCCGGCATCCTCGCCTTCCAAGACCCTGGGCGAGCAAGCCGGAAGCGACAACTCGCTGTTCTATTTCGTCGGCATCGACGGCGCGCGCTTCAAGAAGCCGGTCACTGCCGGCGACCAGCTGCATCTGCATGTCGAGGTCTTGCGCCAGGTGCGCGGCATCTGGAAGTTCGACGACCGAGGCGCGGGTGGACGGCGCACTTGGCGGCCGAGGCCGAGTTGATGTGCGCCAGGCGCGACATCGAATGACGGGCCGCACATGATCCATCCCACCGCCATCGTCCATCCGGCGGCGAAGCTCGGCGCAGACGTGTCCGTCGGCGCCTACAGCGTGATCGGCGAGCACGTCGAAATCGGTGACGGTACCACGATCGGCCCGCACTGTCGTGATCACCGGGCACACCCGCATCGGCCGCGACAATCGCATCTTCCAGTTCTGCTCGATCGGCGAGGCGCCGCAGGACAAGAAATACGCCGGCGAACCGACCGACTGGAGATCGGCGACCGCAACACCATCCGCGAGTTCTGCACCTTCAATGTCGGCACCGCGCAGGACGCCGGCGTTACCCGCCTCGGCAACGACAACTGGATCATGGCCTACGTGCACCTGGCGCACGACTGCCAGGTCGGCAACAACACGATTCTTGCCAACAATGCGCCAGCTCGCCGGCCATGTTCATGTCGGCGACTACGCCATCCTCGGCGGCTTCACCGGCGTGCACCAGTTCGTGCGCATCGGCGCCCACAGCATCACCGCCGGTCATACCGACCTGCTGCAGGATCTGCCGCCTTACGTCATGGCGGCGGGCAATACGGCCGTGCCCCACGGCATCAACAGCGAGGGCTTGACGCGCCGCGGCTTCTCCTCCGGCGCCGTCGCCGCCGTCAAGCGCGCCTACAAGACTCTGTACAGATCCGGCCTGACGCTGGAGGAAGCGCGCGCGCAGATCGCCGCCGCCGCCGCGGATGCGCCCGAATTGCAGATCCTCGTCGAATTCCTCGCCGTCCCCGGCCGCGGCATCACCCGGTAGCAGCGTGAGCGGTCCGATCCGCATCGCCATGGTCGCCGGCGAGGCGTCCGGTGATCAACTTGGCGCCCATCTGATCCCGGCACTGAAGCAGGCTCTGCCCGACGCCCAGTTCTACGGCATCGGCGGTCCGAAGATGATCGCGGAAGGCTTCGATGCCCTTTACCCGGCGGAGCGACTGGCAGTGCGCGGTTATGTCGAAGTGCTGCGCCATTATCGGGGCATCGCCGGCATCCGGCGCGAGTTGCGGCGGCGACTTCTCGACGACCGACCGCAGGTGTTCATCGGCATCGATGCGCCTGACTTCAACCTGGGACTGGAACGCCAGCCTGAAGGCGCGGGGCATTCCGACTGTCCATTACGTCAGCCCGTCGATCTGGGCGTGGCGCGGCGGCCGTATCCGCAAGATCGCGCGCGCCGTGTCGCACATGCTGGCGCTGTTTCCCTTCGAGCCCAGGCTCTACGAGGCGCGCGGCATCCCGGTGACCTATGTCGGCCATCCTCTGGCCGATGCCTTTCCGCTGGAAGTGGACGTCGCCGCCGCGCGCGAGCGGGTGGGGGTGCCGCCGGAGCAGCCGATCTTCGCCCTGCTTCCGGGCAGCCGGCAGTCGGAAGTGTTCTACATGGCGGAGACGTTCGTCGAGACCGCGCGTCTGCTGCACGAGCGCTTTCCGCAGGCGCAGTTTCTGGTGCCTTTTGCCACCCGCGAAACCCGTGCCTTGTTCGAGACGGCGCTCTACAAGCTCAAGGCCGAGGAACTGCCGATCAAACTGCTGTTCGGCCATGCCCATGACGCCATGGCGGCGGCCAACGGCGTTCTGGTCACCAGCGGGACCGCGACCCTGGAAGCCGCACTGCTGAAAAAGCCCATGGTGATCGCCTATCGCATATCCAAATGGACCTTTCGCCTGATACGCCGCATGGTCCATCTGCCTTACGTCGGTTTGCCGAACATTCTTGCCGGCCGCTTCGTCGTGCCCGAATTCATCCAGGATGAGGCGACGCCGGAGAATCTGGCGCAGGCGCTGGGCAACCTCGTGACCGACCGCGTGGCGTGCGAGCGTTTGGTGGGTCTGTTTAACGAGATCCACCTTGCGTTGCGCCAGGATACCGCCCGCAAGGCCGCCGGGGCGATGCTGCCGTATCTCACTCGGTTGCCCGCATGGGTAGCGACGCGCGATCAGCCGGCTTGATCTGCGGCGTGGACGAGGCGGGGCGCGGTCCGTTGGCGGGGCCGGTCTATGCCGCGGCGGTGATCCTCGATCCGGCGCAGCCGATTCCCGGCCTCGCCGATTCGAAGAAACTGTCGGCGCGAACCCGCGAGCGACTGCAGGTCGAGATACGCCAGCGCGCCCGCGCCTGGGCGGTGGCCAGCGCCACCGTGGAAGAGATCGACACCCTCAACATCCTGCAGGCGAGCCTGCTGGCGATGCGCCGCGCGGTGGCAGGGCTGGCACTGATGCCCGAACTGGCTCTGGTGGATGGCAATCGCTGTCCGGCCTTGCCTTTCCCCGCTCGGGCGGTGGTGAAGGGCGACGCCACAGTGCCGGCGATCGCCGCAGCCTCGATTCTGGCGAAGACGGCGCGGGATGCGGTGATGCTGGAACTGGATGCACGCTTTCCGCAATACGGGCTGGCGCAGCACAAGGGCTACCCGACCGCCGCCCATCTGGCGGCATTGCGGGAACACGGCGTCGTGGAAATTTATCGACGCAGCTTCGCGCCGGTGCGCGAAATTCTGGAGGCACGCGAATCATGATCATAAAGAATCTGCTCGTTTTTCTTCACGTTGCCGGCGTCGTGGTCTGGGTCGGCGGCATGTTCTTCGCCCACCAGTGCCTGCGCCCGGTGGCGGCGCAGCAATTGCCGCCACCCCAGCGGCTGCCGCTGTGGGTCGGCGTATTCGCGCGTTTCTTTCCCTGGGTGTGGGTGGCGGTGGCGCTGATACTGGCGAGCGGCCTGGCGATGATGCTGCAGATCGGATTCAGGCACGCTCCGCTCAATTGGCACCTGATGTTCGGCCTGGGTCTGGCGATGATGCTGATCTTCGCCCATGTCTTCTTCGCCCCCTTCGCGCGCCTAAAGCGCCATGCTGCCCAGCAGCAGTGGCAGGAGGCGGGGGCGGCGCTGAATCAGATTCGCCAGATGGTCGGCGTCAACCTGATCCTCGGCTTCGTCACGATCGCGCTGGCAACCCTCGGCCGCGCCCTCGTTTCATGAGGCGGTGAAGCCCAGTCCCGCCAGAAGGACGCGCCAGGCCTCGATTTCGCGTGCGGGGTCGATCAGCGGTCGGCGTGCGGCAACCCGGGCGTGCAGTTCTCCCAGATAGGCGGCATCGGCGGCGGCGCGGGTGAGCAGCGCGGCCAGCGCGTCCTCGTCCTGAAGCGGGTAGTACCCCGGGTAGTCGTCGCCCAGCATGCCGCGGTTGCCGGCGATGTCCGAGGCGATCACCGGCACGCCGTGGGCGATGGCTTCCGACACTACGTGGGCGCCGCCTTCCATGCGCGAGCTGATGACCATGACATGGCTGCGCGCCAGCAGCTTCAATGCCTGCCAGTGCGGCACTTCACCGATCCAGCGGTAGCGCGGGTCCTGCGCCATGAGCCGGCGCGCCTCCCGTTCCATGTCCGGCGACATGGGCTTGCCCGCATGCACCACGCGGATGGGCGTTGCGTCCGGTAGCTTCCGCAGCGCCAGGGCGCAGCGGAAAGGATCCTTCTCCTCGCGCAGATGGCCGAGCACCGACACCCGGAAGAAGCGCCGCGGCGGACTCCAGGGGTGGCGGGCAAGCTCCGACTGGTAGATCACATGAAGCTTGTGCCGCATGGCCGGATCGAGTTCCGCGGCGGCGGCCTCCTGGAGCGCGACGAAGCGCTGCGCGAGGGTCAGGGACTCCTGCGCTTGCGGCGTGGTATGAATGTCGCGATAGAGATCGGTGCCGGTGAGGGCGAGGACCGTCGGAACGTGGGGATGCGCCGCGCGCAGAGCCTGCAACGAATCATGGCTGCGCCGCGCGTGAAGGGCGATGAACAGATCGCACGCTGCTCCGCGCCATGCCGTGTCGATGTTGACTCGATAGCCGAGGCCACGCAGGATGCGCGCCCAGCGTACCGCCGTGTTGCGGTTGCCGCTGCGGGATCCCGGCGCGGCGGGCGTCACGATGACAATTCGTTTGGCTCGCATTAGACTCTCAAGCTTATCCGGGATTGCGCAACTGTTGTGAACGCCACTTTCGACCTGCCCCGCACCAAGGCCACACCCGGGGAACTGGCGGCCGCGCTGCGCGACAGCTATGCCACCACCTTGCGTCTGGTCGGCGGCTTCAGCGGCGAGCAGTGGATCGGCCCCTACCTGCCCATCGTCAATCCGCCGCTGTGGGAGACCGGCCATGTGGCGTGGTTTCTGGAGCGCTGGGTAATGCGCCGCAGCGGTGCGGCATCGGTGATGGCGCAGGCCGATGCGCTGTACGACTCGAGCCGCATCGCCCATGTCGCGCGCTGGTTCCTTCCGCTTCCCACTCCCGAGGACACGCTCGCCTACCTGGCGCGGGCTACCAACGCCGTGCTGCAGCAACTCGATTCCGGCCGACTCTCCGAGTCGGACGAACTCTACTACGTCGAGCTGTCCCTCTATCACCAGGACATGCACAACGAGGCGTTCCGCTACATGCGCCAGACCTGGGGCTACGACGATCCCCTGGGTCACGGCATGCGGCAGGCGGCGATGCAGGGTAACGCGGAGCCATCGGGCGATGCACAGGTCGCGGCGGGGGAGGTGGAACTCGGTTCGCGGCGCGATGCGGGTTTCGTTTTCGACAACGAGAAGTGGGCGCATGCGGTGGCCGTTCCGGCATTTGCGATCGCGCGCCGTGCCGTGTGCAACCGCGATTTCCTCGCCTTCGTCGAGGACGGAGGCTATCGTCGCCGCGAACTGTGGGATGACGCCGGCTGGCGCTGGCGTGAGGATCACAGTCGCCGCGGACCGCTCTACTGGCGCCGTGCGGAGGGCTGGCAAACAGAAGGTGTTTGACCGCTGGCAGGCCTTGGAATTCGACTGGCCCGTGATGCACGTCAGCGCCTACGAGGCCGAAGCGTATTGCCGCTGGGCGGGCCGTCGCCTGCCGACGGAGGCCGAATGGCAGCGCGCAGCCGCTAGCGCCCCGGACACGGCGGCCGGCCGTCCGTATCCGTGGGGTGAGCGCGCGCCGGATGCAGTTCGTGCCAATCTCGATGCGCCTTCGCCCGTGCCGACCGGCGCCTGCGCCGCCGGGGATTCCGCATGGGGCTGCCGTCAGATGCTGGGCAACGTGTGGGAATGGACAGCCACGCCATTCCATCCCTTCGCGGGCTTTGCCGTCAACCCCTACGAAGACTACTCGCGGCCCTGGTTCGGCACGCACCGCGTGCTGTGCGGCGCCAGCTTCGCCACCAAGCCGCGGCTGGCGAGGCTAGCCTACCGCAACTTCTATACCCCGGACCGCGCTGACGTATTCTGCGGTTTTCGTACCTGCGCCCTCTGAGGCGCGGCGCTCCGGTGGCATCCCTGCGCAGCCGATGAAATACATCTCGTCGCGCGACAACGCCAGTTTCAAAGCCCTGCGCCTGCTAGCCCGCTCCGCCCGCGAACGCCGCAAGCAGGGCCGAACGGTGCTGGATGGCCCGCACCTGGTCGACGCCTATGTCAGGCGGGTCGGGCCGCCGCTGCTTCTGGCGGCGAGCGAGCGTGGCGTGGCGCAGGAGGAAATCCGGCGCCTCGTGGACCACCATCGCGGGTCCCCACCGATGCTGTTTTCAGACGCGCTGTTCGCAGAGATTTCACCGGTGGAAACGCCGACCGGGCTGCTGGCGGTCGTCGAAATCCCGCAGACGCGAGCGCCGCAGCCGATCGCCTCCACCTGCGTCGTGCTCGACGCCATACAGGACGCGGGCAACGTCGGTTCCATCCTGCGTTCGGCGGCGGCGGCCGGCGTTACGCTGGCGCTCCTCAGCGAAGGGTGTGCCCAGGCCTGGTCGCCTAAGGTGTTGCGCGCGGCAATGGGTGCCCATTTCGATCTCGCGCTGGTGGAGCATGCGGACGTCGCCCGCCTCCTCGCCCAGTATTGCGGCCGGGTGCTCGCCACGCGACTCGACCGCGGCGAGTCCCTGTTCGACCTCGATCTGGCCGGACCGGTGGCATGGCTGTTCGGTAGCGAGGGCGCCGGTCTGTCGCCGGAACTGGCCGCGCTGGCGGGAGGATCGGTGCGCATTCCGATGCCGGGCGCCGCCGAGTCGCTCAACGTGGCGGCCGCCGCCGCGATCTGCCTGTTCGAGCAGGTGCGACAGCGCGAGGTGCGGATGGCGGGAAATATCGCGTATTTCGTCGGGGGATGACCCGCGCTTCTGCCGCGGCGCAGGCTGCAGCCGGGTCAGAAGGCCTGCGGACCGACTTTTGTCTCCAGCATGACGGTGGCGGCGATTTCCTCGATCGACTTGGTGGTGGAATCGAGATGCCGAATGCCTTCGCGCCGCATCATCTTGTGCGCCTGATCGATCTCGTAGCGGCAGTTGTCGAGGGACGCGTAGCGGCTGTCGGGCCGCCGCTCGCTGCGGATCTGGTGCAGCCGCTCGGGACTGATGTTGAGGCCGAACAGCTTCTCGCGGAAGCGCTGCAGATCGCCCGGCAGCCTGCCGCGCTCGAAGTCCTCGGGGATGAGGGGATAGTTGGCCGCCTTGATGCCGAACTGCATGGCGAGATAAATGCTTGTCGGCGTCTTGCCGCTGCGCGACACGCCGACCAGGATGATGTCGGCCTGCTCGAGATCCGCGTCCGACACGCCGTCGTCGTGGGCGAGGGTGAAGTTGATGGCCTCGATGCGTCGCATGTAGTCCTCGCGATGGTTCGAGGTGTGGAAACGTCCCACCGCATGGGTGGAGTTGATCCCCAGTTCCTCCTCCATCGGTTCGATGAATCTTTCGAAAACGTCGAGGTAGAGGGCGTCGGCACGCCGCAATACGACATTTACCGCAGGATTCACCAGTGAGGCGAATACGATCGGGCGCACGCCGTCGGCCGCGGCAGCTTCGCGGATCTTCTGCACGCAGCGCTGCGCCTTGTCGGCGGAGTCGACGAACGGCATGCGAATTTGTCGGAAATGCAGCCCCTCGAACTGCGCCAGCAGGCTGTTGCCGAGAGTCTCGGCGGTGATGCCGGTACCGTCCGAGACGAAAAATACGCTGCGGTGCTGTGACATTGGGCCTTCAGCTAAACGCTTCTGCGCGATTATGGTGCGGTGCGATAGAATTGTCATTTTCCATCATTCCTTCCGCTTTGGGGGCCACGATGAACGCCAACAGCACGCCCTACGTCCTCAGTCTCGATCACCTGCGCATGACCGACGTCGACAAGGTCGGCGGCAAGAACGCTTCGCTGGGCGAGATGATCCAGCCATCTGACGGAGTCGGGCGTGCGCGTGCCCGGCGGTTTCGCGACGACGGCGCAGGCCTACCGCGACTTCCTCGCTCATCAGGGGCTGGCGGAACGGATCCACTGCCGCTCTCGCCAGTCTCGATGTGGAGGACGTCGAGGCCCTCGCCAGGATCGGCGCACAGATTCGCCAGTGGATCGTCGACACTCCTTTTCCGCCGCGCGCTGGAGCAGGAGATTCACGAGCACTACAAGGCACTGGTGGCAGCCGGCGAAGATGCGTCGTTCGCGGTGCGCTCTTCGGCAACGGCGGAGGATCTGCCCGATGCCTCGTTCGCCGGCCAGCAGGAAACCTTTCTCAACATCCACGGCATACGACAACATCCTTCACGCCATGAAGGAGGTATTCGCGTCGCTTTACAACGACCGCGCCATCGCCTATCGGGTGCACAAGGGCTTTACCCACGCCGAGGTAGCGTTGTCGGCGGGCGTGCAGCGCATGGTACGTTCGGACACCGGTGCTTCCGGGGTCATGTTTACGCTCGACACCGAGTCCGGCTTCGACCAGGTAGTGTTTATCACCGCTTCCTATCGGTCTGGGCGAGACGGTGGTGCAGGGCGCGGTGAATCCCGATGAGTTCTACGTGCACAAACCGATGCTGGCGGCCGGCAAGCCTGCGATCATCCGCCGCAATCTCGGCTCCAAGCTGATCAAGATGGTGTTCACCGAATCGCATGCAGGCCGGCCGCAGCGTGCGCACGGTCGATGTACCGGAGGAGGAGCGCCACGATTTCTCGCTTACCGACGCCGACGTGCTGGAACTGGCACACTATGCAGTGATCATCGAAAAGCACTACGGCCGGCCCATGGACATCGAGTGGGGCAAGGACGGCCAGGACGGCAAGCTGTACATTTTGCAGGCGCGTCCCGAAACGGTGAAGTCGCAGGCCGGGCCGGGCGTGATGGAAAAGTACCGCATCAAGCAGCACGGCAAGGTCCTGACCACGGGCCGAGCCATCGGCCAGAAGATCGGAACCGGACCGGTGCGCGTGGTGCCGGACCCGGCCGACATGTACAGGGTGCAGGCCGGCGACGTCCTGGTGACCGACATGACGGATCCGAACTGGGAACCGGTGATGAAGAAGGCGGCGGCGATCGTCACCAACCGCGGCGGCCGCACCTGTCATGCCGCCATCATCGCCCGCGAGCTGGGCATCCCGGCCATCGTCGGCTGCGGCAATGCCACCGCCGTGCTGCCCGAGACCGCAGCGGTCACGGTGAGCTGCGCCGAGGGCGACACCGGCTACGTCTATCGCGGCATTCTCGACTTCGAAGTGACGACGCAGGACATGGGCCATCTGCCGGATCTGCCGGTGAAGATCATGATGAACGTCGGCAACCCGGAACTCGCCTTCGAGTTCGCGCAGATCCCGAACGGCGGGGTCGGCCTCGCCCGGCTGGAGTTCGTCATCAACAACATGATCGGCATCCACCCCAAGGCCATCATCGAAATCGATTCCATGCCCGCCAGCCTGCAGGAGGAGATCTCGGCGCCGTGCGCGCGGCTATGCCAGTCCCGAGACCTTCTTCGTCGACAAGCTGGCGGAGGGCGTGGCGACCATCGCTGCCGTCGTTCTGGCCCAAGCCGGTGATCGTGCGCCTGTCGGATTTCAAGTCCAACGAATATCGCAAGCTGCTCGGCGGCGAGATCTACGAGCCGGAGGAGGAGAATCCGATGCTCGGCTTCCGCGGTGCCTCGCGCTACATCGCGCACTCGTTCCGCGACTGCTTCGAACTGGAATGCCGCGCCATGAAGAAGGTGCGCAACGAACTCGGCCTCACCAACGTCGAACTGATGGTGCCCTTCGTGCGCACGCTGGACGAGGCGAAGGGCGTGGTGGAACTGCTGGCCGCCAACGGCCTCAAGCGCGGCGAGAACGGGCTGCGCCTGATCATGATGTGCGAAATACCGACCAATGCCTTGCTGGCGGAGCGCTTCCTCGAATTCTTCGACGGCTTCTCGATCGGCTCCAACGACCTGACCCAGCTCACGCTGGGCCTCGACCGCGATTCCGGTCTGGTGGCGCACGAGTTCGACGAGCGCGATCCGGCGGTCAAGTATCTGCTGTCGATGGCGATCAAGGCCTGCAACCGACTCGGCAAGCTACGTCGGCATCTGCGGCCAGGGGCCTTCCGACCATGCCGATTTCGCCGAGTGGCTGATGGACGAAGGGCATTCAGACCATTTCCCTGAATCCCGATACCGTCGTCGATACGTGGGTGCAACTGTCGCAGCACAGGCGGTAGCGTCCGTGTGCCGCGAAGCCGCGGAATTCGACGGGCGACTCCACCGTCGAACCGCGGAATCCATGGCCACGTGCATGGGGCGTTTTCATGCAGCTCGAATGGTGGCACTGGGCGGTGCTCGGCATCGTCCTGATACTCGCCGAACTGGCGGTTCCGGCCTTCGTGCTGGTCTGGTTCGGCCTGGGAGCCCTGCTGGTGGTGGCGATCGTCTTCATCGCCCCGGGGGCCGGTCTCACGTTGCAGATCGCCACCTGGACCCTCGCTTCGGTGGCGATGGTCGTGCTGTGGTTCAGGATGTTCAAGCCGGGCTTCCACAAGACGCGCATCGGCATGTCCGACGCCAACGTGATCGGTGAGGTCGGTCTGCTGATCCAGGACGTGGCACCGTCCGACAAGGGCGAAGTGCGCTTCCAGAAGCCGATGCTGGGCGCCGACGTCTGGCCTTGCATCGCCGACGAAGCCGATCCGCAGCCGGCGAGCGGGTCAAGGTGCTGGCCGTCGAGGGCAGTCTCTTGAAAGTGGGAAGGGCTTGATCATGGAGACCGGCATGGGCGCAGGATTCATCGTTGTCGTCGCGCTGCTCGTCTTCGTCGCCGTCACAATCTGCGCAAGGGCGTGCGCATCGTGCCCCAGGGCGAGGAGTGGATCGTCGAGCGGCTGGGCAAGTACAACGGCACGCTGCATCCCGGCCTCAACATCATCATTCCCTACCTGGACCAGATCGCCTACAAGCTGGTGACCAAGGACATCATCCTCGACGTCCAGGAGCAGGAGGTGATCACCCGCGACAACGCGGTGATCCTCACCAATGCCATCGCCTTCATCAAGGTCACCGATCCGATCAAGGCGGTTTACGGCGTGACCGACTTTTCCGAGGCGATCCGCAACATGATCATGACCACGCTGCGCTCGATCATCGGCGAGATGGAACTGGACGAGGCACTGTCCAATCCGCGACAAGATCAAGGCGCGGCTGCGCGAGAGCATCGCCGACGAGGCGATCGACTGGGGCCTGACCGTCAAGTCGGTGGAGATCCAGGACATCAAGCCGTCGCCGTCGATGCAGCAAGGCCATGGAGCAGCAGGCCTCCGCCGAGCGCGAACGCAAGGCCATGGTGACCAAGGCCGAAGGCGACAAGCAATCGATGATCCTGCAGGCCGAGGCGCGACTCGAAAGCGCCAAGCGCGACGCCGACGGCCCAGGTTACCCTGGCGGAAGCCACGGCCGAAGCCATCCGCCGAGTCACGGCCGCCATCGGCGACCAGGCCGACGCCGATGCGCTACATGCTGGGCGAAAAGTACATCGCCGCGCTGGCGAAGATGGGCGAATCCGGCAGCGCCAAGGTCGTCGTCCTGCCGGCGGATCTGCAGGACACCCTGCGCGGATTGTTCAACCGGCTGAAGGGCTAGCCGGCGCTGGGTCTTCCCGGTTCCCGCGGCTGAACATCCGCCCCGGTAGGCGCGCGGCGCAAGCGAGGATGGCGCGCCGATGCTCAGGCCTTGACGCGCATCAGGCGCTGCTTTTCCCGCTCCCAGTCGCGCTTCTTTTCGGTGTCGCGCTTGTCGTATTGCTTCTTGCCTTTGGCGAGCCCGATCGTCAAGCTTGATGCGGCCCTTCGTGTAGTGGAGGTCCAGCGGAACGAGCGCGTAACCGGCACGCTCCACCGAGCCGATCAGCTTGCGGATTTCGATTGGTGCAGAAGCAGCTTCCGGGTGCGGATCGGATCCGGATGGATGTGGGTCGAGGCGGTCGGCAGCGGACTGACATGCATGCCGATGAGGAAGACCTCGCCGCCCTTGAGTACGACGTACGCCTCCTTGATCTGCACCCGCCCGGCACGGATCGCCTTGACTTCCCAGCCTTCGAGCGCCAAGCCAGCCTCGAATTTCTCCTCGATGAAGTAGTCGTGGAAGGCCTTCTTGTTGTCGACGATGCTCATAGGGGTCGTGACACCATGAAACGCGCCCGCGTCGGTGCGGGCCGGAGACGATCACTGCGGGCGCGGCTCCGCGGCGGCTCGCTTCGTGGACATGCAGCGCGACGAAGCTTCCCTGTAGTGGGAGTTCTTCGCTCGCGGCTTTCCGCTAAAATGCGGCATTCTATCAAGCGCGGAGCCATGCCCGAAGTCAAGAAACTGGTGCTGATCGAACAGAGCGCGTCGCGCATGTTCGAATTGGTGGACCGGGTCGAGGACTATCCCCGGTTCCTGCCCTGGTGTGGCGGTACGGAACTGCTTCAGCGTACCGACGCGATAACGGTGGCCCGGATACACATCAACTACCACGGCGTCAAGACCGATTTCAGCACCGAGAACGACAAGGTATTTCCGACCCACATGCTGATCAAGTTGCTCGACGGCCCGTTCCGGCATCTCGAAGGTACTTGGGATTTCACTCCGTTGGGTGATACCGCCTGCAAGATACACTTCGGCCTGCACTACGAATTCGCCCACAAGCTGCTGGAAAAGGCGTTGGGGCCGGTGTTCCATCACATCGCCAACACCTTCGTCGACTCGTTCGTCCGGCGTGCCGAACTATCGGGTGGGAACAGTGCCTGATCCGATCTCCGTCAACGTGGTGTACGCGCTGCCCCAGCGCCAGGAACTGGTGCGGCTCAAGCTGTCTTCCGGCAGCAACGTGAAGCAGGCCATCGACGCCTCCGGCCTGCTGCAGCGGTACCCGGAAATAGACTTGGCGAAGAACAAACTCGGCATCTTCGGCAAACTCACCAAGCCCGATGTCGTGCTTCGCGACCGGGATCGGGTCGAAATCTACCGGCCATTGATTGCCGACCCGAAGGAAGTGCGCAAGAAGCGGGCCGACGAAGGGAAGGCGATGAAGAAAGGCGGGGCAGGGGAGGAGGGGTAGGGGTGATAGGATTGAAATCGGCTGCGGCAGCGGTTCTATCGCCGCAGCCTCGTTGCACCACACAGCCGCAGCGCTTTCCCTCCCTCCCTTACTTGCACCATGAATCAGCCGCCTTGCGTGCGATCTCGGTTTCCTGCGCGCGCTGGGCATCGTCGAGAAACTCCCGCTCTCCCTTGTCGTTGAAGCGCGCCATACGCTGGCCCGATTCAAGGGCAGCGAGTTGGTTGCGGGCACGCTCGCAATTGCTGCGCTTCTCGGCGGCGTCGGCGGCGACCTTTTCCGCTTGGGCCTGTTTGTCGGCGGCTTGCGCCTGGCGCTTGCGCAACTCGACGGCCTCTTCGGCGGCGGCGGCCGCGCCCGACTTGACGCCCTGGGCGTTTTCCGGCTGCGGCGGCAGGGGAATTTCGGTGGTGCGGCCGCTCAGGGTGCGCGCGGGCGTATTACCCGGCGGCGGCGTGTCCGCATAATTGGCACGCCCCTCCCTGTCCTTCCAGTGGTAGATCTCGCCGGCGGAGGCGGCGGCTGCCAGCGCAGCCAGCAGCAATGCGGCTCCCAGACGCATCGGTTGTCTCCTTGCGGTTTGCCCGCTCATTCTGCACCCGCGTATAATGCGAATTTGCCTCGAAGGATAAACGACATGCGAGTGCTCCACAAGGCGCTGACTTTCGACGACGTCTTGCTTGTTCCACGCCACTCGACCGTCCTGCCCCGCGAAGTAAGCTTGGCAACCCGCATCAGCCGCAAGATCAGCCTCAACATTCCTTTGGTGTCGGCCGCCATGGATACGGTGACCGAGGCGCGGCTCGCCATCGCCCTCGCACAGGAGGGTGGTATCGGCATCGTGCACAAGAACTTGACGCCGCAGAAGCAGGCGGCGGAGGTGTCGAAGGTCAAGCGCTTCGAATCCGGAGTTCTCAAGGATCCCATCACCATCCCCCCGACCATGAGCGTACGCGAAGTCCTTTCGCTGACGCGCAGCCACAAGATCTCGGGCGTCCCCGTGATGGAGGGTGACAAGGTGGTGGGCATCGTCACCAATCGCGACCTTCGCTTCGAGACCAACCTCGACCAGCCCGTGGCCAACATCATGACGCCGCGAGAGCGCCTGGTAACCGTGCGCGAGGGCGTCTCCACCGAGGAAGCCAAGAAGCTCATGCACCGGCACCGACTGGAGCGGGTGCTGGTGGTGAACGGCGACTTCGAGTTGCGCGGCCTGATCACGGTGAAGGACATCCTCAAATCCACCGAATACCCGCTCGCCTGCAAGGACGGCTTGGGGCGGCTGCGGGTGGGGGCGGCGATCGGCGTCGGTGCCGGGACCGAGGAACGCGCGGAATTGCTGGTGGAGGCAGGTGTCGACCTGATCGTGGTGGACACCGCCCATGGCCACGCCCAGGGCGTGCTCGACCGCCTCAAATGGGTCAAGAGCAACTACCCGCAAGTGGAAGTCATCGGCGGCAATATTGCCACCTCGACAGCCGCTCGCGCTCTGGTTGACCATGGCGCCGACGGGGTCAAGGTCGGCATCGGACCGGGTTCGATCTGCACCACCCGCATCGTCGCCGGCGTCGGGGTTCCGCAGATCACCGCCATCGACAATGTGGCGACGGCGCTTGCCGGTACCGGCGTGCCGCTGATCGCGGACGGCGGTATCCGCTATTCCGGCGATATCTCCAAGGCGGTCGCCGCCGGGGCCTACGCCGTCATGCTCGGCGGGTTGTTCGCCGGCACCGAAGAGGCGCCCGGGGAGACCGTGCTCTACCAGGGGCGCTCGTACAAGGCATACCGCGGCATGGGCTCGCTCGGGGCGATGCAGCAGGGTGCCGCCGATCGCTATTTCCAGGAATCGGAAGCCAACGCTGACAAACTGGTGCCGGAAGGCATCGAAGGTCGCGTTCCCTACAAGGGTTCCGTGTCTGCGGTCATCCACCAGCTCATGGGCGGACTGCGTGCCAGCATGGGCTATTGCGGCTGCGATTCGGTGGAGGAAATGCGCAACCGTGCCGAGTTCGTCGAGATCACCACGGCGGGCATTCGCGAGTCGCACGTGCACGACGTCCAGATCACCAAGGAAGCGCCCAACTATCAAACCAACGATTGACTGATCCACGGCGGGCGCCGATTCCACGGCGATCGTCGTCGTGTGATTTCCGCGTCTGTCGTGGCTGAGGTTCCCTGTCCATGGTCCACAAGAAGATACTCATCCTCGATTTCGGCGCGCAATACACGCAGCTCATCGCACGCCGCGTGCGCGAGCAGCAGGTCTATTGCGAACTGCATGCCTATGACGTGTCGGAGGCATTCATCCGCGAGTTCGATCCTCAGGGGATCATCCTGTCGGGAGGACCGAACTCGGTATACGAGGAGCAGTCGTACCGCGCGCCGCAGATCGTGTTCGAACTGGGTGTACCCGTCCTCGGCATCTGCTATGGCATGCAGACCATGGCGGCGCAGTTGGGCGGTGGGGTCGAGCCCGCCACCAAACGTGAGTTCGGCTATGCCGAGATTCGCGCTCGCGGCCATTCGGAGCTGCTGAAGGGGATCGAGGATCGCAGCAACTCCCAAGGCCACGGTCTTCTGGACGTGTGGATGAGTCACGGCGACAAGGTAACGGCGCTGCCGCCCGGATTCCAAGTCATTGCTGCGAACGAATCGACCCCCATCGCGGGCATGGCCGATGAGGCGCGCCGCTTCTACGGCGTGCAGTTCCATCCGGAAGTGACCCACACCCTGAAGGGCAGGCAGATCATCGCCCGCTTCGTGCACGACATCTGCGGTTGCGGCGGCGATTGGAACATGCCGGATTACATCGGCGAGGCGGTGGCCAGGATCCGCGCCCAGGTGGGCAGCGAGGAAGTAATTCTCGGCCTGTCGGGAGGCGTCGATTCATCGGTGGCAGCAGCCCTGATCCATCGCGCCATCGGCGACCAGCTTACCTGCGTCTTCGTAGACAACGGCCTGCTGCGGCTGAACGAGGCCGAGCAGGTGATGGAGACCTTCGGCCGCAATCTCGGCGTCGCGGTGATCCACGTTGACGCCTCGGAGCAGTTTCTGAGCAAGCTGGCAGGAGTGGCCGATCCGGAGCAGAAGCGGCGCATCATCGGCGGTGAGTTCGTCGAGGTGTTTCAGCACGAGGCGGCCAGGATACCCAATGCCAAGTGGCTGGCGCAGGGCACCATCTACCCCGACGTGATCGAGTCGGCCGGCGCCAAAACCAAGAAGGCGCATACCATCAAGTCGCACCACAACGTCGGCGGCCTGCCCGAGACGCTGCACCTGAAACTGCTGGAGCCGCTGCGTGAACTGTTCAAGGACGAGGTGCGGGAACTGGGCGTGGCGCTGGGCCTGCCGCACGACATGGTTTATCGCCATCCCTTTCCCGGTCCCGGACTCGGCGTGCGCATACTCGGAGAGGTGCGGCGCGAGTATGCCGATCTCCTGCGTCGCGCCGATGCCATTTTCATCGACGAGTTGCGTGCTGCGGACTGGTACGACAAGACGTCGCAGGCGTTCGCAGTCTTTCTCCCCGTGAAGTCGGTGGGAGTGATGGGCGACGGCCGCACCTACGAATACGTGGTGGCCTTGCGCGCGGTACAGACCCAGGACTTCATGACCGCGCATTGGGCGGAATTGCCGCACAGCCTTCTGGGCAGAGTATCGAACCGCATCATCAACGAAGTCCGGGGCATCAACCGCGTCGTCTATGACATCTGCGGGAAGCCGCCGGCGACGATTGAGTGGGAGTAGGTTACCCAATGTGTAATTAATAAAGTACCAATCAAACAATGGCCTACATGTTGTAATTAATCATGTTGTACGGCTAGTAAACCGAGTGACAGATGTGTAGTTATCCTCTGAAAAATATGGCATTTCGCCGCCATCGCACGTTCAATACGCCGGGGAGATGCACAGGAATTTGACGGTAAATCTGACGGTAAAACCGTCGCTGCTGCCGAGCCTGAAAAATTTACCGTCATCGGATTCAGGCATCTGGCGGTAAAAGAATCGGCCGAAAGAACTGCTGAATCAACACGTCACGCGGTTTGTAGACGCGTTTTAGACGTGACGGTAAAAGCCAATGCGCGGCGAGGATGCCGTTTCCCACGATTGATGGCGTTGCGAAGGGCTTCGTGCATTCGCGAGGTTTCGGGCCGTTTCTGCGATCGCCGCCCGAAGCATGGGGGGTCCAACCTTGTGTGTTGTGATATCAATGCATTTATTGACATCTGACGCTATTTTGCAACATACTTCCTTACATGTCCCGCCCCCAAACAAGCGAACAGGCCGTCCTTCAGCTCGCACGCAAGCACCCGCTGCTCCGTGCGCGCGACCTCGCCCGGGCAGGCCTGCCGACCATTGCGCTGACCCGCCTTGTGTCCGCCGGGAAGCTGGAACGCGTGGGGCGTGGCGTCTATAGCCTACCCAACGAAGCCGTCAGCGAAAATCGCTCGCTCGCCGAGGTCGCAATCCGGGTTCCCCGCGGAGTCATCTGCCTCGTATCAGCGCTACGCGTGCATGACATCGGCACCCAGGCGCCACACGAGGTCTGGCTCGCCATACCGCATCGGATGCTCTCGCCCCGGCTCGACAAGCCAGCGCTACGCGTGATTCACATGTCCGGCCTATCTCTGACCGCGGGCATCGACCGACTGAATGTGGATGGTGTGGAAGTTCCCGTGTTCAACGCCGCCAAGACCATCGCCGATTGCTTCAAGTTCCGCAATAAGATCGGTCTGGATGTGGCGCTCGAAGCCCTGCGCGAGGGTTGGAACAAGCGCAAGGTCACGATGGACGACCTGTGGCGCTACGCTGCTGTCGATCGCGTGGCCAATGTAATGCGCCCCTACCTCGAATCCATCGCGGCGTCATGAGCAAGAACCGCGCGGCCTCGATTCGCGCCCGCCTGAAAAATCGCTCCGACGCCGCGAAGCAGGACTTCAACCTCACGCTTACGCATTATGGACTGGAACGGCTGCTGTATCGTTTGTCGGTATCCAGTCACGCGCCAAACTTTTTGCTCAAGGGCGCGCTGCTCTTCAAGCTCTGGTACGACGTCCCACAACGGCCAACCCGAGATGCCGACTTGCTCGGCTTTGGCCCCGATGACATCGATTCCGTGGCGGCAGTATTCCGCGACATTTGCGTTATCGAGATCGATGATGGGATTGCGTTCGAAGCACGCTCGGTCAAGACGGCGGAGATCCGCAAGGAGGCGGGTTACGGGGGAGTGCGAGTCGAACTGCGCGCGACGCTGGACGGTGCACAGCTCTCGCTGCAGATAGATATCGGCTTCGGCGACGTTGTGACGCCAGCGCCCGAGACAGTCAGTTATCCCGTCTTGCTGGACGACCTGCCTGCGCCCACGCTGCGCGCGTATCCCAAGTACACGGTCGTCGCCGAGAAATTTCAGGCGCTGTGCGCACTCGGCATGGCAAACAGCCGCATGAAAGACTATTTCGATCTGTGGATGCTGCTGCGCGATGGCGATCTGGATGATGCGGAGTTGGTGCGCGCAGTCCAAGCCACCTTCACGCGCCGGCGAACCGCGCTGCCTGAAGGCGTGCCCGCGGGCTTGAGCGACGCTTTCGCATCGGATGCTGGCAAGTTGTCACAATGGCGGGCCTTTGTGAGCAAGAACAAGCTCAATGCCATTGCGCTGGGTGAACTGGTACAGGCGCTGCGGGCAGAATTCCAGAGGTTGAAGATTGTCTGATGCGTTCACCGTTCACCTCCGCGATTAACCGGGCTGGCGACCGAACTCCGAAAAATTGCCGACTATGCGCAGGGCTTCGGTGACGGTAAAAATTTTATCGAAAACTCGTTGTGTGGCAATCAGTTAAGGCATTTGATGGCGGCCATTCCGGTCGTTTTTCGGGACGTAGATGCCTTCAAAGCGGTGTCGTGACGGTAAAAAAAGTGACGAATAAGAGTGGAAAGACAAGAAGTTAGGTTATTTGATGCCGGCACTTTTTTTGCGCGATTCAGACCAGCTACACGGGCTCGTTGACGGTGTCAGCGAGCCTCGCTGCGAACCGATAGATCTCGATACATCTCGAAAGGTGACCCGCGCGAGATCGTCGATTGATCTCGATACATCTCGATAGATGCTGAAAGCTATTTTCGGGGATCAGATGAGATTGACGGTAAATCTGACGGTAAAAATGCTACTCGCAGAACGAACTTCTAAATGGGACAATGGCTTACAGATGCCGTTGATGATCGAGTGGGAGTAGGGGCCGCCAGGCACCAGGACTGAAAAATAAAATAAAACAACGTGTTGCGTGTGCTGTTGATAATGTTCGTAACATTGTCAACTATGGTTTCCGTTTTATCCTAAGCGATTGTTTCCTATACTTTTGTGGCTTTCCCGCATTCTTGTCTTGGCGAGGGTGCCGTCGTGATCTGACGGTATTTCTGACGGTAAAAATCTGACAGGATGCGCATGCGTTTCGTACCCCTCTGCCGGTTTTGGAGGGTTGACGGTAAAAAATTTTGTGATAACTCCATATAGAACATGGTTTTATCTTCATTGAAGTCACAATTATCGCGTGACGGTAAATTGCTCGGAACCGTGTCCTGATCGGTCGCGAATCATTAGATAACGTCGCATTGCACGATAACTCATGTTGTGTTATCGTGCATAAATGACGTTAGATGCCGCCGCCGCAGAGCATCCCGCGGACATCGCCGTTCGCGCGTACCTGCACGAAACGATGGGACTCGCTCCCAAGGTTCGGGCGTGGCCCGAAGCTGACAGATTGCCGTATTTCCTGCTGGACGCCTTCGACGTCCGCGAGCTGACACTGCTGGATCGGCTGGTTCTCCTTGCGATCGAAAAGCGGGCCGCAAAGCCGGGTCTGGCCAATGTTCGCGGCCAGATTGCCAAGCTGCACGAGCTCGTCGGCGTTCCGGTGGTCTATGTGATCAACGCTCTCGCGTCCTATGAGCGAAAACGACTCATCGAGCAAAAGGTGCCGTTCCTGGTTCCGGGCAATCAGCTCTACCTGCCGGACTTGGGGATCGACCTGCGCGAGTACTTTCGCACGCCGCCCGTTGCGCAGGAAACGGGACTCGGTCCGGCGACGCAGGCGATCCTGATTGCCATCCTGCTGCGACAGCCGTGGCATGCCGACTGGAAGCCCGCCGACGTGGTCGCCGACCTGGGGTACACCGCGATGACGTTGTCCCGGGCGGTGAAGGAGATCACGGCCGCCGACATCGCGACTTTGCGCACTGAGGGTAGGGCGCGGTGGCTACATACGGAGCGCACTGCCGCGGAGACCTGGAACCGCGCGAAGCCCTTGATGCGTAGTCCGGTAAAGCGCCGCATCTGGGCAAAGCCGATTCCCAAGTGGAAGCCGCCCCTCGTCCGGCTGGCGGGCCTGAGCTCGCTGGCGAGATATTCAATGCTTGCCGAGCCGCAGTGGCCGACTTATGCGATCAGTCCGGCGCAGTGGAAGACGGCGATGCAGGCCGGCCTCGAGGTACTGCCAGAGCCGCTGCCAGGTGCGTGGGAATGGGAACTCTGGCACTACAGCCCCGCGCTCGTACCGAGCATCGAGACAGTCGATCCGCTCTCCTTGACTCTGAGCCTGCAGGCAAACCCCGACGAGCGCGTTCAGCTCGCCCTCGATGAACTAAAGGGGCGCTTCCCGTGGTGAGGGGACTCGAGATTTTCCGGACACACTTTGCTGGCCACGCCGATCAGTACGTGCTGATCGGCGGCACGGCCGCGACGCTCGCGATGGAAAGGGCGGGTCTCGAGTTTCGCGCCACGAAGGACCTGGACATCGTCCTGCACATCGAAGCGCTCCGGCCGGAATTCGGTGCGGCGTTCTGGAGCTTCGTGGAAGCGGGTGGCTACGAGGTGCGACAGGTGAGCGCCTCCGGGAAGCCCGTCTTCTACCGGTTCCAGAAGCCGGCCGATCCGCGCTTCCCGGCCATGCTGGAGTTATTCTGTCGCGCACCCGACGGAATCGAACTCGCAGAAGGCAGTCACCTCACGCCCATTCCGATCGACGAGGCCGTCGCGAGCCTGTCCGCGATCCTGCTCGATGAAGCGTATTACCTGTTCGTCCTCGCCGGCCGCCGGGAAGCGGATGGGTTGCCCTGGGTCGGCGAGGACAGGCTCATCCCCCTCAAGGCCAGCGCGTGGCTAGACCTGGGAGAACGCCAAGCCAGGGGCGAGCCCGTGGACAGCAAGAACATCCGCAAACATGCCAACGACGTGCTTCGGCTGTCGCAACTTCTCGCGCCCGAGCTTCGAATCGCCGTCGCCCCACGCATCGCGAACGATCTGAATCGTTTCCTCGATGGTATCAAGGCGGATCGCTCGATCGATCCGAGATCCAGTGGTATCAACAGCAGCGTTGCCGAGATCTCCGAACGCATCGCCTTGGTTTACGACTTGACTCGGCGCCAGCAGACATGACGGCGTTGGGCACCCACCCCGGCGCGCCCGTGTTGTCGATGGCGGCAGCACAGCGGGTGGAAATCTTGCAACCCATGCCGAGGCCAGTAGACCCTGGACAGGTCGATCGCACATCGTTGCCGGAAGCGAAGATCGCGCTCTTCCGGTCGTTGTTCCGCGTCCGCGATGATGTGTACGCGAGACGATTCGAGAGCCGAAAGACGGGCAAGTCAGGGTACGCTCCCGCTTGCGCCAACGAATGGGTGCGCGGCATCTGCGAGAAGCCGCGCGTCAAATGCGCCGACTGCCGTCGCCGTCGACTACTTCCGCTGACCGACGACGTCATCCGTTGGCACCTGTCCGGCTGCGACCATGATGGCGAGCCTTTTGTCGCTGGGGGCTATCCGCTGTTTGCTGATGAAACCTGCGCCTTCCTGGCTATCGATTTCGACAAGGCCGAGTGGTGCAAGGACGTAAGCGCCTTCCTCGAAACTTGTCGCCGCATGCACCTGCCGGCTGCGCTCGAGCGATCACGCTCCGGGCGTGGCGGACACGTCTGGCTGTTCTTCGAGGAGACGATACCGGCGGCCCTGGCCCGACGGCTCGGTTCCACCTTGCTGACAGAGACCATGGAACACCGGCCGGACGTCGGACTGGATTCCTACGACCGCCTCTTTCCGAACCAGGACTTCCTGCCGCAAGGCGGATTCGGAAACCTGATCGCCTTGCCGCTGCAAAAGGTGCCGCGCGATCAGGGCAACAGCGTGTTTCTGGATGACGCGCTCGAACCTTGGCCGGATCAATGGGCGTTTCTCGCCGGCCAGATGAGGATAGGGCGGGCTCAAGTCGAAGGCTTGGTCCAGGAGGCGGAGCGACGGGGTCGCGTGCTCGGTGTGCGTTTGCCGCCAGCGGAAGACGACGACATCGCACCGTGGACTGCACCGCCGTCACGCCGCGGCAGAGATGACCCAATTGCAGGTGAATTACCGCAGGCATTGGAGTTGGTGCTCGGCAACCAGATCTACATCGCCAAGGAAGGATTGCCGCCTGCGCTGCGAAATCGCCTGCTTCGGTTAGCCGCGTTTCAGAATCCGGAGTTCTACAAGGCGCAGGCGATGCGCTTGTCCACGTATGGCAAGCCGCGCGTCATCGCCTGCGCCGAAGATCATCCGCATCATATCGGCCTTCCGCGAGGCTGCCTCGACGACGTCCGCGCGGCGCTCCGGGACCTGGGCATTCGAATCGCTGTCCGCGACGAGCGCTGTGCCGGGCAGCCGCTGCGCGCCGATTTCAGCGGTGAACTTCGACCCGAGCAGAAGACCGCGGCCGAGGCGCTGCTGGCGCACGACATCGGCGTGTTGGCGGCGACGACAGCGTTTGGAAAGACGGTGGTGGCGGCCTGGCTGATCGCAAAGCGCGGTGTCAATGTGCTCGTGCTCGTGCATCGTCGGCAACTTCTGGATCAGTGGGTCGAACGACTCTCGGCATTTCTCGGCGTGCCCGTGAAGGCGATTGGTCGCATCGGCGGCGGGAGAAATCGGCCGAACGGGCAGATCGACGTAGCCCTCATTCAGAGTCTGGTCAAGAAGGGAGTCGTCGACGATCGTGTTGCCGACTACGGCCATGTGATCGTCGATGAGTGCCACCATTTGTCGGCACCGGGCTTTGAGCAGGTGGCGCGCCAGGTCAAGGCGCGCTATTTCCTGGGGCTGTCGGCGACGGTTGTCCGCAAGGACGGTCATCAGCCGATCATCTTCATGCAATGCGGACCCGTGCGCTACCGCGTGGATGCGAAGCAGCAGGCGGCGAAGCGGCCCTTCGACCACTTCGTCATTGTGCAGCCGACGGCGTTCCTGCCAAGCCGGGAGGCGTCTCCGGACAGGCGCGTCGAATTCCAATCCCTGTACCAAGAACTGATCGAGGACGAACAGCGCAACCGTCGCATCTGCGAGGATGTCGTCGAATCGGTACGCGCCGGTCGCTCACCGCTCGTGCTGACGGAGCGAAACGATCATCTCGAGCGCCTCGAGCAAATGCTCGCGCCAAGCATCGCGCACGTGGTGGCACTGCGCGCTGGGATGGGAAAGAAGCAAAAGCAAGCGATGGCCGATCGACTTGCGGCCATTCTGCCCGAGGAACCAGGGTCATTCTGGCAACGGGAAAATACGTCGGGGAGGGATATGACGACCCGCGACTCGATACGCTGTTCCTGACGCTCCCGGTGTCATGGCGCGGCACCATCGCCCAATACGCTGGCCGCTTGCATCGGCTTTACGATGGCAAGCGCGAGGTACTCATCTACGACTACGCGGATCTCGAACGTTCCCATGTTGGCGCGGATGTTCGATCGGCGTTGCCGCGGATACGAGAGCATCGGCTACACGATTCATTTGCCGGCGAGCGCCACACCGGGGTGGCCTGCCGACGTACCGCTGCCTTCCGACCCACTCTGGAAGCGCGATTACTCGCGCAGTGTACGCAGACTCGTCCGCGACGGCGTCGACCTGCCTCTGGCAGGTCTGTTCGTCCATGCGGCCCGAACGATCCCTCCGGATACGGAAGGGACCGACCGGGCGCGCAGTGCGGCGGAAGCGTTTTTGTACCGTCGGCTGGAGACTTTGCCTGCAACGAAGGGACGATTCCGACTGAACGCCTTGCTACCGATCGCGTTCGACGCGACCGCAAGCCTGGAGGTTGATCTTCTGTGCGAGGATGCCCGGGTAGCGGTGGAACTGGACGGACCACAGCATCTTGCAGATCCCGTCGCATACCGGCGCGACAGGAGCAAGGATCGATTGCTGCAACAAAGCGGATATTTCGTCTTGCGCTTTCTCACCGAGGACGTGGGCAAGGAACTGGACTTGGTTCTCGACGGTATTCTGCGAACGCTTTTGGGGCGATGTTCCTGAGGCGTGACGGTAAAAATTTGGACAAGAAAGTTAGGATAAACAATTTGTTATCCGGGAAGATCACCGTAGGAAAGCGTTGAAGAGCCAGTATGGGATCGATTCGATCGGGCGTCTTGTCCCGAATCGGCCGCTGCATCTGCCGCTCCTGTTCGCCCCTCAGCATCGCTTGAGGAAGTTGCGCCCGCAACGCCGAAGCTACTCGATGCATAATGCTGGACGGTGCTAGGCTCCGCTGTGGCTGCCGGTGAATTGGGATTGTCCTTGTCGCTATTGTCGAATCAGATCACACATCGAGGAGAAATTGATGGAGCGCACGGTGTATCGTTCCCTGAACCCGCGCCCCCTGAAATCCGGGGCTGCTTGCCAGAAGCCCAATTCCTACATTCCGGTGCGTCTCAGCACGCCGGCGATCGAGGTCATGACAGACTTCCAGATGGTCTCGCCGGTCACCATCGGCCCTGACGAGTCGTTGGGCCAAGCCACCAACGCGATGATCGCCCGTGGTGTCCGGTTGCTGTTCGTGGTCAACGCCGATGGAGTGATCATTGGTCTCATCACTGCGCGCGACACGACCGGCGAGCGCCCGATCAAGCTGATCAGGGATCGCGGCGGGAAGCATAGCGACCTTCGGGTCGAAGACGTGATGACTCGGCACGAGAACATTGAGGCGCTGACGATAACCGACGTCCTCAATGCCGAGGTGGGCCACATTCTGCAGACCCTGAAGCACATCGGTCGCCAGCATGCGATTGTTGTCGAGGCTGATCCGAACAGTGGAGCCGAACTGGTTCGCGGGATCTTCTCCGCGACAAATATCGGGCGCCGGCTCGGCGTACCGATCCAGACCTTCGAGGTGGCGCGCACCTTCGCCGAGATCGAGGCGGCACTGACCGCCACCTGATCGAGCGGGGATGCCCCTCCGCCGCGGTCCGACGTCCAGAAACAACGGCGAAAGGCTCACGTTGAAATTGAAGGGCGCCTTTCAGACGGCAGCAGATGCTCGTGCATCGCGATCTGTCTCGGATTTCGGGCTGGTCTCGCAGAGGGATCGGTGTTTCGCTGCCCCGTTTGCCTACCTTTTCATGCCTACCGGTGCCGGAAATATTCGAGCGGAACCGTATTCGCAATGGAAAGACTCGCCTTGTGGATGCAGTCCCGAACCGCCCATTCCATGGGCGTGCCCCGGTACATCTCCAGTCCCGCCGGGACGCCGATGGCGCCGAGCGGGATGACTGCACTGATGGTTCCGCGGGCGCTGCGGGCCATTCCCGGGACGCGCTGGGCGGCGAGCACGCGGCCGGTAGCGACATCGACGACCCGCATATCCAGCGCAAGCTCGGCATAGCTGATCTGGGCGCCGACTGCCAGCGGCACGCCCGGCATGAAGTTCATGAACGAAGAGCCTCCGGCAGTGGGCTCGAACTCGGTGATCGCCGCAAACACCACCAATTCGGCGACGTCTAGCCCGACGGAGGTCGGGTCGCCGGCCCGGCCGGCAGCGAATGCACCCTCGGTAAGGTCCTTGAGGTTGATGCGCTCCACGACCACGAAATAGCCGCTGTTGTGCAGGGCAGTGACCATCATCTCGCGCAGGCCGTCGCCAACGGCGCTGCTAGCCTTTGCCGCCTTGACCTCGAAGCCGCCGACCGCGATGATCGCCTTGCCTCTATCTTCGGTGCGGTACGCTGCCCCTTCCGAACGCTCGGGCGAATTCGCCGAGTTCCCAGCGGCTGCGCCGATCGCCGGTTCCAAGGCGACACAATTCACCGGTGCGGATCCTGCCATTTCCACAATGATCTGAATCGGTTTGTTGCCGCGCTCTACACGCAGCGACAGTGGCCCCGACAGCGCCGCGCGGCCGATCTCCGCAGCCAGGTGCGCTGCTTTTCCGATCGGCACCGCGCCAAGGCCGCGCACGATGTCGCCCGCCAGGAGACCTGCCTGTCGGGACGGGGTCGCCGCAAACACGGCGGCGACCGTTGCACCCTCGGACGAGTCCTCGAAGGCGAATCCAACGCCCGCGGCGACGCAGTGTTGCGGGGAATCCGGTGTCGCATCGATGGCGCCTGCGAGGTTGGACATGCAACCCGCGAGGAGCGCAAGCACCAGGTACAAAGCCCCGCGCCAACGGCGGAAGACATTGGTGATGCCGTGCCAATTCGCCGAAGTCATTCTGGCTCCGGGCGCGGTACCGCCGAAGCTACCAGCAGCGCTGGAACGGCGGACAGCGGGACAGCAGCCCTGGGTACAACGGATAAGGAGCGTCGCAGAACGGCGCATGCGGGCAATATGGGCCGGCCGGGGGCAGCGGCCGCGCCGGGTCCTGGACCCATTGCCACCTGGGGTAGACCTCTCGGCGCAGCGTGTAGCTCCCGAACGGAGGAGGGGCGCCGCCGTATGGATCAATCCCGCGCCCATAGGCACGGTCCCGCTCCCGCTGTGCGAAGAGGTCCAGCGCCCTTGCGGCCTCCGCGTCCGGCTGCGCACGCACGGTTCCTGCCACGGCAAGACCGAGTACGAACCCGAGCACCGCAGTCGCGACACAAGCACGAACCGGGACCCGACCGGCACTCACAGGCTGAACTCCTTGCGCGTAGGCGCTGCCGGCTGGGGTGCCGGCTCGGGAGCGGGCGGCAGCCGGGGCTTGGCCGCAGGTTGCGCCACCGGACTGCGCTTTTCGAGCATTTGCGCGAATGCGGCGCGAAACTTCTCGCATTCGTCGTCCAGTTGGTCGGTGTAGGCCATGTTCTTCGAGATCGAGCAGGTGGCGGTCATCTCCAGTTCCGCCGCCGTGGCCTGAGAGAAACGCACTTCGAGATACAGGGTGAACATGTCGGCGCCGAAGCTGTCCCTGCCTTGCCGCTCGCCGACGATGAACCCTTGCCTGTCGTCCTGCCCGGTGGCGAAGTAGCCCACCGACTGCATCGCCTGGGCCGCCAGGCGCACCGCCTCCGCAGTGGTGAGCCGGTAGCGCGGGGCGATCTTGTCGCTGAAGCTGTACGGGCTGATACAGCCGGCGAGCAGCAGCGCCGCCAGCGCGAGCACAAGTCCGGAGAGGGTACGTCTCGGCGTCGGGATCATGGCCGGGACTGTCAACGATGGCGGTAGTACTGCTGCGGAACCGACTGATCGACGTAGGCGACGGCTTTCTCGATGCAGGTGCGGATCGCCTGCTCCATCGGCGTGTTGTTGTACATGCCGAGGCTCAGCGGAATGGCATTGCCGTGCACCGTGGGGCTGGCGCCCATCGCGAGCTGCGATGAGTCGGCCTCGCCGATGATGCGCTGCGAACCCAGAATGCGGCCGCTGGCAACGTCTACCACGCGCACGTCGATCGCCATATGCGCCTTGTTCGACTGCCGGCCAAGGGACAACGGCAGCTTCGCCACGCCGATGTCGAAGCTCGACCCCTTTGCCTCGGCCAGGAACTCCGTCACCGCTCCGTAGACCATGATTTCGGCCACGTCCATCTGTCTGTCGGGAATCGCGGCGCCCGGGCGCGCCATGCGCGAGCGCGAGAGTGCCTGCTCGGCGGCCAGCCCGGGGACATCGATGCGCTCGACGACGACAAACCGGCCGCTGCTGTGCAGCGTCGTCACCATCATCTCGCGCAATCCGTCGCCGATGACCGAGCTTGCACCGGCTGCCTTGACCTGAAAGTCGCCGACCGCCACGGCGGCCTTCGCGCCCGGCGGCCCGCCAAGTGCGCGCTCCGGGCTCGCCTGTGCTTTGGGCGCAGGGGGCTCCGCAGTGCGCACCGTTGCGGCGGACGCAGCAGGTTCGAGAGCGACGGAGGCTCCTGCCGCCGGTGCACCCGACGCCATCGCCGGGCTGGTCGCGAGTTGCCGGCGCGCCTGCTCCACCGACGGATTTCCGGGGTCGAGCCGGGCGGCGCGCTCCCATGCCGTGCGCGCCGCCGTGGCGTCGCCGAGGCGGGACTGCACATGTCCGTACAGCATGAGCACTTCCGCGTCGTCCGGCTGGGTCCGCAGCAGATCCTGCAGGGGTGCGAGGGCCTCGCGCGGCCGGTCGGCCTGATAGAGTGACCACGCCAGGGCGTAGTTGACCGGGCGTCCGGCCGCTCCCGCGCTAATGGCCCGGCGATAGGTGCTCGCCGCATCGGCCGGGCGCCCGAGCGCGCCGTAGGCTCCGGCCAGTGCTTCGAGCGCCGCCGCGTTGCCCGGCTCATGGTCGACGACATACTCCAACTGCTCGCGCGCCTTCTCCCAACTGCGTTCGGCGACGTAGACGCTGCCCAGTCCGAATCGCGTCACGGTCAGATCGGGTGAGATCTCGACTGCCCTGAGGTAGGCACTGCGAGCGCCCGCCAGGTTGCCGAGGCGCAACAGGCTGAGCCCGATGTTGTTCCATGCGGTCGATGAGGGCGGGCCAAGCTCGATCGCCTTGGTGCCGGCCTCCACCGCGTCGGCGTAGCGTTCCTGCATCAGCAGCACGTGCCCGAGCCGTTCCCAGGCCCAGGACTCCTGGGGTGAGCGGCCGACGTATTCACGATATAGCCGCTCGGCCTGCGGCCAGTCCTGACGCTGGTAATGCTGACTTGCCGCCGCCGCGAGTTCGGCATTGGCCATGCGGTCCGCGTCCGGCGGGCTTGGCGTCTTGCGCGGCGTTTGCGGCTGCGGGGCAGCAGGCAACGCATCCGGCCGCCGCTCCAGCATGACCGCGATGCGCTTCTCCCATCCATCCCGGGAAGCCGTGATCGTGAGCGTGTCGCCGGCCTTCAAGCCGGCGAGCATCTTCTCCAATTCGTCCGCCGCCTTCAGATTCCGGCCGTTCGCGGCCAGCACCAAGTCGCCCGGTTGCAGGCCCGCCCGCGCCGCAGGGCTGTTTGCAGCGGTCGCGGTCACCGCGATCCTGCGGGGCTGACCCGCACCGACTGCCGTATCGGCAACCGTGGCGCCGAGCCACGCAGGGCCGCGCGCGAGCTGCGATTCCAGACTGAGCGTGCGCTCCCACCCGTCCCGCGAGATGAGCAGCTGCAAGGGGGAACCCGGCGCCAGCGACTGTCCCTGCGACGCGACATCGGCCGCGGAGCGGATCGGCTTCCCCTGGACCGCAAGCACCCGGTCGCCGACGCGCAAGCCGGCACGCGCTGCGGGCGAGTCGGGCGCCACCGCCGACACCTCTGCGCCGCCTCCCGCTGCCGGGTCGGTTACGTTCAGCCCCCACTGCTGGGCGGTCGCGATCAGGGGCAGCCAAAGAGCAAACCACAGCACTCTCGCCAGTCTGCATGACGTAACTGCCTGGATTCCTGCCATGACGATCTACCTGCACTCCCCGAAGTCATTCGGCATGTTCTTGCCGTAACTCGGGTCCGGCTTGAGGTTCACGAACACGTTCAGTCCGCGCATGTCGGAAAGCATGCCCTTGAGCGCGGGGTACTTGCCCTCGAGCAGGGGCTTGTCGCCTCCAGGAATACTCGACGCGAAGGTTCTTTCTTCCGTCACCCGTTCGCGCTGGCGCGCCGACAGTTCGCTGCCCGAAAAGCTCTGCTGGTTGTAAAACGCGACTATGCAATGCCTGCCGCTGCGACCGTCGAGCCATTCGCTCACCGTCTCGACAATGTACGGCTGGGGTTTCTTGGAATCCGCGACCGGCAGCGGCAGCGGCTTCGGCCAATGCGCCGGCCGCGTCCAGGCGGTGGTGGTTTGCTTCTCGCCGCTCGTGCCTGTGCTCCCGCTCTTGTACGGATCTCCCGACTTCTGATTCGATGGGTCGGTCTCTTTCACCGAGGAGGCGCCGCCGACGTCCCCGCTGGATCCCTCCTGCTGCGCAGACTCACCGGTCCCAGCCCCTGCGCCGCCGCCGTAGAACCTTCTGCGTTTCGCGCTTGATGCTGTCGCTGCCGAACTTGCTGCCGCTGGTCCCGCCAATGCCGGAGATCAGGCCGCGACCGCCGACGTCGGTGGAGCGCCGCCGTTCGCGCTCGATGAAGGCGCGCGCCGCATCGTCGACGCTCGTGCCGGGCGACGTTCCGCCGCCGGACTCGACTCCCGAGAACCCGCCTGACATGCCGTCACCGTCGTCCTGCTTCGGCGGCTGCGGCTCGACGACGGGCGGCGCCTTCTCTTCCTCCTTGCCGGGCGGCGGCGGCGGTGTCTTGGGTGGCGCAGCCTGCTTGGTTTCCTGCGACCAGGTCCTGAACTGGGCAAGGATGTCCTTCTCCGTTTCGCATACGCCTTTCGGTCCCATCATCTGCCCAGGCGGGCAGGGCGCCGCGCCCGTTGCTGGCGCCGATGCCGGCGCTGGCGTGGGCGAGGGTGCCGTCACGGGCGCTGGTGCCTGAGGTTGCAGGGCAGGCGCCGCCGTCGAACCGGCGACCCTCCCTGCCGCAGGTGCGGCGCGCATCTGGCTCAGCCGCTCGTTGGTCGCTGCAGCATTGGCATCATTGGTCCACGCGCGGTACTCCGCCGCGATGGCGCCGCCGAACTCGCTTCCGGCCTGGCCGATACGGGTACCCGCGCCCCAGGCAGTCGCGCCGAGCGCAGCCACGCCTGTCAGCGTGGCGACCACCGGGGAGGCCGCACTCAGCGCCAGGATACCCAGGCCCATGCCCGCACCGGCCAGCACCGTCCTCCCGTTCAAGCCTTCGAGGCGGCTGCGCAGGACCGTCCCCGCATCGTCTCCCGAACTCCATTCTCCGTACATGTCTCCGCCGATCATGCCGATCTGGCCGACGGCGGCGATGCCGCTCGGCGTGCGAACGGTTGCGGCAGTGGCTTGCCAGAAGCCCGGACGCGCCGGAGGGGGGATGATCTGCGTTACGGCGTTGCTGCGGCTTGGCGGGAGAGCGAGGCTGCGACGGTCCGACTGCGCCCACGCGAGGGTGGCATCCGCTTCCGCGCGCAAGGCAGTGACCTCGGCCTCGGCCTGCATCGAGCCTTGCTGGGCTGCAGCAAGTCGCTGAAAAGATTGGACCAGTTTGCTCGGCGGCGTCGGGGCCGGTGGCGGACCGGTGACCTCGGGCGCCCGCATCGCGCTCGGCGATATGGTGAGCGGTCGCGCACGACGCGCCCAGGCCAAGGTTTCTGCCGTCTCTGCCGCAACTGACCGCAAGGCCGCCTCCGACTGCGATTGCCCTGTCAGGGCCGCCGCCAATCGGGACATCGCCGAAGTAACGCTGCTCCAGGCCGATTCGCTTTCCAGACCGAAAGGATCGGCGAAACCGAGCGGGTTGGCGCGCGCATAGAGGTACGGCGCCAGGCTCACCGGATCAGTGATCGAGCCTGGCAGCGGATCGGGGCTGATGAAGCGTCCGCTCGCCGGGTCGTAGAAGCGGGCGCGCATGTCGTAGAGCCCGGTCGCCGCATCCAGCGGGCGCGCGCCAAAGCCGAGCGGAGATCTCGCGTCGCTCTCGCTGCGTCGATTGCCGAATGCATCGAACGACGGCCGCGCCACCAACCTGCCGGCTTCGTCGGAAAGGGCGATGACAGTGCGCGTCGCATCCTGATGCAAGAACTGCCTGTGCCCCTCGGCCGTAAGCGCCAATGGCGTATCCAAATCCGCATAGAGGTAGCTGGCACGAGTCTGGAAGCGCTCGTCGAGTTCCTGCAGCAGGTCGTCGCCGTCGAGGAGGTAATGCGTGCGCCGACCGTTTTCATCGCGCCCGATGCGTTCGCCGAAAGGCCCATAGCCGTAGCTCACGCTCGTGCCGTTCGGTAGAGTGACCGCCGTCAGGCGGCCCTCGGCGTCGTAGGCGTAACGGGTGGTGCCGTTCCGGTCCTTGCGCGAACTCAGATTGCCGTCGGCGTCGTAGGCGTACTCGGTCTCGCCGGCTGCCACCAGTTGCCCCGCTGCGTTGTAGCGGTAGGCTGCGGCTCCCCCCGTGCCGGTCACCGACAGACGGTCGCTGGCGGCCCCGTAGGCGTAGGCGATGCGCCCGTTTGGATACGCCTCCTCGATCAGCCGGCGTTCGCGGTCGTAGCGATAGCTCGTCTTCAGGCCCGCCTGGTCGGTGGCGAGCGTCAGATTGCCGTCGGCGTCGTAGGCGTATTCGCGTACCGCCATCGGGTGCGCGTCCGCGGCAAGGTGCGCGACGCGGGCAAGCCGTCCGCCGTTGTCGTAGGCGTATTCGGTTACGGTGCCGTTGGCGTTGTCGCGGCGGATCAGACGGCCTTCGCCGTCATAGCCGAAGCGGAAGTTTCCCTCGGATGCCTCGATGCGTGCCAGCCTGCCCAGCGCGTCGTAGGCATAGCGCGTCACCTTTCCCTGCGGATCGGTGCGAGCCGCGAGCCGACCGTGCGTGTCGTACTCGTAGCCGATGCTCTTGCCCCATTGCGGATACTCGGTGCGCACCTGCCGGCCGAGCCTGTCGTAGGCATGTCGCAGCGTGAACTGGCCGTCGCTCGCCTCCAAGAGGTTGCCTCTCTGGTCGTAGCGGTAGCGCCAAGTGGCGCTCGGCGTCTTCTTGGAGGTCAGCCGTCCGGCGGCGTCGTACCCGTATTCGACGCGCAGCCCGCGGCCGTTGATCCGCTCGCGCAGCAGGCCGTCCCGACCGTGGCGGTAGCGTACCGGCTGGGCGAAGCTGGGCGCCACCTGACTCACCTGGCCTGCGGCATCGTACTGGACGGACGTCTTGCGGCCGCCCGGAAGCACAATCTCCAGCAACTGGCCGGCCCCATCGTGGGCGAATTCCCACCGGTCCCCGTCAGGCAGGGTGATCGATTGCAGCAGGCCGTCGGCGTCGTAGCGCCGATATTCCTGGCCGCCGCCCGGATAGGCCAGGCGCGTGACGCGACCGAAGGCGTCGGTTTGGATGCGCGCTTCTGCGCCCGAGGCATCCCGCAGGCGCAGGCCGCGGCCGTCGGGGTCGCGCTGCAGCGTCAGTGTTTGTGTGCCGGTGGCGAGCGCGATGCTGCGGGCGGCGGTGTCGCGCTTCAGCGCAAGCCTGCTGTCCCCTGGCAGCAGTGCCGAAGTCAGGTGCCCGCCGTCGTCATATTCGAAACGCGTCGAAAGCCCCAGCCGGTTGACGCTCTCCGTCACGTTGCCCATGGCGTCGTAGCGCGTGGTCTCGCTCGTGCCGTCGGGGTACTGAATGCGGGTCGGACGACCGGCGCCGTCGTACGCGAGTTGTATCGCCTCGGAGGCTACTCCGACCTCGACCGGGCGGCCGTGAGCGTCGTAGCGCAAGTGCAGCGTCGCGCCGTCGGGACCGGCCACCGTGGCAGGCAGGCCGGAGGCTAGGTAGCTGTAGCTGGTCAATGCGCCGTCCGGGCCGCGCTCGGACAACATCCGGCCCTTGGCGTCGTACCGCCAGATCGTCTCGGCGCCGTCGGGAGCGACCCGCCTGGCCGGATTTCCGGTCCGGTCGTACTCGAAGCGCGTGGTCCGACCGGCTCCATCGGTGATCGCCGCGAGACGCCCGTGCTCATCGTAGCCGAAGCGCGAGCGCCTGCCCGCCGGAGTCGTCGTCGAAACGAGGCGGCTTTTCGCGTCGTACTCGTAGCGCGTGACTGCACCATTCATTTCCAGCATCGTCGGAAGTTCGCCCTCGCCGTCATAGGCTAGCTGCAGGAAATCGCCGCCCTGGGTGCGCTGGGAAATCAGGCGCCCGAGTTCGTCGTAGGTGTAGGCGATCGACGTTCCGTCGGGAAACGATTCCTTGCTCAAACGCCCTTGGGCGTCCCAGGTCCAGTCGCGGCCGGCCCCGGTGCTGTCGCGGTGGGATTGGGGAAAGCCCCGCGCGTCATAGCTTGTCTCCCGAAATGCCCCTCCCGCCACGGTGACGCGGGTCGTCCGGTCCGTGTAGCGGTAGGTGAGTTCAGGCTCCGCGCTCGACTTCCGTCCGACAACCCTGCCCGCGTCGTCGTATGCGAACTGCACTGTGCGTCCGTCCGGATAGGCGATTTCGGACAGCCGGCCGTTGTCGAGATAGCGGTAGGCGGTACGCCAGCCGTCCGAGTCGGTGACGGTCGCCAGCCGTCCGGAAGCGTCGTACTCGTAGCTGCAACGCGCGCCAGCGTCGGCAATCTCGACCAGCCGTCCCCGGTCGCCGTAGCGCAGGCGCAGCGAGCGACCTTCGACGGCACCGATGCGAGCCAGCCTGCCGCGCTCGTCGTAGGCGTAGGTGGTTGCGTTTCCGTTCCGGTCCCGCCGCTCGATCTCGCGACCCGCGCGGTCGAAGCGGCTCGTGCTTCGATTCGGCCAGAGCACCGACCACTCGCCCGCCTTGTTCTCGGCGTTGGCGCCATCCGCGCTGCGATACCCATTCCCCGCTGGGAAAAAGAACACCTCCCGGCCGCTGGGTCCTACCGCCACGACGCCGTCACGAACCTCGAACCGCTGGGCGACATCCATCGACCAGCCGGGGCCGAGCGGGCCATCACTCATCGCGCCGCTGTAGCTGCGCGACACCGGCGTCGGGCCGACAGCGGTCGCCAGGAAGATGTCCGCCTGGTCGACGGACAGTGCGCCGCTTCGAGGCGACACCTGATCGAAGGCGATGGAGCGGCCACAGGACAGCGCAAGAATCAGAGCGGCGAGCCAGAAACCAACGCCGCGTATCACACGTTTCACGGGGAAGCGAAATCCGGCAAACGACGCAGACCGCTTCAGGCGCATTTTTTCCACTTGCCTGCCCTTTACGCTCGATGGACGGGCGCCGGGACCAGAGTCGGCACACCACGCCCCCGGGGCAACCTCGCGGCAATGCGAATCGCGTTGACCATCGAACGCCTTGGTCGAACACCGCCACGGCACACGGCGAAGGACGGCGCACCAGACGGCGCAACTCGACGATCGTTCGCAGAACGCATCGAGCGCGACGCCGATCGTGATCGCCCCGACAAACCGGTTCCCGCAAGCTTGCGCGCCACGTTACGATATGCCGCGCCCGAATTACCCGAAGCCAAACCTAGCAGGGTGCGCGTCTCCGTGTCTATGACATCGCGCAAGCGGACTGGTGGAACGGCCATCTGCCGTCACCACCATTCTCTCCGGCCGTTGATCAGGGTGATTCGTCTGCCGTGGCGGCGAAGCGCGCCATGGCCTGCGGGTTCCACTGGGTGCGCAACATGGGTATGGTACGGGCGGGTACTGCCTCGAAGCCGCTACCCGCCGAAGGATCTGCGGCCGACGGCGGCCTTTCGATCCCGGCCGGGGCACCAGCACAACACAGGGGCGACGCCATGAACTACCAACTCTACTATTGGCCCGGCATCCAGGGGCGCGGCGAATTCGTGCGCCTCGCCCTCGAGGAAGGCGGCGCCGAGTACGTCGACATCGCACTCAAGCCGGAAGAGGAGGGCGGGGGCGTTCCCGCCATCCTGGCGTTCCTGGAAGGCGAGGATGTCGCCTTCCCGCCTTTCGCGCCGCCGTTTCTCAAGGCCGGACGGCAGTTGATCGGGCAGACGGCCAACATTCTGCAGTATCTCGGCCCGCGTCTGGGCCTGGCACCCGCCGGCACGGTCCGAAGGCGCTGGGCCCACCAGCTTCAACTCACCATCGCCGACCTGGTCACGGAAGTCCACGACACCCACCATCCGATCGGCAGCGGCCTGTACTACGAGGAGCAGCAGAGCGAAGCCCGGCGGCGCGCCGCCGACTTCGTCGCAACGCGTCTGCCGAAGTTCCTGCACTATTTCGAGCGCGTGCTGGAGCGCAACCCGGACGGCCCCGCCTGGACGGTGGGCGACTCGCTCACCTATGTTGACCTTTCGCTGGCCCAGGTGATCGCCGGGCTGGGCTACGCATTTCCACGCGCGAGCCGCAGGAACCTGCGCTCGTGTCCTCGCCTGCAGGCGCTTCACGACAGGGTCTTTGCCCGGCGCCGCATACAAGCCTACGTGGCCTCGCCGCGACGTTTGCCCTTCAACCAGGAGGACATCTTCCGTCACTATCCGGAGTTGGATGGGTGAATGGCCGTAGCAGGAACGGGGACTGCGCCGTACCCCCAGGGCATGATCGAGTGGCAACTGCCGGCCGTAGTCAGGCGCCATCCACGCCGAAGAAGCCGGCTGACGGCCGGTTCGTGTCCGCCGCACACGAGACCTTCGCCCGGGCAGACTCGATGGCACTGGCTCGGCCAATCTTGAGATTCGCCGAATCCGGAAAGCTGTCGTCGGACGATGACGGGTTCCAGCGGCAACGATCACCCGGTCCCGGCTCGAAGCGGCACTGCCGCCCCCACAAAACGGCCCGCGCTGTCGCGGCTTACTTCAGCATCACGAGCTTGCCGCCCGTCCACTGATACGTTGCGCGTTTCCTCACGGTGGGGCAGCAGCGGGGATCCTTCGGCCCCAGCGTCTTCGTGTCCACCTGGATCGTCGAACCGTTCACCGATAGCTTCTCGAACTGTCCGGTCAGGTCGGTGGTCAGCGCGCGGTAGCTCCTGCCCTGGTCCAGGAGCAGGGACATCTTCGCATAAGACCAGGTCGGCCCCAGGACATCCCATTGCAGCACGATATCCGGCTTGCCGTCGCCGTTCAGATCGGCGATCACATGCTGGCCGGCGGACGCCTGCGCGCCATCGATCTTCTGCGAAGCGAGGAACTTGTCGATGACGGCCTTGGCGCCCTTGTCATCCAGTGCCGCTGCGGCGGGAAGCGTCAGGGCCAGCGCGACGAGAACGACCGTGGATGACACGAGGCGGTGCGGGTGCATGATGGTGGCCCCTCCAGGACGCGTAGACGACACAGCGCTCAGTTGCCGCGAAATCTAGCCCGCCGGTCAAGGCAACGCAAGCGCCTTCTGGCAACGCACGCGTTCGGCGTGCCGTTTGCCACCGCAAGCCAGATGATGCGGGGAACCAGTGGCAGGTCCGGGTGGATGACATACGAGACCGAGCCTGCGGCGGGAGTCGAGTCATCGGCCGGCGATTGCAGGAATCGCCGACCCGAACTGCCGCCGCAAAGCCGTCGTTGAAACGAGCTGGCGGACTGCTGCGACTGACCGCCCTGGCCGAGGCGTCGATCGCCGCTACATCCCTGCGATCGTCTCGTTTCGTTCGTCGGCCCGCCTGAGTCATCCGTTTGCATTCACAATGGATGCAATTGCACCCGGATCGGAGCGGCAATGCCTCGAAAGAACCGGACACACGACCCGACGCCCCACACCGGGCCGGCAAATGGCGCGCTGCACATCGACGCCGCGTGGCTGGACGCCATCGGCCCGGGCGATCTGCTGCCGCCGTCGCTGGCGCGGTGGCGCCCGCTCGTCGTGGAGGGGCTGCTGTACTTCCTGAACCGGCTGCCGGCGCTTCGCCTCGGGGAAATCATCGCGGGTCAGCTCGCGATCGATGCCGGCGCCTCGCCCGCCGAACGCCTGGTCGCGCTGCTGCGGCAATGCCCGACGCTGCACAAGCTCGGCCAGGTGGTCGCGCGGCAACCGTACCTGGACCCGGCACTGCGCGGGCGGCTCCGCGAACTGGAGTCGATGCCGGCCGATGTGCAGACCAAGCCCATCGTCGCACGGCTGCGCACGACCCTGGAGGGCGCTTCGGCGCTTGCCATCGGGGAGACAGCGCTGGCCCAGGGCAGCGTTGCCGTAGTGCTGCCGTTTTCCTGGCGCGAGCACGGACGGGCACGCGAGGGCGTGTTCAAAGTGCTGCGGCCCGGTGTGCGCGAGCGGCTGGCCGACGAGCTTGCACTGCTGCCCGATGTCGCCCCTTTCTCACCCGCCGCGGGATCGAGCTGGACTTGCCGGCCCTCGACTATCGCGACATCCTCGATGGCATCCGCCGCCTGCTCACCGAGGAGGTTCGTCTCGACGTCGAGCAGACGAACCTGCGCGAGGCCGGGGTCTTCCACGCCGACGACCCACGGCTCCTCGTGCCGCAACTGCTGCCCTGGTCCGCGCCCTGGGTGACCGCGATGGAAAGGGTCCATGGCGCGGCACTCGCGGACGCAGAGTTGTCTCCGGCGCAGCGGTCCACGTTCGCGACGACCGCGATGTCGGCGCTGCTGGCCAAGCCGTTCTGGACGCTCGACGATCCGGCGGTGTTCCATGGCGACCTGCACGGCGGCAATCTTGTTGCGACGCCAGACGGTCGGCTGGCGGTACTCGACTGGGCGCTGACCGCGCGCGTGGGCAAGCGGCAGCGCGAAGCGGTGGTTGCCGCCGTGATCGGCGGGCTCACACTGGACGCCGCCCAGATTTGCCGCGCACTGGCGGAACTGGGTTCCACCGCACCGGATGATCCGTCCCTGCGCGCGCATGTCGAGCGCTCGCTCGATGTCATGGTCACGCACGGGCGCCGTGCCGGGTTCGACTGGCTGCTCACGCTGTTCGACCACATCGCGCTCGACGGACGGATCCGTTTCGACCCGCAGCTATCGGTGTTCCGCAAGACCTGGATGTCGCTGTCCGGCGTGCTGCGCGATCTGACGGGAGATGCGCAGCCGGACACCGTGCTCATGAACGCCGGCATCCAGGCGTTCCTGGCCGAGTGGCCGGCACGGTGGTCTGCCTCTCCCGCGACGAAGGGTTTCGCCACCCACGTCTCGAACGCCGATATCGCCACGGTGATGATCGCCGGTTGCTTCACCGGCGTCCGGTACTGGCACCGTGCCTGGGCGCAAGTCCGCCGCGCGGTTTAGCTCGCGGGTGGTGCTGCCGGAGGGGGCTCTTCGGCCAGAGCCGACAGTCGTTGCACGAAGGAGCGGTCGGCGGGTGACGATTGCTGCTGGCAACCTGTGATGTCCACGTTATATTGGTCTGTCCCTGGACTATGCACCAGTCGCCAGTGGACCGGGGCCGAGATGACGGCGCTCAGCGCGCCAACTGAATCGCCGCAGGTACTGCGATAGCGCAGGTAACTGCGCAACGCTGTTGCCAGTAGTGATGCGTTGGAGCGCGAGGGATTTGCGTCAAGTTGACTGGCAAGGAAATGGCGTACTTCCTCGGGTTGCAGTTCGGCAAGATCGATCGGGCGAGCAGCGAATTTCTGTCGCAGCAAGCGCTCAATGACACGAGCCCGCTCGTGGCGGGTTCCAGCTGACAGCCCTCGTACATCGCGCAGGTGCTCGTCGTAGCGGCGTACCTCCTCCGCGATGGGATCCTTCGATACCGCGGACGGCTGCCCGCTCAGAGAAGCACGGTGAACAGTGGTTTGGCTCATAACGGTCTCCTGAAGTGGAGTTCCCACTTCAAAGGACCGCAGAAATTATGTCGAGCCTACACCGGCATCGGCCGCTGCACAGCCGCTATCCGCCTACGTTCCAGCTCCCACTACCCTGACTACTTTCCATAATCGACGACTTTGCATAATCGGCCTTACCCGTCGTTCGCCAATGGTATTTTCCCCGACCGATCATGCGTCCTCGCGAATCAAAGCCGACATCCGCGACGGTCTCAGGGAGCCCCCCGCGGGCCCTCGGGGGGCCGACATGGACGTCCGTGGGCTTTCCTATCGGCGGGCTTTCCGTATCTGCCCGACACGGCGGAGGATCTCCGGCATGTCGTGCCCGATGTGCGCGTAGAACCGCTTCAGGCCGGGGCAGAGGTAATTGAGTCCAGTCTCGCCCGACGGGGTGCGAACCAGGCGGTTCTTGGGGCACTCGCCCCAGCACAGCTTCAGGTGAGTGCACTCTTTGCAGTACTGCGGGAGCATGTCGCGCTTGGCGAAGCCGAATTTCTTCTGCGCCTCCGAGTAGGCCATCTCGCCCAAGTGCTTCTCGGCGATGTTGCCGATCCGGTACTCGGGATAGACGTAGTGGTCGCACGAGAAGACGTCGCCGTTGTGTTCGACGGCCAGCCCCTTGCCGCAGAACTCTGCCGTGATGCAGCGTTGCGAGGGCAGGCCCAGCGACTGTGCGACTGCGGTCTCGAAGAGGTCCACGTGCACGCGTCCGTAGTCGTTCGCGTACCAGTCGTTCCAGACCACACAGAGGAACTCCCCCCAGTCGTCGGGATCCACCGACCAGTCGGTCACCACGGAGTCGGGCGCGCCGGGACGCGCCTGCGCCGTGCCGACGACGGGCAGGCGGGCGGGGTCCCAGTGCTGGGGGGCCACGTTCCTGAAGTCCCTCGGCTCCACGCACGAGATGAACTGCACGCGCCATGTGCCCAACTCGCGGGTCAGGAACCGGTACACGTCGACGGGCCGCTTCGCGTTCTCGCGATTGACCACGCATAGCGCGGCGAACGTCACGCCGTGCTTGCGGAGCAGGCGTGCCGCAGCCACGACCTTGTAGTGGGTGGGGGCGCCACCCTTCGTGTAGCGGTACGGATCGTGCAGTTCCTTCGGACCGTCGCAGCTCAAGCCCACGAGGAAGTCGTGCTCCTTGAGGAACAGGGCCCATTCCTCGTCGAGCAATATTCCGTTCGTCTGCAGGTCGTTCTCGATGCACTGTCCGGGCTTCGCGCAGCGCGCCTGGATGTCGACGATCTTCCGGAAGAAATCCAGGCCGAGGATGGTCGGCTCGCCACCCTGCCAGCTGAACACGACCTCCTCGCCCGTCTGCGCCTCGATGTACTGGCGGATGTGGCGCTCCAGCATTTCGTCGGCCATGCGCGGCTGGCGCGGCTGGGCGAGGAGCGACTCCTTGTGCAGGTAGTAGCAGTACCGGCAATCGAGATTGCAGAGGGCGCCGGCGGGTTTCACCATCGCGTGAAAGCGGTGCCTGAGACCCGGCGGAAGCGGCTGCAGGACGATCGTGGGTTCGGCGAACCCGGTCGCAGCCGGAGAACCGGCAATCTTTATCGGATCGGTCGGCATGAGAGAAAACGGGCGGCCATCGCGGGCCGCCCGGTTCCGGCAATATTGCCCTACTGCTCGCCCTTCAACCGTCGCGAGCCTTCGATGAGCGGGTGCCACCCGAACACGAGCGAGACCATGAAACCGTCCATGCGAAGATCCGTGGGAGCGTTGTCGTTGACGGTCGACTTGTAGCCGACGGTGAGGTTGAGGTTGTCGTTGATCGTGTACCCGAACGTGAGTCCGAAACCGAGGTTGTTGAGCTTCTCCCCGGAGACGCCGTTGATGCTCGCCTGGCCGCCGGTGTACCAGGCGGCGTCGAGCGACCCCCAGAAGTGCTCGGTGAAGTCGCGTGTCAGGTGCGCGTCCAGCTGGAACATCGGATCGGTTTTCAACGTCTGCCCGACAAAGTCGTCGTTGTTTCCGAAGAGCCACACGGCGGGCAGGAATTCCAGCGTCGTACGCTGTCCCGGCACCCACGGGCCGAGTTGCCAGATGATGGGCATGCCAATTCGCCCATACCAGCGGTTCTGTCCGAGATTCAGGGGCTGGCTGCTGTTGTATTCGCCGATCGGCAGCGCCAGGTCGGCGAGCAGGTCGACCGAGAACCCCGGCTCGTAGCGCATGGCATCGGCGAGATTGTTCTGCGCCTTCGGGCCGAGGATATTGATGTCGAACTCGATCATCGGGTCGCCGAACCCGCTGGCCGATTGGTTGAATGACCTGCCGGAAACTGTGACGTTACCCGAGATTCGCCCCATGGGCAGGATGATCGCAGCCATTGCCGCACGATCGAGCAGCGAAAACGTGTGCGCATAGCCCGCCATGGCCAGTGTGGCATCGAAGTTCGCTCCCGGCACCACGGTATGAGCAGGATCGAACGGGTTCGTGTTGCCGGTGATCGAGTTCACGATGAGCGGCACCCCATTCGCACCCGACAGCGACTTCCAGTAGAAACGCGCCGGGACCTGGGCCAGCGCCTGCGGCGGGCAGAGCACGCCGAGGGCGAGAATCGCTGCGACGACCAACCGTAACCAGGCAACTGCTTTCATCGGACCTCCGTCGTTTCTCATGACATCCCCTTCCTTCCTGATTGATTCCCGGATTGGCAACGCTCAAGGCTTGGGATCAGCCAGCATGTCCTTGGGCGGCACGAACTGTCGCTTGTAGACCAGCGGCGGAAAGCCCGGGTCGTCCGGCACGCGCTTTGGAAGCTGCTTTTCCGCCGTCTCGAACGGGCCGCGACTCGGCAGGATCACGTTGTTCTTTTGGACATAGTCGTCCCACAGCGCGACCATGGCGTTCAACTTATCGGGACGCTCGGCGGCGAGATCCTTACGCTCGGAGGGGTCGGCTGCGAGGTTGAAGAGTTCCCAGCTCTCGGTGCCGAATGGCTTGACTTGCCAGCGGAGCTTCCACTCTCCCTGCCGCACGGCGCGGTTGCCGAAGAGTTCCCAGGCGAGGTATTCCTGCTCGGTCCGTATCGACTCGGCCTTGCCCGCCAGCATCGGCCCCCAGGACTTGCCCATGAGCGCCGGAAGTTCGCGGCCTTCCTGGGTCTTCGGATAGCTGGAGCCGGCAACGTCGAGCAGCGTCGGCATCAGGTCGGCCACGTGCATGAGACCGTGGTTGATGCTTCCCTTGGGCCGCTTGACCGCCGGACCGCTGACGATGAGCGCGTTGCGGATGCCGCCTTCGGCGAGCCAGCCCTTGTACTGGCTGAAGGGCGTCATCGACACCTGCGCCCACATCGGGCCGTAAGCGACGTACGAGCCCGGGTCGCCCCACGAATTGGGATGGGTCTGCGACCAGTTGATCGCCGCGAAGAGGTAGTCGCGCGAACCGGGCGACGCCCGCGATCATCTTGAACAGATCGGTGCCTTCGGCCCCGTTGTCGCCGAACACGATGAAGATCGTGTTCTCGTACTCGCCGATCTTCTTCAGGTGGTCGATGAGCCGGCCGATGTGGAAGTCGAGGTTTTCCACCATGCCGGCGTAGAGTTCCATCTTCTTGCCGAGGATTGCCCTGGCCGCCGGGGCGAGCACGATAGGATCGGGCACGAACCACATGCGCTCGGAGAGTTTGGTGCCGGCGGGCGTGATGCCGAGTTCGATCTGCCGCTTGAGCCGCTCCTGCCGCACCGCGTCCCAACCCTTGTCGTACTCGCCGACGTGGCGGCTGCGCCATTCCTTCGGCAGGTGATACGGATCGTGCGGCGCCTGGTGGGCGACGTAGGCGAAGAAGGGCTTGCCGTCGCCACGGTTGGCGTCGATGAAACTGATCAGCTTGTCGGTGTAGGTCTTCGTCGCGTAGTAGTCGTCGGGCAGCCGCGTCAGATAGCGCCCGTCCTCGGTGAAGACCGACTTCGGCGCCGCGGCCGTGAAGTTCGTCATGTCCCAGTAGCTGGCCGCCCCGTCGAGCAGCGAGAAGTCGCGCTCGAATCCGCGCGCGGCCGGAATCTGGTCAGGCGCCTTGCCCAGGTGCCACTTGCCGACCATGTAGGTGTGATAGCCGGCGCCCTTGAGCAGCTGCGGCAGCGTGGCCACCCGGTTGTTGAGGTAGCCTTCGTAGCCGTCCACGCCCACCTGGTTGGGCGCGGTCCACTCGTCCATGTTGCCCAGGCCGTTCAGGTGGGTATCGACGCCGGTCAGCAGCATGGATCGCGTGGGCGAGCAGCTCGCGTGCGTGTAGAAGTTGGTGAAGCGCACGCCTTCGTTCGCCAGCGAGTCGAGGTTCGGCGTCTTGATCTCGCCGCCGAAGGAGCCCATGTCGGCGAACCCCATGTCGTCGCCGAGGATGATGACGATGTTCGGCTTCTTCGCCTGCTGCGCCTGAACGGGGGGCGCCGCGGCGAACAGCGCCGCGACAAGACTGGCGATCAGGGTGATGGATGGCTTCTTCATTTGTCCTCCAGATGTACCGGCAACCCGGCCTTCGACCGGGTCAGAACTCGATTTCGATTCCCGTTGCCTTGGCGACCTTCCAGACCGCATCGAAGGCCTTCGCCGAATCCCAAGGCGCGTCTGCCGCCTCGTTCATGTGTCGTCCCGAAAGACTGGTGCAGCGCGATCTTGAATCGACCGGAGTTTCAAGCGTGGTATTTCTGCATCTGGGGCCGGACAGGCCAGCGGCTGGGCAGCAGCTTGCCGCGCCGGCTCGGCGAATCGGCAGCGCAAGCGTGCCCGAGCCGCTCGAAGCTGATCTCGATCTCGGCGCCCGGATCGATGAAGTCGTCGTGGTCGAGCCCGGTGCAATCCGGAATGGTGCCGAAGCCCATGACCGTTCCGGGCTTGATGGAAGCGATGAATCCGAGCCAGGCGAAGACCTCCTCGGCCTTGTGATCGATCTCGGCCGTCGACCCCTGGTACCGGACCTGCCCGTCGACCTTGACGACGACCTCGAGGGCGTACGGATCGCCGACCTCGTCCGCGGTGACCAGGTACGGGCCGAGCTGATTGCCCTTGTCCATGTCCTTCGTGAGGCAGAAGCCGCCGATGAACTCCTGCGCCTGGACGTCGCGGGCCGAGACGTCGTTGAAGATGCAGAAGCCCGCCACCGGCTGCTGCGGGTTGCCGTAGACGACGGCCAGTTCGGGCTCGATGTCCAGGCGCGACGTATAGAGCGGCCAGGGAATGGTCTCGCCGTCGCCGACGATCGAGTTCATGTTGCACTTGTAGTAGGACAAGCGCTCGGGCACGCCTGGCGGCGGCGCGGCAGGCTTGGTCAGCAGGGTCTTGGCGAAGGCCTGCAGGATCGGGGCGGTCTGCGGATTGTCCTTCTCGTACTTCATCATGGTTTCCGCAGAGTTCTTGAGATGCCGTGGCGTCAGGCCGAAGTCGAACAGCGCCATGACCTCGACCGGCTCGTGCAGCCGCACGTCCTGCAGCCTCGGCTTCTCGCCCTCGGGCCATTCGCCCAGATGCGCCTCGCCCCAGGCCGCCAGTTCGCGTGCCGCTCGCTCGGTCTCGCGGCAGGCCGGCCAGGTAGGCCTGGCTGTCGCTCAACTCGGGCCGGGTGATCCCGCTGCGCTGCTGCAGGGTCGCGAATGCGATGGCGCGGTCGCCGATGACGACGCCGAAGCGGGGCTTCGAGTCGCCTTGGGAAAAACGGATCAGCTTCATCGTGATGCTCCGTGAACTTGTCGGCCGGGTCAGAACTCGACCTGCGATGCCCTTGGCCTTCGCCACGGCGAGGACCGCGTCGAAGACCTTCGCGTGGTCCCAGGGTGCGTCCGCGGCCTCGTTGCGGAACTCGCGGTAGGCCCGCTCGACGTTCATGTACAGGCGCGCCGGGGCGCGCCAGCCGCCGTACGGTCCGAAGTCGATCTTCTTCGACGCCTCCAGGGCGCTCAGCCCCTGCCCGAAGCAGCGCTTCGATTCTTCGCGCACGTATTCGAGGTAGGCCTTCATCTCCATCGCGCCCTCGATCCCGCACACCGGTCCGTGTCCGGGAACGATGACGTCCGGCTCGAGCGAGATGATGAGATCGAGGATCTTGAGCCACTTCTCGTAGGTGCCGTTCCAGCCCATGGGGGTGCACTCGCGGAAGATCACGTCGCCGGCGAACACGACCTTTTCCTTGGGCACGTGGATGATCGTGTCACCGATCTGGTGGCACGGCCCCACGTAGATGAGGTGCACTTCCGTGCCGTCGAGATCCAGCACGTGCCGCTCCTCGAACACCGTCGTCGGCAGCACCAGCTTGATGCCGTCGAAGTCGTAGTCCTGCTGCAATTGCTGGGCGACGGCCAGCGCGCCCGGGTGCAGGGCCTTGAGCAGCATCCGCGTGAGGAAGCGATCGGCACCCTTGATCAGTTGCTGGGTCTCCTTCGGGTCGGCGACTTGCGGCATCAGCTCCTTGACCGTCCGGTGCGCGATGATCTCGGCACCCTCGAAGAGCTGGTTCCCCCACACGTGGTCGCCGTCCTCGTGCGTGTTGATCACGCGCTTGGGCATGCCCGGCCAGACCTTGCCGAACAGCTCGATCATCTGCCGCCCGTGGGGCAGGTCCGACTGCGTGTCGATGACCACGCCGCCGCCCAGGTTGATGAGCCCGGAGTTCGCATCGCAGACGAGATTCTTCTCGTTCAGAACCGCAAAGCAGTTCTCGCTGACTTGCTGAAGTTTCATTGGTGAGCTCCGAGTCGGACGTTTCTGGCGTTGCCTGGGCAACGAGTTCGTGGTGCGAAGTTCGCACGCGTCTGCTAGACTTTTGCCTGTCGCAGCCGGACCAGCCTGTCCCCGGCTCGATGACCTGAAGGCAGACGAAATCAGTGTCCGGCCAGGTCATCTGGGCCGTCTATCGGAATTCCGCAGAACGCCAAAATCGTGACCTCCCGCCGTCATGCCAACGACCTGCCCGCCGTCACGCGTGGTCGAGATCAGCGACCCCACGGCCGCCGACGCAGGGCATCGAGCTGATCGAGCAGGATGCGGTGCAGCTCCAGTCGCATGCCGCTGCGGGCACGGCGGGTGGTCGTTCGCCTCGATGCCGCCAGCGTGCGTGTTCCATTCGACCAACCAGCGCCTGCGGACCCGCACAAGCGTGCACCAAGGGTCTGCTCGGCTATGTCACGTTCGGCCCGCAGGCGCAGGGGACGGTGAACGGGCTGCCGGTTCGCCCCGGCATGATGCTGGCCGCGGCGCCAGAATCCGAGGCCCGATTCGTGGCCGACGCCGGCTGGGAGAGCATCACCTTCCTGCTCCCGCCGCAGGACATCCGCGCAGCATCTGGCCGCCCGCCAACGCGGAGGACGAGTTTCGTCTTCCGCAGGGGGTGGAGACGCTGCAGGCCGACGCGGAGAAGGTGTCGCGGGCTCTTCGACTGGGGGAAGCGACTGGTGGAGACCGCCGGACGCCAGCCCGCCCTGTTCAACGAACGGAAGAGGCGAGCGGATCGCCGCCCAGGTCGAGTTGCTCGAATCCCTCTTGGCGACGCTTCGGCAGGCCAGACGATTTCGCGCCCACCCGCGGCGACCGGACGCGGCAGTCCCACAGTCTCATCGTGAAGAAGCGCCGAGGACTACGCCCTGACGCGGACCGGCGATCATCTCTACGTGAGCGACCTGTGCCGGGTCGCCGGCGGTGAGCGAGCGCACCCTGGAGATATGCCTTCAAGGAGGTCATGGGACTGACGCCGGTGGCCTATCTGATCCGGCTCCGGCTGCATCGGGTGCGCAAGGCGCTCCTGGCGGCGACGCAGGGATCGACGACGGTCTCGGCGGAGGCGCTCAAGTGGGGCTTCTGGCATTTCGGCGAGTTCTCGCACGCCTACAAGGACTGTTTCGGTGAGTTGCCGTCGGACACTCTCCGAAAAGAGCCGGTCAAGAAGCAGCCGTAGACTGCGAAGACCGAGGTCATGAGCCAATTCGCTCCGATGATGCTCTTGGCCGGCAGTGTGCCGACGACCCGTTGGCGGTAAGCGGTCGTTGATGTGGAGGTGGAGCCCGCTAATGATTGGCTGGCCGAGCGGCAGCCGCCCAGGTTGGCGGCGTGTGCGGCTGGAAGGCCCCGATAACCTGCCATTCGACCGCGATTCCTGCGCAGGCCGGAGCGGATCGGAGCGGCGCGCCTAGTCGCGATGGAAATGCCCGTCCGCAAACGTTCTTTTCGGCGAGGCGGCCATCGACCGCCGCAGCCGTAGAGGCGTCGCGCCGCTACAACTGCCTCACTTTGATGTTCAAAGTCTGGATGCGGTAGGCGATCTGGCGCGGGGTCATGCCCAGCAGGCGCGCGGCCTTGGCCTGGACCCAGCCGGCCTGCTCCAGCGCGGCGATGACGCGTTCGCGCTCGTCGAGGTTGGGATCGTCCAGGGCGAACGCCGCGCCCGATGCCCCCTGCATCGGCAGTACGCGTTCCTCGATGCCGGAGACGAGCACCAGGTCGCGGTCGATCTCGCCGCGCTCCGACATCACCGCGGCACGTTCGAGGCAGTTCTCCAGTTCCCGCACGTTGCCGGGCCAGTCGTGGTGCAGCAGCACCCGCACCGCGCTCTCGGTGATCGACAGGCTGCGGCTGTCAACGAAAGTAAATGTGTTACCGACCGCCAGCCGTAACCCATTGTAAATACGTGCATCACGTTTTTCGCGTACACAACATTACTTTTCTTGCTTGCGCAGTAAAGTTGTTACTTTGCGGAAGCGCGTAGTAATTGTGTTACTTGGCGGAAACGCCTGCCGCAGCACTGTGGGCCGGGCGAAAAGGGCTGCCTTTGACTCAGCCATCGACATAACGCGCCACGCTCCGATGCGGGTATTGATCGATATGGCTTGCACAGGCTGCATGCCGCGCTTGCAATCCTGGATTGGTCAAATGCACAGGTTTAGGCACCGACAGCGATGAGTCCATGAGAGGCGCCCCTGTGCTTTGGCCAATGAATTTCAGTAGATGACCTGCGTCTCATTATTCCTCACACACCTGCGGTCACCATGAAGAAATAGCTCGAAGCCTCAGTCGCATTCTTGCATGTGCTCCCGTGACAGCTCTACCGACCGCTGTTTGTTGCCATGCGGGCCTCGGAGGCCGTTGTTCACTCTGCAGGAGCCATGTTCTTAAGCCATCTGTCATTCTACTTCTGCGAGCGACGATGGAACCAATTCCGACGGTGGTTCCACAGAATTGCACCAATGCAGAACTCCAGCCATGCGCTCACGCCCGGCCGATGTGTTGGTGTCATTCAACCCCGAGGCCATTTACCCAGACTCCTACCAGAAGACAATTCCAGCTCCATTCACGTTCAGCGCGCGGCCAACTGACCACGCAATCATGCACGACGCATAGCCGCAACACGTTTCTTATCAACGCCGAACCGGCACGACGGGCTTGGGTTGTCTTTTCCCACTAGGGCGCAATCACGATGCGCCTAACACAAATATACGTTTTTACTTTTCTCAGCTCGCACTTCATTGATCTTTCGACAACAATTATGCTGGATGCAGTCACGCACGCTATGACACTTCCGTATCCTACACATAGTTACATCTTTACCCTCACAAAAGTATCAAACTTACTTTCGCGGACAGTGAAGATGGCTGCACCCGATCAGGAGGTGCGCCATGAAGATGAACCGAATTCAATTTCAACCGGGTCTGTCGATGCCGCAGTTCTACGAGCGATACGCAACCGAAGCCAAGTGCCGGGCGGCGCTGGAGGCGGCGCGCTGGCCGAGCGGATTCGTCTGTCCGGCCTGCGGAGGTTCGGCTCGCACCCGCTTCGAGCGGGCCGGACTGCCTTATTGGCAGTGCGGCGCCTGTCAGCATCAGTGCAGCCTGATCAGCGGCACGATCTTCGAGGCGAGCAAGCTGCCCCTGACGCGCTGGTTCCTGGCCATGCAGTTGCTCACCCAATCGAAGAACAACGTCTCGGCCCTGGAGCTGATGCGCCAACTCGGGGTGAGCTACCGCAGCGCCTGGCTGATCAAGCACAAGATCATGGAGGCGATGCGCCGGCGCGAGGATCGCCGCGAGCTCCACGGGCGCGTGGAGATGGACGACGCCTATCTCGGCGGCGAGCGCTCCGGCGGCAAGAGCGGCCGGGGCTCGGAGAACAAGGTGCCGATCGTGGCGGCGGTGCAGACCACGGCCAAGGGTCATCCGCTGCTCACCTGCCTGCGCCGGCAGCCCCACACCGCGGCGGAAGTTGCTGTATTCGCCGCGTCCTATATCGCCCCCTCGGCCACCGTCATCTCCGACGGCCTGCGGTGCTTTCGTGCCACCACCCTCGTTGGCGCCGCGCATGAGCGCATCGTCACCGGCGGGTGTAAGGGCAGCGTGCGGCTGCCGCAGTTCAAGGCGATCAACACGCTGCTGGGCAACCTGAAGACGGCCATCACCGGTACCTACCATGCCTTCGACTTCGCCAAGTACGCACACCGCTACCTCGCCGAGTTCCAGTACCGCTTCAACCGCCGCTTCAACATAAGAACCATCCTGCCTCGTCTGCTCGCCGCCCTCATCGCCGCCCCGCCGTCGTCCGAGCGGGAGCTGCGGACTGCTGAGGATTCTCGCTAATCAACTAAACTCAAGTCATTACAATGCTTGCCTGAATCCAAAAGGGTGTTTGTTCTTCGCATGCCCAAGACCGCCTCGCGGACCGTTAAGCAGCTTTAAGCTCTCGGATGGTTGACAGACTCGGCAGCGCGCGAAACGCTGCGTTCCCTTTGTAGGTCTCCCCGTGCAGATAAAGCATGACGCCTTCATTTCATACAGCCATGGCGTCGCCCACGCGCTGGCCAGCGCGCTGGAAGAAGGTATGGAGAAGCTTGCCAAGCCGCTTCTCTCCTTGCGCGCAATCGATGTCTTCCGGGACGAGACCGGGCTTGCAGCCAACCCCGACCTCTGGAACGGAATCGTCGACCATCTGACCGGCACGAAATGGCTGATCTTGCTTGCTTGTCCGGAATGGGCGAATTCCTACTGGTGCCGCCGCGAGGCGACGTGGTGGCTCGACAACCATTCTGCCGATCGAATGCTGATCGTGTTAGTCGGCGGCGAACTGGTGTGGGATCGCACGCGCAACGATTTCGACTGGTCGCTTACGACCGCGCTGGACAAGGAGCTGAGTGGGCGCTTCCGCGAGGAGCCGCTTTACGTCAACCTGCGCTGGGCCCGCGGCCAGGATGGACTCACCCTTCGCAATCTCGCCTTTCGCGATGCGGTGCTTAGTCTGTCGGCGACGATCCGTGAGGTTCCGAAGGATCAGTTGGACGGAGCCGACGTTCGCCAGTTGCGCCGAAACCGGCGGCTTGTCCGGGCAGGCATCACGGCTATCGCGATTTTCGCCATGGCAGCCGTCTGGCAGGCAATCGTGGCGACGCAGCAGCGCGACGAGGCTGTGCGTCAGGCGCAAATCGCGAGGTCGCGTGAACTCGCAGCAGCGTCGAGACTGGAAAGCAGGAACACCGATCTGCGTATCTCTCTCGCTGCAAACGCTTTTCGAACTTCGCCTACCTCGGAGGCCTTGGTCGCGTTGCGGAGCGCACTTCTGGGCTCGCCCCTACGGACGATACTATCCGGGCACTCCGAGGGCCTGACGGACGCCACCTTTAGCGCCGACGGACGCTGGGCGCTAACCGCAAGCATCGACGGCACGGCACGTCTGTGGGACGCCAGCACCGGCAAGCTCCTGAAGATCCTTTCGGGCCATTCTGCCTCAGTGAATCGTGCAAGCTTCAGCCCGAAGGGTACCTATATCTTGACGTCGAGCGAAGACGGCTCGGCCCGAATATGGAGGTCTCCGTCGGGAGATCTGGTCTGCGCGCTGAAACATACGAGGGGCGTACGCGACGCCAACTTCAGCCCCGATGAAAGCCGAGTCGTGACGGCCGGGCTGGACAATATGGTTGTCGTCTGGAACGTCATGTCCTGTTCCAGATCGGCAGAACTCCCCCAGCCTCAGGGCGCCGCCCGCGTTTCGTTCAGCAGCGATGGGCTCAAGATCCTATCCGCCGGTTTCGATGAATCGGCACGAGTGTGGGATTCCGGCAACGGGGCCTTGCTGGCCACGCTTCGGCATCGCTTCTCGAACTTCGCCATCTTTTCTCCCGATGGATCGAAGGTCGTCACCGCGGGGCTCGATGAATCGCCCATGCTGTGGGACATTACAGGGCCCAAACCGGTCGCGACATCCCTCGGCCATTTTCCCCTCGGTGGCAACCGCGCGTCCTTCAGTGCCGATGGCAAGCTCATCGCTATCGCAGGTGTGCGGCCAGCGGCCTGGATATTTGATGCCCAGACAGGGCAGCCGGTCGCCGAATGGTCGGAAGCCGCCGCGGATCTCGATCCGATCGACGCAGGTAATCCCGGTCTCACGCTTGTGGCCTTCAGCCCGGATGGTCGCCAAGTGCTGACACAGGTCGGAACGACCATCCGGGTTTGGGACGTCGCATCCCGGACCCGGACCGCTCTGTTCCGAGGACATACGAGGTCCGTGCAATCCGCCGCGTTCAGCCCGGACGGCCTGCGCGTAATCTCCTCCAGTTTCGATGGAACGGCGCGTATCTGGCAGGCAGGCGAGGCGCGCGCAGGTGCACAGCTTGGAGAGGTGAGTGGCCCCTTGGAGCACGCCGTCTTCAGCTCCGATGGCCGATGGCTGGCAGCGGCCACGCGGGAAAACGGCGTGCGGGTCTGGCAGGTGGACAGTCCCAAGCAGTTACGGGTTTTACGCTCGGGGACGCGGATGTTTCAGACGGTTGCCTTCAGTGCCGACACGAAGCGCATCGTGGCCCAGACGACGCCCTACGCCCAACTGTGGGACTTCACGAGCGGTGACGCTCTTGTCACGTTGCGTCCGCAGGTCATCGTTGATGCAATCAATTTTCCTCAGTTCAACCCCGACGGCTCGCGGATCATTGCAGGCAGCGCAACGAGAGCGCGGATCTGGGGCGTAGAAAATGGGGCGAGTGTCCTCGAACTGAAGGGGCATACCAACGCGGTCATGCACGCGGTCTTCAGCCCTGATGGAAAACAGGCCGTAACCGCCAGCAAGGATGGCACCGCCCGCATCTGGGACACCGAGACCGGCAAGAACCTGCACACGCTGGCGGGCCACGGTGACACAGTATCGTTCGTGGGATACAGCCCCGACGGTCGGCGCATAGTTACAGCGAGTTGGGACTATACGGCCCGGGTGTGGGATGTCGCGAGCGGGCTGCCCCAGGCTGTCCTTGCCGGCCACTCCCGGCCGCTGAACTATGCGGGCTTCAGTGCAGACGGACGATGGATTGCGACGCTGAGTGATGATCAGAGCGTGCGGATATGGGATGCGGCAACCAACCAAGAGCTCGCCAAGTTCTGGAGCTCAACAGAGGGACTTCTGGCCACCACCTTCCTGCCGGACAACGACAGAGTCATCGTATTATCTCGCTCGGGGAAGCTTATTGTGCTCAGCTGCGAGCTTTGCACGACACCAGATGCTCTCCTGCGGCTCGCGGGCGAGCGTGTCTCTCGACAGCCTACGCCGGACGAGGCGCGGCGTTACCATTTGGACCGCTATCCGTAGGTAAACGCCCGATTTGCGAATGCGCTATCAGCCGATCGTCATCGGCCACGGCCGGCAGTGTGAATGGCCCTGGCGCCCGCTTTCAGACTGGAGCGGCCAGCCAGACCGTGCGGTGCCCAAACTCCGCTGCCAGCGTCCGGATCAGTTTGTAACCCGCCGTTCATACTTTCCCGGCCATCGGCAGACCCCGACCCGCTGCCGTCATTCGTCTCCTCATTGGATCAGTGGCAGGTATCAAGGTGGACCAGCCACCTGATGTGACCAATCACGAACAGCAGGCCGGCACAAACCGGACAATGGGCCTATCTCAACTTGACGACGACCTTGCCCTTGGCTCGTCCCTTTTCGACATAGGCCATGGCTTCGTTGGTTGATTCGAACGGAAAGACACGATCCACGACTGGGTGTATGGCTCCGGCATCCATGAGCGAGGTGATCTCGCGCAACTGGCGCCCGTTGGCTCGCATGAAAAGGAAGGAATACATCAGGCCACGACGGGCCGCCCTTTTCCTGACTCCGGAACTCAGCAGGCGGACGACGAGGCCCACGAACCACGGAACTCCGCGGCCATTTGCGAAAGCCGGATCAGGCGGGCCGGAAATCGAGATGAGTGTTCCGCCGGGCTTCAACACGCGCAGGGATTTCTCCAGCGCGGCGGCATCCTGACTGTGCAGGACCACATCGTAGTTCTGCAGCACCTGCACGAAATCGTCCTTCTTGTAGTCGATGACGATGTCTGCCCCGAGCCTCTTCACCAAGTCAATATTGGCGCTGCTCGTGGTGGTGGCCACGGTGGCCCCCAGATACTTGGCCAACTGAATGGCGAATGTCCCGACACCGCCGGACCCCGCCTGGATGAAGACCTTCTGCCCTTTCTTCAAGTTCGCCTGCTCGATCAGCGCCTGCCAAGCCGTCAAACCGACCAGCGGGATGGAAGCGGCTTCTTCCATCGTGAGTGCCTTCGGCTTGAGCGCCACGGAATCTTCCTTGACCGCGACGTATTCGGCGAAGGTGCCGATGCGGAAGTCATCCGCCCGCGCATAGACCTCGTCACCCGGCTTGAATTGCCGCACGCGAGGTCCGACCTTGACCACGACGCCAGCCACGTCATGGCCCAGGATGAGTGGCAGGCGATAGGGCAGGATGAGCTTGAAGTCTCCGTCTCTGATCTTGGAGTCCAGCAGGTTCACGCCGGCGGCGTGGACCTGGACCAAGACCTCGTCATCGCGCAATTCGGGACTCGGCATTTCTGCCGAGCGCAACGCACGCTTCTTTCCGTAGCGATCGAGAACAAATGCCTTCATGATTTTTCCTAACCGACGAGCGTCGGATAGTCGGTATAACCCTTCGCTCCGGGTGTATAGAAGGTGCCTGGATCGGGGGCGTTCAATGGCGCGTTTTGACGCATGCGGTCAACCAAGTCAGGATTCGCCAGAAAAGCCCGGCCCATCGCGATCAGGTCTGCGTGGCGTGCGATCAGGGCCTGCTCTGCACTTGCACCGTCGAATCCGCCAGCGAGCACGAACGGCCCGCTGAAAGCCGCCCGCAAATCAGTCTTCAGCTTCGCCGGGACAGGCGGCGCGCCCATGGCCGAATGGTCCAGGACGTGGACGTACATCAGGCCGAGCGCTGAGAGTTCCGTCACGAGCGCCACGTATTGTTCGTCCACGCCGGGGAACGCACCAGTGCCGTTGAAGACGCCGTGGGGCGACATGCGGATGCCGACGCGTTCAGCACCGATCTCCTGCGCGGCAGCGCGAGCGACCTCCAGCACCAGTCGGTTGCGCCCTTCGCCGGTGCCGCCATAGCGATCAGCTCGGCGGTTGACGTTGGCGTTCAGGAATTGTTCGAGCAGGTAACCGTTGGCGGCGTGCAACTCGATTCCGTCAAATCCGGCTTCGATCGCAAGGCGTGCGGCGGTAGCGTACTCGTGGATTGCCGCCTTGATGTCAGCTTGGGTCATCGCGCGCGGCGGCGAATGCGGCTGGCTACCCTGGGTATCCGTCCACATCTCGCCAGCACATGTTTCGGATGAAGGTCCAAGCACTTCGGCGCCTGCCGGCAGGTTTGCCGCGTGGGCAACGCGCCCCGTATGCATCAGTTGCACGACGATTTTGCCGCCCTTGGCGTGGACGGCGTCCGTCACGAGTTTCCAGCCCTGCACGTGGGCGTCATTGAAGAGGCCGGGGATCCGCGCGTAGCCCAAGCCGTTCGGCGACGGAGACGTCCCTTCGGTAATAATGAGGCCGGCAGTTGCACGCTGCGCGTAGTAGGTGGCCATCAGGCTGTTGGGCGTGTTGTTGTTGTCGACGGCCCGGCTGCGCGTGAGCGGCGACATCACAAGCCGATTGTTGAGCACGGTAGTACGCAGCGAGAAGAGATCAAATAGCATTTGTGGCGCTCCTTAAGGTGGTGCCGGAGACCGTGTAGCCGGCTTTCACGAGCCGCTCCGCCGTGGCTTCGCCGATGCCCGGCGAGGCTCCGGTCACAAGTGCGATCGGGTTGTTCATGATGCGGCCCTTTCGTAACGCGAGGCGGCGTGTTGCAGGGAAAGGCGAGATGCAAGGCCGAGGCGCATCGCGCTGAAGGCATCCCAGTCCCCCGCCTCGGGCAAGGACGGGATCGTGACCGTCTCGCCGAGATCCAGGCCGGCCAGCGCCGCATCGACCATCTCGTCGACGTCCATCAGCATTTCGGGCGGCAGCTTGGCAACGTCAAAGCCGGCCCGCGCCCACAATTCGGTGCGCGTCGCCCCCGGCAGCACCGCCTGCACCCGCACACCCTTGGGACTCAATTCCTGCTGCAGCGCCTGGGTGAGGTTGAGCACGTAGGCCTTGGTGGCGCTGTAGGCGCCGTTGAAGAGCTCCGGCGCCAGCGCCAGGACCGAGGCGATGTTGATCAGGGTGCCCTGCCCGCGCGCAGCGAAAGCGCTCGCCGCGGCCACGGCAAGCCGCGTCACCGCCACCACGTTCAGGCTGATCATGTTTTCCAGCGATTCCGGATCGGCCCCGAGCAGCCCACCGCTCGCCCCAACGCCGGCATTGTTAACCAGCATGCTGATCGCCGGATCGCTGCTCAGGCGCTGCGCGACCTGGGCGACATCGGCGGCGACGGTCAGATCGGCCCGCAAGGTTTCGACATTGACGCCGGTCTCGGAACGCCGTCGGGCCGCCAGATCGTCCAGGCGTTCCTGATTCCGCGCAACCAGCAACAGGTCGAAGCCGCGCCGTGCCAGGCGGTCGGCATAGGTCGCGCCGATGCCGGCGGAAGCCCCGGTAATCAACGCCAGGCCATGTTCATTGTGCTTTTCCATCCTCATTCTCCAAAAAGTCGGGTCGGCGTCGGGCGGTCAGTAAGTGGCCCCCCCTTTTAGATGACGCTCGTCATCATTGATTATATCTTACGTTCGTAATCTATAATGTCAACATGGCGTGGATCGAGCGAGGTGGAAGAAATGAGGGTCAGTAGAGTTGAGGCCGCACAAAACCGGGAACGGATCATCGAGGTTGCGGCGAAACTGTTTCGCGAGCGCGGCTTTGACGGCATCGGGGTGGCGGATCTGATGAAATCGGCCGGAATGACCCATGGCGGTTTCTATGGGCACTTCGCGTCGAAGGAGGATTTGATGGCGCAGGCCTGCGCGCGCGCGCTGGAAGGCTCGCTGGAGGCCTTGCATCAGGTCGCGGAGCGTGGCGACGAAAACGCCTTGTCGGCCGTCGCGTCCGCTTATCTGTCTCCTGCACACCGTGATCGACCTGGCGAGGGATGCGTGCTGGCCGCGCTGGGTGCTGAAGCCGCGCGCCAAGGCTCGCCGGTACGCAGCGCCTTCACCCGGGGCGTTCGTTCCGCGCTCGACATGCTGACGCGACTGATGCCGGGCAAATCCAAGCGCATCAAGCGCGAGCGGGCGCTAGCGACCTACGCGAGCATGATTGGCGCGCTGGTGCTGGCACGCGCTGTCGATGACCCCGAACTTTCCGAGGAAGTGCTGCAGTCAGTATTGGCGGCGATCGCCCATACCGATTCCCCGGCATGAGAACAGGCTGGAGAAATGCTGATGACTGAGCTTTATCTTGAGGATTTCACCGTGGGTCAAAGCTTCGGCTCAGGGCGGCGGCGGATCGATGAGGAACAGATCCGGCGCTTTGCCAGCGACTTCGATCCGCAGCCCTTCCATCTCGATGACCAAGCGGCGCGCGATACGATTTTACGTAGTCTGGCGGCCAGTGGTTGGCATAAGGCGGCGCGGGTGGTTCCGTCCGACCGCAAAGGCCGATTATGCGGACTGCTCGATTATGTAGAGAATCGAGTTGGATTTGCGCACCCGCCCTCGGCAGATCGAGGCAGGCGCGCAAGGGGTCTCCACATAATCACAGGGTCTTCAGGAAGTCGATCAGCGAGTCGGGGGCATGGTAACGGTGGATCTTGGCTGCTGGTTCCTGAAGCCTGGCCAGGGCGCGTTCCTTCATCGCCAAGTCTGCCTCGACGTAGTGGTGCGTTGTTGTCGGACTTTCATGCCCGAGCCAAAGCGCAATCACACCGGGGTCCTCACCAGATTGCAGCAGGTGCATCGCGGCGGTGTGGCGAATGGTGTGTGGCGAGATACGCTGTGTTGAGATGTCCGGATTGGCCCCGGCAGCGGTTTGCACCGCCAGTGCCAAGCGCTTATTGACGTTTGAACGCGTCATCGCATGCCCATTGCGGTTAGGCAGCAACGCTGAGGCCGCATCGAACTGCGGATTGAGCTTCAACCAGGTCTTGGTCGCCTTCACGGTCGAGGACCACAGCGGGAGGCTGCGCTGCTTGCGACCCTTGCCGTGCAAATGAACGCAGGCGGCGCGATCGGCGAGCACCACATCGCCGACCTTCAACCCGGTGATCTCCGACACGCGCGCCCCTGTGTTATAGAGCAGCAGGAACACGAGGCGATCGCGTTGCCCAACCCACGTTGCATCCGGCGCACTGATCAGCGCCTGCATATCCTCGCGGGACAGAAAGCCGAGCATAGGACGCTCGAAGCGCTTCATGGGCACACCAAGCGCGCGCTCAATAACGTGCAATGACGAAACATCCCGGTGCGCGGCGAACTTCAAAAACGAGCGCAGCGTCGCCAGTCTGGCGTTGCGACTGCGCACGCAATTATGCCGCTGACGCTCCAAGTGATTGAGGAAGGCTATGATCAGCTCCGGCGTGATGTCGGCCATCGCCATGGTGGTAGGTGACTTGCCCAGACGGGACTGTGCAAACCTCAGGAACAGCATGAAGGCATCGCGGTAGGTTGCGATGGTTTGCGGGCTCAGTGCCCGCTGCTGCATCAGGTACTCGGCGAAGTAGGCCTGCACGAGGGCGGGGAAGGATGGCGGTGCCTTGGGTGGCTTAGTCATCGCCATCTCCTGGCAGGTCGGCGAAGTGTTCGAACCTCTCGCCGGCGAGCGCCATCAGTTCTGGCACCGCCGTAAGGTACCAGTAGGTGTAGAAGATCTCGGCGTGGCCCATGTAGGTCGACAGCGCCAGCATCATCTGATCGACATTGGTCCCCTCGGCATGCCAGAGCATCACACGGCGCACGGCAAAGGCATGGCGCAGCTCATGCAGGCGCGGTGCCTCGTGGGCACCACGATTGACCCAGGCCAGGCTGTCGCGCAGCGCGTTGAAGACGCGATGGGCCTGCCGTTCGCCAAGCGGCTGTCCAAGTCGTCGGCCACGGCTGCTGATGAAGAACGGGCTATCTGCGGTCGTTGGAACGTGCCGTGCGCGCTGGCGCCGGTAGCGAGCCAGTGCCTCGACGGTGCTCGGATGCAATGGCAACTGACGCGACTTGGCGAACTTGGTCTGCCGTACGGTCAGCATCGCCTGCTTGAGATCGACGTCAGCATCACGCAGGTGAATAGCTTCGGAGACGCGCAGGCCCGTGGAGGCCATTAATCCGAACAGCGTCTCGTAGGTGGCTGGGCGCAGGCTTGCGTGCGGTCCGAGTCTGCGGGCGGCTGCCAGCAGTTCGACGATCTCCTCCTCACGGTAGATGTGCGGCGCCACCCGTCCGGGTTCGGGGCCGAAGATCGAGGCCTCCGGAATCTCGGTCTGTGGTTCGAACTGCTTCAGGTAGCCGACGAAGTGCCGCAGCTTTGCCAGGCGGCGCGCCCAGGTTCCCGGCGATCCCTGTCCCCCTTTCCCCTGACGCACCCACTGCGTCATGATCTCGACCGTCAGAGGCCCGCGGTGATGCTGGCTGGCAACGAAGCGCGCAAAGCCGGCCAGAAACGTGTCCCGTGCGTGTAACTGGAAGCCCAGGCGGCGACGCTCGGCAAGATAGTCGTCGATTCGTCTTTGCAAGCTCACACGCGCGTTCATGACGGGCTCCCCGGCCACGGCAGCGCAACCGCCGACAGTCTGGGCGTGTCAAGCTTGGCATAGATGCGGGTGGTCTCCAGCGAGCGGTGACGCAGTACATCGGCGACTTCCTTGAGCGAGCTGCCGTTCTCAACCAATCGGCATGCCAGGGTGTGGCGCAGCGCATGCGCGCTGAGATGTCCCAGGCCAACTCGGCGGCAGGCTCGTTTGATTACCATTTGGACCGCCATCGACGTGATGGGTTGATCGCCGGTCCCGTAACGTCGAACGAAGATCGCCGGATTGCAGCTGAGCGGGCGCTCATTTTGCAGATAGTCTGCCAGCGCTTGGCCGGTTTGCATCGGCAGAGGAAGGACGTCCTGCCGTAACGACTTTGTGCCCTTCAAGGTCACCGTGCCAGCACGCCAGTCGATGTCGCGAATCATGAGATGTGCGATTTCCCCGGCTCGCAAACCCAGGTCCAAGGCACACCGACCGATGGCATAGCTACGTTTCGGCCAACGACAAGCGCTGGTGAAGCCGTTGAGCAGGCGCTCGACCTCGTCCGGCTTGAGCGCCCGGGGCAGCGATGCCAGTTTCCAGTGAACCGGCGACGAGATGACTGCCCTCAGCGCGCTAACCGAATCGCCGCAGGTACTCCGATAGCGCAAGTAACTGCGCAGCGCCGATGCCAGATGAGAAGCGTTGGAGACTGTTCGGTGCGCATCCAGTTGAATGGCGAGGAAGCGGCGCACGTCGTCGGGCTGCAGCTTGGCGGGATCGACAGCGTGCCCTCCGAACTTCTGTCGCAGCAGCCGCCCCGCGACACGAATCCGGTCTCGGCGTGTCCCTGCGGCGAGTCCCCATACATCGCGCAGGTGCTCGTCGTAGCGGCGTAATTCCTCGGCAACATGATCGCCGCCTGCTGCGGGCGTCGATGGGCTTGGCACGCCCGGATGCGAAGTAGTGTGATTCATAGCGGTCTCCTGAAGTGGAATAACCACTTCAGACGACCGCGAGAATTATGTCGAGCCCGCCCAAGATCCAGCCGCTGGGAAGGCTCCTGTAGCGCCGCTTCCGCGGCATGCCGGTCCTGCTACTCTACATAATCGAGCAGTCCGCAT
>CAWGLO010000009.1:0-44298 GCA_963823455.1 uncultured beta proteobacterium
TCAGCAGCCCCGTCAATACAGCACAAATCAGTTTACGCATGTTCTCTCTCCGTTGTGATGGGAACTCATTTCAGAAACGGCCCCCAGGCCGGCTCGCGCACGTCCGCGGCCTGGACTGACAGCTTCTGCTTCAAGCGGCCGTCGCTGGATACCGCGGCCAGCACGCCCCGTCCTCCGGATTCGGAGGCATAGAGGATCATGCGGCCGTTGGGCGCGAAGCTGGGCGACTCGTCCTTGTTCGAATCCGTGAGGATCTGGGTCTGCTTGGTGGCCAGATCCATGGTGGTGAGCTGGAAGCGCCCGTTGTTGCGCGCCACGTAGGCAAGCGTCTTGCCGTCGGGCGAGATGCGCGGCGTTACGTTGTAGGAACCTTCGAAGGTCACGCGCTCGGCGCTGCCGCCGCCGGAGGCGATGCGGTAGATCTGGGGGCTGCCGCCGCGGTCCGAGGTAAAGTAGATGTGGCGTCCGTCGGGGGAGAAGACGGGCTCGGTGTCGATGCCGGAAGACTGCGCCAGGCGCGTGACGCCGCTGCCGTCCGCATTCGCCGTGTACATCTGCGAGCCGCCGTCCTTGGTGAGGACGATGGCCAGCCTGCGGCCGTCCGGCGACCAGGCCGGCGCCGAATTGCTCCCCTTGAAATTCGCCACCACCTGGCGCTGCCCGCTCGCCAGCGAGTGTACGTACACGATGGGCTTCTTGGCCTCGAAGGACACGTACGCCAGCTTCGCGCCGTCGGGCGACCAGCTCGGAGAAATGATCGGCTCGCGCGACGCCAGCGCCGTCTGCGAATTCATGCCGTCGGCATCGGAAATCTGGAGCTCGAAACGACCGCCGCTCTTGACGACGTAGGCGATGCGCGTCGAGAACACGCCCTTCTCGCCGAGCAGCTTCTCGTAAACGAAATCGGCGATGCGGTGGCCGGTGGCGCGGCTCTGGCTGGGGGCGAAGACGAAGGCGACGCCTCCCAGTGCCGCGCTCTTGACCGTGTCATAGAGGCGGAAGCGCACCTCGTAGCGGCCGCCGGTGACGGCGGCGATGCTGCCCACCACCAGCGCGTCGGCGCCCTTTCCCTTCCAGTCGGCGAAGTTCACCGCCGCCGACTCGCCGAGGGCGCCACCCGTGTCGACAAGCTTGAACAGGCCGCTGCGCTCGAGGTCGGCCCGCACCACGGGCGTCACGCCCTGGGGCAGGGAGCCTTCTCCTTCGAAGGCGGCGATCGCGATCGGAATCCGGTTGGCGCCGGCACCGGTGATTTCGATGGTGAGCTGGGCGCGCGCGGCGAAGGCGACGCACAACAGTGCAATGACGAAAAGATAACGTGACAGTGGCATCGAGAAATGTGCGGTTAACGCAAGGCGGAAATTATACACGAGGGAAATTCTCACACCCTCTGCCCGTGGCTCATTCTTCGAGCGGTCGAAAGCGCAGGCTCAACTCGCGCTCAAAGACCGAAGTGTCGTCCGGCTTGGGCAAGGGGCTCGATTTGTTGATGGCCCTTTCGATTGCCGCATCCAGTGCCGAGTTCCCCGTGGATTTGATCAGCTTCACCGACAGCACGGCGGCGTCGGGAAGCAGCGACACGTCGAACACCGCCTCCGGATTGCCCGTCACGCCCGGCGGCACCACGATGTTGCCGCGGATCTTCTGTTTGATCTTGTCGGTCCATTCGGTGCGCGCGCGCGACAGCCCTGCGGCGGCCTGCCGGTCTCGCAGCGCGGCGGCTTCCTGCGCCGCTGCCTGCTGCACGCGATGCTGCGAAAGCTGCTCGGTCTCGCGCCGCAACTGCTCGGCGAGCAGCTTCTTGCGCATGTCCGGTTCCGGCTTCGGGACCGGCGTCGGCGCCTCCTTCGGCGTCTCTTTCGGCTGCGGCTTGGCCTTTTCCTTGAGCGCGATATCCGGTTTGGGTGGAGGCGGGGCAGGTTTTGGCTCCGCCTTGGGCATGGGTTTCGGCTCGGGCTCGGGCTTGGGTTCGGGCTTCGGCTCGGCTTTGGGCTTGGGTTCTGGCGCCGGCGCCGGCCTGGGCTCCGGCTTCGCCACGGGCGGCGGCGCCTGCCGCGGTGCCGCGGAGGACGGCGCGGCGCGATACAGATCCACTTCCACCGCTTCGGGCGCACGGTTCTGCCAGCGCACGCTGAAGAACAGCAGCACCGCCAGCACGAGGTGCACAAACACCGCGAGGCCGACCGACGCCCACTTGCCCGGCTCCTGCGGCGGCGAGAAATGCTCCGCCGTCGTCATTTCCCGGGGCGCACCAGCAGGCCGATGCGCGTCACCTGCCGCTGCTGGAGTTCGTCCATCACCTGCATGACCACCTCGTAGCGGACGCTCTTGTCGGCGGCGATCAGCACCGCCTGCTGCGGATTGCGGGTCTGCGCCTCCTTGACCAGCCGCGCCATTTCGCTGCGCGACACCGACTGCTCGGCGCCGCCGCGGGCGCGATCGCGCAGCGTGAGCGTGGCATCGCCGCGGACGACCACCTCCAGCGGTTCGGCGGGAGGCTGCGCCGCCTTGCCCACGCTCGGGCACGTCGATCGAACCGCTCTGGATCATGGGCGCCGTGACCATGAAGATGACGAGCAGCACCAGCATCACGTCGATGTACGGAACGACGTTGATCTGGTTCATCAGTCGGCGCTGTCTCATGATGCTATCTCCGCCGCGCGAGGCCGCCTAACGTGAAAGTCGCGCCAGCGACTCTCGAAGCTTCCCTCTGCTGCCGGGAGAGGGGCCGCGGGTGAGGGAACCGGCCATGGCGAGGATCTTCATCATTCGGGGCGGCGGGCATTCCATGACCGTTACCGCAACTGCCTCTGCAGGATGTTGGAGAACTCCTCCATGAAGCTCTCGAACCGTACCGCGATGCGGTCCACGTCGTGGGCGAAGCGGTTGTAGGCGACGACCGCCGGAATCGCCGCGAACAGGCCGATGGCCGTGGCCACCAGGGCCTCTGCGATGCCGGGCGCGACATGGGCAAGCGTCGCGGAACTGACGTTGGACAGGCCGCGGAAGGCGTTCATGATGCCCCACACCGTGCCGAACAGGCCGACGTACGGGCTCACCGAACCGACCGAGGCGAGAAACGCGAGATGGGACTCCAGGTGATCCTGCTCGCGCTGGTAGGTGGCGCGCATGGCCCGGCGCACGCCGTCGATGATGGCGGCAGGATCGAGATTGGCGCGCTGCTGCTTCAGCTTGCTGAATTCGCGATAGCCCGACTCGAAAATGCGCTCCAGGCTGCCGGCGCTGTGGCGGTCGTTGGCCGCGCTCTGGTACAGGGCATTGAGATCGCCGCCGCTCCAGAAGTCGCGCTCGAACTGTTCGGTGCGGGCGCGCGCGTCGCGCAGCGTGAACCATTTGCGGAAGATCCAGTACCAGGACATGACCGACACCGTGCCGAGCAGCGCCATGACCAGTTTGACCGGCACGCTGGCGCCGGCCATCAGGGAAAGGATGGAGAGATCCTGAACCACGTTCATAACAGTGCTTCCAGCCTGGTGCGGATGTCGTCGGGAATCGCCGTCGCCTTCATGCGCGACGGGTCGACGCAGACCACGCGCACCGAGCCGTGGAGCAGCGTCTCGCCGCCGCGCTCGACGCGCTGATGGAACACCACCTGGGTCCGGCTCATGCTTTCCAGTTCGCTCACGATGTCGAGGGCGTCGTCGAGCCGGGCAGGTTTGAGATAGTCCACGCTCAGATGTCGGACCGCGAAGGCGATGCCGCGCTCGGCGGCGAGCGCGACCTGCTCGAAGCCGAGCGCACGCAGCCATTCGGTGCGGGCCCGTTCCAGATAGCGCAGGTAATTGGCGTAATAGACGACGCCGGCGGCATCCGTGTCCTCGTAATAGACGCGCACGGGAAGCACGAAGCGTTGCCGAGGTTCGTGGTGGGGTCGGGTCATGGGCCGGCATTTTACCCGACTACCTCGCGCCGACGTCCGATCTTCTCATCTGCGTCCCGCGTCCCGCCGCGACAGCAGCGATCCGACATGATGCGTGTCAACGCTGCGGGTACCGTTCCGGGGTTGGCGGGAAACGATACGGCGCCCGTGTCGCGGGCGATTTCAATGCGGAGTGGCGGCACTGCAAAGCGGCGCGCCTCGGCCGGGGCGCACCGCGGTCGTCACGCTCCGCCGTCGGCATGGAACAAGTCGTTGCCGGCGGCGGGGGCGGGCGCGCGCAGTCCGAAGTGCCGGTAGATCGATGCCGTCGCCATACGCCCGCGCGGCGTGCGCTGCAGGTAGCCCTGCTGGATGAGGAAGGGCTCCAGCACGTCCTCTATGGTATCGCGCGCTTCGCCGATGGCTGCGGCGAGATTGTCCACGCCCACCGGACCACCGCCGAACTTTTCGATAACCGCCCCCAGCAGCTTGCGATCCATGATGTCCAGTCCGAGGTGGTCCACGTCCAGCATGGTGAGCGCGGCGTCCGCCACCGCGCGCGTGATGTCGCCGTCCGCCTTGATCTCGCGCATAGTCGCGCACGCGCCGCAGCAGGCGGTTGGCAATGCGCGGCGTGCCGCGGGCCCGGCGCGCGATCTCCAGCGCGCCTTCGAGTGCGGTCGCCACGTTGAGCAACTGCGCCGAGCGCACCACGATGCGGGTCAGTTCCTCCGCCGTGTAGAACTCCAGCCGCGCCACGATGCCGAAGCGGTCGCGCAGCGGATTGGTCAGCATGCCGGCGCGGGTGGTGGCGCCGACCAGGGTGAATGGGGGCAGATCGAGCTTCACCGAGCGCGCCGCCGGTCCCTCGCCGATCATGATGTCGATCTGGAAATCCTCCAGCGCCGGATAGAGGATCTCCTCCACCACCGGCGACAGGCGGTGGATCTCGTCGATGAACAGGACGTCGTGGGGTTCGAGGTTGGTTAGGATGGCGGCGAGATCGCCGGCCCGTTCCAGCACCGGTCCCGAGGTGTGGCGCATATTGACGCCCATCTCGTGGGCGATGATGTGGGCCAGCGTGGTCTTTCCCAGCCCCGGCGGGCCGAACAGCAGCACATGGTCGAGGGACTCCTTGCGCTTGCGCGCGGCGGCGATGAAGATCGAGAGCTGCTCGCGGATCTTCTGCTGGCCGACGTAGTCCTCGAGGCGCTTGGGCCGCAGCGCACGCTCGACGGCGTCCTCCTGCGGACTGGCGGAGGCGGGGGAAATGAGGCGGTCGGTTTCGATCATCGCGTTCCTATCGGTCACGAGCGGCAACACCCGTAGGGGCATGCGCAACGAAAGGGGGCTCGCGCCGAGCGCGCGCCGTTTGTCCATTGTCGCGGCTCCGACATCCACGGTCCACCCGCGGCCCACCGTATTGCGCCGAGCCGGTCTGTCGACTGGGGCATCTGCAATTCGAGCGGCGCAAGCCGCAGGGCAGAGGCATCCGGGTACATTCCGATTCCGCCGGAATCGTGAAACATACCGTAACACCCTGTTTCCCGAGAGAAACACCCACGGGGCAGCGATTCTCTATGATTCGCCCCGTCGCTCGACGACGGCCCGGCGGGCCGTGCAGCAAGCGAGCGCGATGACGCGTTCGACCACACGTTCATTTCATGAGGACCGATCTATGAAAAAGGCTTTTCACATCGCAGTGCTGGCGTCGCTTTTCACCTCGTTCTCCGCTTTTGCCCATCACCCCGCTGCCGACATCGTTGACGAAGACATCTATGAAATGATCGACGATAACGTTGCGGATACGCCCCACGCCGACCTCGATTTCACGAGCATGGGTCGCTGAGGGAACGCCAAGGGGAGGCGAGGCCGTGGTCCTCCGGCACGCCAGGCGCTGCGGTCTCTCCCCGATCGGGCCGCGGGCAGACGTCGAAGTCCCTACTGCGTGCCCGCCATGCGGAACGCCGCCGGCTGTCACGGGGCGCTGACGCTGCGACGCACGTATAGCGTCTTTTCCACCGTAGCGATCACCTTGCCCGAGGCGTCGGTGACGTTGACGCTGAAGGTCGGTTCGTGCTTCTCACCGTCCGCGGTTTCCGCCTTGACCGCCGCGATCTGCTCCTCGCTCAGGCGGAAATCGGCGTACACCGTGCCCTTGCCTGGAGCGCGGTAGTGGATGCGGGACGACTTGTCCCACACCACATAGCCTTTGCCCAGGTTGTGCATCAGCATCAGCATGAAGAACGGGTCGGTCATGGCGTAGAGCGAACCGCCGAAGTGGGTGCCGACATAGTTGCGGTTGTACCAGCGCAACGCCATGCGCACCCTGACCTCGCGGTAATCCTCGGCGATGTACAGGACGTGGATGCCGGCGCCGATGAACGGCGGCCACAGATTGATGCCGAGGCGCAGCGCGCTGGCGCCGAGCCGGATGTTGCGCAGAAATCCCTGCTTGCGCGTTGACATCGCTGCGTACTCAGACCTTGGACAGGGATTTGAGCGCCTGGCGGATACCGTCGGACACGCCGATGTCGGCAGGCAGTTGCTTCAGCGCCGCCTGCGCTTCCTTATCGCTGTAGCCCAGCGCCAGCAGCGCATTGAGGATGTCGTCGCCGCTGGTCGGCGCGTGGGCCGGCATCGCTGCCGTCACCTTGGGCAGCTTGTCGCGCAGTTCCAGCAGCAGCCGTTCCGCCGTCTTCTTGCCGATGCCGGGGATCCTGATGAGGCGTCCGCTTTCCTGTGCCGCCACCGCCTGCGCCAGATCGGCCACGCTCAAGCCGGAAAGGACGGCCAGCGCCGTGCGCGCGCCGATGCCGCTGATCCGGAGCAGTTGGCGAAAGGCGCCACGCTCGCTCTCGCCCGCGAAGCCGAACAACAGATGCGCGTCCTCGCGCACCACGAGATGGGTGAACAGGCTGACCCTGTCCCCCACGGCGGGCAGATTGTAGAAGGTACTCATGGGCACATCCACGTCATAGCCGACGCCGTGCACGTCCAGGGTTATCTGGGGCGGATTCTTTTCGATGAGGATGCCGGTGAGTCGGCCGATCATGGATGGGCGCCTCGTCGCGCGCGTCGTGCACCGCGGCGGGAATGGCCCGCCCTACGAAGATGGATGCGACCGATCGGTGTACCGAGCGTCATTTGCACTCCTGCGCCGCTTTCTGCATGCGGGCGATCAAATCCTGCCCGTCTTCCCTGCGCTTCAGCGCGATGCGCGCTTCGTAGCCGCCGCCCATATTGCCGCCGCCGTAGAAGATGCGAAGCTGGTCGCTGCTGAGTTCCACGTATTGCACGCCCACCAGATTGATCAACCGTCGGGTCTCGCTGGAACTGCCCGGCAGTTCGAATAGGCAGAACGTGATGGATCCCGCCGCGCGGCCGCTCGCGCCGGTCTTGTCCGCGCGCGTCGGCGCGACGTCAGCGGCTTGGGCACGTGCGGAAATGGTGCAGACAAACGCAGCGATGCCGAGAGCGAGGGCCGTGCGACGCATGCCTCCTCGCGTTCGACCGCAACTTCGCCGGCTGGACCTTTTCAGTGCAGCCTAGTCGGCTGACGCTCAAACCAGGCGCCCCCTGCGTACCCGGAATCCGGTGGTGGCGATGATGCCCAGCCCCTGGCCGCCGTGGGCGTGGCAGATGGCGCAAGCCAGCGCATCGGCGGCATCGGGGCTCGGGTCGCCAGCCAGACCCAGCAGGCGCCGCACCATCTGCTGCACCTGCTCCTTCGCCGCCTTGCCGTGCCCCACCACCGCCTGCTTCACCTGCAGCGCCGTGTATTCGGCCACCGGCAGGTCGCGCGCCACGGCGGCGCAGATCGCGGCGCCGCGCGCCTGGCCGAGCAGCAGCGTGGACTGCGGATTGACATTCACGAACACCTTCTCCACTGCCACCTGCTGCGGCCGGAACTCGCGGATGACTTCGCCCAAGCCGTCGAGGATGGTCTTGAGCCGCGCCGGCAACTCGCCGACGGGCACGCGCACGCAGCCGCTGGAGACATAGCGCAGGCGCGTGCCTTCCTTTTCGATGAGGCCAAAACCGGTCACCCGCAGGCCCGGGTCGATGCCGAGAATGCGGACGGCGCCTTCTGCACTCACGAGGCGGCGTTTACCCGATGCTTACGGCGGTGCCGCTGACGCATACCATCAGCATGCCGTTATCCTGACCGAGCACCTCATAGTCGAAGTCGATGCCGACGATGGCATCGGCGCCCAGATCGTCGGCCTGCTCTTCCATGTCCGCCAAAGCGTCCTTGCGTGCGCCCGCCAGGGCATTCTCGTAGGCGCCGGAACGGCCGCCGACGACATTGCGGATGGAGGCGAGCCAGTCGCGGAACATGTTGGCGCCGATGATGGCCTCGCCTGTGACGACGCCGTAATACTTGCGGATGGTCCGCCCTTCGATGGTGGGGGTCGTGGTCATGAGCATGGCGGTCTCCTGGCAGACGATGCCCGGATTCTACCCGAGCGCGTGATGGCGGACGCAGGGCGCGCCGCGAATTGGCGGGCACGGCCCGCCCTACGGGGCATGGGGGTGGCAGTGGCGCAGATTCGCGGGTACGGCGAAGGGCGGGCGTGGCCCGCCCGCCGATCCTATTCTTCGATCGAGGCAGTGGAGTAAACGTTCTGCACGTCATCCAGATCTTCGATGGCGTCGAGCAGCTTCTGCATCTTCGCTGCCTCGTCGCCCTTGAGCACGGCCTCGCTCTGCGCGCGCATCGTCACTTCGGCCATCTCGGCCTTCAGTCCCGCCTTGTCCAGGGCCTTCTGCACCGTGTCGAAGTCGCCGGGTCCGCAGATCACCTCGATGCTGCCGTCCTCGTTGCTTACCACGTCCTCGGCGCCGGCATCCAGCGCCGCCTCCATCACCTTGTCCTCGCTGGCGCCGGGTGCGAACAGGAACGTCCCGCAGTGCTTGAACATGAAGGCCACCGAGCCGTCGGTGCCTAGGTTGCCGCCGTGCTTGGCGAAGGCATGGCGCACCTCGGCCACGGTGCGGGTGCGATTGTCCGTGAGACAGTCCACCATCACCGCCGCGCCGCCGATGCCGTAGCCCTCATAGCGGATCTCCTCGTAATTCACGCCCTCCAACTCGCCGGTGCCCTTCTTGATGGCGCGATCGATGTTGTCGGCCGGCATGTTCGACCGCCTTGGCCTTCTCGATGGCGAGCCGCAGGCGCGGGTTGAAGCCTGCGTCACCGCCGCCCATCTTCGCCGCGACCGTGATCTCCTTGGCCAGCCGGGAGAAGATCTTGCCGCGCTTTTCGTCCTGGCGGCCCTTTCTGTGCTGGATATTGGCCCACTTGGAATGACCAGCCATGATTTCCTCGAAACCTGCATTAGAATCAAAAGCAAATTATACCGCCCCAGGAGTCCTTCCCATGGCTGACCCGCTCTATGTCGCCAAGTCCGGCGACCAGTTCCTCGCCCTGCTGCCCGCACATGGCCAACCGCCACGGCCTGATCACCGGCGCCACCGGCACCGGCAAGACCGTCACCCTGCAGTCGCTGGCCGAGCGCTTTTCGTCCATCGGCGTGCCGGTGTTCATGGCCGACGTGAAGGGCGATCTGTCCGGCATCGGCGCGGCCGGGACTGTGTCGCCCAAGCTGCAGCAGCGCCTCGATCTGCTGGGCCTCGACCGACTTCGTGCCTTACGCCAGCCCGGTGGTGTTCTGGGACGTGTTCGGCGAGGCAGCGGCCACCCGGTGCGCGCCACCGTCTCCGACATGGGACCGCTGCTGCTGGCGCGCCTGCTCAACCTCAACGACACCCAGGCCGGCGTGCTGCAACCTGGTGTTCAAGATCGCCGACGACAACGGCCTGCTGCTGCTCGACCTCAAGGACCTGCGCGCCATGGTGCAGTACGTCGGCGACAACGCCAAGCAGTTCACCACCGAATACGGCAACATCTCGGCCGCCTCCATCGGCGCCATCCAGCGCGGCCTGCTGACGCTCGAGGAGCAGGGCGGCGACAAGTTCTTCGGCGAGCCGATGCTGGACATCGCCGACCTGATGCAGACCGATGCCGACGGCACGCGGCGTGATCAACATCCTCGCCGCCGACAAGCTCTACGAACTCGCCCAAGCTCTATTCCACCTTCCTGCTGTGGCTGCTGGCCGAACTGTTCGAGCAGCTGCCCGAGGTCGGCGATCTGGAGAAGCCGAAGCTGGTGTTCTTCTTCGACGAGGCGCATCTGCTGTTCAACGATGCGCCGCCGGCGCTGCTGGAGAAGATCGAGCAGGTGGTGCGGCTGATCCGCTCCAAGGGCGTCGGCGTTTACTTCGTCACGCAGAACCCGCTCGACGTGCCGGACACGGTGCTGGCCCAGCTCGGCAACCGCGTGCAGCACGCCCTGCGCGCCTTCACGCCGCGCGACCAGAAGGCGGTGCAAGACGGCGGCCGAAACCATGCGCGCCAATCCCGAAGTTCGATGCCGCAGACGGCGATCACGGAACTGGGCGTCGGCGAGGCGCTGGTGTCCTTCCTCGACGAGAAGGGGCACGCCCAGCATCGTCGAGCGCGCCTTCGTGCTGCCGCCGGCTTCGCGACTCGGCCCGCTCGACGGCGCCGGAGCGCGACGCGCTGATCAAGGCGTCCGCGACTCTACGGCCACTACGAGGAAGTCGTCGACCGCGAATCGGCCTACGAGAAGCTGAAGGGCCGTGCTGCTGAGGCCGCCGAGGCGGCAGGCGCGCCCGAGGTCAAGAAGGAGGAGGGCGGCGGGATCATGGGCGGGGCGCTGGGCGAGATCCTGTTCGGCAGCACCGGGCCGCGCGGCGGCAGGCGCGATGGCGTCGTGCAGAGCGCAGCCAAGAGTGCCGCCCGCAGCGTCGCCTCGGGCCTGGGGCGGGAGATCGTGCGCGGCGTGCTCGGATCGATTTTCGGCGGTCGGCGGCGCTGACGCACAGTCCGCAAAGGCGTGCGGCAGAGGTGGTCGGCGCCGTCGTGTAGCGCTCCCCACGTTCGGCGGCCCGGCTACTCCGGCAGTGGATTTCTGCCGTGCAGCGTGTCGGCGCCAAACCCGTTGCTGGCATAGTGGTGCGAATGGCGTGCCGGCGGCGATAATGCGGACGCCAACTCGCCGGACCCGCGCTTGCCCATGGACCAGGATCGTCGTACCTCCGAACGCTACGCCGAGCGCGTGACCGGCGAGCAGGTGGCGCTGCTCTACAATTACTTCTCGCGCCAGTACTGGCTGCTGCTACTGGCGCCCCCGATCGTCGTGCCCGTGATGTGGAGCCAAGTGCCCCATGTGCCCCTGGTGTTGTGGGGCATCGTCTATGTCGTGAGCGTCCTGGATCGGCGTTTGCTCGCGCAGCGCTACTACGATGCCCGGCCGCCGGCCGCGGAAGCGCGCCGCTGGGGGATGCGCTTCACGTTCAGGGCGGCGATCAGCGGCGTGCTGCTCGGCTCCTGCGGCTTCTGGATGTTCGCACCCTACTCGCTGCCGCACCTGATGTTCCTGTTCGCCTTCCTGTTCGTCACTTCCGCCGGCGCGGCGCTGTTCTACGCGCCGTTTCTGCCGGCTTACTACGCCTTTCTGCCGCTGGCGACGATGCCGCTGGTGGCCCGGGTGCTCTTGGTGGGAACCTTGCCGGCGCTCTGGGCGTGCGTCGCGGTGGTGATCTACACGCTGTTCATGCTGCGCGTCGGCCGCGACTACGGCGAGGCGATACGCCGCAGCTTCGAACTGCGCTTCCAGAACCTGGATCTGGTGCAGGAGTTGACGCGCAAGAACGAAGAGGCGGAACGCGCCAACCGCGCCAAGTCGCAGTTTCTTGCTGCCGCCAGCCACGATCTACGGCAGCCGATGCAGGCCCTCTCGCTGCTCACCGGCACGCTCAAACTGCGCAGCGCGGCGGGGCCGGACCGCGACCTGGTGGAGCGCATCGGCGCCTCCGTCGAAGCGCTGGAAGGCCTGTTCAGCGCGCTTCTCGACATCTCCAAGCTCGATGCTTCCGTCATCCGAACCGAGCGCAGCAGCGTCTCGCTCAGTGCCCTGCTGACCCGGATCGAGACCGATGCCGCTCCGGGGGCGGAGGCGAAAGGGTTGGGCCTGCGGGTCCATCGCATCGCCTGCTGGGTGGACAGCGACCCGGTGCTGCTGCGGCGCATCCTGCAGAACCTGGTGGCCAACGCGATCCGCCATACCGAGTCCGGCACCGTGTGGGTGGGAGCGCGGCGGCGCGGCGACAAGGTGCGCATCGAAGTCCGTGACTCCGGCAGCGGCATCGCTGCCGAGCACCTCGACCGCATCTTCGAGGAGTTCTATCAGGTCGAGAATCCAGGGCGCGACCGCCGCAAGGGCCTGGGCCTGGGCCTGGCCATCGTGCGGCGGCTGACCGAACTCCTCGGCCACACGGTAGAGGTACGCTCCATGCCGGGCCGGGGCTCGACCTTCGCCGTCACCGTGCCGCTGGCGCCTACGCCGGGCGCTGCCGCCGAGGCGGGAGGGTCGGGGGGGGTGCGCCCGGATTTGCTGGGCCTGGCGGTGCTGGTGCTCGAGGACGACGCGGAGGTGCGGGCGGCGCTGCGCATTACCCTCGAGGAATGGGGCTGCTATGTCGTCGCTGCTGTTGACGAGGCGGATGCCTTGTCGCAGGCGCGTCAGCGCCCGCGTTGGCGCCCGCAGGTGATCCTGACGGACTACCGGCTGGGCGCCGGTCGCAGCGGGATCGAGGCAGCGCGGAGCCTGCTTGCCCATTGGGATATCTCCGTCCCGGTGGCGCTGATCTCGGGCGATACGGCGGACGAGCCGCTGCGCGCGGCGCAGGCGAGCGGCTACGATTTGTTGCACAAGCCCATACGCCCGCAGCGTCTGGAACGACTGTTGCGCGATCTGCCGCGCCGGTAGCGGCGGTGCGCGTAGTCCCGTTTCCATGAGGTGACGAACGAAGGACTTTTCCGGCTAGGATGGAAGCTGCGTCCCGCTTGCGAGTCCCATCATGATGCGTGCCGATTTTGCCAGCGACAACACCGCCGGCATCTGCCCCGAAGCGCTGGAAGCGCTGCTTGCCGCCAATGTCGGAAGGGCGCCGTCCTACGGCGAGGACGAATGGACGCGGCGCGTCTGCAATGTCCTGCGCGAGCTGTTCGAGACCGATTGCGAGGTGTTCTTCGTTTTCAATGGCACCGCGGCCAACTCGCTGGCGCTGGCCTCGCTGTGCCAGTCCTACCACGGCATCCTCTGTCACGAACTGGCCCACGTCGAGACCGACGAGTGCGGCGCGCCCGAATTCTTCTCCAACGGCACCAAATTGCTGCCGGTCCGCGGCGAACAGGGCAAGATCGATCTCGGCGGCGTGGAGGCGATGGTCTCGCGCCGCCGAGACATCCACTTCCCGAAGCCGAAAGCGCTCACCCTTTCCCAGTCCACGGAGTTGGGGACGGTCTACCGGATCAGCGAGCTGCAAGCGATCGGCGAGGCTGCGCGCCGCCTCGGCCTGCGCCTGCACATGGATGGCGCCCGCTTCGCCAATGCCGTGGCCACGCTGGCAGCGCCGCCGGCCGATCTCACCTGGCGTGCGGGTGTCGATGTCCTTTCGCTGGGTGGAACCAAGCTCGGCCTGCCGGTGGGCGAGGCCGTGGTGTTCTTCGACCGCGCCCTGGCCGCGGACTTCGCCTACCGCTGCAAGCAGGCGGGGCAACTGGCGTCCAAGATGCGCTTTCTCGCGGCGCCCTGGCTCGGCATCCTGCGCGATTCGATCTGGCTGCGCCACGCGGCGCACGCCAATCGCATGGCGCAGGTATTGGCCGAGCGGCTTACCGCCATTCCGGGCGTTGCCCTGATGCTGCCGGTAGAAGCCAATGCGGTGTTCGTTGCCGTGCCGGAACGCGCTTTGTCCAGCCTGCGGGCGGCAGGATGGCTGTTCTACACCTTCATCGGCCTGGGCGGCGCGCGTTTCGTCTGCGCCTGGGATACGAGCGAAGCGCAGGTCAACGATCTGGTGGCCGCCGTTCGCGCTGCGATGGACGGCGCCTGAGGACCGTCTGCGCGGTTGCGCCGTTCACTCGCGCAGCAGCACCGGCAGCATCGGCAGGTCGGTGATGCCGACATCGATATCGAGCTGGGTCAGCAGGGTCGTCACCTGACCCCGGTGGTGGGTCTGGTGGTTGAACATCTGGGCCACGAATACCCAGCGCGGATGGGTCTTCGTGACGCCATAGAGGCCGCTCTTCCAGGTCATCGCCTCCCGCAGCCATTCCTCGGAAACCCCGGCCGCCCAAGTCTGGATCTCCTGATCCAGTTCCATGCGCGCGCTGCGCATGGCGGCGAAATCCTGATACAGCCATTCGCGGATCGGCGCCCTCGGATAGCTCTTGCCGTTGAAGCGGCCGAGCCAGATGCCGTCGCCCCACAGGATGTGGCTGAGCGTGCCATGGATTGAGTCGAAAAAGGCGCCGCGATGACGCTTGCGTTCGTCGTCGGGCAGCCTGCCGCAGGCGTCATAGACCTTCTCGTTCATCCAGCGGTTGTATTCCGCCATCAGTTGCGCATAGTTGCCGGTGTACATGACGGCCCCTCGATTTGGAATCAGGACAGGCCCAGCCGCTGCCAGATGGTGGTGGTGAGCCCGGCTTGGTTGAGCGTGTAGAAGTGTAGCCCCGGCGCGTCGCTGGCGAGCAGCCGGTCGCAGATCGCCGTCACCACGTCCAGTCCGAACGCGCGTACCGAGGCCGCAGTCGTCGCCGAAACTTTCGAACTTGCGGCGCATCCAGCGCGGAATTTCGGCGCCGCAGGCATCCGAGAAGCGGGCGATCTTGCTGAAGTTGGCGATCGGCATGATGCCGGGGACGATCGGAATCGATCACGCCCGACGCCCGGGCCTCGTCGACGAAATGGTCGTAGGCGTCGGCATTGTAGAAGTACTGGGTGATGGCGCTGGTGGCGCCGGCCTCCACCTTGCGCTTGAAGTTGCGCAGATCGTCCTGCGGGCTGCGCGCCTGCGGATGGTATTCGGGATAGGCTGCCACCTCGATGTGGAACCAGTCGCCGGTTTCGCTCGCGAATGAAGGCCACCAGCTCGTTGGCGTAGCGGAACTCGCCCGGGGCGGCCATGCCCGAGGGCAGGTCGCCGCGCAGCGCGACGATGCGGCGGATGCCGGCGTCCTGGTAGCGCTGCAGGATGGCGCGGATGTTCTCGCGCGTCGAGCCGATGCAGGACAGGTGGGGCGCGGCCGGCAGGCCCTCGCCCTGGATCTCCAGCACCGTCTCCAGGGTGCGGTCCCGGGTCGAGCCGCCGGCGCCGAAGGTGCACCGAGAAGAAAGCGGGCTTGAGCTGCGCCAGTTGGCGGCGCGTGGCACGCAGCTTTTCGATGCCTTCGGCGGTCTGCGGCGGGAAGAATTCGAAGCTGTAGGTGCGAGAGGTCATGACTGTGTCCGGATGTCTCCGGTCTGGTGTCGGTTCGCAGCGGGCGAGCCTGGAAGCGGGTGGGGTAGCGGCGAATCCGGCTGCATTATGGGATGTCGTCGTCAAGCGACCGCAAGTGCAACTGCGCTGCTTCGCCGAGCTTGCGGTCGAAGGTGGCCAGCGGCGCTTTCAGTGCGGCGGCGAGCCAGAGATAGGCCGCGTCGTAGGCGGACAACGCATAGCGTTCGGCCACGGCGAGGACACCCAGCAAGTCTGCGCCGTGCATGACAATCGACAGCCCCGAATAACGCGTCAGTCCGGCTTCGGCCACATCGCCTCGCCCCAGGCGAAGCTTGCGAACAGCCACGCTCGCAATCTCGAAATCGAGCAGGGCAGGCGCGTGCAGCTCGCATCCCGACATGCGTGCTTCGGCCTGGTCGCGTTCAGACTCCTGGAACAGCGCTGCTGCAATCAGGCTGCAGTCGACCACCAAGGGCTGACGAATGGCATAACGTTGCGGCGGCTCGGCAATAATCAGGCCGGCGCCGGACGCTTTGTCGGATGGCTGCATCAGCGTTTGTCGCGTAGTTCCCGAATGATGTTGACCGCCTTCGGAACGTCCGTGACCGGCTCGGGGTACAACGTCCGGAGTTCCGCGGCAATCTGTTCGATCGTTTTCGTACCGCGGCGGATCACTTCCCGGCAGCGGGCAGTCCCTTGCGGCAGCCCCTCGCCTGACACAGCGCTCTCGATGATGGCCATCAGTTCGCCCTGCAGGGATCGATGGTTACGCTCGGCCCGGGCACGCAGCTTGTCGGCCAGCTTCTCGGGGACGTTCTTGATGGAAAGGTTGATCGCCATGGCCGTACTCCAGAATGGCTCTGTGAGGAAACCATTCTGGAGCCGAAACGGATACCCGTCAATCAGTAGCGGTAGTGCTCGGATTTGTACGGCCCGTTCACCGGTACGCCGATGTAGGCCGCCTGCTGCTCGGTCAAGGTAGAAAGCTGCGCGTTCAGTTTCTTCAACTGCAGGCGCGCCACCTTCTCGTCCAAGTGTTTCGGCAGAGTGTAAACGTCGATCGGGTATTTGCCCGAGTCGCGCTGCGTCCACAACTCGATCTGGGCGATGGTCTGGTTGGCGAAGGACGAGGACATCACGTAGCTCGGGTGCCCAGTGGCGCAGCCGAGGTTCACCAGCCGGCCCTTGGCGAGCAGGATGATGCGCTTGCCAGGTTTGCCATCAATTGCGGGGAAGATGACGTGGTCGACCTGCGGCTTGATCTCCTCCCACTGGTACTTCTCGATCGAGGCGACGTCGATCTCGTTGTCGAAGTGGCCGATGTTGCAAACGATCGCCTGGTCCTTCATCCTGGCCATGTGGTCGTGGGTGATGACGTGGTAGTTGCCGGTGGCGGTGACGAAGATGTCGGCCTTGTCCGCCGCATAGTCCATGGTCACGACGCGGTAGCCTTCCATCGCCGCCTGCAGTGCGCAGATCGGATCGATCTCGGTGACCCACACCTGGGCCGAAAGCGCCCGCAGCGCCTGGGCCGAACCCTTGCCGACGTCGCCGTAGCCGCAGACCAGCGCGACCTTCCCCGCCACCATGACATCGGTGGCGCGCTTGATGCCATCCACCAGCGATTCCCGGCAGCCGTAGAGGTTGTCGAACTTCGACTTGGTCACCGAGTCGTTCACGTTGATCGCGGGGATCTTCAGTTCGCCCTTGGCGTGCATCTGGTACAGGCGGTGCACGCCGGTGGTGGTCTCTTCCGTCACGCCGCGGATCGCCGCCAGTTGTTTCGCATACCAGCCGGGCTGTGCCGCCAGCCGGCCTGCGGATGGCGGCGAAGAGGATGCGCTCCTCCTCCGAGCCGGGCTGGTCCAGCACCGAGGCGTCCTTCTCGGCCTTGGCGCCGAGGTGCAGCAGCAGGGTGGCGTCACCGCCGTCGTCCAGGATCATGTTGGACGGCTGGCCGTCCGGCCATTCGAAGATGCGGTGGGTGTAGTCCCAGTAGTCCTCGAGCGTTTCGCCCTTGACCGCGAACACCGCCGTGCCGCCGGCGGCGATGGCGGCGGCCGCATGGTCCTGGGTGGAAAAGATGTTGCACGAGGCCCAGCGCACCTGGGCGCCCAGCGCCTTCAGGGTCTCGATCAGCACCGCCGTCTGGATCGTCATGTGCAGCGAGCCGGTGATGCGCGCGCCCTTGAGGGGTTGGCTCGCCGCGTATTCCTCGCGGATCGCCATCAGGCCGGGCATTTCCGTCTCGGCAATGGCGATTTCCTTGCGCCCCCAGCCGGCGAGGGCGAGGTCCGCAACGCGATAGTCCTGTTTGGGTTCAGCCACGGTGTTCATGTCGTGCTCCTCGACAATGTGGCCGGCCGGGATGCCCACCTGTGCATCCCGCGCCGGGCACGGGTTGAAGGTGAGCGCCGTTCTGAAGAATGTCCGAGCCTGGCGGGAGAGTGTACTTGCGTGCCCGTCGCAGCGCTCCTCGGACGAGGCGCGATTATAGCGTCAATCGCCGGCGGGAAAAAAGCACCGTGCCGCGGCTTCCGACCGCGGCACGGACTCCTTCACCCGCCCCGCCGCCGCAGCAATGAATCGACGCTGGTTGCGAGCTGGTCGAGATCGGGCACGGCGCCATCGGGCGTGAAGCGGTCCACCACTTCCGGCAACAGTTGCGACAAGCCCTGGGAAGCTTCCGCCTCCGAGATGCCGGCCTGGCGCGCGATCTGCGACAAGGCGTCGTTGCCGAACACCTGGCTGATCGCGTCCGGCGAGATGGGGAGATTCTGGCCGGTGCCGACCCAGGAATTGGCCTGGTCGCTGAAGCCTGCGCGCTGGAACTGCTGCAGCAGTCCCCCCAGGCCGCCCATGCCCCCGCCACCGCCACCGCCGCCCAGCATCCCGCCCAGGATGTCTCCGAGTCCGCCGCCGGGGGCCCCGCCAGCCTGGCCGCCGCGTCCGCCCAGCATGCCGCCGAGAATGTCGCCCAACCCGCCGCCGCCGCCCATGCCGGCGCTCGTGCCGCCCTGCCGGTTCATCAGCATGCTCAACACGATCGGCAGCAGCGCCATCAGTGCGTTGTTGCCGCCTCCGGCACCGGTAGGCGCCTGCCGGGGTGTCGGCTGCCCCGTCGCGTTGCCCAGCATGCCGCCCAATATGCTGTCCAAGAGTCCCATAGTCGTCGTCCTTTCAAGGTAGGGTATTGCGAAGGCGGTGCGGCGCCGAGCCCTTCGTTCAGGGCGCGATGGGAGCCAACCGTCGGTCTGCATCATAGCGCTGCAGCGCCATCGCCGTCAGCGGTCTCGGTCTGGACAGCGGTGCGAGCGGTCTGCCGTCGATCAACGCTTGGCGCGGCGCTTGCGGACCGCGCCCGCGACGGCCTTTGCGGCGGCATCCACATCGAAAACCTCCGGATCGAGGTCGCCCGCCCATTCCAGCATCTCGTCATGCTGCGGATGCTTCGGGTCGGCCAGCGTGGCGAGCAATTCGGCGTAGCCCCATGGTCCGCCGCAGTCTTCCGGCGGGCAGGCGCGCTTGCCCGTGACCAGCCGCGGGCTCAGATCGTCTTCGGGTGCCGCGGGCAGCCGTTTCTCCACGGCGATCTCGTGCAGCCAGTCATCGCCGAAGTCGTACCAATAGCGAAACTTCTTGTGGCCGCCCAGCATGTCGCGCAGGCGAACCTTGTCCTCCGCCAGGCTCGGCGCGTCGTCGCCGAAACCGAAAGGTTCGGGCGTGCACTGATCGATGCGTTGCTCTCCCACCTGAAAACTGTGCAGGTGGCAGTCCTCCCATCCCATGGCCGCCTGAATCACGCGGTGCAGTTGTTCGAAGTTGAGATCATCGGCCACCAGCACGCGGCGCCAGACCGGCGGCTTGGTGTGGAGCAGGTTGATCTTGAGCTGCAGCAGGCTGGCGGGGACGGATTTCGGCGTGGCTTTCGGCATGGTCGTCGTCGGAGTCGTGGGTGACAGTAGGGCGCGCACGGCGCGCCCTACGCTGTTGTTTTTCCAGGTCCTCCGGGTCCGGTTCAGTGGCCTGGGCCACGCTCAGGCAAGCGTGAGAACCTTGGTGCAGGTCGCGGGTGACGCGGCTGGTGATGCCGGTGTAGCTCCCCTTGCGTCAGGGACGCAGTTCTTCCCGGATCTGATTGACCGGGTGCTCGCCATACTGGCCGGTGAGGTCGTTCCGGTCGAAGATATCGCCCTGCTTGGTGGCTCCGAGCGGCGCCTGTTGGACATCCGGCGTGAAGATGCGAAGGCCCGGGCGGACATCGCGGTAGTTCAGGTTGCCCTGGGCATCCGTCGCGTAATGGCGCGACGGCTCCTCGTAAGGGCTGTTCAGGATCGGGTTGTCGTTGTTCCCCATCGAATATGCATGATCGCGTGTGCCGGCGCCGTTTCGGCAGATCGCCGAATTCTAGACGAGTCACGACATCTGCGGCGAGCGCGTCCGCCAATGATATCGGCCCGATGCCGCGGCACCCGCGGAAACGCGATTGCGTTCGCGCAGCGCGACTGGCCACTGACTTTCGAGGGGACGTCCGGCCGTGGGTCGTGCCCGGACGTTCGCCTGGATTTCAGTCCGAAAAAAGATCGCTCACCCGCAGCGAGGGACCCTCTGGCGACAGCAGTTGCAGCGTTTCGCCCGACGTCGGCCGGCGGATGTGGCGGTATTCGCCTTCCGCCGGTTCGCGGTGGATGCTCAACTGACTGCCGGCCACGTCGATCAGCCAGCACTCCGGGATGCCGTGGCGGGCGTAGAGCGGCAGCTTGATGTCGCGATCGAATTCCAGCGTCGTGTCCGCCACTTCGATCAACAGCAGCACGTCCGCAGCCTCGGGATGGGCGGCGGCATAGCTGCGGTCGCGCACCACGGCGATGTCCGGCTGCGGCTCGCTCAGATTGCCGAGGCGGATCGGGTTCCGGACGCGCACCCGGCAGCCGGCGGGCAAACGCCGCACCAGGATTTGAGTCAGGACGTTTACGAGATTCGCGTGTCTGCTTCCGATCGGCGTCATGTCGATCAACTCCCCTTCGATCAACTCCACCCGGTCGGTCTCGTCCAGCAGGCCGCTGATGAGCATGCGATCGAAGTCCGTTACCGTCCAGAGGTGCCTCGGCAGGGACACCGCAACCCGAATTCTCTCAGCCGTCATGGTGCCCATCGGGTGCCTCCAGTCGAGCCCTTTCCAGCCTGAAATACTGCTCGTGCCGCGCGCTCATGGCAACGGCGAGTCGCGGTACTTCGACGACAAGGACATGCTCGGCCGGACTCACGAGACGCCGCAACACTTCTTGTACTTCTTTCCGCTGCCGCAGGGGCAGGGATCGTTGCGGCCGATCTTCGGCGTTTCCCGCACCACCGGCTGTTGTGCCGGTCCGCCATTACGATGAGCGAACGGATCGACCCGCGGCGGAGCCGGCGGGCGCGCAGGCCGCTCGAACGCCCAGGACTTCATTTCATCGATGGCGGAATGCACATAGCGGTCGTGGGTGCCGTAACGGCGCAGCGTTTCCTGGTCCTCATGGGCGTGGCCCTCGACGAAATCGAGGTCGACACTCGTCTCGTCGATCAACTCCTTGGCGAACCATCGGCGAATCTGTTCCAGCATGGGTGCCGCACCCACGTCCAAAGCGGCATTGACAATGGCGGTCAGAAAGGCAATGTCGCGCTCAGCATCCTCGTCGAGCGTGGATTCCTCGCGGGTGCCGAGAGTGTCCAGGTAGACGAGCATTTCTTCTGCCGAGGCATCGCCTTCAAGCACGCGGGTCGAGAGTGCGGACAAGCCGGCGATGCGTCCCCAGATGTTGGCATTCTCGTCCTCGATCAGTGCCTTGATGCCGCTTTCATCGCCGCCGCAGGTCGAGGCCAGACAGCGGTTCAAACCATCGGTCGTGATGTCTCCAATCATGGCATCCAGGACTTCATCCGGCAGCCGCGCGATGCGCAGGAGCGCATCGTGGGCACGGGAATCGCGGTGCTGCGCCGTGAGAAACATGGCAAACAGGTGAAGCATCTGCCCCTGCTCGCATGCCGGAGCGGGATCTGCTGCCACCCGTTCCAACTCATCGAGCAGATGCGGCGCAGCCACGTCCCAGTGGGCTGCGGCAAGCTCCACCGCATCGGCTGGAAAGTCCTGCTGAAGGCGCGTCAGGCGCTCCGCGATGCGCGGCCAGATTTCGGTCGATTCGTTCATGCCCTGCGGTAGACCTCCGCGCCCGCCTTCACGAACTCCACCGCCTTCGCCTCCATCCCCTTCTCCAGCGCCTCCTCTTCCGCCAGGCCCTGCGCCGCGGCGAACTCGCGCACGTCCTGGGTGATCTTCATCGAGCAGAAGTGCGGGCCGCACATGGAGCAGAAGTGGGCGAGCTTGGCGCCTTCCTGGGGCAGGGTCTCGTCGTGGAATTCGCGGCCTTGTCCGGATCGAGGCCGAGGTTGAACTGGTCGTCCCAGCGGAACTCGAAGCGCGCCTTGGACAGCGCGTTGTCGCGGATCTGCGCGCCGGGGTGGCCCTTGGCCAGGTCGGCGGCGTGGGCGGCGATCTTGTAGGTGATGATGCCGTCCTTGACGTCGTCCTTGTCCGGCAGGCCGAGGTGCTCCTTGGGCGTGACGTAGCAGAGCATGGCGGTGCCGTACCAGCCGATCATGGCGGCGCCGATGGCGCTGGTGATGTGGTCGTAGCCGGGGGCGATGTCGGTGGTCAGCGGGCCCAGCGTGTAGAACGGCGCTTCGTCGCACCACTTCAGTTGCAGGTCCATGTTCTCCTTGATCAGTGTGCATCGGCACATGGCCGGGGCCTTCGATCATCACCTGCACGTCGTGCTTCCAGGCGATCTGGGTGAGTTCGCCCAGGGTCTTCAGTTCCGCCAGTTGCGCCTCGTCGTTGGCGTCGTAGATCGAGCCGGGGCGCAGGCCGTCGCCGAGGCTGAAGGCCACGTCGTAGGCCTTCATGATTTCGCAGATGTCCTCGAAGTGCGTGTAGAGGAAGTTCTCCTGGTGGTGCGCGAGGCACCACTTGGCCAGGATCGAGCCGCCGCGGCGAGACGATGCCGGTCATGCGCCCGGCGGTCATCGGGATGTAGCGCAGCAGCACGCCGGCATGGATGGTGAAGTAGTCCACGCCCTGCTCGGCCTGCTCGATCAGGGTGTCGCGGAAGATTTCCCAGGTGAGGTCCTCGGCCTTGCCGTCGACCTTCTCCAGCGCCTGGTAGATCGGCACGGTGCCGATCGGCACCGGCGAGTTGCGGATGATCCATTCGCGCGTCTCGTGGATGTTCTTGCCGGTGGACAGGTCCATCACCGTGTCGCCGCCCCAGCGGATCGCCCAGGTCATCTTGTCCACTTCCTCCTGGATCGAGGAGACGAGCGGGGAGTTGCCGATGTTGCAGTTGATCTTGATCAGGAAGTTGCGGCCGATGATCATCGGCTCGGCTTCCGGGTGGTTGATGTTGGCCGGGATGATGGCGCGGCCGCGGGCGACTTCGGCTGCGCACGAATTCCGGCGTGATCTCCTCGGGGATGGCGGCGCCGAAGCTCTCGCCGCGGTGCTGGCGGCCGAGCAGTCGCCATCTTCTGGCCGTGGGCCGGCGGCGCGCAGGCTTCCAGTACTCGCGGCGGCGCTGGTTCTCGCGGATGGCGACGAATTCCATCTCCGGCGTGACGATGCCGCGCCGGGCGTAGTGCATCTGGGTGACGTTCGTCGCCCGGCTTGGCGCGGCGCGGCTTGCGCTTGCAGGTCGAAGCGCAGGCCGGCCAGCTCGGCGTCGGCCTCGCGGGCGCGGCCGTAGTCGGCGGACAGGCCGGGCAGCTCCTCGGTGTCGCTGCGCTCGTCGATCCAGCCGGCGCGCAGGGCCGGCAGGCCGTCGCGGATGTCGATCTTCACCGCCGGGTCGGTGTAGGGGCCGGAGCAGTCGTAGACGTAGATCGGCGGATTCTTCTCGCTCGCATGGCGGTCAGGGGTGTCCGACTGGCTGATCTCGCGCATCGGCACGCGGATGTCCGGGCGGCTGCCCGTGACGTAGATCTTGCTGCGAGTTGGGCAGGGGCTGGATCGCCGCCTCGTCCACATGGGCGCGGGCGGCGATGAATTTATCGTTGGCGTTCATGGCTGAGTCCTTTGAATGCGGCTGCCGATGGTTAGGACCACCAGCGATGGAAATGATGCACCGGGCCGTGCCCCGATCCGACATCGAGCCGGTCGGCGGCGGCGATGGCCCGGGTTAGATATTGCTTCGCGTCGCGCACCGCCGCCGGCACGTCCGGCCGCTGCGGCAGCAGGGCGGCGACGGCGGAGGAAAGGGTGCAGCCGGTGCCGTGGGTGTTCTTCGTGTCGATCCGCGGCGCCGCGAGTTCGTACATCTTGTCCCCGTCGAACAGCAGGTCCAGCGCCTCGTCGCCGGGCAGATGGCCGCCCTTGAGCAGCACCCAGCGTTCCGCGGAATGGGGCAGAAGCTCCCGCAGCTTCTCGCAGGCGCGCTGCATCTCCTTGCGGTTGTCCGGAGCACGTTGATCGAGCAGCACGCCGGCCTCGGGCAGGTTGGGCGTGACGATCGTCGCCAGCGGCAGCAGCGCTTCCCGCAGCATCGCCGAGGCATCCGCGAGCAGCAGAGGATCGCCGCTCTTGGACACCATCACCGGGTCGACCACGGTGAACGGCGGCTGCCATCTCGCCATGCCGTCGGCCACCGCCCGGGTGATGGCAGCGGTGCCGAGCATGCCGATCTTCACCGCAGCGATGCGCACGTCCTCGAACAGGGTGTCGATCTGCAGCCGGATGAAATCGGTGGGCACGGCGTGGATGCCGGTCACCGCCCGCGTGTTCTGCGCCGTCAGGGCGGCGATGACGGCACAACCGTAGGCGCCGAGCGCCGAGAAGGTCTTGATGTCGGCGAGCACGCCGGCGCCGCCGCTGGGATCGACGCCGGCAATGGTCGCGACATTGGGGATGGGAGAGCCGCTCACCGCACTGCGCCTCCGGCAGGGCCGTGCAGCGCGGCCGCGCTCGAAAACGCGATGGCGTCAAGAATGGGACTGGGCATGGCTCGCTCCCTCCGCCGGCATTGTCCGGATCAGGTTCCAAGGGTATGTCTCACCCGCCGGAACTGCGCCGGCAGGACCCCTGCGATGAGTGGAGGACCAACGCTAATGCAATCCCCGCGCGAAGGCAAGCGCCAGGACGGGGACGGAAAGGGAGAGCGGTCCGGCGGCGGGTTCCGGAGCGGTACCCAGCTCTCAGAACAGGCGCGAGTTTTCCTCGAAGACGTGGGTCGTCAGCCAATGATCGACGAAGCGCAACTGGCGCAGGAACTGTCGGCGTGCCACGACGTCGAGGTCGCCGCCGAAGCTTCGCAATGTGCTCCAGGATCAGCCCGTGCGTTGCCTGGTGGGCGGAAAACTTGGGATGGCCGTAGTGTTGCAGGATGACTTCTTCGTCCCGGAAGTGGTCGTGCGTGCGGCTCGGTGAACTCGTCGAAGGCCAAGCCCAGCCGATTCAGGCTGCTGCCGTCCGCCCACACTTCGCGCACCGTGTCGAGGGCGTGGAATATCTCGAGATGCTGGCGGTGGATCTCCAGACCTGCCGGTGCCGTGGCGCGCGCGGTGGGGGCTGAAGCCATGCGTCGGATCGCAGTCGAGGATGCGCCGATTCCGGCGAGGGTTGCGCCCCTGCTCTCGTTGTGTCTCTTCTCCATCGTGGGTAAGCTGGCACGGAGTGCCGACTTGCCCAGCGGCGCCGTGCCCTGCGGACGGAACGGAGGAAAGCGGCCCAATCGGGTCAGATGAACGATGGCCAGTCGATCATCGCTTCCGCCATCCTTTCGTCGGCGGAACCGCTGATCAGGATGGCCTCGATGAGGAAGCGTCGCAGGCGCTGCAGGGCATCGGGCGAAATGGCCGATACGGTTCCGGCCACCCGGTAGCCGCCCTTCTCCGTGCCGCAGCGACTTACCACGCAGTCGAAGCGGATTCCGGCGATGTCCGCCGCATGCGTGCCGGAAGGTACGGGATCCTTGAGCAGGGCGCAGAAACCGGACAGGGAAAGGTCGGCCAGACGGCCGCCGCAGGTGCCGACGATGATCGGGGTATTGGGCGGAGCAAGAAAGCGCTGGTGTCTCCGCGACTCGTGGAAATGAGCAAGGGGTGCTGCATGGATGTCGGGCTGCGCTGCTGCGGCCATCATGATTGTGGTTTCCGTACCTTGTCGTTGAAGCAAACCGGGCGCCGATACGCCGCTCCTGACTACCGGATTGATCGGGACGATACGCCGTGCCGCCCCCAGGGAATTTCCGGTAATCTCCAGCCCCGGCACTGCTGCGCGCTCAGGCCGTCATCGATGAGCCATGCAGGATGTCGCCATCGAGGAATGTAACGGCAGTCATCCGAGCGCGTCCGTGACAAGCGTCATTCTGCAGCCCAAATTTCCCGGGCATTCGGGCCGTGGTTCCGACGCGGCACGCGAACTCCCCTGGGCGCGCGGACGCGGGAGGATCGGGGCGGTCAGTTGGAAGGCGATTGCTCGTCTTTCAGGATCTCGACCCGGTCTGGCGCGTTCGGCACCAGGCACAGGAACTCGAACGGCGCCTCGATCACCCGGTAGTAGTGGGATGCGCCGGCGGGAATGTAGAGTACATCCCCGTCGCCGACCACGTGCATCCGCTCGCCGATGCCCACCTCGGCCCGCCCGCGCAGCACGTATTGCTCATGCTCCACCGTGTTGGTATGGGTCGGCATGCCTCCGCCTTCGCCCATCATGAAGCGCCGCATGACGAAGTTCGGGGCGCCATCCTCGGGTCCGATCAGCACCTGCATGCGGGTCGCCGTGCCGGCGCTCACTTCCCGCTGTTCGACCGCCGCCGCCCCCTTCACCACTCCCGCAAGGGAGGGCTGCTTCGATGGTTCGTGCGTCATGACTTGCCTCCGCATCGATGTTCGATGTACACACTATACCTAGGCGGACGCCACGCAGGCGTGGCGCAGCGGGAGATTCGGCCCATGAACTTCGAGCATCTGATCGAGATCAACGACGCGAGCCTGCCCGACCTCCAAGCACTGACCCGGTCTCAGCTCTGGCGCGGGCTGGTGATCCGCGCCGAGCAACCGCAGTTGTCGGTGATCGGATTGGACGAGTGCCGGATTCTGGAGCGCGGTGAGGGCTTTCTGAAGCGCGAGCTGCGCTTCGGGCATCTGCAGGTGCGCGATCGCGTCCGCCTGGTGCCCTTGCAGTCCGTCACCTATGACACGGAGGCGAGCGGAGATATGGCGGCGAGCCGCCTGACCATGGCCATCGAGGAGCCCCGGCCGGGGCGCCTGTTCGTCCGCTTCACCTACGCCGATGCGCCGGGACCGGCGGCGGGCACGATGGATCACTTCTACGACGAGCATCGGAAGCAGGCCTATCTGTTCGCCGACATCGACACCATCGCCACCATCCGCCGCCTCGCCCGCGAGGGTTTGCTGGCGGAGGAGGACGCGTGAGGTGACGGTGTGGAAGGCTGCAGTGACGGGCGGCTGTGACGAAAGGGATCAGCGGCGTGCCGCGACCGTGCGTAGGGCCTGTTCGCCCAGACCCGACACCCCCAGGCGCATCGTCTGCCCCGTCCGCAGATAGAGCGGCGGCTTGCGGCCCAGGCCGACGCCCGCCGGGGTGCCGGTGGTGATGATGTCGCCCGGCTGCAGGCTCATGAAGCGGCTGATGTAGGACACGAGCTGGGCGACGCCGAAAATCATGTTGCGCGTGTTTCCGTTCTGGCGCGGACGGCCGTCCACCTCGAGCCAGAGGTCGAGGCTCTGCGGATCGGCGACCTCGTCGGTTGTCACCAGCCAGGGTCCGATCGGCGCGAAGGTGTCGCAGCCCTTGCCCTTGTCCCACTGGCCGCCGCGTTCGAGCTGGAAGGCGCGCTCCGAGATGTCGTTGACCACGCAATAGCCGGCCACATGATCCAGGGCCTGCTCCGGATTCACGTATTTGGCCGGCTTGCCAATGACCACGCCCAGCTCCACCTCCCAGTCCGTCTTCTCCGCATCGAGCGGGATTTCCACGTCGTCGCCGGGGCCGCAGATGGCGCTGGTGGCCTTGAAGAACAGCACCGGTTCCGCAGGAATCGCCATGCCGGACTCCAGCGCATGGTCGCGGTAGTTCAAGCCGACGCCGACCAGCTTACCTACCTGTCCGACACAGGGACCGATGCGCGGCGCGCCGGCGACTTCGGGCAGCAGGGAGGCATCGAGGGCGCGCAGTCTGGCCAGGCTGTCCGGCAACAATACGGCGCCGCGAATGTCGTCGATATGCCGCGACAGGTCGCGCAGCCTGCCCTCGGTGTCGAGCAGACCGGGCTTCTCCTGCCCGGCGTCGCCGTAACGCAGCAGCTTCATGGCCTTGTCTCGCTTCGCCTGGGACCTGCCTGTACTGCCCGCCGCGGAAGGGATCCCCTGCGGCCGGGCGGGTCACTGCAATGTGGCATTGCCCTGCTCGTTGGCCACGCGGGCCAGCTCCGTGACTTCGATGCCGGCGTGAAGTTCGAGCGAAGCCTCAAAGGGTTCGGGCCGCACGTACAGAGAAAGAAACGCGTCGCCGGCCTTGAGCAGCCGGATGGACTGTTGCCGCGCCTCCGCTGCGATGTCCTGCAGCAGAATGGTGGCCACGGCGGCGGCCACACTGGCGAGCTTGATCTCGTCCGGGCTGAAGCTGCCCATCTCGATACGGGTGACCAGTTGCGGCAGGAATTCTCCCTCCGCCTTGGCAAGCAGCAGCAGGGTCGGAGCGGCAGTGCGCAACTCGATGCCGAGGGACAGCTGCGGATTGTCGCCGGCCACCGCGGCAATGGCCTGCGGGTCGATGCGCGCGCGCATGCCGGCGAGGCAGGTCAGCGCTGATTGATGCAGGTCTTGCGCCGCGGCCCGCCGTGTCGTGTCGTCGTATTCCATGATCTGTTCAGCGCCGGCTCTGGATTTCGTCGATGTAGCCGATCATGCCGGTGCGGATGTTGGCCGGCGTTGCCTTCGTCGGTGTCGATGTGCATGGCCAGGCGGTAGTTGGGATTCACCCGCACCACCACGTCGCCGAAGATCAGTTCGCGGTCGCCCTCGACGCGCACGCGCACCACGTACTTGTCGCGCAGGCCGAAGCGCAGCGCATCTTCCGGCGACATGTGGATGTGGCGCTGGGCGCAGATCACGCCGCGGGCGATGGCGGCCGTGCCGGCCGGACCTTCCAGCGTGACGCCGGGCGTATTCCGCGAGGTCGCCCGATTCGCGGATCGGCGGCTGGATGCCGAGCTTGAACTGCTCGGTCATGGCGATCTCGACCTGGGTTTCCTTGCGCGTCGGACCGAGCACGCGCACGTTGGCGATCTTGCCCTTCGGTCCGACCAGATGGACCTTCTCGCGCGCAGGCGAACTGGCCCGGCTGGGACAGTTCGTGCTCCGGCGTCAGCTGGTGGCCGGGGCCGAACAGCTTGTCCACATCGGCCTGCGCCAGATGGACGTGATGGGCGGAAACCTCGATCGGAATCGGGCGCTGCCTGCTGGCTGCTGATGGCCTGGTTGATCTGGTTGCGCTCGATGGCGCGCAGGGCTTCCCAGGCGACCAGCGCGCTCGTCGTTGTTGGCGATGACCAGGATCTTCACCGGCGAATCGTCGGCGGAGATCGTCGGCGTGGGAACGCACCTGCCCGAGGTTGCGGTTCTTCTCCTCGTCCAGCTTGATGCCCATGTAGCCGAGGCCCTGGCAGGCCAGGCTGCGCACGGCGGCGCTGGTTTCGCCGATGCGCCCGGTGAAGGCCAGCACGTCGACGCCGCCCATGGCCGCCACGTAGGCGCCGATGTTCTTGCGGATCTGGTAGCAATAGGCCTTGTGGGCGAGCAGCGCGCGGTGATGGCCTTCGTTGGCGGCCTCCTCGATCTCGCTGGATGTCGCCGGAGATGCCGGAGATGCCCTTGCAGGCCGCTTTCGGCGTTGATCAAGCTGGCTCAGGGCTTCGGCGTCGAGCTTGTAGTGCTGCATCAGATGGATCATCACCGCCGGATCGACGTTGCCGTGCGCGGCTGGACATGATCAGCCCGTCGGCCGGCGTCATGCCCATGGAGGTGTCGACCGAGCGGCCATGGTCGATGGCGCAGAGCGAGGAACCGATGCCCAGGTGGCAGGAGATGATCTCCAGTTCGCCGAGCGGGCGCTTCAGCGACTTCCGCCGACTTGCAGCGAAACATAGCGATGGGAGGTGCCGTGGAAGCCGTAGCGGCGGATGCCCTCCTTCTTGTAGTAGTCGTAGGGCAGGCCGTACAGGTAGGCGTAGGGCGGCAGCGTCTGGTGAAAGGCGGTGTCGAACACGGCGACGTGCGGCACGGCGGGGAAGAACTTCATCGCCGCGCGGATGCCCTCCAGGTTGATCGGATTGTGGAACGGCGCCAGCACCGACAGCGCTTCGATGTCCGCCATCACCTGAGGCGTGATCACAATCGAGTTGGAGAACTTGCTGCCGCCGTGCACCACGCGGTGACCGACGGCGATCACGTCCTGGGGCATGAACTGGAAGTTGTCGTCCAGAGCCTGCAATTCGTCGAACAGCACCGCGAAGCAGTCGGCGAGCGGCGAACGGCCGGACGCTCGCGGCGGGTGACCGTGCCGCCGGCGTCCAGGCTCACCTGCACCGCCGGGCCGGCTCAGGTCCATCGATGATGCCGTGCACGTCCCGGCTCTCGTCCTGCGGTGTCGTAGACGCCGAAGCGGATCTGGCAGTGGCCGACATTGAGCGCCAGGATCTTGCCCGGCGATGTCGGACCGCAGGCTCAGGGCATAGGGGTCGTCGGCCTTGGTCACGGCGTTGGCGTGGAGCTGGCTGCTGGTGATGTCCACGGCATAGGCCCGCGTCCGCTCGGCCAGCAGCCGGGACAGATACATCACGGCCTTGGGATGAATCACGATGCGGCTGTTGAACACATCCTGCGGAATCAGCAGCACGAAGCAGCGGTTGCCGGCGATGACGTCAGCCACCGTGCGGTCGCCGGTCAGCAGCGACATCTCGCCGAACACGTCGCCCTCTTCGAGCTTGCTGACGACGAGCCGGCCGCCGGTGCTGTCCGGTGACCGAAACCTCGCGCGTGGCCGCTGACGAGCACGCCGAAGAAGCGTCCTTCCTCGCCGCATTCGATGATCGCCTCGCTGCCCTCGAAGCGTGCGAAACTCGCTGCGGGCGGACGATCTCCTCCACATGGCCGGGATCGAAGCCTTCGAACAGGCGGACATTCTCCAGCAGGAATCGGTTCAGTTCGGACAGGGTCATGAGGATTTGCTTGGCGCCCGTTCCATTTTCCGACAGGCAGCGGGGCGCACCAGGCTGTTTCGGGTGAGCCAAGCGTAACACATTGCTGCACTGCAGAAAATCCGGCCGTCGCTGTGCTGCGCGGGCAGGAGCGGGCAGCGGCTTGACATTTGGAAAACCTGCGAATAAGTTACTGACCGGTTAGTCAGTATCGGTTCGCTCATGTCTGGAGATACGTCCGTCCGCCCGCGCCGGGAACGGCGCAAGGAAGCCCGCCCCTCGGAGCTTACCGCCGCCGCCCTCGATCTCTTCGTTGAGCGCGGCTTCGCCGCCACCCGTCTGGAAGACATCGCCGCGCGCGCCGGGGTGTCCAAGGGAACGCTCTATCTGTATTTCGCGGGCAAGGAAGATCTGTTCAAGGCGGTGGTGCGCGAGGGCATCGTTCCTGCGCTGACGCAGGCGGAGACGTTGATCGCGGAGCACCGGGGCAGCGCAAGCGATTTGCTGCGCAGCTTGATCCGCGGCTGGTGGCAACTGATCGGCAGCACGCCGCTGGGGGGCATCACCAAGCTCATGATCGCCGAAGCGCGCAATTTTCCCGAGATCGCGCAGTTCTATTACGACGAGGTGTTGCGCCGCGCCCACGGTCTGATGCGCAGGGTCCTGCTGCGCGGGCAGGAGAGCGGTGAGTTCCGCGCCGGCGACGTGGATACCTGGCAGCAGTTGGTCTTTTCGCCGTTCATCATGTTTGCCGTGTGGCGTCATTCGCTCGCCTGCTGCGATGCGCGGGCCGGGGCGCCGGAGGCGTACATCGAGGCGGCCCTCGACTTCGTTTTGCGCGGCTTGCGCAGCGACCCCGGCAGCTTGGCGATCTCCCGCGAGCCTGCCGCTGCGCCAGCACGCTCACCGGAGGATTGACGAAATGCCCATGCTTGCCCCGTCTCCCCACGGCACGCTGGCGATCCTCGCGGTTCTGGCTGCCCTGGCCGGCTGCGCAAAGGAGAGCGCCGCGCCGGAATCGGTCCACCCGGTGCTGACCCAGACGGTGCAGTTCGCACTGCCTGCGGCGACTGCGGTGTTTCCCGGCGAGGTGCGTGCCCGGCACGAAAGCGATCTCGCCTTTCGCATCGGCGGCAAGATCGTTTCGCGCGAGGTGGATGTCGGGGCGGCGGTGCGCAAGGGGCAGACCCTGGCAAGGCTCGACCCGAGCGACGTGGCGCTGGCGGTGCGCACGGCCGAGGCCCAGCTCGCTGCGGCGGAAACGGACTTCGGCTATGCCGAAGCGGAACTGAAGCGCTCGCAATCGCTGCTGGAACAGCGTTTCATCAGCCAGGCCGCGGTCGACGGCAAGCGCAATGCGTTTAATGTCGCCAAAGCCCGTCTGGAGCAAGCGCACTCGCAGCGGGCGGTTGCCGCCAACCAGATGGTCTACGCCACGCTCGCGGCGGACCGGGACGGGATCATCACGGCCGTCAATGCCGAACCGGGTCAGGTGGTCGCAGCGGGCCAGACCGTGGCGCGTCTCGCCCGTCCCGACGAGAAGGAAGCGTGGATCAGCGTTCCCGAGAGCCGGCTGGCGGAACTGCGCGACGCGCCGGAATTGGCGGCCAACCTGTGGGCGGCGCCGGCGCGGCTCTACACGGCCAAGTTGAGGGAGATCGCACCCAGCGCCGACGCGGTGACGCGCAGCTTCCAGGTGAAAGTGTCGCTGCCGGATGCGGACTCGGACGTGCGCCTCGGCATGACCGCCAACGTGATGGTGAAGCGTTCCGGGGCGGGTGCGACGGCGAAGCTGCCACTGCCGGCGCTCGCCAGCCGGGAGGGCAAGCCGGTGGTCTGGGTGGTGAGCGACCAGGGCGAAGCGCAACCGCGCGCCGTCGAGGTGGCCGGCTACCAGCAGGACGGGGTCATCATCGCGGCCGGCCTCAGGGAAGGCGAGAAGGTGGTGGTGGCCGGCGCGCACAAGCTCCTGGCCGGGCAGAAGGTCGATCCGCGGCCGTCGCCGGTGGCGGTGACGCCGCCGCGCTAGGCGCGATCCCGAGAACAGCCCGGATCATGAACGGCTTCAACCTATCCGAGTGGGCGCTGCGCCATCAGGCGCTGGTGCGCTATTTCATCCTGGTGCTGGCGGTGGTGGGGGTGATGGCCTACCAGCGCCTGTCCCAGTCGGAGGATCCGCCCTTCACCTTCAAGGTGATGGTGATCCGCACCCTGTGGCCGGGGGCCACCGCGCGCGAGGTGGAACAGCAGGTCACCGACCGCATCGAGAAGAAGCTGCAGGAGGCTCCCTACGCCGACATCATCCGCAGCTACTCGAAGCCGGGCGAGTCCAACGTGTTCTTCCTGGCCAGGGATTCGACGCCGCCGGCTGAGATGCCGAATGTCTTCTACCAGGTGCGCAAGAAGATCGGCGACATCCGGCAGACGCTGCCCGCCGGCATCCAGGGACCGTTCTTCAACGACGAGTTCGGCGACACCCTGGGCAATGTCTATGCGCTGATCGGCGACGGCTACGACTACGCCGCACTCAAGCATTACGCCGACAAGGTGCGCGACGAACTGTTGCGGGTGAAGGACGTCGCCAAGGTCGAACTCATCGGCGAACAGGACGAACGCATCTACGTCGAGCTTTCCAGCACCCGGCTGGCGACCCTGGGCATCGATCTGCAGACCCTGCTGGGCGCGCTGGCGAGCCAGAACGCGGTGGCGGCGGCCGGCAGCTTCGAGACCGGCTTCGACCGCATCTACCTGAGACCCGGCGGGGCGTTCGATTCGGTGGAGCGGATTCGCGAGTTGTCGATCCGCGCCGGCGGCCGCCTGCTTCGGCTCGGCGACATCGCGGAGGTGAAGCGCGGTTTCGCCGACCCGCCCCAGCCGCGCATGCGCTTCATGGGCAGCGACGCCCTGGGGATCGGCGTGTCGATGGCGAAAGGCGGCGACATCATCGCCCTGGGCGGGCATCTCGACGCGGCGGTGGCGCGCATCCAGGAGCAGTTGCCGTTGGGACTGGAACTCCATGCCGTGGCGAGCCAGCCCACGGCGGTGGCGCGCTCGATCAACGAATTCGTGCGCTCGCTGGCGGAAGCGGTGGCGATCGTGCTGGTGGTTTCCTTCTTCAGCCTCGGCTTTCGCACCGGGCTGGTGGTGGCGCTGTCGATCCCGCTGGTGCTGGCGCTCACCTTCTTCCTCATGTACCTGTTCGGCGTCGGGCTGCACAAGATCTCGCTCGGCGCCCTGATTCTGGCGCTGGGCCTGCTGGTCGATGACGCCATCATCGCGGTGGAGATGATGGCGGTGAAGATGGAGCAGGGCTGGGACCGGGTGAAGGCGGCTTCGTTCGCCTATACCAGCACCGCCATGCCGATGCTGACCGGCACCCTGGTCACCGCCGCCGGCTTCCTGCCCATCGCCACGGCCGCCTCCAGCACCGGGGAATACACCCGTTCCATCTTTCAGGTGTCGGTGATCGCGCTGCTCATCTCCTGGTTCGCGGCGGTGATCGTGATTCCCTATCTCGGCTTCCGCCTACTGCCGGATCAGCATGGCAAGCGCGGCGAACCCGGCGTTCACGAGGTTTACGATTCTCCCTTCTATCGCCGATTCCGGCAGGTGGTGAGATGGTGTGTGCGATATCGCAAGACCGTCATCCTGGTGACGCTGCTCGCCTTCGCGCTGGCCGTTGCCGGTTTCCGCTTCGTGCAGGAGCAGTTCTTTCCGGCCTCGACGCGGCTCGAACTGCTGGTGGACCTGCGGCTGGCCGAAGGCTCGTCCCTGCCCGCCACCGAGGCCCAGGTGAAGAAGCTGGAAGCGCTCCTCGCCAGGGAAAAGGGAATCGAGAATTTCGTCGCCTATGTCGGCAGCGGCAGTCCGCGCTTTTACCTGCCGCTGGATCAGCAGTTGCCCAACGGCAATTTCGCCCAGTTCGTGGTGCTCACCAGGAGTCTGCAGGACCGGGAGCGCGTCCGCTCCTGGCTGATCAAGCTGTTCGAGGACGATTTCACCGAGCTGCGCGGCGTCGTGCAGCGCCTGGAGAACGGTCCGCCGGTGGGCTTTCCGGTGCAGTTCCGCGTCTCGGGCGAGGACATTGCCACGGTGCGCAAGCTGGCCTACGAGGTGGCCCAGGTGATGCGCGCCAACCGGAATCTGTCCAACGTCCAGTTCGACTGGGACGAGCAGACCAAGGTGATCCGCCTCGGCATCGACCAGGCCAAGGCGCGCGTGCTCGGCATCACCTCCGAGGAACTGGCCAACGTGCTGAATGCCGCTCTCAGCGGCATCCGCGCCACCGTCTATCGCGAGAACGACAAGCAGATCGACGTGCTGGTGCGGGGCACCGAGGTCGAGCGCATGCAGTTGTCGTATCTGCGCGGATCTCGCCATTCCGACGCGCTCGGGCAAATCGGTGGCGCTGACGCAGATCGCCGGCCTCGACTACGGTCTGGAGGAGGGCGTGATCTGGCGCCGCAACCGGCTGCCGACGATAACAGTGCGCGCCAACGTCTATGGCGACATCCAGGCACCGGAGGTGACCGAGCAGATCAGTCCCCTGCTCGATCCGATCCGCGCCAAGCTGCCGCCGGGATACTTCCTGCAAATCGGTGGCGCCGCCGAGGAGAGTGCCAAGGGCGGCGGATCGGTGGCGGCGGGGGTGCCGCTGTTCGTCGTCACGGTGGTGACCATCCTGATGCTGCAATTGCAGAACTTCTCGCGTACGGCGCTGGTTCTGCTGACGGCGCCGCTGGGGATGATCGGGGTGACCATCTTCCTGCTCGCCTTCGACAAACCCTTCGGCTTCGTCGCCATGCTGGGTACGATCGCCCTGTCCGGCATGATCATGCGCAACTCCGTGATCCTGGTGGATCAGATCGAGCAGGACATCGAGGCCGGACTGGCGCCGTGGAACGCCATCGTCGAGGCCACGGTGCGCCGCTTCCGGCCCATCATGCTGACCGCCGCCGCGGCGATTCTGGCCATGGTGCCTCTGTCCCGCAGCGTTTTCTTCGGACCGATGGCGGTGGCCATCATGGGCGGTCTGCTGGTGGCGACGTTGCTGACGCTGCTGTTCCTGCCGGCGCTCTACGCCGCGTGGTTCCGGGTGCGCGAGGCGGAGAGTTCCGAACCGGTCGCCCTGCCCATCTAGGTCGCGCCGTGCGCGCCAACGAATGCGGACGCCCACGGCGTGCCACGGGCGGCTAAAATGCAGCACTTTTCGCGAACTTGAGACAATATTAGTGAATACTAATATAATGCGGAGCGGACGACCATGAACATCGAGCAAGCGCGCTTCAACATGATCGAGCAGCAGATCCGGCCCTGGGAAGTTCTGGACCAGGAAGTGCTGGATCTCTTGTTCGCGATGAAGCGCGAGGAATTCGTTCCAGCCTCCTACCAGGCGTTTGCCTTTGCCGATGTGGAAATTCCCCTCGGCCACGGCGCGAACATGCTGGCGCCCAAGATCGAGGCCCGGATCCTGCAGGCGCTGCAGCTCAGACCGTCCGATCGCGTGCTGGAGATCGGCGCGGGTTCGGGGTACATGGCGGCGCTGCTGGGCGCGAAGGCGGAGCACGTATATTCGGTGGAAATCGTTCCCGAACTGATGCAGATGGCACGCGAGAATCTCAAGCGCCAGGGCGTGGACAACGTCACCCTGGAGCAGGGCGATGGCGCGCGGGGCTGGGCGGCACATGCGCCGTACGACGTGATTGTGCTTTCCGGCTCGACGCCGGCCCTGCCGCCCGCGTTCTTGCAGCAGCTCAAGAGCGGCGGCAGGCTTTTCGCCGTGGTGGGCGAGCAGCCGGCGATGCAGGCGCAGCTCGTGTTGCATGCCGGCGAGGGCATCTATCAGTCGGCGAACCTGTTCGAGACGAGCATTGCGCCGCTCAGGAATGCCCTGCAGCGCGAGCGTTTTACATTCTGAGGACCATGATTCGGCAGATTTCACCCCAGGATCTCAAACAATGGCTGGCGGACGACGCTCGTCCCCAGCCCGTCCTGCTCGACGTACGCGAACCCTGGGAATTCGGGGTCTGCCGCATCGAAGGCGCGCAGCATATTCCGATGCGCACGATTCCGCTGCGGCTATCGGAGCTCGACCGCGATGCGGAGCTGGTGGTGATCTGTCACCATGGCGCGCGCAGCTATCAGGTGGCGATGTTCCTGGAGCGCCAGGGCTTCGGCAACCTTCACAACCTGTACGGCGGCGTCGCCGGCTGGGCGCGCGAAGTCGATCCGGCCATGCCGACCTATTGAGAGGACACCAATGAAGCGACGTTCCACGAGCAGTCTGTTGGGTCCGGTCCTGGCGGCACTGCTCGGCGCCGGCGGCGCGCACGCGGCCGACCTGCTCCAGGTATATCGCGATGCGCTGGCGAACGACGCCCAGTTTGCCGCCGCCAAGGAACAACTGGCGGCGGGACAGGAACGCGTTCCCCAAGCGCGCGCCGGATTGCTGCCCAATGTATCGCTGTCGGCCAATACCACCTACAACGATGCCGAAAACAGCTTCCGTACCAGTCCCACGCTGGAGACCGCCCAGAAGTTCAACAGCAACGGCTACCAGGTCCTGCTGTCCCAGCCTCTGTTCCGCTGGCAGAACTGGGTGCAGTATGACCAGGCGAAACTGCAGGTCGCACAGTCGGAAATGCAATTCGCCTCGGTCCGTCAGGATCTGATCGTGCGGGTGGCGCAGGCCTATTTCGATGTCCTGTTGGCGAATTTCAATCTCGGCGTCGCACGCAGCCAGAAGGAAGCGATTTCGCAGCAGTTGGAGCAGGCGAAGAAGAATTTCGAGGTCGGGGTGGCGACCATCACCGACAGCCAGGAAGCCCAGGCGCGCTACGACCTGGCCGCCGCCCAGGAGATTGCTGCCCAGAACGACCTGGAGGTCAAGCGGCAGGCGCTGCGCGTGATCATCGGGCGCGAACCCGACGAGCTCAAGACGTTGAAGCGCGATGTGCAGTTGCAGCGGCCGCAGCCCGACGACATGCAGAAGTGGGCCGAGTCGGCCGAGCAGAACGGCTATGCGGTGCAGATCCAGCAGGCCCAGGCCGAGATCGCGAAGCGGGAGGTAGAGCGCACGCGCGCGGGGCACTACCCGACGGTGGACGTCGTGGCCAGCTATACGAAGAGCAGCGCCGGCGCCAGCCTCGCCGGCACCTTCAACTTCGGCAACGACCTGACCCAGAGCGCGATCGGACTGCAGCTTGCCGTGCCGATCTACCAGGGGGGCGCGGTGTCCTCGCGCGAGCGCGAGGCGGCGGCGCTGCACGGCAAGGCGTTGCAGGACCTGGACTCGGCACGGCGCAACGCGGCGCTCGCGGCGCGCCAGTCCTACCTCGGCGTTACCAACGGCCTGGCCCAGGTCAATGCCCTGCGCCAGGCGGTCGTGTCGAGCGGCAGCGCGCTGGAGTCGAACAAGCTCGGCTACGATGTGGGCGTGCGCATCAACATCGACGTGCTCAATGCCCAGCAGCAACTCTATTCCACAGAACGCGACCTGGCCAAGGCCTACTACGACACGCTGCTCGCCCAACTGCGCCTGAAATCCGCCGCCGGCACTCTCGGCGAGGAGGACGTGCAGGCCCTGAACGCGCTGCTGGTGCAGTGATCTTCCGGCTGCCGCGCCGGTGTGCAGCGCCGCGGCACGGACTCTTGTCGTTCGCAGAGGGATTTCGTTGAAGCCGGAACGGCGGCATGCAGTGACACCCGGGGCGATGGTCGGCAGCCTGATCCGGCATCGTTCCCTCATCCTGCAGATGACCGTCCGGGAGGTCGTGGGGCGCTACCGCGGATCGATCATGGGCCTGACCTGGTCGTTCCTCCACCCCCTGCTGATGCTGACTGTCTACACCTTGGTGTTCGGCGTGGTCTTCAAGGCGCGCTGGGGCGGTGGCGACAGCAAGCTCGACTTCGCGCTCATCCTGTTCGCGGGAATGATCGTCCACGGTCTCTTCGCCGAGTGCGCGAACCGGGCGCCGGGACTCGTACTCGCCAATCCGAACTTTGTGAAGAAGGTCGTCTTCCCGCTGGAGATACTGCCGTGGGTGACCATGGGCTCGGCCCTCTTTCACGCGGCACTCAGTCTGATCGTGCTTCTGGCATTCTTCGCCGCGTTCAAGCTCTTCCTTCATCCCACCGTCTTGCTGTTGCCGCTGGTCATCCTTCCGTTCGTGCTGCTGACGATGGGGGCGAGCTGGCTTCTGGCATCCCTCGGCGTCTATGCCCGCGATGTCGGCCAGGTGATCGGAGTGGTGACGACCTTGCTCCTGTTCCTGAGTCCGGTGTTCTATCCGGTGTCCGCGTTGCCCGAGGGATACCGGATATTCATCCAGCTCAATCCCCTGACCTTCATCATCGAGCAGACGCGTGAGGTCGTGATCTGGGGAAGGCTCCCGGATTGGGCGGGACTGGTCGCCTATGCGGCCGCGGGATTCGTTGCGGCGTGGCTGGGCTTCGCGTGGTTCCAGCACACGCGGCGCGGATTTGCGGACGTCCTCTGACCCCATGAACCTTCGGGGCAGCGACGGCGCGGCAGGAATCTGCGCCGTCATCGTCACCCACAACCCGGCGCTCCCCCGGCTGGAGGAAGCTCTGCTCGCGGTGCGGCGACAGGTCGATCAGGTCTTGATCGTGGATAATTGCTCCGTCGCTCCCGTCGGCGAATGGCTGGCGGCCCAGAGCGCGACCGGCGCGGTCGAGGTCCTGCGGATGGACGCGAACATCGGCATTGCCGCCGCCCTGAACTGCGGCATCGAGCGGGCCAGGGCGCGCGGCTTCGCCAACGTCCTGCTCCTCGACCACGACAGCGTGCCGGCGCCCGACATGGTCGAGCGGCTGGTTCGCGCGCGGCAGGAACTCGAGCGCCAGGACCTGCGGCTCGCCGCAGTCGGACCCGAATTCAGGGATGACAAATATCCTGGAGTTTCACCCTTCTACCAGTTCGAAGGCTGGCGCATCGCGCGCAGGAGTTGCGCCGGAAAGGCAGCCGGAGCCACGGTGCCGGCCGAGTGTCTGATCACGTCCGGCTCTCTGATCTCGATGGAAACGCTCGGCAGCGTCGGATTGATGGAGAGCGAGCTCTTCGTCGATTACGTTGACATCGAGTGGGGGCTGCGGGCCGGGAGCCTGGGCTACAAGTGCTTCGGCGTTTGCGGCGCCGTCATGGACCATCAGCTCGGAGATTCCGTCAGGCCGTTTCTCGGCATTGCGGTACCGGTGCGCAGTCCGCTGCGGCATTACTATCTGTTCCGCAACGCCTGCCTGCTCTATCGGCGCCGCTACGTGCCGCTGCGCTGGAAATTGAACGATGCCTATCGTCTGCTGCTCAAATACGGCTTTTATTCCCTTATGACGCCGCCGCGCCTGCAGCATTTCCGCATGATGACGCTCGGCATCGCGCACGCGCTCGCGAACCGTGCGGGCAAGCTGGGCTGACGGGACGACCATGGCCTCCGATCCACAGCCCCAGGACCGGCCGCGCATCACGCTGTCGGTGGTCAGTCACCGGCAGGGTCATCTGGTGCGCGAGCTGCTCGACACACTGCAGACGATCCGGGACGAAAGTGTCGAGGTCGTCATCACCCTCAATGTCCCCGAAACCCTGCCCTTTGCGGCGAACCAGTTCGGCTTCCCGGTGCGCATCCTGGAGAACGTGAGCCCGCGCGGCTTCGGCGCGAACCACAACAGCGCGTTCCGGTCGGCGCGGGGCGAGTTCCTGGGCGTGATCAATCCTGACATCGCCTTCACCGTGGACCCCTTCGCCGAACTGGTGGCGGCATTGCGGGACGGGAACACCGGCGTCGCGGCGCCGCAGGTCGTGACGCCGCTCGGCGCGCCCGAGGACAATGGCCGCTCCTTCCCGACACCGGCCGCGATCCTGAAAAAGGCGTTCATGCCTGCACCGCGGCGAATTGATCCGGACGCGTCGCGGGTGTCCCATCCGGATTGGGTGGCCGGCATGTTCATGCTGCTGTCACGCAAGGCCTTCGAAGCGGTCGGCGGATTCGACGAGCGCTACTTCCTCTATTACGAGGACGTGGACCTTTGCGCGCGACTGCGCCTGCATGGCTTTCAGGTGGCACACTGTCCCCGCGTTTCGGTGGTCCATGCGGCGCAGCGCCGCAGCCATCGCAATCCCTATTACTTCGTCTGGCACCTGCAAAGCATGGTCCGATTCTTCCGTTCGGACGCGTACCGTCGGGTCAGGCAGGCCTGAGCCGACGGCCGCCTGTTCACTGCGTCCCTCATTGCGTCGTTATGGCCACGCTGGTGGCCCCGAGCACGGCATTGCTCGCGCTGTCGCGGAAACGCACGAATACCCGATTCACCGCCGGGCTGAACGGCACGGCGGTGCCGCGACCCGCTGCGAATACGGCAAAGGTCGGCGTGGCGCCGGCGCCGATGGCAGTGCTCACCGCATTGCCGGGAACTTGCAGGCAGGCACCCGTGGTCGGATTGGTCTGGCACAGCGAGACCGTGACGGGGACGGCAGCTCCACCGAAATCGGCAGTGACGGTGATGCTGCCGGCGCTGCCCACATTGGCGGTCGCGACGGCGAATGCGCCGGTACCGGACGGACCCGGAATACTCGCGATGCCGTCACGGGAAACCGTTGCCGCCAGCGCGATCACGTCCGGCGTCGGTGTCGTCGAGGCGGACAGCAGCAGCGTATTGATGCCGGTCAGGACTGCGGCGGGGTCCGCGTTGGCACAGGCGAAGCGCAGTTGGACATCGGTGGCGCCGAAGGCCGCCGTCGGGGTGAGACTGAAGACATAGGTCTGCGGCGCGCCGGGGCCGATGCTGGCGGGGGTATTCGGCGTGCCGGTCAGACCGTTGGTGGCCGGGTTGGTGGTCTGATAGCCGAAGCCTGCCGGCACGTTGCTGGCCAGGCCGATGCTGCAGTCAGTGGCCGTTACCGCGCCGGCGTTGATGATGGTGGCGAAGGCCGTGACGGTCGCGCCGACCTGCGCCGCACGGCTCACGGGCAGGACCGCGCTGACCAACTGAGTCTGTCCGGCAGCCGGCGGGGTGGGAACCGGCAGACCGCGCAGCGGATTGTCGTGGCAGGTGTCGCAACGCACCGGCGTTCCCTTGGCGAAACGCACCGTACCTACGTCCTCGATATTGGTGAAAACGCGATCGGCGGCGACGCGGGACAGCACCGAGCCCTCGCCGTTCGGACCGTGGCAGGCGCGGCACGCTTCCCGGTTGTTCTCGGCCAGGTTGCCGTGTCCGCCGTCCGTGAAGCGGTTGTCGTTGACCGGGTGCATTCCGTGCGGGCCATTCAGGTTATTGCCGAGGCTGCCCGCGGCATGGCAGACGGTGCACTCGGTGATGGTGCCGGAGTGGCCCTGCAACTGGACGGCCGCCACGTTGTCGTTGGCGTTCGGGTTCGCGTTCGGCCACTCCGCGTGCGTCGCGCCGTGGCAGGCGCGGCACATCACGCCGCCGTGGCCCTTGGACAGGCGGTACAGGCTCTCGTTTTCCGCGAAGCGCGAGGTCGGCGCCTGGATGTTGGACAGAACCGCCTGGCCCGCTGCCGAGCGGGTATAGGCCTGCATCAGACGGATGCCGTCGCCGGCGACGATCATGTCGCCGCGATTGATCGACAGTACCGACATGGCGTCGCCGATGTGGCAGGACTGGCACTTGGGTTCATTGGCCCAGGGCACGCGCTTGGTCAGGTCGAAGCTCGCAGGGGTCTGCGCGAAGGTGCCGGTGAAGTCGTTGCCGACCTGCGTCATGTTGCCGTGGCAGTCCTGGCACACCTGGCCGCCGGGGTTGGCCGGACGACCTTGCGTCGTCATGGCGCCGCGCATGCACTTGGTTACCTTGCCCGGGTGGCAGTGGTAGCAGGTGTCGTTCAGAACCTGATTGACGGTTTCCGCGGTGCGGGTGGCGCCGGGTGCGGGCATGTCGGGGAACAGCTTGGATCCGTTGAACACCAGGTCGCCGTGGTGGCCATGCATGGCGCGCGACATGGAGATGTGGCGCGTCTGCTGGCGACCGTTGGCGCCTTGTGACGGCTCGTCGATCGGGCCGACCTGTGCCAGATCCAGCGCCGGCGTGTAGTGGCACTGCGAGCACTGGATGCTGCGCCGCACGTCCAGACACGAGGCTTCCGTGCCGCTGGTGCAGGGCGTGGCCGCGAGCGTCGCGCCGCTCCAACTCCGGTAGCCGGCGCCGTGCTTCCTGTCGTGCAGGCGCAGGATGTTGATCTTGGCCGCATTGAGCAGCTTCTGCGGGCCCGGTGTCGCCGCATCCGTGGAGCGGGAGATGGCGAACGCGACGGAGGCGAAGTCGGTGGCCGAACCGTTGCTGGTTTGACCGGCCGCGACCAGCGCCTGGTCGTTGGTGGCCGCGTGGCAGTTTTGGCAGTCGGCTTCGGAAGCGACCGGCAGGACGATATCCACGGTACCCAGGACGTTGCCGGCGGTGCCGGGCGAAGTGCCGGGATTCACGGCGGCGACGCGCATCAGCGGATAGGCGTTGGTGCGGCCCACGTCGTCGATCGGCAGGATCGGCACGCCTTCGGCGGCGAACCAATTGACGCCGGTCAGGTTCTTGCCGAAGGGGAAGTTCTCGAAGAACGCCAGATCCGTGTAGTAGTGCTGGAACTTCTGCGGCACGTTGGTCGGCGTCGCGCTACCGGTGGACGGCATGAACTGCTGGAACGGAACCAGTGCGGGCAGATCGTTGGGGTCGGGCACCGGCAGGCCGACGTCGTTGGCCATCGGCGAGAACAGGTCGAGCGCACTCGAACTTGCCCCGGAATACCGGATACAGCCCGCGATAGGACTTGCTGCCGAACGTCTGGGCGGTGCCATCGACGATGCCGGCGGGTAGCCAGAAGTTGGTCTTGAACACGCCGCTGGCATTGCCGGTGTTGATCGAGCCGGCCCCTGCCGGGTCGTTCGTGTTGCTGGCGGCCGCGTAGTAGACGTCCGCCCCGGTGCCACCGATCAGGCTGGGCGGCGCACCGTTTACGCCTTTGCGGATCACCTGCGCATGAACCACGTTGAACGGCGGAAGAATGCTGAAGATCTGGAAGTCCTGATCCGTGCAATGCATGCCCAGATCGTTCGAGGCGAGCACCGCGAAGCTGCTGTTGGATACGGGTCCCGGCAGGCCGGCCTGGGCGAGTGCAGGGGTGGGAACCGTCAGGGCGACCTGGGCCAGGACACCGGCCAGCAGGCCGAACAGGATGTTCAAGGGTGAGCGTGAATTCATGATTCCTCCGATGCCGCGGACATCGACGTTGGTCGGAACGCCGGGATGAGATGCGATCGGCGCGCGGGAACTGTGCATTGGCCCGCCGTGCGGCGCGCCATTGTCAAATCTGCTTGGTGCCGGGGCACGGGACAGTCATGCCAAAGCCGGCGTGTTGGGCGTGTGAAATTATGCCACGCTGTGCAAAGTACGATAGACTTGAATGGATCACCAATAAATTCAACTGATGTAAAGGTCCGCGACACTTATGCGGCCCCACTTGCCCAACCCCGAACCCAGGCGGCATCCGCACGAGAGTTCGAATGGTAGCGCACGCAGCCGGGTTGGCGGATCGGAGGTGCGGCAGCGGCGGTACTGGTGTGCTAGAACCAAGGGTATCCGTTGCCGTCCTTCCCGCCACGGGGCGGGCGAATGGGTATGGCGGCGCTCATGGGATCACGGACTGCACCGGCTGAACGTTTACCCGGTTTTGTCCAATTCGTCGTCCGGGACATGTAGCTATTCGGGGGAGAACGCGCATGGTGAAGAGTTGCAGTTGCGGCAGCGGACTCGGCTCCGCTGCACCTC
>CAWGLO010000010.1:0-48823 GCA_963823455.1 uncultured beta proteobacterium
TTGCGGCAATCGCGCTCCAGGGGCCCAAAACGCTCCGGGTTCTCCAATAGGTCGAAATGAAATGCGATAGCCTGCGGCCGCCACCAAGCCCGGTCCCCGCAGTGATCCCTGATCCGGCGCGCCAGATTCAGGTCGCCCGCTTGCAGGACGTCCTCGATCAGATCCTCGAAATGCCCCGCGTCGAACCCCGTCTGCTCGGGCGAACGCCGCTCGCACTCGAGGAGCATGTCGAAGGCGAGCTCCCGCAGCCCGAAGGCCAGGGCGCGCTGGTATCCGGTGAGAAGCTGAGCCTCGCTGAGCGCGGCCGGCGCAAGCTTCTTCAGCTCGTGCGCGCGCAGGTTCATGATCACCTGCGGGTCATCGACCAAGCCGGGCTTGCCCTTCAAGTCGGTCCTGGTGGCGCCGGCATACTCGGAGGCATCGCGGAGCAATTCCTGATCCTTGGCGTAACAGCACTTCTTGTACTTCTTGCCGCTGCCGCAGTGACAGGGGTCGTTGCGCCCAAGTTTGGGGACCGGCCGGCGTACCGTGTAGTAACCGCCGACGACGCTCCGGGGTCTGTACTCGGGAAGGAGATCGGAGAGTGGCAGCTCGCTCCAGCGGGCGATCCGGCTGTGGCCGGGGGTTGGCCCTTCATCTAGAATCAGCAGGGACTGGGCGAGCAAGAACTGGATCTGCGGCAAGCGAGCCGCCTGTTCGAGTTTCCAGACGGCTTTGCGCACCGCTTGAGGGTCAACGCCGAATCTGGTGGTCAGCTCGGCTGCCAGCCGGGCGGCGAAGCACTTCCGTTCGAGCGGCAACGCCTCTGCGGCGGCTGCCCCCAGCAGGGGTTCGATCGCGCTTTCGTCCTGCAGCGCGAAGCAGGGGGCCGAATGGAATATGTCGTCGCACATCCCGAGGCATGCGCACAGTACCTTCGGGTCGAGCTTCACGCCGTTGAACGCGCAAACCTGCAGCAGACTGCTCAGTGCCCGGTCTTCGCCGTCTTCGACAAACTTCTGGAGAAGCGAATTGATCTCCGCCGTGGCAAGGCCGCCAAGCTTTCCAGCGAGCGCTCGGATGTCCGCCATGCAAGCGCAGGCCGAACGTATGGAGTCCAGCAGCTCTTCAGGGATTTGACCAGTCATCACGGCACCCCGCAGGGACAGGCACTTCGCCGGCTCGTCTTTCTGACGGCCTGGGTGTTATTCAACGGGTGAGGTATGCGCGATCGGCGCGGCTTATTTTGGCTCTTCGCCGCTTCTCTACGGTAGAAGGGGATGGCTGACATCCCGGAAATCCTGTATCGACCTGAGTTCTCTAAGGACACAGGCGGGTACACGATATGGGAGCAGCCATCCCGGTAGGGATTATGGGGTATCAGGGGCAGGTTATTGAGCGGGTTGGGCACGATGCAGCGTGCGCAACGGATCGCATTTCTTGCCGGCGTGATCGGCGGGTCAAAGCGATTGCTGCTGGGATAGGGCGATGCGGGAGCGTTCATCGGCTCAAGCGGCGCTGGGTGAGCGACCTGCCGCTCTTCGGTCAGGCGTGCCAAGTCGAGATTGAATATGCCGAGGTGTTCATCAGTCCCGTCTGTGGTGCGGGTCGAGCAGCTGCCGTTTGTCGAGCCCACCACGCGCGTCACCAAGCGCTACGCACTGCTGATTTCGGGCCTTTGCCGCCATATGCCGATTTCGGCGGTGGCACGGCACACGGGGCTGCGCTGGGGCACGATCAAGTCGATCGACAAGGCGTATCTGGCCGACACGATCAAGCCGGTGGCGCCGCAGACGCTGGAGGCAATTCGCTATCTCGGCGTTGACGAAGTGGCACGCGCCAAGGGACAGGACTACCTGACGCTGGTCTATGACCTGTCGCCCGGCGCCAACTGTGGGCGGATTCTGTGGATCAAGGAGGGGCGCGATAGCGCGGTGCTGTGTGAGTTTCTCGATGCCCTGAGCCAAGCAATGTGCCGCCGGCATCGAGGCTGTGGCGATGGACATGGGGGCCGCCTACATCGCCGCCACAAAGGCGAGCTTGCCGACCGCGGCCATCGTCTTCGACCGCTTTCACATCATGCAAATGTTCTCGAAGGTGATCCGCGATTGTCGCCGTGCCGAGTTCAAGGCCGCCAAGACCTTGGGCGACCTGAGCGGGCAGCAGGCCATCAAGGGCAGCCTCTACCTGCTGCTGTCCAATCGCGACAAGCTCAAGGATTGCGATCAGGACCGGCTCGACAAGTTGCTGGCGCAGAACGAGCCCCTAAACAAGCTCTACACGCTGAAGGAGCAGTTGCAGCGCCTGTGGCATCAGCCAGGCCCGACGGCCGAGATGGCCGCACGCCTGGACGACTGGTGCGGCATGGCGCAGGCAGCAAAGATCACGGGCCTGTCGAAGTTCGTCAAGACACTGCAATCCCACCGCACCGGTGTCTGCAATTGGGCCGATCACCCCATCAGCACTGCCCGTCTGGAGGCCGGCAACGTCAGTATCGCTCTGCTGCGCCGACGCGCCCGAGGCTTCCGCGACACCGAGTACTTGAAGCTCAAAATCTATCAAACCAACACTCCGGACGCCCCTTCCATGCTCTTCTCGCACTTATCCAAGAAGATCACCGTATGAAAGCGGCGAAGAACCCTTATTTTGAATGAACCGCCGCTTTTCTGATTGAAGTATGGCAATGGTCACGCTACCGGATGTGTTTCGTGATTGGTCCCCATGTCAGCGGCCCACCTGCAAGTGATGTTGACGTCGTGGGCTGAGCACTACAATCGGTGCCGCCGAGACGTCTCGCGGGCCCTGGTGTACCCGTCGTGGGCTGTGACGAACTCAAGCGCACCAACGAAATTGGCATGGCGATCCCCTTGCTTGAAGGTTGTGAGCTTGCCGGCAAGGATGTCACAGCCGATGCCCTGCTGGCCCGGAGGGCGCTGGCAAGCTATCGACCAACCATCGTGGTCCTACCCGCTGCCCTTGGAACGGGGCCGCGCAAGCCGGGCAAGGGAAACTGGCTTTTCACTCGTCGGATTAGGTGAGTCTCAATAGGTGATTCAGACGTATAGCCCTCACCCGCGATTGATCGAAACCACCTTGCCGGCGGTCCTGATCGTTTCGGTGTGACGCTGCCACTCGTCCATCAACCGACGACGCTTCTCAAACAAATCCCCGCGCCGGTAGGCAGCTTCCACCTTGTCACCCACGGTGTGCGCCAGCGCCCATTTCCGCCACTTCCCGCGGGTAGTTGGTTTGCTCGGCGGCCCAATCTCGGAAGGTCGAGCGGAAGCCATGTGCTGTCAGGTCAGTGCGCTCCATGCGCTTGAGGGTCGCGAGCATGGCCATGTTCGATAGGGGCTTGCCCCGACGCCCGCCGGGGAAAACGTATTCGCCTTGCCGGGTCTTGCGCAGTTCGTTGATGATTTCCATGGCTCGGGACGACAGGGGGACGCGGTGTTCCTTGCTCGCCTTCATCCTGCTGGGAGGGACGGTCCAGACCGCGGCCTGTAGATCGATTTCGCCCCACTGTGCGCCGATGACCTCGCCGGTACGCGCGGCCGTCAGGATGGCGAACTCCAGGGCACGGGCGCCAACTCCGTGCTCCTTGCGCAGGTCGGCCATGAACGCGCCCATCCGATCATAGGGTAGGGCCGGGTGGCGTTCGATTGTTGCGACTTTCGATCGCTTAGGCAACAGCTTGTCCAGGTGGCCCTTCCATCTTGCCGGGTTCTCGCCAGCGCGGAACCCACGCACAGTGGCCCAGTCGAGAATGGCCTCGATGCGGCCGCGAACCCGGGTCGCCGTCTCGGCTTTCTTAGTCCAGATTGACTCCAACGCCTTCATCACAAGGGCGGTGTCCACGGCTTGCACGGGGAGCGCGCCGAAGGTCGGGCTAGCGTAGCTCTTGAGCGTGTTTTCCCATTGATCGGCGTGTTTGGCGTTGCGCCAACCGGCACGATGCGAGGCGATGTAGGCTTCAGAGCAATGGTCGAATGTGTATGATTTCGCCGCGACCACATTCGCTGCGATGCGGGTTGCGTTGCGGGTTTCGATTGGGTCAACGCCATCGAGCAGCAACTTGCGGGCCTCGGCTGCCTTGGCGCGTGCATCGGCCAGCGTCACGGTGTGCAGTGGTCCCAGACCCATTTCGCGGGCTTTGCCACCCAGCATGAATCGGAACACCCAGGACTTCACGCCGGCCTTGGTGATATGCAGGTAAAGGTTGCCGCCGTCCCGGTACAGCCCCGGCTTGGTTTTCCTGGAAACGGCTAGCGCTGTAAGTAGTTCGATCTTGCGCGCCATGAGCGTTCCTTCTCGATCCACGAAACAACCCACAAACTATATCAGGATTCGGATGGACGAGAAAGGACGGTGTTGGAATAGATGATTCGTAGGTATAGAGAGAAACTATGTTTTTCTGGACGATCGCGGAACGTGATGGACGAAGATTGGGCGGACACCCTCTCCGCCACGCTCGAACTATATAACACATTGATTTTCTGTGTGTTATTTAGTGGCATCTTTTCTACCCGTTCCGCGACCAATGTGTCTGCCTTGATCCAAGGCCCCTTGTACGTTCCTGCTGGCGTCACCCAACATCGTCAATCATAGGGCCCTCTCCGCCACGCCAAGGGGCGCAGCCTGGACCTCGCGGGTCTAATGCTTGAGCGTCGAATCGCCGAGCCGGATTCATGAACGCTGGTGACAAGAACGCCCTTCCTCCGTTGACGGTCGCAGCGCTGATCGTGTTTCTCGCCATCGCGGGCTATTGGCGAATCCTCCCCGCCTATTTCGTCGCCGAGGATTTCCTCGTGATCCGCAACATCGTCGCCAGCAACGGCGACCCGAATTGGGCGATGTGGGTCGAGCACCTCTACTCCACGCAGAACATCGGAACCTATCGGCCGATCGTCGCGCTCGCCTACACGGTCCAATACGCCCTGTGGGGAACCTCTGCCCTCGGTTTTCACGCAGCAAGCGTGGCCGTCCATGGGTTCAATGCCTACTGGCTTTACACGCTCGTCGGGCGGCTGAATCCGACGCGGTCTCCTCTCGTCCCACTATTAGCGGCGGTACTCTTCGTCTCCCATCCATCGCACGTGGAAGCAGTCGGGTATATCTCGGCGCTTGCCGGTCCGCTGTGCGTGCTCTTCTACCTGCCGGCGCTCTTGCTCTACTTGCGCTTTATGGACACGGGCAAGTCAAGGTGGCTGTGGTTGAGTGTCGCTTCGTTCGCATTCGCCCTGGGTTCGAAGGAGGAGGCGGTCACTCTGCCGTTGGCCTTGGTCCTGCTCACCCTACCCTTGCTTGAACGACCCTTGACCTTTGCCGGGTCGGTCAGGGCTGCAGCGCGACTGCTCCCCTACTTCGCCTTGCTCGCCGCGTATTTCGCATTCCGACACCGCATTTTCGGCTACTTCACCAACCCCTTTCATGCCGCCACCAGCTTCGTACTGCCCGAAACGTTCCGCGGAGCCCTGGTTTATTTCGCCTATCTGCTGGCTCCAGTCAATCGCCTGTTCCTGGGCAGCTACGGTGATCTGTTGTTCCGGACTCTGCTGGCGCTCGCCCTCGGCGGGCTCGGACTCCTGATTCTGCGAAGCAGACCGTCGCTTGGGCTTTTGGCATTCATTTGGGCCAGTATTTTGATCCTGCTGATTCCATTCTTGAACATACTCCAATTCGGAATTGAGCCCGGTCTCACCAACTCGCGCTATCTCTACTTCCCCTCCGCCGCCCTCATCGCGGGGATCTCGGTCCTCATCGGGCTCACGGACTGGTTGGAGACAAGCAGAGCGCGGCTGTCCTTTCTCGTCGCGCTCGTGTGCGCGCAAATCGTCCTGCTCAACATCAACAACGGCGCCGTCTCCTATGCCGGGGCACAGTCGCGGTACATCCAACAGGAGGCATTGCGGCTGACCGGGCACCGGGCCTACGTCGAGATCGCGAACATGCCCGACGCAGTTTACGGAGTCCTGTTCGACCGCACTGGCTTTCAGCATGCCTTCATGAATCCGTTCGTTCCGGGCAATGCCGTCAATTCGAGAGAGCGGATCGTGGCCCTGGTTGATGGAGCGTCGCCGACATATAGCGGCCGCAGTCAAGCCTTCACCTGGGAAACGATCGAAAACGGCCAAGCGCTTTCGGTCGGCTTTCGGCCTGCCGAAGCCAGAGGCTACGCCGTTGACCTTCGCGTGCCGAACCCCCGCTGCGGGGCGCACCCCGAGACCCTGCGTCTAGTCCGAAGTTCCTGTAATCGATGAGCGCGGTTGTTCTTGTGCGACAAGCACTTGGCGTGAGATCGGGGTTCTGTCTTCTGTCTACATCCGAATCTGCTGGATCAGTTCGAGGGCGTGCCGCTGCTTGGGGTTGGGCGTGGTGAGGACGTCGAAGGTCGGCGCATCGGCCCCGGCGCTGGGCGTGTGGCAGGTGTTGCGCACGATGGTGGCCAGTTCGGCCAGCAGGGTCGAGAAGCTGTGCGCGGGCGTGCCGTCGTCCAGCGTGTGGCTGGCGCGCCTTGGCCAGCGCCGCTTGCGAGCGCTTGGCCGGCGCCACCGGATCGCGCGTCGCCTTGGCCTCCTGGTCGGTGTCGGCGAACATCAGCTCGCGCCAAGCCTCGCGCATGTGCCACTCGACGTAGTAGGCGAGCATGCACAGGAAGATGTGCGCGCGCACCCGATCGGCGGTGCGGTGGTGGATCGGGCGCACCTTCAGGTCGACCGTCTTGAGCGAGCGAAACGCGCGCTCGACGTGGGCCAGCGCCTTGTAGTTGCGCACGCAGTCGGCCGCCTCCATGCGCGTCGCATCGACCGAGGTGCGGATGATGTAGATGCCGTCGAGCGCCGCCTCGGCGGCGATGCCTCGCGCTTGCGCGCGAAGGTGAAGCTGTTGTCGCCGATGGCGAGCTTCGAAGTGCTTGGCGACCTTGTACTGGTTGACCACCTTGCCCACGCGCAGGCCGATCTCGTCGGCGCCGGCGAGCTTGCCCGCGTCGACGCGGGCCTTGATCTTCTGCAGGTTCTTCTCGGTAGCCGCCAGCAGCTGCCTCGCGCTTGTGCGCGCGCAGCTTGGCCAGCTCCGGATTGCGGCACGCCACCAGGCGCTCGCCCGGATAGTCGGGGGAGCTGAGCTCGAGCAGGTTGCGCTCGTCGAACAGGCCCAGTTGCAGCTGCCCTTGCTCGACGAGGGCGCGGATCGACGCGCTCTTCAGCGCGGTGATCCAGCCGATGCCATCGGTCTCGCGCAGCTCGTCGATGGCCTTGTGGGAGATCATGCCGCGGTCGCCCACCATCACGAGCTCGCTCGATGCCGAACTGCTCGCGCAGGCGCTGCACCTGCGGGCATCAAGGTCTGGCTGTCGGCCACGTTGCCCTCGTGCACCGACACCGCCACCGGGCAGCCGCGCGCATCGGTGAGCAGCCCGTAGTTGACCTGCAGCAGGCCCTTGCTGGCCGTCGCGGCTGTAGCCGAGCTTGGCCAGCGGGCAGGTGCGTGCCCTCGAAGTAGCTCGACGACAGGTCGTAGAGCACCAGGCCGCCGGCGCTCAGGTGGCGCGCGGCCAGCTTCTTCTGGATCGCGTCCTGGCGCGCGAGCAGCCAGTCCATGGCCGCGTACAGGTCGTCCTCGTTCGCATCGGCCACGCCGAAGTCCTCGGCCAGCGTGGTGCGTGTGCCACCAGCGCGTGGTCGCGAGCTTGGTGTGCGGCGCCACGATGCGCGCGGCCACCATCGCCAGCACCAGTTCGCGCTCGCGCGAGGGCTTGGCGCCGAGCAAGCGAGGCGAAGCCCAGCCGCTGCATGGCCAGCGTGACGGCCTGCACATGGCCGTGCGGGCGCGAGGCGATGATCTCGAAGCGCTTGCGCGACGGGCTGCAAGGACTCGCCGCGCAGCACGGCGCGAATGGCCTCGATCTGCTCGGCCGACAGGCTCGACAGATTGGCCAGCGTGCGCTTGCGCACCTTCGCGCCCTCGCGATAGGACTCGCGCAGCAGCACGGTGGGGGCGAGCCGCGGTTCGGCACGATGTCGATATGCATGCCTACATATATAGCCAATACGATTACTTAATGCAAGCCCAATTACATGCCTACAAATCGGCCCCGATGACACCACTTATCTTGTTGATCCACAAGGTGTCCGTCGCCTTTGAGAGGGTCAGGCTGGCAGGAACCTCGGTCTAGTGGGCCGGGGAACCAGTGCTCCTCCTTTCGGGACACAAGTGTCGGCGAGTGTCCTCCTGAGCAAGTTCGCGGATAAACCTGGGAAGCCGTTCGTGTTCGAGGCGTCGGTCTGCGACCTTGCCGACGGCCAAGCGGCGGAGGAGGTGTCCTTCTTCGTGGAACCGGGCGTACCGTGGCGACTGCGCTACATCGCGCTTGCCGACAAACTGCAGCCAGCCTCCATCGACACGCCGGTGCGCATTCCCGATGGGGGTACGCGGCACTTCATGCTGGAGCTATTCGCGCCGTCAACGCCGCCCGCGCAGGCGGTAGTTGCGAGAATCGGCGCGCTGAATGCACCTCTTCCGGTGGCGGAGCCGCAGCGGACGTTGCTGGAGGTGGCGCCGGGCGTTATGGGCGAGGTGCGCTTCGACTCACCCCTAATTCCGCTGCGACGGTATGCTGGCCCAGTGGAGACACCGTGCGAGATCGACTTCGGTACGGTGCCGATTTCCTGGTACGCCTTTCGCTTACACCGGCCGTTCGTCCGTTTCGATACGGACGTCGCAATGCTGTTCTGGGACGACGCTTCCTACCGTCTGCTGCCGTGGAGCGAAGTCGAGCGCGCACCGCGATTTCTGTTGACGACGACCGCCGACATCGAGCGCTGGCGCCGTTCCCCTGAGATGAGTTTCATCCCAGTGTCGCCGACCATATCTGCGTTCAACCTAAAAACCTCAGTTGCCATCGAGCGCGCTGCCCGGAATTGAGGCAGGCTGGCGGTTTTGGAAGGGAAGAAGGAGTCACCCGATGGGTGAGTCGAAATTGAAGGTGGCGAAGCGCGAAGAAATGCTTTTGTCGTGCGCTGGGGTGCAGACGCATGGCCGGTCGGGTGCAGGTGCGCTGGGAGACCGACAGCGCGGCTACGCCGATGGGGCAGCTGGCCTACTTCATCGAGTTTCTGAACCTGACCGGGCTGTGGTCGCGCTGGCTGGAGGGCTGCGCCGCTTTCCTACGCGAGCCCCAACGCGCCGACCAAAGCCGACGTGCTGGGCACCTGGATGCTCTCGATCCTGGCCGGCCACAAACGTTACGCGCACGTGACCACGATGCGCTGCGACGGTGTCAATCCCGGCTTGCTGGGCATGGACAAGGTGATCTCCGAGGATGCCCTGCGCAATGCGCTCAAGCGCATGCCCGAGGCCGCAGGCATGGCGTGGCTCGACGGGCATCTTGCCGACAGCGTGGCGCCGCTGCTGGAGGCGCCCTGGATTCTGGACATCGACACCACCGTCAAGCCGCTGTACGGCAATCAGGAAGGGGCCGTGGTGTCCTACAACCCGAGAAAGCCGGGACGGCCCTCGCACAGCTTATCACACCTACCTCATGGCGGGGCTGCGCCAAGTGCTTGGGGTTGAAGTGTGGCCGGCAATGAGCACAGCGCCAAACATGCCCAGCCAGGGTTGCTGAAGGTTCTCGATGCCCTGCCGCCGCAGAGCAAGCCCTCACCTGGTGCGCGGCGACAACGCCTTCGGCAACGAGACCCACGATGGCAGCCCTGGAAGAGCGCCAGCAGCCCTACCTGTTCAAGCTGCGGCTGTCGAAGAACGTCAAGCGCCACATCGAGCGCATGTTCGGGCAGCCGGGCTGGCGCGATGCCGGCCAGGGCTGGGAAGGCCTGGACGGCGAACTGGCGCTGAGTGGCTGGAGCACCAAGCGGCGCGTCGTCGTGCTGCGCCGCGCGCTCACGGGCGAGATCGTGATGACGGGGGAGGACGATGGCCAGCAGCTGCTCGCCTTCGTCGAGGCCGATCGCAAGACGGGCAAAGCGCATCACCGGCTACGAATACGCCGTACTGGTGACCAACACCGACTACGAGATCCTCACCCTGGGCCAGCTCTACCGCGACCGGGCCGACGCCGAGAACGCCTTCGACGAGTTGAAGAACCAGTGGGGCTGGGGCGGCTTCACCACCCACGATCTGCACCGCTGCCAGCTGGCGGCCCGGGCGGTGGCGCTGATCTACAACTGGTGGAGCCTGTTCGTACGGCTGGCCAATCCGGAGGCCCGGCGCGAGGCGATCACCAGCCGCCCCTGGCTGATGTCCTCGGTCGGCCGGCGAACCGAGCATGCCGGCCAAACGACGATCACGCTCACCGGCCTGCATGCGCATTTCGGCAAGGCGCGGGCAGCGCTTACGCGTGTCTCGGCCTTGCTTCAGGGCTGGGCGGCGCAGGCTGCGGAGCAGTTGAACCCCGCCACCGTCTGGCATCGGCTGTGCGACCACCTCAAACACATCCTCGCCGGTATCGGTCCGCCCCAACATCCTCCGTCTGCTCGCGAATCATGCAAACGGAATCGGCTAACTGAGGTTTTTAGGTTCAAGGCGACCTCAGAGCGCCCATGGATCGAAACGGCCGAAATCGACATAGCGACCGCGCAGGCCGCTTATCTAGTGTTCAGAATGCGCGCATCAGGCACACCGGTACCGTTGGCCCGACTGTCGTGGAAGGCGAGAGCAGATGAGCCGGAGGATCCCGCGCGGGGCGCGGGCGTCATGGTCATCCCCGATGGGCGTTGGCACATATACGCAATCCCGCTTCACGCCCACCCGGCATGGCGTTCGGTTCACCGTGTGCGTTCCCTGCGCTTCCAACCGATTGCGACCTCTGGAATAGTGGAGATCGAGCGTTTCGAGGTGATCGGTTCGATTCCGTAGGCGGCGGATTAAAGAGGCTGTGGTCGAGTTGATGTTTCGCCGCGCCGTAGTTCGCATTGCGAGACGCGCAGCGAATAATTGGCTTTGGCTGCAATGTCTGTCGCCGACAGCCACCCTTTCCTTCGCGGCCGCGATCGCCCTTCCCCACACCGAACCAAGGCTTGTGGCACCATAGATGGGTCCTCTACTCAGGCTTTTCTCCATGGAACCACAATTCTCTCGTGCGGCGCTCGCTGCCGCCGTCTCCTGCCTGCTGCTGACGGCCTGCGGCGGTTTCAGCATCTGGCCCTTCGGCGGCTCCGCCCCGGAACGATCGCGCGTACCCTCCGATGCCACGGAGTATCAGTGCGCCGGCGGCAAATATTTCTACCTGCGCTCAATGGACGGTGGAAATTCGGCCTGGGTCATTCTTCGGGAGCGGGAGTTTCGCCTCGACAAGATTGATTCCGCCGGCGGAACGCGCTACGGCAACGGCGTCGCCGTGCTCGAACTCAACGCCAGCGAAGCATCGTTGTCGGACGGTTCCACGACGTCTTATACGGGATGCAAGGTGGCGGGCAAATAGCGGCGGACGACTCCCTCCCGTCCGCCGAGTGCTTGGCTTTTCAATGCCCGTCACACCCATCCTTCCCTTTCCGGCCGCGATCGTCCGGTCCGCATAGCCCCGGCACGGGCGGGATGCGCGCGCGGATGCGGGCGATGGTGTGCTGCGATACCTGCGCTGCCCATTGCGAGTCCAGGGTCTGGGCCAGGCCGAACAGGCGCAGATCGAGCGCGAGATTGGCGACGTAGATGAAGCCGCCGACGCGCACCAGGCTGGCGGGGAAGAGCAAGCCCCTGGGCGAGCCGTCGCGGTCGATGCCGCCGAAATCGCCGAGCTTGGCGATGGCGCGTCCGCTTGGGTCCAGCACCACGATCTCGTCGGCCTGATTGGCCGCCACCCACAGGTTGTCGTCCTCGTCCACGATCAGGCCGTCGGCGCCGTTGATGCTGTTCACGAAGACTTCGGGCGTGCCGGGCGTCCCGCCCGGGCCGCCGGGCAATGGAATCCTCACGATCGTGTCGTTGCCGGTGTTGGCGACGAACAGCGCCGTGGCCGCGTTGTTGAAGGCGATGCCGTTGGCGCCGAAGGGCGGCACTCCAGTGGTGGTCAGCAGGGGATGGCTGACCCAGGCGACGGGGTCGCCGCCGTCTGCCGGCGTGCGCCAGATCGTGCCCTGGAACGAGTCCGAGATATAGACGTTGCCGTCGCCGTCGAATGCCAGCGCGTTCGGTCCGGCGTTTGCCCCGCCCGGAATGGTGGCGAAGGGCGTCGCATTGCCGGTGATCGGATCGACCCGCAGCACGCGTTGGTTGCCGAAATCGATCACCAGCAGGTCGCCACTCTGGGGGTGGAATGACAGGCCCAGGAGCAGGGCGCTGGAATCCGTGACACTGAGTTTGCGCAGCAGCTTGCCGTGGCGGTCGAACACGAGAACGTCCCCCGGACCGCTGGCCTTGCCGACATCGAAGTTCGCCACGTAGAGATTGCCCCGGTCGTCGGCCGTGATGCCTTCCGGATGGGCGGTGCCTGCGGGGAGGGTGGCGAAGGTGACAGCGGGCAGGCGCGTCCACGCCTGGGCCTGCAACGCCGTCAGCGCCAGGAACAGGGCGACGAGGGCCTTCGCGGTACGCGCAAACATCATGTGTCGATCCTCCATTCAGTGGGATTGCCGGGGTGGGTGCGGTCTTGCGGCTGCCGCGTGCCGGGAAATTGCAAGTATAGGAAACGTTTTCAGCTGTCGCCGGGGCCGTTTCAGCCCTGTTCTGTTGCTTGCGGCGACACCGGGACGGCGGGCGCGGCCCGCCCTACACGCCGGAGCGGTTTCAGCGCTGCGCCGCTTCCGGCGGCCCCTCTTCCAGGGCACGGCGCATTGCGCCGAAGCGCTTGCGATATTGGGCCGGGCTGAGGGTCACGCTGCGCCGAAACAGGCGGCCGAAGAACCCCGCGTCCTCGTAGCCCACCTCGTTGGCGATGGCCTCGATGGGCTGCGTGCCGGTCTCCAGCAGGTGCTTCGCCTCTTCCAGGCGCAGGGTGTGTACGTACTCCAGGGGCGACATGCCGGTGGCCTGCTGGAAGCGGCGCTTGAAGGAGCGCTTTCGGCCAGGCCCGACAGGCGCACCATGGCCGCGACCGGAGAGGGCTCGTGGTAATGCTCGGCAAGCCTGAAACTGGCAGCGGCCGATGAGGGCATCCTCCGCCTGCCGCGTCCGGGCCAGCCGCGCGAACGGCTGCTGGCCGCCGGCGTGCCAGTCGATGAGATTGATGCGGGCCGCCTGCATGGCGGTGTCCAAGTTGCTGAAGCGCGCGATCAGGTAGAGCGCGAGATCGAGCCACGAGGTGCCGCCGCCGGCCATCACCAGACGATGCCCCTCGCCCGAGACGACGAGGGCGCGCTGGGCACGCACCTTCACCAGCGGGTAGCCGCGCTTCAGCACGTCGCAGTATGTCCAATGGGTCTCGCTTCCTGACCGTCGGCAGCGAGCCCTCCCTCCGCCAGCAGCATGGCCCCGGAGCAGGCCGTCGCCAGCGTGGTGCCGTTGTCGTAGCAGTGGCGCAGCCAGGCGATCTCCGCCGCGTAACCGGCCCTGCAACGGCGCGCCCGGAGGCACGGCGATCTCCGGCACGCACACCACGTCGGGGATGCGCATTCGTCCAGCGTGGCCTGGGGCGCGATAAGCACGTCGTTGGCGGCGCGGAACGGTTCCGCCGGCGGACACGACTTGCGGCCGGAATACCGGCAGTCCCGGCTCGCCGCCGACGATCCATCCCCAGTCGCGTCCTGCGGACACGAACAGGTCGTACATGCCGTAGAACACCACCGATGCGGTGGTTTCGGGCAGCGCCAGGATGGCGACGCTCGGCGGTGGTGGGGGATGGGCACGGCCGATTTGTCCGATTCCTTGCCGAAACGGCTTTAGTCGATCAGGCGTGCCGGACGTACCTTCTGCATCACCCATTGAAGCAGAAGGAGAACCGCCATGCCAACCCCCCTTGAGATTCTGATGCACCCCGTGTCCCTCGCCGTCCTCGGCCTGTACGCCGCCCTCATCGGCTGGGAGGCGGTCGCCCCGGCGCGCCGCCTGCCTGACGTGAAGGGCTGGAAGCTGCGCGGGCTGGCCGCCTTCACCGCCTACTTCTTCCTGTCGTCCTACCTGCCGCTCCTCTGGACCGAGCAACTGGCGCGTTTCCAGTTGTTCGATCTGACGGGGCTCGGCACCTGGCGCGGCGCGCTGGTCGGACTGCTGGTGTACGAGGCCGGCGTGTATCTCTGGCACCGGACGATGCACGCATCCGACCGCCTGTGGCGATGGTTCCACCAGATGCACCACAGCGCCGAGAGGATCGACAGCTTCGGCGCCTTCTGGTTCAGCCCGCTCGACATGGTCGGCTGGACCGTGCTGTTCAGCCTCTGTCTCACCCTCGGCGTGGGTCTCACGGCGGAGGCGAGCACCGTGGTGCTGCTGGCAACGACGTTCCTCTCGGTGTTCCAGCACAGCAACCTGCGCACGCCGCGCTGGCTCGGGTATGTCGTGCAGCGGCCAGAGAGCCACTCGCACCACCACGAGCGGGGCGTGCACGCGCGCAACTACTCGGATCTGCCGATCTTCGACCTGCTGTTCCGCACCTTCCACAACCCGCGCGACTTCGCCGCCGAGAGCGGCTTCTACGACGGCGCCTCGGTGCGGGTCGGCGAGATGCTGCGCTTTCGCGATGTGTCGGCGCCGCGACACGAAGAGCCTGGGGCCGACGCCGCCCCCCGGCGGGCAGTCGCGTAGCCGGGTAGGGTGCGCCATGCGCACCGGGCCGACGATCGCTGCGCGTGGCGCGCCCCCCCCACCGCTCTGTATTCCTCCGCGAACAGGGTAGGGGGCCCCTTTTCGAGCAGTCACGCCCCGGACCCCGGCCGGTTCGCATGCAGAGGGCTCCGGCGTGGTAGGCTTTTCCGCCACTCCGAGGACTCCCCCTTGTGGTGAGATCGAGCCCCGGAATTGCGGATCGGATCCTTTGCGGCTTCGATCCTGCGGGCGCCGAATCGGCGCGCACGGCGCGCCCTACGGGACGGCGGTGATGGACGGTGCAGGGGCGGTTGCGGGGAATCCATTCATGCGTGTTGGAAGAGCGTTGCTGATGTTGATGTCGATCTGGCTGAGCGCCGTGCCGGCGCTCGCCGGCAACGGCTGGAGCGGGGTCGCCCGGCCCGCGGCCGGCGCACCGCGGGTGATCGGTTCCTATGCCGCGGGCTGCATCGCCGGGGCGGCGGCGCTGCCGCTGGTGGGCGAGGGCTTTCAGGTGATGCGGCCGAGCCGCAACCGCTATTACGGGCATCCGCGGCTGGTGGCGCTGGTGCAACGCTTGGGCCGTCATGCCGCCGCCCACGACAGCCGCGTGCTGGTCGGAGATCTGGCGCAGCCGCGCGGCGGTCCGATGCCGAACGGTCATCGCAGCCATCAGGTCGGGCTGGACGTGGATGTGTGGTTCCTTCAGCAGGACGGCGGGCGCGTGCTGTCGCGCGAGGAGGCCGAGCAGTCCGTCTCCCCGTCGGTGATCCGCGCCGCCGAGGGCGAGGTGGATTCGTCCAACTGGAATTCGCTCGATGCGGAACTGATGAAGCTGGCGGCGCAGTCGGCGGAAGTCGGACCGCATCTTCGTCAATCCGGTCATCAAGCGCTCCCTGTGCTCGACGGAAACCCAGCGCGACTGGCTGGCCAAGGTGCGGCCGTGGTGGGGCCACGACGCGCATTTCCACATCCGGCTTGCCTGCCCGGCCGGCGCCGCGGAGTGCGAGCCGCAGCAGCCGCTGCCGCCGGGCGATGGCTGCGACGCCGATCTGGACCGCTGGGTCGAGGAGATCCGCGAGGCGGCCGTGTCTCCCAGGGTGCTTCCCGCGCCGAAGCCGCCGTCGGCGAAGGATCTCCCAGACGCGTGCGCTGCCGTGCTCAAGGCCAAGGCTGGGCGCGGGCGATGACCCGGCTCAGCATCGCGGCGTAGTCATGACGGATCGCGACGCCGGAGTTGCGAGGTCGTGGTTGATGGACCGACCGGCGAACTTCCTGCGCAATTTGTTCCAGCCCGCCAACGACCACGAACTGACCGGATGGCTGTTCGTGAAGGGCCTGGCGCTGGTCTACTTCGCCGCCTTCGCCTCCCTGGTGCCGCAGATCGAGGGCCTGGCCGGTCCCGGCGGCATTCTGCCTTTGCACGAACTTCTGGAGCGCGGCCTCGCCCGCCACGGCCATGCCGCCTGGCTGCAGATGCCGACGCTGTTCTGGTTCGACAGCAGCGACATTGCCCTGCAGGGCGCGGCGCTGGCCGGAGCCTTGCTTGCGCTCTTCCTGCTGCTGGGCTGGGGCCGGCAGCGGCTCATCCTGATCCTGCTGTTCGTGCTCTACCTGTCGCTCTACCATGCCGGACAGGTATTCATGAACTTCCAGTGGGACTACCTGCTGCTGGAATGCGGCTTCCTCGCGATCTTCCTCGCCGGTGCGCCGACGCGGCTGGTGGTGCTGCTTTACCACTGGCTGCTGTTCCGGCTGCGCTTCCTGTCGGGATTTTCCAAGCTGGCGAGCGGAGACCCGTCATGGAGCGGCTTCACTACGCTCAACTACTATTTCGAGACCCAGCCGCTGCCGCATGTCGGCTCGTGGTACGCGCACCAACTGCCGGAATCTCTGCTGAAGGCCGGCGTCGGCTTCACCTTTTTCACGGAGCTGATCGTTCCGTTCTTCATCTTCCTGCCGCGTCCGTTCCGCATCTTCGCCGCGTCGGTGACGATCCTCATGCAACTGACGATCCTCGCCACCAGCAACCACAACTTCATCAACCTGCTGACGCTCCTCCTGTGCCTGTTCCTGCTCGACGACCGCATCGTCAGCCGGGTCGTGCCGCAGCGCATCCGCGAGCGGCAGGCCGCCCTGTCTCCCTCGCCCCTGCCCGGCGCCGTACTGAGAGCGACGACAGGAGCAGCGGCGCTGCTGATTTTCGCGCTCAGCCTGACCACGATGTTTCCCATGCTGGCGCGTCATCCTCTGCCTCCTGCGCTCCAGGCGTTCGCCGCCACCGGGTCGCGCTATGGCATCGGCAACTCCTACCACATCTTTCCCACCATGCAGACCGAACGCCAGGAACTGCAGATCGCCGGCAGCTACGACGGCGTGCACTGGGAGCGCTACGTCTTCCGCTACAAACCGGGAGCGCTCGATCAACCGCCGGCGTTTATCGTGCCGCACCAGCCGCGCCTGGACTGGATGATGTGGTTCGTGCCGACCCAGGAACGCGCGGTGGCCTACTGGTTCGCGCCATTTCTCGATGCGCTGGCGGCCGACAAACCGGCGGTCACCGGCCTGCTTGCCCACAACCCGTTCGCAGGCAAGGCGTCGCCGCGCTACCTCCAGGTTCTCGCGTACCGCTACCGCTTCACGACAGGAGAAGAGCGGGCGCGCAGCGGCAACTGGTGGAAGGCCGAATATCTGGGCGAGTTTCCCGACGTGCCGCCGCGGCGCCCCTGATCACCGGGCGTTGCGTCCGGCGCTCGCTGCCGCAGCGACGATGACGACGAAGGCTATTGGTGCGGCAAGGATGAAATGGGCCAGGGAAGCGGCGGGCCGCCGAGGGTGCTTTGTTTGGCCGTCCCGAGGCGGATTACGGCAGGGCTGAAGACCCGCATCGAGTCGTCGAACCATACCACCGCCACGAATGCGGCGAAACTTGCCAATGCGACCGCCAGCAGCGTCGCGATCGGTCCTGCCATGCGCTTCGCAACAAGCGCGAGGGGACGTTCCGGCCATGGGTGGGTGAGGTCTTGCTGGGCATTCCTCATGTGAGTCGCGTCGCCACGCCGCAGTGGCGCATCTGTTCGGTGAGCAAGGCCGCAGACTAGATGAGGAGCGGGGACGTTTCGCGCAAATCCGTCACGGATGCGCGTTCGGATCGTCCTGCGCGGACCGTTCGACGCGGCACCCGCGCTGGCGCAGCGGATCAGTCGGCGCGGTTGACGATGCGCTGGCGCAGCCGATCGTATTCGGCCTTGGTGATGGCGCCGCCGTCGAGCGCTCTCTGCAGGTCGGTGAGTTCCTGACCCTTCGACACGCGCGTCGTCTGTTGCACATCTGCGCCGCCGCACCCGGTCAGGAGCAGGGCGGCGGTCACCAGGGCGGTGCCGCTAAACCTGTTTGTCATCATAGATCGATTCCCCTGCAGAGAAAGTGCGGATTATGGACTGCGGTCGGAAGTTGGGGCAACCGGCATCGCCGGCTTGGCGGGCCTCCCTTCCGGGGCGGCTCGGTCCGCCCCGCCCATGCGGTTGTCGTTGGAAAACGGGGGCGCGCGGCTTCAAATGGATGAGGTACACTGCGCTGCGCACGGAGCGAGCAAGCGCCGGCGTGTGAACGGTGGTGCGTATTCGGAAGGCTGCGATCCGCGTCCCCGTCCTGTGAACAGTCACGGAATGCGCCGAAGGAAGGAAGAGCATGAGAACCTTGTTGATGCGGCTGTGCTGCTCTGTCGCAACGCTGGCGATGGTGGTGCCGGTGGCGGCCCGGGCCCAGGCGCCGGCGGGCGCACCCGCGGCCGCGCAGGAACAAGGCGCCAGTTATTCCCAGGAACAACTCGACCAGTTGCTGGCACCCATCGCCCTTTATCCCGACGGCTTGCTGTCCCAGGTGCTGATGGCCGCCACCTACCCGCTGGAAGTGGTGGAGGCGGCGCGCTGGGTGGCGGGCAATCCGAGCATGAAGGGTGACGAGGCGGTGAAGGCAGTCGAGGGCAAGAGCTGGGACGTGAGCGTCCAGTCCCTGGTGGCCTTCCCGCAGACGGTCACCATGATGAGCGACAAGCTGGAATGGACCCAGGATCTGGGCAACGCCGTGCTCGCGCAGCAGAAGGACGTCCTGGATTCGGTCCAGCGGCTGCGGGGGATGGCGCAGAGCGCCGGCACGCTGGAGTCGAACGAGCAGCAGAAGGTCACGGTCCAGCCTGCGGCGGCGGGGACGACGACCCAGACCATCATCATCGAGCCGGCCCAGCCCGAGACCATCTACGTGCCGGCCTACAACCCGACGGTGGTCTATGGCACTTGGCCGTATCCCGCCTACACCCCCTTCTATTACCCGCCCAATCCGCTGTGGTACCCCGGCGGCGCGCTGGCGCGGGGCTTCGCCTGGGGCGTGGGCTTCGCCGCTGCCGGCGCCATCTTCGGCGGCTGCAACTGGGGTCGCGGCGACATCAACGTCAACGTCAACCGGGCCACCAACATCAACCGCAACTTCAACGCCAACAAGGTCAGCGGCAACAACTGGCAGCACAACTCCGACCACCGCAAGGGGGTGTCCTACAAGGACCAGGGCAGCCGCGAGAAATATGGCAAGAACGTGGCCGGGGCGGACAGTCGCCAGGAATTCCGCGGCCGCGATACGCAGCGCGATGCGGGCGATCGCGGTCAAGCAGGGGATCGGGCCGGGGCCTATGACTACCTGGTCAAGGGCAAGATGATCGGTGGCTTCGCCGTCCTCGCCTATCCGGCCAAGTATGGATCATCCGGCATCATGACCTTCATGGTGAACCACGACGGCGTCCTGTACCAAAAGGATCTCGGTCCGAAAACGGCAGGTCTGGCGGGCAAGATAACGCGCTTCAATCCGGACAGCACATGGAAGAAGGTGGACACCACGGCGGGTACCAAGTCCTGAGCTTCCCACCGAAATTCCAGCGACCCATCTCGATCGACAGGAGGAACAAACATGACGCTGCAACGAGCCCTGCTGGCAACCTTGGTCATTGCCGCCGCCGCCACTCTCACGGCCTGCGGCGGCGGTGGCGCCGAAGTGCGCAGCGAAGTGACGACCGTCTCCCAGGGGCAGGAACTGATCGACCTGAAGAAGGCCCTCGATTCGGGGGCGATCACCAAGGACGAGTACGACCGCCTGCGGCAGAAGGCACTACAGCGCGGCAACTGATTCGCTGATTTGGACCGACAATAAGGGGCGCCGGTGGCGCCCCTTATTGCGACGCGGTCGCGTCGCCGGGACGCCTCAGCGCTCGGGTGTCGGCGACTGCGCCTGCTTCTCCAGCCAGCGGGTGGCCAGGCTGTCCGCCAGCGCGAGCACGGCCGGCCCGATGAAGATGCCGATGAAGCCGAAGGCGAGCACGCCGCCGAACACGCCCAACACCACCATGAACAGCGACATGCTGCTGGTGCGGCTGATCAGGTAAGGCTTGATGAAGTTGTCCACGCTGCTGATGACGAAGGTGCCGTACAGCACCATGAAGATGGTCCAGCCGGTCAGACCCTGCTGATACAGCCAGATCGCCGCCCCGCCCCAGATCAGCGGCGGTCCCAGCGGCACCAGCGAAAGCACGAAGGTCGCGGCACCAAGTAGGAAGGCGGCCGGCACGCCGGCGAGGAGGAAACCGACCGTGGCCACGATCGCCTGCATGATGGCGGTGCCGATCAGCCCGTAGGCGACGCTGGTGATGGTGTTGCGCATGGTATCCACCAGTTCGTTGCCGCTATCGCCAGCCAGGCGGCCGCTGGCCTCCCGCAGCCGTCCCATCAACAGCTCGCCATCCCGGTAGAAGAAGAACGCGATGAACACCGCGAGCAGGATCTGCAGCAGCCCCTCGCCGATGATCGCCGCTGCGCCGAAAAGGAAGGTCCTGGCCGGGTCGATCATGCGCCGCAGCAGCGACACCAGTTCTTCGCGGCTGGCGGCGATCCTGGCCCAGTAGTCCCCGATCTGGTCGCCGATCAGCGGCAGCCCGACCAGCCATTCCGGCGGCTGCAACGGCCCTCCTTCGAGCAGTCCCCGCACCCAGTCGATCACCGGCGCGATGCCGTCGGCCATGCTCAACGCCAGCAATGCCACCGGACCGGCGATCAGCACGACGATCGCCAGCGACAGGATCGACGCGGCCGCTGCACTGCTGTCGCCGAGCCGCCTGCGCAGGGCGAGGAAGACGGGCCAGGTGGAGGAGCACACCACGGCCGAGAACAGCATCGCCGCAAGGAACGGCCGCAGCACCAGAAAGCAGCCGACCAGCAGAAAACCGACGACGGTGAGCTGGGCGACCTGTTCGAAGCGATGAGAGGCTTGCATCGGCGGCGTGTTGCGGCGGCTGCGGGCCGGCTCGTGCGGCGCCTACTTCGCGCGCGGCGGAAAACCCTGGAACGCACGCGCCAGCCCGCGGTCGGTCTCGGCCAGCACCTTGTCGAGATCGCGCGTCACCGGCTGCTCGACCGTGGCGCGCCAGAGCAGGCCGCGCCGGGCCGGCTCCAGGAGGTCCACCGCAAGCTGGCCAGTGCGCAGGGGAATGCTGGCGGACGGAAGCACCGATCCCATGGACGATCCGAGCGAATCGACCGCGACATCGGACGGAGGCCGGTCGTGGCCGATGTCGCTCGAATAGAGACCGGCGCCGGCCGCCGGCAGAACGACGACATCGACATCCAGAGCGACCCAGTATTGCACCAGCACGTCCGCTCCCTGGCCGGCCGCGACTTCGCGCAGGCCCTTTGCTGCCAGATGGTGCCGGATCATGCCGTCGATGCGTTCGCGAACCTCGGAATTCGAGAGTGCGTCGGGCGTCGTCAGCGCGCTGCCCCCCAGCCAGGCATAGGTGCGGATCGCCGCCAGGTCGGCGCCCGGTTTCGCTTGCGTGGTCACGTTCAGCGACCCGCAGGCACTCAACGCCAGCCCCGCAAGCGCGAACCAGACCAGCCAGCGTGTTCTGCTCACCTGCGCACCCCGTATCCGTCGATCGCAGCATTGTAGCCGACGGCGCGGCCGCGACGTCAGGATGCCAGCGCAGATCCAAACGGCCGGGTGGCCGGCAGCAAAGCCGCACCGCAGGCTCGCCGGAAAAAGGGGCGGGACCGGCGGTCGGCCGTCTGATTGCGGGCGACGTTTCGTGCCCCTGCCCCGGATATCGGGCCGAGATGGTGCCGTGTTGTTGCAGCCTGGTTATCCCGGTACCATCCAAGAAAATATTTGCGGCTCAGGCGGCGGCCGGTCTGCCAGAGTCGCTGGCGCCACGCTCGGCGCCCTACAAGGATTCTGCGCATGCCCATCCGCTTCCTGCTGACTTTCACCGCCATCCTTGCCGCTGCTGTCATTGCCGGCTGCTCGAAGGAAGTTTCCGCGCCGCAGCGGCCGCCGCCCGAAGTGTCGGTCGTCACCGTGCAGCCGCAGACGATTCCCTTCGTGCCGAGCTTTGTGGCGCAGACGGAGAGCTCGCGCCAGGTGGACATCGTCGCGCGCGTCTCCGGCTTCCTGGACAAGATCGCCTACAAGGAAGGCGAACTGGTGAAGGATGGGCAGCTCCTGTTCCAGCTCGACCCGAAACCCTTCCAGGCGCAGCTCGATGCGGCGCGCGGCGAGTTGCAGGCGCAGCAGGCGCGCTTCACCACCGCGCAGGCGACGCTGGCGCGGGTCAAGCCGCTGGCGCAGCAGAACGCGCTGTCGCAGGCGGACCTGGACAAGGCCCAGGGCGAGTACGACGCGGCGAAGGCCGCGGTGTACTCGGCGCAGGCCAAGGTCAAGGAGGCCGAGCTGAACCTCGGCTACGCCACCATCCGCTCGCCGGTGACCGGCCTGGCGAGCCGTTCGCCGCAGCGCGAGGGCGCCTACCTGAACGCGCAGGCGCCCGACTCGAAGCTGACCTACGTGGCGGCGATCGACCCGATCTGGGTGACCTTCAGCATTTCGCAGAACCAGACCGCGCGCCTGGCGCGAGATGCGGGAGAAGAAGCAGGTGGTCTTTCCGAAGGACCAGGACTTCGAGGTCGAGATCGATCATGCTCGGACGGATCGCGCTACCCGCATACGGGCACGATCAACTTCGCCGACCCGTCGTTCAGCCAGGACACCGGATCGTTCGAGGTGCGCGCGGTCCTGCCCAACCCGAAGCGGACGCTGCGGCCGGGCATGTTCGTCACCGCCTACGTGAAGGGAGCGGTGCGCCCGGATGCGATCGTCGTGCCGCAGCTCGCGGTCCAGCAGGGCTCGAACGGCCACCTGGTTTACGTGGTCAACCAGGCGGGCACCGCCGAGGTGCGGCCGGTGGTGGTCGGCGACTATGTGGGGCAGAAGGACATCGTCGTGCTCACCGGCCTGCACGCGGGCGACCGGGTGGTGGTCGACGGCGTGCTCAAGGTCGTGCCGGGCAAGCCGGTGAAGATCGCCGAGCCGGGCGCGGCCGGCGCGAAGCCGCAAGGAGCCGGCGAAAAGCCGGCAGGGGCCGCCGGCAAGCCGGCGTCGCAGGCCGCCGAAGAGCCGAAGAAGTAGCCGCACCATGTTCACCCACTTCTTCATCGACCGGCCGATCCTCTCGTCGGTCATCTCCATCCTGATCGTGCTCGGCGGCGCTGTGGCGATGTCGGTGTCGCCGATCGCGCAGTACCCGGAGCTGGCGCCGCCGCAGGTCAAGATCGACCGCGCGCTACCCGGGCGCAACGGCGGAGGTGATCGCGAACACGGTGGCCGCGCCGATCGAGGCGCAGCTCAACGGCGTCGACAACCTGCTCTACTTCAACTCGGTCAGCTCGTCGAGCGGGCAACGTCACGATCAACGTGGTGTTCAAGCCGGGCAGCGACCCGGACATCAACCAGGTCAACGTGCAGAACCGGGTGAGCCAGGCGACGCCGCAGCTGCCGCAGGTGGTGACGCAGCAGGGCGTCACGGTGGACGAGCAGTCGTCCAGCCTGATGATGGTGTTGTCGGTCTATTCGCCGGACGACCGCTACAGCTCGACCTACATCGACAACTACACCAACCTGTACGTGCTGGACGAGCTGAAGCGCGTGCCCGGCGCCAACCGCGCCTCGGTGTTCGGCCTGCCGGACATCGCCATGCGCGTGTGGCTGCGGCCCGGATCGCATGGCGCAGCTCGGCATCTCGGTGCAGGAGGTGGCGGCCGCGATCCAGAGCCAGAACCAGACCTTCGGCATCGGCCAGATCGGCGCCGAGCCCACGCCGGCCGGGGTCGCAGCAGACCTTCGTGGTCACCGCCCAGGGCCTGCTGACCAAGCCGGAGGAGTTCGAGGACATCATCGTGCGCACCGCCAAGGAAGGCACGGCGATCGTGCGCGTCAAGGACATCGGCCGGGTCGAGCTCGACCAAGCGCGACTACTCGATCGCCAGCCGCATGAACGGCAAGACCGCGCACGACCATCGGCATCTACCAGCAGCCGGGCGCCAACGCGGTGGAGACCGCGCAGCGCGGTGCGCAAGCGGCTGGAGGAGCTGAAGGCGAAGTTTCCCACCGGCCTCGACTACAAGATCGTGCTGGACACCAGCCAGTTCACCCTGAACTCGATCGACAAGGTGGTGCACACCTTCTTCGAGGCGGTGGTGCTGGTGGTGCTGGTGGTGTTCCTGTTCCTGCAGTCGCTGCGCGCAACGGTCATCCCGATCCTGGCGGTGCCGGTGTCGATCATCGGCACCTTCATCGGCATGCACCTGCTCGGCTTCTCGATCAACATGCTGACCATGTTCGGCATGATCCTGGCGATCGGCCTGGTGGTGGACGACGCCATCGTCGTGGTCGAGAACGTCGAGGTGAACATGACCAAGAAGGGACTGAGCGCCGCTGGAGGCGGCCAAGCAGGCGATGACCGAAATCGCCGGCGCGCTGATCTCGATCGTGCTGGTGCTGCTCGCGGTGTTCCTGCCGGTGGCCTTCCTCGGCGGCGTGACCGGCACGCTGTACAAGCAGTTCGCCATCACCATCGCGATCTCGATGGTGATCTCCGGCATCATGGCGCTCACCCTGTCGCCGGCGCTGGCGGCGATCATCATCAAGGCGCACCACGGCGAGAAGAACGGGTTCTTCCGGCTGGTTCGAGAACGGGTTCGACAAGCTGCACCAACGGCTACGTCGGCGGCGTGGCGCGCACGATCCAGGGCTGGCCGATCGCGCTGATCGTGTTCGGCGGCGGTGATCGCCGGCATCGTGTTGATGTTCCGCATCCTGCCCGGCAGCTTCGTGCCGGACGAGGACCAGGGCTACTTCTTCGTCATCGTCGAGGTGCCGGACACGGCCAGCCTAGCGGCCTACGTCGGCAGCGTTGCTCGAAGCAGATCGCAGAACATCATCGCTGCAGGACCCGGCGGTGCAGGACGTGGCACCGGTCAACGGCTACAGCCTGCGTCGACGGCCAGCTACGAACAACGCCGCGGCTGCATGTTCGTCTCGCTGAAACCCTTCGAGGAGCGCAAGGATGCCTCGCTGCTCGCTTCGCCGCGCTGAAGCGGCTGAACGCGCAGTTCGCCGGCGCGCAAGGACGGCTTCGCGCTTGGCGGTCAACCCGCCCTCGATCCCGGTCTGGGCACGACCGGCGGATTCGAGTTCTACGTACAGAATCGCGGCTCGGGCGATCCGCGCGCCACCGACGCAGGCGGTGCAGGCTTTCCTCGCCAAGGCGCGGCAGCGGCCCGAGCTGGCAGGGCGTGAACACCACCTTCCGCGGCGCCACGCCAGCAGCTGTTCGTCGACCTGGACCGCAGCAAGGCCGAGGTGCTCGGCGTGAAGGTGCAGGACGCCTTCCAGACCATGCAGGCGTACTTCGGCTCGTCAGATCGCCGGCCAGTTCACGCCAGTTCAGCCGGGTCTGGTGGGTGGTGCTGCAGGCCGACGCCGAGTACCGGATCGAGCCGGAGAACTTCAGCAACGTCTACGTGCGCTCCAAGACCGGCAAGCATGGTGCCGCTGTCGGCGCTGATCACCGTGCGCTACGTCGCGGCGCCCAAGCTGATGACGCGCTTCAACGGCTTCCCGGCGGTGAAGGTGACCGGCAACCAGGCCGCGGGCTACAGCTCGGGGCAGGCGATCGCCGCGATGGAAGCGGTCGGCGCGCGAGACGCTGCCGGCGGACTTCTCCTACGCCTGGGCCGGCCAGGCGCTGCAGGAGAAGGAATCCGGCGGCACGTCCTCGATCGCCTTCATCGCCGGCCTGATCGTGGTGTTCCTGCTGCTGGCGGCGCAGTTCGAGAAATGGACGCTGCCGCTGGCGGTGGTGCTGACGGTGCCGATCGCCGTGCTCGGCGCGCTGCTGCTCACCTGGGTGCGCGGGCTGGAGAACGACGTCTATTTCCAGGTCGGCTTGGTGACCCTGGTCGGCCTCTCGGCGAAGAACGCGATCCTGATCTGCGAGTTCGCCCTGGAGCGCGTGCATCAGGGCATGGCGGCGAAGGAGGCGGCCATCGAGGCCGCGGGCCTGCGCTTCCGCGCGATCGTCATGACCTCGCTCGCCTTCGGCCTGGGCTGCGTGCCTCTGGCTTTGGCCTCCGGTCCCGGCGCGAACAGCCTGAGGGCGATCGGCACCGGGGTGATCGGCGGCATCCTCGCCTCGACCGCGGTGGCCATCTTATTCGCCCCGGTGTTCTTCTGGATGCTCGAGTCGATGAGCCAGAAGTTCGCTGGCAAGCAGGCGGTTGCCGGCACCGGGCCCGGCGGTGCGGCGCTGGCAGTGGCGCAGCAGACGAAACGGGAGGATGACTGACATGAGGAAGTTCGGCCTGACTCTCCTCGCCGGCGCGCTGCTCGCGGGCTGTACCGTCGGCCCAGACTATGTCCGGCCGGGCGTCGCCACGCCGGAGAAATGGCGCATTCACTACGAGCAGGCCGCCGACGTGGCGAACACGCAGTGGTGGCAACAGTTCGGCGACCCCGCGCTCGACCGGTTGATCGAGGAAGCGCTGCGCGAGAACCGCGATCTGCGCGCGGCCGCGGCGCGCGTCGACCAGTTTATCGGCGCGCTCACGACGACCCGCTCGCAGTTCTATCCGCAGATCGGCTACAGCGCCGATGCCAGCCGAAACCGCGCCAGCCGCGTCGGCCAGCCGCCGGTCCCGGAGCCCGCCGATCCCTACACCACCCTGTACCAGGGCGCGCTGAGCGCGCAGTGGCAGATCGATCTCTTCGGCCGCGTGCGCCGCCAGAGCGAGGTCGCGCAGGCACAGGTGTACGCGAGCGAGCAGGGCCGGCGCGGGGTGGTCCTGACGATCGTCACCAGTGTCGCCGCCAGCTACATCGTGCTGCGCGGGCTCGACCGGCAGATCGAGATCGCGCGTGCTACCGCGGACAACTACGCCGGCACGCAGAAGATCTTCGATCTGCGCTTCAAGGGCGGCGTCGTGTCCCAGGTGGAGGTGGCGCAAGTCGAGTCGCAGTACCAGCAGGCGCTGGCATCGATCCCCACGATCGAGCAGCAGGTCGCAGCGCAGGAGAACCTGATCTCCGTCCTGCTCGGCCGCAACCCGGGACCGATCCCGCGCGGCAAGTCGATCGACGAACTCGCCGCGCCGGCGATTCCCGGCGACCTGCCTTCGACGCTGCTCGAACGGCGTCCGGACATCCTGCAGGCGGAGCAGAACCTGGTCGCGGCCAACGCGAACGTCGGCGTGGCGAAGTCGCTCTATTTCCCGTCGCTGTCGCTTACCGGGTTGTTCGGTTCAATCAGCACGGCATTCGGCGATTTCCTCACCGGGCCAGCCACGGCCTGGACGGTGGCGGCCGGGCTCGCGGGGCCCATCTTCACCTTCGGTCAGATCGAGGGCCAGGTGCAGACGGCCGAAGCGGCGCAGCGCGAGGCCGTGGCGTTCTATCAGCAGACGGTTCTGAACGCCTTCCGCGAAACCAACGATGCCCTCGTCGGAGCGATCAAGAAACGCGAGGAGGCCGAGGCACAGGCGAAACGCGTGGCGGCCTTGCGCGAGTACGCGCGTCTGTCGCGGCTGAAGTTCGACAACGGCTATGCAGGATATCTCGAGGTGCTCTACGCGGAGAACGAACTGTTCAGCGCGGAGCTCTCTGCGGTCCGCTCCAGTTCGGAGCGCTTCACCCAGTTGGTCAATGTCTACAAAGCGATGGGGGGCGGCTGGGTCGGCGAAGAAGCCGAGCGGCTTGCCGCGGGAGCTGCGCCGGCGTCGGCGACCGGGCCGCAGCCGGATGTTGTTCCGCGATAGAATATTCCCGCGCAGCGATCCCCGGCGGGAAAGCCGTTTCTTCGATCTGCCAAGGAGCCGTCACCATGTCATGCTTCATTCGCATCGCCAACCTGCCGCCGGAGACCACCGAGCAACAGGTCGCGGAATTTCTGGAACACGAGCCTGGGTTCAAGGACCGCACCAGCTTCAAGTTCGTCAAGGAGGCTACCTCCGCCACGGCGGTGATCGGCGTGCCGTGGGAACGTCACGTCGCGGATGCGGTGGCGCGCCACTTCAACGGTCGCGACTACCATGGGCGCCCGCTCGTCGTTCGCGCCGCCGCGATGTTCACCGACTGATCGCCGCCGCGCCCGCTCCCGACGTTCCGCTTGTTCATTGCGGAAACCAGGGCCGGCCGATGTACACCCAGAAGGCGCGATTGCCCGATTCGCCCTGGCCGTAGGCCAGATAGATCGGTCCGATCACCGTGTCGGCACCGACGAAGAGCGATGCCGAGTAGTACCAGTCGCTCGGCGTCAGGGGATCGAAGCTCTTGAACACCTTGCCCGCTTCGAACGAGCCGCCGGCGTACATGTTGTCCAGGATGCCGCCCAGTCTCAGCCCGAGCGGGGGCGCGATCACGCGATAGTAGTCGAGCCGGCCGAGCGCGCTGCCTTGACCGCGGAAGCGGTTGACGTCGTAGCCCGAAAGCTGCTGGAACCCGCCCAGGGTGAAGGAATCGTAGGCGGGAATCGCGTTGTCTTCACCCCAGCCGCCGCCGAGCCGCATGCTGGCGGAGAAGGTGTTGTTGTCCCAGGTGCCGGCGCTGGTCCAATGGAAGACGGCGCGGTTGTACTGGTCGTCGGCACCCAGCGCACTGCGCGACAGAAACACGTCCAGCCGTCCGGCATTGCCCGATTGGGGGAAGGTCACGCTGTCCAACTGGTCGTAGGTCAGGCGCGCCGTCCACGCCCCTTGCCGGACGTTCTGGTTGTCGAACAGCGGCAGACCGATGTCGGTCTCGGCGGATAGCCGGCCGGCGATCAGACCGACGCGGGCTTCGCCGAGTTTGCGCTTCTCGTAACCCAGGTCCAGGCCGACGCGGCTGGTAGAACTTGAGGAACTGAGCGATTTTGTCGTCGCCGAGATACACGCTGGTGGTGCTGCGCTCGTAGACCAGGCGCGGCGCGACGAAAGGGCCGCCGCTGACGCTCAGGGGCTGGTAGAACTCGCTGAGGAAGCCCCCGATCTGGCCGATCTGCCCCTGGTTCTTCCATTCCGCGCCGAGGGAATTGACCCAGGTGCGGGTGTAGCTAGCCACGGCCGTGAAGTCGGTGTCGTTGCGGAAGGAGGAAGTCAGGCTCAGGCCGAAACGCAGATAGTTCGGGCCCCAGGACTTCTCGATCGGCTCGATCAGGCCGACGGTGGTTCCATCCTCGCCGCGCAGCAGACTGGTGCTGACCCGTTCGAAGTCACCGCGTTCGTAGATGGTACGGATGTCCTGCTCTATGTCGGCACGGCTCAATGCGCCCGGCCGGACCGTCAGTTCGCTGGTCACCACCTCCGGATTGACGTGCTTCAGGGGCGCAATCTCGATGCGGTCAACGCGCTGGGTCCGCGTGGTCGCTACCTCCCGGGCCTCGCGCAGGACGGCGTACTCGTCCTCGGGCAGACCGAGGACACGCAGCGACGATTCCACCTTGCGCGCCGCGGCCTCGCCGAGCGCGATCGATTCGGCCGAGCGGTCGAAGCTGCCGGCGGAGATGTCGCCCAGTTCGGGCGAGATCAGGATGTCCGTCGGCTTCAGGCTGGCGAGGGAAGCGTTCACGTTCTGCTCGGTCAGGATGTTGATCATCTGCTCCGTCACGCCCAGCACCGAGGTGATTTCGGAGCGCTTCAGCAGTGGCGTTCCCAGGTTGACCGCGATGACCACGTCGGCGCACGTCTTGCGCGCCAGATCCACCGGCAGGTTCTGCACCAGGCCGCCGTCCACGATCGCCTTGCCTTCGTAATTCGCCGGCGCCATCGCCCCGGGTACCGACATCGTGGCGCGCAGGGCGCGGAACAGGGGGCCGCGGTCCATCACCACCATCCTGCCGGTCTCGATGTCCGTGCCGACGGTCTTGAACGGGATGGGCAGGCTGGCGAAGTCGGTGATGCCGTCGGCGCGCGAACCGAGATCGGCGAACAACTGCTCGATGTTCTGTCCATACACGACACCGGCCGGAACCTGGATCGAGCCGTCGCGGAAACCCAACTCGGGCCGGGCAAGGTAGCCCGACTCTTCGTCCTTGCGGCGCTGGTTCATCACCCGCCGGTCGGGACGGTCCTGGAACGCCGCCGTCCAGTCGATGGCCTGCACCTTCTGCGCCATCTCCTCCGATCCCATGCCTGATGCATAGACTCCGCCGACGATGCCGCCCATGCTGGTGCCGGTGATGCAGTCGATCGGCACGCGCAGTTCCTCCAGCACCTTGAGGACACCGATGTGTGCGATGCCGCGGGCACCGCCGCCGCTCAGCACCAGCCCGACTCGTGGCCGGGATCCTGCGGCCGCTTGCGGCGCCGCGGCATCCGCGGCCACACTTGGAAGGGTCGCGGACAGGAACAATGCGGCGCCGAGCAGCGCCGGATGACAGGCGCCTGCGACGCGGACGAAAAGCGGCTTCATCGGCTCGGATTCTTCCATACGCGCGGGACAACGGCGGATTGTACGATGCCACCCCGGCCGCAGCGCCGTGGCGACCGGATTGCCATAGGGCCCGGTCGTGGCATCATGTGCTGGCGGCCGGTTACGAGGAGCGGCGCCGGCGCCGCTGTGCGGCAGTCGATACCGTCGCGGAGGCAACGCCAATCACAACGAGGAGGAGACAATCATGCTGTATTTCCTGGATTTTCGTGTCGAGTATCCGGCCCACATGGGCCAGAAGGATCTGTTCGCCATCTGGGCGCGGGAGGCGGACGCGGCGCTCGGCGCGAAACAGGCGGGGGCGGTGGTGGACCTGTGGAAATGCGTGGGACAGCGGCGGGTGGTGGCGGTCGTGAACATCGACAGCCCCGACGCCCTGGATCAGGTGCTGATGGATTTGCCCATCATGAAGGAGCACGGGCAGCACGTGCATATCGACGTGGTGCCGTTGCGCCGCTACGAGGACTTCGCCCAGGACGTCAAGAAGCGCCTCTGATTCGCGCGCAGGGGGTGGCCCGGTCCCGCGCCGGTCAGGACGACGTTGTCGGTCGGCGCGAGGCCCGTCACGACGGAGGCCGGCGCCGCCGCGGGCCGGCCGGCGGCGTGCCGCGTCATCCTGCGCTCATTGGGCGAGCTGCCACTTGCCGTTCTTGTCCTGGCAGAAATTGTAGCTGCCCTCGCCCTTGAGGGTCTTGAACGTGTTGTGGATACGGACGGCGCGGCACTTCGTGCCGTCGCGCTCGAAGCTCTTTTCCGGCGTGATCGTGCCTGCGGCACCCGTGGCTTCGTTCCTCCACGCCGCGGTGTCCCCCTCCTTGCCTTCGTCGAGCGCCTTGTCGATGTTCTGCATCAGCAGTTTCTTGTCTTCCTTCGTGAAATTCGCGTAGGGCGTCTTGGTCAGAAACTGCAGGTCGTAAGCTTGCGCCGACGCGGCGACGAGTGCGCCGCAGGCGAGAAGGACGAACGTGAAACGGGGGCGCATGTCGGATTCCTCTTTGAGCAGCTTCGGTTGCGATCGGTGCGGCGATATCGGCAGCGGTGCGGTGCGTTTCTCAGGCGCCGGGTCAGCGCGCGTAGGGTTCCACTCTTCCTTGGTTCACGCGCACCCGGTCGCCCTTGCGGATCTGGGGCTCGACCTCCTGTTCGATGGCGCCGTACGCGCCATTGTCATAGCGCACAGTGACGATGTAAACGGACGTCGGCGCCTGCGGTCTGCGATATTCCTTGGCCTCGCCGCCGGCGCCGAGAATCGGCACGGCCACCAGGGGGCCGCCGGGTCCGCCCAGTACTGCGGGATTCTTCGCCACATTCGGCCGCGCCGGCGCGGTTGCGGCGCCCGGCGTTCCGGAACGAACCGAGACCACGACGCCGCAGGTGGTGCACGGACCCTCATCGGGCGTCTGCATGGCCTTCTCCACATCCTTGTAGCTTTCGGGAAGCTTGAGGGGCGTATCGGCCGAGGCGTCGACGGTGCCGGCCAGAGCCAGCAGCGCGGCGGAGAAACGCAATGCAGAATGCAGGTTCGGGAACGGGGTCACGGCGGCGGGGCCTCGAACGAGTTTGGGCGAGGCGCGAGTTTGAACGAGAATCGGGGCCGTGCCAACTCCCGCGACCGGGCTCTGTTGCACACCGGTGCGGCGGGGCGATAATGCCGGCGGGCGGGGCGCGCGAAGATGCAGGGCGTGCTGCGCGGACGGGAAGGGGGCGAAGGGAGGCATGCCTTGATATCGGAGGGGATCGCGGTGGCCGGCGGAGCGGCGCTCGGCGCACTGTCGCGCTGGGGTCTGGCCACGTATTTCAATCCGCTTTTTCCCACGGTGCCGCTGGGCACGCTGCTCGCCAATCTCGTCGGCGGCTATCTGATCGGCATCGCGGTCGCGGTATTCGCCTCGCACACGGGGCTGCCGGCCGAGTTGCGGCTGTTCGTCATCACCGGATTTCTGGGCGGGTTGACGACTTTCTCCACCTTCTCCGCAGAGGTCGTGTCCCTGATCGGCGGCGGCCAGTTCGGCTGGGCCCTGGCGGCGGTGGGGGCCCATCTTCTCGGTTCGCTGCTGCTGACGATCCTGGGCATGGTCAGCGCCGGTTTCATCCTGCGCGGCATCGGCGCCTGATGTTCCGCACATGACGGGAGGCGACATGATGACGGACGGACTGCTTCTGGTGTTCTTCGTGCATGAGAAGGATCGGCTGCACGGGCAACCGGCGTTCGAGTGGTTGCTGGCCCAGGCCAGAGCGCTGGGCATCGGCGGCGGATCGGCGTTTCGCGCTGTCGCCGGCTTCGGCCGGCATGGCCGGCTGCACGAGGACCGCTTCTTCGAGCTGGCGGGTCAGATGGCGATCCAGGTCGAATTTCTCGTAACCCGCGACCAGGCAGAGCTGCTCCTGAAACAGGTGGGACAGGCGAAGGGTACGTTTCCTTTCATGGAGATGCCGTGCCGTTTCGGCGTCACCGAAAGCTGACACCGACCGTGTTGCTGCGAAACGCCGGCCGGATCACCTGCCGCGAGGCGAACCGCTCTTTCGGCTCGCGTCGCCAGTTGCGCTCGGTGGCGGAGCGCTCGGCGCGGCTGAGCGGCATCCTGGCGTCAACGGGGGCGGATCGGGCGCCGGCGCGGGTGGTGCGCAGCCTGAAAATAATCCGGGCGGGCCTTGAGAAGTGCGGAGGGCGGCCAAAGATTGAACAGGTAGAAAACCGGGATCGGGGGAACCGATCTCCCGCGCCGGACGTCCATAACGGCGTACAAGGAGGCAATACAGCATGATCAGAACGAAATTTCGCCCTTATCAGTTTGCTGCTCTCGTCGCCCTGGCCCTGGCTGGGTACGGCGTCGCGGAAATGCGCGACGCCGGAGCGCAGGCACTGGCCCAGCCGCCCGGCGCGGCGGCGCCCTACGGCTACCAGTTGCCCGACTTCGCGTCCCTCGTGGAACAGGTCGGCCCGGCCGTAGTCAATATCAGCTCCGTACAGGTGCGCGAGGCGCGCAGCGGTTCGACGCTGCCGAAGGATCATCCGCTCTACGATTTCCTGCGCCGCTTCGGCGTGCCGACGGACCCGGAGGAACAGCGCCGCGAGGTGCAGGGCATCGGTTCCGGTTTCATCGTCAGCCACGACGGCTATGTGCTGACCAATGCCCACGTCGTGGACGACGCCTCGGTGGTGACGGTCACGCTCACCGACAAGCGCGAGTACAAGGCACGGGTGATCGGCGTGGACAAGCGCACCGACGTCGCCCTGCTCAAGATCGACGCCGTCGGCCTGCCGGCGGTGCGCATCGGCGACCCGTCCGGGTCAAGGTCGGCGAGTGGGTGCTGGCGGTCGGGCAACCCTTCGGCTTCGAGAACACGGTGACGGCCGGTATCGTCAGCGCCAAGTCGCGTTCGCTTCCGGACGAGACCCTGGTGCCGTTCCTGCAGACCGATGTGGCGATCAACCCGGGCAACTCGGGGGGGCCGCTGTTCAATCTCCGGGGCGAGGTGATCGGCATCAACTCCCAGATCTACAGCCGCACCGGCGGCTACCAGGGATTGTCGTTCGCCATTCCCATCGACGTGGCGATGCAGGTCACGGACCAATTGCGGTCCACCGGCCACGTCTCCCGCGGCAAGCTGGGGGTGGTGATACAGCCGGTGACGCCGGAACTCGCCCAGTCCTTCGGCCTCGACCGGCCGGTCGGTGCGCTGGTGGCGTCGGTGGAGCGCGGCAGTGCGGCGGAACGCGCCGGCATCGTGCCCGGCGACGTGGTGCTGGCGGTCAATGGCACGCCGGTGGACGCCAATGTCGATCTGGCGCGCATCATCGGCGACTTCCGTCCGGGTCAGATGGTGATGCTGCGGGTGTGGCGCCAGGCCGCGGTGCGCGACGTGCCGGTCACGCTCGGCGGAATTGGAGCCGGAGCGCACCGCCTCGCCGCCGAACCGGAAACGACGGCCCCCACCGGCAAGCTGGGCTTGGCGCTGCGACCTCTGGCGGCGGCGGAAGCGCGCCAGTTGGACGTGCCCAACGGCCTCCTGGTGGAGAAGGCGGAAGGGGCAGCGGCACGTTCCGGCATCCAGCGCGGCGATGTGGTACTGGCGGTCAACGACGTGCCGGTGTTCTCGGTGGACCAGTTTACGTCCGCGGTGAATCGCGCCGGCGCGCGCACCGCCCTGCTGATCCAGCGCGGCGACCGGCGGCTCTACGTACCGCTCAAGGCGGGCTGATCCGAAGCGCTTGGCCGCGCTCTTTCAGTCGAATTGAAGTACGTCGGCGTAGGGCGCCTCATCCCTCGTCCGCGTGTTCCATCGCCAGAACAAATGCCTGCGCGATGTCGGCCGCGGCGACGGGGCGGCGAAGGAATTGCAGCCGCCGGCGCAGCGGACCCTGCCGCAGGTCCGCTCCCCACGGGTCCACCCCCAGCAGTTCCTGCGGCGGCTGCAGGTGCGCCTGCAGCCGTTCGATGAGCGTGGCCTCCTCGGTCAGGGCAATACTCGCCGCCGCGTCGAGGCGATGTCCTTCGATCCAACCCATGCGGCCGAAGCCGGCGATGTAGCGCAGGCGCTCGGCTTGCAGCCGGAAGAAGCGGAAATCGCCGAGTTCCAGATAGCGTTTGGCGTCCGGCTGGTAGCGCAGATAGCGCTCCGCCAGCAGCGGGTCGGCAGGGAAGGGCTGCGCCTTGCCCACCAGGGTGAGGCGTGCGTTGGTCAGCACACCGCCTCCCCCGGCATCCCACACGAGGAAGCTGGCGCGGGCGTCTGGCGAGCAGATTCTGGGTGTGCTCCGCCAGGCCGCTGATGAGGAATACGGGGTGCGATTCCTGGTCCGGGGCGAAGGGCAGAATCGACGCATAGGGATAGCCCGGCAGCGCCGTGGTATGGCTGGCGAGAACGCCCACGGTGGCGGCGTGCAGCAGATCGATGGCTTCGTCGATGCCGGGTTTCATGCCGGTGATAGCCCTGAGAATACGAATGGAGAAAGTGTAGCCGAGTTGTCGGGGCAGGGAGGAACGCCGCCTGCCGCTGCTGGTATGCTGTGCGGACCGATCGGGCAACGCCGCAACATCTCCCCGCTTCCCCCATGCTCAGGCTGCAGCAAATCGAGAAGATCTTCGCCGACCCCCTGCCGCGGCCGGTGCTGCGCGGCGTCGATCTGGATCTGGCCGCCGGCGACTATGTGGCGATCATGGGGGAGTCGGGCGTCGGCAAGTCCACCCTGCTCAACCTGATCGCCGGCCTCGACCAGCCGGACCGGGGCAACATCCAGCTCGACGGCCAGGACATTACCCGGCTCGATGACGATGCCATGACGCGACTGCGGCGCAGCCGCATGGGGTTCGTGTTCCAGGCTTTCCACATCCTGCCCCAGCTCACGCTGCTGCAGAACGTGGCGCTTCCGCTGGTGCTGAACGGCGTGCCGCGCGACGAGACCGCGCGCCGTGCGCGCGCGATGCTGGCGGCGGTGGGACTCGAGGCGCGCAGCGCCGGCATGCCGCGCCAGCTCTCCGGCGGCGAACTGCAGCGCATGGCGATCGCCCGCGCGCTGGTGCACGGGCCGCGCCTGCTGCTGGCGGACGAGCCGACGGGCAACCTGGACAGCGATACGGCGGCGCAGGTGCTGCGACTGCTGCGCGAACGCATCAAGGACGCCGCTGCCATGGGCATCCTCGTCACCCATTCGGCGGCGGCGGCCGCCACCGCCGATCGCGTGCTGCTGCTGACACGCGACGGCATCCGGGCGGCAACGTGAACCGGCGCCTGTGGCCGTATTTCGTCGAACCGCTGCGCGCCCGCAAGGGTGCGACGCTGCTGACCATGCTCGCCATCGCCCTGGGCGTGGCGTTGGGGGTCGCGGTGAACGCGGTGAATCGCGCTGCGCTGGAGGAGTTCGCCCATGGCATGCGGACGATCTCGGGGCAGGCGGACCTGGAAGTGCGCGGCCCGCGCGCCGGATTCGACGAAAACCTGTATCCGCGGATCGCGCGCCTGCCGGAAGTCGCTGTCGCCAGCCCTGCCCTCGAGTTCGACGCCAGACTGCCAGGGAAGGACGAATCGCTCACGGTGGTGGGCATCGACCCGTTTCGCGCCGCGAGCCTGCAGCCGGGGCTGGTTGCCGGGCTCATGGTGGAGGACGGCGAGCGTCTGCGCCTGATCGAGGGTGAGACCATTTTCCTCAGTCCTGCAGCGTCCGTCTGGCTGGAAGCACCGCCGGGCACCGATCTCGTGCTGCAGTCCGGCTTGCGTGAGGTGCGGCTGCGGGTCGGCGGACTGCTGACCGGGGTCGGACCGACGCAGCGCCTGGCAGTGGTGGACATTGCGACGGCGCAGTGGCGTTTCGATCGTCTCGGCGTACTTCACCGTATCGATCTGAGGCTGAAAGCGGGTGCCGATGCCGCAAACCTGGAAAACGGGATCCGGTCACTGCTACCGGCGGGTGTGGTCGTGCTGCGGCCGGATGAGGCGGAGGGACGCCAGGCCAACCTGTCCCGTGCCTACCGCGTCAATCTCAACATGCTCGCGCTGATCGCCCTGATGACGGGCGCGTTCCTCGTGTTCTCCGCCCAGTCCCTGGCGGTGGTGCGGCGGCGCGCGGAGTTCGCCTTCCTGCGGGCGGCCGGCGTGACGCGCGCGATGCTGGTGGCCTGGCTGGTGGCCGAGGGTGCCGCGGTCGGGGCCGTCGGGGCGGCCTTCGGCGTGGCGCTGGGCTACGCTCTGGCCCGGCTCGCGCTTTCGGCCCTGGGTGGCGATCTCGGCGCGGGCTTCTTCGCCGGCTCGCGGCCTGAACTGGCGCTCGATCCGCTCGGCGCGGTCGCTTTCTTCCTGCTCGGCGTCGGCGCGGCGGCGGCGGGTGCGCTGGCTCCGGCGCTGGAGGCGGCAGCGGCGCGGCCGGCCCTCGCCCTCAAGTCCGGCGACGAGGCGCGCTCGCTGGCGCGCCTGCATCACCATTGGCCCGGAGTTGCGACGCTCGCCGCGGGCTGCGCCCTGGCCTGGCTGCCTCCGGTGGACGGACTGCCGGTGTTCGGCTATGCCGCGGTCGCGCTCATGCTGGTCGGCGCGATCCTGCTGCTGCCGCGCATCGCACAGTCGGCCGTCGGCCTGCTGCCGGGTCGGGGCAGCGCGCCGCTGCAGATCGCCCAGGCTCAGCTCAGGAGCGCCCCGGGCCATGCTGCCGTCGCCGCAGCCGGCATCCTCGCCAGCGTGGCGGTGGCGGCGGCGATGGCAATCATGGTGTCATCGTTTCGCGTCTCGCTCGACGACTGGCTGAATCAGGTGCTGCCGGCGGACCTCTATGCCCGGGCGGGCCGGTCTGGGGAGTCGGGCTTCCTCACGCCGGCGCGAGCAGGACATCGTGCGCACGACGTCCGGCGTGGCGCGGGTGGATTTCGTTCGCCAGCAGAATCTGCTGTTGGACGCCGGCCGCACGCCGGTCGCCTTGCTGGCGCGCAACCTCCCGAACGGCGATCCGGGCAAGCGTGGTGCCCTTGGTTGCGGGCGGCAAGCCGACGCGCCAAGACCTGCCGCCGATCTGGGTGTCGGAAGCCATGGTGGATCTCTATGGCATGGGGCTCGGCGACGAGATTGCGCTGCCGCTGGCAGGACGCTGCAGCGCTTCGTCGTGGCCGGCGTCTGGCGCGACTATGCGCGCCAGCCCGGCGCGGTGGTGATGGATATCGATATCTATCGGCGCCTGACGGGCGATGCGCGGGTGACGGATTTTTCGCTGTGGCTGGCGCCCGGCCACGCATGGCGGACGAAGTGACGCGCGCGCTGCGCGCAGCGCCTCGCTGCCGGCGACCGCATCGAGATCTCCGAGCCGGGGGAGATCCGGCGCAAGGAGTCTGCGGCTGTTCGACCGCACCTTCGCCGTCACCTACGCCTGGAAGCCGTTGCCATACTCATCGGCCTGTCCGGCGTTGCGGCGAGTTTCGGCGCCCTGGCGGTGGCGCGCCGGCGCGAGTTCGGCGTGCTGCGCCATATCGGCATGACGCGCGTGCAGATCGCGCGCCATGCTGGGGGTCGAGGGTGCGTTGGTCGCCGGCCTGGGCGTGGGCGGCGGGCTTGGCGCTGGGCGCGGCGATCGGCGTGATGCTGATCGCGTGATCAACCGCCAGTCGTTTCACTGGAGCATGGACATGAGCATTCCGCTCGGCAGCCTGGCGCTGTTCGGCATCGCCATGGTGGCGCTGGCGGCGGCGGTGTCGGTGGTCGCGGCGCGGCGCGCGATGCAGACCGAGGCGGTGCAGGCGGTGCGCGAGGATTGGTGAGCATGGCGCCGGCGCTCTGGATCCAGGTGGCTGCTGAGAATCGGCTGGCTGGCGATTTGCTGCCTGTGCCGGCGCGCCGGCGCCGCAGGACTATGCGGAAGTCGTCGAAGGGCAGGCGCTCGAATTCCCGCGCGATCATGGCGCCCACCCCGCCTATCGCACGGAGTGGTGGTATGTCACCGGATGGCTCAAGACCGCCAGCGGGCGCGACCTCGGTTTCCAGGTGACGTTCTTCCGCGTGCGCACGCGGCCGTCGGCGACGAGAACCCGAGCCGCTTCGCGCCGCGCCAGATTCTCGTTCGCCCATGCCGCCCTGGCCGATGCCGCGGCCGGCAATCTGCTGCATGGCGAGCGCAGCGCCCGCGCCGGTTTCGACCTCGCTGATGCGAAGGAAGGGAGCGACCGATGTATGGATCGACGACTGGTCGCTCAAGCACGTCGGCGACGCCTACCGCGCGCGGATTCCGGCCGGTGAGTTCTACGCTCGATCTGACGCTGGCGCCGACCCAGCCGGTGTTGTTGCAGGGCGAGAGCGGCTTCAGCCAGAAGGCCGCGGATGCGCGCCATGCCAGCTACTACTACAGCCAGCCGCAGCTCGCCGTCAGTGGCAGCGTGGAGCGCGGCGGGCGCAGCGACACGGTGAGCGGCACGGCATGGCTGGATCACGAGTGGTCCAGCGCGTATCTGCCGCAGCGGGCGGTCGGCTGGGATTGGACGGTCTCAACCTGGACGACGGCTCTGCGTTGATGGCATTTCGCATGCGCGACGACCGCGGCGCTACGCTATGGGCGGGCGGATACGCTGCGGCGCAAGGACGGCAGCCAGACGCGCCTGGGCGTGGACGACATCGCGTTCGCCGCTACGCGGCGCTGGCGCTCTCCGCGCACCGGCATCGACTATCCGGTCGGCATGACGGTTCGGGCAGGTACGCTGGAAGCTGGAATTGCAGGCGCTATTCGACGACCAGGAGCTCGATGCGCGCGCCTCCACCGGTACGGTCTATTGGGAGGGTGCGGTGCGCGCCATGGCGTCCGGCCGCGAGGTCGGACGCGGCTACCTGGAGCTGACCGGGTACTGGCAACAAACTGCGATGTGAGCCATGGCACATCAGGTCAGCGCGGCCTCCTGCAATGCGTCGGGGATCCCACCTCGATCACCGTTTTCGAACTGTTCAGCCGTTCGACGCCGCAGTCGCGGATCAGCGCTTTGCAGCGGCTGCGCGCCGGAACGTGCTGCGTCAGAAAATCCATCTGATCGGCGAGGATGTTGCGGTTGCACAGGATCAGGTATTCCGCCTTGTTCGGCACATAGGGCGCGTAGAGCAGTTCCACGCCGGACTGCTCGGGCGTGCGCCCGCTCTTGCGCTGGTTGCAGGCGCGGCAGGCGGTCACCACGTTCATCCAGGTGTCGCGCCCGCCCTGGGATACCGGAATGATGTGGTCGCGCGTCAGTCTCGGTGCCGAGAGCTCGCCGCCGCAGTAGCCGCAGATGTGGCGGTCGCGATGAAACAGCTCGCGATTGTTCAGCGGCGGCACCTGGGTGAAGCTCTTCGGCGGCAGCGCCCGGCCCTTGATGGCGATGATGCTGTTGGTGACGATCTCGGAGCGTTCGCCGGTCAGGCGCGAAGTGCCGCCATGAAAGGTGAAGCAGGCTTCGCCGGCGGCCCAGGCCACGAGATTCTTGGCGTAGTAGAACACGGCGTGCTGCCAACTGACCCAGCGATGGGGCGCGCCGTGCATGTCGAGGGTGAGAATCAGGGGATGCGCCGGGGGCGCAGAAGCGGTAGTCCATCTCCAAGGTAGAATCGGAACGTCAAACAAGACTATCAGAGCACGATGAATTTGCAAGGGGCGCCCCGGCAAGGCACGGCGAAGGAAGCGGGCGCCCGGCGTCTTGGCTGGGCGCTCGCCGCATCCGTGGCGATCCACCTTCTCGCGCTATGGCCGGCAGCGCTTCCTCCGCCGTCGCCAAAGCTGGCTCGACCGCTTGCCGCGATCCTGCGCCCGGTTCCTGCACCACCGCTGCTTTCGGCGGCGCCCGAACTCGCTGCGCCGCGTTTGGCGACAACACCAGCCGCCTCACCCAAGCGGGGGGCTCAAGCGGCAGGGCCCCTGGCCGCGCGCCGTAGCATGCCCGAACCGCGACCCGCGCCGGCCGTCGCGTCGCCAGCTCCGGATCACCCGGCTGTGTCCGGATCCGGCGCCTATTCTTCGTCAGCCGCGACCACGACTCTGACGGTGTCTTCCGGGGCACCGGGTTTGGGTGACGAGGGCGGTGCCGACCCCGATGCGCTGCGTCAGTTCCGCTTTGCCGTCTCGCGCGCTGCGCACCCAGACTATCCACGACTTGCCGTCGAGCATGGCTGGTCCGGCACAGCGCAGATTCGGGTGAGCGTCGGCAAGGACGCGGCGGTGAACGCTATCCGTCTGGCGCGCTCTTCCGGCTACGCCTTGCTGGACGCCAAGGCGGAGGAAATTATCGGCCGCGCCGCCCGCGCGACCGCGATCCCGGAGTCGCTGCGGGGGCGCGAATTCGTGGTCGATCTTCCAGTCGAGTTCGAGCTGGAAAATAGGATCGAAGGCGACTAGGTACGGGCGGACCGTACCTCAGCACTTCACCTGCTGGCGGCAATAGCTGTCCATTTCGCTGACCTTGACCCTCTCCCCGACCTCCCGGCGGACGCGGTCTGCACCTTGCTCCATCGTCAGCCGGAACGCATACTTGGCGAAGAAATCGCTGAACATTTCCCCGCCGAGCGTGCCGAGGGCATAGAGTTCGTCCCGCTTCGTGTCGTGCTCCAGCAGGATGGCCGCCAGCGGCTGCGGGGCCGGACCCGCCAACACACGGCCTCCCTCGGCTGGATCGTACTGGCTGTGTTCGGAGCAGCAGTGGATCACGCGCGAAAGCTTCGAGTGCGGCGTGAGTTCGGCGCGGTAGCTAATGAAGCTGATCTCCTTGGTCGGATAGGCGAGCTTATGGGCGCAGATGGCCGAATAGGCGACGATCCCCCGCTGCGGTCCGACGCCGCCTGGCCAGTTGTAAGATCTCGCATCGGCTGTCTTCAGCGCTGCGGATCTCCCGACCGGCTTCCCAAGATTGAGGAGGAAGCAAGGCGTCGCGGAATAAGGGTAATGGAAGATGTAGTTGCGCTGCTCCGCAATCGAATTGGCGCGCAGCGGGGTATCGTTCGCATCGACCAGCAACGCGCGGCGGTACAGGCGCGGTCGCAAACCGCCTTCACCCTGGGCCGGAAAAGCGCTAGCCGCGCAGGCGGCCGCACAGACCGTGAAAAAACCACGTCTCTTCATGGAGTCGGCCCCCATACCCGGAGCGTTGACCGTAGCCAAGTGATGGTGCCTTGTCAAATGGCCCGTCGTCCGACACGGTAGAGCAACAAAAGGCCGCTGCCGATCAGGATCATGCCCGACAGTTCCACAGCACCGGGCCGTTCATCCAAATGCATTCGCGAGGCGAGCAGTCCGACCACCGGAACCAGCAGGACCGACAGACTCGCGGCGCCCGCCGACAGGCGGTGCAGCAAGTACAGCCAGGCGAGCCAGGCGCCGGCGGTCGCGGGTACGACGTTGTACAGCAGTATCGCGACAAATTCGGGAGTCCACTGGATCGGCCGCGATGGAACGATGACGGCGAACAAGGTGAGGATGAGCGCCCCGAACAGCATCTGCCACGCCGTCAGGGGCAACAAGTCGATGCTGCGTCGCGCGCGCAGCCATTTTGCCAGTACGGCGCTGGCGGCCCAACTAATACCGGCACCTATCGCCAGCAGATCGCTGGCCAGATTTCCGGAAAGCCGCCAGGGTTCGACTACCAGAACGAGTCCCGTAAAGGCGATCGCCGCGGCGAGCCACTGCGCGGGTGCAAGCCGCTCACCGAGCAGCGGCCACGCCAGCATCAGGGTCCAGAACGGCATGGTATAGGCAAGCACGGCTGTCTTGCCGGCACCGCCTTCGAGCAGTGCCCAAGTTGCCAATCCGAGAAAGCCGGCGGTCTGAAGTGCTCCGAGAAGAAACAGGGCCAGCGGTGCGGTCGGGGCCAGCGACTGGCGTCGCACCAGCATCACCGCGAACAGCAACAGGGCTGCAGGCAGGGTGCGCCAGGCGACGAAATCGAAAGGCCCGGCATATTGCAGCGCCTGCTTCATCACGACCCAGTTATAGCCCCAGACCAGGCACAACAGAGCAAACGCCAGCAGGGTCTTCGCGCTCGCGCGCCGGCTCACGTTCGATTTGGTTCTAGGAGGATATCGCCGACATGGAAGCTGTACCGCCCCGATCGGCGATCGGCGAAGTAATGCCGCAATGTCATGCCGATGGAGCGGAACGCGATCTCGTTCCAAGGAATGTCGCGTTCGTCGAACAGGGCCACATCCAGAGTTTCCTCGCCGGCGCTGAAATCGAGGTCGAGCAGGCGTGCGCGATACACGAGATGCACCTGGTTGATGTGGGGCACGTTGATGAGGGTGAAGAGATCGCCCACCTCGATGCGCACACGGGCTTCCTCCAGCGTCTCGCGCACTGCGGCCTGAGATGTGGTCTCATCGTTCTCCATGAAACCAGCGGGCAGCGTCCACATTCCATAGCGAGGTTCGATGGCGCGGCGGCAGAGCAAGATCCGATTCTCCCACTCCGGGATGGCGCCGATTACGAGCTTCGGATTCTGATAATGCACTGTGCCGCAGGAGTCGCAGACATGGCGCGCCAGACTGTCGCCTGGCGGAATGCGCATGCGCACGGGTGCACCGCAGTGGCTGCAAAAGTTCATGGTAGAGCAGGTGGTGTCACGCAGGCGCCATTGTAGCGCGACCGTCACCATCGGAAACCGCAGGTCCGTGCCGGCGTGATTCAGTAGCGAATGTTTTGATCCGAAACCAAGATTGCCAACTCAAACGCCCGTTTCTCCTTGTTTCGCGACGGCGGGGGGAAATGCCTCTGGCGAGTGGAGCAGCCAGTTAAAGTCAATGAGCCTCCCGCCGTAGTACCCGCAACGAAATGACGTTCGGACCGTGCCATTTGGGGTGAAGGTTTGCACTGCCAGCGCTGCCGGATGGCCAGGGTTTCAGGACATGACACCGATCGATATCACGAAATTCGAACAGATAAAGGCCTCGGGCGATCTGCCGTCACCGAAGGGCGTCGCGCTGGTCATCATGCAGTTGAGCCAACGTGACGATGTCTCGATGGCAGAACTGGCGCGCGTGATCAAGACTGACCCGGCGTTCGTCGGGCGACTGCTGAAGGCCGCAAACGGTGTCAATTCGCTCGGGTTCGGCCGGCGTCCCGTGGTGTCGGTGCAGGATGCGCTGGTCGTCCTCGGCATTCCGGCCGTACGAACGTTGGCGTTGAGTTTCTCGCTGTTATCGGAATACTCCAACGGCGCCTGCAAGAATTTCGACTATCGATCCTACTGGTCTCACTCGCTGGCCTGCGGTCTCGCCATGCAAGTGGTCACGACACGTACCCGCTCGGCAGCTGCGGAGGAGACATTCAGTGTTGGGCTGCTCGCCCGAATCGGTGAGTTGACCCTTGCGACGCTCTACCCGCAGGCCTATTCTGACATTCTGGCTCGGCGCCCGGGTGTTTCGTCGAGTCAATTGGTGGCGGCAGAGCGCACCTCCTTCGCCATGGACCACCGCGAACTCTCGGCAGCGATGCTCGCGGACTGGGGAATTCCCAAGGTTTACACCGATCCGGTATTTGCCCATGAGACGCCCGACGAAGGCTCCTGTCCCGAAGGGTCGCGGCAGTACCTCTTGGTACAGTCGCTCGCATTGGCGCGCCATATTGCCGATATTTGCCTGGCTCCAGAGGTGCAGCGGGCCAGTTTGATGGGGCGCCTCCTCTTGCTTGGTTCCCGGTTATCGATCGATGAGGACATCCTCTCCTCACTGAGCGACAGGGTGGTTCAAGACTGGCAACAGTGGGGTGCTCTGCTGAACGTGGCAACGAAGCCTCTGCCGCCCTTCCAGCAGATGGTCCATACGTTGCCGGGGGGCGATGATGGGTTCGCTGAGCTTCCGGTTGGTGATGCTCACCAACGACTTCGCGTCCTGGTTGTCGACGACGATCCCGCATTGCGCGCGATGCTGCGCTCGGCTCTCCAGAAGGTGGGTAACGAAGTCTTCGAAGCCGGAAATGGCCGCGAAGCCTTGGAGCTTACCCTGGAAATGCAGCCCCACGTGATGATTGTCGACTGGGTCATGCCCGAGATGGATGGCATGGAACTCACCCGAGCTTTACGCCAGACCAAGATCGGGCGTGCAATCTTCATCATGATACTCACCAGCTTCGAGGACGATGAGCGCCTGATTGAGGCGTTCGAGAATGGCGTTGACGATTTCATGCCGAAGCCCTTACGACCGCGGGTGCTGGCGGCGCGGCTGCGCGCAGGCCAGCGCATCATCAAGCTGCAACAGGAGATTGAGCGCGACAGGGAAGAGATTCGCCACTTCGCCGCGGAACTGGCGGTCACCAATCGCCGCCTGCAGGAGGTGGCACTAACCGACGTTCTGACCGGCTTTCCAAACCGCCGCTACGGCATGGAGCGTATGCAGCAGGAGTGGGCTGCGTCGGTTCGGGCCGGACGGACTTTGGCGTCCCTGATGATTGACCTAGACGACTTCAAGCAAATCAATGATACCTACGGTCATGACGTTGGCGACAACGTTCTCAAGAAGATGGCTGCGGCACTCAAGAAGGGACTCCGTACGCAGGACGTCATCTGCCGCATCGGCGGCGATGAATTCTTGGTTATATGCCCGGATACTGGCCTTCAGGCCGCGCTGGTGTGTGCCGAACGGGTACGTCGTTCGGTGGAAATTCTGCCCGTGACGACAGGCATGCTCCAGTTGAAATGCACGGTAAGCATTGGCGTGGCAGCTCGGGAAGCAGGTATGGGGGACCCGGACGCCCTCATCAAACGCGCCGACCAAGGGGCCTATCTTGCAAAGCAGCGCGGTCGAAACCGCGTTGCAACTGCGCAAACAGCCCCTTGAAAGCGGACGAGAACGAATATCGCGACCGTCCCTCAAGCTCCCGCTTCAGATGCCGTAGTGGATCTCGACTACGGGGAATTGCGCCTCAAAATATGGACCGCGGGAACGTACAAACGATAATGGGAGAACAGCCGATCCGCATGCTGGTGGTGGATGATTCGGAGGATGATTCGTTTCTGCTCTACTCTGAATTAGTGACGCGCGGCGCCAGAATCGACTACAACCGTGTGGATAAAGCACCGGACATGGCCGCGGCTCTCGCCACCGGCGAGTGGGATGTGATCATTTGCGACCATAAGATGCCCGGCTTCGATTCATTCGGAGCACTGGAGGTGCTCAAGCAAAGCGGCAAGGATATTCCCTTCATTATCTACTCCGGCGCAATCACCGATGCCCAAGCCGTCTCAGCTATGGGTGAGGGTGTCTGTGACTATATCCAGAAGGGTAATTTTCCGCGCTTGGTGCCGGTAATTGAACGTGAACTTCGCGGCGCGGCTGCGAGGCGCGCGGTGCGTCAGGCAGACCACCGAATAAAGGAACTTGCCTATTATGACAGTCTCTCGAATCTACCGAATCACAATCTCTTTTGTGCCCGTGTGAATGAATGGATCTCCGAGGTTGCGAGGCGGGGCAAGGACCCGCGCGGTGCGCTCTATTACCTCGATGTTGACCGTTTCATGCGCATCAATTCGTCGTTTGGATACGACGTAGGAAATCAGATTCTGCGCCAAGCGGCACAGAGGATTGGGGAGTGCGCTGAGCAAAACGCAATCGTTGCACGCCTTGGTGGAGACGAGTTCGGCGTATTCTATCCACAGCTTACCAGTCGCGAAGCAGTTGGCGCCTTCGGGCATTGGATCATGCACGCGTTCGACGCGCCGTTCATGAAGGGCAATCTCGAGTTGTATCTAACGCCCAGCGTCGGCGTCGCGCTGCTACCCGACCATGGCCGTGACGTGTATGAACTGCTGATGAATGCCGAAACGGCGATGGCTATGGCTAAGCGTTCCGGCGGTAATCACTTTCGCCCCTACACGCGCGATTTGAGCGCCAGCTCCGCGGAGCGGTTGGCCCTCGAAAGCGACCTGCGCCATGCTGTCCAACGCAATGAGCTCTTTCTGCAGTTCCAACCAGTGGTAAGTGCAAGTGACAACAGTACGACCGACGGCGTGGAGGCGCTCCTCCGCTGGCGGCATCCTCGGCTTGGCCTTGTGCCACCGGACAGATTCATTCCGATAGCCGACGAATCCGGACTCATCGTTGAGATTGGCGAATGGGTCCTGAAGAAGGCGTGCGCTCAGGGGCGTGCATGGCACGCCCTCGGTGTTGGTAGCCTAACCGTATCAGTTAACGTTTCGGCCCTGCAGTTTTCGCAGCCAAGACTATTGGAAGTAGTGGCAAGTGCGTTGGCGGAGAGCAATTTTCGACCAGATTTCCTGGAGTTGGAAATTACCGAATCGGTATTGATGCAGGATGCTGAAACGGCTATCGGAATGCTACGAGCACTGAAAAGGCTGGGTGTGAAGATTTCGGTGGATGATTTTGGCACCGGATATTCTTCCCTGTCCTATTTGCGCCGCCTTCCGATCGACATTCTGAAGATCGACAAGTCGTTCGTTCGCGAGCTCGGGATCAGCGGAGAAAGCGAGGCAATTGTGCGTGCAATCACGGCTTTGGCTAAAAGCCTGAACCTACAAACCGTTGCCGAAGGTGTCGAGACCCTGGCGCAACTGGATTTTCTGCGAAGCGAGGGCTGCGACAGACTTCAGGGATTCTATTTCGGCAAGCCGGTTGACGCAGACCTTCTGTTCGGCGGCATTCCGGCGGAAGCAGAAGCGTTGGCGGACGCATTCAGAGGGGATAGAAACATTGGGCGCTGAGCGGCGATGAAGCAAATGGGTCTGTCACGCTCGGTGGCTTGTAGGAAAGATTCCTACTTGCATGTTTGCGTGCGCTCGTACAGCATTTAGCGAAACGAACTGATTTTCATGTTGTCGCGTGGCGGCGACAATGTGCCCGACGTGACGCAATCGTGTGTCACCCAGGGAGCACACCATGAGAAGCGCGGAATTGCATAACGAGATGAAAGAACTAAACCTCGCCTATTTGATGCTCGCGCAGCAGTTGATCAGGGAAGACCGCGATACGGCGATGTTTCGACTCGGTATTTCGGATGAGATTGCCGAGTTGTTGGGGAGCCTGACTCCGGGACAGGTCCTTAGGATGTCCGGTTCGGACATGCTGTTGTGCCGGTTTCGTTTTGACGATCGGCTTTTGCTCGGGTTGCTGTCCAGCCACGATCGAGAGTCCGGCATGGCACGCTTGCATGCGATGATCCTCGCGGCCGATAAGCCGGTCGAAGCGATTGCTTGACGAATACGGCGATGCGAAACAAGAGTGTCGTTACTGAGGGTCGGGAGATTCAGCGTGCGGCTGAACTCATTGAACTCGGGGCACGGCTGCAGATACTGGAGGTCGAAACGAGCTTGAGCCGGGAGCGGCTCCTCAAGCTGTACAAGGAAGTGAAGGGCGAGTCGCCCCCGAAGGGAATGCTGCCGTTCTCCACAGATTGGTTTCTCACGTGGCAACCGAACATTCAGGCTTCCTTATTCATGTCGTTTCACCGTTTTATGGTTGAGCACGCCGGGATGCATGGGCTCGATGCGATTATCAAGGCATATCGCATGTACCTGGAGCATGTCCGAAACAATGGCATGGACCAGGTACTCTCTCTCACTCGGGCTTGGACACTAGTCCGCTTTTTTGACGCCAATATGCTGAAGTTGGCTCGCTGCAAACGCTGCGGAGGACAGTTTGTCGCCGACGCGTTTGATCTGACGAACGAGTATATGTGCGGCTTATGTCACGTCCCGGCTCGCGCTGGCAAGACCAACCGTCGATCGGAGCAACACTACGCACACCAGGGTACCAAGGTAACAGTCTGACCTCCTCCTTGCGCTAGCAAGGGGCTTATGCCGCACCGGGCGTGGCTTCTCCCGGGCGGCATTTTTTTTGGTGTGCCGGCAGAAGCGCACCTTTGCATGTCGTTTCGTGCCTGCGTAGC
>CAWGLO010000011.1:0-106541 GCA_963823455.1 uncultured beta proteobacterium
GCGTCGGGGGGATTTTCTGAAGACGAGGGCGCGCGGCGGCACAGCCGGCTGCGGCCCCCGCGTCGGGAAAGCGCAGCGCCAAGTACGGAGCCGGATCGCGGCATCGTCCTTCCGCTCTTGCCGGGGCGCGGCTTCCTGTTGCGGTCCGCGATAACCTGTAGAAGAAGGGGGTGTCATGTTCGAATCCGCCGAACTCGGCCACACGATCGACAAGGCGCGCTACGACCGCATCGCGCCGCGGCTGCGCGCCGACCTGCTGGATGCGCAATACGATGTGGGGCAGATGAACAAATTCGCCGTGCTGATCCTGGTCAATGGCGTCGAAGGCGCGGGCAAGGGCGAGACGGTGAACCTGCTCAATGCCTGGATGGACCCGCGCCATATCCTGACCTATGCCTTCGGCGAATCCTCCGACGAGGAGCGCGAGCGTCCCTTCATGTGGCGCTTCTGGCGTGCCCTGCCGCCCAAGGGCAAGATCGGCATCCTGTTCGGCAACTGGTACACCGAGCCGATCGTCAGTCAAGTCCGCGGCGAGTACAAGAAAGGCCGGCTCGATCAGCGCGTGGAAGAGATCATCCGCTTCGAGCACATGCTGGCCCAGGAAGGCGTGCTCATCGTCAAGTTCTGGTTCCACCTGTCCAAGCAGGCGCAGAAAGCGCGCCTCAAGAGCCTGGCGAAGAATCCCGACACGCGCTGGCGCGTCACGCGATGTCGAGTGGGCGCGCTTCAAGAAGTACGACCATTACCGCAAGGTGTCGGAACATGTGCTGCGCCTCACCAGCACCGCGCCCTGCGCCGTGGATCGTGATCGAGGGCACCGATCGCGCGCTACCGCTACATCACCGCCGCGCAAGGTCCTGCTGGACGCGATGCGCAAGCGGCTGGCGCTGGAGAAGAAGGGCTGGGCGCCGCGCGTGACGGCCGCGCCGCTGCCGCCGGCCACCGATGCGCGCGATCTGCTCAATACGCTGGTGCTGCGGCAGAAGTGCTCGCAAAAGGATTACGACAAGCAACTGGAACAGTGGCAGGGGCGGCTGGCGTTGCTCTCGCGCCACCGGAAGTTCGGCAGCCATGCCGTGGTCGTGGTGTTCGAGGGCATCGGACGCCGCCGGCAAGGGCGGCGCCATCCGCCGCGTCGCCGGCGCGCTCGATGCGCGCCAGTACCGCATCGTCCCGATCGCCGCGCCGACCGCAGGAGGAGACTGCGCGCAGCCCTACCTGTGGCGCTTCTGGCGCCAGGTGCCGCGCTATCGGCCGCGTCACCGTGTTCGACCGCTCCTGGTACGGCCGCGTGCTGGTCGAGCGCGTCGAGGGCCTCTGCGCCGAGGCGGACTGGATGCGCGCCTATGCCGAGATCAACGACTTCGAGGACCAACTGGTGCGGCACGGCGTGGTGCTGGCCAAGTTCTGGATGGCCATCAGCCCGGAGGAGCAGTTGCAGCGCTTCGAGGAGCGCGAGAAGACGCGCTTCAAGCGCTTCAAGATCACCGCGCGAGGACTGGCGCAACCGCCGCAAGTGGCGCGACTACGAGCATGCGGTCTGCGATATGATCGATCGCACCAGCACCGAAATCGCGCCGTGGACGCTGGTCGAGGCCGACAACAAGTACTACGCCCGCATCAAGGTGCTGCGCACGCTGTGCGAGCGCCTCGAGGAGGCGATGGCTGACCGGACTGCCGCGCGTGCGGATCGCCATGGGGAACGACGTGAACAACGACAGGCAAATCGCCAGCGAGAACGAATCGACACGCCGCTTCGTCAACTGGGTACGCGCCGCGGCGCCCTACGTGCACGCCTTCGGCGGCCGCACCTTCGTCATCGGCTTCGGCGGCGAGGTGGCGGCTGGGCAACCGCGCGCAGGCACTGGCCCAGGACTGCAACCTGCTCGCCGCGCTCGGCATCCGACTGGTGCTGGTGCATGGCGCGCGTCCGCAGATCGACGCCGAGATGGAGCGGCGCGGCCTGACGCCGCGCATTCCATAACGGCCTGCGCGTCACCGATGCCCAGGCGCTGGAATGCGTCAAGGCCGCAGCAGGGCGTCACGCGGCTCGAGGTCGAAGCGCTGCTGTCCCAGGGGCTGCCCAATACGCCGATGGCCGGCGCCTACATGCGCGTCACCGGCGGCAACTTCATCACCGCCAAGCCGGTCGGCGTGGTCGATGGCGTCGACTACCAGTTCACCGGCGCGGTGCGCAAGGTGATCGCCGAGGAGATCGCGGCCGATCTCGACCAGGAGAACGTGGTGCTGATGTCGCCGGTCGGCACCTCGCCCTCGGGCGAGATCTTCAATCTGAGCATGGAGGAGGTGGCCGAGAAGATGGCGATCGCCCTGCAGGCGGAGAAGCTCATCTTCCTGTGCGATGCAACCGGCGTCACCGATGCCAAGGGACGGCTGGTCGGAGTACCGTCACCGCCGACGAGGCGGAGCCGCTGCTGGACAAGCCGGAACGGCTCACCGAGGATCTCGGCCTGTATCCTGCCGTGCTGCATCCGCGCCGTGCGCAGCGGCGTGCAAGCGCGCCCACCTCATCGACCACGACATCGACGGCGGCCTGCTGCTGGAGTTCTTCACCCACGAGGGTGTGGGCACCGTCATCGCGCGCGACGTGCTGGCCACGGCTGCGCGAGGCGACCATCGACGATGTCGGCGCGATCCTGGCCCTGATCGCGCCGCTGGAGGCCGACGGCACCCTGGTGCGGCGCGGGCGCGAGCTGCTGGAGATGGAAATCGGCCGCTTCTCCGTGCTCGACCACGACGGCGTCATCATCGGCTGCGCCGCGCTCTATCCGTTCAAGATCGGAGAAGGCGGCCGAGCTGGCATGCCTGGCGGTCAGGCCCGAACCGGCGCCAGGCCGGGTACGGCGAGGAACTGCTGCGCCACATCGAGACGCGGGCTCGCGCCGCCAAGCTGAAACGCCTGTTCGTGCTGACAACCCGCACCGCGCACTGGTTCATCGAGCGCGGCTTCGAGGAAGCCGGGCTCGATGCCCTGCCGAAGCAGAAGCGCGATCTGTACAATCTGCAGCGCCGCTCCAAGATCCTGATGAAACCGCTGTAGATCGGCGAGAAGAATGCCCATGCCAACGGTGCGGCCGCCGCGATCGCTGTTTGCGCGCTTCGCCCTGTTGACCGGTCTGCTGCTGGCGCTGCTGGGCGCCCTGCTGACATGGGTGGCCGTGCGCAGCACGGAGCAGGCCCTGCTGGCGCAGGCGCAGCAGCAGCGCGCGGCGATCTCGAGGTCGCCCTGCCGGCGAGCCTGGCACCGCATGCCGTGGCGGGCACCTGGCAGGATGCCGTGCCGGCCCTGCGCGCCTGCGCGTCGAACTCGGGCTGTCCTATCTGGCGCTGCAGGATGGCGGGCGGCGTACCCTGGCCAGCGTCGGCCGGGATGGCGCAATAGCGCTACCGCCGGTGTCGGGCGACATGGCGCAGGCGCTGGCCGAGGGCGACCGTTTTCCATGGCGCGGCGACGCTCGGGCAGGGCCCGGAGAGCGCCGGCTTCGTTCGCTACGGCGTCTCCCTGGAGCACGTGGATGCCGCGCGGGGGCAGGCGATTCAGACCGGCATCGTCGTCACGGGCGGCCGTCATCCTGCTCGGCATGGCGCTGACGATGACGGTGGTGTTCGGCGTCACGCGGCGCCTGCACCGGGTCGGCGGCATGCTCGCGGCCCTGGCACGGGGCGAGCGGCCGCCCAAGCTGCCGGCGCGCGGGCCGGCGGAGATCGCCGATCTGTGCCGCACCGCCAACGAGGCGGCGCGGGAAATCGACGAGCGCTTCGCGGCGCTGGCGGCTCGGGAGGCACGCTTCTACGCCGTGGCCGAGTGTGCCTACGACGTGGAGGCCTGGTTCAATCCGCAGGGGCGGCTGGTCTGGATCAATCGCTCGATCGAGCGTGTCACCGGCTACTACGCCGCTGGAATGCGTGCTTGCCGGCAATCTGATCGAGATGCTGGTGTACCAGAAGGACCGGGCCTACGCCGAAGACGGAGGGCCAGCAAGGCGCTCGCCGGCACCTCCGGCGACAACCTCGAAGTGCGCCTGCAGCGCAAGGACGGCAACCTGGTGTGGGTGGCGGTGAGTTGGCACGGCATCCACGATGCCAAGGGAACGCTACCTCGGGTTGCGTGTGTCGCTGGACGACATTCAGGCGCGCAAGGAAGCGGAAATGCGCCTGCTCGAGACCGTGGCCGAGCTGCGCCGGGCCCAGAGCCTGAAGGAGTATTACCTCGTCCGCGCCAACGAGGAACGGGCGCGCCTCGGGGCCTTGCTGGACGTGATGAAGGTCGGGGTCTGTTCAGCGATCGCGATCGGCGGGTGCTGTTCTGCAACAAGGCGCTGTACCGCATCTGGGGGAGCCGGAGCACGCCAGTCTCACCGGCCTGCGCGACGAGACGCTGCTGGAGCGCACGACGCCCCTGCGCGCCGACGACGCCGCCTATCGGCAGCACGTCGCCGCAGTGCTGCGGCAGACGGAAACCAGCGCTCCGCTCGAATTCGCGCTCACCGACGGGCGCGTGCTGCTGGACGTGCTCGACCCTGGTGCCGGGCGAGGCGGCGGGCGAGTTCATCGGCCGCGTCTGGATCTACGAGGACATCACCGATCAGAAGCGCATCGCCGACCGCCTCATCCAGCTTGGCGGAACGCGATCCGCTGACCAATCTCTACAACCGGCGCCGCTTCCACGAGGAGCTGGAGCGCATGCTCGCGGATGCGGCACGGCGCGAGGTGCAACTCGGCCTGCTGGTCGTCGACCTGGACGGCTTCAAGCCGATCAATGACCACTACGGCCACCAGGCCGGCGACACCGTTCTGGTCAAGCTTGCCGAGCAGGTGGGCGGCGACGGTGCGGCGCAACGAGATGTTCTTCCGCATCGGCGGCGACGAGTTCGCGATGCTCGCCACCGACAGTTCGGAAGAGGAGATGGTCGGATTGGCGCGCCGCATCCTGAGCAAGATCACCGACCTGCGCTTCGAATTCGCCGATGAGCAGGCGCGCCTCACCGCCAGCGTCGGCATCGCCCTTGTATCCCATCCACGGCCGCGACGGGCGACGGAACTGGTGGAGCACGGCGACCAGGCCATGTATCGCGCCAAGACGAGCGGCAAGAACCGCTGGCAGGTGTGGCGGGCGCGCTCCGCGGCCTGAGGGCTCGGCACTTTTCCGCTAGAATCGTTGCTATGACGCACGCGCACGCGGCGCAGCCGGCAAACGAAAGGATCGCAACATGGCCCGTATGGTGAAATGCATCAAGCTCGGCCGAGAGGCCGAGGGCCTGGATTTTCCGCCCTATCCGGGCGAACTCGGCAAACGGATCTTCGAGAACGTGTCGAAGGAGGCCTGGCAGCAGTGGATTCGTCACCAGACCATGCTGGTGAACGAGAACCGCCTCAACCTCGCCGACGCGCGTGCCCGCCAGTACCTGGCCGAGCAGATGGAGAAGCATTTCTTCGGCGACGGCGCGGATCAGGCCGCGGGCTACGTGCCGCCCCAGTCGTAGGACTCGTGGCGATCGGGCGGGCGGCCCGGATCGGGCAAAGGCTCAGTGGCCGGCGATCTCGCGCTGGATGCCTTCGAGGCCGGTATGGCGCACGTCGCGCCCCTTCACCATGTACACCACGTACTCGGAGATGTTCTTGGCATGATCGCCGATGCGTTCGATCGACTTGGCCACGAACAGAATTTCCAGGCTGCGTGGAAATGGTGCGCGGATCGTCCATCATGAAGGTGATCAGTTGGCGCGTGATGGACCGCGGAACTCGGTATCCACGTCCTTGTCCTGACGCACGACTGTCGGACGCGGCGCTCGACGTCCAGGCGGGCGAAGGCGTCCAGCGCCTTGCGCAGCATCGTCGATCGCCAGTTGCGCCACATGGCGCAATTCGATGCGCGGCACGAAGGAGGCTTCGCCGGAGTGCAGACGCTTCGCCATCTTGGCGATCTTCTTCGCCTCGTCGCCGATGCGCTCCAGGTCGGTGATGGTCTTGATCACCGTCATGATCATGCGCAGATCGGACGCGGCTGGCTGGCGCTTCGCAATGATGTGGCTGCACGCTTCGTCCAGGGAAACCTCTTCGGCGTTGACCCGGTCGTCGTTGTTGATGACCTGATCGAGGAGCAGCAGGTCGCCATCCGCGAATCCCTCCATGGCCTTGACGATCTGGTGCTCGACCAGGCCGCCCATCTGCAGGACGCGGTTGCGAATGTCCACCAGCTCGGCGTCGAACTGCTTGATCGTATGCTCAGTCACGCGCTACCACCTCATGCAATCGGCAAATGCCTGAAACTAACAGGCGAATGTGACAGCCATGTTGCAGCAGCGTGTGATCGTCCTGACGCCCGTCGGCCGCCGCCAGCAGCAAGCACGTCGGCGGGGCGCCGCGCGAACAGGCCATTGGTCACCACGCCGATGATGTGGTTGATGCGCGTCTTCCAGGGCCGCCGGGTCGGCGATCGACAGGCCATGCACGTCCAGAATGAGGTTGCCGTTGTCGGTGGTGAATCCGGCGCGCAGCCGGGGCGTGCCGCCCAGCGCCGCCAGCTCGCGTTCCACATGGGCGCGCGCCATCGGGATCACTTCCACCGGCAGCGGAAACTTGCCCAGCGTTTCCACCAGCTTCGACTCGTCGGCATATGCAGACGAATTTCTTCGCCACCGCGGCGACGATCTTCTCGCGCGTCAGCGCACCGCCGCCGCCCTTGATCATGGCCAGCGCCGCGCGTGATCTCGTCGGCCCCGTCGACGTAGACCGGAATGTCGTTCACGTCGTTCAGGTCGAGCACGGCGATGCCGTGCCCGGCCAGCCGCTTTGCCGAGGCCTCGGAACTGGCCACCGCGCCGCGGATGCGGTCCTTCATGCTGGCCCAGTTCGTCGATGAAAAAGTTGGCGGTCGAGCCGGTGCCGACGCCGATGATGGCGCCCTCCACCACGTGTTCGATGGCCGCCCGCGCCACTGCCTGCTTCAGTTCGTCCTGCGTCATTCTGTTCTCCCCTGGATCCGGCGATTTTACCGGAATCGCTCGCGCCGGACCGGCGCAGGGAGTCAGGGCGCGGATGGGAGATGGAACGGCCGGCCCCCGCATCGTTGCGGGCACGGGCGGGTTCTTGCGGCTCTGGCTGCCGCGCTCACTTCGCGTCTGCGATCTTGGCGAGGTCCCCGTACGGCGCGGTGCTGCCGTGACCGCCCGCAAAGCGCTCGACGTCGATGCCGTATTTCCGGACTGCCGCCACCAGCGCCGCCTGCCCCGGTGTGGGCTTGGCGCCCAGCGCGTCGCGCCCCGGGCTCCACAGGTCGGTGACGAAGCCGAGCCGGGCGTCGGGCAGGTAGCCGATCAGCATCGCCTCGGCGTGCGGGTTGTCCACGGCATAGGCGGCGACCTGGCGCCGGCCGTCGCCCACGGTCCACTTGTCGCCCACCTCCACAATCTCAGTCCGTCGCGGTGTGCGCTGCAGCAGGTCATTGTCCACCCGGTGCGGCGCGGACAGCACGCGCTGATAATGCGGCTTGGCGCCCTTGCCGACGACGAGCGCTCGCGCCTTCCATGGCGACGAAGGTGCGCGTGCCGCTGGCGTGGTCCATGTGGTGGTGGGTCAGTACGAGGTACTTGATGGGCTTGCCGGGATACCTGGCGCGCGCTGCCTCGACCGTCCATCGCGCCTGGGATTCGCCGATCGGCGCATCGAACACCACCAGATACTTGTCCATCTCGACGATCATCGAATTGTGCGTCCCGCCCTGGGTCAGGCTGATGCCCGGTGCGATGTCGGCCAGCTTCAACCCGCTGCCGGCGCCGGTGTCATAGCCGATGCCGTCGGAATCGAGATAGACGCCCAGATGCTGGCGGCGCAGCACCCATTGGTAGGGAACGGGGCCGCTCGCCGGCTTCGCCGCGGCGGCCTTGATCGGCGCCGGGATGGCGAAAGCCGCTGCATCGAAAGTAGGAACGGTCGTGGCCTGGGTGATGCGGGTCTGCACCACCGTCTGGCCGTTGAGCAGAAAGTCCTGGCCGTGGGCGAGCTTCGCGCCGCCGATCTCGCGCCAGTTGCTCAGCACCAGGTCATAGTCGGAGTCGCCCTGAATGGCGTCGGCATCCAGGGTGCGGATGCGCGCCGGCAGGAATGTCGCGGGATCGAGCAGCAGCGTGAAGCGCTGATCCTTCCATTGGTAGCGCAGCGCCTTGTAGCGCATCCCGTCCACCGTCTGGTCGGGAAGTGTGCCGACCGCCTTCGGGTTGGCCTTCATGTCCAGCAGCAGCGTCGGCGAACTGCGTGCCAGTTCGCGTTGCGCGGCCGCCAGCCGCACACCCGACATCGCATGCTGCGGCGGATCGTTCGACTGGCTCTGTTTGGTGCGCGAGGTGGTGTCGATGCCCTTGACGTAGCCCGCATCCGGCGTGACCACTTCGCTGAAGGTGTAGGTGCGGCGGGCCGAGTATTCGTAGTCCCGCATCCAATCGCTACGCGCGAGGCCGGCAGGCGTGTGGCGCGACTGGGTGAAGCGGGAAACGGCGCCGAAGCGCATCTCGCCGCTCGGCGCGTGCGATTGTTCCGGCTCCCAGAATCGCGCCACCCCGGAGACGGTTACCCGCTTCAGCCCGGACAGGGCATCGGCGCCGCCCAGTGCCTGGATGGAGCGCTCGATCAACTGCTGGGCATCCGCCGCGGTAGCCCCGGGGGCGGCCGCCAACAATCCGGCTGCCAGTGCAAAAACCATCCTCATGACTCACCTCCGTCTCATGGGTGAACGAAGCGTCGCACCCTTTTCGTTCTAGCACACGCTTCGGTGCTGTCGCACGGTCCGTTACTTCCTCCGGGTCGGCGGCAGATCGGTGCACACGCCCTCGAACACTTCGGCCGCCATGCCGATCGACTCGCCCAGGGTCGGATGCGGATGGATGGTCTTGCCGATGTCCACGGCGTCGGCAGCCCATCTCGATCGCCAGCGCGATTTCGCCGATCAGGTCGCCGGCGTTGGTGCCGACGATGCCGCCGCCGACCATGCGATGGGTCTCCTCGTCGAAGATCAGCTTGGTGAAGGCCTCGTCGCGGCCGTTGGCGATGGCGCGGCCGGAGGCCGCCCAGGGGAATTTGCCGACGCCCACCTTGCGCCCCTGCTTCTTCGCTTCGTCCTCGGTCAGCGCCCACCCAGGCGACTTCGGGATCGGTGTAGGCCACACTGGGAATCACCGCGGCGTCGAAGAAGCTCTTGTGTCCCGCGGCGGCTTCGGCGGCGACATGCGCTTCATGCACCGCCTTGTGCGCCAGCATCGGCTGGCCGACGATGTCGCCGACGGCGTAGATGTGCGGCACGTTGGTGCGCATCTGACTATCCACGGGGATGATGCCGCGCTCGCTGACGGTGACGCCGGCCTTGTCGGCGCCGATCTTGTTGCCGTTGGGTTTGCGCCCGACGGACTGCAGGATCATGTCGTAGAGCTGCGGTTCGGCCGGTGCCTGCGCGCCTGCGAAACTCACCAGCAGGCCTTCGGTCTTGGCCTCGACCGCGACGGTTCTGGTCTCGAGCATCACCTGCTCGAAACGTTTGGCGTTCTTCTTCTCCCACATCTTCACCAGGTCGCGGTCGGGGCCCTGCATCAAGCCGTCCAGCATTTCGACGACCTCGATCCGGGCGCCCAGGGCGGAATAGACGGTCGCCATTTCCAGGCCGATGATGCCGCCGCCGATCACCAGCATGCGCTTGGGCACGAAGCGCAGTTCCAGGGCGCCGGTGGAATCGACGATGCGCGGGTCGTCGGGATGAAGGGCAGCCGCGACCACCTGGCTGCCGGCGGCGATGATGCATTTGTCGAAACGCACCACCTTCGTCTCGCCGCTCTTGTCCTGCGCGTCGCCGCGCGGTCAGTTCGACTTCCAGATGGTGGGCATCGAGGAAGTGGCCGTAGCCGCGCACGACCTCCACCTTGCGCGCCTTGGCCATGCGCCGAGGCCGCCGGTGAGCTTGCCGACCACCTTGGACTTCCAGGCGCGCAACTTGTCCAGTTCGAAGCCGCGGCGTAGCGAAGCGATGCCATGTTCGGCCATGTCCGCCGCCTCGTCCATGACGGCGGCGACATGCAGCAGCGCTTTCGACGGGATGCAGCCGACATTGAGGCAGACGCCGCCGAGGGCGGCATAACGCTCGACCAGCACCGTCTTCATGCCGAGATCGGCGCGCGAAAGGCGGCGGAGTAGCCGCCGGGGCCGGCGCCCAGCACCAGCATGTCGCATTCGAGGTCGGCGCTACCCTGGTAAGCGCCGGCGGCGGCCGGGGTACGGTGGCCTCTTCCCCTCTCCCCGGCCCTCCCCCGCCGAGGGGGGAGGGAGCCTTGCCTCTCCCCGTCGTGGGAGAGGGGTTGGGGAGAGGGCGCCGCGGCCGCCTCCAGCAGCAGGATCGGCGTGCCGTAGGCCACTTCGTCGCCGACCTTGACCTTCACCTCCTGCACCGTCCCGGCGGCGGGCGAGGGCACGTCCATGGTGGCCTTGTCCGACTCCAGGGTGATGAGCGCATCTTCCGCCTTGACCACGTCGACCGGCCTTGACCAGCACTTCGATGACCGGCACGTCCTTGAAGTCGCCGATGTCGGGAACCTTGACTTCGATCATCCACTCATCGATCTGTCCTTTCTCAGCTTGATCGTGTGGCAGACGATCGGTCCGCCCGAGGCGGTGTCGAATTCGATGCCGGCGGCCACGCCTGTCTTGGCGATCTGCGCGGCCGTCTTGTGCTTGTCGAACGCAGCGAACATGGCGCCAAGCGCGAAGTTGCGTCCCGATCCGATTGACCAGAAGCGGTCGTATTCGAACACTTCGCGATAGGTGTATACGCCGTAGATGCCGCTGTCGTTGGCGATGAGCGCCACCATCTGCGACGACTCGTAGGGGTCGTCGTCGTCCTCCTTGGGATTGAGGTAGGCGTGCTCCTTGAGGAGCGGGTGCAGGCGGCGGAAGGTCTCGAACACTTCCATGCGGCTGCCCAGGCGAACGTCATCGAGCTTGGCCAGCGCGCTGGCCAGCACCAGGTGGTGGGCGGAACTGCCGCAGATGCCGATGCAGCGAGCCGGCGATGTTCAGGATCTTCTCGTGCTCGCCCTTGTGATGACGCGGCAGACCGCGTGTCGCCGAAGGTGGTGAGCGATTCGGCGGCGATGGCGACCTGGCCGTTCTTGCGGACTGCGGTAATGGTGGTCATGACGGGCAACGCATTTGCGTGTTCGGTGAAGCCGCGGCGAAAACGCAGCCGGATAGTCGGCCGGTAGCCGCCGCGATTCCTGGGCGACGGCGCGTTACAGCATCGTGCGCCGCATGTCGGCCAGCAGTTGCGCGAGATAGGCGGTGAAACGCGCCGCCGCGGCGCCGTCGATGACGCGGTGATCGTAGGACAGCGACAAGGGCAGCATCAGGCGCGGCAGGAACTGCTTGCCGTTCCACAGCGGCTTGGTTTGCGATCTGGACACGCCGAGGATCGCCACCTCCGGCGCGTTGATGATGGGCGTGAAGGCCGTGCCGCCGATGCCGCCGAGGCTGGAGATGGTGAAGCGAACCGCCCTGCATCTCGCCCGGCGAGAGCTTGCCGTCGCGCGCCTTCTGCGCCAATGCCGAGGTTTCCTGCGCCAGTTCGACCACGCCCTTCTGGTCGGCGTCGCGGATGACCGGCACCACCAGGCCGTGGGGCGTGTCGGCGGCAAAACCGATATGGAAGTAGCGCTTCATCACCAGGCTCATCTCGCCGCCTTGGCTATCGATCGAGGCATTGAACTGCGGATAGGTCTTGGAGCGCCGCCACGCACGCCTTGATGAGGAACACCAGCATGGTCAGTTTGACGCCGCGCTGCTCGTGCTCCTTGTTGAGCTGCACGCGGAAGGTTTCGAGCTCGCTGATGTCGGCTTCGTCGAACTGGGTGACGTGCGGAATCATGACCCAGTTGCGTGCAGATTGGCAGCGGAGATGCGGCCGATGCGCGACAGCGGCTTCGCTGTCGACGGGGCCGAACTTGGCGAAATCGACTTGCGGCCAGGGCAGCAGATCAAGGCCGCGCGGCGGCGCCGGCGGTGCCGCCGCGCGCGGCCGCGTCAGTTCGCCCTTGACGTAGGCGTGCACGTCCTCCTTCAGAATGCGGCCTTTCGGCCCGCGTGCCCTTGACCAGGCCACATCGACGCCCAGCTCGCGCGCGAAGCGGCGAATCGACGGCGAGGCATGGGCCTTGTGCCCGCCCGCCATCTCGGCGGCGATCTGCGCCGGGAGTCATCGGCGGCTCGGAGAGCAGCGGGATGGATCGGTTCCTCGCTGGAGGAGGCGCCACCGTCGGCCGAGTGCGAAGCCTGATCTTCTGCAGGCTCCGGCTGCGCCTGTGGGCTTTCGTCCGTGCTTTCTGGTGCCGGCTGCGCAGCGGCGGACGGGGTCGGCGGCGCGCCGACCCCCTCACCCCCACCCCTCTCCCGCGCGGGGAGAGGGGCTTGCTCTCCCTCCCCCCTCGCGGGGGAGGGTTGGGGAGAGGGGCGAGGCGAGGCGCGCCGCAGCTCCAGCAGCAGGATCAGCGTGCCGTAGGCCACTTCGTCGCCGACCTTGACCTTCACCTCCTTCACCGTCCCGGCGGCGGGCGAGGGCACATCCATGGTGGCCTTGTCCGACTCCAGGATGATGAGCGCATCTTCGGCCTTGACCGCGTCGCCCGGCTTGACCAGCACTTCGATCACCGGCACGTCCTTGAAGTCGCCGATGTCCGGAACCTTGACTTCTAGTAACTTGGCTCATGTTCGTTCTCACGTAGGTCGATTCCAGCGCGGGGCGCGCAACCGATCAGGATTGTGAGTCGGCTGCGCGGCGTCGGCCGCGCGATCCGACTGCGGAATTACACACGTCCGCGGATTCGGCTTGTCGACGTCGATGCCGTACTTGGCGATCGCCAGCGGCCACCGTGCTGCGCTCGATGGTCGCCATCGTCCGCCAGCGCCGTGAGGGCGGCGACCGTGACCCAGTGGCGATCCACCTCGAAGAAGTGGCGCAGCTTCTGGCGCGTATCCGAGCGGCCGAAGCCGTCGGTGCCGAGCGTGACGTAGCGCGCGGCACGAAGGCACGGATCTGGTCGGCGAACAGGCGCACATAGTCGGTGGCCGCCACCACCGGTCCGCTGCTGCCCTTGAGGCAGTGTTCGACGTGGGACAGCCTGGGCTGCTCGGCCGGGTGCAGCATGTTCCAGCGCACCGCCGTCGTTGCCGTCGCGCGCCAGTTCGTTGAAGCTCGGGCAGCTCCACAGGTCGGCCTCGACGCCCCAGTCCGACTTCAGCAGCTCGGCGGCGGCGATGACTTCGCGGAAGATCGTCCCCGAACCGAGCAACTGTACCCGCGGCGCGTTCGGACTTGGCGCCGCGCCGGAATAGATACATGCCCTTCAGGATGTCGGCCTCCGCGCCGCCGGCATCGCCGGATGCTCGTAGTTCTCGTTCATCACCGTCAGGTAGTAATAGACGTCCTCCTGTTCCTGGTACATGCGGCGCAGCGCGTCCTGCACGATCACCGCCAGCTCGTAGCTGAAGGTCGGGTCGTAGGAGATGCAGTTGGGGATCGCGCCCGACCACAGGTGCGAGTGGCCGTCCTCGTGCTGCAGGCCCTCGCCGTTGAGCGTGGTGCGCCCGGCCGTGCCGCCGACCAGGAAGCCGCGGGCGCGGCATGTCGCCGGCCGCCCAGGCGAGGTCGCCCACGCGCTGGAAGCCGAACATGGAGTAGAAGATGAAGACCGGGAATCATCGGCACGCCGTGGGTCGAGTACGACGTCGCGGCGGCGATCCAGTCGGCCATGGCGCCGGCTTCGTTGATGCCCTCCTGCAGGATCTGGCCGTCCTTCGACTCCTTGTAGAACATCAGCTGGTCGGCTCCTGCGGCGTGTACAACTGGCCGACCGATGACCAGATGCCGAGCTGGCGGAACATGCCTTCCATGCCGAAGGTGCGCGATTCGTCGGGCACGATCGGCACGACGCGCTTGCCGATGTTCTTGTCCTTGACCAGGATGTTGAGCAGGCGCACGAAGGCCATGGTGGTGGAGAACTCGCGGCCCTCGCCGCTCGCCTTGAGCACGGCGCGAAGGCCGACAGCGGCGGCACCTCCAGCGGCTCCGCTCTTGCGCCGGCGCGCCGGCAGGTAGCCGCCCAGGGCCATGCGCCGCTCGCGCATGTAGGTGATTTCCGGCGAGTCCTGAGCCGGCTGGATGTAGTTCAGGTTCTTCACATCGTCGTCGCGTCAGCGGCAGCTTGAAGCGGTCGCGGAACGCCTTGAGCGACACCGTCCCCATCTTCTTCTGCTGATGGGTGATGTTCTGCGCTTCGCCCGACTCGCCCATGCCGTAGCCCTTGATGGTCTTGGCGAGAATGACGGTGGGCTGGCCCTTGTGATTGACCGCCGCAGTGGTAGGCGGCATAAATCTTGTGCGGGTCGTGGCCGCCGCGGTTGAGGCGCCAGATGTCGTCGTCCGATCATGTTGGCGACCATGGCGCGCAGTTCCGGGTACTTGCCGAAGAAGTGCTCGCGCACGTAGGCCGCCGTCGCGCGACTTGTAGGTCTGGTACTCGCCGTCCACCGCTTCCGCCATGCGCTTGGCGAGCAGGCCGGTGCGGTCCGCGCGAACAGCGGATCCCAGTAGCCGCCCCAGATCACCTTGATGACGTTCCAGCCGGCGCCGCGGAAATTCGACTTCCAGCTCCTGGATGATCTTGCCGTTGCCGCGCACCGGGCCGTCGAGGCGCTGCAGGTTGCAGTTGACGACGAAGATCAGGTTGTCGAGTCTTCTCGCGCCCGGCCAGGGAGATGGCGCCGAGCGACTCCGGCTCGTCCATTTCGCCGTCGCCCATGAAGGCCCACACCTTGCGGCCGTCGGTGCTTGGCGAAGCCGCGATCCTGCAGGTACTTCATGAACCGCGCCTGGTAGATGGCCTGCAGCGGGCCCAGGCCCATCGACACGGTGGGAAACTGCCAGAAGTCGGGCATCAGCCACGGATGCGGATAGGACGACAGTCCCTTGCCGTCGACCTCCTGGCGGAAGTGGTCCATCTGCTCCTGGGTCAGCCGGCCCAGCATGAAGGCGCGCGCGTATACCCCGGGGGCGGAGTGGCCCTGGATGAACACCAGGTCGCCGCCGTGGTTCTCGGACGGCGCACGCCAGAAATGGTTGAAGCCGACGTCGAAGAGAGTTGCCACCGAGGCGAAGCTGGCGATGTGGCCGCCGAGGTTGGAGTCCCCCCTGTTGGCGCGCAGCACCATGGCCAGCGCGTTCCAGCGCACGTAGCCGCGGATGCGGTGCTCGATCTCGTGGTTGCCGGGGGACGGCATCTCGTGGCTGATCGGAATGGTGTTGACGTACTCGGTGGTGGCCGAGAACGGCAGGTTGATGCCCGAGCGGCGGGCGAATTCGACCTGTTTTTCGATCAGGTAGTGGGCGCGCTCCGGACCCTCCTGCTCGATCACCGCTTCGCAGCGCGTCGATCCATTCGTTGGTTTCCTGCGCATCGGGATCGGAAGCCAGCAAAACGTTGGGCAATGCCGCCATGACGGTCTCCTCCGTTGGTGTCGCGTTCTACGGCCGCCCGCTCCCTGCGGGCGCGATTTTGTTCCAAGCTTAGTACGGCGCGCGGTTGGCGCCTAGCGTCCATATTTCGCATCGTAGAACAAGAAACCGCATTACGCAATATGGACCGCCGCGGCAACGCCCGTGCCCTCGTCCGCTGCCGTTTCCGACCGGCCGAATGTGATTCATAATCGCGGCCTTGGCAGCTTTGACTTGTATCAAACGCAGCGCCGCCGGTGCAGGTTAGGTTGCACCCTTTTCCTCTCAATCCTCCAGAGGTCGAAACATGGCAGCAGTTCAACCCGCGCCGGCGCACAGCCGGCTGCTCATGTCCGGCAACGAAGCGGTCGCCCGCGCCGTCTGGGAGGCCGGCGTGCGCGTCGCGGCCGCCTATCCCGGCACGCCGTCGACCGAGATGCTGGAAGTGATCGCCACCTATCCCGACATCTACGCCGAGTGGTCGGTGAACGAGAAGGTGTCGCTGGAGGTCGCCATCGGCGCCGCCTATGGCCGGCTCGCGCGCCTTCTGCGCCATGAAGCATGTCGGCATGAACGTCGCCTCCGACGCGCTGATGACGCTGACGCTGACCGGCGTCGATCGGCGGCCTGGTGATCGCCATCGCCGACGACGTCGGCCTGTCGTCGTCGCAGAACGAGCAGGATTCGCGCTTCTGGGGCCGCTTCGCGCACCTGCCGATGCTCGAGCCGGCCGATTCGCAGGAAGCCTACGAGATGACGCGCTGCGCCTTCGACCTCTCGGAGCAGCTTCCAGGTGCCGGTGATCCTGCGCATGACCACGCGCATCTGCCACGTCAAGGCGCTGGTCACCGTCGGCGAGCGCAGTCGCGCATGCCGCCGCCGGCTTCAAGAAGGAACCGCCGCGCTGGGTGATGACGCCGGCCGGCGCCAGCGCGCGCATTCCGCTGATGTTCGAGCGCGAGAAGGCGCTGCGCGCCGAGGCCGAGGACTCTCCGCTCAATATCGTCGAGACCGGGCACGGACCGGCGCGTCGGCTTCGTCACCTCCGGCCCGGCCTACATGCACGTGCGCGAATCCTTCCCCGATGCGCCGGTGCTCAAGCTCGGCTTCTCGCTGCCCGGTGCCGTTCGAGAAGATCCGCGCCTTCGCCGCCACGGTCGATCAAGCTGGTCGTGGTCGAGGAAGTCGAGCCGCTGATCGAGATCGAACTCAAGGCCAACGGCATCGCATGTCTCGGCAAGGACATCCTGCCGCGCCAGGGCGAACTGGCGCCGAACGTGCTGAAACCCGGCGATCGCCAAGCTGCTCGGCGAGCCGGCTGCCGGCGCCGAACGCTGGCGTGCACGCCGCACGCAGGTGTTTCCGCGGCCGCCGACCATGTGCGTCGCCTGCCCGCACCTCGGCGTCTATTACACGCTGTCGCAGCTGCAAGAACATCACCATCTCCGGCGACATCGGCTGCTACACGCTGGGCGCCGGCCACCCCTGGAACGCGCTCGACACCACGATCTCCATGGGCGCCTCGATGGGCATCGCGCATGGGCCTCGACAAGGGCCGCGGCGAAGCCGACAAGGACAAGCGCATCGTCGCCGTGATCGGCGACTCGACCTTCCTGCACATGGGCATGCAGGGCCTGCTCGACATCGTCTACAACCAGCGGCAACGTCACCGTGCTGCTGCTCGACAACCGCGCGGTCGGCATGACCGGCGGCCAGGACAATCCCGGCAACGGCCGCGACATCCACGGCGACGAGGCGCCGCGCGTCGATTTCGCCAAGCTGGTCGAAGTCGCTGGGCGTGAAGCCGCGAGCGCATCCACGTCGTCGATCCCTACCAGCTGCCGGTGCTGTTCAAGACCATCCGCGAGGAGATCAAGGTGCCCGAGGTCGTCGGTCATCATCACCAACCAGCCCTGCGTGCTGATCGACGACTACAAGAAGCAGCAGCCGTTCAAGGTGATCGACGACAAGTGCACCGGCTGCGGCAACTGCGTCGACGTCGGCTGCCCGGCGATCCACGTCACGCGCCGCGAAAAGGTGATCAAGCCGTCGCGGCAAGGAAGTCGAACTGCAGTTCGTGCAGCATCGAGACGTCGGCCTGCACCGGCTGCGGCCTGTGCGTCCAGCCCTGCGCGCCGGACGCCATCGTCCACGCCGACCGTGCCAGGCCGATGCGGCTCAGTCCGATCATCGAGAGCTGCGACATGTCTGAGCAGCGAACGATAACCAACATCCTCGTCGTCGGCATCGGCGGCCAGGGCGTCATGACCGCCACCGAGATCCTCGCCGAGGCCGCCATCGCGCTCGGCCACGACGTCAAGAAGACCGAAGTCGCCGGCATGGCGCAGCGCGGCGGCGTGGTCTCGTCGCACCTGCGCTTCGGGCCGAAGGTGCTGTCGCCGCAGATCATGGCCGGCACGGCCGACCTGCTGCTCGGCTTCGAGGCGGCCGAGGCGCTGCGCTGGTGCCACTATCTGCGGCCCGGCGGCCTGGCGCTGATGAACACCGCGCAGCTGGTGCCGCCGGTGGTGGACATCGGCCTCTACGATTATCCGGACGATCCGATGGCGCGAGATCCGCGCCGCGCGGCTATCGAGGTCCGTGCCTTCGACGCCATGGCCATCGCCCTGGAACTCGGCGACATCCGCCTCGGCAACACCGTGATGCTCGGCGCGCATCGCCGACCACCTGCCGTTCCCGGCCGAGGTGCTGCTCGACTGCCATCGTCAAGCGCTTCCGGCAGCGCAAGCCGCAGCTGGTCGAACTCAACCGCAAGGCCTTCGAGGCCGGCCGCGCGGCCGCTGCAGTCGGCGCAGCAGCAAGAGGAGGCTGCCGCATGACCGCCCGCATCATCGACGGCAACGCGCTCTCGGCGCAAGATGCGCGAACACCTCGCCGAGCGCGCCGCGGCGCTGACGGCCAGCGGGCGTCCAGCCCTGTCTGGCCGTGATCCTGGTCGGCGAGGATCCGGCCTCGGCAGGTCTATGTGCGCAACAAGGTCAAGGCCTGCGAGAAGGCCGGCATGCGCTCGCTCGCGCGACGGTCTACCCGGCCGACGTCGATCCGGCGCATGGTGCTGGCGAACGATCGCCGAGCTGAACGCCGACCCGACGGTGCACGGCATCCTGGTGCAGTTGCCGCTGCCGAAGCAGTTCGACACCGAGGCCGTGCTCGAAGTCGATCTCGCCCGGAGAAGGACGTGGACGGCTTTCACGCCGAGAACGTCGGCGCGCTGATGCAGGGCCAGCCGCGCTTCATTCCCGTGCACGCCCTACGGCGTGATGAAGATGCTCGAAGAGCGAAGACGTGCACGCTCAACGGCGCCGAGGCCGTGTCGTCGGCCGCAGCAACATCGTCGGCAAGCCGATGGCCATGCTGCTGCTGCACGCCAGCGCCACGGTGACGGTCTGCCATTCGCAGACCCGGGACCTGGCCGCCCATACCCGGCGCGCCGACATCCTGGTGGCGGCCATCGGCAGGCCGCGCTTCGTCAACGGCGGACATGATCAAGCCGGGCGCCGTGGTGATCGACGTCGGCATCAATCGCCTCGCGGCGGACAGGCGGCAAGCTGTGCGGCGACGTCGATTTCGACACCGCCAAGGAGGTCGCCGTCGCTGATCACGCCGGTGCCCGGCGGCGTCGGTCCGATGACCATCACCATGCTGCTCGCCAACACCATCGAAGGCGCCGAGCGTGTCGGCGGCCAGGAAGGCTTAGTCGGCGCCATGCGCGCGACGCGCGGCTCCCTGCTGTGCGGGCACTTTCGGCGTTTTCGCAGGCATAGCGCTGAGGTGTGCGAGCCATGAATGAACAGCCCCTGGTCGGCATCGTCATGGGCTCGGACTTCCGACTGGCCCGTCATGCAGGCGGCGGCGCAGGTGCTCAAGGAGTTCGGCGTGCCCTACGAGGCGCGCGTCGTTTCGGCGCATCGCACGCCGGATCTGCTCTTCGACTACGCCGCCGCGGCACAGGCGCGCGGCCTCAAGGCCATCATCGCCGGCGCCGGCGGCGCGGCCCATCTGCCGGGCATGCTGGCCGCCAAGACCATCGTGCCGGTGCTCGGCGTGCCGGTGCCGTCGAAGCATCTGCAGGGCCTCGATTCGCTGCTGTCCATCGTGCAGATGCCGCGCGGCATTCCGGTCGCCACCTTCGCCATCGGCGAAGCCGGCGCCGCCAACGCCGCGCTGTTCGCCGTGGCCATGCTGGCGACCCATGATCCCGCAGCTGGCGAAGAAGCTCGCCGACTTCCGCGCCAGCCAGACCGAGCGCGTGCTGGCAATGAAGCTGTCGGAAGGCTGAAACGCTGCCAGCCGAGGCAGCGCGCGCGAAAGCATGGTGGATCCTGCTGCGCTGAGTTCCTTGAGTCGATCATGATTCTTCCTCCCGCAATCGCTCGGCATGCTCGGCGGCGGCCAGCTCGGCCGCTTCTTCGTCGTCGGCCGCGCACGAGATGGGCTATCGCGTGATGGTGCTCGACCCCGATCCGCACAGCCCGGCGGGTCGCATCGCCGACCGACATCTGGTGGCGGCCTACGACGATGCCGACGCGCTCGACCGCATCGCGCAGACTTGCGCGGCGGTCAGCACCGAGTTCGAGAACGTTCCGGCCGACACGCTCGACTATCTCGCCAAGTTCGTTCCCGTGCGTCCGTCGGCGGCGTGCGTCGCCATCGCCAGAACCGCATCGCCGAGAAGGCCTTTCTGAGCGATCACGGCTTTCCGGTCGGCCCCTTGCCGTCATCCGCAGCGCCGACGACATCGCGCGGCGCCGATGCCGTCGCTGTTTCCCGGCGTGCTCAAGGTGAGCCGCTTCGGCTACGACGGCAAGGGCCAGGCGCGAGTGGCGAACGTCGCCGAGGCGAAGGCGGCGTTTCATCACTTCAAGGACGAGCCCTGCGTGCTGGAGGCGCTGCTGCCGCTGGACTGCGAGGTGTCCGTGCGTCGTGGCGCGCAGCGAGGCGGGCGCGCTGCGCGCGCTTCCCGGTGGCGGAGAACCGCCACCGCCATGGCATTCTCGACTGTCAGCATCGTGCCGGCGCGCGTCTCCGGCGGCGCTGCGCGCCGAGGCCGAGGAGAGCGGCGGCCGGGCTTGCCGCCGACATGGGCTACGTCGGCGTGCTGGGCGTCGAATTCTTCGTCAGCGGCGGCGCGCCTGCTGGTGAATGAAATGGCGCCGCGGCCGCACAACAGCGCGCCATTACACGCTCGATGCCTGCGTCACCAACCAGTTCGAACAGCAGGTGCGCGCCCTGTGCGGACTTCCGCTGGGGGATGCCGCGCGCCCACTATGCGGCGGTGATGGTGAATCTGCTGGGCGATCTTGTGGCAGCGGCACGCGAACCCGACTGGTCGCAACGCTGCTGGCCGAGCCGCGGCTTGAAGCTGCATCTGTACGGCAAGCACCATGCCCGCGCCGGGCCGCAAGATGGGCCACTTCACGGTGATCGGCGGCGATGCCGGACGCACCATCGAGGTCGCGCTGGCGGCACGCGGCGCATCGGCATCGCGACTGAGCCAGTCGGCGGACGCGCTCGACGCATCGGATCGGCGCACCTCTTGAAGCGGTTATCGCCGTCGCGCCGGAGGCGGTCATCGATATGCGCGACGAAATCCAGAAGGCGGTCGCACTGCTGCGGCAGCGGCGAACTGGTCGCCTTTCCCACCGAAACCGTCTACGGCCTCGGCGCCGATGCGCTCAATGTCCGAGGCGGTGGCAAGAATCTTTGCCGCCAAGGAGCGGCCCGCCGACCACCCGCTGATCGTGCATCTGCCGCTGGGACGCGCAGCTCGAGCACTGGGCGCGCGACGTGCCGGCGGCGCGCGCAGCGACCTTGCGGATACCTTCTGGCCCGGGCCGCTGACCCTGATCCTCAAGCGCCAGCGCCGCATTCCCGACATCGTCACCGGCGGCCAGGACACCGTCGGCCTGCGCGTGCCGGATCACCCGGTCGCGCGCGAACTGCTGGCCGCATTTCGGCGGCGGCATCGCCGCGCCCTCGGCCAACCGCTTCGGCCGCATCAGCCCGACCACGGCCGAGCATGTGCGCGCAGGAACTCGGCGACCGCGTGCCCCTGATGCTCGACGGCGGGCCGTGCGCGTCGGCATCGAATCGACCATCGTCGATCTTTCCGGCGGCAGCGCCGCGCATCCTGCGGCCGGGCGCGATCGGTGCCGCCGCAGATCGAGGAGGTGCTCGACGGGCCGGTGCGAGGGCGCGGCGACGACGAGGAGACGCCCGCGTGTCGGGATCGCCTGCCCGGCCACTACGCGCCGCGCACCCCGCTGCTGCTGGTCCCGGCGCAACGGCTGCACTGCCGAGGCCGTCGCCCGCGTCTAGCCAGGGCTTGACGCGTCGCGGTACTGGGACGCGAGGTACATCCCGGACCAGCGCAGAGCCATGACGTGCTCTGGCAGCGTGCGCTCACCGATCCCGCGGGCTACGCCCACGATCTCTATGCCCACCTGCGCGCGCTCGACGCCGACCGAGGTCGATCTCATCCTGGTGGAACGTCCCCCGGAGGCGGAGCCGTGGACGGCGGTGAACGATCGCCTGGTGCGCGCCGCCCTCGGTTCCGGCGCCGACGAGGAAACCTGATGCGGCGGATGCGGCGGAACGGCTCGGACTGGCGCGGCTGGGCGATTCTGCTATACTTCGCACCCTCGCACGAGGGGAAGTAGCTCAGCTGGGAGAGCGCCGCGTTCGCAATGCGGAGGTCGAGGGTTCGATCCCCTTCTTCTCCACCAGAATACTAAGGCCAGAGTTCTCTCTGGCCTTTTTCATGCCTGCCCGAAACGCCAGTGCTGGCGCGGGTTCCCGCCTTCGTGCGAAAGTGGCTTGGCGCCGCTGAACCCATATACCGGGTGTGCTTTTGCGCACTCTGCTCTCCGTTTCCGCGAAGGGAGCCTTTCGCATGGCGCCTATATTGTTCAATGGCTTACGACGACGAGTTTGCCGCTGAAATCGGGTGGCAGGGGCGACCGTTTCGAATCGGCCGTGAGCGGAACACGGTGCCACCGAGCCCCAAGGTCCACTGGGGGAGGAAGCGGTCATGGATGGCACGGCAGATTGGCCATTTCGTTGGGCAGGCAACCGTCATAAGCGGTCGTCCTGTCGGACGCCCAATGGCCGGCCGGCTAATGCGTGTTGTCCTTGACTGCGGCCGGCCGATGGGTGTCGGTAATCGCGACCGGTGCAGCCGCCGGACCAGGGTGAGGGGGTGGAGTTGCCAGATGCCGCGGGCTGGCTGGCGCGTGAACCGTTCGTACTTGGGGAAAAGCCGGATCGATCCGAGCGTGCTGATCAACCGCACTCGATACGATTGCGCCCTGCGGCTTTGGCCCGATATAGCGCGGCGTCCGCGCGCCTCAGCGTGTCCTCCAGGCTTTCTCCGATAACGTATTGTGCGAGGCCGATGGACACCGTGATGTGGCACCCGCCCTGGGGGCAGGCGGGTTTCGCGCGTGCGGTCTGTCGGCGAACGCGCTCCGCGCACTCTCTGGCGCCCTCGATCGGCGTCTGAGCCAGCACCAGCAGGAACTCGTCGCCACCATATCGGCCCAGAAAGTCGATCGCCCGCAGCTCTCCCCTTGCGACCTGCGCAAAGCTTTGCAGCACCAGGTCACCAGCGTGATGACCGAGACGGTCGTTGAATTCCTTGAACTGATCTATGTCCACCAGCAGGATCGACATCGGTCCGGCACCTCGATCGCATCGGGTCTTCTCGTGCGCCAGCAATTTCATGATCCGCCGGCGCGTGTAACAGCGAGTCAGCTCGTCATACTCGCTGTGCTTGAGGCGAACGCGCAGGTCGTTGACGTAACCACCCATGAAGGAAAACCACACCAGCACCCCCATCAGCACCGTTGCCTGGAGAATTTCAAGGCGCGGCTGCGCCAGCCCGGCTTCCTGCTGCATTAGCAGCCCCACGACGAGCGCATAGCTGCCGAGGATGAACGCACATACCATCAGCAGAGCACGCGTGTTGAGCCGGAACACCCCGAAGAACATCACCACGGGATAGATCATCATCAGGATCGGGCGTGCCGGCCCGACGTGGTAGAGGGAATAGGTCACTACCGTGGCGGAACAGAGCATCATCGGGACCGTCAGGCTGGGGTCCTTGGCGCGCAGGTTCAAGCCGGAGCGGAACAAGGCATAAAAGATGAGAATTCCCACCAATATGCCGCTCGTGGCGACGGAAAAAGGAGCCAGTGCCAGGATGCCGTCCAGCACGCAGACGGCAAGGAGCGGGATCAGCGCGAGCGAGGTCGTCGCAGCGATCAGGAAGCGACGAAAGCGCACGCGCTGCTCGGGGGTTGCGCTGGGGATAAAAGCGAATTTCAGCATGCTTGCTTTGACGTTCCGTGATCGGCTTCCGGGCGGACCTTCCTTCGCCGCGGCCGCCTCTGCCCCCAATCTGGCAGCTGCCGTGCGCGTCGTTTGAATTGGCCCCTCGTGTCGGCGTTGGCGCCAAAGTCCTCGATCGTCGCGTTCCGACGCGTCAGGCGAGCAGCCGTTGCGACACCATGGAGCGGAGCCGAGGTGTTCGCCCGGCGCCTCGTCTACAATGCGGAGTTACGCGCCCATCATGGCTCTATGCGAAGTTGCTCCGGGTCCAGCAGCATGTAGCGCGCGCAGCGGCCCGCCGCACGGTCGCCGTCGTCGCTGACGATGACGATCACCTCGCGGCCCTCGATGGTGGCGGGACAGACGCCTTCCGCGTGTGCAACGCCCGGCAGGCCCGGCACGTTTACGCGACGCGGGCGCGTGTCCGCCTGTCCGCTCCAGAACCAAAGCCGAAACGGCACCTGCTCCCGCGCGACGGGACCGGCGATCAGCAGATAGCCCGCCGGCGAGGCCACCCAGGCCATGCCGCGCAGTCCGTGGCCACCCAGGTCCAGGGTGACCAACGTCGGCGCGATGCGCGGCGGCTCGCCAGCGTCGAACATGGCGCTCGGATTCTCCACGGCGGCGAGGATCGCCCGACCTTCTGGCACCGGGCTGCGGAAGCCCAGCCAGAGGTGCCCGGCATCGGGAGCAAATTCCATGGCCTCGATGTTCAGCCCGCCCTGGTTCTTCACGTCCAGCACCGCCGCCGCTGAGGCGAGGACCGGATGCGCCGCAACCAGCGCCGCCTTCAATCCGCGCACCACCTGCTTGTCGACGACGTCGTCGCCGTTGACCCGGAAGCGCACCAGCTTCTCCCGCGATTTCTTCTCGCGGCCTTCGCCGTCGCGGGAATGCGAGGTCATGGCGTAGAGGTAGCCTGAGGAATGCAGGGCCAGCGCCTCCAGATCGTCCAGCTTCCAGAACTCGTCATCGAATTCGAACAAACCGGGACGCAGGGGCACGGCGCTTACGTCACCACTGCCAATCGTCACCAAGCTCAATGGATGCGCCTTCTCGTCCTCGACGACGAGGAAGCGACCGTCGTGAAGCTGCTGGATGGCAGAGGGTTCGTAGACCCCCGTGAGGGGCCGGAAAGTGGCGATTGATGTGTTCGGCATGGCGGGCATTGTCGCGCGTTTCCTGCACTCTGGCCAATTGAGAGCGCCCATGAGCCTCGACGCTCGCGGAAACGGACCATTACTTCCCACGCGAGCCTTACCGCTTCCTGCATGTATTGCCCGTATGGAGCCCTTCGGTACCCGTTTCATCGTCAACTCCGAGCACCCAAACCACCATCAACACCTGGCGTCCGAGAGCCGGGGGGAAGATCAACGTCCGATGGCAGTTGTTGGGACGCCTGGAGATTCAGTCGTGTGAGCATTGCCCAAGACTGCAACAAGAGCGAAGCCGCTTGGGGCGAATCGCGAGCGCCGGGCCAACGTGCGTTGAAGCATCTTTTCTGGCCGATGCTGAACTATTGTGTCCAGCATTTGTCCTAGACAACAGATGTACCAGATTCGGTCATCTGAGAAGACCACAGCCCGTTTGTGGTAATCGAACACCGTCAGCAATCTAAACAGACGATTCCTATTTCGAAAGGAAACAAATGAAACTCGCAAAATACATCGCTACGCTGGGCTTCATGGCCGCCACCGCCACCTCTACGGTAGCCATGGCCGCAGATAAAGACATCGTGGACACCGCGCAGTCGGCCGGATCGTTCAACACGCTTGTGGTCGCGCTCAAGACCGCAGGGTTGGTGGAAACGCTGAAGGGTAAAGGTCCGTTCACAGTTTTCGCACCGAACGACGCCGCCTTCGCCAAGATACCTAAAGATCAGTTGGACGCGCTCCTGGCCGACAAGGGCAAGCTGACCAAAGTGCTCACTTACCACGTAGTGGCAGGAAAAGTGATGGCCGCCGACGTGAAGGCAGGGCCGGTCAAGACGGTGGAGGGAAGCAACCTGACGATCTCGACCACCGGCGGCGTGATGGTAGACAACGCCAAGGTAATCAAGACGGACATCGCCGCCAGCAACGGTGTCATTCACGTCATCGATAGCGTCGTGATGCCCAAATAGCGGGGTATGGAATGAGAAAGCCAAGCCGTTGAGCTTGGCTTTCTCGTTGCTGAAATTATGCTCGCCCAATGCGGTGAGCCCTTCGACCCCGGTCGCCTCCACGGCAGACAGTCCTCAAATTGCAGAGAACAATTGGTGGTTGCGCGTTCGCGCTGGCGCTGGTTTTCATCGGTTGGCTGCCGCTGGGCCTCTACGACATTGTGCCTTTTGTCCTCGAGTTGCCCGGTGAGTCGAGCCTGCGCTTGCATGCTGCGGCTGCGGTAGCGTGTCTAATGGTTGCCGCATGGGGATTTTGGGAACGGTCTTAGGCGCTAAGCAGCTTTAGTGACCAACTGTCAATCTATTAGGGGAGCATTGTCATGATAAAGATGTCGGACGTGTGCATTCTACTGGCGGTCATGGTGTCCTTCGCCATCTCCGGTTATCTTTGGTTCAATGGTCAAAAAGAGGCGGGATTGTTCACCGCGACGTGGGTACCCGCCATTCTTTCCTTCGGCATCTATTTCAAAGTACTCACGCTAAAGGCACAAGCAGATGAGTGACACGACACTTCTCTACGCGGGCGTGTTCTGTTTCGCGTTGACGTTACTGGGCTTGGCCCTCACGATCCACGAGTTCAAGAAGATGTCCCGCTTGCGCAACAAGCTCGTCAACTCGGAGCCGATGAAATCACCACTGGATGCTGCTCCCAAGGTTTCGGCATCGCTAAGCCGTTGATTGGGCGGCGACGACTGTCGATCCGCTGCCGACATTCAAGGTAATTAGTGTCTGACCGAAAACCCTGGTTTTTTGACGTTGGACTCCACGACATTGTCTTCAAGCTCATGCCTGCGACAGTTCGTGCCAGGCGTCACGGGCGAATAAGTGTGCACTACAGCCGGGTCACGGATTTCATTCGGCGCCGGCGGTAAGAAATACGCCGCGGACAAGAACTGGTCAAACCCAATATAGCGCTGCGCTTTGAGTTGGGCGAAGCTTTTGCGGTTCGACTGGAGCGAAGAGCGCCGTCGACCGCCGGTCCGTCGAAGATAGCGCGTGCTCCCGCAGTGGTGAGGGCAACACGCGGGCGGGGCCGCATCGACGGCCGAACGGTTGCGTTCCGACGATCGCCGATCAGCACATCGGGCGTTGCGCTCGCGGTCTCCTTGATGATCTCCCGCTTGCAGCGGTCGCGTCCGGCGATCGCCCACAGCGCAGCTTCCCATTCGACACACGGTGCGCCAGATACTCGACGGCCAGCCTGCCAAGGAAGTCGGTCGCGCCGTAAAGCGCGACGTCGTAGTCTCGCTCGGAAATGGATGACGATTGTGCTTACGTGCGACGTGATGAATCGCGATCGCCATCGGAGCGACATCACCGATTGCCCACGAACGCCGACCCGGGCATGGCGCCAGTCACGCGTTGCGCCAGCCACGCTTTGAGGGCTCAGAGACCGTCCCTCGCTCAATCAAGCTCAAGCCAGATTTCATTGCGTCGCCAGAACCACGGCTTCCAGGGTGGGTCGTAACGAGCCCACACCGGCTCGCCATGCCAGGGTAGGCCCGCTTGGGCCAGGGCATCTTGAAGCTTCTTCAGATTCTCCTCGTAGCGGCTCTGTGACCACGTCCCCGAGTAGCCGATGACGGCAAGCGTTCGAGCGGGCATCGCGCGAAGGGCGATTCTCGAATCGAGCGGTTCCGGCAGGGTTTCCAGCGTCCATTCCTGGGGCATCGCGAACTGGATGACGTAACCACCGGAACCTGGGCTTTGTGCCACCGGCGCTGTCATCGCGATCCTGATGGGAGCCTGAGCCACAGGAGCCGTCATCTCGATCCTGCGCGCCCCTTTGTTCTGTCCGAAGATGTACCCCGCCAGGATACGAAAACCCTGGTTTCCGGCGTCGTCTGGCGCTGCGCTGACAACCGTTTCCGCCACCAGATAGGGCTCGTAGCGGCGCACCTCGAAATGCTCGTACGCGCGGACCACCTTGTACTGCGGCTCGTCAATTGCCATTGCAGGACTCCAGGTCGCAAGCAAGATGCAGGCAGCCAGATGGTGAACTCGGGTCATCGAGAATCCCTGGGAGTTGCTGTGACGAGCCTGAATATACTCGCCCTCAGTCACGGGCGCGCCTTTCCCTTGTGTGCTGGCCCGGCACCCTGCGCAGCAGTGCAAACGACGGTACGGCTGGCGTTTTCGCGTCGTGGTTGTACCCTGGCGTTTCCGTTCTTCTGGCATGGATAAGATGAGCACTGACGTCGAGCTTCGGCCGCTCCTGAGGGATCTGTTTCGTTCTCAGCGCTTCGCGGTGCTGGCGACCGATGACCACGGGCAGCCATTCGCCAGCCTGATGGCGTTCGCCGCAACCGAAGACCTGGGGCAAATCGTCGTCCTGACCGAGCGAGCTACGCACAAGTTCGCCAATCTCAAGGCGAACTCCCGGGTCGCCCTTCTCATCGACGATCGTGAGAACAAGGGCTCGGACACGCAGGAATCGGTGGCCGTAACCGCGCTCGGGGAAGCACAGGAAGCGGACCCGGACGCAGGCGCTCCCCTGCTCGAACTCTACCTTGACCGCCATCCCTACCTGGCCGCGTTTGCGGCCTCTCCCGGCTGCGCCATCATACGGGTGAAGATCCAGTCGTACCTGCTGGTTTCGCGCTTCCAGAAAGTCATCGAATGGCGGGTCGGATCGTAGCGGCGGCCCCCCGGCTTGCTTCGCTTGGAAAACCGTCGTGGAATTCGCGCAGGCGATGGTAATGACGCGTCCGCCTTCAGGGCGTTCGCGTTCGATGCCGAACCTGCGAGGAGTCGCCGGCAGCCCTCGGTCTCACCCGACCGCGCGGCCCGCTACGGCCCGACGGCGGGGACCAGGCCGACCGCCTGTCCCAGTTCCCGCACATTCACCCTTGCCTTGAGCCGCGCCGCGAGGAGATAAAGCCCGACGATCTTGCGGTGCAGGAAGATGGCGTCGGCCGGCGGGGTGTGCCACAGATCCCGGTCGGAGCTCAAGGCCATCCCGGCATCGCGAATGCGCGCGGCCAGATCAGACCGGCCGAAGTCGTGTGCGCCGGCATGACGCAGGGGCTCGCAGGCGAGTCGCGAAGAGTTCGAGGACAGCCTCGCGCTGATGATCGAGAATGCCCGCCTGAAAGTAGCCGATCGCGATGGCGGCTGCGCTCATCGCCGGGCGATCGCACGCGATGGCGGCGGTCATGAGACGGCGATAGGCTTCGACCATGACTTCCGGGTACGGCCGGGTGGCGCCGAAGTCGAGCAGGATCAGTCGCCCGGTCGCGCTGTCGTAGCGGTAATTGGCGAAATTCGGATCGGTCTGGATCAGACGGAATTCGAAGAGTTCGCGCAAGAGCAGGGCGATCAGCAGGCGCGCGATACGATCCCGTTCGGCTTGCGGAGCATCGCTCAGGGATTCGACCGGCACTCCGTCGACGCGGGACATGGCGAGGACGCTGCCGGTCGTCAGCTCGGCGTGCACTTCTGGTACGAGGAATTCGCCGGCGTCGGCAAGCAGCGCCCCGTAGCGGCGCAGGTATTCGGCCTCGCGCAGGTAATCGGCCTCGGCATGCAACTGACTCTTGGCTTCCCGCAACAGCGGTTCGATGTTCAGGCTGCCGGGCAGCAGGCCTGAAATGCGCAGCAGGGTGGCGACGTTGTCGACGTCGCTGTCGATGCTGCGGCGCACGCCCGGGTACTGGATCTTGATTGCAAGATCCCGACCGTCTCGGGTCTGCGCCAGATGAACCTGGCCGATCGAGGCCGCAGCCACCGGCGTGAAGGAGAAGCGCTGAAAGTGCCGGTCCCAGCCCTCGCCCCAGTTCGCGCCGAGCACGGCGACCACCTGGCTCATCGGCATGGCGCGTGGCTTCGGCGCGCAGCCGCGCGAAGATCTCCGCAAGCTCGGGCGGCAGGAGGTCGCCGGCATCCATCGAAAGCAGTTGGCCGAGCTTCATCGCCGCGCCGCGCATCCGGGCCAGCTGGTCGGCGACGCGCCGGACATTGGACGGGGTCAGCAGCAGGTCGCCGAGGCGCGGGCGCTGTCCCCGCGCGAACTGCCGCGCCCCTTCCGCGAGCATGCCGCCGGCGACGCTGCCGGCGAGGCCGCCGAGCCTGGCCAGGCGCTCCCAGCGGCCGCTCGGCACCGCCGAGCTTGTCAGTGCGGGCGCAGTCACGAGCGCCTCCACCGGCCGGCGCCGTCCGGCTCTTCGGCATCATCGAGCGGGTAGGCGTCGGCGACGTAGGCCGGCCCCTTCATCACCATGACGATGAAGGCGGCGATGGCGATGGTGAAGACGATGGTCCAGTGCAGCACGACCACGGCGATGGCATAGATGTCGATGGTCATGATGCGCACGGCGACATCGGCCTCGCTCCCGGTCCACGGAAAGAGGCGAGCAAGCAGCGCAGGCAGGCCGAGCAGGAGCGTGCCCAGCAGCAGGTCGCCTGGGAGACGGCGCAGCACCAGACGCTCCAGACCGGGTGGGGTGGGGGTGAATCCCGGAAGCTTGTTGAAGGCGTTCATCGGCGATCCTCGTAAAACAGGCTCAGGCGCGCCCGGCAAGGCCGCCGGCGGCCAGGCACAGGCAGGCCACGCTGCTCAAGCGCAAGCGCAGCGGCAGGTACCAGGCCGGCAGCTCGGCCATGCCTGCCAGGCGACGATCCTGCCAGTAGTGGGCCAAGAACCCGGCGACCAGCAACAGGCTCGCCGGCAGCGCCGGGAGCAGCAGCGCCGGCCACGCCAGCAGAGCCGGTACGACGCTCCAGGCGAAGCGGACGTCACGCTGTCCGGCACTGAGTCCGCCCAGCGTCATGGCGAATCCCCAATGCAGAGCACCGACAAAGCTCAGGATGACGGCACCGTAGGCGAACAAGGCATCGCTCCAGAACGGTGCACGCTGCCGGTCGGCGAAGATCGCCACGGCGAGGACGAAGAAGGGAACGAGCCCGCCGTAACCGAGCCAGGCAACGGTTCTCGGGACGGCAGTCGCCGGATGCGCGGTCCATGAAGCCCTCACTTGACCAATGGCCGGATGGTGGAGAATCCGGCGTCCATCGACCAGACCTGCCCGGTGACCCGGGCGGCGTGATCCGAGAGCAGCCAGACGATCAGTTCGGCCAGTTCGTCGGCCGAGCCGATGCCCGGTAGCGGGTACTGCCGGGCTGCCGCTTCGCGCGCCGGCGTGCCGCCGAGAACGCCGGCCGCGGCCGGCGTATCCATGATGCCGGGCGCGACCGCGTTGATGCGGATGCCGGCGCGGCGTAAGTTGCCGCGGCGCCGCGCACCAGTCCTTCGACGCCGGCCTTGGCCGCGGCCACCGCTTCATGATTGGGAGTGCCGATGCGCGCCGCCGCCGACGAAACCAGCACCGCCGATCCCGCAGACTTGGTGTCCCGCAGCGCGCCGACGAAGGCGGCGAGCGTGTGGAAGGCGCTCAGCAGGTTGGCACGCAGGCAGTCGCTGAAGTCAGTCTCGGACATGCGGTGCAGGGCGCCGAGGCGTATGTTGCCGACGCAGTGGGCAAGTGCCGTCGGTGCCGAGCCGTGAGCCCGCGCCACTTCGAGGATGTGCCGGGCGCCGGCAACGCTCGAGCAGTCGGCTTCGACCTGCAGGTGGCGCTCGCCATAGCAGGACGCCAGGCGGCCGCCGTCTCGACTGGTGAGGACCAATTGCCAGCCGGCGGCGTCGAGCTTTCCGGCGACCGCTTGGCCGAGCCCTCCCGCCGCGCCGGTGATCAGTGCCGTTCTTTCCAAATTGCCTCCTCGGGCCCGAGTGGTTCGTATGTGCGCAAGCGTCAGTACTGGACATCGTACAAGCCGGCGCGAATCGGCCAGCCGAGTCGGAGATGCCATATACTGTCATGGACAAAAATGGTACCTGCTACCAACAGCATTGAGGAAACGATATACTGAAGCATACTGTTTGTCTAGGACAAAAATGCATCATGGAGACCGAAGATATTTTGGTGACGACCTGGGCGCAAGCCGCTGCGCAACGAAGCCCGGCCGCCCCTCGTCTGAACCCGAGGAAGCTCCTGCTGAGCAAGTGGACGGCGCGCGTTCCCCGCAACCGGGAAAAGCACTTCATCGTCACCCGGGTCATCCAGCCCGAGCCGCCCGCCACCCGGATCGAGCTCGTCGAAATCGAGGCTGTGATTTCACGGCGCAGCTTCACCCTGCCTTGGCGGGACTTGATCGACTGCAGCCGCTGGCTGCAGGGCTGGCGCTGAGCGATGTCGGCTGTGGCAAAGCAAGCAAACGTGCATTCGCGGCCCCGCACTGCCGTGGTTGGCGCCGGCATCGCCGGCCTCTCCTGCGCCACGCTCCTGCAGTCGGCGGGCTTCGAAGTGTGCGTCTTCGACAAGAGCCGCAGCCCGTCCGGGCGCATGAGTACCCGGCGCGGCGACGACTGGCAGTGCGACCATGGCGCCCAGTACTTCACCGCCCGGGACCCTGGCTTTCGTGCCGAAGTTGCCCGCTGGCAACACGCCGGCGTCGCCGCATCCTGGCGCCCCAGGCTGCACGTCCTCGGCGACCCGTCGGCGCATGTCCCGGACCCCGAATTGGAGCGTTTCGTCGGCCTCCCGCGCATGTCGGCGCCATGCCGCTTCCTCGCCGACGGGCTGGACCTCGAAGTCGACACGACCATCCGGCAATTGCAGCGCCGCCCGGATGGCTGGCATCTGCTCTCGGCCGAACGCGGCTGGCTGGACCGCAGCTTCGACGCCGTGCTGCTCGCGCTGCCCGCCCCCCAGGTCGCGCCCCTGCTGCGCGAAGCGGCTCCCGGTCTGGCGGCGCTCGCCGGCAATGTCGTCATGCGCGGCGCCTGGGCGTTGATGCTGCGCTTCGCCGCGCCGCTCGAGTTGCCGTTCGATGCTGCCTTCGTGAATGCCGGGCCGCTGCGCTGGATTGCCCGAGACAACAGCAAACCTGGTCGTGGCGCAGCGGAAACCTGGCTGCTGCACGCCAACGCCGCGTGGAGCGAGGCGCATCTGGAAGACGACGCCGACCGCGTCCGCACGACTTTGCAACAGGCCTTCGCCGATTCGGCCGTAGTCGCCGGAGGACTCCCGGAGGCGCAGGCGTGGGCGACACACCGCTGGCGTTACGCCGATGCCGCCACCCCCCTGGATCACCGCTGCCTCTGGCATGCCGGCAGCCGGATCGGTCTCTGTGGCGACTGGCTGAATGGCGGCAAGGTCGAAGGCGCTTGGCTGAGCGGCAGGCAACTGGGAGAACGGGTGGCGGCGCATTTTCGCGACCACGGTGCCGCAACGGACAGCCGCGAGGCGCGCGACTGAGGCGGCCACACGTATGCGCCGGCCGACGGAACAACCAGGCAATGCCTGTTTGCACTGCCCGGCTCGTGGCAGGTCACCGACCGCCGGCGTCCCGTGCGGACACCGCGATGACCACGCTTCGGCGTGTTGTCAGACGCGGCGCGCCAGCACCACGGCCGCGGCCGAACCGGCTTCCACCAGCGCGCACCAGGCGCGCAGCCGCCGGGGCACGGCCGGGCCGGCCAGCGCCAGGGCTTCATCGCGGTGGTGGCGCTCGTCGGCTTGGCAGCGCTGCAGCAACGGCAGCAGGCCCTCGGGGCCGCCGTGGCGCTGCAGGTGGTCGATCTGCTGCTGGTAGTGACGGTCGACGAAGGTTTCCACCGCGCCAATGGTGGCGTGCACCGCGCGCGGCCCGGCCAGCGCCGGCAGCGCGCCGGCCAGCACCTCGCGCAGCGTGACGAGGCCGTGCGTCAGGTAGGGCGACAGGCCGGTCACCGCACCGTCGAGGTGGTTGCGCGTGCGCGCGTAGGCGGCCGGCCGCACGCGGGCGATGCGCGCCAGCGCCGCGCTGCGCGTGGGCGGCAGCGCATCGGTCCAGGTGCTGGGGCCCAGCGGCAGTTGCGCCGTCATGCCACGCCCGCCTCGCCGCGCCGGATGGCCGCGGCGCGCGCGGCCACGGCGCCGCGTTCGGCGGCGTCCAGCCGCGCCAGGTTCTTCACCTGCAGCGCCATGCGCGGGTTGGCGGCCAGGCGCTGCTCGTGGCGCATCAGGAAGTCCCAGTACAGCGTGGTGATCGGGCAGGCGGTGTCGCCGGTGCGCCGGGCGGGGTCGAAGCGGCAGCCCTTGCAGGCCGGGCTCATGCGCGCGATGTACTGGCCGGTGGCGATGTAGGGCTTGCTGGCCATCACGCCGCCGTCGGCATACTGGCTCATGCCCAGGGTGTTGGGCAGCTCCACCCACTCCACCGCGTCCACGTACACGGCCAGGTACCAGGCGTGCACGGCCTTCGGGTCCACGCCCAGAAGCAGCGCGTAAAGGCCCGTGACCATCAGCCGCTGGATGTGATGCGCGTAGCCATGTTCCAGCGTCTGCGTGATCGCGTCGCGCAGGCAGGCCATGCTCGTGTCGCCCGTCCAGTACCAGGCCGGCAGCGGTTCGTGCGCGCCGAGTTCGTTGCGCTCCAGGTAGCCGGGCATGCGGGTCCAGTAGATGCCGCGCACGTACTCGCGCCAGCCGAGGATCTGGCGGATGAAGCCCTCGACCGCCGCCAGCGGCGCGCGGCCGGCGCGGTAGGCGGCTTCTGCGGCGGCCACCACCTCGCGCGGGTGCAGCAGCTTCAGGTTCAGCGCCGCTGCCAGGTGCGAGTGCCACAGCCAGGGCTCGCCAGGCCACATCGCGTCCTGCACGTCGCCGAAGCCGGCCAGTCGCTCGTCGATGAAGCGCTGCATCGCCACCAGCGCCTGCGCGCGTGTCACCGGCCAGGCGAAACTGTCCAGCCGCCCGGGGTGGCCTTCGAATCGGCGCCCCACCAGCGCCATCACCTCGCGGGTGAGGGCATCGGGCTCGAAGGTCGCGCGGGGCGGCACGAACCCCGGGCCCTGCGGGCCGAACGGCTTACGGTTGTCGGCGTCGTAGTTCCACTCGCCGCCTTCGGGCTCGCCGGCGGCGGTGAGCAGCACGCCGTGGCGGCGCCGCATCTCGCGGTAGAAGAACTCCATGCGCAGCGTCTTGCGGCCCTTGGCGTGCGCGGCGAACTCGCGCACGGTGCAGAAGAAGTGGCGGTCCTCGCGCACGTCCAGCTCCAGGCCGGCCGCCGCGGCCACGGCGCGCAACGCCTGCAGCACGCGCCAGTCGCCGGGGGCCGTCATCACCAGGGCCTGCGGGCGCAGCCGCTCGATGTCGGCAGCCAACTGAGCCGCCAGCGAACCGCGGTTGCCAGCGTCGTCGAGCGCCGTGTAGTGCAGCGGCCGGCCGGCCGCGCGCAAGGCCTGCGCGAAGTGGCGCATCGCGGCCAGGAACATCGCCGTGCGCGGCTGGCTGCTCCAGACGTGCGTGGACTCCTCGGCCACCTCGGCCATCCAGACGGCGTCAGATGCGGCGTCGAAGCCGTCGAAGGCGGCGGCATCGCGGTCGAGCTGGTCGCCGAGCACCAGCACCAGATGGCGCAGCGGCTCAGCCACCGCGGCCTCCAACGGGGCGGGCACGGCGGCAGGCGTCAGAGCAGTACTTCACCTCGTCCCAGTTTGCGGCCCAGCGGCGTCGCCAGCTCATCGGCCGGCCGCAGGCGACACAGGGCTTGGATGGCAACGAGGCCTTGTTGCCCTCGAAGCCCGTGGGAGGGGTGCCTGCGCGTGCCATGGGGTGAATCATAGTCACTAGCGTGCCCGCGTCGAGCTGGCCGAACAGGTTCTTCAGGCGCCACTTGACGGTTTCCTCGCCTACCGTCATGGCCTGGGCGATCTCCTTGTTGGAGAAGTTGCGTGCCAGCGATTCGAGGACCTCCCGCTCCTCGGGCGTCAGCACCATGCTGGGAACGGCGCGCGGACCCGCCGCGCTGCGCTCCGGTCGCGGACGCACCATGCGCGCGACCGGCACCGCGCGGCCGGCTTCGCTCCCCGCGCTCCCGTCCTCGGCCGCCCGCCGCGCTCCGTCGGCGAGGGCGGGTGGGCGTCGACGAAGGTCCGTGCCAGACCGTAGGTGTGTGCCGGGTTCACCGCCTCCTGCAGCAACGTGCGCTCCTTCTCGCTGTTGCGGTCCAATGCGTAGCGCCGCGATTTCCGCGCGGATCGCGGCGCCATGACCAACGGGTGGAGGGCGGGCGCGGCGAATTCGCAGGCCCGTGGCCAAGCTCGTCGATGACCCCGCTCGGCCGAGCGCGCCGGTCGTCGGATCAGCGTCCCGCCGGCGCCGTACCCGTTCGTGCCGCCGGCGGACCGTCACGGAGCAGCCCGTAGTCCTGAAGCTCCGATCGCGTGAGAATCCGCATGTCCTTCGGCGGCACTTTGACCATTGCGTCGTAGAGCGCCGCGCTCACCTGCATCTCGGCGAGATAGCCGCGGATCTCGCGCGCCGAATCGTCACGCTTGGGAACGCCGGCCGGAAACAGCGCCGGAGCAGCGACCGGTTGCGGGCGGTGGATGCCGACGCGCCCGTGCACCGCCCGCGTCGTGGCCCCCGCCAGCGCCAGCACGCAGGCGCTGAAGCAGCGCCGGCGCGGCGGCACGTAGCCGTGCGCGGCCGCGGCCCGCAGCGCGCGGCCCAGCGCCATGGCCGCGTGTGCGTCTCCGCCGCCGCTGTCGAAGCGCACCAGCAGCAGCGTTTTCCCCGAATCGATGCGGTGCAGGATGCCGGCCAGGGTGAGCGGATCGCGCGCGGTGATATTGCCGCTCACCGTGACCGTGCAGGCTGCCGGCGGCGCCCGGTGCGGATCGCGGCAGGGCGTGGCCTCGGACACCGTCGCATGCGCCCCGCCCGCAGTCGTTACCAGCGCGGCGGCCGCAAGCCCGAGCGCAGACCGGTGAACCGTTGCGCTGGGCGAAACACGGCGGCGGGACGGCGGGAAGACGGCCGGAGGGGCGCAGAGAGCAGACATCGATTCATCGCGTGACGGAGGACCGCGAGCATGCCATATCGGCCCGCTTTCTGCCTTCGGCAGCCACCGTCCCGCACGGCGTCCGGCCGCGGCGCCTTTGGCCGCCGACTTATAAAGGCGCTATCATGCCGAGCGCCTTCCGCCATCTCAAAGCGGGAGGAAGAGTCTGTTCCCCTCATCGCAACAGCGGAAGCTTCGCTTTGCCCGGCATGGTAACGGTTTGTCATCACTCGCGTCACGAGGTTAGCGGATGAACCGCATTGCGCGGCGAATCCTGGCAGCGATCGTCGTCGCCCTTGCGCTCGCCGGCTGCGCCTCGACTCCGCCGCCGGCGGCGAGTCTCGACTACAAGAGCCGGGCGGTGACGCGCACCGAGGGCGGCGTGCGGGTGTCGACCGCGGTGCTGTCGGCCGACGAGAGCGCGACGGTGTACGGCGTGCCGCTCGCGAAGAAGTCGATTCAGCCCGTCTGGATCGAAGTCGAGAACCGCGAAGACCGCGCCTACTTCCTGCTGTCGCCGGGCCTCGATCCGAATTTCTTCCCGGCTTCCGAAGCGGCCGAAGCGGTTGCCGCGGGCGACTCGCGCGAGCGAGAAAGCCGAGCTCGACCGGCGCTTTCGTCAGCTCGCCTTCCGCAATCCTGTCCCGCCCGGTGCGACGACGTCGGGGTTCGTGCTGACGAACCTCGACGAGGGCTTCAAGTTCGTGCAGCTCGACCTGGTCGCGAGCGGGCGCGCGAGAACATTCTCGATCCTCACGGTCGTGCCCGGCTTTCGCGCCGATTACCAGGCGAGCGAAGTGTTCCGGCGCGAGTATCTACCCGCCCGAGCAGATCGTGAACTACACGGATGACGCCGCCTTTCGCGCGGCGCTCGAGGCCCTGCCGTGCTGCGTGACCAACAAGGATGGCTCGAAGAACGGCGATCCGCTCAATCTGGTGGTCGTGGGCGGCCTCGACGATGCCTTCCCCGCGTTCGCGCGGCGCGGCTGGCGTCCGACCGAGGAAAAGTGGTCGGGCTCGATCATGCAGGATGGTGACATCCGCGCTCTCCGGCGAGCGCTACGCCTATGCACCGGTGAGCGATCTCTACCTGTTCGGCCGCGCCCAGGACCTCGCGCTGCAGAAGGCGCGCGACAACATCCACCAGCGCAACCACCTGCGGCTCTGGCTGAGCCCGATGCGCTACCACGGCAAGCAGGTGTGGGTGGGCCAGATCAGCCGCGACATCGGCAGCCGTCTCACCATCCATTCCCCGACGCTCACGACGCACAAGATCGACCCCGACGTCGACGAGGCACGCGCGGCGCTGAGCGAGGACATGGCCTATTCGCAAAACCTCGCGAAGATCGGGTTCGTGAAGGGAGTCGGAGCCGCTCCCAAGAGCGCCCCGCGCGGCAACCTGACCACCGACCCCTACTACACCGACGGGCTTCGTGTCGTGCTCGTGTTCGACCGCCAGCCGACCTCGCTGGCGGCGATCGAGTTCTTCCCGTGGGAGGGCGTGACGGAACGGCCGAGCAAGCGACCGCGGGCCAGCGATGAGACGTTGTCGTCGTTGCCCGATGCGCGCCGCGGTCCTGCCGCGCTGCATCGTCTGCTGGCGCGCTGCGTCAGCGGTCTCGCTCTCGTCGCCGGCTGTGCGACGTGGCAGGCCCCGGCCGACGTCAGCGACGCACGCGCTGCGCGCACGCGCCGTGACCGCCACGCGAGCGCGACGTGCGCGTGACCGCGGCGGTGCTGAGCGCCGAAGACAGCCGGCGCATGTTCGGCGCCGACGTCAACAAGACCGGCGTGCAGCCGGTATGGATCGAAGTCCAGAACCGGACCTCGCAACCGCTGTGGCTGCTGCGCTCGGGAACCGACCCCGACTACTTCTCGCCGCTCGAAGTCGCGTGGTCCGTGCACACGCCGCTCGCGCGGGGCGACGAACGCGCGCATCGACGACCACTTCGACAGCCTCGGGTTCAAGAACCCGATCCCGCCGGGCGCGACGCACGCGGGCATCCTCTTCACCAACCCGGAGCGCCGCACGAAGCTTCTCAACATCGATCTGCTTCGGAAGAAGGCGCTGATTCCCTTCTCGCTGTTCCTGCCCGTTCCGGACGACGCCGCGGACCCGCGTTTCCTCAGCGTCTTGTTCCGATATCCCGATGCGCGAGATCACCGACTACAAGGACCTCGCCGCGCTGCGTGCGGCACTCGAGCGGCTGCCGTGCTGTGCGACCGATGCGCACGGAGCGACGCCGGGCGATCCGCTGAACGCCGTCTTCGTCGGCAGATTGCCGACATCGGAGCTGCGCTCGTGCGCCGCAACTATCGCCGCGACTTGCGGCGGCCGACATCGCGCAGCGTGTCTTCGACCGCGCGACCCGACGCCGTCGCTGCGCAAGCAGGCGCAGGCGGGTGCGCCGTCGACGTCGCTGCGCGCTGTGGCTCGCGCCGATCCGCTTCCGACGGCCAGCCCGTCTTACCTCGTGCAGGCGGGACGGCCGGTCGGCGGGCGCTTCGCGCCCCGCGACGCGACGAGCGTCGTCCTGCACGAGGACGTGGACGAGGCGAGAAACCTCCTGATTCAGGACATGATGTATTCGGGCGGTCTGGACAAGCTCGGATTCGTCACCGGTGTCGGCACGGCATCCCGAGACGCAGCCTCGAACCACGCTCGACGGCGCTCGCTACCATACCGACGGCCTGCGCGCGGTCCTGTTCTTCGCCACGCGGCCGCTCAGCCTTTCGGACGTGGAGATTCTCGATTGGGAACCGTATCTGGAGCGGCGCGAGGCCGCCGCACAGGGAGGAGAACGACGATGCACGCCAGTGACTCGACCATCGAACGCATGCGCCCTTGGCGTCGCGCGCCCGCGCGCATGCGCGCCGTCGGTCGCGGCGACATCGCGTTGCTGGCCGTCGCGGCGTGCCTCGCGCTCGGCGCATGCGCGACGAAGCCGCTGGTGCCCTACTCGGCCGACACGCCGCCGCTCGCGCTGGTGCCGGCTTCCCAGGCGGGCGTGCAGGACAAGCGGGCGCGCTTTCGCGAGATCTACTGCGCCGTGCTGGAGGCGCGCGGACGCGAGCTTCCCGATTACCGGCCCTGCGAGGACGCGCTGACGCGCGTCGGCAGCGAGCCCGCCGGCACCGGCAAGCCCGTCGATCTCGGCCCGTCGAAACGACGCCTGATCGCGGCGGTGGTGGCCGGCATCGGGTACGAATGCTTCGAACCGTGGCTGCAGCCGCCCGGCACCGTGGCGAAGCACGTGCGCCAGTTCGGCTATGACCTGGTGCCGCTCAAGGTCGATGCGCTGTCGAGCTCCGCGAACAACGCGCGCCAGATCCGCGATGCGATCATGGCCATGCCGCCGGAGCCGGGAGCGCCGCGCCTCGTGCTGATCGGCTATTCGAAAGGCGCACCCGACATCCTCGAGGCGGTGGTCGCGTATCCGGAGATCCGCAGCCGCGTCGCGGCGGTGGTCAGCGCCGCCGGCGCGGTCGGCGGGTCGGCGCTCGCCAACGATGCCGAGCAGTACCAGGCCGACCTGCTGCGGTACTTTCCCGGCGCGACCTGCGGCTTCGGGCGACGGTGGCGCCGTGAAGAGCCTGCGGCCCGCGACGCGCAAGGCGTGGCTCGCGCAGAACCCGCTTCCGCGCGAGCTGCGCTACTACTCGCTCGTCACTTTCCCGCAGCCGGACCGCATCTCGTCGATTCTGACATCGAGCTACGACAAGCTGGCGCGCATCGATGCGCGCAACGACAGCCAGGTGATCTTCTACGATCAGGTCGTGCCCGGCAGCACCCTCGTGGGCTACATCAATGCCGACCACTGGGCGCTCGCGGTGCCGATCGCCCGAACACACGCCACGATCGGCTCGATGTTCGTGACCCAGAACGCCTATCCGCGCGAGGCGCTGGTGGAGGCGCTTCTGCGCTTCGTCGAGGAGGATCTGGCGGAACCTGCGCGGTGACGTGTCGCAGGGCCGCGGGGCTGCCTCTCGGCTCCCATCCCCTCATGGAAGAAGGCGTTGCAGCGCTACGCCATCAAACCGGCTCAATGTCGGCGTCTCCGAATACCGGTCCTGCGACGGGGTCGAAGCACGCGCACCGGGCGGCGGCAATAAACGCGACCACGGCCCCTTTTAAGCCCCATGTGCACATGGCGCGATGGCTTACGCTGGAGAATGATCTTTAAGCCATTCGCGCAAAGCGGCATCAACGCGGGATTGCCAACCCTCGCCACTTTCGCGGAAGCGCTCCACCACTTCCCGCGATAACCGAATGGTGATGCGTTCCTTAGTTGGAGTTTTCTGAGGGCCGCGCACGCCCAGTTTCTTCCTGAGCGACGCCGGCAACACTTCTGCGGCCGGCTTAAATTTCGCCATATCTTCAGTGGTAAGTTCGCGGACTTCGCCGTCTGCGCTAATCAAGGGTTTGCGGCTTGCCATATCGAATTGCCTCTCTTGCATTGGCCTTACGAAAGCTGATTACTCGGATGCCCGTCTCGGTCTCGGTGAAACACAGCACATGCAGCCTACGGTCCAAGTAGCAGAGCGCGATGTAGCGGGTTTCGCCATATGACTTTCGGGTGTCTGGGAACACCAGCGCGGCATTGAAATCAACCTCCTTGGCCCGCTCGAACGAGAGTTGGCGCTCTTTGATGTTCTTCTCGTTCTTGATCGGGTCGAAGTTGAACTTCCATGAATCAGATCGTATGTACAAATAGTGGCCGCGTCAACTTTTTTGTATGTACGGCATGCCTATGCCTACGCCTCGGGTGAATGTGGGGTCGAACGTTCGACGTAACCGGCCGGCGGAGGCCGAAGGCCGGAGGAGGGGAAAAGGGCCGGGCTCGAATTATCCGCATGCGGGAAAACGAATAAATCGAGCCCGCTTACTTCCGTTCTGCAGAATTGCATTGCCGTGGCTGGGAAAAATTCGAGCACGGCCCCTTTGATTCTCTTTGGCCCGCGGCCGCTTTAACCGAAGTGGGGCATTTGCCGTGAGGCTCAGAGCATGAGATGCCGGATGGAACCGCACACGGAAATCAGTTGCGGGCCATCCATACGGCCGATGATCTGACGGATGACAGACCCCATGACCTGCTGGACGCCTGCCAAACCGAGGTTCGCCGACTGTTCCACGATGAAACCTGGCTTGGCCAGCTTGAGCGGCTTCATGAAGTAGTAGTCCATGCCACTGCTCGTCAACTCAATTACCAGCTTCGAGAGGGCATCGCGGTGCGAGGTGGCATCGTCGGCCTGCTCGACGGTGCTGAGCAAGGAAAGTGTCTTCTTGCGCAGGGCCTCGGAGTGATAGAAACGAAGAAACGGCTTGGGCGGTGCCGACGGCGCCGATGGCAGTTTGGGAGACCGCTTGACCTTCGAGGAAGTTACGCGTTTCGGGGGAGTAGCCATGTGCGCAATGATACGGCGCGACGCGGGGACAAAGCGAGCGCTTCAGCCGCGGAATCGGAACGCCGGGAAAGCGGATAGGGCCAAGCTCGAATATCTGCACAGATCGAGCTCGCCCTGCCGTGCAAGGGAGCCGCTTCGGAGTAAAGGCGAGTAACAGGGGGCCGACCACGTTATTTCGCGCCTGGAACCGATTGCGGATAACGTGGTCTGTCCCCTATTGTCACGTGGTCTGTCCCCTATTGTCATTGTCCCTAATGGGTGTCCCCTATTGTCTCCCGGAATCGGCTCGCGGTCGCGGAAGAAGCCGCCGCTGGGGCCGTCGTCGGGCAGGGTGGCGAAAATCAACTCGACCACGGCCCCTTTAGCGCTGTTACAACTGTCATCCTGTTATGGTTTCGAACACTCAGTCGCTTGCCAGAAAGATACTATGTAGGACTGCTCAAATAGGACGGGTTGAGGTAAGAAAGGGATTTCAAACTTCGCTGCAAAGGAGAACTGAAATGTCTATTACTCAGACAGTCCTGCAAGGCGGGGATACGGTAATCCAGGCGGATCTGTACCTGAGCTTCGAGCTGAGCGACAAGCAGTGGAAATTGACGTTGAGCGATGGCCGCCGTGGCCCAAGTCGATACAGCGTGGAGGCCGGAGACACCGGCGCAGTTGCCCAGTGCATAGTCAAGGCGAAGGCGCGCTGCAAGCTTGACCCGCAGGCCAAGGTACATTCCTGCTACGAAGCCGGGCGCGACGGCTGGTGGCTGCATCGGTGGTTGCGCGAGCAGGGGATCGACAACATCGTGGTCAACTCGGCCAGTATCGAAGTGAACCGGCGTGCCAGGCGTGCCAAGACCGACCGGCTCGATGGTGACAAACTGCTGGCGATGCTGCTGCGCCATCGCGCGGGTGAGCGCGTGTGGTCGGTGCTGCACGAGCCGACGGCACAGGACGAAGATGCGCGGCGCATGCACCGCGAGCTGGAACGACTCACGCATGAGCGCACCGCGCACACCAACCGCATCAGCTCGCTGCTGGTGCTGCACAACCTGCGCCCGCGCCTGATCATCGGCGGGCGCAAGTGGGCGCCCTGGTGGGCGAGCCATAGCGAGCAGGTACCGCCGGCGTTGCGCGCCGAGATCGAGCGCGAGAGCGCGCGGCTGGCGTTGGTCAAGCAGCAGTTCAAGGCGCTGGAGGCCGCGCGGCGCCAGGATCTGGCGGATGGCAAGCAGCCCCTGGTGGCGCAGCTTTCGCAGCTTCGCGCGATCGGACCGAAGGGCGCCTGGATACTGGTCAAGGAAGTGTTCGGCTGGCGGCGCTTTGCCAACCGGCGCGAACTCGCCGGCTGCCTGGGGCTGGCGCCCACGCCCTACGCCAGCGGCGACAGCCAGACCGAGCAAGGCATCAGCAAGGCCGGCAACCGGCGAGCGCGTGCCTTGCTGGTGGAACTCGCGTGGAGTTGGCTGCGCTTGCAGCCCGACAGCGCCTTGAGCCAGTGGTTCAACCGACGCTTCGCGGAGGGCAAGCGCATACGCCGTGTGGGCATCGTGGCGCTGGCGCGCCGTCTTGCCATCGCCCTGTGGCGCTACCTCGAGCGCGGCGAGATCCCCGACGGAGCCGTGCTCAAGCCGACCGGCGCTTGAGCCCAACGAGCGTCCAACGCTCCGCCCGGCATGGCACGTATCATCATGATCAAAGGTCAACGCGCCCGCAGGGTCAGCGGGTCACCTCGCAGTGACCGTCCTGAAAGATGGGGCGCCTCGGTAACTGGGGTTTGCCAGCGCACTTTGCGCGCATGCTGCATTGGGTGCCGGATGGCTACATCCGGCACGGATAGAAGTTCGTTCGAGCACTGGCTCGAACGCTCATCACACCCCGACCTCGGATCTGGATGCATGAGCCACGTCATGCCACAGTTGAACCTGGCGGTCACCCCACCGCCTGCATTATCCGAATGACATACCTTGATCAGGAGGCCATAAGGACATATTGATTTCAGGGCCCGTCAAAAAGCACTTGACAAATGAGTCCTCATAGAAGCGACCATGTTCAACGAGCATATACCCGCTAGATTCCATGCACGCTTGATACATCTGACATGATGGCATTACTTTGCTGGATCCGAGTGCGTCGTATCTGCCGCCATAACTGTCTGCCGTTCCTAACGCGACCTGAATTAGAAACGCGGCTAGACGCTTCCTTGATACATGAGTACCGTGCCTTTGCAAAATCCTCGTAGGTGGCACCATACTTTTCTCGACCCATTGGCGGCCCACCTGCACATCCGGAAACTAGGGCTGCCGCCAAACAAACGAGAATAACGGGCGCCAGAAGAGATGGGAGACAACTTTTCTTGATTTCCATTTCAGACTCCTCATTTCTATTCGTTGAACTTGAGGGACTGGCGGCGGGCGCAGCGAACCTGCAAGCGTAAGTTGCAGGCGCCCCTCTAGGAGAAGTTATAGTTGGCCCTCACTTGAGTGCAGACTGGAGCACTACCCCAACGATTGTTCCGAGCAACCCGAACAATAGGGGAGTGATCCACCGCCGTTCCTGCGCATGCGCTACCGCGCGGCTGTGCAACTCAATTGCCGTTTTCATCAAAGCCTCGATCTGGTCTGAGGCCAATGGTTTTCGCGTCAGATTCTCTCTCTGATCCGAAGCGAGCGCCTCGACTTCAGCGTGCGAAAGCTCGCGCGCGAGTTCGACGCTGAACTTTCTGTCGTATCCGTGCCGCCAACGAAGCGACACCCACTCGCCGCTCACGCGGAAGAATTCGGGGTGCTGCTGAAAGATTTCGTTCCACTCCCGAGCGCTCAGCGGCTTTCCGAGTTTCTCTGCCCAGGAAGAAGTCTTTCGGGTGGCCCAGGTATATGCACCCATGACCTGGATACCCGCCAACACATCCGCGAGTCGATGACCACTGCTGAGGTACGGGGAGGTGTCGCGGTTCATGAGTGGCGTGCGACTTTGTGAGAGGGAACAAAAGGGTCCGCGCTCAATTATCGGCAGGTTCACCACGGAATCGCCTCGCGGTCGCGGAAGAAGCCGCCGCTGGGGCCGTCGTCGGGCAGGGTGGCGAGCCACACCGCGGTGGCGGCGCCCTCCTCGACGGAGCGGGTGGCGTTCGGGCCGCCCATGTCGGTGCGCACCCAGCCCGGGCACATGGAATTTACCTTGATGTTGGCGTCCTGCAGTTCGGCGGCGAGGATGCGCGTCACCGCATTGAGCGCCGCCTTGGAGATGCGGTAGGCGGGGTGCCGGCCTGCATCTCGCAAAGCTGCCCCAGGCCGCTCGACATGTTCACGATGCGCCCGTAGCCGTGCTTGCGCATCAGCGGCAGCACGGCCTGCGTCACGCGCAGCGCGCCGTAGAGGTTGGTCTCGATGGTCCAGCTCAGGGTTTCGAGATCGAGTTCGCCGATGCGTGTGGCATTGCGGTCGATGAGGATGCCGGCGTTGTTCACCAGCACGTTGACGCGGCCGAAATGGTGGTCCAGCCAGCGCCCGAGTTCGGCCACGCTCTGCGGGTCGCGCACGTCGAGCGGATGAAAATCCACGTTCAGTCCCTGATCCCGGAAGTCGGCCGCGGTGAGCTGCCCCTTGGCCGGATCGCGGCTGGTCAGCACCACTTTCATTTCCAGGAGTGCGAGCTGGCGTGCGATCTCGCGCCCGAGACCGCGGTTGGCGCCGCTGACGACGGCGATCCGTGCATCGTTGTTCATGGTGTTCTCCGGTCGGATTGCCTTGCCATGCTAATGCGAAGGCTGGCGTCCTGCCAGCCCGCACGGCCCGCTCACTTGGGCGCGGGCTCGCCCTGCGGGCCGCTTCCGGCGACGATCTGGACCGGCAGCGGCCGGGCGACGTCGAGGTGCACGTCGCGCTGGGGGAAGGCGATGGCGACGCCGTTCTCGGTGAGCGCCTTCTCGATCATGAAGCGCAGGTCGCTCGCCACGGTGCCGCCGTCTATCCCCGGATTGAGTTCCAGCCAGTAGTAGAGGCCGAACATCAGGGCATCGGCGCCGAAGTCCTCGAACTGGACCTGGGGCTTGGGCTCCTTCAGCACCAGACCGTGCCTGTCCACCGCCTGCAGCAGCAGGTCGCTCACCTCCCGCGTCGGCGAACCGTAGGCGACGCCGACTTTGATCGTCTGGCGCACGCGGCGGTTGGTGTAGGTCCAGTTGGTGACGTTCTGCTCGATGAAGGTGCTGTTGGGGACCAGGGTCTCGATGCCGTTGCCGTCGCGTATGGTGGAGGAGCGGACATTGATGTCGGTCACCGTGCCGCGTACGCCTCCGACTTCCACGATGTCGCCGGGGCGGAACGGCCGCTCGGACAGCAGCATCAGTCCGCTCATCAGGTTCTTCAGCAGGTTCTGCATGCCGAAGCCGACGCCGATCGCCACCGCGCCGCCGAGGAAGGCGAACACGGTGAGCGGGATCTTCACCGACACCAGGCTGAAAACCACCAGCACGATGAAGGTGAAAGCCAGCACCCAGCGCCGCGTGATGCGCGCCAGGTTCGGCTCGACGCCGAAGCGCCTGACGATGAAGCGCTCCGCCCCGCGGGCCAGCCGCCCGCTCAGCCACAGGCCGATCACCAGGATCAGGACCGCGGTCATGACCTTGCCGACGGTGACACCGCGCTTGCCGGTGATCTTCTGCCCGTCGACCTCGATCGTGTCCTCGGCGGTGAAGATCTCGGAGGACCAGATCGCCTTCGCCGTCTGGAACGCGTCGTCGCGCCAGCTTTCCACCTTCGCCACCGCACCCTGCTCGCGGATGGAAACGTCGAACTCCTCCATCCAGCGCCGGATCAGGTCCCGGACCTCCTCCACGTCCGCCAGGCCGCGCACGTAGAGCGACGCCCGGTCGCGGTAGGCGGTGATGAATTCCTCGACGCGCTTGCGCGCCTCCGGCGTCGCCGCGCTGATCAGCCGCCCCTCCTGCTCCGCTGCCACCGCCATCGCCAACTGCACCTGCCGCCGCGCCAGGTCGGCCACCGGCGCGAGCCGGTCGAGCAGGGCGCGGCCGCCGCGGAAGGCATCCCTCACGGCGCTGGCGTTATCGGCGCCGCGGCCGGCGAAGGCGTAGCGAATCTCCCAGAACGCATACTGGATGTCGAGATTCTCCAGCCCGCTTTTCAGGGTCTCGATGCGGATGCTCGCGTTCTCCGCCCGCACCCGGGCCAGTTCCTCCTGCTGTTCGAGTTCGCGCAGGCGGCCGGTGCGCTCGGCAAGCTCCTTTTCCAGGGCGCTGCGTGCCGACGCCGCCGCCTCCGCGGCGGGCGCTGCAGCTGCCGCAGGCGGCTCCACTGCCTCCGGTTTCTCGGGCGGCGCGGCTGTCTCGGTGCCTGCCGCCGCGCCCGCCGGCATCCCCCGCAGCTCCGGCCGGCGCGGGCACGGCCGCCTCGGCTTCGGTGCGCTTTGCACGTTCCAGTTCGGCGGCGGTCTGCGTCACCTCCGTCTGCTGCCGCTCGAGCTTTATTGCGGCGTCGGCTGCCGTGTCGTGCGCGGCGGTCTCGATGGTCAGGGCCTGCTCCAGTTCGCTGCGCAGGACCTTGCGCCGGGCTTCGACCCTGGCCCGGATCGTGTCCAGGTCGCTCTTCGGAAAAGCGGGTCTTGCCCTCTACTTCCTTCAGCATCCGCTCGCCGAAATCGGACTCCTGGCGCGCTGCCGCCAGTTGTTCCTGGTTCGCGCGCCGGCCGGCTTCCAGGCTCGCGATCGCCGCCGCCGCGACGCGGCTGGTGAGCCGTGCCAGATCCAACTGCCACGTCACCTGCAACGATTCGGCCTGGCTCTTGGCACGCTCCAGCTTTTCGCGCGCCTGTCGCACTTCTTCCTCGGCATTCTTCAGAAAGTCGCCGGCGCCGTCGATCTGTTTGTCCAGCATCTGCTGTCTGGCCTGGAATCCGTCCAGCTTGAGGGAGGCGGTCTGCAGTTGCTTGCGCAGGTCGTCCGCCTTCAGGATCGGATAGGGCGGCTTTTCCGGGAAACCCTGCCAGGCGGCGATGCGCTGTTCCAGTTCGGCGCGGCGTTTCGTCGCGACCTCCAGACTTGCCAGTTCGTCCAAGTGGCGCTGGTAGGCGCGCGCCAGTTGCTGCCAGAGGACTCGGCGCCGCACCAGATCGCGTTCCGGCGTTCCCGCCGGGGCGCTTGCCGCGGCGCTGTCGGGCGCTTCGATGCGGGCGAGTTCGGTACGCGCTTCGGCGAGCTTCCGTTCGATCTGGGCGCGAAGATCGCCGATCTGCGCTTCGGCGCTTTTTTCCGCGCCCGGTTTTTCCGCCTGCGCGGCGCCGCGTTTGAGCATGCCCGGCAGCAACTGGGCTTGGGCAAAGGCAGGCGATGCCATGAGGAGTGCTGCGGCCACGACCAGCAGCGCTGCCACGGCGCCGGCAGACGGGCGTGCTCCCTTGCAGTTCCCTCGAACCCTGCGCCCAATCCGAGTCGTCGCCAGAATTGTCAAGATTTCGGTCTCAAGAGACTGCCGCTGAGGCCAGCGGCGGGTGAGCGGGGGCATCGTATCACCCCGCTGCGTGCGCCGTGGCGCTCAGACCGCGGCGCGCTTGCGCTTGCGGATCGGCTCCTGCGCCGGGCCGCGTCCGCCGAGCAGCTTCGCCAGATAGCGGCCGGTGTAGCTGTGGGCCTGGGCCGATACCTGTTCCGGCGTGCCGCTGGCGATGATCTGGCCGCCGCCGTCGCCGCCCTCGGGACCGAGGTCGATCACCCAGTCGGCGGTCTTGATCACATCCAGGTTGTGCTCGATGACGACGATGGTGTTGCCGTGGTCGCGCAGGCGGTGCAGCACCTTGAGCAGCATCTCGATGTCGCGGAAATGCAGGCCGGTGGTCGGCTCGTCCAGGATGTACAGGGTACGGCCGGTGTCGCGCTTGGAAAGTTCCAGCGCCAGCTTGACGCGCTGCGCTTCGCCGCCGGAGAGGGTGGTCGCCGACTGGCCCAATTCGATGTAGCCCAGGCCCACCTCCGCCAGGGTTTCCAGCTTGCGCGCCACCACCGGCACGGCGGCGAAGAAGTCGCGCGCCTGCTCCACCGTCATCTGCAGCACGTCGTGGATGGTCTTGCCCTTGTAGCGGATTTCCAGCGTCTCGCGGTTGTAGCGCTTGCCGTGGCAGACGTCGCAGGGAACGAAGATGTCGGGCAGGAAATGCATCTCCACCTTGATCAGGCCGTCGCCCTGGCAGGCCTCGCAGCGTCCGCCCTTGACGTTGAAGGAGAAGCGCCCCGGCCCGTAGCCGCGGCTGCGCGCTTCCTGCGTGCCGGCGAACAGTTCGCGGATCGGCGTCAGCAGGCCGGTGTAGGTGGCGGGGTTGGAGCGGGGCGTGCGGCCGATGGGGGACTGATCGACGCTGATCACCTTGTCGAAGAACTCCAGGCCCTCGATTTCGTCGTGGGGCGCCGGCTTCGGTGGACGAGCCGTAGAGGAAGCGCGCCGCCGCCGCGTAGAGGGTGTCGTTGATGAGCGTCGACTTGCCCGAGCCCGAGACGCCGGTGACGCAGGTGAACAGGCCCACCGGCAGTTCCAGCGTGACGTTCTTGAGGTTGTTGCCGCGCGCGCCAGTGATCTTCAGCAGGCGCATCGGATTCACGGGCTGGCGCCGCGCCGGAATGGGGATGCTGAGTCGGCCGGAAAGATAGGCGCCGGTGAGCGAGTCGGGATGATTCTCGATGTCCCGGGGCGTGCCTTCGGCGACGATGCGGCCGCCGTGTTCGCCGGCGCCGGGGCCCATGTCCACCACATGGTCGGCCGCTTCGATGGCCTCCTGGTCGTGCTCCACCACGATCACCGTGTTGCCGAGGTCGCGCAGTTCCGCCAGCGTCTGCAGCAGCCGCGCGTTGTCGCGCTGGTGCAGGCCGATGGAGGGCTCGTCCAGCACGTACATGACGCCGGTGAGACCGGAGCCGATCTGCGAGGCCAGACGGATGCGCTGTGCCTCGCCGCCGGACAGGGTCTCGGCCGAGCGGTCCAGGGACAGATAGTCGAGGCCGACATTGATGAGGAAGGCGACGCGGGTGACGATCTCGTGCACGATCTTTTCCGCCACCTGCTGCCGGTGGCCGGACAGTTTCAGGTCGGCGAAGAAGCGGCGCGTCTCCGCCAGCGACCAGCCGCCCACCTCGGGCAGGGCGCGTTCGCCGATGGTGACGTGGCGCGCCTCGCGCCGCAGCCGCGCGCCGCCGCATTCGGGGCAGGGGCAGGTGGCGAGGTACTTGGCCAGTTCCTCGCGCACGACGACCGAGTCGGTCTCCTTGTAGCGGCGTTCCAGGCTGGGAACGATGCCCTCGAACACATGCTCGCGGATCACCGCGCGGCCGCCGTCGGACAGGTAGCGGAAGGGGATCTTCTCCTTGCCCGAACCCTGCAGCACGACTTCCCGCACCGGCTCGGACAGGGATTCGAACGGCTGCTCGATGTCGAAGCCGTAGTGGCTGGCCAGACTGGCGAGCATCTGGAAGTAGAACTGGTTGCGCCGGTCCCAGCCGCGGATGCAGCCCGACGCCAGCGACAGATGCGGGTAGGCGACCACCCGCGCCGGGTCGAAGAAGCTGATCGCGCCGAGGCCGTCGCAGCGCGGGCAGGCGCCCATCGGATTGTTGAAGGAAAAGAGGCGCGGCTCCAGTTCGGCCAGCGAGAAGCTGCACACCGGGCAGGCGAACTTGGCGGAGAACAGATGTTCCCTGCCGTCATCCATCTCCACCGCGACGGCGCGGCCGTCGGCGTGGGTGAGGGCGGTTTCGAAGGACTCGGCCAGCCGCTGGCGCGCGTCGGGACGCACCTTGAGCCGGTCCACCACGACGTCCACGCTGTGCTTGGTGTTCTTGGCGAGCTTGGGCAGGTTGTCGATGTCGTGGACCATGCCGTCCACCCGCAGCCGCACGAAACCCTGCGCCCGCAACTCGATGAAGAGGTCGGACTGCTCGCCTTTGCGCCCGCTGACCACCGGCGCCAGGATCATCAGCTTGGTGTCTTCGGGCAGGGCGAGCACCGCGTCCACCATCTGCGACACGGTGCTCGCCTCCAACGGCAGTCCGTGCTCCGGACAGTGCGGCGTGCCGGCGCGGGCATAGAGCAGGCGCAGATAGTCGTGGATCTCGGTGACGGTGCCGACGGTGGAGCGCGGGTTGTGGCTGGTGGCCTTCTGTTCGATGGAGATGGCCGGCGACAGGCCTTCGATCAGATCGACATCGGGCTTTTCCATCAACTGCAGGAACTGGCGCGCATAGGCCGAGAGGGATTCGACGTAGCGCCGCTGGCCCTCCGCATAGAGCGTGTCGAAGGCGAGCGAGGACTTGCCGGAGCCCGACAGCCCGGTGATCACCGTCAGCTTGTTGCGCGGCAGATCGAGGCTGATGTTCTTCAGGTTGTGGGTGCGGGCACCGCGGATGCGGATCTCGTCCATGGGCGTCTTGCTGGCGGGGAAGCGGGCTAACCGGCTAATATAGCCGCTTTTTCGTCCCCGCCTCAATCCATGCACGCTGCCGAGAAGATGACCGCCTTCGAACTGCGCGCGACCGTCGCGCTGGCGGCGGTGTTCGCGCTGCGGCTGTTCGGCATGTTCTCCATCCTGCCGGTGCTGGCGCTCCATGCGCAGGAAGTGCCCGGCGGCGCCAGCCCGTTCCTGATCGGCGTGGCCCTGGGCATCGACGGCCTGGCGCAGGCGTTCCTGCAGATTCCGTTCGGCCTGCTGTCGGACCGCTACGGCCGCAAGCGGGTGATCTACGCCGGACTCGCCCTGTTCGCCGTGGGCAGTTTCATCGCCGCCAGCGCCGGCGACATCTACATCATCATCCTCGGCCGCCTGGTGCAGGGCACGGGGGCGATAGCGGCGGCGGTGATCGCCCTCACCGCCGACCTGACGCGCGAGGAGCACCGGGGCAAGGCGATGGCCGTGATCGGCATGAGCATCGGCGTCACCTTCGGCGCTTCGCTGGTGCTGGGGCCGGCCCTCAAGCACTGGATCGGCGTGCCGGGCATCTTTGCGCTGACCGGCGTGCTGGCCATCGCGGCGATGGCGGTGGTGAAATTCGTCATTCCCAACCCCCAGGCGAGCCGTGTGCATGCGGACGCGGAGACCGTGCCCGAGCAGATCGGTGCCGTGCTCCGGAACACCGAACTGCAGCGCCTCAATTTCGGCATCTTCAGTCTGCACGCCGCCATGCGCGGCCTGTTCGTGGTCATACCTCTGGTCCTCGTGAGCGTCGGCAACCTTACGGTCGACCAGCACTGGAAGGTCTATCTGCCGGTGATGGCGATCTCCTTCGTCGCCGTCATACCGGCCATCATCGTCGCCGAGTCGCGCGGCAAGATGAAACCGATTTTCGCCGGCGCGGTGGCTTTGCTGTTCGTCGCCACGCTGCTGATGGCGGTGTTCCTCGACAACTTCACCGGCGTCGTCGCCACGCTGTTCCTGTTCTTCCTCGCCTTCAACCTGCTGGAGGCGACGCTTCCTTCCCTGGTGTCCAAGATCGCGCCGGCCGGCAGCAAGGGCACGGCCATCGGCGTCTACAACAGCTTCCAGTTCCTCGGGCTGTTCCTCGGCGGCGTCCTGGGCGGCTTTCTCGCCGAGCACGTGAGCCCGGCGGCTGTTTTCGTCTTTGCCGCAGGGTTGGCCGTCGCCTGGCTGCTGCTGGCCATCTCCATGCAGCCGCCGCCCGCCGTGCGCACGCGCATGTATCACGTCGGCGAGATGAGCGAAACGCGGGGCCGCCAGTTGTCGTCGGACCTGGCCCGCATCGAAGGTGTCGCCGAGGCGGTCGTGATCGCGACGGAGGGTGTGGCATACTTGAAAGTGCGCCTGGGCGAATGGGATGAAGCGGGCGCCCTGGCATTGATCGAAAGAGGGGCATGAAATGGCATCCGTAAACAAGGTGATTCTGGTCGGCAATCTGGGGCGCGATCCCGAGACCCGCTACCTGCCCAGCGGCGACGCGATCACCAACATCACGCTCGCCACCACCGATACGTGGAAGGACAAGGCGACCGGCGAGAAGAAGGAAGCGACCGAATGGCACCGCGTCGCCTTCTTCGGCAAGCTGGCGGAGATCGCCGGCCAGTACCTGAAGAAGGGCTCCCAGGTCTACGTCGAGGGGTCGCTGCGCACTCGCAAGTGGCAGGACAAGGAAGGCCAGGACCGCTACACCACCGAGATTCGCGCCGACACCATGCAGATGCTGGGCTCGCGCCAGGGCATGGGCGAGGCGCCGCCGCGGGAATCGGCAGCGCCGGCGCCAACGGGCGGTCCGGCGCAAAAGCCGGCAGCTTCCGGTTTCGGCGACATGGACGACGACATTCCGTTCTGAGCGCGGGACGTCTCGCCGTGGCCGGCTGAGGCTCTGGAATCCGCCGGCCGGCGGGCAGCGGTTCGCGACACCCCGGACTGCAGGGTCGGAGCGGGGGGGCGGGAAGGGGGCACAGTTCGGCGCCGCAGGGAGGTCGCGCCCGATCCGTAGTCGACCGACATCAAGCGCGAGTGCAGTAAGCCGTTACAATCTCGGTTGGAGGGAGCGGGACGGCAATGGCGATTCTGGTCTGGAACGAAGACTACCGCGTCGGCCTGGACGAGGTGGATCAGCAGCATCAGGGGCTGGTGGACATGATCAACCGGCTCGACGCCGCCATATCCGACGGCGAATCCAGCGACGTGATCGTGCGGCTGCTGGCGGACCTGAAGTCCTACACCCACTACCACTTCTCCACCGAAGAGCACCTCATGCGCGAGTGTGCCTGCGAACCGGCGCACATCCGGCTGCACCTGCGCCAGCATCGGGATTTCGAGCGCTCCCTCGAACAGTTCTCCCGCGCCTACGACGTCAGCGGTTCGGTCGTGGCCGGATCGCTGCTGGAATTTCTGCTGAAGTGGCTGATGTCGCACATCATGGGTTCCGACAAGGAACTGGGGCGCCTGATTCGCGGCGAGGGCGAGACCCACGGCGGCAATCTGTCTGCCTCCGAGCGCGAGCGCTGGCTGCAGCGCCAACTCGATCAGGAGGTCGCCCAGCGCAACATGCTCAGCGCGCTGCGCGAGGCGGAGAGCCGTTTCCGCGTCATCGCCGATACCGTGCCGGTGCTGATCTGGATGGGCGATTCGGGCGGCGGCCGTTCCTTCTTCAACAAGACCTGGCTCGATTTCACCGGCCGCAATGCGGATGCCGAGTCCGGCTGGGGCTGGCTCAGCAGCGTGCATCCGGACGACCGGGGGCGCCTGCTGGAGACTTTCCGCCAGGCCCTGCTCGGCCGTCAGGATTACTCCGCCGAGTACCAACTGCGGCGCAAGGACGGCGAATACCGCTGGATGGTCGAGAATGGCGTTCCCCGCAACACCCGCAGCGGGACCTTCACCGGCTTCATCGGTTCCACCACCGACATCTCGGAGCGCAAGGAAGCGGAGTTCGCCGCGCAACGCGCCTGTGAGCAGTTGGAGACCGAGGCGTCGTCGCGCGCCGTGAAGATCCGCGAGCTGGCGGCAAAGCTGGAGCTGATTCGTGGCCGGCTGCGCGACAGCGAAGCGGAGCCGGCGCTAGAACCCGTGCTGCGCAGCCTGGTCCGAGAGATCGACGAGGCACTGGAACTCGTTTCCGCCTGTTTGCCCGAGCGGGCGGCCGCCCTCACCTGACGAGCCGCATCCGGCGGCGCGCCGTCAGCCGGCGCGGATCTTCTCCAGCGTCGCCGTGGTGGAGCGCTCGAACAGAAACGGAATCGACACCGCGCGCCCGCCCCAGGATTGCACCTCGGGCGCACCGACCATCTGCTCCACCGGCCAGTCGCCGCCCTTCACCAGCACGTCCGGCCGGCATTCCAGAATGCGCGCGAGCGGCGTGTCCTCCTCGAACCAGGTGACGAGGCTTACGCACTCCAGCGCCGCCATCACCGCGAGTCGGTCTTCCAGCCGATTGATCGGCCGGTCCTCGCCCTTGCCCAGCCGTTTCACCGAGGCATCGCTGTTCAGCGCCACCACCATGCTGGCCCCCAGGCTGCGCGCCTGGGCGAGGTAGGTGACATGGCCGCGGTGCAGGATGTCGAACACGCCGTTGGTGAACACCAGGGGACGGACGAGTTGCACGACCTGCGCCGCGAGCCGCTGCGGCGGGCAGATTTTGGCGTCGAAGGCAGGGGCGGGAAGATGCATCGGGCCGAGGGCGGACGAGGATGCGCCGCATTGTACCGGCGAACATTGCCGCGAGACGCGGCTGCGCCAGGAACGGGGTGCGCAGGCTACGCCGCCGCCAACTCCTTGCGGTAGCGATTGAGGTCTGCCACGGTCTCGAACTTGCGCTCGAACAGGCTGGACAGGTTGCGCAGAATGCCGCCGATGACCCGCGCTTCCCAATGCTTGTCGAAGTTGATCTGCTCCGACAGCCAGCGCTCCAGCCAGTCTGGATCCGGCACACGGCTTTGCACCGTGTCGCGCGGATAGAGATCCTTGTTGACGTGCAGATTGGTGGGATGCAGCGGACGGCTGCTGCGCGCCGAACTGGCCATCAGCACGCCGAGCTTGGCGAAGGCCGCGCGTGCCTTGTCGCCGAAGCGTTCGATGGCCTGTTTCATGTACTTGAGGTAGGCCCCGCCGTGACGTGCCTCGTCGCGGGAGATCAGGTCGTAGATGTGCTTGATGACCGGTTCGGTGTGCCATTCGGAGGCGCGGCGATACCACTGCGTAAGCCGTACCTCGCCGCAGAAATGCAGCATCAGGGTTTCCAGCGGCGGAGCCGGATCGAACTCGAAGCGCACCTCGTGCAATTCCTCTTCCGTCGGCGCCAGCTCGGGGCGGAAGCGCTGCAGGTAGTCCATCAGGACCAGGGCGTGCTTCTGCTCCTCGTAGAACCAGACCGACATGAAGGCCGAGAAGTCCGAGTCTGCGCTGTTGTCGCGCAGGAACATTTCGGTGGCTGGCAGCGCCGACCACTCGGTGATGGCGTTCATCTTGACCGTGACCGCCTGCTCCTCGGACAGCTTGTCGCGTTCGAAGCGGTCCCACGGCACGTCATGCTGCAGGCTCCAGCGGGCGGTTTCGAGCGACTTGAACAGTTCGGGATAGAGCATGGTCGGACCTCGCCGAGTGTCGGACCGGCGCTGCGCCGGTCCATGATCGCAGGAAGTCAAGTCTACCAGACGCCGTTTGACGCCACGACCCAGTCCCAGGGCGGATTCGCGCGAATGTTCCGGTCCTGTGTTTGAAATCATCGGCGCCACGTCCGGCACTCCATGGTGCAGGGCGGGCCGCGCCTGCCGCAGCCACCGATGATCCCGGCGCTCGGTACCGCAGCCGCGATGCGGGGATCGAGGCCCGGTCAGGAAAGATCGGGCCGCCGGCTGCCGCGCCACTCCCGCAGTGCTTCCAGCGTATCGCCGATATCGCCGATGACGCGGATGCCTTCGAGCTGCCGCGCCTTGTCTCGCAGGGCCGCGCCGCCCGCCCAAACGCCGACGGAAGCAGGCAGCGCCTGGCGCAGCGCGTGGAGGGCACTCAATGCCTGGCGTGCCGGATAAGCAGCGCTGAACGACAGCGCCACGATGTCTGCGGCGCTGGCCATCGCCGCCATTCGGATGTCCGGCAGCGGCGTGCGTGTCCCCAGGGACAGGCACTGGGCGCCCTCGGACGCCAGCAGCGCTTCGGCCATTAGCAGCCCGAGGCCGTGTTCTTCCTCCGGCAGGGTGGTGAGCAGGATGCGCGGCCGCTGCGCGCCCACCAGGTGGGCATTGATTGCGCCGCGCAGCACGTTCTGGATCTGTTCCGTGTACAAATGCTCTTCATACACCTGGACCTCGCCGCGCATCCATGCCTCGCCGATCTGGGCGTTGAGCGGGCCAACGACGTCCTGGACAAATCGTTGCAGGCCGTGCCGCATCAGCAACTGGCTGAGCGCGGCACGCAACTCTTCCGAGCGGTGCTGGCGGATCAGGGGCAGGACGGCTGCGAATTCGGGAGGCGGCGCCGGTTCGCCGCGCACCGCGCCGTGCCGTTCCAAAAGGACCGTAAGTTCGCTCGCGTCGGCGCCCATGAGCTTGCTAGGTCGCATGCCCTGATCCAGCAGGCGCTTGATCAAACGCAACTTTTCCACCTGCTCCAGCGGGTAGAGGCGCTCGCCGAGGGTGTCGCGCTGCGGCATGGGGAAACCGTAGCGGCGCTCCCAGACCCGTAGCGTGTCCTTGGAGAGGCCAGTGTCCCGCTCCACGGCGCTGATGGACAGGGGCGCCAGCTTGTCGAACTGAATGTTCATTTTGTCTTGGACAAATACTTGACAACGTCGGAATGTGACGTTATGGTAGCGGCACATTCTCATTCTGTCCAGGACAAATGCAATGAAAGTTGGAATGAAGACCGCGACCTTGCCATCCCGGAAACGGGCCGCGATTTGGACTTTCCTGCTCTTCTCGGCCGCATTCGGGCTGTATCTCAAGGCCGCCGCCGATGCTCATGCCGGCCCGTCCCGGGCGACGGGTGCGGCCGATGCGGAAGCGTGCGTCGCGCATCGGGCTGCCGATCCGGCGCTGGCCGTTCTCATCCAGCTGCATCGCGGTGTATCGCCGGCGCCGGTACCCGCTGCCGCCGCGCATTCCATGCAGTCCAGCACCGCGCGGTGAGGCAGAGGACCATGAAACGCATGCTGCCGCCGGCGCTGTTGCTCCTCTCTGTGCTGGCTCTGCCTTGGAGCGCATCCGCGCAGGCCTGCCCGCCCGTCTTGGATCACAGCTTCCCGGGCCTGATGGACGACAAGCCGCGCTCCCTTTGCCAGTACCAGGGCAAGGTCGTGCTGGTCGTGAATACGGCCAGCCAGTGCGGCTACACCCCGCAGTACGAAGGGCTCGAAGCGCTGTACCGGACCTACCGGGATCGAGGCTTCGTCGTGTTGGGCTTCCCGTCCAACGACTTCGGCGGTCAGGAGCCGGGGAGCGCCAAGCAGATCGCCGAGTTTTGCCAGGTGAACTTCGGCGTCAGCTTCCCCATGTTCGCCAAGACCGGTGTGGCGGCGGGCCATGCCAGCGCGCTCTACGAAATCCTGGCGCGGCAGACTGGCACGCGGCCCCAGTGGAACTTCCACAAGTACCTGATCGATCGCAGCGGCAAGCGCGTGCAGAGCTTCGCGAGTGCCGTTCGGCCCGACAGCCCGGACTTGGTCGGCGCGATCGAACGCCTGCTGGCCATGAACTAGCCGCGACCAGCACACCGACTTCGCCGCCCCCCAAATCCCATCCAGGAGAGCAGCATGAACGCACCCGAGAAATTTTTCCTCCCCGATATCCAGGCTGCGGCGGACACGCGCCAGCTCGCCATACAGCACGTGGGCGTGAAGGGCCTGCGCTACCCGCTGCGGGTGCGCAGCGGCGCCGCCGTCGAGACCGTGGCGACGGTCGCCAGCCTCAGCATGACCGTGGGGCTGCCGCCCCACGTCAAGGGCACCCACATGTCGCGCTTCGTCGAGATCCTGGAGGCGCAACGCGACGCCCTGTCGCTGGACGGGCTGCGCGGCATGTTCGCCGCCATGCTGGATCGGCTCGATGCGACTTCCGGCCGCATCGAGGCGAGCTTTCCCTATTTCATCCGCAAGCAGGCTCCGGTGTCCGGCGTCGACAGCCTGCTCGACATCGACGCCGGCGTGATCATCGACAAGCAGCCGCGCACGCCGCTGCGCATGACGCTGCGGGTGACGACGCCGGTGACCAGCCTGTGCCCCTGCTCGAAGCAGATTTCCGCCTACGGCGCCCACAACCAGCGCTCCCATATCACCATCTCCGCCGAACTGCGGCGCGACATGAGCATCGAGGAACTGGTGCGGGTGGCGGAGGAGGAAGCGTCGTGCGAGGTCTACGGCCTGCTCAAGCGGCCGGACGAAAAGTACGTCACCGAGCGCGCCTACGACAATCCCAAGTTCGTCGAGGATCTGGTACGCGACATCGCCCTGCGCCTGAAGCAGGAACCGCGCATCGCGCGCTTCGTGGTGGAGTCGGAGAACTTCGAGTCGATCCACAACCACTCGGCCTACGCCTCGATCGAAGGCGAAAACTCGTAGTGGGGGCGGCATGACATCCAACATGAAGAAGATCGCGATCGTCGGATCGGGGATCTCCGGTCTCGCGGCGGCATGGCTGCTGGCGCGTAAGCATCAGGTCACCCTGTACGAGGCGCAGCGCCATCTGGGCGGCCATACGAACACGGTGGACGTCACTGTGGAGGGCAAGACCTTCCCGGTGGACACCGGCTTCCTGGTATTCAATCGCCGCACCTATCCCAACCTGACCGCCCTGTTCGGCCTGCTCGACGTGCCGTTGGCGGAGAGCGAGATGTCGTTCGCCGCGAGCCTGGCGGAGCCCGGCATCGAATGGTCGGGCAGCAGCCTGTCCACGCTCTTCGCCCAGAAGCGCAACCTGGCGCGGCCGCAGTTCTGGTCCATGGTGCAGGACATCCTGCGCTTCAACCGCGCAACGACGCGGCTAGCCGACGGTGCCGGGGAACCGGGCCTGTCGCTCGGCGGATACCTGGACCGACACGGCTACGGCGCACCGTTCCGCGACTGGTATCTGCTGCCGATGGCGGCGGCGATCTGGTCCTGCCCGACGCGACAGATGCTGGACTATCCGCTTGCCACCTTCGTCCGCTTCTGCCACAACCACGGCCTGCTGCAGATCGCGGACCGGCCGCAGTGGCTGACGGTGCGGGGCGGCGGGCGCGAGTACGTGCGGCGGCTTGCTGCGGGTCTGCCGGACGTTCGGCTGGCGACACCGGTGCGCCGGCTGCTGCGCAAGGAAGCGGGAGTCTGGGTCGAGGCCGGCGCGGCGCGCGAGCGCTACGACGAAGTGGTCCTGGCCTGCCATTCCGACCAGGCGCTGCGGCTGCTCGGAGCGGACGCCGGTGCGGACGAACGCAGCGTGCTGGCGGCGGTGCGCTACCAGAGCAACCGCGCGCTGCTGCATACCGACGCGGAACTGCTGCCGCGGCGCAAGGCGGTGTGGTCCGCCTGGAACTATGCGGCCGGCCGCGGCCATCCCGACACCCGGCCGGTGAGCGTGACCTATCTCATCAACCGCCTGCAGCCGCTGCCGGTGAGCACGCCGGTGCTGGTGAGCCTCAACCCCTTCGTCGATCCGCGCCCCGAGACGGTGATTGCCGAGTTCGATTATGAACATCCCGTCTTCGATCACGGCGCGATCGCTGCCCAGCAGCGGCTGGAATCGATCCAGGGACGGCGCCGCACGTGGTACTGCGGGGCGTGGGCCGGGTACGGCTTCCACGAGGACGGATTGAAATCCGCGCTTGCCGTCGCCCAGGCGTTCGGCGTGCGCGCGCCCTGGCAGGGCGGCGATGCGGTGTCGCCCGCCGCCGGATGGAGGGAGGCGGCTTGACTCCTGCGCCCGGATTTTCGCCGACGGCTGCGGCGGTGTGCTTCGGCACCGTGCTGCACGCACGCCATTCCCCGACCCGGCACCGCTTCGCCTACCCCATGTTCTTCCTGCGGCTGCCCCTGTCGCGCCTGGAAGGGCTCGACGCGGCAGTGCTCCGGATCAACCGCCCGGGCCTGATGCGCTTCGATTTCCGCGACCACGGCGGGCGCGATGGCGGCCATCCCCTGCCGTGGATACGCGCCCTGCTGCAGCGGGAAGGCGTGGCCGCGGCGGATGGGGAAGTCGTTTTGCAGACCGTACCGCGCCTGCTGGGATATGTCTTCAATCCCGTCAGCTTCTGGTTCTGCCACGACCGGGAAGGAAACCTGCGTGCCGTCCTGTGCGAGGTCAACAATACCTTCGGCGAACGGCACAACTACCTCGTGGCGCACGCCGACGGCCGGGCCATCGCCGCCGGTGACCGGCTCTGGGCGCGCAAGGTGTTTCACGTCTCGCCTTTCTTCCCGGTGCGCGGCGAGTACCGCTTTCGCTTCGTCACCCAGGAGTGCGCGGTCGCGGTGGCCATCGACTACTTCGAGGACGGAGTCGCGATGCTGAGCACGCGGCTGTCCGGCCGCGCCGAGCCCTTTTCCGATGCCGCTCTGGCTCGCGCGCTGCTGCGCTTTCCGCTGCAAACCATCGGTGTCGTGCTGCGCATCCACCTCCAGGCCCTGCGGCTGTGGGTCAAGCGCGTTCCGTTCTTCCGCAAACCCCAACCCCCGTTACAAGAGACCACGCGATGAATACCGCATCCCAAACCTTGCGCAATGAACTTGCACCGGCCATGGTGCGGCGGCCGGCGGCCGCAGGCGTGCTGCTGAGTATGCTGGAACGGGTCGAAGGCGGCCGTGTGACCCTGACCCTGCCGGATGGGGAGCGCGTTTCGGTGGGCCACGGCGGCCACGGCTACGAAGTGCACTTGCGCGAATGGTCGGTGTTCGAGCAGGTGCTCGCCACCGGCGACATCGGATTCGCCGAGACCTACATCAATGGCCTCTGGGACACGCCGGAGCTTGCCCGGGTTGCTGACGCTGCTGGCGCAGAATCGCGACGCGATTCAGACCGCCCTTTACGGCCGCCGGTGGAGCCTGCTGCGCCACCGGCTGCTGCATCTGCTGCGCAGCAACACGCGCGGCGGGAAGCCGGCGCAACATCGTCGCCCACTACGATCTGGGCAACGACTTCTACCGCCTCTGGCTCGACCCCGGCATGACCTACTCCGCTGCCTTGTTCGGCGACGAGGCGGCACACAGCCTGGAGGAGGCGCAGGCGGCCAAGTACCGGCGCATCCTCGATCGCCTCGACGATCAAGCCGGGGCAGCAAATTCTGGAAATCGGTTGCGGCTGGGGCGCTTTTGCCGAACTGGCGGCTCGGGAGTACGGTGCGAGGGTGCGGGGAGTCACCCTTTCTGCCCGTCAGCTCGAATTTGCGCGGCGACGAGTCGCGCAGGCCGGTGCGGCAGAGCTCGCCACCTTCGAACTTCGCGATTACCGCGACGTGCAAGGACGCTTCGATCATATCGTGTCGATCGAAATGTTCGAGGCGGTGGGCGAGCGCTTCTGGCCTCTTATTTCTCGTCGTCTGCACCAGCTTCTGAATCCGGGCGGGAAGGCGCTGATCCAGACCATCACCATCGACGAAGCGCTGTTCGAGCGCTACCGGCGCGGCACCGACTTCATCCAGCGCCATATTTTTCCCGGCGGCATGCTGCCCTCGGCGCAGCGCTTCATCGAGACGGCGCGGGCGGCGGGGTTGCGCCTCGGCGACGATTTTGCCTTCGGCGCCGACTATGCCCGGACCCTCGCACTGTGGCACCAGCGCTTCGTCGAGACGCGCGGACGAGTTGCACGATCTCGGCTACGACGCGGTGTTCCAGCGTACCTGGCGCTTCTATCTCGCCTACTGCGAGGCCGGTTTTCGCGCCGGTTCCACCGACGTGCGCCAGTTCGAACTGGTGCATGGCGATGCGTGACCCGACCATGCTGCGCCGCCTGTTTCTGGCGATGGTGCTTGCGTTGAGCCTGCCGGCCCAGGCTACGCTGCCGGCGCAGGTGCGGGAAACGGCCGGGCTGACGGCCGCGGACTGGCGCGCCGTCGGGCGTGGCGAGTTGCGCTGGTTCGGGTTGTCGGTGTACGAGGCGGCGCTCTGGGTGCCGGGCGATCGCTTCGACCGATCCCAGCCGTTCGCGCTTGCACTGACCTACGCCCGGGCGATCCCGCGCGAGCGTCTGGTGTCCACCAGCGTCAGCGAGATGCGGCGCCTGGGCTGGAGCGACGAGGCGCAGCTCGCGCGCTGGCAGGACGAGTTGGAGCGCGTCTTCCCGGATGTGCGCGAGGGGGACACCATCGTCGGTGTCAGCGTGCCCGGCCGCGGCGCCCGCTTCTTCCATCAGGGCCGGGCCACGGGCGAGGTGGCGGACGCGGAGTTCGCCCGCGCCTTCTTCGCCATCTGGCTCGATGAGCGTACCCGAGTGCCGGAGTTGCGCGCCCAACTGCTGCGTGGATCATGAGCCACGGCGCTGCCCTGCCGCGCGGCGTTCTTCTCGCCTATGGCGCCCTCGGCCTGCCGCTGGCCTTCGCTGCGCTGCCGATCTACGTGCACGTTCCGAAGCTCTACGGCGATGCCTTCGGCATGTCGCTGGGGCTGGTGGGCGCGGTCCTGCTCGCGGTGCGCCTGTTCGACGCCGTCGTGGATCCGGTCCTCGGCTGGTGGAGCGACCGGCTCGACCGGCGGCCGCAGCATGATCGCGGCGGCGCTGCCGCTGCTGGCGCTGGGGATGCTGGGCCTGTTCGATCCCCCGCCGGATCGGGTGGGTCCGGTGTGGCTCGCCGCCTCGCTCACCGTGGTGTACCTCGGCTTCTCGCTGGCCAGCATCAACTACTATGCCTGGGGCGCCGAACTGTCCGCCTCGCGCCACGAACGCACGCGCATCACAGCGGCGCGCGAGGGCTTCGCTCTGGTGGGCGTGATCACTGCCGCGGTGGTTCCAGCCCACCTCGGAGTCGACCTGGCGCAGGGGCTGGCTCACATGGCCCTGGCATTCCTTCCGATCCTGCTGCTGGCGGTGCTCGCCACCTTCCTCGTCACCCCTTCGGCACCGGCGCTCCGCCCCGAGCGCGCACGCCTGGCGCAGGCCCTGCGCCTCGCGCTGGCGAACCGGCGTTTCCGCTGGCTGCTGGCGATCTTCGCCGCCAACGGCATCGCCGCCGCCATTCCCGCCACCCTGGTGCTGTTCTTCGTCGCCGACGTGCTGCGGCTGGAAAGCCACGCCGGCTTGTTCCTCGGCCTCTACTTCGTCAGCGGCGTCCTCGCGCTGCCCCTCTGGGTGGCCCTGGCGCGCCGCCACGGCAAGGTGGCGGCATGGCTGGTATCGATGCTGATCGCCATGGCGGTCTTCGTCTGGGCGTTCTTTCTCGGCGCCGGCGACCTGGTTCCCTTCGTCATCATCTGCGCCTTGTCGGGAGCGGCACTCGGGGCGGACCTTGCCCTGCCGCCGTCGCTGCTCGCCGACGTCATGGACGGCGATGCGCGCGAGGCCGCCAGCGCCAAGTCGGGTGCCTACTTCGGGCTGTGGAACTTCGTAACCAAGCTCAACCTGGCGCTGGCGGCGGGCATCACGTTGCCGCTGCTCTCCGCCCTCGGCTACGTGCCGGGCGCGACGGACGGGTCCGGCGCGGCGAGCCTGTCCGCCGTGTACGCGCTGTTGCCGGTGGCGCTCAAGATCGGCGCCGTGGTGCTGCTGTGGCGCAAGCGCGCCCAGTTCGCCTGAGGATCCGAAGCCGTGGCCATCACGCACGAGCGCCGGATCGTGAACCTAAGCGCAAGCGCCTCGATTGCTTCACTCCCTTTCCTGGAACCGACATGAAGACGCTGATCGTTCTCGCCGCCGCACTGACTGCGCTCACCGGTTGCGGCTCCGTGCCCGTGGATCGATACCGGGCAGAGCAGCCGCAACTCGACCTGAAGCGCTACTTCGACGGCACCATCGATGCCTGGGGCATGTTCCAGGATCGCAGCGGCGCCGTGGTCAAGCGCTTTCATGTGCGTGATCGAGGCCAACTGGCAGGGCGAGACCGGCACGCTGGACGAGCACTTCACCTACTCGGACGGCACCACGCAGCGGCGCGTATGGACCATCACCAAGCTCGGCGAGAACCGCTACAAGGGCACCGCCGACGACGTGGTGGGCGAGGCGGTCGGCGAGGCTGCGGGCAATGCGCTGCGCTGGCGCTACGTGCTGGCCCTGCCGGTGGACGGCAAGGTCTATCACGTGGATTTCGACGACTGGATGTATCTCGTCGATGAGCGCGGTCATGCTCAACCGCTCGGCGATGAGCAAGTGGGGCTTCCGGCTCGGCGAGGTCACGCTCTCCTTCACGCGGCGCGGATCGTGAACGCGCCGATCAGGGACTGGCGCGACAAGCGGGTATGGATCGTCGGCGCCTCCAGCGGCATCGGCGCCGCCCTGGCCGAGGCGCTGCTGGAACAGGGCGCCGAGGTGGCGATGTCGGCACGAAGCGCCGACAAACTCGACCGGATCGCCGGCCGCTGGGAGCGGGCCTGGCCCCTGCCGCTCGATGCAACCTCGGAGCAGCAACTTGCCGCCGCCTGGCAGCAGATCGTTGCGCGCTGGGGCGGCGTCGACCTGGTGGTGTGCATGGCCGGCACCTATGCGCCGCTGCGCGCCTGGGAGCTTGCGCCGGAGGTGATCGCGGTCGACCGTCGAGACCAACCTCACGAGCGCGATGCTGATTGCGGCCACGGTCCTGCCCCGGTTCCTGGAGCGGGGCACGGGCGCCCTCGCCCTCGTCGCCAGTGTGGCGGGATTTCGCGGGCTGCCGAAGGCGGTGGTGTACGGGCCGACCAAGGCGGCCCTGATCAACTTCGCGGAAGCCCTGCATCTGGATCTGGCGCCGAAGGGGATATCGGTGTTCCTGATCAACCCGGGTTTCGTCGCCACGCCGCTCACGGCGAAGAATGACTTCCGCATGCCGGCGCTGATCGGCGCGCCTCAGGCGGCGCAGCGGATTTTGCGCGGCTTTGCGAGCGGCCGCTTCGAGATCCACTTTCCGCGCCGCTTCACCCTTGCCCTCAAGCTGCTCGCATGCCTGCCCTATTCCCTGTACTTCCGCATCGTCCGGGGCATGACCGGCCCATGAACCGCGTTGACGACCTGGTCGCGTACTACGAGAACCTCAGCGAGGCCAGCGTGGACCGATCTTGCGCGCTTCTACGCGCCGGATGCCTTTTTCAAGGACCCGTTCAACGAGGTGCGCGGCGTCGAGGCGATCGGGCGCATCCTGCGCCACATGTTCCGGCAGGTCGATGGGCCGCGCTTCGCCGTCAGCGAGCGCGTGGTCGCCGACAACGGCGTCATGCTGACCTGGGAATTCACGTTTCGCTTCCGGCAATGGCGCCCCCACACCGTGCAGCGGGTGCGCGGGGCGAGCCATCTGCGCTTCGACGGGGAAGGGCGGGTCGTGTATCACCGCGACTACTGGGACGCGGCCGAAGAGATGTACGCCAAGCTGCCGCTGATCGGCTGGATCGCGCGGCGCCTGCAGCGGGCGCTGCAGGCATGATGCGGGGCGGGCGCTTCGATCCGCCCCGGCAGGAACTGCCTGCGAGGCCGTCAGGCCGTCAGGACTTGGACTCCGCCGGCTTGGCGGCTTCGGGGGGCGGTTGTCGAGCTGGCGCGCCTGCTCTTCGCTGACGTACTCGAACACGCGCACCACCTTGCGCACGCCGCTGGTGGTGCGGGCGATCTCGGTGGCGGCATCGGCCTCGCCGCGCGTCACCAGGCCCAGCAGATAGACGGTTCCCGCCTCGGTCACCACCTTGACGTTGTTGGCGTGGAACTTGCTGGCATCGACGAAGCGCGCCTTGACCTTGGAGGTGATGTAGCTGTCGTTGCTGCGCGCGAGCCCAGCGAGCTGTCGGCGCGCCGATCTGCATTTCGTTGAGTGACCGCCTGCACGTTCGGCAGATCGGCGGTGAGGCGCTCGATCGCGGCCTTGGCGGCGTCGTCGGCGAACCTCGCCGGTCAGCAGCACCATGCGGTTGTAGCTGGTGACGTTGACGTGAGCCTTGTCCCCGTAGCTCTTGCCGATGCGGTCGCCCAGCGCCTTCATTTCGATGCTCTCGTCCTCGAGGTAGGCTCCCGAGCGAGCGGCGATCGGCGACCATCAGCGCGCCCGCAGTCGACGCCGGCGGCGACGACGGCAAAGCAGCCGCTGCAGGGCGGTGACGGTGGCGGCGACGAGAGGCGGACACGTGGCCAGGTTGCGTTTCAATGTCATGACTCCACTCCCAGTAACAGGCAGTCGATGCCGTCGCACAGGCAGTGCAGCGTCAGCAGGTGCACTTCCTGGATGCGCGCGGTACGCTCGGCGGGGACGCAGATATGCACGTCGCCCTCGCCGAGCAACTCGGCCATCTTGCCGCCGCTCTTGCCGGTGAGGGCGACCACCTGCACGTCGCGCTCGTGGGCGGCGTGCGATGGCCGCGATGACATTGGGCGAATTGCCGCTGGTGGAAATCGCCAGCAGCACGTCGCCCGGCTGACCCAGCGCCCGCACCTGCTTCGAGAACACCAGGCTGTAGGCGTAGTCGTTGGCGATCGAGGTCAGGGTCGAGGTGTCGGTGGTCAGCGCCATGGCCGCCAGTCCGGGACGTTCGATTTCGAAGCGGTTGAGCAGTTCCGCCGCGAAATGCTGCGCATCGGCCGCCGAGCCGCCGTTGCCGCAGGCCATGATCTTGCCGTCTGGCCAGAAGGCTCGCAACCATCAGTTCCACGGCTCGGCGATCGGTCCGGCCAGCGCTTCGACCGCCTTCAGTTTGGTCTGGGCACTGTCCTGGAACTGCTGCGAGATGCGGGCGATGAGATTCATCGTGGTCGGCGATCCCATGTAGGTCGGCGGATTCTAGCATGTCCGACTTGGCCCGCCAGCGTCGCCGCGCCCCGACACGGCGCGCTCCGGCAGCACGACCCGACTCACCTACGGCACGATCAGGATCTCGATGCCGATGCGCTTCCAGGGATTGCGATGCTCGCGCAGATGAGAAACGCGCGCGTCGACGACGCGTGCCGCGATCCATCTCGGCGGCGACGGCCCGGTTCTCGGCGCGCGGCAGGTAGCCGAGCATGCGGCCGCGCCAGTCGAACGCGCACCGCGTTCGCGTCGTGCGGGTTGTCCGCTTCGCGCACCAGTTCAGCGCGTCGCCGACCTTCAGTCTCCTGCCACAGTTGCTTGCCGTCGTGGAACTGGAAACCGGCCAGCGGCGAGCTCTGCACCAGGATGCGCACCGACTGCGCTGCCGCCGGCGCCGCGGCGATCACGGTGGCGAGGAGAAACGTACGGACGCTAATCCGCGGCGAAGGCATTGCGAATCCACTCGATATGCTGCTCATCGAGGCGGTCCAGCAGGACGGCGTCGAAGCGGCAGGGTTTCTCGGACTTTCCCGCCAGGTAATGGCGGGCGGCCAGGATCAGGCGCCGCTGCTTGGCGGCAGTGATGCTGGCGCCGGCTCCGCCGAAGCCGATCATTGGTGCGCAGTCGAACCTCCACGAACACCAGCGTGCGACCGTCCTCGCAGATCGAGGTCGACCTCGCCGCCGCGCACCCGGTAGTTGCGCGCGATGACGCGCAGACCGCGCGCGGCGAGGTAGTCGGCGGCCAGTTGTTCGGCGGCGCTGCCCCGGTCGCTCATGATTCAGCGGCTTGTCTGGCGGGCCTTCGCGTCCGACAATGACGCACAGGGGACGGCTGCGGAACGAAAAATGAGCGAGGCACGGATTTCGGCCGAGGATGAGGGCGGTTTGCCGCCCGCATTATATGTGGTGGCCACGCCGCTCGGAAACCTGGGCGACATCACGTTGCGGGCGCTGGCGACGCTGCGGCGCGCGCAGGTCATCGCCTGCGAGGACACCCGCCATTCGCGAAGGCTGCTGGAGCATTTCGGCATCGGCGCGAAGCTGCTGGCGCTGCACGAGCACAACGAGGAGGAGGCCGCCCGGCGGCTGATCGACCTCCTCGCCGCCGGTAAGGCGGTGGCGATGGTGTCCGACGCCGGCACGCCAGCCATATCCGATCCCGGCACGCGCGCGGTGGCGCGCGTGCGCGAGGCGGGGCATCGCGTGGTGCCGATCCCCGGCCCCAACGCGGCGATCGCCGCGCTTTCCGCGGCGGGAGTGGCGGACGCGCATTTTCTGTTCTACGGATTTCTGCCGGCCAAGTCGGGGGCGCGCCGCAGCGAGATCGAGGCTCTGCGGTCGCTGCCGTTCGCCCTGGTGTTCTACGAGGCGCCCCACCGCGTCGCGGATACGGTAAGCGATCTGGCGGCGCTGCTGGAGGCCTCACGCACCCTGGTCGTGGCGCGGGAACTGACCAAGCTGTTCGAAAGCATCGAAGTCATGCCGCTCGGCGAAGCCGCGGCGTGGCTGGCGGCGGACGAGAATCGGCGCCGTGGCGAATTCGTGCTCATCGTCTCCGGCGCACCCGGCGACGAGAGTGGCGAGCGCGATGCCGAACGGATTCTGCGCCTGCTGCTCGCCGAGTTGCCGCTGAAGCAGGCCGTCAAACTGGCGGCGCGAGATCACCGGCTCGCATCGCAACGCCCTCTACCGCCAGGCCCTGGACCTGAAACAGTAGGGCGGGCCGCGCCCGCCAGTGCAACGATGGCGGGCACGGCCCGCCCTACGCGACCCGTAAAGACGTAGGGCGGACCGTGTCCGCCGCACCGTTTCGCGAGCCATGTCCGCGTACCCATTGGCTGCGCCTTCCGCCACTGCTGGTAGACTGCGATCATCGTCCGCGTCGATCGACTGCCCTGATTCCCATGCAAACACTCACCCTCACCCGTCCCGACGACTGGCACCTGCATCTGCGCGACGGCGCCGCCATGGCCGCCGTGCTGCCGGACACGGCGCTGCGTTTCGGTCGTGCCATCGTCATGCCCAATCTGAAGCCGCCGATCACCACCACCGAGCAGGCGCTGGCCTATCGCGAGCGCATCCTGGCGGCGCTGCGGCACGGGCCGGCCAAGCGCATCCGGTTCACGCCGCTGATGACCCTGTACCTGACGGACAACACGCCGCCGGCGGAGATCGACCTTGCCGTCCGCTCCGGTGCGGTATTCGGCGTGAAGCTGTATCCGGCCGGCGCCACCACCAACTCCGAATCGGGCGTCACCGCGCTCGAACGGTGCTATTCCACCCTGGAGCGCATGCAGGCGGCGCGACTGCCTCTGCTGATCCACGGCGAGGTGACCGACGTTGACGTCGACGTATTCGACCGTGAGCGCATTTTCGTCGAGCGGGTGCTGGCGCCCCTGGTGCAGCGTTTCCCCGCATTGCGCATCGTGCTGGAACACGTCACCACCCGGGATGCGGCGGAGTTCGTCGAAGCGGCGGGACCGAACGTGGCTGCCACCATCACGGCGCACCACCTGCTGCTCAATCGCAACGCCATCTTCGCCGGCGGTATCCGCCCCCATCACTATTGCCTGCCGGTGCTCAAGCGCGAAATGCATCGCACGGCGCTGGTGCGTGCGGCCACTTCCGGCAGCCGCAAGTTCTTTCTCGGCACCGACTCCGCGCCCCATGCGCGTCACACCAAGGAGGCGGCCTGCGGCTGCGCCGGCTGCTACACCGCCCACGCCGGGATCGAACTCTATGCCGAGGCGTTCGACGCCGCCGGCTCCCTCGACAGGCTGGAGGCGTTCGCCAGCTTCAACGGGCCGGACTGGTACGGCCTTCCGCGCAACGCCGAGGCGATCACGCTGGTGAAGGAACCCTGGGAGGTGCCCGAGCACCAGGCCTTCGATCACCGCGACGTGCTGGTGCCGTTGCGGGCAGGGGAGAGGATTCAGTGGAAATTGCGGCTGGAGTGAGGCGCCCGGACAAGACCGACCGAAGGGAGATCCGACACATGATGCGACGCATGGCACGAAGTGCCGCTGTCATCCTCGCGGCTGGCATGCTCGCGGGCTGCGAGAACGAGGCCGCCTCGTACCAGATCGGCGGCTCCAGGGAGCACGCCATCACCCTGATCCGCGAGCAGCGCTATTTCTGGAGTCCGGAGAGCGACGTGGCGCTGGTGGTGGCGCATGCGCCTGAATGCCAGCGTCGTCACGCGCTGAACCGCACGCCGGTCGAGGATGCGCCCGCCGAACTGTTCCAGACCGCCGACGATGCCTTCCTGCTGCGGAACGGGCAGGAGTGGTACGCGATCGCGACCGGGGCATGCGAAGTGCAGCGGGTGGACGCCCCCGCCGGGACGGCGCGCGGCACGCCGCTCGGCGCCTTCGGCCGCGCCGGCAGCCGGCTGCGCTTCATCGCGGCGGCGCAGCCGAAGGGCTAGCCGCCCGATCCTTCCCCTCGGCGCGCGCGGAGCCCGACCCGCTTCCGCGACGCGCCGTCCGGCGTTCCCCCGAGGCGGTTGTCGCCGCCGCCGAACCGCTCAGCGAGCCCTGCGCTCAGGCTCAAGTCATGCACGTCTGATGCCGATATCATCCTTCGGGCCGCTCTCCGGTCGAACGTGCGGCGATGTGCTGCCGCCGTCCGGCCGGACCGAGCGAGGCCGTGCGGAGGTGAGATCATGGACAGGAACTGCGCAAGGTTCGGATCGGTTGTCGAAGCACTGCCGAACAAACTTCCACCCATCCGTCCGCTCTGGCAGCGCGCCACCGCAGTCTTCCTGATCGCAGCCCTGGGAATTGCGCCGGTCAAAGTCTCGATCGATCAGGTCTTCGGGTTGCACCTCGGGACGAGCCAGGCCATTGCGGCTCCGATCGTCGATCCCTACGCGCCGGTCTTCTTCCGGCCGACGATCACCCAGACGACAACCGGCGTGCCGGTGGTCAACATCACTGCCCCGAACAACGCAGGCATTTCCCATAACCGCTATCAGCAGTTCAACGTTGACTCGGTCGGCCTGATTCTCAACAACAGCCTTTCCGGCGGCGGCACCCTCCTTGGCGGTGCCGTGGGGGCGAACGCCAGTCTTGCCGGTCGCAGCGCGAGCCTGATCCTGAACGAGGTCAGCGGCGCGGGCGGAGGCGGCGCGTCCGTCCTGAACGGCATCCTGGAAGTGTTCGGCAGTCCGGCCCGAGTCATCATCGCCAACCCGAACGGAATGACGTGCAGCGGTTGCGGCTTCATCAACACGCCGCGGATCACGCTCACGACCGGCGTTCCCCAGTTCCTTTCCGCGGGCGGCAGTGCTGCGGCGTTCGAGCAGTCCAGCGCGCTGGCATTCGATGTGCGCTCGGGCCGCGTGTGGGTCGACGCTTCCGGTTTGGAAGGCACCGCCGGGCGCATCGACATCGTGGCGGAGACCGTTGTTCTGGACGGGCCTCTGCGCGCCAACCTCGGGCCGGCGGGACGGATCGACCTGGTGGCGGGGAGGCAGCGGGTAGCGGAAACCGCGGACGCAGAATTTGTCGTGAGCGGCAACGGCGCGACGAACACCGCCCAGAGCATTCGTGTCGGAGATCCGCGGTCTTCGGCCTATGCCATCGACGGTTCGGCCTTCGGTGCCATGACTGCGGGGCAGATCAGGATCATCGCCACGCCGCAGGGCATGGGCGTGCGGGCCGACGCGGCCCTCGCCGCGAGCACGGGCAATCTCACGATCAGCAGCAGCGGCGAAGTACGCGTTGGCAGCGCGTTTGCCAATCAGGATCTGATGCTGCACAGCGCGGGCGACCTTGCCGCGCACGGCGAAGTGTATGCCGCACGAGACGTGGCACTGCGCGCCGGCGGCGGCCTGCGCGCGGCGGACGGCACCAGTGCCGGTCAGCACCTCGATCTGCAGGCGAGCGGTGATGTCATGCTGGGCGGAAGCACCCTCGCCCAGGGCAGCGTGAGCGTGGTGTCCCGTCTCGGCAATGTGGCCGCTGCGGGCGACATCGGGGCGCGGACGCTCGATGTTGACGCACGGAGCGATGTGGACCTGCTGGGCGGGGTCGCCGTCTCCGGCGACGCCACGATCGGCGCCGGAGCCAGTTTGGCGCTGAAACAAAGCGTCGCGGTCGGTGGCGACCTCAGGCTTACCGCCGGCGGCGACATATCGAGCGACGCCGAAACCCGCGTCGTAGGACACCTGCAGGCCGCGTCCGGACGAGATGGGCGATTCATCGGTGCGCTGTCTGTGGGCGGGAATCTCGGGGTGGACGCGGCGCAGAACGTTTCGTTCGGTGATACCGTCGAGATCGCCGGCGACGGCGACCTGCGCGCGCGCGCAGGCAGCCTGACCTCGGCGCGGACGTTGGCAGCGGGCGGCAGCGCACGCCTGGAGGCGTCGAATGCGCTGAGCCTCGGAGACTCTCTGCAGTCCGCCGGTACGCTTTCACTGCGCTCCGGTGGGGCCACCGCCATTCATGGCGGCATCCTTGCGGGCGGAGATACCGTGCTGTCGGGCGGCACCGTCCGGGTTGACGGCGGCGTCACGGTCATTGGCAACGGTGACTTCCGATCCCACTCCGGCGGCATGACATTTGGTACTGACGTGCAAGCCGCAGGCGATCTGACGCTGATGTCGGCCGGAGACCTCGGCGCATCGGGCAGCGTACTGGCAGTGGGCGCGATCGACTTGTCAACAGATGGCGCGGCGAATCTCGCCGCAGGCGTAGTCGCCGGCAAGGCTGCGATCATTCGTGCGCGTGAGCATCTGTCGATGGGGGCGGTAACGGCCGTTGACAATGCGACCATCGAGTCCGGCGCCAGCATATCGGTGGCCGACAAGCTGCGCGCGGGCGGCGACATTTCCATCTCCGCAGCGACGAGCCTGACCCTCGCCGACGAAATCATCGCACCGGGGAGGATCGAACTGCGCGCACGCAGCGGAGACCTCGACGCCTTCGGGGTCATCTATGCCGGTGCCGATGCGTCATTGTCCGCGGCCGGAAACATGCGCCTCGGCGGCACTTTTTCCGCACAGCGATTCGCCAACATGACCGCCGGCGGCGACCTGACCATGACCGGACCGGTCGCGGCAGACCGTCTGACGGCCGGGGCAGGGGGCGTGCTGGACGCAGGCGGCCGACTTGCGTCCGCCGGTGACATGCGACTGGAAGGCAGCGACGTCCGCACCAGCGGACTGTTGGTCGGCGGCGGGCTCGCGGTCGATGCCGCGCGGGATGCAGTGCTGGCGGGCGATACGGTGGTACAGGGCGATGCACGCCTCGGTGCGGGCGCACGTTTGGCGCATGGCGGCCTGACCAGCATCGGCGGGTCGGTCGCCGCCTCGGCCGCAGAACTCGCCAACAGCGGAAGCTTGTACGCCTCCGGCAACGTGGCGCTCAGCGGCGGAAGCGTGACCAACCGCGGGACCGTCTACGGCAGTGACGCCCGGGTGACGGCTGCGCTGTTCGACAATGCGGGAGGAAGCCTCCTCGCCGGCAACGATCTTGCAGTCGACGTGGCAGGTCTCAGCTCGAATGCCAATGGACTCCTCGGCGCGCAGCGCGACGCCAGCATCACCGCGACGGGCGTGCTCGCTAACGGCGGCACGATCCTGGCCGGCCGCGATCTCCACCTGTCCGCTCCCAACAGCGCATTCGATCCGGCCACGGCGGGGGACATCGCCGCCGGCAATCTTCTCGGCATCTCTGCGCGTTCCGTTTCGAACGCCGGGGAGTGGATGCCGCGCGCGCTCCGATTGACCGTGGCTGCGCAAACCGACTTCAGCAATTCCGGGACCATCGCCCTGGCCGGAGACGTGGGAATCGCTGCCGGGGGGGACATCGGCAACAGCGGCCGCCTTGCCGCAGGCGGAACTCTGGCCTTGTCGGGAACCAACGTGACGAATAGCGGCACGGTGTTGGCCGACCGCAACCTGGATCTGGCCGGCAACGTCATCAACCGCGGTTCGCTTTTCTCCCTCGGAAACGTGACCGTCACGGGCAGCGGCTTCGACAACCGCGGCGCTACGACCCAGGCCGATGGCGACCTCGTCGTCCGCGTCTCCGGCCCTCTGGTCAATGTCGGGGGCGATCTCATCGCGCTGGGCAACGCCGAACTGCGGTCCGATACCATCGATAACGACCGTGCCGAACCGACGGACGTGACCACGGTGACCCGCGGCCATAATCCCGAAATCCTGAATACCGTGGTTCTGCTGCCGGCGAGCACGGTGACGGTGAGCGTCCCGTGCGGCGAGAGCACTTGTCTGATGTCCTCGGTGGTACCGCCCCTCACGGTCGGCAGCCTCGGTCCAAGCTATGCGACCAATACCGTCAGTGTCGAGCGCGAAGTCCTGCCTTTGACGAGCACCACGCTGGCGCTGCCGCAGACGGTGCGCGAGGAGCGCACTCAGAATCATGGCCGGGAAAGCCGCATCCTGGTCGCCGGGGACGCCACGCTCGCAGCTCAGGGGGCAGCAAGCAATCGCGGCGGCTTGATCGAGAGCGGCGGCAGCCTGTCCATCACCGCACAGTCGGTCAACTCCGGCCGCTCGACGACGCTGGTCAATGGTGCCACCGAGAGCACCGACGCGGCGGATCTGTCGCGCTTCATCGCCGAGTTGAACGCAGCACGTGGCGCCGGCACGCTGGTCTGGACCTGCAGCGGCGAGGCCGGGTGCGGTATGGAGCCGGTTGCGTCCTACGGCACGAATCCGGTCACCACCAGCAGCATTGTCCGGACACCGGGCCTGGCGGGAAACATCCTGGCAGGCGCCGACCTGCGCCTGAGTCTCGCCGGCGACTTCGCCAATAGCGGCGTCACGGCTGCGGCGCGCGACCTCGTGCTCAGCGGCGCCAGTCTCGCAAATCAACCGGGTGCGACACTGCTCGCGGGACAGGATCTGGCATTGGCACTGAGCGGTGGCGCCGGCAACGCGGAAAGTGCCCAGATCGTGTCCGGGCGCGACATGCGGTTGTCGGTGGCCGGAGCCGTCACGAATACGGCGGCCACCATCGAGAGTGGGCGCGATCTGGCGATCGACGCCGGCAGCATCGCCAACGCCGCGGCCGGCCGCAGCAGCCGCCAGTTCGTCTATTACGTCAACACGACCGCCGACTACCAGCATGACAAGTACCTCACCCTCGAAGCCTTCACCACCGGAATCGAGGGGCTGATCGGCGACGCCGCCACCCGCAATAAGTTGATCTACGGGGAAAGCCTGGCGGACTACAAGAACTACGAAGGAAGCCACCGCATCCGGCTGAACGGGCCGACCGATTTCTACATCGACTCGGGTCAGACGGAGCCGCGCTTCACGCTGACCCTTACCGGTTACGAGCACCCGGCGATCGTCAGCGCCGGACGCAATGGCACATTGAACATCGGCGGCGCGGTGGACAACGTCGCCAGTGCCATCAGTGCCGGCAACGACCTCACGGTACGTGCCGCAAGCGTCAGCAACGCGGCTGCAGCCAATGTCGCTTTTCTGCGGATCACCGCCGGGGAATGGTCCGAGTACACGGCCTTCACGCCGGCGGCCAGCGCGCTGCAGGCGGCGGGCACGCTCTCGATAAGTGCTGGGGGGCAGGTAATCAACTCGGGCAACGTGCTCGGCCAGCGCGTTCAGGTGACCGGATCCTCCATTGTCAATGGCATTACCTCGACCATCCCCAACATCGGTTCCACCACTCCGTCCGCCGTGATTTCCCTCGCCGGTCCCGACTTCGGCAATGGCTTCGATGCCGCGCGCGGGTCGCTTTCTGCGCTGTCAGGCACGACGGCAGGCGTGCCGGGAGATCCGCCTGGCGGCAGCGATCTCGGCACCGATCTTGTGAGCACTCGCGGCGTGCCCGGCAGCGTGCGCACCGACCGGACGATCCCGGGCGTGGGCCTGGCATCGGGCACTTACGGAGTCTGGGGACTGGAGATTACTGCCGATGGTCCATCGTCCACGACTCCAACGGCAAGCGACAGCTTCCGCTACCTGCATACGAATCCGGCTGCGGGCTTTCTCGCTCCGCTCACTCCCGAATACCTGCTCGGACTTCTGCCGAAGAACCTGGTCGAAGGCCGCAACCTGTTCTTCTATGCCGATCCCTATGTCGAACAGCAACTGCTGCGGCGGGCGGCGCTGAGGGAGACCGGACAGGCATACTTTCTGAACGGCCTCGCCTTCGACGACCAGTATCAGGCGTCGATCGACACCCAGCAGCGAGCGCTTCTGTACGAAGCCGCCGCCAGGTTCGCTGCGGAGAACGGTCTCACGCTCGGCCAGGCCCTCAGTCCCCAATTGCAGGCGAAGCTGGATGCGCCTCTGCTGTGGTACGTCGAACAGCAGGTGCCGGACCCGGACTGCAGCGCACTTACCGCCGACTGCTCCGGGCGCTTCGTCACGGCCCTGGTCCCCACCGTCTATCTTCCCCAACTCTACCGCGAAGGAAGTCGCAACCTCGCCGGCGGCATGATCCGCGGCGACGACGTCACGCTCCAGGCTGCGGGCACGATCAACAACACCGGCTACCTGCTCGCGGGCAACACGCTCTCCGTGACCGCGCGCGACTTCCTCAACCAGAAGCGCCAGGCCGACTTCGGCAAGGAGTTCCAGGCGATTTCGGGCGGCTGGATCGACATCACCGGCACCCGGCCGGTGTCCGAAGGAGGCGTCGTCGCGGCCGCGGATCTGCAGTTGAATGCTGAACGCATCGAGTCGATTTCCGGCGAGTTCCAGGTGCTGGGCAGGGACGCAGCCGACACGCAGGCCCGCAGCGCCGCCTACCTCGCCGGACTGCGGACGGTCTATGGCCCGCAATTCCAGGAGTCGGTCGCCAAGGCGAACCTGCACTACGAGGTTCATCAGGAGAACGACCCCTTCGAGCAGATCGCCGTGGCCGCGCTCGGCATCGGGCTCTCGCTCTGGCTGGGCCCCCAGATGAGCGCCCTGGTGGGCGAGGCGTTCGGCGCGACTGCCGGCGCGTTCATGGGCGCAGCGGGAACCGTCCAGGGTGTGGCCGTGTCCGCCGGAGTCGGCAACATGGTGGTGGCCGGCACGCTGACGGGCATGGCTACGAGCAGCGCCACCCAACTCGTGGCCACCGGCAGCATCGATCTCGGCGACGCCTTCCAGTCCGGCCTGACGAGCGGACTGACCGCGGGGCTGACCCGCGGCATCGGCGAGGCCATCGGCAACGAAACGCTTCTCGGCGGAAAACTGGTCGACGCCGGCAACGGGCAAACGGTAGTCGTCGCCACGGACGGGGCGACCAGCCTAGCCGACAAGCTCGTGGGCTACACGGTGCGCGCGGCGACTGGTGCGGGCGTCAACCAACTTGTCTATGGCAGCAACGCAGGAGATGCCGGCACCGACTTCGTCAACAGCCTGGTTTCCAGCGCCTCGGCAGACGCCGCCAACTGGATCGGCGGCAACATCGATCGACAAACCAACCCCCTCGGCAACATCGGCGCCCATGCGCTTGTCGGCTGCGCCGCTGCCGCGGCCTCAGGCAACGACTGCGGCGCGGGCGCGCTCGGCGCCGCCACCGCCGCAAGCCTCAATCCGGTTCTCGACCAAATCACCAGCATCACCGACCAGGCGACGCGCGACGCCCAACTGGCGGCGCTGTCCACCGCCGCCGCAGGCTTCCTCGCCCACGCCACCGGCAACGATATCCAAACGGCAATCGGCGCCGGGCAGAACGAGACGCTGAACAACTACCTGACCCGCAGCCAGAAGACGCAGATGTTGCGCGAGGTGGCGAACTGCGGCGATCTGCTGTGCAAGGCAGGGGCGTACACCAAATACGGCGTCGTCTCCGCCAAGCAGGATGTCGCCCTGCTGCAGGGAATGGGGGTCGGCGCGCGTCGGCCAGGGATACGAGATCGTCGATGGCATCGTCCAGGTGGCCATGGACATTCCGGGCACCGTGAGGGCGCTGCGTGAATTCTTCAGCAGCGAAGATGCCGTCGGCCGGCTGACCTACGAAACGGTTCAAGAGTACAAGCAGCGCCTTGATCTGTTCGAGCGGAACTACGAGACCGGCGGGATTCAGGGGCTTTCGATGCGGGGGTTGAAGCCGGGAGGATAATCGTTGACGCAGTCGGACTGGCTAGCTACCATCGGCGGAGACTGCCAAGCTTGCTGTCTCGTGTGGGCATTAAGGTTGCGGAGCGCACAGCAGTAATTGGTGAGCGACTTGCCGTCGATGGATCGCTTGCAGCCGAGCGAATCGCCATTGGACAGTCCCGCGTCTATAACAACTTTTATAGAGACGGAAGCCCCGTTGACATCGGGCTGCATTTCGAGGCTTTCGAGTCCGGCGGATCGTATCTGGTCCCTCTGAGCATATATGAGACCCGCATCGTCGGCAGGCCGACGATTGGTCGCCCCGACGGGCAGTTCATTACCACAAGGAGCGCGATGGACCGACTCTTGTCTGAAACTGAGGGCGATCTGACATCAATAAACCAAAGGTTGGGAACGAATTGGAATGAATCGCTGATTAGAGTCGACGTGAATGATTTGCCAACCCTGAATCAGAGGCTACCCACCGGTTTCGAGCAAGGCGCAGACAAACTGAGATTTCAGCGAGGTGGGTATACGTCCGGTGGTATGCCAGAAATTGTCGTAGATCGCATTCCGATAGACAAGATTAGGATTTCTCCGGTGAATGTGACGGGAATCAAATGATGGAAAGATTCGAGAGGCTATATGTAGATGAGGAGCACCTATTCAGTGTCGCGAAGGAGCGAACGACCGGAAGGCTCTATTTGCTCGTACTGCGCGGTGGAATTGGAATGTACGAAACGAGCCACTCCATGAGTATTTGGCACCGGATCTTGTTTAGGGTAGATCCACGATTGCTTCGAAAAGCTGCGCTCTCTTACCTTCAGAATCCGCAAGAACCAAAATAGCCAATGTATGTGTGTTGCCTCGTCCCGGACGAATGAAGGGGACATCAACTTCGAGACCGCTATCGGTCCGGGTATGAAGGATCGAGTAATGGTGTTCAGTAGCTCCTCGGTAACCCTTGCTGAATGGACTCGTCAATCGAACAGACGCAAACGACCGTCCGTCCGGTTCTAAATAACGTGGTGGCCCGCGGCCGACGTAGGGACCGGCAAAGCGTCGCCCCTCGCTTGAATCATGAATGTGCCCTAGACCGCGTGAAGGCGGCGATATCCCAGTCGCCGGATATTTCGTCGTGGCGCAGGACGTAACTGTGACCGTCGTCGGACTGACATCTGAACCAGCGGCGCTGGGGGTCGGCCCAGCGGTCGACGATTTCCAGCACTTCGACTCGGCGCTCGCCGAGATAGAATGCACGAGGCTCTTGCTCGCCTCGATATCCGGCGTAGCATTCGACGCGAATCGTCATGGCGTGTGAATGATAACGCGGTCTCGCACGCGGCCCGCTCGACTTGAGAGGATGCCGGTGCCGTGCGTTCGCGATATCGGAGCGTGGGCCACAAAGCGAACGACTCTACGTGAGGATTCACCGAGATAATTCGAACTCGCCGCCTTTTCGCGGGGCGCTTTGACTAAATTCACGAGGGTGTATCGTGCCGAAGACGATCCTATTTCTTTCATTGCTTACGGTTGCGCTTGTATCCTCGGTCGCTATCGAGTGGGGTGCGTAAACTTCTTCACTGTGGCGTCCTTCCGAGGCGTCGCCCCGACGCAACTCAAGCCGAAGGGAGTTAGCGAAGGGTCCGAAGTGCAGGTGAAATGGAAGGCCCGCTTCGCCCCCAGCGGCGGCATGGTGCTCAATGTGGGCACTGGGAGGCTCGAACTATTCATTGGACAAGAACCCGAGCAACGTCCGCCACTTTCGGCTTGGTGCGGACGAGCGGGCGTTCCTGACGGCGGAGATCACTTCGAGCCTTACCAGGTCCTGGCCGGTCAGATCGCTCCGTTGTCCACCAACGCGTTCTTGTTGCGCTGGAGGCTGCGACACTGCGAAGCTCAAGCAAATGCTCGGCTCGCGCGAACGCACTGTCCGCTTCACTGGCTGCAAGCTCGCCAGGTTCGCGAAGGATACGACGCTCGCGAATAAAATCCGCGAACTTGCGGAGGACGACGAGGAAGACGCCTACGTCCGTATGGAGGCGAGATCCTACCTCTGCGAAGTCGCTGGAGACTCAGCCGACGACCAGTTCCGCGCGACGTTGCTGAACGACGCCGACGACCAGATGAGGTTGGAGGCGGCGGTTGCCCTCGCCGAGACTCGGACGCAGAGCTCGTTCAGCTCTCCTACGTCACGTCCTCGAAGACGCCGAGCAACCGCTCTTCTTGCGGAGCGCCTGCGCCTGGGGCATCGGGTGCCACGGGACGAAGCAGGCCGCGGAGGTTCTGGTCCAAGCGTTCGAGGACGTCGCTCCAGAGATTCGGGAAGAAGCGCTCGTCGCGCTTCAGGGCCTCGGGATCGTCGGGTTCGGTCCGCTGCTGAAGGGGCTTGAGGCGGCTTCGACGGAAGTCGCCGCCGGTGCCGCGGAGACCTTGCGTCGGATTCGCGGCGCGCCCGCGAAGGAGATCGTAACGGTAGCGGAGACGGCGAACTCGTCTTGGCCGACGTGGACACTTGCGCACCTGCCGAAGGACGCGGTTGCACCCTACATAGCGGCGTTGCAGAGCAAGAGGCCGGAAGTCCACTACGCAATCTCCGTGCTCTGGACCTTCCTCGAGAGCTGGATCGCTGAAGACTGGACGCCGAGATCGACACCATGACGAGAATAGAGGCGAAAACGCCATTCGAGAAGCTGCCCACGCCAGTTTACTCAACGCGCCATGGCGCATGCTACCTCGGCGATTCGCTTGAACTCCTACGGCAGCTCCCGAAGGACTGCGTTGACCTCGTTGTCGACTTCTCCGCCCTTTGCCCTCCTGCGGCAGAAGGCGTACGGCAACAAGGATCAAGCAGAGTACGTCGACTGGCTGCTGCAGCTTCGGTGCGGAGGTGCGCCGCGTGCTCCGCGAAACGGGCAGCTTCGTCCTCGACCTTGGTGGCGCCTACGAGCGGGGCGTGCCTGTCCGCTCGCTTTACCAATACCGCGTTCTCCTCAAGATGTGCGACGACGTTGGGCTGTTCCTGGCCGAGGAGTTCTTCTGGCACAACCCGGCGAAGCTGCCCTCGCCAATCGAATGGGTGAACAAGCGAAAGGCGGCCAAGGGATGATGAAGTTTGTTCTCATAGATAAGTCGAAGGAACGTTCGGAGGCTGTCTATCAAGACGCTATCCGCGGACTTTGCGAGCCTGGGAAATACTGCTTTCTACACTTCTGGTCGGACGGCCGCTACCTTCCTGTCCGCCTACCCATGTCCGACGCGCAAGCGAACGCCGAAGTTGCTAGCTACACGCGAAACCCAAGAACAAGCTTCGAGCAGTTCTTATGGAGTTGCCGTCTCAACAACGATCCGAAGAAATGCTTCCGCTACGTTAGAGCTACCCGCCTAGAACGATTGGTTTTCTCGGGGACCATGATGGCGTTCCGGCGAAGAGCAACGGTGCACCAGTTGGTTCGCCAAGTGAGTACCATAGGTCGCCAGGCACAACGTCACCCGCTTGTTCGGTTTCGGTTCATGTAGCCCAACAGGCGCATCCAGTGGAGCAGGCAACAGCGTCGCTTCGCTCCACTCTTGGCTTCTCCGACAACTCAGCCGAATTCCCTCATGATCGCCAGAACGATTCTTGCAGCGCTGTTTCTTAACGCCTCCGTCGTTTTCGCCTCGGGAGCATTCCCCGAACTCCCGGTCGTTCCCTCCGTCAACCTCAACCGCTACCTCGGCAAGTGGTACGAGGTCGCCAGCTTTCCGCAGCGCTTTCAGAAGGGCTGCACGGCGACCACGGCGACTTATTCGCTGCGGCCGGACGGGACCATCGGGGTGCTGAACGAATGCCGGCTCGAACGGCCGGACGGGGAGCCGAAGCGGGCCGAGGGCTACGCCAAGATCGACGATCCGGTTTCCAATGCCAAACTGCGCGTGACCTTCTTCTGGCCGTTTTTCGGCGACTACTGGATTCTGGAACTCGGGCCGGAGTACTCGTACTCGGTGGTCGGTCATCCGAGCCGCGATTACCTGTGGATCCTCAGCCGCACGCCGCAGTTGCCCCAGGCGACGCTGGACGGCATCCTGCAACGGGTGCGCGCGCTGGGTTTCGACACGTCCCGGCTCCAGTACACCCAGCACGCGCCGGCGGCGGATGCTGGGCCCGCGCCGGCAGCGGGGGCGCGCCTGCCGTAGCCTGCGCGGCATGCCTTCCCGCTTCGACTGGGACATCTTCTGCACCGTCGTCGATAACTACGGCGACATCGGCGTGTGCTGGCGCCTGGCGCGGCAATTCGCGGGCGAGCACGGCATGCGCGTGCGCCTGTGGGTGGACGACCTGGCGAGCTTCGCGCGCATCAATCCGGGAATCGATCCGGCGCTGGCCGGCGCAGTCGAGTCGCGGCGTCGAGGTGCGCCACTGGCTGGATCCCTTTCCGCCGTCCGACCTGGCCGATGGCGTGGCGGACGTGGTGATCGAGGCCTTCGCCTGCCACCTGCCGGAGGCCTGGGTCGCGGCCATGGCGGCGCGGGAGCCGAAGCCGGTGTGGATCAATCTGGAGTATCTGAGCGCCGAGAACTGGGTGCGCGGCTGCCATGGCCTGGCCTTCGCCCCATCCGCGGCTGCCGCTGACCAAACACTTCTTCTTCCCCGGCTTTTTCGCCGGCACCGGCGGGCTGATGGCGGAGATCGGACTGGAGACGCGCCGCGACGCGTTCCGGCGGATGCCGGAGCGCAGGCGACCTTCTGGCGGACATCTGGGGGTGCCGTACGCGCGGCCCGGAGGAGATTGCGGGTCTCGCTGTTCGCCTACGAGAATCACGCGATTCCCGGACTGCTGGACGCCTGGGCGCAGTCGCCGGCGCCGGTAGTGTGCCTGGTCCCGGAGGGCAGGACCGCCGCTGGCAAGCGAGCGTCTCGGCTTCGGGCAAGGACTCAAGCGCGGCGGGGACCGGCTGCGTCCCGGGGCAGTCTGGAAGTGCGCATCGTCCCGTTCGTCGAGCAGGATCGCTACGACCGCCTGCTGTGGGCCTGCGACTGCAATTTCGTGCGCGGCGAGGATTCCTTTGTTCGCGCCCAGTGGGCGGCACGGCCCCTGGTGTGGCAGATCTACCCGCAGAGGAAGGCGCACACTGGCACAAGCTGTCGGCCTTCCTCGACCTGTACTGCGACGGCTCTGGCGCCGGACGCCTCCGCTGGCCGTGCGGGCCATTTGGGGCGCCTGGAACGACGGAGTTGGCGCAGGCGAGGCGTGGGCGCCGATTCTGGCGCCAGCGCCGAGCACTTGACGCCCATGCCGTGCACTGGGCGGAGCGGCTGGCGGCCCACGGCGATCTCGCCCACGCGCTGGTGGATTTCTGCAACGATCGGCTAAAATAGCCCTCTTATCCATTCACGACATTCGCGCAGGACGCACCTTCATGAAGCAAGCACAGGAAATTCGCAGCGGAAACGTGATCACCGTCGGCAATGACGCCATGGTCGTGCTCAAGGCCGAGTTCAACAAGTCCGGCCGCAACGCCTCGGTCATGAAGATGAAACTGAAGAACCTGCTCACCGGTTCCATGAGCGAGAGCGGTCTACAAGGCCGACGACAAGTTCGAACTGATCGTCCTCGAACGCAAGGATGTGACCTACTCCTATTTCGCCGACCCCATGTACGTCTTCATGGACGCCGAGTACAACCAGTACGAGATGGACAAGGAGAGCATGGGCGACGGACTCAATTACCTCGAAGACGGCATGCCGGCCGAGATCGTCTTCTACCAGGGGCGGCCCGATCTCGATCGAGATCCCGGCACTCCGTGGTGCGTGAGATCACCTATACCGAACCGGCGGTGCGTGGCGACACTTCCGGCAAGGTGCTCAAACCCGCCACGATCACCACCGGTTACAAGGTGCCACGTTCCGCTGTTCTGCGCGACCGGCGACAAGATCGAGATCGACACCCGCACCGGGGAGTACCGGAAGCGCGTGACGGCGTAATCGAGGGCGAGCGGCCGCCCGGCCGTCGCCGCGTCACCGGCAAGTCTTCGCATCACGAGGCGGCAGCCGCCGCCCCGGCCAGCACTGTTCCGCTCGCTCGTTCGCCTGCGCCCATGATGGCACGTGGATTGCTCGTCGTTTCGAGGCTACCAAGGACATGGCGGTGCATCCAACGCGTAGGGCGCGCCGTGCGCGCCGGTCCAACGTTCGGCGCGCATGGCGCGCCCTACAAGGCGGCATGGTAATTCGGAATCTAATAAAATTCTAATGAACTCGGGTGACGCTGCGACGTTAACGAGATACGACCCCAAACAGAGAGAGAACAAAACAATGAGCGATCTATTTTCAGCCGCCGTTCCGATATTCGGGCTGCTGGCGTGCATGTTCGTCGGCTTCATCCTCCTGTCCAGCGAGTCGCGTTCCGGCGAGCGGGTCGGCTACTGGTTCTTCGCGCTGGGCGTGGCCTGGGTCATCGGGTCAGGTGCCGTGCTGTGGCCCGAGGTCGGCCATGCCGGTGCGAACTATGCCGCGGCGTCCTACCAGCGCTGACCGCGGCTGAGTTCGGGCTCGGCTCAGCGCAGCAGCCCGATCTCGCGCAGGGCGGCAGCAGACTTTTCCGCCAGCGCGGCGTGGCCGGCCGCGTTCGGATGCAGCGGGTCGAGCCTGAAATCGCGCTGCGACAGGACTTCGCTTACCTCGTCCTCCAGCAGCGGGATGTCGTGCCGCTCGGCCACCTCGCGATAGAACCCGGCCGGCGACAGGCTCGCGAACACGGCCCCCGCCACGCTCGGGTGCGGGATGGCCATGAGCGCGGTGAGGACTCCCCGCTGCCGGGCGAGGTCGAGGATGCGCTCCAGGTTGCTCACCGTTTCGCCCTGCGGCAGCTTGTGCAGCATGTCGTTGCCGCCGATTTCCACCAGCAGCAGGGCGGGACCGTGCTCGTCCAGCAGTCCCGGCAGCCGCGCCAGTGCATCGCTGCTCCTGTCGCCGCTGACCCCGCCATTCACCACGACCCAACCGGAGCGCTGCGCCAGCAGTGCCGGCCACGCCTGATCCTGGTCCACGCCGTAGCCGGAAGTGATGGAATCGCCGAGCGCCAGCACCACCGCCCCCGGAGGCAGCGGTGCCTCCTTGGGCGCCGAGCATGCGGACAGCAGCGCCGCGACCAGGAGCAGCCGGCGCAGCCTCATGCCGCGACCTCCGCGCCGGCAGCGCTTTCGTCGCCGGCCACACCGAACTGCCGTGCCGCGAGCCGGGCGTAGAGCGCGTTCGTCCGGACCAGCTCGTCGTGCGTGCCGACCGCCTGGATGGCGCCCTGGTCGAGGACGACGATGCGGTTTGCCTTGCGCACCGTCGATAGGCGGTGGGCGATGACGATCACGGTGCGGTCGCGCGCCGCATTTTCGATGGCCGCCTGAACACGCGCCTCGCTTTCCGAATCCAGGGCGCTGGTGGCTTCGTCCAGCAGCAGGATCGGGGGGATTCTTGAGCAGCGCGCGGGCGATGGCGATGCGCTGCTTCTGTCCGCCGGACAGGCGCATGCCGCGCTCGCCCAGGAAGGTCGCGTAGCCTTCGGGCAGACGGGCGATGAACTCGTCGGCATAGGCGCGGCGCGCCGCCTGGCGAATTTCGTGCAGCGACGGCGTCCGCCTTGCCGTAGCGGATGTTGGCCGCCGCATCGGCGGAAAAGATCACCGCGTCCTGGGACACGACGCCGATGCGGCTGCGCAGGCTGTCCAGTGCCACGGAACGGATGTCATGGCCGTCGACGCGCACGGCACCCTGCTGCGGGTCGTAGTAGCGTAGCAGCAGCGCAAAGACCGTGCTCTTGCCGGCGCCGGAGGGCCCGACCAGCGCGACCGTTTCGCCCGGCGCCGATGCTGAGCGGAAAAGTCCCTCAAGGCATGGACGTCGGGCCGTGATGGATAGGAGAAATCCACGCCGTCGAAGCTGACCGCGCCGGAGCACGATGGGCGAGGGTCTGCGGCACGGGCGGCGATGTGATGTCCGAGCGCGCGTGAAACAGTTCAAGCAGGCGCTCGGTGGCGCCGGCGGCGCGCTGCAGATCGCCCCACACCTCGGCCAGCGCGCCCAAGGACCCGGCGACAGGTCACGGCGTAGAGCACAAAGGCTCCCAGCTGGCCGCCGCTCATACGGCCGGCCAGGACATCCTGCGCGCCCAGCCACAACACCAGTACGATCGCGCCGAAAACCAGCAGGATGACGATCAGGGTAAGCGCGCTGCGTGCGCGAATGCGCCGCAGCGCGGCTGCCGAAAGCGGCGTCCACCGCCGCGCGGAAGCGCTGGGTTTCGATGGCCTCGTGGGTATAGGCCTGCACCGTGGATACCGCGTTGAGCGTTTCCGACGCTAGCGCGGAGGTATCCGCCAGCTTGTCCTGGCTGGCACGAGACAAGTCGCCGCACGCGCCGGCCGAAGATCACGATCGGCACCACCACGACCAGCAGCAGGCCGATGATGTAGCGCGGTGAGGCGCGCGCTGGTGACGGTGAGCATGATCAGCCCGCCGCTGAAAAGAAAGAGGTTGCGCAAGCCCAGCGACAGCGAGGTGCCCACCACGGTCTCGATGAGCGTGGTATCCGTGGTCAGCCGCGACAGCACTTCGCCGGTGCGCGTCGTTTCGAAGAAGGCCGGCGGCATCTGGATGACGTTGGCGTAAACCGCGCTGCGAATGTCCGCCGTCACCCGTTCACCGAGCCAGCTCACGGTATAGAAGCGCGCCGCGGTGGCGACTGCCAGTACCGTCGCGACGAGAAGCAGCGTCAGGAAATAGCGGTCGATGTGGCCGGCGTTGGCGACCGAAAAGCCCAGGTCGATCAGGCTGCGAAAGGCCATCGGCAGCCGTGAGGGTTGCGCCGGCGGCCACCACCAGCGCGACAAAGGCGAATGCGATGCGCGCGCGATACGGTCTCAGGAAGGGCGCGAGCGCCAGCAGCGGGGTCAGTCGTGGAAGCATGGGAGCGTCACTCGAGCATGTTGTCGTCGATGAGCCGGTGTTCGTTCGTGCGGCGGAACTGCGGGATTCGTTGTGCGCAGCGGAAGCCTAGAATGTGACCTTCACTCCCGAAACCGGAACGGAACGCTATGACCGAATCCGCGCTGCCGCCCTTGTCCCTGCTGGAAACCCGCATCCTCGGCGTACTGGTGGAAAAGCAGCTCACGACGCCGGACTATTATCCGCTTACCCTGAACGCCCTGCTGGCGGGGTGCAACCAGAAGATCCAGCCGCCACCCGGTGCTCAATGCCGGCGAGGACGAGGTGCAGATGGCGCTGGACGCCCTCAAGCACCATACCTTGGTGGTGGAGAGCACCGGTGCTTCGGGCCGCGTGGCAGCGCTACGCCCACAACGTGGAACGCGTGCTCCGTCTGCCGCCGCCCGTCGTTGCCCTGCTGGCATCGCTGATGTTGCGCGGCCCGCAGACGCCAGGGTGAGCTGCGGGTGAACTGCGACCGCCTGTATCGTTTCCCGATATCTCGCGCTCTGGAAGCCTATCTCGAGGAAATGGCGGCTCGCCCGGCCGGCGCGCTGGTGCTCAAGCTGCCCAAGCAGCCGGGCTCGCGCGAGCATCGCTATGCCCATCTGCTGAGCGGCGAGCCGCAGGTCGAGGCCGAGGCGGCCGTACGGCACTAGCGTCGAGGGCGGCGTAACGACGGGCGAGATCGCGGCGCTCAAGGCCAACATTGCGCAGCTGCGCGATGATGTGGGCGAACTGCGGCAGCTCGTGGATCGGCTGTACGACGAACTCGGCGTGAGCCGATAGATGCCGCGCGCGCCGGGCGGCATCTCTCAGCCGGCTTTCCTCTTCAGCGCCAGATAAGCGACGGCGCCCGCCAGGACGAGGACGAGCAGGGCCAGGCCCAGTTCCAGATAGGTCCAGGTTCTCTTGCCGGAAGCGGCGTCGGGCGTGCCGGCCGGTGTCTCGGTCGATGGCCGCTGCGCTTTGCCGGCCGCGGCCGCCGCCGGCATCTCGTCCCCGGCGCCTTGCGCGGGAGCTGGTTGCGCGGCGCTCGCCGGATCTGGGTCGGACGGTTCATCGACGGTGGGCGGCGCTGCCGGCGCCGCGGCCACTTGCACCGTGGTCTGCGGCGGTACTTCCGCGTGCATGACCGGCTGTTGGCCGGTCGCCACGCCGCTCGCCGCGTCGCCGGGGCCCTGCGGCGGCACGCCTGCCGGGGGCTGGACGGGGGGGCTGGTCGGGGAGGGCGCGCAGCAGGTTTCCGGCTGGAGCGAGGCGGGCTGCCCGGATGCTTCTTCCTCGGGCGTCAAGGCGCGGTACGTCCTGCTTTGCGCGGCGCCCGACGTCCCGCTGTCGCCGCTGACGGTGGCGTAGTCGCCGATGGCCGAAATCACCACGCTGCCGTCCGACTTCGGCGGTTCTGCCGGTGTACTGCGCCTTTCCCCACGGGCAGCGCCGGCGCGCGTCGACCGGTTCGGCTCGGCATGATTCGGCTGGGCGGCCGCAGCGGGCGGCGGCGCCGCATTTTCCGCCGCTTGCCGCTGCGGCGGTCTGACCGGCGCCCGCGCCTCGACCTGCGCAGGCGGTGCCGCACTCTGCACCTGCGCAGCGGCAGCGGTGGGCGGAGCGGCCGGGGACGGCACCGCAGCAGGGGCGGATGCGGGCGCCGCAGCGGGCGACGGTGCGACGGCCACGCCGGTGTTAACGGGGGCAGCCCTGGCCGGACCCGCTGCCGCGATGCCGGGGCGGACCGTAGGCAGGGCGACAACGAAGCTGCGGTCGCTGTGTCCGGCGGGCGAACTCACGGCGACGATGAGTTCCACGTAGGGTCGATACACCGTTCCGGCGGAACGGACCATCACGCCCGCCTTGCCTTCTGCGGTAGCGACGACGGAGGCGGTGAGAGCGTTGCCTGCCGGCGCCGCGGAGGCGGCGTCGATCGACGGGGAAGTGACCCGCGCCTTGATCGCATCGGGCCGCTCACCCGGCGCCATGACCAACTCGATGCGAACGCGCAGCGGCTCACCCACGGCGGACAGCGCGCGCGCCTCCCCCAACCCGGCGGCCTGTAGTGCCGGCGCGTGGCAGACGATTGCCAGGGCCGCGAGGGTGGCGGCGAGGAACCCGACGGGGCGGCAGGAGTGTTGTCGCATGATGCGGGCAGACCGGGCGCGGCGCCTATCCCCCTTCGGCGCTGCGCAGATGGCGGCTGACGGAGAGGCGGGCGCCGAGCCAGCCGAGCAGGCCGGCGAAGCCGATCAGGATCAGCGATTGTTCCAGCGGCAGCGGCTGCAGCGTCAGGTTCGTGCCGTAGAGGGTGCCGACTTGGGAGAACGGCTGGCGCAGCACTTCCACCGCACCGGCCACGATCAGCCACGCCACTGCGCCGCCGAACAATCCCTGCAGCGTGCCGAAGTAGTAGAACGGACGGCGGATGTAGCCGTCGGTGGCGCCGAGCAGGCGGCTGACTTCGATTTCGGCGCGCTGCGTCAGGATCTGCAGCCGGATGGTGTTGAAGGTGACGGCCACGATCGCCACGCCCAGCAGGCCCGCCAGCAGCATGACCGCCAGGCGGCCCAGGCGCAGCAGCGCGTCCAGCCGCTTCGCCCACGCCGAATCGAGTTGCACGTGCTCGACCTTGGGCCAGGCGGCCGCCGCGTCCCGCAGCGCCTCCAGCTGGCCCGGGTCTTCGCCGCGGGTGGTGACGATGAAGGCGTCCGGAAACGGGTTGCCGGGCAACGCGTCGATGACATCGGCCAGCCCCTGAGTCTCGCGGAAGCGCGTCAGGGTTTCGTCGCGGGAAACGAAGCGGTACTCCGCGACGCCTTGCTGCTGCTTGAGACGCTGCCCGATTTCGGCGACGTCCTCGGCCGAGGCGTCGGCGGCGAGGAAGATGCTGATCTGCGGCGTCGCGTCGACGTGCCGGCCGAACGCCAGCACGCTGGTCAGCAGCATCTCGCCGCCCGCCGGCAGCGCCAGGGTGATGCCGACGACCAGCACGCCGAACAGCGTGTTCACGGGGGCGGCGACGAGGCGCCGCACGGCCTGGGCCAGCGCCCGGCGATGCTGCACCAGCCACATCTTCATGGCGCTGCCAGCCTGCCGTGGGCGAGGTGGAGCACGCGGCTCGCCAGCGGCCCGAATACGGTGTCGTCGTGGGTGGCGATCATCACCGTCACGCCCACCTGGTTGAACGAGTGGAACAGCTCGGCAATGTCTTTCGCGTAGTCGAGGTCGAGGTGGGCGGTCGGCTCGTCGGCGATCAGGATGGCGGGGCGGTTGACGATGGCGCGGGCGATGGCCAGGCGCTGCTGCTCGCCGCCGGAGAGCGTGATGGGCATCGCCTTTTCGCGCTCGAGCAGGCCGACCTTGTCGAGCGCGGCCCGCGCGCGCCGCGGCGCGTCCTTCGGCGGATAGCCGGTGATGTGCAGCGGCAGCATGACGTTGTCGATGACCGGGCGGTCGAACAGCAGCTTCTGGTCCTGGAAGATCAGCCCCAGCTTGCGCCGCAGGTAGGGCACGGCGCGGCGCTTGATGCGGCCGACGTCCTGGCCGCTGACGATGACGCTGCCGGCCGTGGGCCGCTCGATGGCCGCGATCAGCTTGAGCAGGGTGCTCTTGCCGGCGCCGGAGTGGCCGGTGAGTACGATCAGTTCGCCCTTGTTCGACGGCGAAGGTGAGATCGGCCAGCGCCGTGATGCCGCCGGCGGATAGCGCTTGCTGACGTGCTCGAAGCTGATCATCGCGCCGCCGCGGTCTCCTGCGGGTCGAACAGCGCCTCGACGAACTCGCGCGCCGAGAACGGCTGCAGATCCTCCAGACCTTCGCCGACGCCGATGTAGCGCAGGGCGGGATTGCGGCGCTACCATTGGCGCGGGCGATGGCGGCGATGACGCCGCCCTTGGCCGTGCCGTCGAGCTTGGTGACGACGAGGCCGGTGACGCCGATGGCGGCGTCGAACGCCTTGACCTGGGCCAGCGCGTTCTGGCCGATGTTGGCATCGAGCACCAGCATCACCTCGTGCGGCCCGGTCGGATCGGCCTTCGCGATGACCCGCTTCACCTTGGCGATCTCTTCCATCAGGTGAAGCTGTGTCGGCAGGCGGCCGGCCGTGTCGGCCAGCACGATGTCGATGTTGCGCGCCTTGGCCGCCGTGACGGCGTCGAAGATCACCGCCGCCGGATCGCCGCCGTCCTGCGCGACGACCGTGACGTTGTTGCGCTCGCCCCATGCGACGAGTTGCTCCCGCGCCGCGGCGCGAAAGGTGTCGCCGGCGGCCAGCAGCACCGACTTGCCCTGCGCCTGGAAGTGGTGGGCCAGCTTGCCGATCGAGGTGGTCTTGCCGGAGCCGTTCACGCCGGCGATCATGATGATGAAGGGCTTGTGCGGTACGACGTCGAGCGGCTGCTCCAGGGGCTCCAGCAGCCCGAGCAGCAGGTCGGCCAGCGCCTGCTGCAGGTCGCGCGGGCCTTTCGATGCGGTCGCGCTTGACGCGTGACTTGAGCTCGGCGAGCAGGTCACTGCGTGGCGTCGATGCCGCAGTCGGCCATCAGCAGCGTGGTTTCGAGATCTTCCAGCAGATCGTCGTCGATCGTTGCGCGCGCGGAAACAGTTCCGAAACCGGTGTGTTCAGCGTGTCGCGGGTGCGCGACAGGCCCTGCTTGAGCCGCGCCTTCCAGGAGTGCCCGGGCGGCCGCATCCTCCGGCAGTGCCGTGTCACCGGGTTTTTTCAGGAAACCAAACATGGGGAATGGGGTCTGTAGAGCGATCGGCGATCGGCTGACGGGCCGCGGAAATCGCTTATGATGCGGCTCGCCTCGCTGAACAACTGGACGGAATTTTAACAGATGCCTTTCTGCGAACATGATGAAAGCCGGCACCGGCGTCCTTCTGGGCGCCGTGCCGCTCGTTGCCGGCTTCGCTCAGCCGGCTTTCGCCAACCCCTACGAGAAGACGCTGGCCAACGGCCTGCGCGTCATCGTCAAGGAGGACCAGCGCGCGCCCACCGCGGTGCATATGGTGTGGTACCGCGTCGGCGCCATGGACGAGGTGGATGGCACCTCCGGCGTCGCCCACGTGCTCGAACACATGATGTTCAAGGGCACGAAGAACATGAAGGCGGGCGAGTTCAACAAGCGCGTCGCCGCCGCCGGCGGGCGCGACAACGCCTTCACCAGCCTCGACTACACCGCCTATTTCCAGCAGGTGCCGAAGGGCAAGCTGCGGAGAGATGATGGCACTGGAAGCCGATCGCATGACCAACCTGATCGTCGATCCCAAGGAAGTTCGCCAAGGAGATCAAGGTGGTGATGGAGGAGCGCCGCATGCGCACCGACGACAAGCCGCAGGCGCTGGTGTATGAAGCGCTCATGCGGCGGCGTTCCAGGCCCACCCCTATCGCCGGCCGATCATCGGCTGGATGAACGACCTGGAGAACATGACCGCGCGACGACGTGCGCGACTGGTACCAGCGCTGGTACGTGCCCAACAACGCCTATGTCGTGGTGGTCGGCGATGTGAACAAGGCCGAGGTGTTCGAGCTGGCGGAGAAGTACTACGGCCGCATTACGCCGCGGCCCTGCCCGTGCGCAAGCCGCAGAGCGAGCCGGAGCAGACCGGCATCCGGCGGGTGACGGTGAAGGCGCCGGCGAAGCTGCCCTATATCGCGATGGCCTAGAAGGTGCCGGAGCTGCGCGACGTGGACAAGGATCGCGAGCCGTATGCGCTCGAAGTGCTGTCCGGCGTGCTCGACGGCCACGACGCGGCGCGCTTTTCCAAGAACCTGGTGCGCGGCAGCAAGATTGCCGTCAGTCGGCCGGCGCCGGCTACGACGCCACGGTGCGCGGCGAAGGCACTGTTCCTGCTCGACGGCACAGCCGGCCGAGGGCAAGACCGTGGCCGAACTGGAACAGGCGCTGCGCGCGGAGATCGAGCGCATCAAGAAGGAAGGCGTCACCGCCGAGGAGCTTGCGCGCGTCAAGACCCAGGTGATCGCCGCGCCAGGTCTACAAGCGCGACTCGATGATGGCCCAGGCCATGGAGATCGGCGGCATCGAGGCCGTCGGCCTGCAACTGGCGCGACATCGACACGCTGCTGGAGAAGATCCGCAGCGTCACGGCCGAGGAGGTGCAGGCGGTGGCGAACAAGTATTTCAGGACGACACGCTGACGGTGGCGGTGCTCGATCCCCAGCCGCTGGCGGAACCGGACAAGAAGCCGCGCAGGCGGTTCCGGCCGGGCTGCGCCACTGACGGAGGAGCACGAAGATGAAGACGTATACTCGCCGCTTTCGCTCTGCTGTGCGTCGCGACCGTCGCCCAGGCCGCGCGTCAAGATCGAACACTGGGTCGCGCCGTCCGGGGCGCGGGTCTATTTCGTCGAAACCCACGTCCTGCCGATCGTGGATATCCAGGTCGATTTCGCCGCCGGATCGGGCCTACGATCCCGCCGACAAGGTCGGTCTGGCGAGCCTGACGCGCAGCCTGCTCGATGCCGGCGCCGGCGACCTGGACGAGGAGAAGATCGCCGGCCGGCTGGTCGATATCGGCGCCCGCCTCTCCGGCTCGACCGAGTGCGACCGCGCCAACGTGACCCTGCGCACGCTGTCCACCGAGGCGGAGCGCGACGCCGCGCTCGAGCTGATGCGCGTCGTGCTGCAGCAGCCGACGCTTCCCGGCCGAGTGCTGGAACGGGAGAAGGCGCGCACCATCGCCGGCATCAAGGAGGCCGACACGCGGCCGGACAGCATCGCCGCCAAGCGCTTCTCGGCTGCCATCTATCCGGGCCATCCCTACGGCTTCAACGCCACGGCGGAAACCGTCGGCCGCATCGGCCGCGACGATCTCGGCAGCTTCCATCGCAACTATTACAGCGCCGCCCGCAGCACGGTGGCTCATCGTCGGCGACGTGACGCGCGCCGAGGCCGAGGCGATCGCGCAGCAGCTCACCGACGGCCTGCCGGCCGGCGGAACCGGCGGCAGCGCTGCCGGAGGTTCAGCTGCCGACGAGCGGAGACGGTGAAAGTCGCCCATCCGGCGACGCAGAGCCACATCCACGTCGGCCTGCCGGGCATGAGGCGCGGCGATCCGGACTACTTCCCCCTGCTGGTCGGCAACTACATCCTCGGCGGCGGCGGCTTCGTGTCGCGTCTGCTGAAGGAAGTGCGCGAGAAGCGCGGCTACGCCTACAGCGTCTATAGCTATTTCCAGCCGCACAAGGAGCTCGGGCCCGTTCGAGATCGGCCTGCAGACCAAGCGCGAGCAGTCCGAGGACGCGCTCAAGGTGGTCGAGCGACGTGCTCGGCGACTTCCTGAAGAAGGGACCGACCGAGGACGAACTGAAGCGCGCCAAGAAGAACCTGATCGACGGCTTCGCCCTGCGCATCGACAGCAACAAGAAGCTCCTCGACTATGTGGTCGATGATCGGCTTCTATGGCCTGCCGCTGAATTATCTGGACGATTACCCGAAACAGGTAGCGAAAGTCACCGCGGCCCAGATCCGCGACGCCTTCGCGCGCCGCATCCAGCCGGAGAACATGGTCACGGTCATCGTCGCCGGCAAGACCTGATTCCGCCTTGGGCCGGGTGCGCATCATCGGCGGCGTCTGGCGCAGCCGGCTCATCGACTTCCCGATCGCTCGTGGACTGCGGCCGACGCCCGACCGGGTGCGGGAGACGCTGTTCAACTGGCTGGGCCAGGATCTTGACGGGGCGCGCCTGCCTCGATCTGTTCGCCGGCAGCGGCGTCCTCGGCTTCGAGGCGGCCTCGCGCGGTGCCGCCCATGTCTCCCTGGTCGAGCGCAATGCGCGCGCATTTTCAGCGTTGCAGCGCAATGCCGCGGCCCTCGGTGCGACAAATCTGGAGTTGAAGCGCTCGGATGCGCTAAAATTCCTCACCTTACTGCGCGCGGCGCTTCGACCTCGTCTTTCTCGATCCGCCGTATCGGTCAGGGCTGGCTTGAGCGGCTGGCGCAGCCTCTGGCGCCGGTGCTGGCACCCGGTGCGATGATCTACGCGGAAGCGGAACAGTCCCTGGTCCGCTTCGGCGATTGGCGGGTGATCCGGCACCGCCAGGCCGGCCAGGTTCACTATCACTTGTTTGATACGGAACAATCCACATGAACGGCGTCGCCGTCTATCCGGGAACCTTCGATCCCTTCACCCGCGGCCACGAGGACTTGGTGCGCCGCGCCGCCAAGCTGTTCGAGCGCGTCGTGGTCGGCATCGCCGAGAGTCGCTCCAAGCGGCCTTTTTTCACCCTGGACGAACGGGTGGAGATGGCCCGGGAAGTGCTAGCGCGTATCCGAACGTCGAGGTGCATGGTTTCGACGGCCTGCTGATGGACTTCATCCAGCGATCACGATGCCCACGTGATCCTTCGCGGATTGCGCGCCGTGTCGGATTTCGAATACGAATTCCAGATGGCCGGAATGAACCGCAATCTGTATCCGGATGTCGAAACCGTGTTCCTGACGCCAGGCGAGCAGTACATGTTCATTTCCGCGACGATGGTGCGGGAAATCGCACTGCTCGGCGGCGATGTTTCGAAGTTCGTCCAGCCGCTGGTCAATGAGCGGCTGGTTGAACGAGTAAGAGCAACTACGTAGACGAGGAAACGACATGGCTCTGATCATCACCGACGAATGCATCAACTGCGATGTTTGCGAGCCGGAATGCCCGAACAGGGCGATTACCCAGGGGACGGAGATCTACGTGATCGATCCGGACAAGTGCACCGAGTGCGTCGGCCACTTCGATACGCCGCAGTGCCGGGAGGTCTGTCCGGTGGATTGCATTCCGGGCGATCCGGACTACGTCGAGTCCAACGACCAGTTGATGGAAAAGTTTCTGCACCTGACGGCGCAGAAGGAAAAAGTCTGAGGACCTGAAGGGGAAGCCTGGATGCGGCGCTGAGATTCCTCAGGCCGCCATTGCATCCGGCGCGGCGGTCGGCTGCAGTGCTGAACGGAACATCGACGCCAGCCGGTTCAATTCGGCAAGCTGGTGCAGCAGCGTCGACTCCATCTGCGTCAATTCCTGAATCCGCTCTTCCAGCGTGTCCGTCGCTTGGTGGATGCGACGGACGCTCTCCAGGCGCCGCTTGAGCTGGATCTGGTATTCGCGTACCTGCGTCTCCAGCGGCGCCATCACTGCCCGCAGCCAGACCTCGACGTCGCGGTTGGCGATTTCGAATGTCCGCCGCACGTGTACCGCGATGGTCTCGAAGAACTTCTGGGTCAGCGCCCGCTTCTCCAGCGTCAGGATGTTGAGCACCGTATTGACATGACGGGAGAGCGCATCCTCCAGCCGGTCGATTTCCTTTCCGTACTTGAGCATGGACAGCGGCGTCGGCGCGGTGAGCCGCAGACCGTGTTCGACGCTGAAACGCTTGTACATCGCTTCCAGCATGCGGGTGATTTCTTCCGCTTCGGTTCGGGAATGGGCGAACTTGCCGCGCACATGGCGGAAAAAGCCGGTCATGGCGTCGCGCAGGCCCTTGGAAAACACGGCCTCGAGCATCGCTTCGCGCGTGCGCCGCGTCTCCTCGCGAATCGCGTCCATTCCGAGGTGACCGTAGAGCTTGTTCGTAAGGGTGGTGAACACGCTGCGCACCGCGTAATACTGCTGCAGGCCGCGCTCGAACTCGTCCTTCTCGGACTTGACTTTGCGCATCATGTATTCGATGACGCCTTGGTTCTTGCCGCGCAGATCGCTGAGTTCCTGCAATTGCTCGCGCAGGTTGAGCAGACGCGACTGCGAGCAATTCCTCGGTGCGCACGAGCGATGTCGTCGACCTCGCGCCGCGCACCGTCGCCGACGATTTCCTGCTTGGCCGGGATCAGTTCGTGCATCAGCGCCTGTTCGAGTTGCGGCATGCGGCTCTTCGCCAGCAGCGCGGCGTCGCCGTTGATCTTGGCCACCAGCCCCTTCTGCGCCGATACCGGGAAAACGTGCTCGGCAGACAGATCCAGCGTATCGGCGCACGCTTCTCACCTGTTTTGCGATCTCGGCATCGATCTCCGCGTCGGGACGCAAGCCGTCCCACAGGCCGTCGATCTTGTTGAGGACGACGATGCGGCCTTTGTGCCGTCCGTGAGCGCCGTTGACATGGTCGCGCCACACTGCCATGTCGGACTGGGTGACGCCGGTGTCGGCCGCGAGGATGAAGAGAACGGCGTGGGCGTTCGGCAGCAGCGACAGGGTCAGTTCCGGCTCCGCGCCGATGGCGTTGAGTCCCGGCGTGTCGAGGATGACCAGGCCCTGCTGCAGCAGCGGGTGCGGGAAATTGATGACGGCGTGGCGCCAGGCCGGAATCGACACCATGCCCTGGACGTCGGGCTTGAGCCCTTTGTCGCCGGTTTCGTCGATGGCGAAGCCGAGCTTCTCCGCGATGTCGCGCGTCACCCATTTCTGCTCGCTGACCTGGGTAAGCGCTTCGTGCATCGCGTCGGCCGAGGTCGTGTCGAGGGGAATCAACCGCCATTCTTCCGGATAGCGCTTGAACTCGGCGATGCTGGCGTGGTTGGTGCGCGTGTCGATCGGCAGCAATTCGATCTGCGGCGGTCGCGACGGGTCGTAGTGCAACTCCGTCGGGCACATGGTGGTGCGTCCCGCGCTCGAGGGCAGGATGCGTGTGCCGTAGTCGGCGAAGAAGATCGCGTTGATCAGTTCCGACTTGCCGCGCGAGAACTCGGCGACGAAGGCGACCTGCAGCTTGTCCTCGTGCAGTCGCTCCACCTGCCGGTCGAGTCGGAGATCCACCTGGGCGTCCGCCAGGTCGTTTTCGTGGAGCCAGGCGCGCAGACGCAGAATCGTGTCGCCCAGGGAGGCGCGCCAGCCGGCATAGGCAGAGAACTGGGATGAGAGGTTCATGGAATCTTCCATCGGCAACGCGAGCGCTTACTTTAGCACAGTTATTATCTAGTCCAATGAAGGGGTTAGCGCTGGCAGTGGGGGCAGTAGAAAGTCGAGCGCTGGCCTTGGCGCAGGCTGCGTATCGGCGCACCGCACAACCGGCACGGAAGGCCGGCGCGCCCGTAGACGAAGTATTGCTGCTGAAAATAGCCCGGCCTGCCGTCGCTACCGACGAAATCCCGCAAGCTGCTGCCTCCGGCGGCGAGCGCGTCCCGCAGGGTGCTCTTGACCGCCTCGACCAGTCGGGTGCAGCGCGCCAGCGAGATGCGGTGCGCCGCCGTGGAAGGCCGGATGCCGGCGCGAAACAGGCTCTCGGACGCGTAGATGTTGCCGACGCCGACGATCACATGGCTGTCCATGAGCACCTGCTTGATGGCTGCGCTGCGCCGGCGCAGCGCCTGATGCAGGACTTCCCCCGTCAGGGTGTCGGCGAGGGGCTCCATGCCCAGTGCGCGCAGCAGAGGATGAGCGCCGGAACCCTTGTCCAGCCATAGCATGGCGCCGAAGCGGCGCGGGTCCCGCAGCCGCAGCGCGCGTTTCTCGAACAGCAGGTCGACATGATCATGCCTGTCGGGTGGGGTGTCCGCCGGTACCAGCCTCAGGCTGCCGGACATGCCCAGGTGCACCAGCAGTTCTCCCGCCTCGAAGTCGAACAGCAGATACTTGCCGCGGCGGGCGATGCCGGCAAGTGTGCGGCCCACCACTCGCGCGCCGAGATCGCGGGGCAGCGGATAGCGCAGTGATGGGATGCGGACGGCGAGCCCGGTTACGCGCCTGCCGCAAACATGGGGAAGCAGACCGATGCGGGTCACTTCGACTTCCGGAAGTTCAGGCATCGGGGCAGGTCTCAAGGGATGGGGATGCGGCGTACCGCCGTCGTGCGCAGCGCTTGCCGCCACCGGGAAAACTCCCTAACATGCGGCGAACGAAATTGTAATCGACCCTTCTAATTCGCGTGCCCTCCACCAATCCGTTCGTCGTTTCCGGCGTGTTCCGTTCCACTTCGTTCGCTGTGACCTGCGCCGTCCTCCTCGGGGCCTGCGCCCAATTGCCGGTCGCTCACGTTCCGCCGGAGCCGGCCAAGGCGGCGACCGCGGAAGCGGAAAACGCGGCCCGCCGCGGGACGCCGGCCCATGTCGAACCGTTGCCGAATCAGGACCTGACGCCCCAGATCCTGTATCAATTATTGCTGGCGGAGATTGCGGGCCAGCGCGGCAACATGGGTCTGTCGGCGAGTGCCTACCTCGATCTGGCGAAGAAGACGCGGGATCCGCGCATCGCCCGCCGCGCTGCCGAAGTTGCCCACTACTCGCGCCAGAACGACGCTGCGCTGGAGGCGGTGCGCCTGTGGCTGGAGTTCGACCCGCAATCGTCGCAGGCGCGGTACATGCTCATCGGCCTGCTGGCGCAGGCCAATCGCTTCGACGAGCTGCAGCCCCACGTTGCGGCGATTCTGGAGCAGGAGCGCGACGATCGCGGCGAGGCACTATTGCGCCTGGGGCGCGTGTTCAATCGCAATGCCGATCGTGCGGCCGTGCTCGCCACCATCGACAGGATGACCGAGCCCTATCTCGATCTGCCGGAGGCGCGCATGCTGCGCGCCCAGGCAGCGCTGTCTGCCGGCGGCTCCGATCGGGCCATGACGGAAATCGACGCCGCCCTGGCGCTGAAGCCGGACTGGGATCAGGCGCTGCTGTTCAAGGCGCAGTTGCAGCAGAAGGACTCGCCCTCTGCCGCCATGGAGACGATACGCCAGTTCCTGGTCAAGAATCCGCAGGCGAAGGACGTACGTCTGCAGTATGCGCGCGGCCTGGTCGGCGAAAAGCGCTACAAGGATGCACGGACCGAGTTCCAGAAACTGCTCACGGATTTTCCCGACAATCAGGAAGTGATCTTCGCCGTCGGGGCGCTTTCGTATCAGCTCAATGATTACGCCCTTGCCGAAACCAGCTTCAGGAAGCTGATCGACAGCGAATTCGCGGATGCGAGTTCGGTCCGCCTGTACCTCGGGCAGATCGCCGAGAACCAGAAACGCCCCGATGACGCCATCGGCTGGTACGCGAGCGTGCCGCCGGGCGAGCAATACGTCTCGGCCCAGATCCGGCTGGCCAATGTCCTCGGGCAGCAGGGCAAGCTGGAGGAAGCCCGCAGCCATCTGCTGCCGTCCATCGCGTCCAACAGCCGCGAGCGGGTCCAACTTACACTCGCCGAAGCGCAATTGTTGCGGGAGGCGGGGCGCACGCAGGATGCCTATGACCTGCTCGACAAGAGCATAGCCTCGCAGCCTAACCAGCCCGATCTGCTCTACGAGTCGGCACTGGTGGCGGAGAAGCTCGGCCGCAGTGAAGTGCTGGAGACCAATCTGCGCAAGCTGATCCAGATCAAACCCGACCATGCCCATGCCTATAACGCGCTGGGCTATTCGTTTGCGGAGCGCAACGAGCGGCTGGAAGAGGCCCAGTCCCTGGTTGCGATGGCTCTGCAACTGGCGCCGGAAGACCCGTTCATCCTCGACAGCATGGGCTGGGTGCTGTACCGCAAGGGCGATCTCAAGGGCGCCCTCGACTATCTCGACCGCGCCTACACCCTGCGTGCCGATCCGGAGATCGCAGCACACCTCGGGGAGGTGTTGTGGATGATCGGCCGTCGCGACGACGCGACGAAGACGTGGCGCGAAGCGGCCAAAGCCAACCCCGACAACGAAGTGCTCTCCAGCGTCATCAAGCGCTTCCTGCCCTGATCCGAAATGCTGCGCCGGCTGCTCGCGATTCTGTCGGCGGTCGCGTTGTTGTCTGCGTGCGCCGTGCTCGCCCCGCCACCGGAGCAGCCCGTGGCGCGCCCGCTGCGCAACGACATTTCCCGGTTTTCCCTGAGCGGCCGCGTCGCCGTGCGCAATGGTGAAGAGAGCTTCACGGCCAGGATCGAATGGCGTCATGGCGGTGACGGGTCCGACCGTATCCTCCTCACCTCGCCGTTGGGCCAGGGCTTGGCCGAACTGAACGCGGATGCCGCCGGAGCGCATCTGGAAACGGCCGATCGCCAGTCCTTTTCCGCCTCCGACCTGGAGGGACTGAGCGAGCAGGTTTTCGGAGCGGCGCTGCCGCTCGCCAGCCTGCCGCGCTGGGTGGTGGGCCAGGTGTGGAATGCGGTGGAGGCACTGCAGTTGGATGGCCGGGGGAGGCCGCAAAGCTTCTCGGACCGCGGCTGGCGTGTCGCCTACCTCCACTACGAAGCCGACACCGCCGATGCGCTGCCGGCACTGATACAACTGCGGCGCGATGATCTGGACGTGAAACTCAGGATCGACCAGTGGACCCTCGATCCATGAGCCGGCCGCGCCCTAGCGCGGAAGGCTGCGCCTCCGATGGCGGCCGGAAAGAGCCGGAACTACGAACAACGGGAGATCCTCTTGTATGTCCCGCCCACGGGAACAAGGGGGCATCCCCCCTATATTCCCCACCTCCGCACACCTTATCGACGAGGAATGTCGAGCCTTGCGCCATGACGGTCTAATCGGCTGGGATCGCCCGCTGCCGGCGCCGGCCAAGATCAACCTGTTTCTGCACGTGGTGGGCCGCCGGGCGGACGGCTATCACTTGCTGCAGACTGCGTTCCGCATGCTCGATCATGGCGATACGCTCACCTTTTCGCCGGCCGAAGATGGGTTTGTGCGACGCGTCGGCAGCATTCCCGGGGTTCCTGCGGATGACGACTTGTGCGTGCGGGCCGCGCGCCTGCTGCAGCGCGAGGCGAAAGTCGAAGCGGGGGCGACCCTCCGTCTCGACAAGCGCCTGCCGCTGGGCGGCGGACTGGGGGGCGGCAGTTCCGACGCCGCCACCACGCTCATCGCCCTCAACCGGTTGTGGGGCGTGGACTGGCCGCGCCCGCGGCTGCAGGCTCTGGCGCTGCAGCTCGGCGCGGACGTGCCGTTCTTCGTTTTCGGCCGCAGCGCCTTCGCCGAAGGCGTGGGCGAGGCGCTCCAGCCGCTGCCCCTGGAACCCGCGTGGTATCTGGTCGTCGAGCCCGGCGTCGCGGTGCCGACGCAAGCGATTTTTGCCGCGCCGGATTTGACACGCTCCACGAAAATAATCAAAATAGCGGACTTTTCAGCGGGTTGGGCGGCCGGATCCGTGCACAACGACCTTCAGCCCGTGGTCTGCGCCCGCTATCCGGCGGTGGCAGCCGTCCTCGATTGGCTGCGGCAGTACGGGGACGCGCGTATGACCGGCTCCGGAGCGTGCGTGTTCGCTTCCTTCGCCGGCTCGGATGCCGCATTCCGGGCCTTGGCGCAGTTGCCGCAGGGCTGGCGCGGCTGGGTGGCGCGCGGGTTGGACACGCATCCCCTGTACGGGAGCGAAACGGAAGATTTCTTGGGGAGTCGCCAAGTTGGTTAAGGCACCGGATTTTGATTCCGGCATTCGAAGGTTCGAATCCTTCCTCCCCAGCCAGGATTCCTTCGGCGGGCAGACGACGCAGCCTGCCCGAATCTGTTTCTAAGTACGGCTCATCGCGTCACGGGACGAGCGACCATGGCCTACGACAGCCTGATGGTTTTCACCGGCAACGCCAACCCCAAGTTGGCCGCCGATGTCGTCAAGCGCCTGAACATTTCGCTCGGCCGCGCCACGGTCGGCCGCTTCTCCGACGGCGAGATCAGCGTCGAACTGCTGGAGAACGTGCGCGGCAAGGATGTCTTCATCCTGCAGTCGACCTGCGCGCCGACCAACGACAACCTGATGGAAGCTGCTGATCATGGTCGATGCGCTCAAGCGCGCCTCGGCCGGACGCATCACCGCCGCCATCCCCTATTTCGGCTATGCCCGCCAGGACCGCCGGCCGCGCTCGGCGCGCGTGCCGATCGCCGCCAAGGTGGTCGCCAACATGCTGCAGGCCGTCGGGCGTCCAGCGCGTGCTGACCGTCGATCTGCACGCCGACCAGATCCAGGGCTTCTTCGACATCCCGGTCGACAACATCTACTCGACGCCGATCCTGCTCGGCGACATCTGGACGCCAGCACTACGACGATCTGATGGTGGTGTCGCCCGACGTCGGCGGCGTGGTGCGCGCCCGGGCGCTGGCCAAGCGCCTCGAATCGCGATCTGGCGATCATCGACAAGCGCCGCCCGAAGGCCAACGTCTCCGAAGTGATGAACATCATCGGCGAGGTCGAAGGCCGCACCTGCGTGATCATGGACGACATGGTCGATACCGCCGGCACGCTGTGCAAGGCGGCCGCAGGCGCTCAAGGAGCACGGCGCCAAGCGGGTGGTCGCCTACTGTACGCACCCGGTGCTGTCGGGCAGCGGCCATCGCCCGCATCAACGATTCGGAACTCGACGAACTGGTCGTCACCGACACCATTCCGCTGCGCGACGATGCCCGCGCCTGCGCCACGATCCGCCAGATGTCGATTGCCGACGCTGCTGGCCGAGACCATGCTGCGCATCAGCAACGAGGAGTCGGTTTCTTCGCTGTTCAGTCGAGTAGTCGCTTCGATTCAACCTCACTGCCTGGTCGCGGGCAGTGGTCTGCATTAATCAGGAGCAAGCACCATGCAAATCGAAGTCAACGCCACCAAGCGCGACGCGCAGGGCACCGGTGCGAGCCGCCGCCTGCGTCGCGCCGGCCGGGTTCCCGGCATCATCTACGGCGGCGCCGCCCCGCCGCAACCCATCGAGATCGACCACAACGATCTCTGGCAGCACTTGCGCAAGGAGGCGTTCCACTCCTCCGTGCTGCACCTGAACCTCGACGGCGCGAGCAAGCAGGTGCTGCTGCGCGACGTGCAGCGCCATCCGTTCCGCCAGCTGATCCTGCACGTCGACTTCCAGCGCGTCGATGCCACCCACGCAATCCACCAGAAGGTGCCGCTGCACTTCGTCAATGCCGACATCGCGCCGGGCGTCAAGCTCGCACGGCGGCATGGTCCAGCACGTCATGACCGAACTCGACGTCGAGTGCCTGCCGAAGGATCTGCCGGCGTTCATCGAGGTCGATCTGAAGGACCTGGACAGTCGGCCACTCGCATGCACGTCACCCAGCTCAAGCTGCCGAAGGGCGTCGAGGCCGTGCTGCACAAGGGCGAGGACCCGGTCGTGGCGACCATCGTGTGCAGCGCGGCGCCGCGGTAGAGGAACGTGCGACAGGCGAGGAAGCCGAGGCTGCGCCGGCGGTCGAGCCCCGCTGCTGCGACCAGCAGCCGAGAAGATAGGTCCGGACCGTCAGCATCGATTCCGGCGGCTGCGCGAGGGCGGCAGGAAGATCGGCACGGGCATGGCCTGCCGCGCCGATCCACCGAAATCCATGCCTCTCCGCGACTGATCGTCGGCCTCGGCAACCCCGGGGCCGAATACGCCGAAACCCGGCACAACGCCGGGTTTTGGTTTTGTGAGCGCCTCGCCGGCCGCGATCTCGGCGTCGCTCTGCGCCGCGGAGGCGCGCTATCCACGGCTTGGTCGGCCAAGCGCGCCGCGATCGGCGCGGCATCTGGCTGCTGCATGCCGACCGACCTTCATGAACCGCTCCGGCCAGGCGGTGCAGGCGCTGGCGCACTTCTACCGCATCGCGCCGACCGAGATGCTGGTGGTGCATGACGAACTCGATCTGCCGCCCGGCCAGTCGCGGCTCAAGCTTCGGCGGCGGACTGGGCGGCCACAACGGCCTGAAGGACATCACAGGCCCATCTGGCACGCCAGGACTTCTGGCGGCTGCGCGTCGGCATCGGCCATCCGGGCGACCGCAACGAAGTCGTCAATTACGTGCTGAAGCCGCCGCGCAAGGAAGAGCAGACCGAGATCGACGCGGCCCTCGACCGCGCCGCTGGCCTGGCCGCTGCTGGCCAAGGCGAATTTCCGAGCGCGATGCAGAAGCTCAATTCCGACCCAAACCACAGGCCGCGGGCTCTGCCGATGGATCCAGCTGATCCGTCCGGACCGAAGAACGCCGTGGCCGGAAGCTGAACATCATGAGCCTCAAATGCGGCATCGTCGGCCTGCCCAACGTCGGCAAGTCCACCCTGTTCAATGCCCTGACCAAGGCCGGCATCGCGGCGGAGAACTATCCCTTCTGCACCATCGAGCCGAACGTCGGCATCGTCGAGGTGCCCGATCCGCGCCTCGACGCGCTTGCCGGCCATCGTCAAGCCGCAGCAGCGTGCATCCCGGCGGCGGTCGAGTTCGTCGACATCGCCGGCCTGGTCGCCGGCGCCTCGAAGGGCGAGGGCCTGGGCAACCAGTTCCTCGCCAACATCCGCGAGACCGATGCCATCGTCCATGTCGTGCGCTGCTTCGCCGACGACAACGTGGTGCACGTCGCCGGCAAGGTGACCCGATCCGCGACATCGAGGTCATCGATACCGAACTGGCGCTGGCCGACCTGGCGACGGTCGAAAAGGCGCTGACGCGTTATCGCCAAGCAGGCCAAGCGCCGGCGACAAGGAAGCCAAGCTGCTGGTCGCGGTGCTGGAAAAAGCGCAGGCCCAGCTCGACCAGGCGAAGCCGGTGCGCGCGCTCGATCTGTCCAAGGAGGAATGGGCCAACCTGAAGCCGTTCTGCCTGATCACCGCCAAGCCGATGCTTTATGCGGCCAACGTCGACGAGGACGGCTTCGAGAACAATCCGCATCTCGACGCGGTGGAGGCGCATGCCGCGACGCGAAGGCGCGCCGGTGGTCGGCGCTCTGCGCCGCGATCGAGGCCGAGATCGCCGATCTGGACGACGACGACAAGCAGATCTTCCTCGCCGACATGGGCACTGGACGAGCCGGGCCTGAACCGCCTGATCCGCGCCGCCTACCACCTGCTCGGCCTGCAGACCTACTTCACCGCCGGCGTGAAGGAAGTGCGCGCCTGGACCATCCACGTCGGCGACACCGCACCGCAGGCGGCCGGCGTGATCCATACCGACTTCGAGCGCGGCTTCATCCGCGCGCAGACCATCGCCTACGACGACTTCATCGCCTTCAAGGGCGAGCAGGGCGCCAAGGAAGCCGGCAAGATGCGCGCCGAAGGCAAGGAATACGTCGTCAAGGATGGCGACGTCATGC
>CAWGLO010000012.1:0-132909 GCA_963823455.1 uncultured beta proteobacterium
CACCCGTCGGAGGCTGATTACGCGCCCAGTCTTTGGTCAGCAGCCGGCCAAGTGCAGACGTTGACGGTGGTGCAAGTTGGCGCTTCCGAACGGCAGCTTCAGACGCCATAGCGGGTATTTGCCGCGGTGTGGCGCATAGATGCGGATCATCGCTACCTCACCCCCGCGCATGGCGCCGGCCCGTGGCCCACCGCTGTGGGAGATGCCGGATGCCGGGCAGGGCGGCTTCGACCCCCAGGCCCAGCCAGCAACGGATTACGAATTCGATCAGCGCATCGCGTGGTAAGGACAGCTTGACGAGGATCCGATCTCGCTCGGCGGGGAGCGCTCGTGCCTCGGGCTATCAAGCGGACCTTCTGCGGCCGGTCGGGTGACCCCAGGCAGGGCGCGGAGGGCGATTCCTGTCATTTCCCCGGGGCGCTCAACACGAAATCCGCCATTGACCACGGCTGACGGCGAAGAGACAATCCCAGAAGTGCCGTTGGAATTCCTTTCCTTTTGGTCGTGCAGATAACAAACTCCACAGCAGGCTGTGGAGGGGGAAAGCGGCAGCAGGGCTGCCGCAGTCCAGGATCACTCCAAGATCGGACTAAAGACACAACATGACCGACCAACCGAAACCCGATGGCGTCTTCATCTCGTGTGTGTCCGACGAGTTCGAGAAGGTCGGAGCACCGTTCCCCGGCCTGCGAGGGCAGTTGCGCGGATACCTCGCTCGCACCCGGTGCAACGTGCGGGTGCAGGAAGATTTTCCGCAGACGGCCGTTGATACCGTCAAGAAACTGGCCGACGAGATCCGCCCGCGAGCCGTCGTCATTCACCTGGTCGGCGAGAAGCCCGGCGCGATCGCCGAACCCGCTGCGGTCGCCGAGTACCTGAAGGCCGAGCCCGACTTCCTCGCCAAGCACCCCGAGCTGCGGGCCGCCCTCGGCGACTTCTCCGGCATCAGTTACACGCAGTGGGAAGCGTTCATCGCCCTGCACCACGGCATTCCGCTGCTCGTCTACGCCACCGACAAAGCGTCTGCTCAACAGACGCACCTCGACCGCCTGCAACTCGGCCGGCGGTACGCCATCCCGATCAAGAATGACACCGACCTGCTCGGCCAGCTCATCGGCGATCTGCACGACATCCTTCCGGTCGTGCCGAAGCTCACACGCAAGATCTCCGGCACGCAGTTGGAGAAACACGCCCCGCGAGTGCTGTTTGGCCGCGAGACGGAGTTGGCGGCGCTCGATGCGGCGTGGGCGAAGGGGACGCTGAACGTCTACACGCTGGTGGCCTGGGGCGGGGCGGGCAAGACGTCGCTGGTGTTCCACTGGGTGCAGACACGCTTCGCGGCGAAGGGCGTGGCCCGGCGTCGAGCGGTACTTCGACTGGAGCTTCTACAGCCAGGGGACCGGCGAAAGCCGGCAGACCTCCGCCGACCTGTTCATCGCCAAAGCACTCGAATTCTTCGGCGACCCCGATCCGACCGCAAGGCGGCCCGCATGAACGCGGCGAGCGGCTGGCCGGGCTGATTCGCCAGCACCGCACGCTGCTGGTCCTCGACGGCATCGAACCGCTGCAATACCCGCCGAACGATCCGCAGGCCGGGCGGCTGAAAGACCCGGCGCTCGAATCGCTGCTGCGGGAACTCGCCGCCGACAACCCCGGCCTGGTCGTCATCACCACCCGCGAACACCTGACGAACGTCGAGGGGCACGCCACCACCGAGGAGCAGAAGCTCGACAAGCTGGCGAAGGAAGCGGCGGTCGCCCTGCTGCGGCACCTGCAAATCGTCGGCACGGACGAGGAGTTGCACGCGGCGTGGAAGGACGCCGGCGGCCACGCGCTGACCCTCAGCCTGCTCGGACGCTTCATCGCCGACGCCTACGAAGACCGCGACATCCGCCACTACCGCGAGGTGAAGTTCGAAGCGGCCGACCAGGAGCACCAGGGCCGCTCGGCGTTCAAGGTGATGATCGCCTACGAGCGGTGGCTGCAAAGCGGCGGACCGGAGCGCCAGCGGGAACTGGCCGTGCTGCGGCTGACCGGCCTGTTCGACCGGCCGATGGCGAAGAGTTGCCTGCAGGCCCTGCGGGCGGAGCCGTCGATTCCGGGGCTGACCGACGCGCTGGTGAAGCTGACGCCGCAGCAGTGGAACATCGCGGTGAAACGGCTGAGCGAGGTGGAACTGCTCTCCGTCTCGCCCGACGCGATCGACGCCCACCCGCTGATCCGCGAGTACTTCGCGGCCCAGTTGAAGCGGGACCAGCCGGAGGCGTTCCGGGCGGCCCACTCGCGGCTGTTCGATTACCTGTGCGAGAACACGCCGCACCGCCCGGACGGCATGGACGGACTGGCCCCGCTGTACGAGGCCGTCACCCACGGCTGCCTCGCCGGACGACATCAGGAGGCGTGCGACAAGGTCTACATCGACCGCATCCTCCGCGGCACGGGGAGCGACGGCTTCTACAGCTGGAAGAAACTCGGGGCGATCGGGGCCGACCTCGCGGCGGTGGCGGCCTTCTTCGACGAGCCGTGGAGCCAGGTGTCGCCGAACCTGACCGAAGCCGATCAGGCCTGGCTGCTGAACGAGGCCGCATTCCGCCTCCGTGCCCTCGGCCGCTTGACCGAAGCGCTGCAACCGATGCGTGCCGGGTTGGAGATGGCGGTTCAGCAGAAGGACTGGAAGAACGCGGCGATCGGTGCCAGCAACCTGAGCGAGTTGGAGGTGACGCTGGGCCGGCTTGCCGGACGCCGTGACCGACGCCCGCCAGTCGATCACCCACGCCGACCAGAGCGGCGATGCGTTCCAGCGAATGAGCAATCGCACCACGGCGGCGGATGCGTTGCACCAGTCCGGCCAGCGGGCCGAAGCCGGCACCCTCTTCGCCGAGGCCGAACGGATGCAGCAGGAAAGGCAGCCGCAGTTCGACCTGCTCTATTCGCTGCGAGGCTTCCGGTACTGCGACTGGCTGCTGGCCCCCGCCGAACACGCCGCGTGGCAGATGTTGCTCACGTAGCACGGTGCGTCACCGCCCGTGAGTGCACGCTCATGACCAGGATCGCCATGCCACGACCTTGCGCCGAGGTCGAACGTCGGGCGACGACGACTCTGAAATGGGCGATTGACACCGAAGTGATTCGCTCCTCGCCATCGCCCTCGATCACCTGACGCTCGCCCGCGTCGGGCTGATCCGGGCGATCCTGGCGAACCCGCTCCCGCAGCCGACGCTCGACCTGCCGCACGTCGCCGCCGCCGTCAACGGCCTCCGCGCCGCAGGGACAGATGGATCACCTTCCCCACGGCCTGCTCACCGCCTCGCTCTACCACTTCGTCCGCGGCGAGCACGACCTGGCCCGCAAGCACCTGGCCGAAGCCCAGCAGATCGCCGAGCGTGGCCCGATGCCGCTCTTCCTCGCCGACATCCACCTGCACCGCGCCCGCATGTTCCGCGACAACGCCGAACTGGCCCAAGCCGCCAAGCTCATCCGCGACCTCGGCTACGGCCGCCGCTACGACGAACTGTTGGATGCCGAGCAGGCCCTGGAGTAAGCTTCCCTGGACTGCGGCAGCCTGCTGCCGCTTTGACCTCAGCAGCCTGCTGCTGCCCGTGTTTCCCGAAGACGCCGGGTGGCCGCTGAGGCAGTTATACGGCTGGTTCGGAGTGAGTGTAGTGCCCGCTTTGTTGACAGTTAAGAGTAGTGCAGAAGCCTTGCGTTCACCGGGATAAACCCGGTGGCGTCGCCACTGCGTTGTGGTTGACGGCGTTTTAGTTTCGGCCGCTGCGCTTAACGCCGATGAAGCCGGCGTTAGCCTCCACCACTGAAATTTCATTTTCGAGGCCGATGGCGAAGGCGGCGTGCGCTTTAATGAGGCGCGGGGCATCGGCCCCGCGACCATCGCCGAGAGTCAGGCCCAGGTGCGACACCGTCTGCTGAGCGTTCTCGCCCGTCGCGGAGTGCTGAACGCGAAGACGCCGAGGCGATGGGCACCTGGGATCACGGTGGGGCTTGTAGTTTCGGCCGCTTCGCTTAACGCCCGTCAGGCCCCGCTAGCCTGCACTGAAACTTCGTTTTGCTCGACGCCAGCGTGCGGATCGAAGCGAGCGACCGCCAGGGTCTGGAGCGGCTGCTGCGCTACTGCTCAGCGGCCGGCCTTCGCGCTGGAACGGCTGCGTGAAATCGATGCCGAGCACCTGGTCTATGAGAGCGTCAAGCCGGGAGCGGGCGGCAGCGTCAGCCCGACGCCGACCCCACTCGAACTGATCGAGCGTCTGGTGACCCTCTTTCCGCCACTACGCCGGCAGGCTGCTCAACCTCCGGAAGCGGTTATTCGCTTGTCCGGACGCCGATGGCTGTTGTGGGTCGGTAGGCGCCTGTTAGCCGTGCTTCGCGCCCATCAACCGCATGGGTCCCCGTGTCGGGCTGCGCAAGATTAGGCGGCCTGCTCTCGGAGAATCCGCGGTCCGAATGCCCAGCGTGTTTTCCATGCCGCAATGCCTCGCCGGCTTCGGCGCATCTTCCGCTGTCCGCATGCACCGTTCCGGCGCTGCCGTGTTCCGAAATGGGGCTCGACGGCTCGTCGCGCCCGGCGAAGCGATTCTGTCTGGATTCGGAGACACTGTACTTCAAGCGACAATTCATGGAGTTGTGCCCGCGCACGGAAGATGTCCTGGAAAAGTGACGCCAATCCCCGACGCAATACTCATCCCCCCTGGCGCCGCGCCGAATGCTGATCATGAACGGAGCCGCTACCCCGGCAGTGCCTGCGGACAAGTGGCGGATCGGCTTGGTTTACTAAGGCTTTGCGCGACTTGAGGTGCCCGACCGGAGTATGCGGCAGCGGTGGCGTCATGACCGCAACTGCAAACCTGGCACGGCCTGTGCTTCAAGTAGCTCGTGTCGGATCGCACAACGATCAGACATCTGGTTGGATGTGGGTCCACACGCATACCCATTTAGAGAAAGGACACGAGATGATCCAATTCTTCAATGAGAACAGTGGCTTGATTGCCGGAATCGGGCTCTACCTCGGCATGGCGGCATTCCTTTGGGCAAGCAAGGACTTGTCCTCCGGCGACGAACTGCCGGCCTGATCCGCTGCTGCAGCCTCCAGCTTCCGACGTCCGGACTGCCGACCGTGCCCGAATACAGGGCCACGCCACGCGATCGGGTGCAGTCTCCTCCCGGTGTCGATGATAAGGCGCCACGGAGTCGCAGGCCGGTTGCGTCCCGGAACGATTTCTAACGACGAGCGTCGCGCCAGCGCGTCCTCTCCAGCGGCCGGTTTCACCGGCCTGCCGACCGCCCCCAGGGGGTGGATTCGGCATCCAGACATTCACATTTGCACGCCGGGGCAGTCTTGCCGGGGCGTACGACGCCCTTCACGACCGCCGTGCACGAAAAGGAGATTCCATGAATACCCTCAACAACACAATGATCAACCGTCCTCCCGCCCCCCCGCAGGGCGCGAGCAAGGCTTCCCCGAAGAGTGAAGCGACACAGCGCGCCAGCAGCGGCTGGTTGACCGACAGGCGCGTCGAGACCGATACCGAAAGGATCGCCGTGCTCGGTTACAACTGACCGGCGCGAGGATGCCGGCCGGGGCTTCGACGATCTGCTCGGGCGGCCCCGGCGACATCCCCCACGGTGACGCGTTGGCGCGGGTGGTGCGACACCTGCACCGTCCGCGATGACGAATCCGGACCCCAAGAGAGAAAGGAGTTGAAGATGGCATTGCGCCTGTACGACTTCGTGCCGATCGATGACACGGCGCTGGACGAGGAGTCGCTCGTCGAGCGGGTGTTTGGGCCGAACTTCTATGTTATGGACGAAACGGGGCGCTGTCTCACCACCGTCAGGAACCAGCGCCTCCTCGCCGGAGCCAGGGAACTTCTGGGCCGGGACCAGGGTGACGCGCACACGCGCAGCGCGGAAACGCTGGCCGATCTGCGCCGCTGCGCGGATTTCGTCACTCAGCAGGATTACCAGCGGGCCTTCGCGCGCGACTTTTCGTCGGCATGGCAGCCGACTGAATTCGACCATACGCGGTCGGCGGGCAGCCTGGAATAGGGGGTCTGCGATACGGTACGCGAGACCAACCGTCCGGCCCGTTGCCAGCCGGCCAGCGCGCCACCGGCGACGAATGCTGGACGAGTCGCGCCGGTCAAGGCGCCGTCGGTGCAAACAGAGTGTTCGACGGCTTCGCGCAGGCTCGCCGCGCAGCGGCCGCCGGCCGACGCCCGCTGCTCGTCCCCCGCCCGGTATTTGCCGGTCCTGACGAGTATCGCCGGGATGCCGGCGGCCAGCGCGCCGTTGACATCGGCCTCGACATCGTCACCGATCATGGCCGCCTCGTGCGGGGCAATGCACAAATCGGCGAGGACGGCGTGAAAGAACGCCGGTGCCGGCTTGCCGAACAGGACGGCGCGAGTGCGGGCGGCATACTCGAGCGCCGCGACGAAGGGACCGGCGTCCAGGCTCATCGCATCGCCGCGGTTGCCGCCCGGTCAAGAGCAGTCCCGCAAGCCGCGGTCGGTACCACCTGGTCTGCCGAGCGTGGATTGCCGCCAATCCTGCGCCGCACGTGGCGCCCGCCCGCAGCCCATGACGCAGCCATGTCTGCCGGCGCCGCGGGCCGGTGCCGGGAAGACGGCCATCGCCGGGCGCCAATCAGTGCTTGCGGCTGCCTGCCGTTTCTGCTATTAAAGCGTATTTTTCGCGGACGCACTCCATGGCCGAGGATCTCCTCCACAAGCAATTCCCGCACTACACGCCGAAGAAGGGCGAGGAATACATGAACAGCAAGCAGCTGGCTCATTTCAAGAAGATCCTCTCGACGCTGAAGGACGAACTGCTGCAGGACATCGAACGCACCGTCCACACCATGCAGGACGAGGCGACGGTGTTCGCCGATCCCAACGACCGCGCCAGCCAGGAATCCGACATCGCACTCGAACTGCGCAATCGCGATCGCGAACGCAAGCTGATCAAGAAGATCGACGAGACGCTGGACCGCATCGAGAACGGCGAGTACGGCTACTGCGATTCGTGCGGCGTCGAGATCGGGCTCAAGCGACTCGAAGCACGACCGACCGCCACCTTGTGCATCGACTGCAAGACGCTGGAGGAATTGAGGGAGAAACAGGTCGCGAAGTAGGCTTGCGCCGGCAGCCGCCGGCGGGCGAAAAGAAAGCGGCCGCGACGGCCGCTTTTGCGTTTACCCGTCCGCGGCCTACCTGCCCGCGGTTTCCACCACTTTCCAGTCGCCGCCTTCCACCTGGTAGACCGTAATTGTCCCCTCCTTCAGATCGCCGCGCTCGTCGTAGGCGATCCTGGCCGAGGTGACACCCGCAGCCTCGGTCTTCGCCAGCAGGGGAAGATACTTCGCCGGCTCGGTCGAATCGGCGCGCCGCATCGCGTTCACCATGATCCGGGCGGCGTCGTAGGCATAGGGCGAATAGACCTGGACCTCCTCCTTGAAGCGCTCCTTGTAGCGCGCTTCGTAGTCCCTGCCCCCCGGCATCTGCGCCAGAGGCAGCCCCGCCAGGGAGGCGATCGTGCCCTCGGCAGCGTCGCCGGCGAGCTTGACGAAGGTCGGCGACTTCACCATCTCGCCGCCCAGGAACTTGACGTCCAGTCCCAATTGCCGGATCTGGCGCACCATCGGGCCGGCCTGGGCGTCGGCGCCGCCGTAGAAGATCGCCTCCGGCTTGGCGGCCTTGATGCTGGTGAGGATGGCCATGAAATCGGTGGCCTTGTCGCTGGTGTATTCGCGCTTGACGATCTGCGCGCCGGCGGCCCTGGCCGCCTTCTCGAACTCGTCCGCCAGGCCCTGGCCGTAGGCGGTGCGGTCGTTGACGATGGCGATCCTCTTCGCCCCGAGCGTGTTGACGGCGAAGCGGCCCATGACGCTGCCCTGCTGCACGTCGTTGGTCATGGCACGGAAGGCGGTCCTGTAACCGTTCCGCGTATAGGCCGGCGCGGTCGCCATGGCGATCTGCGGAATGCCGTGGTCGGCGTAGATCTTCGATGCCGGAATACTGGTGCCGGAGTTGAAATGGCCGAGCATGCCGCGAATTCCGGCATCCACCAGTTTCTGCGCCACCGCCGTGCCCTGCTTCGGGTCCGCCTGATCATCCTCGGCCAGAAGTTCGAACCGCACCGCCAAGCCGCCGATCCGCGGCTTGGCGGCATTGATCTCCTCGATGGCGAGGGCAATGCCGTTCTGCGTCTCCTTGCCGTAATGGGCCTGCGGGCCGGTGAGCGGCGCCGCGAAGCCGAGCCGCACCACCTCCTCGCCGCCGCCGGTCCGGGCGGCCGGCGGCGAGTCCTGCCTGCCGCAGGCACCGAGCCAGATGGCGGCCCCGGCCAGCGCCGCAAGCCCAATGATCTGTCTGCGTCTCACGATCTTTCTCCGGCCTGCTGTTCCATGACCGTGGCCGCGCCAGCGCGGTACGCAGAAAAAAGGACGCCGCAGCGTCCTTTTTTCCGTCCGGTGGCCGCGCTTCGTCAGCCCTGGGCTTGCGCGCCTCCCGCCTTTTCCTCGCCCACCGCCTTCATGCTCAGGCGAACGCGCCCTTTCTCGTCGGCCTCGAGCACCTTGACCTTCACCTGCTGTCCTTCTTTCAGATAGTCGGAAACGGTATTGACGCGCTCATTGGCGATCTGGGAGATGTGCAGCAGTCCATCCTTGCCCGGCAGGATGCTGACGATGGCACCGAAGTCCAGCAGGCGCAGCACCGTGCCCTCGTAGATCTTGCCCACCTCGACCTCGGCGGTGATGGCTTCGATGCGCTTCTTCGCCAATTCGGCGGCCTCGGCGCTCACCGAGGCAATCGTCACCGTGCCGTCGTCCTCGATGTCGATCACCGTGCCGGTCTCCTCGGTCAGGGCTCGAATGACCGCGCCGCCCTTGCCGATGACGTCGCGGATCTTCTCCGGGTTGATCTTCATGGATAGCAGCCGCGGTGCGTAGGTGGACACCTCGCCGCGATGGGACGACAGCGACGCCTTCATGATGTCGAGTATGTGGATGCGCCCTTCCTTGGCCTGGGCCAGCGCCACCTGCATGATCTCCTTGGTGATGCCCTGGATCTTGATATCCATCTGCAGCGCGGTGATGCCGGAATCCGTGCCGGCCACCTTGAAGTCCATGTCACCGAGGTGATCCTCGTCTCCCAGGATGTCGGTCAGCACCGCAAAGCGATTGCCTTCCTTGATCAGACCCATGGCGATACCCGCCACGTGCGCCTTGAGCGGCACGCCGGCGTCCATCAGCGCCAGCGACGTACCGCACACCGACGCCATCGAGCTTGAGCCGTTCGACTCGGTGACCTCGGACACGACGCGGATCGAGTAGTTGAAGTCCTCCTGCATCGGCAGCGCAGCGATGATCGCGCGCTTGGCCAGGCGGCCATGACCGATTTCGCGACGCTTCGGCGAGCCGACGCGGCCCGTCTCGCCGGTGGCATACGGCGGCATGTTGTAGTGGAGCATGAAGCGATCCTTGTACTCGCCGGCCAGTGCATCGATGATCTGCTCGTCGCGGCCGGTGCCGAGCGTGGCAACCACCAGCGCCTGGGTTTCGCCGCGGGTAAACAGGGCCGAGCCGTGGGTACGCGGCAACACGCTGTGGCGTATGGTGATCGGACGCACGGTGCGGGTATCGCGGCCGTCGATGCGCGGTTCGCCATTCAGGATCTGGCCACGCACGATCTTCGCTTCGAGATCGAAGAAGATATCCTTGATGTGGTTGGCCTCGGGCGCGTTGTCGTCGCGGCAGTAATCGACTCAACCAGCTTGCCGCGAATTTCATCCACCTTGGCCATGCGCGCCTGCTTTCTGCGTGATGCGATAGGCATCGCGCAGCTCGGCTTCTCGGCGATTTCCGATATCTTGGCGATCAGCGCCTCATCCTTCGCCGGCGCCTGCCAGTTCCATTCCGGTTTGCCGGCGACCTCGACCAATTCGTTGATGGCATTGATGGCCGTCTGCATCTGATCGTGGCCGAAAACCACCGCACCCAGCATGACGTCCTCGGACAACTCCCGCGCTTCCGACTCGACCATCAGCACGGCGCCCTGGGTGCCGGCGACGACCAGGTTGAGCTGGCTGTCCTTGAGTTGGGAGAGCGTGGGGTTGAGCAAATACTGGCCGTCCATGTAACCGACACGCGCCGCGCCGATCGGACCGTTGAACGGCAGGCCGGAGATGGCCAGCGCGGCCGACGCACCGATGAGGGCCGGAATGTCCGGATCGATCTCCGGGTTTAAGCGACAGCACCGTTACGACGACCTGTACTTCGTTGTAGAAGCCCTCTGGAAACAGCGGTCGGATCGGCCGGTCGATCAGCCGCGAGGTCAGTGTCTCCTTCTCGGAAGGACGGCCTTCGCGCTTGAAGAAGCCGCCGGGAATGCGACCGGCGGCATAGGTCTTCTCGATGTAATCGACGGTAAGCGGAAAGAAATCCTGGCCCGGCCGCAAATCGCGCGCGGCAACGACGGTCGCCAGCACGACCGTGTCGTCCATGTTCACCATGACGGCGCCATGCGCTTGGCGTGCTATTTCGCCGGTTTCCAGCGTCACGGTATGGGCACCGTAAGCAAAGGTCTTTTTCATAGGATTAAGCAATGGAGTGTCCTCTCGAAAGTGAAGGGGTGGCACCGCGGTCCATGCCGGTTGCCGTGCAACCGACCGCGAACCGAAGCCGCCGACCCGCGCCGGGGTGCGGATCAAAAAACAACACCGGCGCAGCCTTCAACGCTCGCGCCGGTGTCAATTGGGATGCCCGCAACCGTGCTGAAGGGGCGATCCACGAACCGACTTACTTGCGCAGTCCGAGCCGCTCGATCAGCGAACGATAACGGTCGACGTTGCTGCCCTTGAGGTAATCCAGCATCTTGCGGCGCTGGCTCACCATCTTCAGCAGCCCGCGGCGCGAATGGTGGTCCTTCACGTGGGACTTGAAATGTCCGGTCAGGCCGTTGATGCGAGCGGTCAGCAACGCGACCTGGACTTCGGGCGAACCGGTGTCGCCGCTCTTGCGCTGATACTCGGCGACGATGTGCGACTTTTCTGCGGATGGAATTGCCATATCAAACTCGAACGTTATGCCTGGGGAAAGCGCAGCATTATACCTGCGTCGCGCCTCACTGAATTCTCAAGGAATTTCGCGGATCGCCCGACGGCACGGCGGTCGCGAGTCACGTCTCCGCGACCAGCCGCCACGGACCAGCAGCGCATCGGCAGCGCTGCTCGCGCGAGCCCGAGAAAACGCCCTGCGCCATAGACGCGGCAGGCGGTCCTCGGCACGGCGCCCCGGCAGCGCCACGGCACTGCCCATGCAGCAGGTCGCGCTGCCTGCGTGCGCAGTCGAGACTGCACGCGCGGCACGTCGCCGCAAGCAAGGGCATCGGCGGCAGCAGGCAGCGCATCCCGGGCATCGACCGCGTCAAGCTGATTGCAGGCGTATCCAGGGTGACCGCATCGCCCACATCGAAGTCGCCGATCGCGGTGCGCCGCAGGCCGGTCAGGTGGGCACCGCAGCCGAGCAGCTTCGCCGATGTCGGCGGCCAGCGTGCGGATATAGGTACCCTTGCTGCAATGCACCTCGATTCGACAGCGCTCGCCGGCGAAGCCGCAGCAGCGTCAGCTCGATGGATGCTCACCGCGCGCGGCGCGCGCTCGACTTCGATGCCCTGGCGCGCCAGTTCGTACAGCGGTTTGCCGTCGCGCTTGAGCGCGGAGTGCATCGGCGGAATCTGCTCGATCTCGCCGCGGAAGCGCGGCAGCACCGCTCCACCTGCGTGCCGTCGACGCTGCCACCGGGCGTCGCGCGATGACACCGCCCTTCGGCATCGCCGGTATCGGTCGTCACGCCGAGCCGAAGTTCGGCCACGTAGGTCTTGTCGGCATCGAGCAGGGCCTGAGCAAACTTGGTGGCTTCGCCGAAACAGAGCGGCAGCAGGCCGGTCGCCAGCGGATCCAGGGTGCCGGTATGCCCGGCCTTGGCGGCATTGAAACAGGCGCCGCGCGGCCTGCAGCGCGGCATTGGAGGTCAAGCCCGGCGGCTTGTCGAGCAGCAGGACGCCGTCGACCCGGCGCCGCGGCTGGCGCGGCTCGCGCGTCATACGCGTTCAGGACGGATGCTTGTGGTCGGACTCGACCGCTTCGTCGATCAGCTTGGACAGGCGCGCGCCGCGCTCGACCGAGGCGTCGTAGACGAAATGCAGTTCGGGCATGTTGTGGATGCGGATGCGCCGGCCCAGTTCACGGCGCAGGAAGCCGGCCGCCTGCTTGCAGGCCCGGCTCGATGTCCGCGCAGGTGCGCCTCGTCCAGCGTGCGTGAAGAACACCTTGGCGTGGGCGTAGTCCGGGGTCACCTCGACGTCGGTGAGCGTGATCAAGCCGACGCGCGGATCCTTCAGTTCCAGGCGGATCAGTTCGGCCAGTTCGCGGTGAATCTGCTCGGCGACGCGTCGCTGCGGGAAAACTCCTTGGGCATGCGGCATACGGCCGGCATGGCCGACCGCCTTCGACGTTCCCTTACAGCGTCCGCGCGACTTCCTGGATCTCGAACACTTCCAGTTGGTCGCCTTCCTGGATGTCGTTGAAGTTCTTCAGGCTGACAGGCCGCATTCGAAGCCGCCTTTCGACTTCGCGCACGTCGTCCTTGAAGCGCTTGAGCGAATCGAGTTCGCCGGTCCAGACCACGACATTGTCGCGCAGCAGGCGCACCAGCGAGCCGCGCTTGACCACGCCGTCAAGCACCATACAGCCGGCAATCGTGCCGACCTTGGAAATGCGGAAGACCTGGCGGATCTCGACCAGACCGAGGATGCTTTCCTTCTTCTCCGGCGACAGCATGCCGGACAGCGCCGCCTTCACCTCGTCCACCGCATCGTAGATGATGTTGTAGTAGCGGATATCGACGCCGAGATTCTCGGCCAGCTTGCGCGCACCGGCATCGGCACGGGTGTTGAAGCCGATGATGACCGCCTTCGGACGCCAGCGCCAGATTGACGTCGGATTCGGTGATGCCGCCGACCGCGGCATGAATGACCTGGACCTTGACTTCGTCGGTGGACAGCTTGGCCAGGGCATGCACCAGCGCTTCCTGCGAACCCTGCACGTCGGCCTTGATGATCAGCGCCAGGGTCTTGACCTCGCCTTCGCCCATCTGCTCGAACATGTTCTCCAGCTTGGCCGCCTGCTGCTTGGCCAGCTTGACGTCGCGGAACTTGCCCTGGCGGAACAGCGCGATCTCGCGCGCCTTGCGCTCGTCGGCCAAGCACCATGGCCTCGTCGCCGGCCGCCGGCACATCGGACAGACCCTGGATTTCGACCGGAATCGACGGCCCGGCTTCGTCGACCGGCTTGCCGTTCTCGTCGAGCATGGCGCGGACGCGGCCGAACACCTGGCCGGCCAGCAGCACGTCGCCGCGCTTCAGGGTGCCGGACTGCACCAGCATGGTCGCCACCGGGCCGCGGCCCTTGTCGAGACGCGCCTCGATGATCAGGCCCTTGGCCGGCGCATCCTTCGGCGCCTTCAGTTCCAGCACCTCGGCCTGCAACAGCACGTGCTCGAGCAGTTCGTCGATGCCCTGCCCGGTCTTGGCCGAAACCGCAACGAAGGGCGAATCGCCGCCGTACTCTTCGGGCACGACGCCTTCGGCCACCAGTTCCTGCTTGACGCGGTCCGGGATTGGCATCGGGCTTGTCGATCTTGTTGATCGCGACCACGAGCGGCACATCCGCCGCCTTGGCGTGGTGGATCGCTTCCTTGGTCTGCGGCATGACGCCGTCGTCGGCCGCGACCACCAGGATGACGATGTCGGTCGCCTTGGCGCCGCGCGCGCGCATGGCGGTGAACGCCTCGTGGCCCGGCGTGTCGAGGAAGGTGACCATGCCGCGCGGCGTTTCGACGTGATAGGCGCCGATGTGCTGCGTGATGCCGCCCGCTTCGCCGGCGGCCACCCTGGCGTCGGCGGATGTAGTCGAGCAGCGAGGTCTTGCCGTGGTCGACGTGGCCCATGACGGTGACCACCGGCGCACGCGGCTCGCGTCGGCACGTCCTTGTGCTCGCGCCGCCTCGTCCAGGAAGGCATCCGGATCGTCCAGCTTGGCGGCATTGGCGACTTGTGGCCCATTTCCTCGACCGACGATCATCGCCGTTTCCTGATCCAGCACCTGGTTGATGGTCACCATCGATGCCCATCTTCATCAGGGTCTTGATGACTTCGGTCGCCTTGACCGACATCTTGTGCGCCAGATCGGCAACCGTGATGGTCTCCGGCACCATGCACCTCGCGCACGATCGGCTCCGGCGGCATCTGCACCGCCTGCATGCGCTTCCTCGCCGTGCCGCGTGGCGTGCCTCTTGGTCCGCCACGCCAGCCGCGATGCCGCCGCCGGCATCGCCGCGGGTCTTGATGCCCGCGCTTCTTGCGCGCCTCGTTCTTCCAGGTGCGACGCGGCGGCCTTGGCTTCTTGGCTTTCTTGTCCTCCGGGCTTGGCCGGCCGGCTTGTGCAGCGTGCTCGGCACGGCCGCGGCGGCTGCGCCGCCTTGGCCTGCTCGCGTGCCTTCGCCTCGGCCGCGGCATCGGTCGCCGCCTGCATCTGCGCCAAGCCGCTGCTTCGGCTTCCTGCCTGGCGCGCGTAGCTCGCGTTCCTGCTTTTCCTTGACCTCGGCCGCCTGGATGGCCGGCCAGCTCGGCCTGGCGCTGCGCCTCCTGCTTCACGCAGGGCGCGTCTGTTCAGCGATCGATCACGGGCGCGACCGGCCGCCGGCGACCGGCGGCCTCGGCGCGCCGGCTCCGGCCGCTCGGCGATCCCGCTTGACCAGCACGCGCTTCTTGCGCACCTCGACCTGGATGGTCCGCGCCTTGCCGCGCGAGTCGGCCTTCTTGATTTCGCTCGTCTGCTTGCGCGTCAGCGTGATCTTGGTCTTGGCCGGTGTCTCGCCATGCGCGCGCCGCAGGTAGTCGAGCAGCCGCGTCTTGTCCTGCTCGGACAGGACATCGCTCTCGGCCTTCTTCTCGACACCGGCCTTCTGCAACTGCTCGAGCAGCGCCGCCGCCGGCATTTTCAGCTCGGCGGCAAATTGCGTAACACTCATTTGTGCCATGTTGCAGCTCTCCGCCATTACTGCGAACCAGTGCGCACGCGCCGTCGTAATCAGTCCTTGGCCCGCTCGTCATCGATGCCGGTCAGTTCGATCAGTTCATCGACCGCCAGATCCGCCAGATCGTCGCGGGTACGCACGTTCGTACGCGCCAGCTTGGCCGCCAGCGAGCTTGTCCATGCCTTCCAGGTTCGAGCAGATCCTCGGCCACATTCTCGAGCTGTTCCTCGTCGACGATGGCTTCGGTCAGCAGCACATTGCGCGCCCGGTTGCGCAGTTCGTTGACGGTGTCCTCGTCGAACGCCTCGATCTCCAGCATTTCCTGCAGCGGCACGTAGGCAACTTCTTCCAGCGTGGAGAAACCTTCCTCGATCAGGATGTCGGCCACTTCTTCGTCGACGTCGAGCTTTTCCATGAACAGCTGGCGGATGTGCGGCGTACTCCTGCCTCCGAACTTCTGCTGCGACTCTTCCACCGTCATCAGATTGATGGTCCAGCCGGTCAGTTCGGAGGCCAGGCGCACGTTCTGGCCCGCAGCGGCCGATGGCGATGGCCAGATTGTCTTCATCGACCACCACGTCCATGCTGTGCTTTTCTTCGTCCACGACGATGCTGCGACACTTCGGCCGGCGCCAGCGCGCCGATCACGAACTGCGCCGGATCGGCCGACCACAGCACGATGTCGACGCGCTCGCCGCCAAGTTCGTTGGTCACCGCCGTGCACGCGCGAGCCGCGCATGCCGACGCAGGTGCCGATCGGATCGACGCGCGGGTCGTTCGACTTGACGGCGATCTTGGCGCGCACGCCGGGATCGCGGGCCGCGGCCTTGATTTCCAGCAGGCCGTCTTCGATTTCCGGCACTTCCAGCTCGAACAGCTTCATGATGAATTCCGGCGCCGTGCGCGACAGGATCAGCTGCGGGCCGCGCGCGCCGCGGTCGATCCGCATCAGATAGGCCCGCACGCGGTCGCCGACGCGCAGATTCTCCTTGCGGGATCATCTGGTCGCGCGGCAGCACCGCCTCGATCCGGCCGGCCTCGATGATGGCGTTGCCGCGCTCCATGCGCTTGATGGTGCCGGTAACGAGGTGCTCCTTGCGCTCGAGGAAGTCGGTCAGCATCTGCTCGCGCTCGGCGTCGCGGATCTTCTGCAGGATCACCTGCTTGGCCGCCTGGGCGCCGATGCGGCCGAAATCGATCGGCTCCAGCGGCTCTTCGATGTAGTCGCCGAGCTGCGACATCGGGCACGCTGCTTCTGCGCCTCGGTCAGGCCGATCTGCAGCTCCGGGATTCTCGACCATCGTCGTCCGGCACATCACCAGCCAGCGGCGGAAGGACTCGAACTCGCCGGTTTCGCGATCGATCACGACGCGCACGTCGGCCTCGTCGTGGATGCGCTTCTTGGTCGCCGACGCCAGCGCCAATTCGAGCGCACGCGAAGACGATGTCCTTGCTGACGTTCTTCTCGCGCGCCAGCGCATCCACCAGCAGCAAAATTTCGCGGCTCATGCTTCCGACCTCCAGAATCCTCCTGAACACTGTCACGGTCGAATACTTCGGCACCAGGCGCGCCTTTTCGATTTGCGCCAGATCCGAGCGTCACGCACTCGACTCTTCGCTCTGCAGCCTGACCTTGCCATCCTCCACCCCGCTCAGCATCGCCGTCGAAATTGCGCCGGCCGTCGATCGGCACGCGCAACCGCAGACTGGACTCCTGACCGGCAAAGCGCTCGAAATCCGCCGGCCTTCTTCAGCACCCGGTCGAGACCCGGCGAGGAGATTTCGAGCCGGTCGTAATCGACATTCTCGACCTCGAACACCCGCGACAGCTGGTTGCTGACCCGCGGCGCAATCCTCCACCGTTACGCCGCCGCCCGCGCCTGCCCGGCTTGTCGATGAACACGCGCAGCAGCCGGCCGCGCGGGCTGCGTCTCGACATCGACGAGCTCGTAACCCGAGTCCGGTGACCGCTTGCTCGATAAGTCCGTGCATAGATCCATCAGACGCTACAAATAAAAAATGGGCGAAACGCCCATCCCATGTTATTGCCGACCATTGCCGAAGAACGGTGCGAGCCGGAAAAACCAGCCGAATTATAGCAAAGTGCTAGTGACTTAGGCAATCATTTCGAGGATCTTGGCTGTGGACTTGCGCTGCCGCGGTGCGTCTCGGCGCCGATCTCGGCGCCGGCTTCGCCGCACGTTCGGCGCAGCGGCCGCGCAGCAAGCGCGCGACGTCGCGCTTCGTCCAATTCCGACGACATGGCCGCGCTTCAAGCGCGGCGGCAGGACGAACGGACCGTAGCGCACGCGCATCAGGCGGCTGACCGTCAAGCCCGACGCGCTTCGAACATGCGCCGCACCTCGCGGTTGCGGCCTTCGAACAGGGTCACGCGGTACCAGTGATTGGCACCCTCACCGCCCGCATCCTGCAAGCGGTCGAAGCGCGCCAGGCCGTCCTCGAGCTCGCACCCCGTCCAGCAAGTGCCGCGCGCTGCTCCTCGCGTCAGCTCGCCGAGGATGCGCACGGCGTACTCGCGCACCATGCCGTAGCGCGGGTGCATCAGCCGGTTGGCCAGTTCGCCGCAGGTGGTAAACAGCAGCAGCCCGCAGGTGTTGAAATCGAGCCGACCGACGGCGACCCAGCGCCCGCCGCGAATGCGCGGCAGCCGGTCGAAGACGGTGGGGCGGCCTTCCGGGTCGTCGCGCGAGACGATCTCGCCTTCCGGCTTGTGATAGAGCAGCACGCGCGGCAGACGCGGTCGCGCGAAGCGCAGATGCACCAGCCGGCCATTGACCTTGATGCGGTCGCCCGGCACCGACTCGCTGGCCGACATGGGCCGGCTCGCCATTGACGCTGACGCGGCCGGCGGCGATCCACTCCTCCATCTCGCGGCGCGAGCCGAACGCCGGCCTGCGCCAGCACCTTCTGCAGCTTGCTCGGCGGCTTCGACGGCGTCCGGCCGCCGCGCGGCGAGTCCGCGCTGGCCCGGCCGGCGAGCGAGCCGGCGGCGCGCCTCGCCGCTGGCGCGCGCCGCGGCGGCGGCCTGGCTGCGCCGCCTGGCTCGGCGCGCCGGTTACGGCGCGCGGTTTCGGCTTACTCGGTTCGCCAAGATCCATCGCCCGTTCGATTTCGGTCAGCGGCGGCAGTTCGCTGACAGACTGCGCAAACCGAGGTCATCGAGGAATTGCTTGGTCGTCGCATACAGCGCCGGGCGGCCCGGCGTATCGCGATGGCCGACGACATCGATCCAGCCGCGCTCTTCCAGCGTCTTGACGACATTGGGCGACACCGCGACACCGCGGATGTCCTCGATGTCGCCGCGCGTCACCGGCTGACGGTAGGCGATGATGGCCAGCGTTTCCATCACCGCGCGCGAGTATTTCGGCGGCTTTTCCTGCTTCAGCCGTTCGAGGTAGGGCAGGAATTCGGCGCGCGTCTGAAAGCGCCAGCCGGAGGCCAGCTGGACCAGTTCCACGGCCGGCTCGGCCATTCGGCGCGCAGTTCGTCGAGCAGCACGCGCAGGTATCGCGTCGACATCCTCGTCGAAGAGCTTGCGCAGCTCGCCAGGCGGAAGCGCTCGGCGGCCGCCAGCAGGGCCGCTTCAAGCACACTCTTGTACTCGTCAGGCGCAGTGGGCGCAGAGTGCGTTCGGCTGGACTTCCGCCCGATGCCGGCGCCGCGCCGACGCGCGCTTCGCCCGCCTGCAGCAGGACAGGCTCTCGCCACGTCGTCCCGGCAGTTCCGGAGCCAGTCCTCAGGCAGGCTCATGGCTCGAGCTTCGGCAGCTTCACGTAAATCGGCGCAAACACCTCGCTCTGGGTCATTTCGACCAGTTTCTCGCGCGCCAGTTCGAGCATCGCCAGGAAGCTCACCACCAGCCCTGCGGCACCCGGCGGCGGATCGAACAGATCGCTCGAACTCGACAAAGCCGCCGCGCCCTGCAGCCGGCGCAGGATGCATGCCCATGTGCTCGCGCACCGACAGTTCCTCGCGCTGGATCTTGTGGTGCTGCATGCACGCGCGGCCTGCTTCATCACCGGCAGCCAGGCCACCTGCAGGTCGTGCAGACTCACTTCCGGCAGGCGCTCGGACGACCTTGTCGCGATCCACACCGTCGACCCACTCGAAGTCGCGCTCGGCCTGCGGCAGTTCGTCGAGCCTGGCCGCGGCCAGCTTCATCTGCTCGTACTCCATCAGCCGGCGCACCAGTTCGGCACGCGGATCCTCCGCCTCGTCGCCCTCCGCCTTGCGCGGCCGCGGCAGCAGCATGCGCGACTTGATCTCGATCAGCATGGCCGCCATCAGCAGATATTCGGCCGCCAGTTCCAGATTGCGCGAGCGCATGGCCTCGACGTACTCCAGATACTGCGCGGTCAGCGGCGCCATCGGAATGTCGAGGATATTGATGTTGGCCTTGCGGATCAGGTAGAGCAGCAGGTCGAGCGGCCCTTCGAAGGCGTCGAGCATGACCTCCAGCGCATCCGGCGGAATGTAGAGATCCGGCGGCATCTGCGCCATCGGCTCGCCATAGACCTTGGCAATGGTGGGCGTGCTCCAGAGGCTCGATGATCTCGGCCATGGGACTCAAGTGGCGGGGCGGAATCCGCCGCCGTAGGTCATCAGGCTGAGGCGACCCCGGCAGCGCGACGCGTGCGAGCGTCGCGCTAACGGTCATGGAATGCCAGCCACGAAATGGCCTCGCCATGACGTTCTACAGCTCAGCGGGAAAGCTTCGAGTCGCTGGCGCATTCACGTACTGTAATCCAGGCCCATCGCCTCGCGCACGTCGCGCATGGTTTCCTGCGCCAGCTTCCGCGCCTTCTCGCAGCCGTCGGCGATGATGTTGCGCACCAGCTGCGGATCGTCCAGGTAGGCCTGCGCCCGCTCGCGCATCGGCTCCTGCTCCTGCAGCACGGCGTCGATCACCGGCTGCTTGCATTCGATGCAGCCGATGCCGGCGCTGCGGCAGCCCTGCTGCACCCAGTCCTGGCACGTCGTCGTCCGAATAGATCAGGTGCAACTGCCAGACCGGGCACTTCTCCGGATCGCCCGGATCGGTGCGCCGCACGCGCGCCGGATCGGTCGGCATGGTGCGGATCTTCTTGCGTCACCGACTCCGCGTCCTCGCGCAGGGTGATCGTGTTGTCGTAGGACTTGGACATCTTCTGGCCGTCCAGCCCCGGCATGCGCGACGCCTCGGTGAGCAGGGCATCGCGGCTCGACCAGGATCATCTTGCCGCCGCCTTCGAGATAGCCGAACAGGCGCTCGCGGTCGCCCAGCGACAGGTTCTGCGCCTCGTCGAGCAGCGCCTTGCGCCTGCTCCAGCGCCTCGTCGTCGCCCTCCTCCTGGATAGCGCGTGCGCAGTTCCTCGTAGAGCTTGGCGCGCTTGCTGCCCAGCTTCTTCACCGCCTCCTTCGCCTTGTCCTCGAAGCCCGGCTCGCGGCCGTAGAGGTGATTGAAGCGGCGCGCGATCTCGCGCGTGAACTCGATGTGCGGCACCTGATCCTCGCCCACCGGCACCTTGTCGGCGCGGTAGATCAGGATGTCGGCCGCCTGCAGCAGCGGATAGCCGAGGAAACCGTAGGTGGACAGATCCTTGTCGGTCGAGCTTTTCCTGCTGGTCCTTGTAGGTCGGCACGCGCTCCAGCCAGCCCAGCGGCGTCATCATCGACAGCAGCAGATGCAGTTCGGCGTGCTCGGGCACCCGCGACTGGATGAACAGCGTCGCCTGCGACGGGATCGACGCCGGCGGCCAGCCAGTCGATCACCATGTCCCAGGTGTTCTGCTCGATGCCTGCCCGGCGTCGTCGTAGTGCGTGGTCAGCGCATGCCAGTCGGCGACGAAGAACAGGCAGGGATACTCGTGCTGCAGCGTGACCCAGTTCTTGAGCACGCCGTGGTAGTGGCCGAGATGCAGGCGCCCGGTCGGGCGCATGCCGGAGAGGACTCGTTCTGCGTACATGGTGTCAGTAGAACCGAAACAGGATCGCAATCAGCGTGCATGAAGCACTGCCACCAGCGGCCGCAGAGCACGGCACCCAGAACCCCGGTGAACAGCAGCGCCAGCAGGATCGGGAAGCCCACAGCGCTCGAGCTGCGCGAACTTCCAGGCCAGCGCGATGCGGCAGCAGGCTGACCGCGATGCGCCCGCCGTCGAGCGGCGGCAGCGGCAGCAGGTTGAGCACCATCAGCACGGCATTGATGCTGATGCCCGACCTCGGCCATTTCCGCGCAGCGGCGTCGAATAGGCGCTGTCCGGCAGCGATCAGCACCAGCTTCAGCAGCAGCGCCCAGCAGCAGCGCCATGACCAGATTGGCTCCCGGCCCGGCCGCCGCCACCCAGAGCATGTCCTGCTTCGGATGGCGCAGGCGGCCGAAATTCGACCGGCACCGGCTTGGCCCAGCCGAACAGGATGCCGCCGCCGCCGGCAATCTAGCTCAGCAGGATCACCGCCGGCACCAGCATCGTGCCGACCGGATCGATATGGCGCAGCGGATTCAGGCTGATGCGCCCGGCCTGCCAGGCGGTCGGATCGCCGAAATGACGCGCCGACGTAGCCATGCGCCGCTTCGTGCAGGGTGATGGCGAAAATGACCGGCAGGGCGGCAGATCGCCAGGTCTGGATGATCGCTTCCATGGGAGGAGCGCGGCGGATTCTACCAGACCACGGTCCAGCAGGCCGCAACGGGCGCCGAGCGAGCGCCGCGCTCCGGCGCGCATCAGCTCCGGCGCGCCGCCGGTCAGATCGATCACGGTGGTCGGCTCGGCGCCGCAGGGGCCGGCATCGATCACCAGGTCGAGCTGCTCCTCCGAGGCGATCGCGGATTTCCTCGGCATCGGTCAGCGGCTGCTTCGTCGCCGGGCAGGATCAGCGTCGAGGTCAGCAGCGGCTCGTCCAGTTCCTCCAGCAGCGCCAGCGCCACCGGATGGTCCGGCACGCGCAGGCCGATGGTCTTGCGCTTCGGATGCAGCACGCGGCGCGGCAGTTCCTTCGTGCCCTCCAGGATGAAGGTATAGCTGCCCGGCGTGGTCGCCTTGAGCAGACGGTACTGGGCGTTGTCGACGCGGGCGTAGATGGGCGATCTCGGACAGGTCGCGGCACATCAGGGTCAGGTGATGGCGCTCGTCGACGCCGCGGATGCGGCGGATGCGCTCGATGACGTCGGGATCGCCGAGGCGCCCGCCCAGCGCATAGGCGGAGTCGGTGGGATGGCGACGAGCCCGCCGCTGCGCACGATTTCCGCCGCCTGGCTGATCAGGCGCGGCTGCGGATGCTCGGGATGAACGGTGAAGAACTGGGCCATGGCGGATCACATCAGTCGCTGCCAGACCGGCGTCAGGTCGTCCGGCAAAGGCAGCGTGCGGCCGAGGTCGACCGGACTCTCCCGCGGCCCGTGGAAATCCGAGCCGCGCGAGGCGAGAAGGCCGAAGTGGCGGGCGATGCGGGCGAAGGCGCGGCTCTGCTGGACGGTGTGGGAGCCGGACATCACCTCGACCGCCGCCCCGCCGAGGTCGCGGAAGCGCGGAAAACAGTTCGTCCAGCGCCGCGCTGCCGAGCCGATAGCGCCCCGGATGGGCCATCACCGCGATGCCGCCGGCGCCGCGGATCCAGCCCAGCGCCTGCTCCAGGGTCGCCCACTGGTGCGCCACGTAGCCCGGCTTGCCGCGCTTCAGGTAGTGGTCGAACACGGACCGCACGTCGCGCGCGATGCCCTGCTCCGCCAGGAAGCGGGCGAAGTGCGTACGGGAAAGCAGCTCCGGATTGGCCGCGAAGCGTTGCGCGCCCTCCAGAGCGCCGCGGATGCCGACCTCGGCCAGCGCCTGCGCCATGCGCTGCGCGCGCCCGGCGCGGCCGGCCCGGATCGAGGCCAGTCCGGCCTGCAGTCCCGGCTCGTCGGGGTCGATGTCGAGACCGACGATATGCACGGTCGTGTCGTGCCAGGTGACCGAAATCTCGACGCCCCGCACCAAGCGCACGTCGAGCGCCTGCGCCGCGGTCTGCGCCTCGGCCAGGCCGGAGACATCGTCGTGGTCGGTCAGTGCGAGCAACTCCACGCCGTTGACGGCGGCGCGGGCGACCACCGCGGCCGGCGCCAGCACACCGTCGGAAACCGTGGAATGACAATGGAGATCTACACAAATCACGGGCGCGATGATAGCAGACTGACGCCCTGCCTATGCTGCGAGGAACTCCTCCACCAGGCGGGCCACGCGCTCCGGTTGCTCGTAGTGCAGGTTGTGGCCGGAGTCGTCCACCACGACCTCGCGCAAGTCGCGGAAGCAGGCCAGCCGTGAGCGGTAGTCGTCGTCGTGGGCGATGAAGCGGCGGATCAGGGGCGAGTCGCGTCCGACGACCCACAGCACCGGCGCGCAAACATTCGCGCCAGCAGGACTTCACCTCCTCGATGCGATAGAGGATCGGATTGACCAGCTTGTGGCAGGGGTCGGCGCCCAGTTCGACGCCGCCGCCGTCGCGGCCGCGGCCGAGGTGGCGGGCTAGAAAACCCGCCCGTGCCGCATCGAGCCGCGGGTTGTCGCGGCGCAACCGCGCCGCCAGCGCATCGAAGTCGGGGTAGTGCCGGAAGCCGGCGCCCTCGGCCAGCTGTTCGAGCCAGGAGCGAAGCCGCTGCGGCGCCTCCGCCGGGTCAGTCGGCGCGAGTCCGAATCCTTCCAGCGTCACCGCTTTGGCCACCCGCTGCGGACGGATTCCGGCATACAGGCAGGCGACATTGCCGCCCATGCTGGCGCCGACCAGACGGGCCGGCTCGTCCGGCGAATAATGGGTCAGCAGCGCGTCGAGATCGGCCACGTAATCGGGAAACCAGTAGGGACGGCCGGTCCATTCCGACTGCCCGAAGCCGCGCCAGTCCGGGGCGATGACCTGCCACTCGCCCTCCAGGGCGTCCACCACGAACTGGAAGGAGGCGCCGACGTCCATCCAGCCATGCAGGAGGAATAGGCGCGGCGCACCCTCCGCGCCCCACCGCCGCACGTGGTAGCGAAGTCCGCGAATCGGCACGAATTCCGAAACGGAGGGTTCTAACCTAACAGTCATGGAACGCCAGCCACCCCGAAGTAGTGAAGGGCCTTGCCATGACCGTTTCCCTCACCCCCAGCCCCTCTCCCGGCGGGAGAGGGGAGCTTCGAGAGTCGCTGGCGCGACTTTCACGTTAAGGGCCGGAGCCGGCACCGCCGAGTCGCCAAGATCGCCAAGGAAGTCCTGGGCATGGGCAGCCACACCCCACGGACACGCCGTTCCCCCGGAAATGACGCAAGATCCTGGCGCGCTTGGCGCCTTGGCGCTTCAACTGCATTTCCCAATTTCAATCCGCCGAAACATGTCGCCGCGGCGCATCACATGTGCGACTGCAGGTAGTTCTGCAAGCCAACGCTGTCGATCAGGCCGAGCTGGGTTTCGAGCCAGTCGATGTGCTCCTCCTCGCTTTCCAGAATGTCCTCGAACAATTCGCGCGACACGTAGTCGCCGATCTGCTCGCAGTAGACGATCGCCTGCTTCAGGTCCGGATGCGCCTTCAACTCCATCTTGAGGTCGTTCTCCAGACATCCGCGCACGTCCTTGCCGATCATGAGACGGTGCAACTGCATGGTGGGAAGGCCTTCGAGAAACAGGATACGTTCGATCAGCAGGTCGGCGTGCTTCATCTCGTCCACCGACTCGTGGTACTCGTGCTCGTCGAGTTTGCTGTAGCCCCAGTTCTTGAACATGCGGGCGTGGAGGAAGTACTGGTTGATGGCGGTGAGCTCGTTGGCCAGCACCGCGTTCAGGTGTTCGATGACCTTCGCATCGCCTTTCATGGCGCGCCTCCTCGGTTGGGGAGGACAAGCTTAGCACGGCCGCGGCGCCGTTCCGCGGCTGGCGTTCAGGCCGGAACGGTCACCACCAGGGACGGATCGAAAGCCTTGTTCTCGTTCACATAGCCCTTGGGATTGGACAGGACACGGGTACCCGCCACCGAATAATCGAAGGAATCGTGGGTGTGGCCGTGGATCCACAGCGTCGCCTTGCCCATGAGGCGGGTCATATCGGACACGAAGGCGCCGTTGAGCAGGTGGCCGTTGTAACGCTTGTGTGCGCTGTTGGGATGGGGCGCATGATGGGTGATGACTACGGTCGTGCCGGCGAAGGGTTCGTCGAGCTTGCCCGCCAGCCAGGCCGCGGCCCGGGCATGCAGTTCGGCGCTCTGACGCGCCGTAAACCAGCCGCCGTTGCCGTTGCGGATGGTGATGTAGTCGTTGAGGTGCTTGTCGGCATAGGCGAAGGCCTGATCGCGCCGGGGTTCTCCAAACAGATCGAAATCGGTCCACAGGGTGGTGCCCAGGAAGCGCACCCCATCGATGACCACGTCGTCGTTGTCGAGCACGGTGATACCGGCCGGTTTGGCATACAGGCGCATGGCGGCCGCCAGTCCGGGCAGGTTCTCGCCGTAGTACTCGTGATTGCCCGGGACGTACAACACCGGCTTGCCGTACTTGTAGAACGCGCCCATGCCGCGCAGCCCCGGAGCGATGTCGCCGGCAAGAACGAGGACATCCGCATCCGTCGCCGGCAGGCGCCAGTCGGGATCATGCTCCAGGTGCAGGTCGGATACGATGTGCAGCTTCACGGTTGCGGATGGACTTCATTCGGATCGCAGGAGTGGGCGACCGGAATTGGATCAGCGAAACGGCGAAAAATCAATGCTGCCGCGTCACGCTCGCACGCGAATTGCCGCGCCGCTGCGCCCACCCCGGTGCTCCTTCGACACCGCCGCGCGCCGCCTGTTCGCGCTGCGCTTGTCGCCTGCTGCCGGCTTGGGTATAGTGCCCCGGTCATGCGGGAGAGTGCGGCGCCTCCAAGGAGCGCCGCCGCCGAAGGCGCAAAACCCGGAACCGCTCAGGCAAATGGACTGCGTGACGCAGGGACACTCTGGAGAGAGGTGGAAGCGGCGCTGCCGCTTCGCCCACCGAAGGGGCAATCGGCATGCTGCGATGCCGCAATCTCTCAGGTACCAAGGACAGAGGGGTGAGGTGAGCACACTTCACCCCTTTTTCTTTTTCGAGCATCGGTCTCAACCAACTGCCGCAACTGCCTGTTATGGGAAAACGAACGCCCCTCTACGCGAGCCACGTCGCCGCCGGCGCCCGCATCGTCGATTTCGCCGGCTGGGACATGCCGCTGCATTACGGCTCTCAGATCGAGGAGCATCATGTGGTGCGCCGCGGCGCCGGCATGTTCGACGTATCCCACATGCTGATCGTGGATATTCGCCGCGCCGGTGCGCGCCCATTCCTGCGCCGGCTGCTCGCCAACAACGTCGACAAGCTGACGCTGCCGGGCAAGGCGCTGTACACCTGCATGCTGCTGCCCGACGGCGGAGTGCTCGACGATCTGATCGTGTACCACTTCGCCGAGGACGATTTCCGCATCGTGGTCAATGCCGGCACCGCCGACAAGGATCTGGCCTGGCTGAGCCTGCAGGCCGAGCGCTTCGACGCCGAGCTGAGCATCACTCCGCGCCGCGACCTCGCCATGATCGCGGTGCAGGGTCCGCAGGCGCGCCAGGCAGTGTGGCAGGCGGTGCCCGGCACCGAGGAGGCGACCGCGGTGCTGAGACCCTTCTCGGCGGCGCGCATCGGCGAAATGCTGATCGCCCGCACCGGCTACACCGGCGAGGACGGTTTCGAACTGATGGTCCCGCTCAAGGCGGCACCCTTCGTCTGGCAGGCGCTCGCCGAAGCGGGCGTGAAGCCGATCGGTCTCGGCGCGCGGGACACCCTGCGCCTCGAAGCCGGCATGAACCTCTACGGCCAGGACATGGACGAGAAGGTTTCCCCCCTGGAGTCGGGTCTTGCCTGGACCGTGGATCTCGCATCCGCGCGCGACTTCGTGGGCAAGGCCGCGCTGCGCGCCCTTCAACCCGTGCGCCGCCTGACCGGGCTGTTGCTGCTGGACGCCGGAGTGCTGCGCGCGCACCAGAAGGTGCTGACACACCACGGCGACGGCGAGATCACCAGCGGCACGTTTTCGCCCACCATCGGCAAGTCCATCGCACTGGCGCGCCTGCCCCGGCAGGCGGCGGCGGGCGAAACGGTGGAAGTGGACGTGCGCGGCAAGCGGCTCAGGGCGCAGATCGTCACGCCGCCCTTCGTGCGCAATGGCAAGATCCTGATCTAGTTCCCTTCGGAGTCCACCATGCAGATACCCGCTGATCTGAAGTATGCCAAGTCCCACGAATGGGCGCGCCTGGCCGACGACGGCCTGGTGACCGTCGGCATCACCGACCATGCCCAGGAACTCCTGGGCGACATTGTTTTCCTCGAGTTGCCCGAAGTGGGCAGAAGGGTGGCGCGGGGCGAGGAATGTGCGGTGGTCGAATCGGTGAAAGCCGCCTCCGACATTTATGCGCCGGTCGCGGGCGAGATCGTGGCCGTGAACCAGCAGCCGGTGGACCGGCCGGAGATGGTGAATGAGGACGCCTACGCCGCCTGGCTGTTCCGCATCAAGCCCGACAATGCGGCCGACATCAACGACCTGCTCGATGCCGACGGCTATCAGCAGGTGGTAGACGCCGAGGAGTGACGGAGCGCTCGATGCCCTTCATTCCCCATACCGCCGAGGACGTGGCGGCGATGCTGGAGCGCATCGGCGCCGGCAGCATCGACGATCTGTTCGACGAGATTCCGTCCGTATTGCGCGGCACCCGCCTTGCCGCCGTTCCGCCTGCGCTGGGCGAGATGGAGGTTACGCGCCTCATGAGCGAGCGGGCCGAGAGCGACGGCCGCTATCTGAACTTCATCGGCGCCGGCGCCTACGAGCACCACATCCCCGCCGCCGTATGGCAGATCGTCACCCGCGGCGAGTTCTACACCGCCTACACCCCCTACCAGGCCGAGGCGAGCCAGGGGACGCTGCAGCTGCTGTACGAATTCCAGACCATGATGGCGTCGCTCACCGGCCTCGATGCGTCGAATGCCAGCCTCTACGACGGCGCCTCTGCCCTGGCGGAAGCGATCCTGATGGCGGTGCGCGCCGGCAAGTCGGCGCACAAACGCATTCTGATGCCGGCGGCGGTGCATCCGCGCTACCGGGCGGCGGTCGACGCCATCGTGCGCAATCAGAAGATCGAAGTGGTCCAGGTACCCTACTGCACCGCCGGGGGCGACACGGTTCCCGGCGCCCTGGACGCGGCTGCCGCCGGCGGCGTGGATGCCGTGGTGGTGGCCCAGCCCAACTTCTTCGGCGCGCTGGAGGAGGTGGACGACCTCACCGACCGGGCCCACGCCCACGGTGCACTGGTGATCGCGCTCTGCAACCCCCTGGCCCTGGGCCTGCTCAAGCCGCCCGGCGCCTGGGGACGGAAGGGAGCCGACATCTGCTGCGGCGAGGCGCAGCCGTTGGGCATCCCGCTTTCCGGCGGCGGCCCCTACCTCGGCTTTCTGACGGCGCGGCAGGCACTGGTGCGACAGATGCCCGGACGCATCGTCGGCCGCACCGTGGATCTGGACGGAAAACCGGGGTATACCCTGACTCTCCAGGCGCGGGAGCAGCACATCCGGCGTTCCAAGGCCACCTCCAACATCTGCACCAACCAGGGCCTCATGGTCACGGCGGCGACCATTTACATGGCCATCACCGGTGCCGAGGGGCTGTCCCGCATCGCCGCCCGCAGCCATGCCAACACGCGCCGCCTGCGGGAACTGCTGGGCGCGATTCCAGGCGTCGGCCTCGCCTTCGAGGCGCCGTTCTTCCACGAGACCGTGGCGCTGCTGCCGCGGCCGGTGCGCCCGGTGCTGGCGCGTCTGCAGGCGCAGCGCATTCTCGGCGGCTACGACCTGTCGCGGGACTATCCCGAATTGGGGGATGCGTTCCTGGTCTGCGCCACGGAAACAAAGACCGAAGAGGACCTGCAGCGCTACGCGCAGGCGCTGCGGGCAGCGCTGCACGACTGACGCACCACGGCGCAGTGAGCCCGATCAGGGAGCGAGAACGAGGATCCAAGATGCTGATATTCGAACTGTCGCAGCCCGGCCGCCGCAGCGGGCACCAGGCACCGGCACAGGCTGCGGACCCGGACGACATCCCGGCCGAATTGCTGCGCACGTCCGCGCCGCACTTGCCCGAGGTGTCGGAACTCGATGCCGTGCGCCACTACACGCGGCTGTCGCAGCGGAACTTCTCCATCGACACCCAGTTCTACCCGCTCGGCTCCTGCACCATGAAGTACAACCCGCGGGCGTGCAACAGTCTCGCCATGCTTCCCCAGTTCCTCGCCCGTCACCCCCTGGCGCCGGAGGCGGGCGGACAGGGCTTCCTCGCCTGCCTGCACGAACTGCAGGAGATCCTCAAGGATGTCACCGGCATGGCGGAGGTATCGCTCACGCCGATGGCCGGGGCCCAGGGGGAATTCGCCGGGGTGGCGATGATCCGCGCCTACCACGAGGCGCGCGGCGACACCGCGCGCAGCGAGATCATCGTGCCCGATGCCGCCCACGGCACCAATCCGGCGACGGCGGTGATGTGCGGCTATGCGGTGCGGGAAATCCCGACCGACCGCGACGGCAACGTCGATCTCGCCGCGCTCCAGGGCGTGGTGGGCCCGCGCACGGCGGGCCTGATGCTGACCAATCCTTCGACCCTCGGCGTGTTCGAGAAGACCATCGTCGACATCCAGAAGATCGTGCACGACGCCGGCGGCCTCACCTACTACGACGGCGCCAACCTCAATGCCATCCTCGGCATCGTGCGGCCGGGGGACATGGGCTTCGATGTCATCCACATGAACCTGCACAAGACCTTCTCCACGCCCCACGGCGGCGGCGGTCCGGGAGCCGGCGCGGTGGGCGTCGGGCCTCGCCTGCTGCCGTTCCTGCCGCTGCCGATCGTGGCGCGGCAGAACGGAATCTACCGCTGGCTCGACGAGGCCGACCTGCCCCACAGCATCGGCAGGCTGTCCGCCTTCATGGGCAACGCCGGCGTGCTGCTGCGCGCCTACGTCTATGCGCGGCTGCTGGGAAGCGAGGGCATGCGGCGCGTCGGCGAGTACGCAACCCTCAATGCCAACTATCTGATGAAGGCGCTGGAGCACGCCGGGTTCCGGCTCGCTTTCCCGACGCGGCGCGCCAGCCACGAGTTCATCGTGTCGCTGAAGACGGTGAAGGATGAAACCGGCATCAGCGCCATGGAGTTCGCCAAGCGCCTGCTGGACTATGGCTTCCACGCGCCCACCACCTACTTCCCCCTGCTCGTCCCGGAATGCCTGCTGATCGAGCCCACCGAGACCGAGTCGAAGCAGACCCTGGACGCCTTCGTCGCCGCCATGAAGGCCATTCTGCAGGAAGCGTATGCAGTGCCGGATCTGGTGAAAGGCGCGCCCCACAACCTGCCGGTGCGCCGCCTGGACGACACCCGCGCGGCGCGCGAACTCGATCTGGTGTGGCGCGAAGCGCGTCCCGCCGTGGCGCCGCGCACGTTGACCGCCGCGGACCACGGCTCGGCCTGAAGCGCTGAGCATCGATCGTCGCGCGGAGCATCGGCAGTGCGTGTCTTCTCTCTCGGCGAGCGCCGCCCCGATATCTCATCCGAGTGCTGGATCGCCGACAATGCCACGATCGTCGGATCGGTGGTGCTGCGCGACAACGCCAGCGTCTGGTTCAACTGCGTGCTGCGCGGCGACAACGATGTCATCACCGTGGGCAAGGGATCGAATATCCAGGACGGATCGGTGCTGCACACGGACGCCGGCATCCGGCTCGACATCGGCGCCCACGTCACCGTCGGTCACATGGCCATGCTCCACGGCTGCACCGTAGGCGACGGCTCGCTGATCGGAATCAAGGCCGTCATTCTCAACCGCGCCGTGATCGGCCGGCATTGCCTCATCGGTGCCAACACGCTGATACCGGAAGGAAAGGTCATACCCGAGCGCTCGCTCGTCATGGGCTCGCCGGGCAAGGTGGTGCGCGAATTGACCGACGATGAAGTCGCCCGCCTGCTCGGCAGCGCACTGCACTATATCGACAACTGGCGGCGCTACCGCGGCGAACTCATGCCTCCCCCGGTAGCCGGCGGCGGAGCATAGCCACACCCGATTTGGAGGTTTTCCGTCGCAGGCGCCGCGAGTGTCTGGCTGACACGACAAAATGGACCTTCCAGCACAAAATCCTTGAAATCTCGCCGAGTTCAGCCGATACTTTCCATGCCTGAAAGTCTGACGATCCCCAAGTCCAAGAGCCTGCCAGGGGTCGGTCAGCAGGAACATCCACAAGGAAGAAAAAGGAACCAGGACGACGCAAGTTAACGGTGACCTCCTCGAGCGCGTGCGCCGCAACTTCGGCTTCGCGCTCTTTTTTTTCCACGGTTGCGCCGGCCTGATTTCCACCCACCCGCCGTCCATGCCCGCCACCCCATGAGCAATGCGAATGTCCTGATGTTCACCGCGGCCCTGCTGGCCGCCGCTGCCGCCCATGCCGCGGAGGCGCCGAGGGCTCAGGGCACACTGATCGAGATCACGGCGGATGCCAGCCGTCAGGCGCCGAACGACCTGGCGCGGGCCACGGCTTTCGTCGAGGCGACCGACGGCAACCCGGGGGAACTGGCGCAGCGCGTGAACAGCGTACTCGCCGCAGCCCTCAATACCGCAAAGGCGCACCCGACGGTGCAGACCCGCAGCGGCTCCACGTACACGCAACCCAATTACGCCAAGAACGGCCGCATCGACGGCTGGCGCATGCGTGCCGAGATCCTGATGGAGACGCGCGACATGACGGCCCTCTCCGCCCTGCTGGGAAAACTGCAGGCGACCCTGGGAGTGAGCCAGATCGCGCTGTCACCGGCGCCGGAGACGCGCCGCAAGGCGGAGGACGACGCCACGATCGATGCGCTGGCCGCGTTCCAGGCGAAAGCGAGGCTTGTCGCCGGCGCCCTCGGCAAGCCCTATCGCATCCGCCAGATGTCGATCCAGAGCGGGGGGCGTCCCCCGATCGTGCCGATCATGCGCGGCGCCATGATGGCCGAGGCCGCCGCCGCGCCGGCGCCGATCGAGGCCGGCGAAAGCGCCGTCACCGTCACCATCAGCGGCCAGATCGAACTCGCCGGCGACGAACGTGCCGAAGGAGGCATCCACCGTGAATGACCGGCTGACGCTGCGCTTGCTCGTCATGGCGGGGGGCTCCCTCCTCGCCGCCGCCTGCGCCACGCCGAGCAAATCCCCGGCCCTTCCGTCGGGCGAAGGCTATGTGCGCTATCGCTGCGCCGACAAGCAGGAATTCGGCGTCACCTTCCAGCAGCAGGGCAAGCGTGCCCTGCTGGAAGCGGGCGGCTGGAGCCATCTGCTGCCTTCCGTCGCCTCGGCCTCCGGCGCCAAGTACAGCGACGGCAAGGTCACGCTGTGGACCAAGGGCAGCGCAGCTTCCGTCGAAGAGAGCGGCCGCACCACCTACCGCGAATGCACCGCAGTCTCGAAGAAATGACAATGCCCGGCGCATAGCCGGCGGCGGCGCGCCCGATACTCCGTCCCGACAGCAGCGGTCGGCAACTTCGCCCGGGGGAGAAGCCGCGCGGCGGCTTCAGGGCTTCTGCGGCACCTGTACGAACACCTCGTCCGGCCGGATCAGACCGAGTTCGAAGCGCGCCCGCTCCTCGATTGCCTCGCGGCCGGTCTTGAGGTCCTTCACTTCCGCTTCCAGGCCGGCGTTGCGCTGTTCCAGCTTCTGATTCACCTCGCGCTGGGCGCCGAGTTGGCGGTCCACGTCCCACACCCGCAGCCAGCCGCCCTTGCCGAGCCAGAGCGGCCATTGCAGCAGGACGATGAGCGCGACCAGCACCAGCGCGGGCCAGCGGCGGCGCATCGACGACGGGGGTTAACGGCGCACGCTGAAAAACGCGCTCTTGCCGGGGTAGGACACGGTGTCGCCGAGGTCCTCTTCGATGCGCAGCAACTGGTTGTACTTGGCGATGCGGTCGGACCGGCTCAGGCTGCCGGTCTTGATCTGCAGCGCGTTGAGGCCGACGGCGATATCGGCGATGGTCGAATCTTCGGTCTCGCCCGAGCGGTGCGAAATGACAGAGGTATAGCCGGAACGCTTTGCCAGTTCCACCGCCGCGAAGGTCTCGGTCAGGCTGCCGATCTGGTTGATCTTGATCAGGATCGAGTTGGCGATGCCCTGGGCGATGCCTTCGCGAAAGATCTTGGTGTTGGTGACGAACAGGTCGTCGCCCACGATCTGCACCTTGCCGCCGAGCTTGTCGGTGAGCAGCTTCCAGCCCGGCCAGTCGCCCTCGGCCATGCCGTCCTCGATGCTGACGATGGGATACTTGTCCGCCAGCGCCGCCAGGTAATCCGTGAACTGGGCCGAGGTCAAGTCCAGCTTCTCCGACGCCAGATGATACTTGCCGTCCTTGTAGAACTCGGAGGCGGCGCAATCGAGACCGAGAACCACGTCCTGGCCGGCTTCGTAGCCCGCCTTCTCCACCGCCTGCAGGATGAGCTGGATCGCCTCGTCGTTGCCCGCGACGTTGGGCGCGAAACCGCCCTCGTCGCCGACCGTCGTCGGATAGCCCTTCTTGTCCACCAGTTTCTTCAGCGCCTGGAACACCTCGGCGCCGCAGCGCAGGGCTTCGCGGAAGGATTGGGCGCCGACCGGCAGGATCATGAACTCCTGGATGTCCAGGTTGTTGTTGGCGTGGGCGCCGCCGTTGATCACGTTCATCATCGGCACCGGCATCTGCATCGGACCGGAGCCGCCGAAGTAGCGGTACAGCGGCAGGCCCGCCTCCTCGGCCGCGGCCTTGGCCACCGCCACCGAAACGGCGAGGATGGCATTGGCGCCGAGGCGCGACTTGTTGTCGGTGCCGTCGAGTTCGATCAGGGTCTTGTCGATGAACGCCTGCTCTTCCGCGTCGAGGCCAATGATGGCCTCGGAGATCTCGGTGTTCACGTTCTCCACCGCCTGCAGCACGCCCTTGCCGTTGTAGCGCTGGGCATCGCCGTCGCGCAGTTCGATGGCCTCGCGCGAGCCGGTGGATGCGCCGGACGGAACCGCCGCCCGGCCCATGATGCCCGACTCCAGCAGTACGTCCGCCTCGACCGTCGGATTGCCGCGCGAATCCAGGATCTCGCGTGCTACCACATCAACGATTGCACTCATTCTTCATTCCCCGAGAGAGTTCAAGAACATTCAGTCAAATGACCGCCCGCCGGCCGCGCAACGCAAGCGGCAGCAAAGGACAGGAAGCGGCCTGCCATGAACATGATTCATAGTCCTTCCACCAGCAGCATCCTCATGCTGGCGGCGCCGGCCCGCGCACTCTTCGCCGCCTGGTATTCGAGCGAGTCGTAGAAGCGCCGCGCCTGATCCACCGAATCGAATTCCAGGATCACCAGCCGCGGCGGATGCCAGTCCCCTTCCAGCAGGTGGGTGGCACCGCCGCGCACCACATAACGTCCGCCGTACTTCTCCACCGCCAGTTGCGCCAGCTTCTTGTAGCCCTCGTACCGGGCCGCATCGGTGACCGCGGCCTGGGCGATGATATACCCCTTCGTCATGACAGCGGGAAGTCGCAGAAAGCGAGGTCGCTGATCGCGTCCCACTGATCGAGCACCGGCAGGTGCGCCGGGTGATCGAAATAGGCATGCAGATCGGCCTCGTCGTCGAACAGGGCCCGCAGCGCGTAGTCCCAGGCCTGGGCGTCGGGCGTCAGATTGAAGCCGTGCTCCCAGCCGCGAATCAGCGGAATCTGCGCCGGCAGTCCGGCCATCGCCGCCGTGACGCGCTTCAGCCGCGGGTCGCCGCGCGCCACGCCGGGCTTGAGCCGGAACAGCACGAGGTGGGCAATCATGCCAAACTCATTTCATCGAGTCCGCGGCGCTTCACCAGGGCGTCGATATCCTTGAGGGTGACCAGCAGCGCCTTCATGCGCGGCAGCGGCCACGCGTTCGGGCCGTCCGACAGGGCCTTTTCGGGATGGGGGTGGGTTTCCATGAACAGCCCCGCCACCCCCGTCGCCACCGCCGCCCGGGCCAGCACCGGGACGAACTCGCGCTGGCCCCCGCTCGCCGTGCCCTGTCCGCCCGGCAGCTGCACCGAGTGGGTGGCGTCGAACACCACGGGGCAGCCGGTATCGCGCATGATCGCCAGGCTGCGCATGTCGGAAACGAGATTGTTGTAGCCGAAGGAGACGCCGCGCTCGCACACCATGATGCTGTCGGCCCCGCCGTTCGCTTCTCTGGCCTTGGCCACCACGTTCTTCATGTCGCCAGGCGCCAGGAACTGGCCCTTCTTGATGTTGACCGGCTTGCCGGACGCTGCGCAGGCCATGATGAAATCGGTCTGACGGCAGAGGAAGGCCGGCGTCTGCAGCACATCCACCACGGCCGCCGCCGGCGCGATCTCGTCTTCGCCGTGCACGTCGGTCAGCACCGGCACGCCGATCTTCTCCCGTACCTCGGCCAGAATCTCCAGGCCCTTGTCCATACCCAGTCCGCGGAACGACCGGCCCGAACTGCGATTGGCCTTGTCGTAGGAGGACTTGTAGATGAAGGGCAGGCCGATTTCGCGGCAGATATCGCGCAGCTGTCCGGCCGTATCCAGTGCCATATCGCGCGATTCGATGACGCACGGTCCGGCGATCAGGAACAGCGGCCGGTCAAGCCCGACTTCGAATCCGCACAGCTTCACCGGTCGTTCCCCGTCGCGCCGGAGGGCTCCATGTCGTGCTCTGCGGCGCCCGAGGTCACACCGCCACCACCTGCGGCGACGCAGCCTTGGCCACGGCCTGATGGGCCAGTGCCGCACGGACGAAGGCGATGAAAAGCGGATGCCCGACGCGCGGATTGGATGTGAACTCGGGATGGAACTGGCAGCCGACGAACCACGGGTGATCGGGCAGCTCGATCATCTCGCACAGTTCTTTGCCCTCCGACGATCTGCCCGAAACCTTGAGTCCCGCCTCGACCAGCCGCGGCAGGTAGACGTTATTCACTTCGTAGCGGTGGCGGTGGCGCTCGACGATGGTATCGCGGCCGTAGATGCGGCGCACCAGCGAGTCGGGGGTCAATACGCAGGTCTGACCGCCCAGGCGCATGCTGCCGCCGAGGTCGGAGCTGGCGTCGCGGCGCTCGATGCGGCCGGTGCGGTCGATCCATTCGGTGATCAGGGCCACCACGGGATGCGGCGTATCCGGGTCGAACTCCGTGCTGTGGGCGCCGGCAAGCCCCGCCACGTCGCGCGCAAACTCGATGATGGCGAGTTGCATGCCGAGACAGATGCCGAGGTAGGGCATGCGGTTCTCGCGCGCGTGACGGATCGCCGCGATCTTGCCCTCGACACCGCGCTTGCCGAAGCCGCCCGGCACCAGAATGGCATCCATGCCCTTCAGCACGTCGCAGCCGTGCTCGCAATCCTTCTCGATGGTCTCGGAGTCGATGTAGTGAATGTTGACCCTGCAGCGGGTATGGATGCCGGCGTGGATCAGCGACTCGGACAGGGATTTGTAGGACTCGGTGAGATCCACGTACTTGCCGACGAAGGCGATGTTGATCTCGTGCTCGGGATGCTCCAGCGCATCGACCAGTTTCTTCCAGCCGGAGAGGTCGGCCGCGCGCGCCAGGATATCCAGCCTGTGACAAACGATCTCGTCCAGCATCTGATCGTGCAGCAGCGCCGGAATCTTGTAGATCGAGTCCGAATCCTCCAGGGAAATCACCGCTTCCGGGGCCACGTTGGTGAACAGCGCGATCTTGCGCCGCTCGTCCTCCGGCACCGGATGCTCGGCGCGGCACAGCAGCACGTCGGGCTGGATGCCGATGCCGCGCAGTTCCTTCACCGAATGCTGCGTCGGCTTGGTCTTCAACTCGCCGGCGGTGGCGATGTAGGGCAGCAGCGTGAGGTGGATGAAGCAGGTGTTGTACTTGCCCTCCTCGATGCCCATCTGGCGGATCGCCTCGAGGAACGGCAGGGACTCGATGTCGCCCACCGTGCCGCCGACCTCGACGATGGCCACGTCGGCGCCTTCCGCACCGCGCTTGATGAAGAGCTTGATCTCGTCGGTGATGTGCGGAATCACCTGCACCGTGCGCCCGAGGTACTCGCCGCGGCGCTCCTTCTTGATCACGCTCTCGTAGATCTGGCCGGTGGTGAAGTTGTTGCGCCGCCCCATCTTGGCGCGGGTGAAGCGCTCGTAATGGCCGAGATCGAGATCGGTTTCCGCTCCATCCTCGGTGACGAACACCTCGCCGTGCTGGAACGGGCTCATCGTTCCCGGATCGACGTTGATGTAGGGGTCGAGCTTGAGGTGGGTGACGCGGATGGAGCGGGACTCGAGGATCGCGCCGAGGGACGCGGCGGCAATACCCTTGCCCAGAGAGGACACGACACCGCCAGTGACGAATACGTACTTGGTCATGAAGCAGGCAGCTTCGGGAAAGCGGCATGATAACGGAAAACTCGGCCGCAGGTCGAGTTTCGAGGCACGGTCAAACTCGGCCGCAGGTCGAGTTTCGAGGCACGGTCAAACTCGGCCGCAGGTCGAGTTTCGAGGTGCATTCACAGGGGCGTCAAGGCGGGAGTTCTGTCGAACGCGGTCGCGGTGGCGATGCATGCCGCCCGCACCCTTGGACCACGCTCGGCGCGAGCGAAGGAAAGGGCTCAGGTGACAGTACGGCCGGTTGCGGGACTCCGGGCAGGCCGCGACGCCCACCCTCTGCGCATGCGGGCTGGCGGGGCACGCCTGGGCAGGCGTGCCCCGCCAGCCGGTTCAACTGGGTCCAGCTAGCTCTTGCTCCAGGGATCCGCGTGCTCTTTGACTTCGGCCACCGGGATGATCTCGCCAAGCTTGAAGGCTGCAGGAGCAGACTCACTGACCACGGACACCACATAGGATTCCGGGCTCACCTGGACGCTGATGGCACCGAACAGACAACTCAGTTCGTTGGTCAGCGTCACCAGGGCTGCGGGGTGAGCGAACAGGGCGGTCTTGATGAAGGCGACATCGCCGACCATGGGCATGTGCCCGGCGCGGGGACTATCGCCGCAGCGAAAGCGCTCCTTCATCTCCGCCTGCAATGCGGTCATGACCTCGCCGATGGTTTCGGTACCCTGCGTAACCCAGAAAACGCTGGCCGGCTTGCCCCGATAGCTGGCTTCTTTGACTGTAAGCATGTCACTGATCTCCCTTCGCTTTGCGTCCGAGTTTCCACACTCCGCGGGAGCCCCGGCCAACGACCGGGACTCGCACCGCTGCCTCTCAGGTCACCTTCACCTTCACCAGTTCCTCGCCTTCCGGATCGGTGACGTGCACGGCGCAGGCGATGCACGGATCGTAGCTGTGGATGGTGCGCAGGATCTCGATCGGCTGCTTCGGATCATGCAGCTTGTGGCCCTTGAGCGCCGCCTCGTAGGCGCCCTGCTGGCCTTGCGGATCGCGCGGGCCGGCGTTCCAGGTCGAGGGCACCACCGCCTGGTAGTTGTCGATCTTGCCGTCCTTGATCACGATCCAGTGGCGCCAGCGCACCGCGCGGCGCCTCCATGAATCCGACGCCCTGCGCCTCCTTCGGCCAGGTGGACGGATCCCACAGCTTCTCGTTGAAGGTCCTGACATCGCCGGCCTTGATGTTGGCGATGAGCTTGTCGTACTGGGCCTGCATGGTATCGAGATAGATCTTGCAGTTCAGGGTGCGCGCCGCGGTGCGGCCCAGCGTCGAGTAGAGCGCCTGCACCGGAACATCCAGCTTCTTCAGCGTCATGTCCACCAGTTCCTTGGCCTGCGGATGGCCCTTCGCGTACATGACGAGCAGCCGCGCCAGCGGACCGACCTCCACCGGCTTGCCCTTCCAGCGCGGCGACTTGAGCCACGAGTAGTCCTTGTCCAGTTCCAGGTTCTGGTACGGCGGCTTCGGACCCGTGTAGTTGAACTTGGTTTCGCCCTTGTACGGATGCAGACCCTTGTCCTTGCCCACCGAGTATTCGTACCAGGAATGGGCGACGAACTCCTGCACCTGGTCATCGGCGTTGAGGTCCACGTCCTGCACTTTGCTCAGGTCGCGGTCGAGGATGACGCCGGCCGGAATCTGGAAGCTGTCTTGATCCCACATCTGCTTCGCCGGCATGTCGCCGTAGCTCATGAAGTTGCCCAGGCCCTCGCCCTGCGCACCCCAGTCCTTGTAGAAGCTGGCGATGGCGAGGGTGTCCGGAACATAGACCTGGTCCACGAACTCCTGCATCTGCCGGATCACGTTCTGCACCGTCTGAAGGCCGACCACGTTGACCGATGTGGCGGAATCGCCACCCCGCGCTGCTGCCGTGAACTGGGCCGGATCCGAGTGCACGCTGATGGCGCAGGGCACGCCGCCGACCAGGAAGTTCGGATGCGGGTTCTTGCCGCCGAAGATGGCGTGCAGCTTGACCACGTCGCGCTGCCAGGCCAGCGCCTCCAGATAGTGGGCCACCGCCATCAGGTTCGCCTCGGGCGGCAGCTTGTAGGCCGGGTGGCCCCAGTAGCCGTTGGCGAAGATGCCGAGCTGTCCGGCCTCGACGAACTTCTTCACCCGTGTCTGTACGTCGGCGAAATAGCCGGGCGAGGACTTGGCGTACTTGGAGATGCTCTGGGCCAGCTCCGAGGTCGCCTTGGGGTCGGCCTTGAGCGCGGACACCACGTCCACCCAGTCCAGCGCATGCAGGTGGTAGAAATGCATGACGTGATCATGGACATGCTGCGCCCCGATCATCAGGTTGCGGATGATCTGCGCGTTCTGCGGGATCTCGTACTTGAGCGCGCTCTCCACCGAGCGGATGGAGGCCATGCCGTGCACCAGCGTGCACACGCCGCAGATGCGCTGGGCAAAGGCCCAGGCGTCGCGCGGATCGCGTCCGCGCAGGATGATTTCGATGCCGCGCACCATCGTGCCCGAGCTGGAGGCGCGGGTGATCACGCCGGCATCGTCGGTCTCCGCTTCGATGCGCAGGTGGCCCTCGATGCGGGTGATCGGATCAACGACTACAGTCTGTGCCATGGTCATGCCTCAATCAGGTTATCAGCCACCAACTCGAGCAGGCTGTGCAGTTTCTTATCCCAATGGAAATGGGCCTGGCTGTCGTCGAAGGTCAGCCGGCAGTTGGAGCAGCTCGACACGAGCATTTCGGCGCCCGTGTCCTCCACCTGCTTCATCTTGATCTGGAAGGACTTGTAGCGCGTCGCGTCGGCGCGATGGATGGTCACCACGCCGCCCCCGCCGCCGCAGCACCAGTTCATGCCGCCTTCGGAGGACATTTCGTGCAGTTGCACGCCGAGGCCCGACAGAACGTCGCGCGGTGCCTGCGTCGCGCCGCCGCGGCGCGATACCTGGCACGGATCATGGAAAGTGACCGACTTGGCCATCGGCTTGAGCTTGAGCTTGCCGTTCTTGACGTTCTCGCCGAGAAACTCGGAGATGTGGCGCACCTTGAACGGCAGTTCCTTGCCGTAGAGGTTGGCGCCCTGCCAGCGCATGGCGCCGTAGGCGTGGCCGCACTCCGGCAGGATCAGCAGCTCGGCACCGCAGGCGATGGCGGCGTTGATGAGTTTCATGCTCATGTCCTTCTGCCACTGCAAGTTGCCGGAAAGCAGGCCGAAATTGGTCGCCTCGTAGCCGTCGGAGCGGAAGGTCCAGTCGAGCTTGAGATGATTGAGGATCTTGGCGGTAGCGACGATCGACTCGGGATACTTCATGATTTCGATCGACGACATGGCGCAGATCACCTTGGCCTTCGCCTTGTCCATCGGGATCTCGATGTCGTTGTCGTCCGCCAGCCACTCCACGCGATCCTTGAACACCTTGGGCGTCGCGCCGAGCGGGCTGCCTTCGGTCTCCGCGCGCACCGCGACGGAGTGCAGTTCGTGCGGCACCAGGCCGGCATGGAACATGGCGTGACGCGCCTGCGCCACCAGGGCCGCGATGTCGATCCCCATGGGACAGGCCATGGTGCAGCGGCCGCACATGGTGCAGGTGTCGTACAGCAGTTCCTGCCACTCCTCCAGTTCGGCGACCGTCACCGGCTTCTTGAAGCCGAAGATCTTGTAGAACAGGGCGAAGGGGCCGGCCTCGCGCTTGTACGCCTGCTTGAACGGCTCCAGCTTCCAGATCGGCGTCAGGCGCGGATCCTCGGTCGCCGCATAGAAGTGGCAGGCCTGGGCGCACATGCCGCAGTGGATACACGATTCCATGTAGATCGCCGACGTGCGCCCGAAGTCCTTGACGAAGTTCTTCATGGCGATGTCGACGCGCTGGGCGTCGGGCATGTCGCCCTGCCTGTCGGCGCGTACCGCCGGCTTCTTCAGGCGGTGGATCGTGCCCTCGGTTTCCAGCGGATGGGCAACGTTGACGTCAGCGGTGCTCATATCGCCGCTCCTTTCCTTGCAAAAGCGGCGCCGGTCGCGCCGCGCGACAGGAAGACCGTGAAGGTGTGCATCAGCTTGCCGAAGGGCAGCCAGATGAACAGGGCTTCCACCGTCAGGATATGGATCGCCAACAGCGTCTCATAGCGCGCGCCGACGTGGGCCGCCGCCAGCAGGCCGGTGATGATGGCCGCCGTGGTGATGAACCAGCTGAAGTAGTCGTCGAAGTTCGACAGCAGCCGCTTCACCGGAGTCATGATCCGCTGCAGCAGCAAGGCGAACAGGGCAGCCACGCTCACCGCGCCGATGAAGAAGATGATCCCGTTCGGCAGGTTGGGCCACGACAGGCCGGTCAGAGACTTGATGAACAGAATGTGCGGCAGGAAGAAGAACACGATCAGGAACAGGCCGATGTGGAACACGTACCCCAGGGCCAGGTCGAGGACCGAGCCGCGCACGAACTCCGGCTTCGGCCACATGCGGCTCATGATCATCTTCATCGCGCCGCCGAAACCGCCGCTGCCGCGCGGCTCGGAAAAGTCCGGCTTCGCCTTGAGCAGCAGAATTCCGGTCAGGCGCCAGGCCAGCCCGAAGACCAGAATCACCAGCGACCACTGCAGGGCAGGACCGCGTGCAAAGTTCAGCAGATCCATGTCATTTTCCTCCCGTCACTTTTGCCTGCCGCGCCCGCGATGCCATGGCAGCGCCGGCGCCGACCGCCACACCGATGGCTGCAGCCGCCGCAATGGTGCTGGCCTTGCTCAACTCGCCCGCCGACAGAGGCTTGTAGAAGCTGCCCTTGTCCCAGAAACCGGGCTCGGAACAGCCGAGGCAGCCGTGCCCGGACTCGATCGGGAAACTGGTGCCCTGATTCCACTTGGTGGTGGCGCAGGCGTTGTAGGTGATCGGCCCCTTGCAGCCCAGTTCGTACAGACACCAGCCGCTGCGCGCGCCCTCGTCGTCGAAAGTCTTGGCGAACTTGCCCTGTTCGTAGAACGGACGGCGATAGCAGCGGTCGTGGATGGTTTCGCCGAAGAACACCTTGGGCCGCCCGAGATGATCGAGTTCCGGCAGCTTGCCGAAGGTGAGCACGTGGGCCAGCACCCCGGTCAGAACCACGGGAATCGGCGGGCAGCCGGGCACGTTGATCACCGGCTTGTCCTTGACCAGGTCCGCCACCGAACGCGCGCCGGTCGGATTCGGATTGGCCATCGGGCAGGCCGCCGAAAGCCGCGCAGCTGCCCTACGGCCACGATGGCCATCGCACCCTTGGCGGCCTCCATCAGCATGTCGTAGTTGCTGATGCCCGCGATGGTGGAGTAGTACGCCGTCTCCTTGCTCGGAATCGAGCCGTCGACGATCAGCAGGTACTTGCCGTCGTGGGCCTTCATCGCGTGTTCGCGCGCCTCTTCCGCCGCGGTGCCGGAGGCGGCCTGCAGTGTATGGTGGTAATCGAGCGAGATGAGATCGAAGATGAGATTCTCGATCGTCGGCGAGTGGGAGCGCGTGATCGACTCGGTGCAGCCGGTGCACTCCTGGAACGACAGCCAGATCACGGACTGCCGCTGCGCCTTCGCCAGGGCTTCTGCCATGGCCGGCGCCACACCCGGCGGAAGCGCCATGGTCGATGCCAACGCACTACAGAACTTGAGAAACGCGCGGCGGCTCACGCCACGCTCGGCAAGCGCTTCGCCTACCGTTCGCAGACTGCCTGACATCGAAACCTCCCTTTCTTCTTGAGTCCGGCGAGATCGGAAAATCCGATCCCCGCGAATCTATTGCTATATAAGCAAACGGTTCTGATCAAGATCAAAAGACTCCGCGATCTTGTCTTACATGAAGGCGCATTATTCTTACAGCGCGCTAGGTCGAGTCCGCCAGACGGGCACGCAACCTCCTGGCGGATTGCAGCATGTCCTCCGGTTGGCTGAGCAGGATTTCGGGCATGCGGGTGACCTCGATGAACTCGGAGACGATCTCTCCGTCTTCACTGCGGTGCGTCACCCACCAAACGCCGGAGAACGCGGTCTCGCGCACCGTCGACGGACCGCCGGCCATGATGGTTGCGCTCACCTCGCCCTCGCCCAGTTCGCGCGCGAGCATCTCGAAATCGGCGGCTCCCATCGGCACCCCGCGCAGATCGATGACGCCGGGCTCGCCCGCTTCGACCAGACGCGCCAGCAGCGCCTCCACTTCGCGCAGGATGGCCGGCGCACTGGCAGCGGCGAAGCCGTCCACCAACTTGACCGAGATGTCCTTGAGTCCGCTCATGCCTGCCAGCTTTCGATGAGCTGCTGCGCGCGATCGCACACCTCGCCGAGGGCGGCGGCCACGGATGGCGACAGGCTGTCGCCCCAATCGACCAGGCCGGGTTGGATCGCGATCAGGGCGCGATGCTGCGGCAGATAGTCCTCCAGCAGGGCAATGGCCAGAAGATCGATCAACGCCACCTCATGCACGCTGCGCTTTCGGTTGGAGCCGAGGAAGCGGTCCATGTCCTCGCCGACGAATACATCGACCTTTCCCGGCGCGGCTCCCATCTCGGCGGCGTCGATCACCACCAGACCACCATGCTCGGCGATCGACCCTGCCAGCGTGAAACTGAGGGTGCCGCCATCCATGAACTCGACGTCGTCGCGGTCGCGCAAGCGTTCGGCCAGCGCCTGCATCGCCACCACGCCGACGCCTTCGTCGCAGAGAAGGGTGTTGCCGATGCCGAGAACGAGGATGCGGGTCGTCTGTTCCAAGGAGGCTGCCGCCATCACCGCGCCGACCCGTCCTGATCCCGCCCGGGGATCAAGCCCACGGGCAGCGCGGGTTCGCGGCCGACGAGATCGGCGAAGTGGCAGTCGAAGTCGGTGGCACCTGCGGCGGCGGCCTCGAGGGCGTCGAGTCCGGCGTTGATCTGCGCCGCCTGTTCCGCGTCGAGCAGTTCCCGCGCTGTGCCGAGTGCCGTATGAACCCATTGCCCGCGAGCGACATCGCCCACCAACAGAAGACTGACGGTCTCGCGCCGGCCCCGGCCTTCGCACAGCGCGGTGTAGCCGTTGGCTTCGAGGACTTGCATGGGGATGCCGAGGCACATGATCGAGTTGTCGGGATAAGGTCTGTTGCGACCCGCAACTTATAAAGAATCGGCACCGTTTTGGGAAGGCCGGACGTTTGATCTAACTCAACATCCCTGCGATTCGTCCTGCCAGCCAAATCGCGCGACGAGCGCGCAAGAAAAAGGGCGGCCCTCTCGACCGCCCGGTTCGTTCTTGGCGTACGTCGCAGGTCAGGTGGCGAGCTGATCGGCGACCATCTCCAGCAGGCTGTGCATGGATTTGTCCCATTTGAAATGGGCCTCGCCGTCGTCGAAAGTCTGGCGGCAGTTGGAGCAACTGGTCAGCGGTATCTCGGCACCGGTGGCCTCGATCTGGCGCATCTTCATCTGGAACACGCGATAGCGCGTCTCGTCGGCGCGGTGGATGGTGATCACCCCGCCGCCGCCGCCGCAGCACCAGTTCATGTCCCCCGCACCGCCGGGCATCTCGTGCAGATCGACGCCGAGGGCCGCCATCACCTCCCGCGGCGCATTGGGAACGCCGCCGCGGCGCGACACCTGGCAGGGATCGTGGAAGGTGACCGACTTCTTCAGCGGCTTCACCTTGATGCGGCCGTTCCTGATGTTATCCGCGAGGAACTCCGAAATGTGCAGGACTTCGAACGGCAGCGGCTTGCCGTAGACGTTCGCCCCCATCCAGCGCAAGGCGCCGTAGGCATGGCCGCACTCCGGCAGAATCAGGGTCTTCGCGCCGCAGGCAATGGCGGCGTTGATGATCTTCATGGTCGGTACGCTTCTGCCATGCGGCAGGTTGCCCGAAAGCATGCCGAAGTTGGTGGCCTCGTAGCCGTCGCTGCGCAGCGTCCAGTCGTAGCCGGCGTGATTGAGGATCCGTGCCGTCGCCACGATCGATTCCGGGTACTTCATGATTTCGATCGACGACATGGTGACGATGACATCCGCCTTCGCCTTGTCGAACGGAATCTCGACCTCGTGGTCGTCGGCCAGCCACTCGACGCGGTCCTTGAACACCTTCGGCGTGGCGCCGAGCGGGCTGCCTTCGCGTCTCGGCGCGCTCCGCCACGGCCTGCAGCTCGTGCGGTACCAGCCCGGCCTGGAACATGGCGTGGCGCGCCTGCCCCACCAGACTGGCGATATCGATGCCCATCGGACACACCAGGGTGCAGCGGCCGCACATGGTGCAGGTGTCGTAGAGCAGTTCCTGCCAGTCCTCCAGTTCCTCCAGCGTAACCTCGGACTTGAGGTTGAAGGTCTTGTAGAACCAGCGGAACGGGCTCGCCTCGCGCTTGTACACCTGCTTGAACGGCTCCAGCTTCCAGATCGGCGTGTAGCGCGCGTCGCCGGTGGTGACATAGAAATGGCAGGCCTCGGCGCACTTGCCGCAATGGATGCATGACTCCATGTAGGCGGCCAGCGGCCGGCTGAAGTCCTTGGCGAAGTTCTGCAGCGCGATCTGAACGCGCTGCTCGTCCCCCATCTCGCCCTGCTTGTCGGATCGCTGCTCCGGCTTCTTGATGGAGAAGCGCGGCGCTTCCAGTTCGATCGGATGAACCTGGTCGACGTCAATATGCAGGGTCATAGCGAGGCCCCTTTGCGGGCGAATGCGGCACCGGTAATCCCGCGCGAGATGAAGATAAGGAACGCATGGGACAGCTTGCCGAAGGGCAGCCAGATCAGCAGCACCTCGACCGCGATGAGATGGATCGCCAGCACGGTGTCCGTGCGCGCCGAGTCGTAGTCGAAGGCCATCATGCCGGTGACCACCGCGAACAGCGTGATGAACCAGCTGAAGAAGTCATCGAAGTTGGACAGCAGCCGCAGCGGCGGGTGGGACATGCGGTGCAGCAGCGCGATGATCAGGGTGACGATGGCGGTGGCGCCGCTGAAATACGTCACGGCATCGGGCAGCGCCGGCCAGGTGATGAAGCCGGTGAGGCGCTTGACGAAGGCGATGTGCGGCGCATAGGCGACGATGATCAGCAGCAGCGCGATGTGGAACAGCCAGGCGTTGGCCTCGGTGAAGGCGATGCGGGTGCGGAACTCCTTGCGCGGAAAGACGCGGGCGCGGATGCCCTGCAGTGCATCGGAAAAGCCCACCGCCCTGCGCGGCTTGGAATGATCCGGTTTCGGCTTGAAGCGGAAGATGCCGTAGATGCGCCAGATGCTGCCGGCGAAGAAAACGATCAGCGCCACGGCCAGCAACGGCCCGCGGGCGAACTCGAGCAGCGTCATTTCGCACCTCCCTTGGCAGCGCGGGCATTGACCTCCTTCAGCCACAGTTCGTGGTGGTCGCGCGCCCAGATCTCGTCCACCTCGCCGGTGATCATCGATTGGTACGCCCCTTCGACGCCGGACGTGCCCATGTAGATGTGCCCGAGGGCAAGGGCAAACGCGAGGATCGCCGCAATCAGGTGCACGACGTTGGCGACCTGCATCGCCCAGCGCGTGTCGAAGAAATTGGGGAACACCAGCACCAGACCGGAAATCGCGACCGTCAGGCCGAGGAAACAGACACCGAACCAGTACCAGGTCTTCTCGCCGAAATTGAAGCGCTTCGACGGCACATGCTCCCGTTTGATCAGCCCGCCCGCCTTGCGGATCCAGATCGCGTCGCAGGGATCCCAGACGTTGTCGCGCAGGAAAGTGATCAGCAACAGAACCAGGCTGACGGCGAAAAGGAATCCGAGGAAATTGTGGAAATTCTTGCTGAAGGCCACCAGCCAGGCGAAGGCGGCGTGGCCGATCAGCGGCAGGATGAGGTACTTGCCGAGGAACATGGTGAGTCCGGTCAGCGCCAGCATGACGAAGCTGATGGCGGTAAGCCAGTGCACCAGGCGCTCCCAGTTGTTGAAGCGCACGATGACGCGGCCGGTCGGCGGACCGTCCAGCTTGATCTGCCCCTTCACCATGTGGAACAGCAGGATGGCGACGGGAACGATCAGCAGCAGCAGGCCGCCGTAGAACGTGATCGGACCGTTGCGCAGTTCGCGCCAGGTTTCGCCGCCGGACTGCACCAGCACCCCCGCCTCGGGCCCGCGAATGGTGGTGAAGCCGGGTTCGCCCGAGCGCACGTCGCGCCACAGCGGTGCCAGGTTATGCGGCTGCGCCGCGCCTTGGGCACCGGCCTGGGCCGGCCCCTGCCCCGCCGGCGGCTGTTGCGCCACGGCGATCGATGCCGAGGAAATGACTACAAGAAAGGCGACTGCCGCGGCGCCCAACCAGCGCCACAGTACTGTTGGCGATGTCATCCGGCTCCTCCTGTCTCAGCCCATCGGGACGGCTGTGGTTAGGTGCTTCCGCTCCTATTATGAGAACGCCAGCAGTCGTTTGTCGAGTTTGTCGACCTACCTCAAAAAATCTTTGCTGACTTCGCGAAACTCGTCGGTCCCGGCCCGCTTCAGCCACTCGAAGGCTACCATCTCGCGCGATACGATCTCCACGCCATGGCCGCGCATGCGTGCCAGCGCCAGATCGCGGTCGGCCGCCCGCCGCGAACCGACGGCGTCCGCGACGACGAATACCTCCTTGCCCTGCCAGCGCAGTTCCAGCGCCGACTGCAGCACGCAGACGTGAGATTCGACGCCGCAGATCACGGCCTGACGGCGTTCGTTGCCGGCCAGACCGGTCAGGCACTGCGCCGCCGCGCAGGAAAAATGCATCTTCTCCGCAATCGCCTCGGGCGGCAGCCGCGACGCCAGCACGGCATGGGTGTGCCCGATGCCCTTCGGATACTGCTCCGATGCCATCACCGGCACCCCCAGGCGCTGCGCCACGCGCGTCAGCCATAGGGCGTTTTCCAGTATGCGCTGCCAGTCTTCGATATGGGGCAGCAGCCGCTCCTGGATGTCGACGATCAGGAGGGCGGAGTGGTTGCGATCCATCAGCATTTCGGGCCTCGGCAATAAGGGCCGCGGACTACCTTGGTCAGCGCGGCGGTTTCGATCAGAATGTCCATCCGTGCCTCACGCCGCGAACAGCCTGCGCAGCGCCTCGGGCAGCGGTACCGACTTGCCGGTGGCCGGGTTCATCCACACCACCTTGGCCGCGCCTTCGGCGTGCAGCCGCGTGTCGTCGCCTCGCGGACGCATCTCGTAATAGGTCGGCACGCTGCTGCGCCCGGCGTGACCGGCATACATGCGCACTTCCACCGTGCCGGGATAGGTCAGCGGCAGCAGGAAGGTGCAGCTGGCATTGATGATCACCGGCGCTTCCTGCTGCGTATTGCAGGCGATAGCCCATGCCCTCCAGCCACTCGACGCGGGCCTGCTCCATGTAGCGGAAATAGACCGTGTTGTTGACATGCTGGTAGGCATCCATGTCGCCCCAGCGAATCGGGATGCGCGTCGTGTGCACCAGCGTGCGGTGGCTTTCCATGTGTCGAATCCGGCCCGTCCGGAACGCACTATAGTCAGCAATTGTATTCACAAAACGCCGCAGCACGGGGCATTCCGTATCGCGACGCGCCGCTGCCGGCGCGCTCGCGCACGAGCGAGGATTCAATGGAACGCGAATCAATGGAGTTCGATGTCGTCGTCGTCGGCGGCGGTCCGGCCGGCCTGTCCGCCGCGATCCGGCTCAAGCAGCTGGCGAACCAGCAAGGGCGGGAGATCAGCGTCTGCCTGATCGAGAAGGGCGCCGAGATCGGTGCCCACATTCTCTCCGGCGCGGTGATGGATCCGCGCGCCCTCGACGAACTGATGCCCGACTGGAAGCGACTGGGCGCGCCGCGTCGATTACGCCGGTCTCCGAAGACCGCTTCATGTTCCTCGGACGCAGCGAGCGCCTGGACAAGCTGCCGAACTCCCTCCTGCCGGCCTGCTTCCGCAACCACGGCAACTACGTCATCAGCCTGGGCAGCCTGTGCCGCTGGCTGGGCCAGCAGGCCGAAGCGCTAGGCGTGGAGATCTACCCCGGTTTTGCCGGCGCCGAGGTCGTCTACGGCGAAGGACGGTGCGGTCAAGGGCGTCGTCACCGGCGACATGGGCGTCGGCCGCGACGGCCAGCCCACCGATGCCTATCAGCCGGGAATGGAACTGCACGCCAAGTACACGCTGTTTGCCGAAGGCTGTCGCGGCCATCTGGGCAAGCAGCTGGAGGACGAAGTTCCACCTGCGCGACGGCGCCGACCCGCAGGTCTATGGCATCGGCATCAAGGAACTGTGGGAGGTGCAAGCGCCGAGCAACACCAGCAAGGGCCTGGTCGTGCATACCGCCGGCTGGCCGCTGGACGCCGACACCTATGGCGGCTCCTTCATGTACCACTTCGGCGACGAACCTGGTGGCGGTCGGCTTCGTCGTCGGGCTGGGCTACAGCAATCCCTATCTGTCGCCCTTCGAGGAGTTCCAGCGCTACAAGACGCATCCCGACGATCCGCGGCTATTTCGACGGCGGCCGGCGCATCGCCTACGGCGCGCGCGCGCTGGCGGCCGGCGGCCTGCAGGCGCTGCCCAAGCTGGTCTTTCCCGGCGGCTGCCTGATCGGCGACGATGCCGGCTTTCTCAACGCGTCGCGCATCAAGGGCATCCACGGCGCGATCAAGAGCGGCATGCTGGCGGCCGAGGCCGTCTTCGACGCCGTCGGTGCCGGGCGCAGCGGCGACGAACTGACGCGCTTATCCGCGACGCTTCCGCAGCGAGCTGGCTGTACGACGAACTGTACCGGGCGCGCAACTTCAAGCCGTGGATGAGCAAGGGCCTGTACCTGGGCTCGCTGATGTTCGGCATCGACCAGCAACTGTTCCGCGGCAAGGCGCCGTGGACGCTGCGGCTGCGCGCCGATCACGCCAAGCTGAAGAATGCCGCGCAATGCCGGCCGATCGTCTACCCCAAGCCGGACGGCGTGCTCACCTTCGACCGTCTGTCCTCGGTGTTTCTGTCCAACACCAACCACGAGGAAAACCAGCCCTGCCACCTGCACGCTCAAGGATGCATCGGTGCCGATCACGCGTGAATCTCGCGCTCTACGATGCGCCCGAGCAGCGCTACTGCCCGGCCGGCGTGTATGAGATCGTGCGCGAGGACGGAGCGGGGCAGCCAACGCCGCGCCTGCAGATCAACGCCCAGAACTGCGTGCACTGCAAGACCTGCGACATCAAGGATCCGACGCAGAACATCGTCTGGATCGCGCCGCAGGGCGGCGAAGGACCGCGTTTATCTGAACATGTGAGCCCGCGGCCGGGGATCGAAGCCATGACGAAAAAGGGAACCGGTGCCAAGTCCGTCGGCGCGGTAGAGCGCATCCTCGCTTTCAACCGCGGGCGCGACCCGGCGCGTCTCGCGCTCAAGTACCGCGCCATGCAGCGCGATCCGTTCGTGTTCTTTCGCGGCACCTGCCATCTGTTCTACGAGGATCTGCCGCGCAATCGGAAGCTGTTTCGCACGCCGCCGCGGGCGTGGATCTGCGGCGATCTGCACTTCCAGAATTTCGGCAGTTTCAAGGCCGACAACCGGCTCACCTATTTCGACGTCAATGATTTCGACGAGGGCTGTCTGGCGCCGGTCACCTGGGAACTGGCGCGATTTCTCACCAGCCTGCACGTCGGCGCCGACACGCTCAAGCTCAAGCGCCGCACCTCCCGCAGCCTGGGCCGATGTTTCCTGGACGCCTACGCGGCCGCCCTGGTCGATGGCAAGGCGCGCTGGATCGAGCGCGACCTCGCGCAGGGCATGGTCCGGGATCTGCTGGACGCAGTGCGCAGCCGAAGCCGGCGCGATCTGCTCGACGAGCGCACCGTGTTGCACAAGGGCAAGCGGCGACTCAGAACGGATGGCGACAAGGCGTTGCCGGCGTCCAAGACGGAGCGCGAGAGAATCAGCGCTTTCGTCCGCAAATTCGCCGCCACCGAAAGCGATCCTGATTTCTTTCGCGTGCTCGATTGCGCTCGTCGCATTGCCGGCACCGGCAGTCTCGGCATCGAGCGGCATGTGATTCTGGTCGCGGGCAAGGGATCGCCGGACGACAACTATCTGCTCGACCTCAAGCACCAGCCGGGCTCGGCGGTCGCACCCCGGCTGCAACTGCAGCAGCCGAAATGGGCAAGCGAAGCACAGCGGGTCGTGGCGATCCAGCAACGCTGCCAGGCCATCGCACCCGCCCTGCTGCGCGCGCTGCGGCTCGGCAAGCGCTCCTATACGCTGCGCGAACTGATGCCGAGCCAGGACCGCCTGGAACTGGAAAGCTGGAACGGCGACCTTGCACGGCTCGAAGGTGCGGTGGCCGACATGGGGCGCCTCATTGCATGGGCGGACCTGCGCAGCGCGGCCCGCGACGGTGCCGCCACGCCGGACGCCCTCATCGCGTTCGGCAGAGCGGCGCGGAAATGGACCTCCGGCGTTCTCGACTACGCCGCCGAATATGCCGAACGCGTCGAATCCGACTGGTCGGCGTTCCGTTCGGCGGACGCAGCGGTGGCGTCCGCCCTTGCCGGCGAGGGCGGCTGAGCGGCCGGCGCGGCGGTCGCTCCCTGTCGCTCCAGTCGCCGCTTCAGAACTGCTCTTCGGCCAGCGCCAGCGCGCTCGCACCGCCCTCGATCACGGTGTGGGCCAGGCCCGGCGCCTGGGCCAGCACATGGTCGGCGTAGAAGCGCGCGGTGGCGATCTTGGCCGGGTAGAACGGATCGCCGTCGCCGATTCTGGCCTGCGCCACCAGCGCCGCGCGCGCCATCTGCCAGCCGCCGGCGACGATGCCCATCAGCTTGAGGAACGGCACGGCGCCGACGGAAACCGCCCGCACGTCCTTGCCGAAGTTGGCGACGATGTAATCCGCGGCATCGGTCAAGCGCCTCGCACGCCGCCGCGCCAGCGCGGCTGCGATGGCGGCCAAGTCGGCACCGCCCTGCCGCGCCAGTTCGGCGTCGTGCCGCGCATGAGGCCGATCACCGCCTTCAGCGTCGCGCCGCCCTCGCGGGCGATCTTGCGGCCGATCAGGTCGTTGGCCTGGATGCCGGTCGTGCCCTCGTAGATGGTGGTGATGCGCGCATCGCGCAGATGCTGGGCGGCACCGGTTTCCTCGATGAAGCCCATGCCGCCATGCACCTGCACGCCGAGCGAGGCCATCTCGATGCCGGTCTCGGTGCAGCCAGCCCTTGACCACCGGGATCATCAGATCGACGAAGGCCTGGTTGCGCTTGCGCTCGGCGTCGTCGGGATGGCGCTGGGCGGCGTCGTGCGCCGCCGCCACCACGTAGGCCAGCGCGCGCATGGCCTCGATCTGGGCCTTCATCAGCATCAGCATGCGGCGCACGTCGGGATGGTGGATGATCGGTCACCCGGCGCCGCCGCGCACTCCGATGTCGCGGCCCTGCACGCGCTCCCGGGCGTAGTCGAGCGCCTGTCTGGTAGGCGCGCTCGGCGATGCGCCACGCCCTCCAGGCCGACGGCGAAGCGCGCCGCGTTCATCATGATGAACATGTACTTCGAGGCCTTCGTTCTCCTCGCCGACCAGGTAGCCGATGGCGCCGCCGTTGTCGCCGAAGGCCATCACGCAGGTCGGGCTGGCGTGGATGCCCAGCTTGTGCTCGATGGAGACGCAATGCACGTCGTTGCGCGCGCCCAGGCGAGCCATCGTCATTGACCAGGAACTTCGGCACGACGAACAGCGAAATGCCCTTGACGCCCTCCGGCGCATCGGGCAGTGCGCGCCAGCACCAGGTGGATGATGTTCTCCGCCATGTCGTGCTCGCCGTAGGTGATGAAGATCTTCTGGCCGAAGATGCGGTAGCTGCCGTCGCCCTGCGGCTCGGCGCGCGAGCGGACGGCGGCCAGATCCGAACCGGCCTGGGGCTCGGTCAGGTTCATGGTGCCGGTCCATTCGCCGCTGACCATCTTGGGCAGGTACTTCTCCTTCTGCTCGTCGGTGCCGCGCAGTTCCAGCGCCTCGATGGCGCCGCCGGTCAGCAGCGGGCACAGCGAGAACGCCATGTTGGCCGACTTCCACATTTCGTGCACCGCCGCCACCACCAGCTTGGGCATGCCCTGTCCGCCGTACTCCGGATCGCAGCCGATGCCGTTCCAGCCGTTCTCGACGAACTGCCGATAGGCCTCCTTGAAGCCCGTCCGGCATCGTCACCTTGCCTGTCGTCCCAGACGCGCGCCCTCCCGGTCGCCGCTCCAGTTCAGCGGCGCCAGCACGCCGCCGGCAAACTTGCCGGCTTCGTCGAGAATGGCCTCGACCACATCGGGCGTCGCCTCCTCGTAGCCCGGCAAGCTGCTGCCACCTCGTCGAGGCCGGCCAGTTCCTGCAGGACGAACATCATGTCGCGTATCGGGGCAGTGTAGGACTCATGCTGTTTTCACTCCACTCCATGGACAAGCTGCGCCATCGCCGCGAGTTTACTTGTTCAACAGGTAGCGCCGGTCGTCGAAGGTGCCGACCCAGTGCGGGGCGGTAGACCACCATCAGGGTGATCGCCATGCCGGAGATCCACGCCTCGGAGAACGCCAGCAGCACGAAGTACGGCAGGTACTCGCCGATCAGATAGTCGGCGTCATAGACGCCGGCCAGCCAGCAGCAACAGCGTCGCGCCGAGGCACCGGTGGCAAGCACCGCCAGCGCGCCGCACCGAGGAAGGCGGCGACGAAGATGTAGACGAAGAAATGATTCGGGCAGATAGCGGTCGACGATGCGCAAGATCACATAGGCCACCAACACCGGGATCACCACCATCACCAGCGCATTGAGCGCGAAGCCGCTCCACGCCGCGCGCGCCGTTCAAGGTCACCGCCGCCAGCACCAGGGACAGGCCGACGATCGCCAGATGCGGCCCGAACACCAGCACGAATGACGGTCGCACCGAGCAGGTGGAGATTGAGACCGGGCCTGACGCCGGCCTTCATGCTCCAGAGCAGCGCCAGCACCACGACCGTGCCCGGCCAGACATTCAACTGCGCCGAATCGCGCCAGTCGCTTCCACGGCGCGCGCTACGCGCTCAGGCCCCAGGCGGTCGAGCACAGGGCAGCCAGGCCGCAACGGCCCACGGTGGTCGGAAACAGGTCGTCGGGGAAGTTCATGGCGACTTCGGCAAGCGCAGTCGGCTCAGCCAATGCCGCCGTCAATTCCGGCACGATCTGGAACAGATCGCCCACCAGACCGTAGTCGGCCACCTGGAAGATCGGCGCATCCGGATCCTTGTTGATGGCGACGATCACCTTGCTGTCCTTCATGCCCGGCCAGATGCTGGATGGCACCGGAGATGCCGACGGCGATGTAGAGCTGCGGCGCGACGATCTTGCCGGTCTGCCCGACCTGGTAGTCGTTCGGCACGAAGCCGGCATCGACCGCCGCGCGCGAGGCGCCCAGCGCCGCGCCCAGCTTGTCGGCCAGCGGCTCCAGCAGCTTGTGGAAGTTCTCGCCGCTGCCCAGCCCGCGGCCGCCGGAGACGATCACCTTGGCCGCGCCCAGTTCCGGACGCTCCGACTTGCGTCAGCTCGCGTCCGACCAGCTTCGACAGGCCGAGATCCGGCGCCCGGCGCCACGGTTTCGACCGCGCGCGACGCCGCCCTGCCCAGCCGCCTCGAAGGCCGTGGTGCGCACGGTGATGACCTTGACCGCGTCGGCCGACTTGACCGTCGCCAGCGCGTTGCCGGCGTAGATCGGGCGCACGAAGGTGTCCGCGGACTCGACCGCGACGATGTCGGAAATCTGCGCCACGTCGAGCAGCGCCGCCACGCGCGGCATGACGTTCTTGCCGAAGGTGGTCGCCGGCGCCAGGATGTGGCGAGTAGCCGGCCGGCCTTTGCCAGATCGACGACCAGCGCCGCCAGGTTCTCCGCAAGCTGATCGGCGTAGTGCGGCGCATCGGCGACAGCAGCACCTTGGCCACGCCGGCCAGCTCGGCAGCCGCCTTGCGCGGCGGCAGCGCAGCCGGCGCCGGCCACCAGCAGATGGACTCTCGCCGCCGATTGCCGCCGCCGCGGCGTCACGGCGTTGAGCGTCGCCGCCTTCAAGGACGGCGTTGTCGTGTTCCGCAATGACCAGGTATCGGCCATGTCAGCACTCACCTTCGCTTCGTTCTTCGAGCTTCTCCACCAGTTGCGGCGACATCCGCCACCGTACGCCGGCCTGCCGCTTCGGCGGCTCGCCGACCTTGAGCGTCGCCAGGCGCGGCGCGACGTCGACGCCCAGGTCGTCCGGCTTGAGCGTCTCGAGCGGCTTCTTCTTCGCCTTCATGATGTTGGGCAGCGTGGCGTAGCGCGGCTCGTTCAGGCGCAGGTCGGTGGTCACGACGGCCGGCAGCTTGATCTCCAGCGTTTCCAGACCGCCGTCGATCTCGCGCGTCACGGTCGCGCTGCCGCCGGCGATGACCACCTTGGAGGCGAAGGTTGCCTGCGGCCAGCCCAGCAGCGCCGCGAGCATCTGGCCGGTCTGGTTGGCGTCGTCGTCGATCGCCTGCTTGCCGCAGGATGACGAGCTGCGGCTGTTCCTTCTCGGCCACCGCCTTGAGCAGCTTGGCGACCGCCAGCGGCTGCAGTTCGGCGTCGGTTTCGCACCAGGATGGCGCGGTCGGCGCCCGAGCGCCAGGGCCGTGCGCAGGGTCTCCTGGCAGGCGGCCACGCCGCAGCGACACGGCGATCACCTCGGTGGCGATGCCGGCCTCCTTCAGGCGCACCGCCTCTTCGACGGCGATCTCGTCGAAGGGGTTCATCGACATCTTGACGTTGGCCAGATCGACGCCGGTGCCGTCGGCCTTGACGCGCACCTTGACGTTGTAGTCGACCACCCGCTTGACCGGTACCAGTATTTTCAATCCGGACTCTCCTGAAGAGTTGCGAGACGCGTCGTCTCGCGCCGAGGCACCATACGGTTCGTCATTTTCCGTGCTATGACACTAGCCGCAGCACCGGCCACAATTATCAATACCGTACCGTATGGATACATACGTACCGTATGGTTTTCCGCTGTCAAGCCAGCCCGCCATGACCGTCAAGCCGCTGCCGAACTCGCCGCCGCCGCTGGACCGCCAGAGCTGGATCGCTGCCGCCAGCGACGTGCTGGCCGAAGACGGCGTCGACGGCCTGCGGGTGGAGACTCCTGGCGAAGCGGCTGCACGTCACCAAGGGCAGCTTCTACTGGCATTTCAAGGATCGCCGCGATCTGCTCGATGCGGTGCTCGACGAGTGGAAGGACGGCCGCATCCGCGACATCCGCAAGCAGACCGCCGCGGAGCCCGGGCCGGGAACTGGCGCCGCATCTACCACACCATCGACGTCTATTCGCACGGCGCGCAACCGCAAGGGCATACCGATCGAGCTCGCGGTGCGCGAATGGGCGCGGCGCGACCCGCGCGCCGCCGCCGTGGTCGAAGGAAGTGGATGCCGAAGCGGCTGGACTGCGCCGCCCGCCTTTTCGTCGCCTGCGGCCTGACGGCAGCGCGAGGCCGCAGCCCGCAGCGTGCTGCTCTACGCCTACGTCTTCGGCTTCTCGCTGATGCGCTGCGACCGCTTCGCGCCCGACCTGGCGAGCCGTCAAGGACTGGATCGCCGACCGCATCGCGCGCTGACGCGGCATCAGCGCCCCTTCCACTCCGGCTTGCGCTTCTGCATGAAGGCGTCGATGCCTTCGCCGGCATCCTCGCACATCATGTTGCAGGCCATGGTTTCGCTCGCCAACTGGTAGGCGCCATCGAGCCCCATCTCCAGCTGCTGGTAGAAGAGCTGCTTGCCCATGGCGCACGGCCACCGCCGACTTGGCGCAGATCGAATCCGCCAGCTGTCTGACCTCGGCATCGAGCTGATCGGCCGGCACCACGCGATTGACCAGCCCGCGCTGCGCTGCGCCGTCGCGCGCGTCGATGAAGTCGCCGGTCAGCAGCATCTCCATCGCCTGCTTGCGCCCCATGTTGCGCGACAAGGCCACCGCCGGCGTCGAGCAGAACAGGCCGACGTTGATGCCCGACACGGCGAAGCGCGCGACGTCGGCCGCCACCGCCAGATCGCAACTGGCCACCAGCTGGCAGCCGGCCGCGGTGGCGATGCCATGCACGCGGGCGATCACCGGCTGCGGCAGTTCGCGTGAGGGTCGTCATCATGCGGCCGCACTGGCGGAACAGCTGCCTGCATGTAAGGCCTTGCTCGGGTTGGCGCGCATCTGCTTGAGGTCGTGGCCGGCGCAGAAGGCCTTGCCGGCACCGGCGATCACCACCACCCGCACCGCAGAGTCGCCGGCGATGGCATCGAGCTGCGCCTGCAACTCGCCGAGCAGGGCCAGCGACAGGGAATTGAACTGCGTCGGCCGGTTCAGCGTCAGGGTGGCCACGCCGCCGTCGTCGCAACGCAGCAGGATGGGTTCGTTCACGGCTTGGGGCACGGCACTCATGTTCGTCTCCTCGGGAGGGGTGCGCAGGGCGCACCGATCTACGGCGGGCACGGCCCGCCCTGCGCCTCCGGTGGCGCCGAAGGGCGGCGGACACGGCCCGCCCTACGGGTCGGCTGCGCGCTACCTATTCGATCGCTGCCGTCGACTTCGCCTTCTCGCGCAGGACGTACTTCTGGATCTTGCCGGTCGAGGTCTTCGGCAGCGGCCCGAAGATCACCCTCTTCGGCACCTTGAAGCCGCGCCATGCGGCTGCGGCAGAAGTCGACGATGTCCTCGCTCGCTCACGCTCTGTCCTTCCTTCAGTTCGACGAAGGCGCAGGGCACCTCGCCCCACTTCGGATCGGGCGTGGCCACCACCGCCGCCGCCATCACCGCCGGATGGCGATAGAGCATGTCCTCGACCTCGACCGACGAGATGTTCTCGCCGCCGGAGATGATGACGTCCTTGGAACGGTCCTTGATCTTGACGTAGCCGTCGGCGTGCATCACCGCCAGGTCGCCGGTGTGATACCAGCCGCCGCGGAACGCCTCTTCGGTCGCCTTCGGATTCTTCAGGTAGCCCTTCATGATGAGGTTGCCGCGGAACATGATCTCGCCCATGGTCTCGCCGTCCCACGGCACCGGCTGCATGGTCTGCGGATCCATCACGGTGATGCCTTCCTCGCAGTGGTAGCGCACGCCCTGCCGGCCGTTGGCTCGGCGCGCTGCGTCGATGCGGCAACGCGCTCCACTCCTCGTGCTTGGCGCAGACCGCGGCCGGGCCGTAGGTCTCGGTCAGGCCGTAGACGTGGGTGATGTCGAAGCCGATGCGCTCCATGCCCTCGATCACCGCCGCCGGCGGCGGCGCGGCCGCGATCAGGCCGTTCACCTTGTGGTCGATGCCCTCGCGCCACTCGTCCGGCGCGTTGACGATCATGCTGATGCACGATGGGCGCGCCGCAGTAGTGCGTCACCCGGTGCTCGCGGATCGCGTCGAAGCATCAGCTTCGGCATCGACGCGGCGCAGGCAGACGTTGGTGCCGGCAGTTGGCCGCCATGGTCCACGGGAAGCACCAGCCGTTGCAGTGGAACATCGGCAGCGTCCACAGGTACACCGCATGCGGCGGCATGCCCCAGCAGACGATGTTCGACAAGCGCGTTGAGATAGGCGCCGCGATGGTGATAGACGACCCCCTTCGGATTGCCGGTGGTGCCCGAGGTGTAGTTGAGGGAGATCGCATTCCACTCGTCCGGCGGTCCGCGCCAGGGGAAGTCGGGGTCGCCGTCGGCGAGGCAGCGACTCGTATTCGACGCTGCCCAGCCGCTCGCCCGGACCGGTGTATTCCGGGTCGTCGACGTCGATGACGAGGATGTCGCGGCCGACCAGTTTCTCCAGCGCCTTCTTCACCATCGGCGGAGTATTCGCGGTCGGCGATCAGCACCTTCGCCTCGCCGTGGTTGAGCATGAAGGCGATGGTCTCGGCATCGAGCCGCGTGTTCATGGTGTTGAGCACGGCCCCGGTCATCGGCACGCCGAAATGGCACTCGAACATCTCGGGCGTGTTGTTGAGCATGACCGCCACCGTGTCGCCGGCGTCGATGCCGTGCTGCTTGAGGACGGAGGCCAGGCGCCGCGCCCGGGCGTAGGTTTCCGCCCAGGTGTAGCGCCGCTGGCCGTGGATCAGGGCGATTCGGTCCGGATACACATACGCCGAGCGTTCGAGGAACGTGATCGGGGTCAGCGATTCATAGTTGGCGGCGCACTTGTCCAGTCCGCTGCGGTAAGGATTGACCTCTGCCGTCATGGCGCTCCTCGTCTGTCGAATGGTGGAGTGGAATGCCGCAGCAGGCGGCCGTCAGGCCCCGCGGCAGGTCTGGGCGATATTCAATCCCGGCGCCCGCTCGCGGTCAAGCGCACCGATCCAGTCCCGCAGGCCGGCCGCCAGCGCCTCGACGGCAGCGGTGATCGCCGCCACGCCGCCCCGCGCGTCGGCCGAGGCTGCAGGCCGGCTGACGGAAAAGCTCTTGCGCGCCAGCAGCGTGTCGGTGCGGGGCGCCAGCAGGGAGGCGCGAACTTCGATCACGCCGTCACTGTCCCCGGGTGTGCGGAAGACCTGGGCGAGTTCATCCAGATCGATGAGCAGTCTGCAGCCAACCGCCTGAGTCAGCGTGTCGCCGGAAACGATGGCGCGGCGCAGCGCCACTTCCACCAGTTCCCCCGGCGGCGCAATCCAGCGGCTCTCGGCATAGCTCTGACGGCGGGCGGGCTCGGCGTACGCCAGCCGATACTGGAGCGCCGGGCTGTCCAGCCAGGAGGGGGCGACCACATCCACGCTGCGCAGCGGCAGCGCCGGCGTACTGGCCGGAACAGTCACGGGCGCGCCGAAATCGAAATGGGCGACATCGGGCGCCTGGCGCGACACGCCGAGGCATCCGGCGAGCGCCAGGGTGGGGAGCACGATCAACCAACGCATGCGCGATTCCAGGTATGTGCCAGCGCTACCGGGCGCCATCGAATCCCGCCTCGCCCGGACCCGGTCGCTGGGGTGTGCGGCCGAACAGCAGCGCCTGGGGCGACTTCTCCAACTCCTGCAGCAGCCGTCCCAGGTGTCGCGAGGTGCCGGAGAGGTCCTCGAGCAGCCCGTTCATTCGCGGCAGCGTGTCGCCCACCATCTGCGCTCCGGCATCGGCGCTGACCGCTTCGATGCGCTTGCTCGCAGACTGCAGCGAGGCCACCAGTTGCCGCAGATCGCCGGCGAGCGGCGCGGTCTCGCCGCTGGTGCGCTCCAGATTGGCAAGGATCGTATTCAGACGCCGGATGTTGGAATCGCTCGCCACCTGCTTGAGTTGCGTCATCAGTTCCGGGGCCGCCTTCATCGTGTCGCGCAGGCCGGCGGAAGCCGTTTCCAGATTGGCCAGCGTGCCGTCGATGCGGGCCAGGTTCTGCTCCGACAGCAGGGTGTTGACCCGGCTCGCGAGCACTTGCACCTGGGCCAGCACCTTGGCTGCCACGTCGGTCAGGGAATCGTAGCCGGACGCCTTGAGGGCGATGCGCGGCACCTGCCCCGGCGGCGCGGTCAGCGGCTCGCCGCTGGAGCCGTCGTCGTCCAGTTGCACGTAGGCGAGGCCGGTCACGCCCTGGAAGTTGATCTGGGCGGTGGTGCTCCTGGTGATCGGAAAGCCTTTGCCGATGCGGATTTGCACCAGGATGTTGCGCCGATCGTCCGGGTCCACGCTGATGTCCTGCACCTTGCCGGCGCGCACGCCGCGGTAGCGCACCGTGCCCTGGGAATTCAGACCGGTCAGGCTGCGGGTACTGACCACGAGATACTCCACCGTGGCCTCACGCTTTCCCGACAGCCACCAAACGGCGAAGGCCGCCGCCAAGCCGAGCGCCAGCGCGAATATTCCCGCGGCCAAGGCGTGGGCGCGGCTCTCCATCTCAGACGATTTCGATGCCGCGCTGGATCGCGTTGCGCGAGCGTACGGAGTGGAAGAAGTTCCGGATGAACGGGTGGTCCAGGTTCATGATGTCGTCAAGCGGTCCGTGGGCGAGTATACGCTGTTCGCTCAGGACGGCAACGCGGGTGGCGAGCGCCGCCAGCGTATCCAGGTCGTGCGTCACCAGCACCACGGTCAGCCCGAGTTGCGCGTGCAGCGTGCGGATCAGGCGCACGAAGCCCTCCGATCGGTCCGGGTCGAGCCCGGCAGTCGGCTCGTCCAGCAGCAGCAGTTCCGGCTCCAGCGCCAGGGCCCGGGCCAGCGCCACGCGCTTCACCATGCCGCCCGACAACTCCGCCGGCATCAGCCAGGCATGGCGCGGCAGCAACTCCACCATGGCCAGCTTGAGCATGACGATGTCGCGGATCAGCGCTTCGTCCAGCATCCTCAGCTCGCGCAGGGGGAAGGCCACGTTCTGGTAAACATTGAACGCCGAATACAGCGCGCCCTGCTGGAACAGCACGCCGAAGCGCCGCCGCAGGGCGCGGTCGCGGCGCGCATCCTTGGAGAACAGCGGTTCGCCGAAGACGCGGATCTCGCCCGCGGTCGGCCGCTGCAGGCCGATGATCTGGCGCAGCAGCGTCGTCTTGCCGCTGCCCGAACCGCCCACCAGGGCGACCACTTCGCCCCGATCGACCTGCAGGTCCAGGTTGCGCAGCACCCACACGTCGCCGAAGCGCATCGCCGCGTTTCGCACCTCGATGACGGGCGTGTTCATGGCACGCCGATGGAGCGCGTGGCGATGGCGAAAATCGCGTCCGCCAGGATCACCGTGGTGATCGAGGTCACCACCGACGCTGTGGTGTTCGAGGACAGGCTTTCGGTGTTCGGCCGCACCCGCAGCCCGAAATGGCAGGCGACCAGTGCCACGATCAGGCCGAAGGTGAAACCCTTGGCGAGTCCGATCCACAGATTCGCGACCGGCACCACCTTGGGCAGTTGCTCGACAAAGAAGCCGTAGGGGAGGTCGAGCTGGACCTGGGCCGAGACCATGCCGCCGAGCAGGGCCACGGCGCTGATCCACAACACCAGCAGCGGCATGGCGATGCCCAGCGCGATGACCTTGGGCAGCACCAGCCGCACGGTGCGCGAGACACCCATGGCCGCCAGCGCGTCGATCTCCTCGGTGACCCGCATCACCCCCAGTTGCGCGGTCATGGCCGAACCGGAGCGGCCCGCCACCAGCACGGCGACCAGCACCGGACCGAGTTCGCGGATGATGCCGAGGCCGAGGATGTTGACGATGAAGATGTCGGCGCCGAGCTGCGCAGTTGCAGCGCCGAGAGATAGGACAGGACGACGCCGATGAGGAAGCCCACCAGGGCCGAAACCGGCATCGCCAGCACGCCGCTCTTGTAGAGATTGGCCGAGATCTCCTTCCACGGCATGGTGGCGGGATGGCGCGCGATGTCGAGCAGGTCGAGCACCAGGCGGCCGATCAGCGCCACCAGGTCTACCGCCTGCCGCGCCACGCCGAGGATGAAACTCCCGAGCCGGATCAGCCACTCGTAGGGCGAAGGCGGCGCGCGCCGGGTTTCCGGCACCGCCTGCGCGGCGGCGATGCGCCGGAAGAGGTCGAGCTGCGGATCGCGGGCATCGAGCCTGTCCGGCAGACGTTTTCCCCAGGCGCGCCACAGCATCAGGGCACCGGCAGAATCCAGGGCCGCGACGTGCTGCAGGCTCCACTCCAGATCCGCGTCCGCCGCCAGATCGACGAGCCTGCGCTCCATCGTCGCCACCTCCCGCCCCATGCCCGTCAGGGTCCAGCTGCCGGCCAGCCGCGCCCGGCGCCCCTCGGCGCCCGGCTCAAGCGAGATCGTCGCGGGGTGCATCATGCCCGGCAGGCAATGTCATCAGGGAGCGAGGATCCGCTCCGTCCCGCGGCTCGATTTCAGGCGCAGTTCCTTGCCGATGCTCGCCCATTGCCGCGTCTCTTCGTCGAGAGCCGCCGCCGTCAGCGGCGACGCGGCCAGCCAATCGGCGTCGGCGGTGATCTGGAAACCCCTGCCGCCGCGGCGCAGTTGCAGCGGCGGCAGACCGGCGTCGTCGCGCGCGCGATGCAGCAGCACGGCCAGCCGCAGACAGAGGATCAGCACCCAGTCGCGGTTCTCGGCCGCCATGGACTGTACCCGCTCCAGCTTGCCGCGATGCGCGAGCACCAGCCGCGCCAGCCGCGCCTGGTCCGTCGCGAAAAGCCCGGCATGTCGGCGTTGGCGAGGATGTAGGCGCTGTGCTTGTGGTAGCCGGAGTGCGCCATCGAGACGCCGATCTCGTGCAGGCGCGCCGCCCACACCAGGAAGCTGCGCGTCGGCGGTGATCCGGCGCTGCAGGTTCGGCGCGCAACTGCTGCAGAAAGGCCAGGGCGGCGTCGGCTGACGCGCTCGCGCCTGGCGCCGGTCCACCTCGTAGCGGCGCATGAAGTTGCGCGACGGTCGCGTCGCGCAGGTCCTCGTGGTGGTAGCGTCCGAGCAGGTCGTAGAGCACGCCCAGCCGCAGCGCGCCTTCGGAGAAGATCATGCGCTCGAGGCCGAACTCCTCGAACACCGCCGACATGATGGCCAGCCCGCCGGGCAGCACCGGAATGCGGTCCGGCGCGCAGGCCGGGCAGATCGGCATCGGCCAGGTCGCCGATGCGCAGCAGCCGGGCCTGCAGTTGCTCCAGCCCATCGCGGGTGATGCCGCCCTTGCTGTAAGCCGTTCAGTTCGAGCAGGTCGACAATCGCCTTGGCCGTAGCCGGAGGAACCGACCGCCTCCTCCCAGCCCGTTCGCCTGATAGCGGTGCACGATGGTCTGCAGTTCCTTGCGCGCCGCCAGTTCCGCTTCCCGCAAGCCCTTCTTGTCGACGCGGCCCTTCGGGAAGAAGCGCAGGCTGTAGCTGACGCAGCCCATGTACAGCGACTCCAGCATGCAGCGGGCTCGAAATTGCGGCCGATGATGAACTCGGTGGAACCGCCGCCGATATCGACCACCAGCTGCTGGGTGCGCGGATTGGGCAGGGTATGGGCGACGCCGAGATAGATCAGCCGCGCTTCCTCGCGCCCGGCGATGACCTCGATCGGAAAACCCAGCGCCGCCTCGGCCTGCGGTCAGGAACTGCGGCGCATTCTTCGCCACGCGCAGGGTGTTGGTCGCCACCGCGCGCACCGCCTCCGGCTCGAACCCGCGCAGACGCTCGCCGAAGCGGCGCCAGCGCCTCGAGGGCGCGCAATTGCGGAGGCGCCGTCGAGGATCTTCTGCGGCGTCAGGCCGGCGGCCAGGCGAACCGACTCCTTGAGGGAATCGAGCGGATAGATCTGGTTGCCGACGACCCGCCCGACCTGCAGGCGAAAGCTGTTGGAACCGAGATCGACGGCAGCGATCAATTCGTAGCTCATGGCTCGTCAGGCGCCGCGCACCGACCCCGCTTTGCCAAGGTGCCAAAATTGTAGCAGCAGCATTCGACGAGCCGATTCATCGGCTCCGGCTTGAGAGCACGATAACCGTGTCATGCGATGGAAATGTCATACGTCACCTCCTGCCGCAACCTCCGACAACGAGAACCACGACCCCATGATCAGCCCGATCCCGCCCGCCGCGCCCCCACCGGAGCACTTCCTCAACCGCGAACTGGCGCCGCTCGCCTTCAACCGCCGCGTCCTGGCCCAGGCCGCGGACGCCGCGCGTGCCGCTGCTCGAGCGGCTGCGCTTCCTGTGCATCGTCTCCAGCAACCTCGACGAGTTCTTCGAGATCCGCGTCGCCGGCCTCAAGGAGCAGATCAAGCTCGGCTCGCCATGCACGCCGGCACCGACGGCCTGTCGCCGCAGCGACGTCTTCCGCCGCGTCAGCGAGGAAGCGCACGCGCTGGTCGCCGAACAGTACGCCCTGCTCAACGACGTCATCCTGCCCGCGCTGGCCGCCGAGGGCATCCGCTTCCTGCGGCGCGTCCACATGGACGCCGCAGCAGCGCGAATGGATCCGCGACTACTTCTTCCGCGAAGTGATGCCGGTGCTGACGCCGATCGGCCTCGATCCGTCGCATCCCTTCCCGCGCGTGCTCAACAAGAGCCTCAATTTCGCCGTCGAACTCGAAGGCAAGGACGCCTTCGGCCGCAGCTCGCGGCGCCGCCATCGTGCAGGCGCCGCGCGCCCTGCCGCGCGTCATCCGGCTGCCCAGGGAACTGACCGGCATCGACTACGGCTTCGTCTTCCTCTCCTCGATCCTGCACGCGCCATGTCGGCGAACTGTTCTCCGGCATGAACGTGCTCGGCTGCTACCAGTTCCGCGTCACGCGCAACTCGCGACCTGTTCGTCGACGAGGAAGAAGTGAAGAACCTGCGCACCGCGCTGCAGGGCGAACTGCCGCAGCGCCACTTCGGCGACGCCGTGCGGCTGGAGGTGGCCGACAACTGCTCGGAAGCCATGGCCGACTTCCTGCTGCAGCAGTTCGATCTCGGCCACGACGACCTCTATCGCGTGCACGGCACCGGTCAACCTGGTGCGCCTGATGCAGGTACCCGACTGGGTCGACCGCCCCGACCTCAAGTTCCCCGCCTTCCAGCCCGGCCTGCCCAAGGCGCTGGCCAAGCGCGCGGACATCTTCGACACCATGCGCAAGCGACGACATCCTGCTGCATCACCCCTTCCAGTCCTTCAGCGCCGGTCATCGAGCTGCTGCGAGCAGGCGGCCGACGATCCGCAGGTGGTGGCGATCAAGATGACGGTCTATCGCACCGGCACCGACTCGGTGCTGATGCGAGCACGCTGCTGCGCGCCGCGCAGAAGGGCAAGGAAGTCACCGTCGTCGTCGAGCTGATGGCGCGCTTCGACGAGGAAGCCAACATCAACATCGCCGCGCGGCTGGAAGAGGTCGGCGCGCATGTCGTCTATGGCGTGTTCGGCTACAAGACCCACGCCAAGATGCTGATGATCGTGCGTCGCGAGGAAGGCGGCTCTGCGCCGCTACGTGCATCTGGGCACCGGCAACTACCATCCGCGCACGACCACGCTTCTATACCGACTTCGGCCTGCTGACCAGCAACGAGGAAATCGGCGCCGACGTCAATGAGGTGTTCAAGCAACTCACCGGACTCGGCCACGCCGCCGCCCTGAAGCATCTCTGGCAGGCGCCCTTCTCGCTGCACGCAGACATGCTCGCCGCGATCCGCGCAGGAGGCCGAAACCGCCCGCGCCGGCCGCAAGGCGCAGCATCATCGCCAAGATGAACTCGCTGCTCGAACCGGAGATCATCGAGGCGCTGTACGAGGCCTCGCAGGCCGGCGTCAAGATCGATCTGATCGTGCGCGGCGTCTGCGCGCTGCGGCCGGGCGTGCAAGGGACTGTCGGAGAACATCCGCGTGCGCTCGATCATCGGCCGCTTCCTCGAACATCACCGCATCTTCTACTTCCTACGCCGACGGCGAGGAGAAGGTCTATCTCGGCAGCGCCGACTGGATGGAGCGCAATTTCTTCCGCCGCATCGAGATCGCCTTTCCCGATGCTCGACCACAAGCTCAAGAAGCGCGTCCTCAAGGAAGGCCTCAAGCCCTATCTCGCGCGACAACTGCCAGGCCTGGGAGATGGATCAGGACGGGGTATACCGGCGCACGCAGAACCGCCGTGCCCGCTTCTGCGCCCAGGAGCATCTGCTCGGCGAACTGGCGGTGGGCAGCGCCTAGCCGGTTGCCTCAGAGTTTGTGAAGAAATCGTAGCGAGCGGCCCGAAGGCAAGGCGCACGGAGCGCAGCGACGAGACATATCACTTAGATAGGCGAGGAGCGAGCACCGCGCAACGCAGCCATCGGGAGGCGCAGTAGATTTATTCACAAACTCTCACGCCGCCCGCGTGCGCAGCAGCGCCTGCCGCTGCCACTGGTTGCGCCGATGGCGTGCCAGATGCAGCGGCGTCCAGGCATGCGGCATGCGATGGACGAAGTGGTAGCGCGCCACGTGGTAGCTGGGATCGAAGCCGTAGAAGTTGAGCTTCATGTGTTCCAGTTCCTCGGCGCGATATCGCGCCAGCGGCTTCTGCTTCCTCGTCGCTTTCGCGCTGCCTGCGCTTTTCTTCCAGGCGCTGCGGCAGTGACGGATCGGCCGCCAGTTCCGCTCGCCCGCGCCCTCACCTCGGCGACGAACGCGGCCCATCGCGGCCGAAGCAGTCGTCGATCAGTCCCAGCCGCCTGGCCTGGGGCGCGCCGATGGGCAGCCGGTTCTGCGTGATCTGCCGCGACGCTCGCGCGCCGACGCGACGCGGCAGCAGATAGGTCCAGTACTCCGAGCCGTAGAGGTTGCCCATCCCCTTGTAATGGGGATTGAGCACGACGCCCTGCCGCGCCCAGATGCGGTCGGCCGCCAGCGCCAGGAACACGCCGCCGGCACCGCCGTTGCCCTGCATGGCCGCCACCGTGAGTTTCGTGCTCTGAACGATGGCCAGGCACAGGTCGTCCATGGCCTCGATGTTGGCCCAGGACTCGTCGGCCGGACTCGACGCCGCCTCGATGACGTTGAGATGGATGCCGTTGCACCAGAAATCGGTGCCGCCCATCAGCACCAGCACCCGGGTGTCGCGGCGGCCGGCTTCGCCGAAGGCAGCGCGCAGCCGCCGGCAGTCGGCGGTGGACAAGGCGCCGTTGTAGATCGGGAAATGCAGATAGCCGACGCCGTCCTCTTCCTCGTAGCAGATGTCCTGCCAGGTGCCTTCGTCCTTCGCGGGCAGCGTTGGCAGCGCCAGTTCGGGAACGCCTTGCAGCCGCTCGCCGAGAACCGTCGTCGCCGGCAGCTTGAAGCTCGCTTCCTCCGATTTGAGCTTCAGATGGGTGATCCACACCGCCCCGTCGCGGGTGGCACGGAGGATCGCCCCGTGGCGCGTGGCGAGGACGTCACCCGGTTCGCCGCGATGGCTCTGCTCGCGGAACGCGTTGTAGAGATACACGGGCAGGCCCGCCACCTCGTCCAGCACGCCGGGAACCGAATCGGCAGCGTGGAGTTTCGCCAGCACCGTCTGCGTCGCGTCCGCCTGCCAGTCGATGCGCCGATGCTCCTGGCGCATGTACGGATGCTCGCGCCCGCGCACGTCGGCACGCGCATAGTCGAGCGGCTGCGGCGTGAAGCCGCCGCAGGCAAAGCGTTCCACCGCCTCCAGCACCGCCTCCGCCGCTGCTTCGCTGACCTCGTTGCGGTAAAGACTGCTCTTGCGTGCGGCGCGCATGGCGAAGCTGCGCGCGGCCCACACTGTCGCCGCCGTCCATGACCTCGTTCGCCTGCAGCACGGTGACGCCCCACTGCGTTTCGCCGCGCTGGATCGCCCAGTCCAGGGCAGAGGGTCCGCGGTCGCCGACGATGCCGGGATGCACGACCAGGCATACCTGCTCGCGCCACACCGCCTCGGGTATGCGCCGCTTGAGGATAGGGAGCGAGGACCAGGTCGGGTCGGAACAGTGCCACCGCCTCGATCGCCACCTGGTCGTTGATGTCGAACTCGATCGACAACTCGTGGCCGCGCTCCGCCAGTTCGACGTAGAGCCGCTGGGCGAGGCTGTTGAAGCTGTGGGTGAGAAAAAGAATGCGCATGGGAGAAGAGTCAAACGCTGTCAACGCAGAGAGCGCGAAGACGCAAAGAGCGCAAAGTGGAAAGATGCGTTGCGGTGCCGCCGATCACGGCCGAAATTCCTCCGCGCCCTCTGCGCCTTTGCGCCCTTTGCGTTGAAAGCGATTCTTCAGCATATCCGCGGCAATTGCTCGCCGGTGAGCCAATCGACGATGCGCTTGCCGCCGAACGCCGTTTCCATCTGCACGAAATGGTGCTCGTCCTCGATCACCGTGCCGATGACGGCCGCATTGGCACCGAGGGGATGGGCGCGCATCGCCGCGAGCACCCGCGGCGCGGCTTCGGCCGCGCAGAGGCAGACCAGCTTGCCCTCGTTGGCGACGTAGAGCGGATCGAGGCCGAGAATCTCGCAGGCCGCCGCGACCTCCTCGCGCACCGGCAGGGCGCTCTCGTCGATGACCATGCCGACGCCGGACTGGCGCGCGATCTCGTTCAGCGTGGTCGCCAGCCCGCCGCGGGTCGGATCGCGCAGCACGTGCATGTCGCGGCTCCGCCTCCAGGATCGCCGCCACCAGCCGGTGCAGCGCCGCAGTGTCGGACTCGATGGCGGTGTCGAATCCCAGGTTCTCGCGCAGGGACATGATGGCGACGCCGTGGTCGCCCAGGGTGCCGCTGATCAGAATGGCGTCGCCCGGTCGCGCCCGATCGCCGGACACGTTCACGCCGTCGGGCGATGACGCCGACGCCCGTCGTGGTGATGAACACGCCGTCGCCCTTGCCCTGCTCCACCACCTTGGTGTCGCCCGTGACCACCGGCACGCCCGCTTCCTCCGCGGCGCGCGCCATGGACTCGACGATGCGCTTGAGATCCGCCAGCGGATAGCCCTCTTCCAGGATGAACGAGGCCGAGAGGTAGAGCGGCGTCGCGCCGAGCATGGCGACATCGTTGATGGTGCCGTGCACCGACAGGCAGCCGATGTCGCCGCCGGGAAAGAACAGCGGCGATACGACGTGGGCGTCGGTGGCCATCACCAGACTGCGGCCGCCGCCGGCAGCCGCGCGCCGTCGTTGCCCTGGCGCAGCCATTCGTTGTCGAAGGCCGCGAGAAACAGTTCCTCGATCAGTTGCGCCATGGCGCGGCCGCCGCTGCCGTGGCTCATGTCCACCCGGCCGTGCTTGAAGTTCGACGGGGCGGATGTAGCCCTTCTTGATCTGGGTCATGGCAACGAGATCAGGAACCGGCGGGCGCGGCCCGCCCTACCGTCACGCCGCATCGCGGAAGCGGCCGTAGGTGTAGTGCGCCGCGCAGGCCCCCTCCGAGGACACCATGCAGGAGCCCATCGGGTTCTCCGGCGTGCACACCGTGCCGAAGATCTTGCAGTCCTGCGGCCGCTTGACGCCGCGCAGGATGGCGCCGCACTCGCACGCCTTGTTGTCCGGCACCGACCTGTAGGTGATGCCGAAGCGGTCCTCGGCGTCGAATTCGCGGTAGCTGGCCTTGATGCGCAATGCGCTGTAAGGCACTTCGTTCAGGCCGCGCCACTCGAAGCTGCGGCGCAGTTCGAACACCTCCGCCACCAGCTTCTGGGCCTTGAGATTGCCCTCCCGCGTCACCGCCCGGGTGAATTGGTTCTCCACCTCGGCGCGGCCCTCGTTCAGCTGCCGCACCAGCATCAGGATGGACTGCATCACGTCCAGCGGCTCGAAGCCGGCGATCACCACCGGCTTGCGGTATTCCTCGGCGAAATATTCGTAGGGCCGGCTGCCGATCACGGTGCTGACATGGGCCGGACCGATGAAGGCGTCCAGCGGCACGGTGCCGTAGTCGCGCACCTCGGGCGACTCCAGGATGTGGGCGATGGCCGACGGCGTCAGCACGTGGTTGCAGAACACGGTGAAATTCTTCAATCCCAGCTTCTGCGCCTGCGCGATCACGACCGCCGTCGGCGGCGTCGTCGTTTCGAAGCCGATGGCGAAGAACACGACTTCCTTGTCCGGATTGTCCTGCGCCGTCTTGAGCGCATCCGCCGCCGAATAGATCATGCGGATGTCGGCGCCGCGGGCCTTGGCCTTGAGCAGGCTGAGCTGGCCGGAGGCCGGCACGCGCATGCAGTCGCCGTAGGTGCACAGGATCGCGCCGCGCTTGAGCGCCAGGTCGATGGCATTGTCGATGCGGCCGATCGGCAGCACGCACACCGGGCAGCCCGGGCCGTGGATCAGGCGCACGTTGTCCGGCAGCAGGTCGGTGATGCCGTAGCGCGATATGGCGTGGGTATGGCCGCCGCAGAACTCCATGATGTGGTAGCGGCGATCCGCGCGCACTTCGCGCGCGATCACCTGCGCCAGCGCACGGGCGGTCTTGCCGTCGCGGAATTCGTCGATGTACTTCACGCCGCGCTCACGCCGCGGCCGATGCCAGGGCCATCTGCCGCTCGTGCTCGGTCAGCTCGGCGAACAGGGCGAGGGTCTTCTCCGCCTCTTCCGCGTCCAGCTTGTTGATGGCATAGCCGACGTGGGCGATGACGAAGTCGCCGACCTGGACGTCGTCCACCAGCGCCAGCGAGATCTCCTTGCGGATGCCGCCGACATCGGACAGCGCGATCTCGTTGTCCTGAAGTTCGACGATGCGCACGGGAATGGCAAGACACATATCTAGATTTCCTCGTGAATGAAGCGTTGCGCGGCGATCCAGGCCTGGCCCAGGCTCAGGCCGCCGTCGTTGGGCGGCACCTGGCTCGCTTCGAACACCTCGAAGCCGCGGCCAGCCAGCGCCGCGCTCAAGTCGCGGCTGAGGATGCGGTTGAGGAAGCAGCCGCCGCCCAGTGCGACGCGGCGCAGGCCTTCGCGCTGCGCCGCCCACTCCACCCAGTCCGCCAGAGCGGCCGCCAGCGTGGCGTGGAACAGGGCGGCGCCGAAGGATGCGTCGGCTTCGTCCGCCAGCCGCGCCAGCAGCGGCAGCAGATCCAGTTCCCCGTTCGCACCGATGGCATAACCCGCGGTCAGCGGCGCCACCGCGCCGTGGCGCTCCGCCAAGCCCTCGTAGAGCATGGCCGCCTGGCCCTCGAACGCCGCCGTGTCCTTCACGCCGGCCAATCCGGCGGCGGCGTCGAACCAGCGCCCGCAACTGCTGGTGGGCGGGGTGTGCACGCCGCTGCTCAGCATCAGCGGCAGCGCCTTCGCCGCCGCAAAGGCGAAGCGCGTCTCGATCTCCGCGCCGCGGCCCAGCAGATGCAGAGCGGAGGCGGCCATGCGCCACGGCTCGCGCGCCGCCTTGTCGCCGCCCGGCAGCGGCAGTTCCCGCAGATGGCCGAGGCGGACGAAATGCCGCGCCGAAACCCGCAACAGTTCGCCGCCCCAGATGCCGCCGTCCGTGCCCAGCCCCACGCCGTCCAGCGCCACGCCCAGCACCTCGCCCTCCAGCCGGTGCTCGGCCATCACCGCTGCGATGTGGGCATGGTGGTGCTGCACCGCCACCAGCGGCAGGCCGCGCGCCCGGGCGAACTCGGCCGCGAAGCGCGAGCTGTGGAAATCGGGATGCAGGTCGTGGGCGACGACCTGCGGCTCGACCCGCAGCAGATCCGACAGGCGCCCGACCGTCTCCTCCAGCGCCGCGCAGGTTGCCGCATTGTCCAGGTCGCCGATGTGCTGCGAAACGAAGGCCTGGGCGCCGCGGGTGAAGCACACCGTGTTCTTGAGATAGCCGCCGCACGCCAGTACCGCCGGACCTTCCCGCGCCAGCGCGATCGCCTGCGGCGTATAGCCGCGGGCGCGCCGGATGAATTGCATCGAGGAAGCGCGCGGCGACGGCTCGCTGCCGGCGGCGGCCGCTGCGCCTTCCGCCTCGGCGCTGCGCACCACGCTGTCGTCGCAGCGCGTCACGATCTCCCGATCGTGCATCACGAAGGCGTCGGCGATGCCGTGCAGCCGCCGCAATGCCTCGTCGTTGCCGATGACCAGCGGCTCGCCGCCGGGATTGGCGCTGGTCATCACCAGGGCCAGCGGCTGCGCCTCGCTCAGCCAGTCCGTCCCGGCCGGCCGGCCGGCCGCCTCGTGGAACAGCAGGTAGTGCAGGGGGGTGTAGGGCAGCATCACGCCCAGCCATGCCAGCCCCGGTGCCACGCCGCAAAGCCTGTCGTCGCAGGAGGCGCCCTTGCGCAGCAGCACGATGGGCCGCTGCGCCGATTCCAGCAACGCGAGCGAGGCCGCATCCACTGCGGCAAATTCCTCGGCCGAGGCTGCGTTCGCCACCATGACGGCGAAGGGCTTTTCCTCGCGATTCTTGCGCTGCCTCAGCCGCGCAACGGCTGCGGCGTTGCGCGCATCGCAGGCGAGATGGAAGCCGCCGAGCCCCTTGATGGCGAGAATCTCGCCGCGCCGCAACCGCGCCACGGCGTCGGCGATGACATCGATCCCCTTTTCGCGCGCAGCGCCGCAAAGCTCCCCTTCCCGCCGGGAGCGGGGTCGCGGGTGAGGGCGGCGGGTTCTCCTGCGCCGATCTGTTCGGCGGATACGAGCCACAGCCCGGGACCGCACACCGGGCAGGCATTCGGCTCGGCATGGAAGCGGCGGTCTGCCGCAGCCTCGTACTCGCCCAGGCAGGACGGGCACTGGGCGAAAGCCGCCATGCTGGTCTGCGGCCGGTCGTAGGGCAGGCCGCGGATGATCGTGTAGCGCGGTCCGCACTGGGTGCAGTTGATGAAGGGGTAGCGGTAGCGGCGATCGGCCGGATCGAACAGTTCCCTCAGGCAAGCGGCGCAGACGCCGGTGTCCGGTGCCGCCTCCGCGCGCATGGCACCGCTGCCGCTGGCGACGATGCGAAAGCCCTCGTCGTGCAATTCCAGCGGTTGCTCCCGCGTTTCCACCGCCGTCACCCGCGCCAGGGGCGGCGCCTCCCGCGGCAGGCGCTCCACCAGGCCGGCGACCGCCTCCTGCTGCCCCTGCACCTCGATCTCCACGCCCTCGCCGTCGTTGCGCACCCAGCCGCGCAGACCCAGGTCGCCGGCCAGGCGATAGACGAACGGCCGGAACCCGACGCCCTGCACCTGACCGCGCACGCGCACGCGGCGGCGCACTTCGCCGCTGCCGGAAATCGGCTTCAGGACTGCCGCCATCCGCTTCAGCCGGACCGCGCCGCCAACTGCGCTTCGAGGTCGGCGACGCGCCGCCGCAACTGATCCAGCGTCTGCTCCCGCGCCGCCTGCGCCTGCGCCAGTCCGCGCTCCAGCCAGCCAGCCAGGCGTCCATGCCGGCGCCGTGGGTGGCGGAGACCTGCATCACTTCGATGTTCGGATTGACGCGGCGCGCGTAGCCGATGCACTGCTCCACGTCGAAGCTGAGATGGGGCAGCAGGTCGACCTTGTTGAGCAGCATCAGGTCGGCGGCGCGGAACATGTTGGGGTACTTGAGCGGCTTGTCCTCGCCCTCGGTCACCGACAGGATCACCACCTTGTGCGCCTCGCCCAGATCGAACTCCGCCGGGCACACCAGATTGCCCACGTTCTCGATCATGAGCAGCGAATCGTCGGCCAGTTGCAGGCGCTCCAGGGCGTGGCCCACCATGTGGGCGTCGAGATGGCAGCCCTTGCCGGTATTCACCTGGATCGCCGGCACTCCGGTGGCGCGGATGCGCTCCGCATCCATGCTGGTCTGCTGGTCGCCTTCGATCACCGCGATGCCGCGCTTCGCCTTCAGCGCCTCGATGGTGCGCGTCAGCAGCGTGGTCTTGCCCGAGCCGGGACTGGAAACCAGATTGACGGCGAAGATGCCGCGATCGGAAAAGCGGCGCCGGTTCTCGTCGGCATAGGCATTGTTCTTCGCCAGGATGTCCTGTTCCACCTGCACCATCTTCGCCTGCGACATGCCCGGTGCATGGGCGCCGGCGGGGCCGTTGCCGTAGTCGATCAGTCCTTCCTCGTGGATGTGGTCGTGCTCGCCGGCATGATCGTGGGCGTGGCTGTGCGCCGTGCCGTCGGCGTGGCGATGCGTATGGGCGTGGCCGTCGGCGTGGCCATGCTCATGCTCTCCCGCGTGCTCGTGCGCGTGGCTGTGCCAACTGCCGTCCGTGTGCCGGTGGTAGTGGCTGTGGGCATGCTCGTGGGCGTGCTCGCCCTGATGCTCGTGCGCATGGGAGTGCACCGTCCCGTCCGGATGCCGATGCTCATGCGCGTGGCCCTGCCCGTGCTCGTGGGAATGTTCTCCCTCGTGATCGTGGGCATGGCTATGCACCGTGCCGTCGGCATGGCGATGCTCGTGCTCGCGGCCTTCCTCGGAACGGCCCTCGATCGTCGTCTCGCCCTTGCCGCAACCGCATACCGTGCACATCGTCTCTCTCCTCGGGGAACCGCCCCCGTTCCAGATAAGCGCGTGATTCTTGGGCCGATCGCCTGCGGCCGCGTTAACCTCTATCAGGAACTGTTTTCAATTATAGAGGCGGAGCTACTCGACGGCGAGTTCCTTCACCCGCATCTCCGACCCTCCCGTCACCTGCAGTTGAAAGCTGCCGCAGCGCGGGCAGGCATCGTAGAGCTGGGTCATCGGCACCGCCTCGCTGCAACCCAGGCACCAGCCGCGACCGGGAATATCCACGACCTGCAGTTCGGCGCCTTCGGCGATGCTGTCCCGCGTCACGGCATCGAAGGCGAAGCGCAGCGCCTCGACTTCCACGCCCGCAAGCTGGCCGATCTCCAGCACTACCGCGGAAACCCGCCGAAATCCCTGGGACTTGGCATGGTCCTCGACGATCTGGAGGATGCCCTCCGCCAGCGACATTTCATGCATGGGTGACAGTCACCTGATAGGCGACACAGGGGTCGAGCGCATGCGCCATCAACTTCGCCGCCTGTTCCGCGGCCTGCACAGTGTCGGCCGCAAATCCGGCCAGACCCTGTACGAACGCGCCCTGCGGATGAAAGTTCCATTCCGTCGGCGCCACGATGCGATAGCTCACCACCCTGTCCTTGTCGATCTGCGCGAGATGCAGGAGGATACCGCGCGCCGTGTCCGTGGCGCTGAACCCGGTCGCGGGCGCCGGCCTGGAGCAACTGCTCCAGGCCGCCGCCACCTCCCCCCGGGCGAGGGCTGCCAGGCGCCGGTCCAGCATCGCCAGTTCCGCCAGCCGCGCCAGGAAGCGCACCGCTGCCGTGTTGCCGACATCCTGCAGGGCAGCGGCGATCAGCGGATGAGCCGCGGTCCGCGCCAGGGCGCCGGTCTCCGCCGGAGCATTGCGCCAGGTCGGCGCAGCGGCGAACCCGGCGCGGCCGACGATGCCGGGCCCGAGTTCCGTCATCAGCTCGTTCGCCGTCAGCCGGGGCAGCAGAGGCACGCTGCTGCGCCCCAGCCGCGAAGGCCAAAGGCGCCCCAGCAGCGCCGCGGTCAGGGTGGCTTCGGCCTCCAGCCAGTCGTCGAAATCCGCGCCGTAATCGAGCGCCAGCCAGTCGGCGCCTGCCATGCCGAGCACGTCTTCCGCCAGCAGGCGCGACAGGTGCGCGGACACGTCGCGCCACTGCTCCAGCACGGCGGCCGTGGCCGGGGCGTGCCACCAGCGCGCATCCGCCGTCGCCCGGCCGAATGCGGCCTGCATCGGCCGGCGCAGGCCGACGAAGCGCTCCGTCTGCGGCGCCTCGCCCAGCAGTGCCGGCAAGTCCAGCAGGACGCGCCAGGCGTATTCCTGAATGCACTCGGCGGCCACCAGCAACTCGCGCTGCAGCGTCACCGCCGCATCGGGCTCGACGCCGCGCGCCGCCTCCAGCGCGCCGGCGGCGGACACCGCCTGGGCGCGGCCGCAGATGCTGAACAGCAGCGGCACCATGCTCTCCGCCTCCTGCCAGGACTTGCCCTGCAGCAGGGTGCTCGCCGCCAGCGGGCGGCTGGAGCGCACCTGCGCGCGCCGGATGGTGCGGCCGTCCCAGTGCAGGTCGAGCGAGATGGAGCCTTCGATGCCCATGGTTCAAGTGCGATAGCGGTGAGTTGGATCAGAGGTTCCGCGATCAGTCGCGGTTTGGATGCCCAGCCTCGGACAATGATAGTTCAGGCTACGCCAAGGCCCTCCCATCGGCTCTATCCGTCGGACATACCGTCAGAAGAGGAAACGGAAAAGACGCTTTCTAAGACGCGGGCAGGAACGCGTGGGCTCTCGTTGATCACCAATATGACCAAGACGTCCGCCGCCCTAACGACTCGCCTCTTGCTTACGATACTTATTGTCCCGTTCACGTCGTAGGTCAGGGGAGCTGCACGGCGCTTTATCGCGCAGCGCCCCCTGGACTGCGTTATGCGCTGGCACGAGCTTCCTCTGCGCATGCCTTCCGCAGCGCCTTGATGGCAGCGCGGTGGGGACTGCTCCAGCCTTTAAGGCACAGCAGCGGCTGCAGTCGAAGAATGAGCCTTTCCTCCACACCAACATGGTCCTCGCACGGTGCAACGGCCAAGTCGAGATTACGATGCATCCACCTCGTGAGCCACGTTTCAGGCGCGTCGGAGAAGCGATAGTGACTGAATCGCCTGCGATCTGAGGGATTCGTGCTTCTGGGGAGAGCTGGCCCAAGATTGTCTTTGAGAATTGCAGCGAGCGAACGCCGCAGACTCGATGATGCCGTGTGTGACAGATGTTGCCTCAGCTCACGCCCCGCCATGTCACTCGAGCTGCCGACGTAGATTAGACCGTCACTTGGCACGAGGAACCCGTTTAGGGCCGATCCATTCCTGAGGAACCATGCATATACCCCACACACCGGCGTGACCGAAGCCTTCGAGCAATGGGTGCGAGTAGCGCACAGGTGTTCGACTATGGCGTCAAGGTCATCGCCCATGATGTTTGCGCATAACGAAAGAGGTGACCGGCCGCCGGAGCGCGCAGCGCGGAGGGAACCCGCAAGCGCAGCTTGCAGGCGGTCCGATTGACCGAGAGGTTCGGTCCCATTTCGGGCTCAGGCGCTACGGGAATGCCTTGCAACGTACCTACGCAGAACACTGTCCATCAGTGACTGCCACCCTTCGCCCGTGGACTTGAAGTAGGCAACGACCTCAGGGCTGTAGCGCACGGACAGAAGCACCTTCTTGTTTGTTGATTTCGGCCGACCACGAAGGGTTCGCAGCGGAACCATCTCTTTCAGTTGCTTTGGCGTGAGCGGCTGCGCGTCGGGGTCACTCTTGGCCGCCGCGGTAATGGCTTTGTCCTCTTCGAGGCTCGGCATACGGACGGCGGGACGCTTAGAAACTTTCGACATAGTGCTTCACCTCACGACGATTGGCGTGGCGGAGGCTGATGATCCTTCGCATTTCGCCACGGTCTGCAAACGCCACGCAGTACAGGGTGTCCGTCTTCGGTGCGAGGGCGATCATTCGAACTTCGTCGTACTCGAACCGGCCATCAATCCACACCAGCGCGGCATCCCAGTCGAGTTCGACGGCGAGGGACAGGGATACGCCGTGTTTCGCTTGGTTCCCGGCGTCCTTGGCTGGGTCGAACTCGATTCTCATTCTTTACTGTAGCTACAGTAATAGTCACTGTCAACAGACGCCAACGAGCCGCCCTATGGGGCCGAACGTGTCGTGGACCGAAAAAGCTCTATACACGCATACAGCATACGCTGCACACCTCCGGAAAGCTCTATCCAACTTGTTGATTCTTCATCGAGCAGTAGCCTTGCCACGGCGTCCGTTCCTCAAACTACGGCAACGCGACCGGCGACGCGGCGGGAGATGGCGCAGGTTCTCGTCCGGGCGAATCATTATAGGCACCGAACCGGGCGCGCCCATACGCATTGGATAGGACGTTTCCTGCGGTTCCACGGTCGGCGCCCTCCCTGGGCCGCGGGCGCGTAGGCGGTGCGGGGTCTGATCGAACTTTCGGACTGTACGGCGGGCGGCGCCCGCCTTGTGATCGGCGCGCACGGCGCGCCCTACGGGTGGGCGCAACGTCTGCGGGCACGGCATCCCGTGCCGCGGTTTCGCGGCCGAACGGCGCGGGAGCCTGCAGCGCCAAATCGATGGGAAGCGCAGTAGGGCGGACCGCGTCCGCCATCGCTGCGCGCACGCGGGAGCGTGCGGCGGGGGTCACTCCGTCAGTTCGAGCACCACCGGCTGGTGATCGGAAGCATCGGTATCCTGATCGACGCGGATGGCGCGCAGACGCGGCAGCAAATCTTCGCTGACGAACACGAAATCGCAGCAGTAGGGAGAGTCGGGCCAGTCGCACTCGTGCAGGCCGACCGTGTGGGCGTGGGCTCGCCCGAATGAAGGGCGGTCCAGGCGTCCGCCAGGCGCGGCGTGGCGTCGTCGAAGACCGACGTCATCACGCCATGCTCGGCGTCGGTCGGCTTGAAGTTGAAGTCGCCGCACAGCATCGCCGATTGCCCTCGCGGCAAGGCGCCGAAGGTCGGATCGGTTTCCTTGCTGCGCGGACTGCGCGCATGGGCCGACGCCTGGCGTGGATGTGCGCAGCGCCTCGACCTGCGCCATGCGCTGCCGGCGAGTAGTATTCCAGATGGGTGGTCATCACGCGCACCGGGCCGAAGCGCGTATCCACCACCGCTTCGACGCAGACGCGCTGCATGGACGACACGCCCGGGTCCGCCGGCCACGGCAGCAGGTGACGGAATACCTGCAACACGGGCAAGCGCGACAGGATCAGGTTGCCGAAATGGCTGCGCCCGCCCTTGCGCGCCCGGCAGATCGGTGGCGATGCCATAGAACGCCTGATAGCCGGGAAAGCTATCGCGCAGCAATCTGTACCTGGTCCTCGCCGCTGCTGCCGGCCAGGCCGGGAAAGTTCACCGCCACTTCCTGCAGGCAGATCACGTCCGGCTCGGCGGCGCGTGCCACGCGGGCAATGCGGTCGAGATCGACGCGGCCGTCGCAGCCGCGCCCCCATTGGATGTTCCAGGTCAAGAGCTTCATATCGGTCTTGCTCTCACCGCGGTAGAGACTCGATTCGCATCCTGCCACATCCAGCGCGAGCGCGATATTTGCGCGTCAAACTGCTGCCGTCGCAGAACGCTCAGTACGCGCGCGGATGACGCCCCTCAGCTACCTCGAGCGGCATCGGCGCAGCTCCTCGGGCAGCACATAGTCGGGATAGGCGCGACGAAATGCCGCCATCTCCTCGGCGGCCTGCGTTCGGTCCTGCCGCAAAGCGTGCGGATTTCCGCCAGGCCAGACCGCGGGCGGGTGCGCCCCGGCCTCTGCTTCGTCGGCATGCCTCGCGCCGGTGACGGACAGGTTTCCGCGAACCTGTGCAGCCGCAGTCCGGGGTGTCGGACGCCCGCCCCGGGGGTCGCGCGCATCCGCCGCGGCGCCGGCTGCGGCCTCCGCCTCGCGCCACGGCTGGCGCGACAGCGAGTGCGGCAGGCGCAGCCGGCGACCGCACCGCCCCCGCAGCAGCCTTGGGTTCAGGTACGAAGACGTGCTGCGCCGCGCTTCAACCTTCCGCTCGGCACACGATCGCCGGCGACTCAGGCCGTTGCTCCGGCACCGGCGCCGGGGCGCCTTCTCGTGCCCGTGCGGCCGGCGGTGCCGGCACGGCTCACTTCGCGCTTCGCGCGGCGGCGCGGCGCGCGGTGCCCGCTCCGTCCCGGGCGCCGGCGGACATTCCGGCTTCGCCGGCGCGGCGGCGCCGCCGGGCCTCGACCCGGTCCTGTTCCCGCGGCACTTGCAGCGTCAGCGTCAGGCTCAACACCACCACCGCCGCCACCGACACCGGCACCAGCCAGCCGCGCCACCATGCCCGATCGCGACGTCGGGCTGCGTGCGCCGCTTCGCGCCGCGCCGCGGCGAGGATCGCCTCATCCAGGTGCGCCGCCGGTTCTGCCGTCGCGCTTTCGCGATAGAGACGCGATAGCTCGGCATCGCCGCAGTGTCGTGTTCGCTCATTTCAGGTCACGCAGGCGCTGGCGCAGTCTGTCCAGCGCGTAGCGCAGCCGGCTCTTCGCCGTCTCGCGCCCGACGCCGGTGGCGGCGGCGATTTCCTCCAGCGTCATGTCGCCCTCTTCGGCCAGAAGAAAGGTCTCGCGCTGCGCCGCCGGCAACCGTTCTATCTGAGTCACCAGCGTCTGCGCCAAAGCCTTGCGCTCCAGCAGACGTTCCGGCTGTCCCTTCTCGGCGGCCGGCAGTTCGATCGGACAATCGTCGTCATCGTAGCTCTCCAGCGAGACGCGGGCATGGCTGCGGAAGTGGTCCATCAGGCGGTTGTGGGCGATGCGAAACAGCCAGGTCGAGAATTTCGCCGTCACCTCGTAACTGCGCCGTGCGTTCACCACCTTGAGCCAGATGTCCTGATAGAGTTCCTCGGCCGTCGCCTGATTGGCGCACTGATGCAGCAGGTAGCGATAGAGCCGGCCGCGGTAGCGGCGAAACAGCATCCTCGAACGACGGCGCATCGCCGTCGCGATAGGCGAGCATCAGCATCTCGTCGGTCCGTTCCTCCTGCATGCGCCCAGTCTACCAAGCCCGGCGCGCTTGCGAGGGGAGAACGCGTAAACGCGGCTCCCATCGCGAAGGGGGTGCCGTGCACAGGTCACGGTTGCCGCGCGGCTCGCGGGGCTCTATGCTTCGGAAAAACTCGCAGCGGAGCGCAGGACATGAGCTTTCGTCGTTTGGTCTGACCCTGTCGCCCTGTTGCTGGCCACGCTCAGCGCGTGCGCGCAGACGCTGCCCTCGACACGGATCAAGCTGCCGCCGGGATTTCGCATCGAAGCTGTGGGCGCGGCTCGACAATGCCCGCGGCATGACCCTGGGCGCCGACCGCACCTTGTTCGTCGGATCGCGCAGCGCCGGCCGTGTCTATGCGGTGAAGTTCGACCGAGCAGATGCGTGCTACCCGCAGTTATATCGTCGCCGAAGGACTGAACATGCCGGTGGGCGTCGCCTTCCGCGACGGCAGCCTGTATGTCGTCGGCGGTGGACCGCATCCTGCGCCTGGACGGCATCGAATCGCGCCTCGCCGACCCGCCGCGGCCGGTGGTGGTGAGCGACGCCTTCCCGAAGGAGACGCACCACGGCTGGAAGTTCATCGCCTTCGGCCCGGACGGCAAGCTCTACGTGCCGGTCGGCGCGCCGTGCAACATCTGCGAGCCGGACCCCGACCGCTACGCCAACATCATGCGCATGAACGCAGACGGTCCGGCCTGGAAGTGTTCGCCCGCGGCGTGCGCAACTCGGTCGGCTTCGACTGGCATCCGCAGACGCGGGAACTGTGGTTCACCGACAACGGCCGCGACTGGCTGGGCGACGATGCGCCGCCCTGCGAACTCAACCATGCGCCGCGGCCGGCATGCATTTCGGCTATCCCTACTGCCACGGCGGCGATCTGCCGCGATCCCGAGTTCGGCCGCAAGCGCGCCTGCAGCGAGTTCACGCCGCCGGCACAGAAGCTCGGGCCCCACGTCGCGCCGCTGGGCATGCGCTTCTACACCGGATCGCAGTTTCCGCCCGAGTACCGCAACCAGATCTTCATCGCCGAGCACGGCTCCTGGAACCGCTCGCGCAAGATCGGCTACCGCATCACCCTGGTGCGCCTGCAGGGCGACAAGGCCGTCAGCTACGAGCCCTTCGCCGAGGGCTGGCTGCAGGGCGAATCCGCCTGGGGCCGCCCGGCCGACGTGCAGGTGCTGCCCGACGGCTCGCTGCTCGTCTCCGACGACGAGGCCGGCGCGATTTATCGCATCACCTACCGTCACGCCGACTAGGGAACAGCCGCGGTGGCCTGAGAGCTTTTCCGGACTTTGATCGAGGCGACAAGCCCCTGTCCCTGATGGAATACGCTGACCGGGTCCTTATCAGTGAAATGCACTCGAAGTGCGAAGCTCTCATCAGGGTTGCCCGGTCACGGTCTGACCTATCTCGCCATCACGTCATGATTGCCCGTGCAATCGGTGGAAATGCTCCTCTCGAACGCTGTTGCCGTCGTGCGTTCTACGGCGCAGGGTTTTCCATGGCGCCGCTCGCCGGCGGTCCCTCTATCACCAGAGGCGAGCGGCGCTGTGGAAAACCCGTGTTCATACCGCTGCGGGTTGCGGTTTATAGTCGGCTTGGTAGTCCCGACCATGCGCCAGCAGCGCCCAGACGGTGCGGGCGTTCTTGTTCGCCAGCGCCACCGCCGCCACGTTCTGGTTGCGCCGACCCATCAGCCGCGCCAGCCAACTGTCGGCGTAACCGGCCTTGCCCTCGGCCACGCGGATCACCGCCCGGGCACCGTGGATCAGCAGCGTGCGCAGGTACGTGTCGCCGCGCTTGCTGATACCCAGCAACAGTTGCTTGCCGCCACTGGAGTGCTGCCGGGGCACCAGCCCCAGCCAGGCCGCGAGCTGCCGCCCGTTCTCGAAGCTCTTGGCATCGCCGATCGAGCCCACCAGGGCGCTGGCCGTGATCGGACCGATGCCCGGAATCGTTGCCAACTTTTTGCTCGCCTCGTTCTCCCGGTGCCAGATCTGGATCTGCACCTCCAGCTCGCCCACCTGGCGATCCAGCTCCTTCAGGTGATCACCCAGCCGTTGCAGCAACTGGCGGAATACGCCCGGCAGTTCGTTCTCGCCGTCCTCCAGAATCTCCGGCAGGCGCTTGGCGATGTGGGCGATGCCCTGCGGGATGACGATCCCGTACTCGGCCAACAACCCCCGGATCTGATTGGCCTGCGCCGTGCGCGCCTTCACAAACCCTTGGCGCGCCCGGTGCAGCGCCAGCACCGCCTGCTGCTCGGCGTTCTTGATCGGCACGAAGCGCATCGTCGGACGGCTCACCGCTTCGCAGATCGCCTCGGCATCGGCCGCGTCGTTCTTGTTGGTCTTCACGTATGGCTTGACGAACTGCGGGGCCATCAGCTTCACGGTATGTCCGAACGACTGCAGCCTCCTCGCCCAGTGATGCGCGCTGGCGCACGCTTCCATGCCGATCAGGCATGGCGGCAAGTTGGCGAAGAACGAGGCCACTTGGTCACGCTTGAGCTGTTTCCTGAGCACCGCCTTGCCTCGTTCATCGACCCCATGGACCTGGATCACGTTCTTTGCCAGATCGATCCCAATCGTCGTAATCTTCATCTCGGTCGCCTCTCCTGGTTGGTGGAACATTCCCATTTCCACCTTGGCACGTCGATGCCGCTTCGGGAAGGGGCGACCATCCCATTAGTGAATAAATCTACTGCGCGTCCCGAGTGCTGCGTTCTCAGTGGACAATCGGGTGCTCGCTCCTCGCCTATCTATCTGATATGTCTCGTCGCTGCGCTCCGTGCGCCTTGCCCTCGGGCCGCTCGCTACGATTTCTTCACAAGCTCTGAATCGAGCGAACGTGGCACGGCCGGTTCCGCGCGCAATTCTCCTCGCCGCAAGCTGGCCGGTCTTCGCCCACGCCGGCGGCCCGGTAGTGACTTTGGGCTTCGACGATGTCGCGATCGTAGGCGAACGCGCGCCCTACTCCGCCCCCCTGCCCGCGGTATTCGGCGGGCTGACCTGGAGTGCAGGCGCAGGACTGCAGGTCGCTGATGCGGATGCCTACGCCTTCCTGTTTCCCTTCGCGCCGAGCAGCGGCTCGCAGGCCGTGTTCAACGGCGCCGTTCCGGCGGACGTCGAGGTGTGCGTTCCCTGCGGCCGCTTCGATCTGCTGGAGGCACGCTTCCGCACCTGGGGCGAGGCGCCCACCGGCACCGTCTCCTTCTCCGGGTGGGAGGGTGGAACGAAGAAGTACCAGGCGGGGCCCTTCGTCATCGACCGCGTCTTCCGCCCGATCAGGCTCAGGTGGAAGGGCATCGACCGGCTGGTGATCCAGGCGCCCGCCTTCTATCTCATGGACGATTTCCGCTACGCCCTGAGCGTGCCCGCGACCCCCTGCGCCTCGGCCGGCGAAACGGCCATGCCCTGACACCCCGGCACCACGGCGGTGCTAGGATTTGTGCCATGAGCGCCCACCATACTCACCACGCCGAGGCCGGCCGCAATGCACTGCCGGTCGCGCTCGGTCTGACGCTTTGCTTCGCCGGCATCGAGGCGGCGGCGGGCTGGTGGGCCGGTTCCCTGGCCTTGCTGGGCGATGCCGGCCACATGCTCACCGACAGCCTGGCCCTCGCGCTCGCCACCCTGGCAGCGCGCCTTGCCCGCACCCCGCCCTCCCATCGCCATTCCTTCGGCCTGGCCCGCATCGAAGTGCTGGCGGCACTGGCCAATGCCGGATTCATGCTGGCGCTGGTGCTCGGGCTGTCGTGGAACGCGCTGGCGCGGCTGGCCGAACCGCGGCCGGTGGCGGGGGAGATCGTCGCCTGGATCGCGGCGGCGGGCCTCGCCCTCAACATCGCGGTGGCCTGGGTTCTGCTGCGCGGCACGCAGGACCTCAATACGCGCGGCGCCCTGCTGCATGTGGTCGGCGATGCCTTGGGATCGGTGGCGGCGCTGGCCGCGGGCCTCATCGTCACCTACACCGGCTGGATGCAGGCGGACCCCCTGCTCACCCTGGTCATCGGCGCCCTGATCCTGGCATCCACCCTGCGGCTGGCGCGCGAAGCCCTGCACACGCTGCTGGAAGGCGTGCCCGTCGGCATCTCCCTGCCCGAGGTCGGGAAGCGCATGGCCAGCGTCGAGGGCGCGCTATCGGTCCATGATCTGCACATCTGGTCGCTCGGCTCCGGACGCATCGCGCTCTCGGCTCATGTCGTGCTGCGCAGCCTCGATCAGTGGCAGCGCGTGCTGGCGGCAATGGGTACGCTGCTCCACGATGAGTTCGGCATCGACCATGTCACGCTGCAGCCCGAAACCATGGACGCCCGGGTCGTGACCTTGGTTCCTCTCGCCGCGACCGTGCGCCGCGACCACTGACCGGCGCTAGCCAGCCGTCGCTTCCTGCAATGACAAGCGCAGTTCGACGATGCCCTCGACCAGGTCGCGCTTGAGCTTGAAGCCGCAGTCGCGCGCCAGATTCTGCATGCGATCGTTGTCGATCAGGTTTCGCCGCGCAGTTCGCGCGGTGCCGCGGTCGCGCAGGTAGGCGATCAGGCGGTCCAGCAGCAGGCGGCCCAGCCCCTTGCCCTTGAGCTCCGAGCGCACGACGATGGCGAACTCGGCCGAGACGTTGTCCGGATCGGCCACCGCTCGCACCTCGCCCAGCGTTGTCGCCTCCCCGGCTTCGCTCTGCCCGACGGCAACGAAGGCCATCTCGCGGTCGTAGTCGATCTGGGTGTAGCGCGCCAGTTGCGTGTGCGGCAGGTGGCGCATGGCGCCGAAGAAGCGATAGCGCGAATCCTCCGCCACCAGGGAGTCGAGGAAGGCGCTGTGTGCCAGCTCGTCTTCGGGCCGGATCGGGCGCAGCAGAATGGTCTGGCCGTTCCATACGACGCGCTGCTCCAGCTCCTGCGGGTAGGGACGGATGGCGAATCGCCGCGAGCCGCGGTGACGGCGGTGCGGTACGACGCGTACGCGCGCATCCAGCGCCAGCACGCCGTGGGCATCGGCCAGCAGGGGATCGATTTCCAGTTCCGCGATCTCGTTGACGTCCGCCAGCAGTTGCGAAATCTGCACCAGCGCCAGGCAGATGGCCTCGACATCGGCCGCCGGACGCTCGGCGCCGCCTGCCAGCAGCCGCGCGGCGCGGGTGCGCGAGACCAGCTCTCGCGCCAGCAGCATGTTGAGCGGCGGCAGTGCGACGGCCACGTCACCGAGCGTTTCGGCACCGCTGCTGCTGCCGAAGAGGATGACGGGGCCAAACACGGGATCGCTCGCCGCGCCCACCATGAGTTCATGGGCTCCAGGGCGGGGCGCCATCTTCTGCACGCTGAAACCGCGCACCCGAGCGCTGCCCTGGCGCTCGCGCAGACGCTGGCGCAGGCTGCGCGCCGCCTTGCGCACCTGGGCCGCCGACTCCAGATCGCGCTCGACCCCGCCGACGCGCACAACGCCGTTGTCCTCGACCACGAGCATCTTGAGCAGCACCGGAAAACCCAGTTCGGCGGCAACCCGGGCGGCCTGATCCTGGGTTCGCGACACGGGCGACTCGAGCACGGGAAGGCCGTAGGCGGCGAGCAGCGCCTTGGCCTCGCCTTCCAGCAGCCGGTCGCGTCCAGACCGCAGCGCCCGCGCGACGAGACGTCGCGCCTTGGCCGAGTCGGGCGCGAATCCGGCCGGCACCGAAGGCGGCGTCTGCATCAGCAATTCGCGGTTGCGGCCGTACTGCACGATGCCGAGGAACACCTCGATCGCCCGCTCCGGCGCATCGTAGCTCGGCAAGCCGCGGCTGCTGGCGACGCGGCGTGCGTCCCGCACCGCATCGCCGCCAACCCAGCAGGTGAATACGCTGCGCTCCGCGCCCTCGGCCGCGTCGCACACCGCCGCGGCGATGCCCGCGGCGTCGGCGAAGGCGGTCGGCGCGTGGATCAAGAGCACGGCGTCCACGTCCGGGCTTTGCAGCACCACGCGCAACGCATCGGCATAGCTGTGCGCCGGGACGTCCGGTGCGAGTTCGAGCGGATTGGCGATGCGCGTCGCGGAATTGCCCTGGCTGAGCTTCAGCATCGTATCGGCGGAAAAGGCTGCCAGCCGGCCGCCGTTGAGCCGCAGCGCGTCGGCCGCCACGCGGCCGAAGCCGGCGCCGTTGGCGATGATCGCCAGACGGTCGCCGGCCGACGGCTTGGCCCATGCCATGGCTTCGGCCGCCTCGAACAATCCCTCGCTTGTGAAAACGCGCACGATGCCGGCGCGGCGCATGGCGGCGGCATAGATGTCGTCGATCTCGATCAGCGCAGCCGCGCGCGTAGCGCCGACGCGGCTGCCCTCCGCGACGCGCCCGGGACGCATCGCGATCACCGGCTTGTTGCGTGCCGCCGCGCGTGCCGCCGACATGAACTTCTGCCCCTGCACCACCGATTCGAAGTGCAGCAGGATGGACGCCGTGTCCGGGTCGCTCGCCAGATAGTCGAGCACGTCGGCGAGATCCACGTCCACGCTCTCGCCCAGATGCAGCAGACAGGAGAAGCCGATACCCCTGCTGCGTCCCCAGTCGAGCACCGCCGCCGTCACCGCCACCGCCTGGGATACGAAGGCGATGCGCCCGGCTACGACGGGAGCATGGGCGAAGCTGGCATTCAAACCGAGCCGGGGGACCACCAGGCCGGCGCTGCCGGGCCCGACGATGCGCGTCAGATGCGGCCGCGCCGCCTCAAGCAGGGCATCCCGCAGGCCGGCGCCGCTTGCCGTTCGCGCATCGGTTGCGAGCGGGCAGGCCAGGATCACCGCCTTCGTGCCCATGGCTCCGAGTTGGGAGACCACATCCGGCAGGGTGTCTGCCGGCGAACACAGCACCGCCAGATCGGGGGGCGAGCGCACTTCTTCCACCTTGGGATGTCCAGCATGGCCGAAGAGCGTGCGGTGGCTCACGCTGACCGGCATGATCGCTCCTTCGAAGCCGCCCTCCGACAGGTTCTTGAGCACGACGGCGCCATAGCTGCCCGGCGTATCGGACGCCCCCACCACGGCCACCGATCGGGGGCGAAACAGGTACTCGAGATTTCGAACGCTCATGGTCGAACCGGCGGCGCGCCGGTTTGGGCAAACCAGGCTGCATTGTGCCACGGCCCGGCGCCGGGTCCGTGAATGGCGTCACCCCATTCCGCCAATTAGAAGAGCGCGCCGAATTTCGGCGGCATGGCCCGCCGCACTCCGGCTGTCGCCGGGTGCGGGGCAGGGGCGCAGCGCAGAGGCGAAGTCAGAGGCTGCCTACCCGCCGCGTCCTCGGGCCATCAGGCCCGCACGAAGGCGGCGAGCGGCATGCGCAGGCTCACCGGTGCGGGATAGGGATCGCGATAGCCGACGCGAAGGATGAACTGCACCGGATCGCCCAGTCCCAACTGGGTTGCCACGTCGGAACGCCACGGCTGCTCCTCGAGCAACTGGGACATCGGATGCACCGCGATGCGCTTGTCACGAACGCGCAGGAAGAAGCGCTGGAAACTGCGCCCGGCTTCGATCAGGCCGGCAACGTCGCTGCCTTCGCTGGTCACGACGATCCAGCCGCCGCAGTTGCGCACCTTGGCTGCGACCTGATCGAGGCTCGTCTTGCGGAAAGCGTCCGTCATCACGTCGTTGCGGGTGAAAAAGTTGCGCACGTACCAGCCGGCAAAGCCTTCGATCTCCATGCTTGCGGGCGTCAACCCGTTGAGGTGTTGTTCGGCCTCTTCGTCCGACCAGCGTATCCAATTGGCCAGTTCCGCCCGCGCTGCGCTGCGCGCCGCCTGGATGCGATTTGCTTCGATGGTGCCTTCCACGAGATAGTTGGCCGGCGCGGTGCCGCAGCCGTGGAACGTGAATCCGGCCAGTCCGTGGGTCACTTGGGCGAAATCGGCGGCCCGGATCTCGCGTGTGTCGAATCCCTTGCGCAGCGTGCGTCGCCTGCGAATGGCCTCGATTCCGTTTACCAGAGGTGCGGTAGGCGCCAGGCTGATGGCGATCAGGTCCGGGTCGAAGGGCGTCTTGGCGATGACGCGGTAGTCCACCTCATATCCCCAGGCCTTGGCGGCGACGATCAGGCTCTCCAGGAACGCGCCGATCGCCAACAGCATTTCGCGATTCTCCGGATCGACTGCCGGCAGCCAGCGCCGGCGGTCGGAGCCGATGCGCCATTGGTGGCGGGTTTCGATCGTGACGCTCCAGGGTTGAGCGTTGTGCGCGCTGGGCGCCAGCGCCGCCAGGCGCAGCACCTCCGTCAGGCGCGATCCGATTCGCGCAATCAACGTGCTGGCGACGCCGACGGCGGACTGGTTCGCCCGTTTTACCGGCTCGCAACCCTGCAGTAGCGACAAAGCCGGGACCGCCAGCATGGCGCCGGCACTCCCGCGCAAGAAGGAACGTCTGTTCACTCGGGCCCCCATTGGACACAATCTCGGAGGCCCCGCTGGCTGGAAAAGTTCGGTAACGCCGTCGGTACAATCAACGCCGCACCCGTGGGTTCGTATTCTTTTTTGTGTTGTGTCGATGCGCGCGCTGGCCGGATTGGACCGTCGTGGGCAATCTGCTTCGGGTCACCGGATCGGGGCAGCGCACGACAAAGACTATTTAGATTGGAACAATATTGCTGCAGGGCAGCAGGTGTCTTGACCCACGTCAATTCGCCACTGGTGGCGATGGATTCGGTCAACCATTTGCCGCAGCGCACACCGATTTTTCCCCCTTCCCGGCGGGTGACGGCCTCCTGCCATGCTCTGCCGAAACCTACTAAATGTAGTTGTCTTATCTCATTGAAACCACAATAAAAAGTTATATCTACTTGATTTCATGTGATATTAAAATTTGTCCAAACTCTTCCCTTTGCACACTCCCGGCGCTATCCTAAGCGCCTTCTTTCGTCCAACCATGACCACGCGAGGCTAAAGCAAGAACATGGCTACCCAATCCCTCCACGCCGAAACCCAGAACGCCGAACGCTCCGCCGCCACCCTCGCCGAGCAGGAGATCTCGGGCGAGGTGCTGCTGGAAAAATACGCCAAGGGCACGGAAAGCGACGTGACCGATGTGCGAAGGCGCGTGGCCCATGCCCTGGCTTCCCTCGAGGCGGAAGACAAGCGTGCCCATTGGGAGCGCCTGTTCCTCGAGGCGCAGGAGAACGGCTTCATCCCCGCCGGCCGCATCAACTCCGCCGCCGGCACCAATTTGTGCGCCACCCTCATCAACTGCTTCGTGCAGCCGGTGGGCGATTCCATATCGGAAGTCGTGGACGGGCGTCCGGGCATTTACATCGCCCTGCTGCAGGCGGCCGAGACCATGCGCCGCGGCGGCGGCGTGGGCTACGACTTCTCCTCGATCCGCCCGGTGGGCGCGCTGGTGCGCGGCACCCAGTCGCGCGCCTCGGGGCCGGTGTCCTACATGCGCGTGTTCGACCGCTCCTGCGAGACGGTGGAATCGGCCGGCAGCCGGCGCGGAGCGCAGATGGGAGTGCTGCGCTGCGACCACCCGGACATCGAGGATTTCATCCACGCCAAGGACCAGGGCGACCTCACCAATTTCAACATCTCCGTCGGCGTCACCGACATCTTCATGAAGGCGGTCGAGTCCGATGGCGATGTGGAACTGGTGCACCGCGCCGAGCCCTCCGAGGACTTCAAGGCCGCCGGCGCCTACCTGCGCGACGACGGCCTGTGGGTTTATCGCAAGCTGCGCGCGCGCGATCTGTGGGACCAGATCATGCGCTCGACCTACGATCACGCCGAACCGGGCATCCTGTTCCTCGACCGCATCAACCGCGACAACAACCTCTACTACTGCGAGACGATCGAGGCGACCAATCCCTGCGTCACGGCCGACACCTGGGTCATGACCGGCGGCGGCGCACGCCAGGTTCGCGATCTGATCGGCATGCCCTTCGAAGCCGTCGTGGACGGCAGGGCCTATCCCACCGAATCGGCCGGCTTCTTCTTCACCGGCACCAAGCCCGTGCTTGCGCATCACCACGCGGGAAGGCCGGCAGCTGCGGCTGACGGCCGATCACCCGGTTCTTCGGGTTGCACGCATGACGCGCTACGCGCGAGAGACCGAATGGACCCAAGCGGGCAAGCTGCAATCCGGCGATGAAATCGTGGTGCACGACCATCGCGCCCTGCCCGGATGGCAGGGCGACCACACCGAAGCAGAAGGCTATCTTCTCGGACTTCTGATCGGCGACGGCACGCTCAAGGCCGACAAGGCGGTGATCAGCGTGTGGGACGCGGCGGCGCGGCGCGAGGGCAACGGCGGCACCCTCGTTTCGGAAGGCATCCGCGGCGTGATGGAAGCCGCGGAGCACGGCGGCGCGCACATTGCCCCACCGTGCCGATTTCCGTGGCTGGCAGCGCGGCATCGAGGAACGCGGGGAGCACCGCCTCGCCCTCGGCGCGCTGCGCACGCTCGCCTTGTCCCTCGGCCTGACGCCCGGCAACAAGCGCATCAGTGCGGCGATCGAGACCGGGTCCTCGGACTTCTACCGCGGCCTGCTGCGCGGGCTGTTCGACGCCGACGGCTCGGTGCAAGGATCGCAGGAGAAAGGCGTGAGCGTGCGCCTTACCCAGGTCGACGCCGGCAATCTGCAGGCGGTGCAGCGCATGCTGGCGCGCCTGGGCATCGCATCGACCATCTACCGCGAGCGCCGCCCGGCCGGACTGCGTGCCCTGCCCGACGGCAAGGGCGGCAGCCGCGAGTACGCGACGTCAGGCCCTGCACGAGCTCGATCATCAGCGGCGAAAACCTCGCCCGCTACGCCGAACTGATCGGCTTCGCCGATCAGCGACAAGGCAGCCCGCCTGGCTGCAGGGGCTCGCCGCTTACCAGCGCACGCTCAACCGCGAGCGTTTCACGGCGACGGTCGATACGCATCGAAGCCGACGGCGTCGAGGACGTGTTACGATGTCACCGTGCGGGACGTTCACGCTTTCGACGCCAACGGCCTGTACGTCCACAACTGCGCCGAGCAGCCGCTGCCGCCCTACGGCTGCTGCGACCTCGGTTCGATCAACCTGACCAGGTTCATCAGGCAGCCGTTCACCGAGCAGGCGGAGTTCGACTTCGCCGCCTTCGGCAAGAACGTCGACATCTCCGTGCGCATGCTCGACAACGTGCTCGACGTCACCCACTGGCCGCTGCGAACAGCAGCGCGCCGAAGCGCGGCCAAGCGCCGCGTCGGCCTCGGCTTCACCGGCCTGGGCGATGCGCTGATCATGCTGTGCCTGCCCTACGACTCGGCCGGCGCGCGCGCCATGGCGACGCAGATCTCGGAGTACATGCGCGACCGCGCCTATCTCTACTCGGTGGAACTGGCCAAGGAGCGCGGCGCCTTCCCGCTGTTCAACGCCGACCTCTACCTCACCGGCGGCAACTTCGCCTCGCGCCTGCCGGCCGAGGTCAAGGAGAAGATCCGCAAGCACGGCATCCGCAACTCGCACCTGCTGTCGATCGCGCCCACCGGCACCATCTCGCTGGCCTTCGCCGACAACGCCTCCAACGGCATCGAGCCGCCCTTCTCCTGGACCTACACGCGCAAGAAGCGCATGGCCGACGGCACCTTCAAGGAGTACGCGGTCGAGGACTACGCCTGGCGCCTGTACAAGCATCTGGGCGGCGACGTGGACAGCGCTGCCCGACTACTTCGTCACCGCGCTGGAGATCTCCGCCCAGGCCCACAAGGACATGGTCGCCGCGGTGGCGCCGTACATCGACACCGTCGATCTCCAAGACGGTGAACGTGCCCGAGGACTACCCCTACGCCGAGTTCGAGGATCTCTACCTGACCGCCTGGAAGGCCGGCCTCAAGGGCCTGGCCACCTACCGGCCGAACAAGGTGCTGGGCTCGGTGCTGTCGGTGAGCGAGGGCAAGGCCGCCAGCGAGAAGAAGCAGCCCCAGGACGTCGATCATCGACGCCAACCGGCGCCTGTCGATCAGCCAGCTGCCGGCGCCGGTGCTCTCCAGCCTGCGCTGGCCGGGCCGGCCGCGGCTGACCGACGGCAACATCGCCTGGACCTACATGATCGAAACGCCGCACGGCGAGTTCGCGCTGTTCGTCGGCCACATCGAGAACGGCAAGGCGCTGCCCTTCGAGGTCTGGGTGAACGGCTCGGAACAGCCGCGCGGCCTCGGCGCGGTCGCCAAGACGCTGTCCATGGACATGCGCGCCAACGACCACGCCTGGCTCAAGCTCAAGCTCGACGTGCTGTCCAAGACCATCGGCGAGGCCTACGACATGGCCTTCCCGCCGCACGGCGAAAAGCGCCGCGTGCCCGGCGTGGTCTCCGCCATGGCGCAGGTGATCCGCTACCGCTGCGAGCAGCTCGGCGCCCTCGACGACGACAGGCCGACGCCGGTGATGGACACCATGTTCGCCCTGCAGGAACCCAAGACCGGCACCGACGGCACGCTGTCGTGGACCGTGGATATCCAGCAACCCCGCCACCGGCGAGGACTTCGTCGCTGGGCCTCAAGGAAATCACCCTGCCCGACGGCGTCACCCGCCCCTATTCCATGTGGCTGTCGGGCAACTACCCGCGCGCCCTGGACGGCCTGTCACGCATCCTCTCCTCGACATGCGCGTGATGGACCCGGCGTGGATCGGCATGAAGCTGCGCAAGCTGCTGAACTACCCCGAGCCGCTGGGCGACTTCATGGCCTTCGTCCCCGGCACGCGCCGCCAGCAGAACTGGCCGTCCACCGTCGCCTACATCGCCCGCCTCATCATCCACCGCTACGCCATGCTCGGCATCCTCGACGAGAACGGCTACCCGACGCGCGAGATGGGCATCCTCGAAGCCCCGCGCGAATCCGGCGAGCCCAAGCTGATGAGCGGCTCGCTGTGCGGCGAATGCGGCAACTACTCGGTGATCCGCAAGGACGGCTGCGATTTCTGTACGGCTTGCGGGGCGGTGGGGAGTTGCGGATGAGACTGCGTAGGCTGGTGTGGGAGCTGCGGTCGGCTAACCGGGCTGGAAATTGATGGCAATACTTCGATGCGGCAAATGCGGCCACCTTGTGGAGGTTTCCAATGACGCCGTGGGCACGGCCATGCCGTGCCCCAAGTGCGAGAACAAGGTAGCGGTTTACGACACGGTGATCTTCGTCGGGAAAGTCCTGGAGAAATACTTCGCCCAGCAGAACGAACTCATTCAACTGCGGCACAACTCACGCGACACCAACGCGTCCGCAACCGCAAGCCAGGTACATGTGCCGATTGCCGATGTTGACATCCACAACACCTCCGAGATGTCGAGCGATTTCCAGCACGGCCCGATTCACGAATGGTTCCAGCGCAGCAAGATCGAGGTGCGCCCCAATCTCAAGGCCGTCGATACGACCGGCTTCTTCGATGAAGTCGCGCTGTCCCTGGGGAACCGATACGATCTGTTGAAGGAAGTCAGCGAAAAGATCCGCTTTGCGCAACAGAAGGGTTACACCAGCATCAACATTCACCTGAGCAAGAAGAGCCAGAAAGACGCCCAGGCCATCACGACGTTCTGTCAGCAGCTTTATGCGTATTCCTTCTTCGCCCGGTACAACTACCAGCGGGAGGAAAAGGTCATTCGGCTCACCCTGCAGACGGCTCCGGCGATCCAGGAGTTCTTCGGCGGGGAGTGGATGGAGTGGTACGCCTTCATGACGATGCTGGCGTTCTTTCGGGACCGGAAACGGAAGTTCTCTTGTGCCAGAAACCTCTCCGTTATCTTCCCGAACGAAGACCTGCATGAGTTGGACGTGTTCTTCCTCGTCGATGGAAACAACTCCGGTGTGCGTCGAATGCAAGACAGGAGAGTTCCGTCAGAGCATCGACAAGTATCTGGTGCTGCGCAAGAGGCTGGGGATCGAAAAGTCTCATTTCATCCTCTGCGTCGCAGGACTCGTCCCGGAGCATGCGGTCGGCCTGAGCAGCATGTACGACATCACCTTCGTCAGTGAGAGCCAGTTGGTATCGCACCTGGCAAGGCTTTTCTGACCGTTCGTAGCAGGCGTAGGGTGCGCTGCGCGCACCGGACCAACGATCGGTGCGCGCGGCGCACCCTACGCACAGCGCCAGCCCGCGTAGGGCGCATGAGGCGTCAGCCGTAATGCGCCGTATGCTGAACCGGAGCAATGCGCTTCGCTTATTGTGCCCTACACTGTCTACGGGGTTGCTTTGCCGGCCACGACGCGGCTGAAGCTTCTGACCAAGCCTGCCAATGAACAAACCTGCTGCCCGCTCAGAATTGACTTTCGCCCCAGAGGACTGGCTACCGCCTTCCATTGGCCCCATCACCGACCACCAGACCGACCTGCCGCGCATCGCCAAGGACCCGCAACTCACGGCGGCGATCGAGGCGCAGCTTCCGCAGATTCCGACGTCGCATGCGCTGTATCGCCGCGACGCGCGTGCAATCGACTTTCTGTCGCCGAATTCGGTGCATCTGGTCGTCACCTCCCCGCCCTATTGGACGCTCAAGGACTACAACCCGGGCGAGGGGCAGATGGGCGAGATCGCGGATTACGAGCAGTTCCTCAGCGAACTCGATCGCGTGTGGCGCGCCTGCTTCGACGCGCTGGTGCCGGGCGGGCGGCTGATCTGCGTGGTGGGCGACGTCTGCCTTTCGCGCCGCAAGAACAAGGGCGAGCATCTCGTGATGCCGCTGCACGCCTCGATTCAGGAGCATTGCCGGCGGATCGGGTTCAACAACCTCGCGCCCATCATCTGGCACAAGATCGCCAACGCGGCATACGAGGCGGAAGGCAACGGCGGCGGCTTCCTCGGCAAGCCCTACGAGCCCAACGGCGTCATCAAGAACGACATCGAGTTCATCCTGATGGAGCGCAAGCCGGGCGGCTACCGCAGCCCCTCGGTGGCGACGCGCGTGCTGAGCGTCATCCCCGCCGAGCGACCACAAGGGTGGTTCCAGCAGATCTGGACCGGCGTCACCGGCGCCTCCACCCGCCAGCATCCGGCGCCCTATCCGCTGGAACTCGCCGAGCGCCTGGTGCGCATGTTCAGCTTCGTCGGCGACACGGTGCTCGATCCGTTCATGGGCACCGGCACGACCAGCGTCGCGGCGGCGCGCTGGGGACGCAACAGCATCGGCATCGAAGTCGATCCGGCGTATTTCGACATGGCGGCCCGGCGCATCGAGGCCGACACGCCAAAGCTGTTCACGAACCGCACCATCGGCCTGCACGCCTGAGCGCAGATTCCATGCTCGACGTCGAGAAGGAATTGCAGCAGGCCGTCCGCCACTTCTGGACGACCCGCTCGACCCAGAAGACGCGGCAGGGCACGGCCAGCGGCCGCAAGGATGCCGGCGATCGCGCCGCCGTGACCGGCGGCAAGGCATGCAGACGGGTTCATCCAACTGATTGCGCACGTCGTCCGCGACAGCGGCTTGCCCGACGCAGCGATTCACGCCCGCGAGAAGACCGGATGCACACTGCCCGGATACTTTCGCCCGACCAAGGAGTGGGATGTGGTGGTGGTCTGGAAGGACTCGCTGGTCGCGACGGTCGAGGTCAAGTCCCAGGTCGGCAGCTTCGGCAACAACTTCAACAACCGCGTCGAGGAGGCCGTGGGCAGCGCCACGGATTTCTGGAAGGCCTACGAATACGGCCGCTTCCAGCCTTCGGGCCGGCCCTGGCTCGGCTATCTGTTCATGCTCGAGGAAGTTCCCGCTTCCATCGCCCCGAAGAGACACGCCACGCTGGAACCGTTCGCGATCGACGACGAGTTTCAGGGACGCAGCTATGCGGGCCGCTACGAACTGGTCTGCCAGCGTCTGCTGCGCGAGCGGCTCTATGATGCCGCCTGTTTCATCACCTCGAACGCAGCGGACGGCGCCCGGGGAAAGTTCAGCGAACCCAACCCCGAGCTGGGCATCCGGCCGTTCGCGATCTCCCTCTACGCGCGGGTGCGCGCATTTGCCGAACTGGGTTGAACCGCGGTCCGAAGGTAAAGCATGAACGCGCCGGGCGTGGTCTCAGCCATGCGAAACACAGCATGAACAAGCCCGAGGTCATCCCCCGGACTACTCCCCAACCTCACTCCGCCAAGGTCTCGAACGGATTCAACAGACGCACATCGAACTGCTCGAAATCGGCGACATTGCGGGTCACTACAGTCAGATCGTGCACGATGGCTGTGGCCGCGATCATCGCGTCCTCGTAATACGTGTTCGACTTCCGGTGCATCAATCGCGCCCAAGCGCGAAACGTCTCGGCGTCCATCGGCAGGACGTTGTACGAGGCTGCCACGAGATCGGCCCATGCCTCGATCTCGGAGGCTTTCGCCGGATCCTGCTCCCGCGTCAGTTCGATGCCGGCCTGGATCTCGCCGAGGGTGACTGCCGACATGTGCAGGTCGGCATCGGCTGTCGCCTGCAGCCACGCGACGACGGCACCGTGGGGCCGCGGCTTGCGCAGTTCGGATACGACGTTGGTATCGAGCAGGTACATCCGAGTCAACCCAGCGCGGCGACTTTCCGCCTGCGGGCGACGCCTCGCGGCGGAGTAAGCATGTCGGTCCTCGCCACGTCCGACAGCAGCAGTTGCTTGAGGGAGGGTCGTGCCGCCGCCAGCAGTCTCCGCCACTCGGCAACCGGTACCAGCACCGCGGCTTCTGTGCCGCGTTTGGTCACCATCTGCGCTCCATCGGCGATGCAGGCCTCCAGGAGTTCGCTGAACCGCGCCTTTGCGTCCTGTACCGGCCAAGTCTTCATTTCCGCCTCGATCGCACTAGTCAGGTATCTAGTCTAATAGGTACAGCCTGAGGATTCAACATTCTGTCTCAACACGGTGACCGGCGGGCGCTCGGATTTGCGGACATGGCTTCGGTCCTATACGCACGGAGCTACGTTTCCAGGCGCATCCCTTCCTCGTGTGCGTCCTGACAGAGCGCAGTATCATCATTGCGTCCGCCTTCCCTCGTGGATTGATCGCGATGCCATACGTCTGCTTCACCCTGCTCGTCCTGTCGGTCGTCCTGTTCGTGGTCTCGCTGGCCTGGAGTCTCGCCGTTCGCGGCAAGACCACGACCCGGACCGGCGCCGACATCGGCGCCGAACGGATGACCGAGAAGATGGACTTCGAGAGCGGCATGGCGGGCCGCCCGAGCGTGCGCCGCGGCGCGAAGTTCTGGGGCAGCGGATGGGCGGCCGAGCGCACCGCCGAATACTCCTGGGCCGAGGTGAAGCAGATGTTGCGCGAAAGACGCGTCGTCGAGGCGCTGCCGCCGCTGCTCGGCATGGCGTCCGTGCTCGGCGTCGCCACTTTCGGCGGGCTGAGCATGCTGCTGTAGCCGTCGGCGCCGCTGATCGTCAACCTGTTCGGCGCGATCTTCCTGGCGGCCGCCGCTTACGCCCTGTACCTCATGATCCGGGGCTTGCGCGACGCCGGACCTGGCCGGCGTCGCCCCGGCAGCGGCGACTCATGCGCGAGGCGGGCATCGCGCTGATTACTTCCTCAGGCGATTATCCCCAGCGCCCTGGGCAGGAACAGGGACAACGGCGGCCAGTAGGTGACGATCACCAGGAACGCCAGCATGGTCAACAGCCAGGGCCAGACGGCGATGGTGAGTTCGGTAATCCCCATCTTGGTGATGCCGCTGGCCACATACAGATTCAGTCCGACCGGCGGGTGACACATGCCGACTTCCATGTTGACCGACCATCAGGATGCCGAAATGCACCGGATCGATGCCCAGCTTCATCGCGACCGGGAACAGGATCGGCGCCGAGGATCAGGACGATCGACGATGGCTCCATGAAGTTGCCCGCGAGCAGCAGCAGCACGTTGGCAGCAGAGAGGAAGCGCGACCCGCCCAGGCCCTTGCCGAGCATCCAGTCCGCCATCTCCTGCGGAATGTTCTCGTGGGTCATGAGGAACGAGAAGAGCACGGCGTTGGTGATGATGTAGAGCAGCATCGCCGACATGTTGGCCGAATCCAGCAGTACTTTCGGCACGTTCTTCAGCCCGATGTCCTTGTACACGAAGACCGCGACGATGAAGGCGTAGACCGCGCTCATGGCTGCCGCCTCGGTGGCGTGAACATGCCCGAATAGATGCCGCCCATCACCAGGACGATCAGGAACAGGCCCCACATGGAATCGCGAAATGCGTGGAATCGCTCGCCCCAGCTCGCCTTCGGCATTGCGCGGGTAGTCGAACTTCCACGCGCGGTACCAGGCCGTTACGCCGATCATGGTGGCCAACATGATTCCCGGAATCACGCCGGCCATGAACAGCGCGCCTACCGACGTGTTGGTGGAAACCGAGTACATCACCATGACGATGGAGGGCGGGATCAGGATGCCGAGCGCGCCGGAGGTGGTGATGACGCCGGCACCGAAGCGCTTGGGAAAGCCCGCCTTGACCATCGCCGGCAGCAGGATGGAGCCGATGGCGACCACGGTGGCCGGGACTCGACCCGGACACCGCCGCAAACAGGGCGCAGGCCAGCACACCGCTGAGGCCGAGGCCGCCGTACCAGTGGCCGACCATGGTCGTGGCGAAATGAATCATGCGCCGCGCCACGCCGCCGTGGGTCAGGAAGTTGCCGGCGAGGATGAAGAACGGGATCGCCATGATCTCGAACTTCTCGATGCCGGTGAACAGTTTCAGCGCCACCGACTCGATCGGCACCTCGGTCAGGAAGAAGAGGAAGGTCAGTACCGTCAGGCCGAGGGAGATGGAGATCGGCATGCCGGTGAGCATCAAGGCCGACCAGCAGAACGAAGATGATAGCGGTAGTTCATTTCGCATCTCCCTTCTTTCGGTCGCGTGTTCTTCTTGCCGAACAGGCGCCTCCAGCGCCGCGTTCCGCCCGACGGCATGGGCCAGTTCCTCCGCCTCTCGTCACGGCCTCGCCCAGCAGATCCGGGTGCCGGCTCCTCGATGCCCTCGACCTTGCCGTGGTCATGGTGCGGCAGTTCGCCGGTGCGCAGGAAGCTCACGGTCACCTGAAGGAAGCGGAAGCACATGAGGTAGGAACCGAGAGGAACGGCGGAATAGACGATCCAGGTCGGGATTTCCAGATCAGGGGTGGTCGGTCCCTCGGGAAGGTCGCCGGTAGCCAGTCCCAGGACGTGAAGATGGCATAGTGGGCGCCGTTCTCCCAGACGAAGCGTCGCACCCAGCGTGCCGACGATGCCGGTGAAGGTCGCGCCGGCCAGCAGACCGAAGATGATGAACTTGCTCCGCATCTTGTCGTTCAGGCGGTTGATGAGGACATCGACGCCGACGTGGATGCCGGTGCGCACGCCGTAGGCCGCACCGAACTTCGCCATCCACACGAACATGATGATGCACAGCTCCTGGGCCCAGCTCATGTTCAGCCCGAGAAGCCAGTCCTGCACTCCCGGTATGGCGTAGCCGGAGGCGTAGCGGTGCATGACGGCGACGAAGATGATCAGCGTCGCCGCGCCCATGAGGAAGGTGATCAGCCACTCCTCCAGGTGATCGAGGAACTTTAGCATTCTGGTTCTCTCCCGGAAAAAGAATGCGCCCGCCCGGATCGGGCCGGGCGGGCGTCAGGCTGCGCGGCTCAGAGCTTGGCGGGATCGAACCCGGTCTCCTTGTAGATCGACTGGATCAGGTCCTTGCCGATGCGGTCCTCGAAGTCCTTGTGCACCTTGACCAGCGCCTTCTTGAGCGCCAGCTTCTCCTCCGGCGGTGGGAACGGTAACCTCGGACTTGCCCGACTTGCGCACGGCTTCGATGGACGCAGTCATTCTCCTTCTTGGCGATGTCGTTGGCGTAAACGGTCGCCTCCTTCATCGCCTGTTCGAGCTGACCGCGGATGTCGGCCGGCAGGCCGTCCCAGAACTTCTTGTTCACGATCACGGCGTAGCCGAGGTAGCCGTGGTTGGTGACGCGGACGAACTTCTGCACTTCATGCATCTTCTGCGTGTACAGGTTCGACGGCGGATTCTCGGTGCCGTCGACGACGCCCGTCTGCAGCGCCTGATAGACCTCGGAGAAGGCCATGACCTGCGGAATCGCTGCCCAGTGCGCGCATCTGCGCCGTCGAGCACCTTGGAGGACTGGATGCGCATCTTCTGGCCCTTGAAGTCCGCCACCGTCTTGATCGGCTTGTTGGAACTGAACACCTTGAGGCCGTTGTCCCAGTAGGCCAGCCCCTTGATGCCCTTGGGCTCGAGCTTGGCCAGAAGCTGCTGTCCGACCGCGCCCTGGGTCACCTTGTGCAGATCGTTGTAGTCGTCGAAGATGTACGGCAGGTCGAACACCTCGAATTCCTTGACGCCGAGGGGGCCGAACTTGGCCAGGGACGGGGCCAGCATCTGCACCGCGCCGAGCTGCAGCGCCTCCATCTCCTCCTTGTCCTTGTACAGCGTGCTGTTGGCGTAGACCTCCACCTTGACCTTGCCCTTGGTCAGTTCGTCGGCGCGCTTCTTGAAGAACTCCGCCGCATGGCCCTTGGGTGTGTCGTTCGCCACCACGTGGCTGAACTTGATGACGATGGGCTGCTGGGCCAGGGTCGCCTGGCTCACGCCGAACGCGGCCAGTGCCGCTGCCAACAACAGGGAACGCCGCTTCATGGACTTCCTCCTTTGGTTGATGAATGTGCGCCGATCTTATGCCGGGCGCGCGCTGGGTGGATTCTGGTTTCCCGGCGCCGACCCCGCCATTGTGGGTTTCCGCAAACCGCGCCAAAACGGGGCGGTGAGGCTAAGATGAACGCCGGATCCGATATGCAGACTTCGACGGCATCTGTCCCCTTGCAGCCCGTGCAACGGCCGCCCCGCTGGTTCTGGGTGCTGCCGCGCGCGGCCCTGCTCGTTTCGCTGGCGGCGGTCGGCGCCCTGTTGTGGCTACTGTACCAGAACGACGTCGAGGAGCAGCGCGCGGCGTTGATCGGCGACGTGCTGTGGGTGGAGCAGGACCTGCGCTTCCATCTGGAGCGCAACGTCGAGCAACTGCAGCAGCTCGGGCTCGACCGCGTCAGCAACCAGGTCGATGGGCAAACCTACGAACTGCGCGCGCGCTCCATTCTGCTGGGTGGCCAGGGGCTGATCCAGTTGATGTTCCTCGACGCCGAAGGCAAGCGTCAGTCCATCCGGCGCCAGGGAGGGGGGCGCGCAGTCGCCGAGAACACGGGTACGGCCCCTTCGCCGGACGTCTATCGGCTGGCGCGCAAGCTCGGCACTCCCCAGTACAGCGGCCCCCGCAGCGTGGCGGACACCGATGCCCAGTTCGAGGTCCACGTGCCGCTGTTCTACGGCGACGCGTTCGCCGGCATGATGGTGGGGGTGTACTCGATCCGCACGCTGCTGGCCCAGTTCGTTCCCTGGTGGTTCGCCGAAAAATACAAGGTCAGCGTCGTCAACGACAACGGGGCCGTGCTCGCCACCAAGTCGAACGTCACGGCCGATCGTGCCATCGACACCTACCAGGTGCCCTTCGATCCGCCCGGGCACGGCCTGTCGCTGCAGGTTTCGGCCTATCGCAGCGAAACGCGGCTGCTGCCGGCGCTGCTGGTCGCCACCATCGCCTTGCTGTCGATCGCCATCGTCACCAGCCTGTGGGCGCTGCGGCGCCACGTGCAGGGCCGCTACCAGGCGGAGCTCGCGCTGCGCGAGGAGCATGCATTCCGCAAGGCGATGGAGGACTCGCTGCTCACGGGCCTGCGCGCCCGCGACCTGCAGGGGCGCATCACCTACGTCAATCCCGCCTTCTGCCGCATGGTGGGCTGGAGCGAGGAGGAGCTGATCGGCCTCGTCCCGCCCATGCCTTACTGGCCGCCGGAAGACCTGGAACAGGTGCGTGCCGTGCATGACGATATTCTGGCCGGGTCCGCACCCAGCGAAGGTGTCGAAGTCCGGCTGATGCGCAAGAACGGGGAGCGCTTCGACGCCCTCATCTACGAGGCCCCGCTGATCGACGCCCAGGGACGGCACACCGGCTGGATGGGTTCGGTGCTGGACATCACGGCGCGCCGGCGCGCGGAGGAACTGGCGCGCCAGCAGCAGGAGAAGCTGCAGTTCACGTCGCGCCTGGTGACGATGGGCGAGATGGCGTCAACCCTGGCCCACGAGTTGAACCAGCCGCTCGCCGCCATCGCCAGCTACAACGCGGGCTGCCTCAACCGCCTCGAGGCCGGCGACTTCGACCGCGACGAAATGATCCAGGCGTCACGCAAACTCGGCAAGCAGGCCCAGCGCGCAGGACAGATCATCCGCCGCATCTACGAGTTCGTGCGGCGCTCCGAGCCCAAGCGCCGGCCCTGCGATCTCAATGCGGTGGTCGAGGATGCGGCCGGCCTGATCGAAGCCGATGCGCGCACGCGCGGCATCCGCATCGTGCCGCAGCTTGCCGAGCACCTGCCGGCGGTGCTGGCGGATCGGGTGATGATCGAACAGGTGGTGCTGAACCTGCTGCGCAACGGCATCGACGCCATGCGCGATGTCGCGGCCGACGGCAAGGTTCTCACCATCACTACCGGGGCGTCCGACGGAAACGTCACGGTCAGCGTCGCCGACCAGGGCTCGGGCATCGGCGCCGAGGTCGCCGACAAGTTGTACACGCCCTTTTTCACCACCAAGGAGGAAGGCATGGGCATGGGGCTCAACATCTGCCGCTCCATCATCGAATTGCACGGCGCCCATCTGTGGTTCGAGCCGCGTCCCGGCGGCGGAACGATATTCCGCTTCTCGCTTGCCGCGATGCGTTCATGAGCGCCCCCACCGCCCATATCGTCGACGACGATGAAGCCATCCGCGACTCTTTGTCGTGGCTGTTCCAGTCGCGCGGCGTGAGCGCCGCGGCCTGGGGTTCCGCCGAGGCGTTTCTCGCCGACTATCGCGATGACATGCAGGGCTGCCTCGTCCTCGACGTGCGCATGGAGGGCATGAGCGGGCTGGAGTTGTTCGACCGCCTGATGGAAGCCGGCTGTCCCATGCCGGTGGTGTTCCTCACCGGTCACGGCGACGTCCCGCTCGCCGTCGCCGCCCTGAAGAAGGGCGCCTACGACTTCATCGAGAAGCCGTTCAATGACAACGAACTCGTGAATCGCGTGATCGAGGCGCTGGCGATCGATGCGGCGCGCCGCGCTGCGCTGGCCAGCAATGCGTCCGTTGCCTCGCGCCTCGCCGCCCTCACCGCACGCGAGCGCGAGGTGATGGATCTGATCCTGGCGGGCAAGCTCAACAAGGTGATCGCCGATCAGCTCAGCATCGCGATCCGCACGGTGGAAGTGCATCGCGCCCGCATCTTCGAGAAGACCGGCGTGAAGTCGGCGGTGGAACTGGCGCAACTGCTCGCCGGCAGGCGCTAGCCCGGTTCCCAGTCCGGGAGCAGTCCCGCCTCGCCGGGGGCGCAGCGAAACTCGGCGGCAACCCCGATCCCAGGAACCCAGGCCAGATCCGCACCGCACCACAGCAGCGGCATCGACGTCCGCCGCCAGTACGGAATGGCGGCCTCCTGCAGCAGGTTCTTCAGGCTGCGATGCGGTCCCGTCGGATGCAGCCGCATGCGCTCGCCGCCGCTGCGCGCGCGCAGCGTGACAGTGGTGCGGCGCAGCAGGGGCTCGGCGATCCCCTCGCCCGTGGTCTGGCGGAAGACAACCTTGCCGTCGCCCCAGGACACCATCGACTCCCCGCTCCAGGCCCTATCCTCCGGGGCTGCCGCGGCTCCGATCCGTTCCACGCAAGCCCAGCCGCGATAGCAGCGGATGGCGCGTTCCCCCACCACCACGCGCAATCGGTTGTCGTGCTTCGCCGCAGCCAACTGGCGCCGCAGCTCGCACAGCATGGCCGCGTCGGGCATCGTCACGCCCTGCCGCCGCAACCAGTGTCGCAGCAGGTTTCTTGCCCTCGGCTCGTCCAGCAGCGTCATGGCCTCGATGCTCAGCCGTCCCGTCGCGTCGATGCCTGTGCCCGCGTCGATCTGCGCCAGCGCATCGAGCAACAGCGCCGCCTCGGCCGACCACTCGGCGCTGCGCGCCAGGGTCCGACGGTATCCCGGAAAGCGCCGCGCCAGCAGCGGAACAACTTCGTGCCGCAGGAAATTGCGCGCGAACCCGGTATCGGCATTGCTCGCGTCCTCCACCCACGACAGCGCGCGCTCCCGCGCATAGGCCTCGATCTCCCCGCGCGTCACACCCAGCAGCGGGCGCAGCAGCCGCGGGCGGTGAGCGCCGCCGCGCATCTCGAAGCTGCGCACTTCGGGCATGCCAGCGGCGCCGTGAGGCCCCGCTCCGCGCAGAAGATTGGCCAGCAGGGTTTCGACCTGGTCGTCCTGCTGATGCGCGAGCACGATCCAGTCCGTGTCGAGCGCGGAAAACACACGGTAGCGCGCGTCCCGCGCCGCCGCTTCCAATCCCTTGCGGCTGTCCCGCGCCACCGTTACGGCTGTCACCTGAAGCGGAATGTCGCGTCGCGCGCACAGCGCGCCGCAAAACACGGCCCATTGCTGCGAGAGCGGACTGATTCCATGATCGACATGCACCGCCCGCAGCATGAACGCAAAGCGGTCCTGCAGCCGGCACAGCACGTCGAGCAGCACCACGGAATCGATGCCGCCCGAGAGCGCGACGGTCAGGTCTCGTCCGGGAGAGAGGTGGCGTGCGAGGACGGCGGCTGCCGCCTCCGCGAAGTCAACGGACCGGCTGTTCCTTGAACCGCCCATAGCTCATCAGCCGCTCGAAGCGCTTCTCCACCAGTTGCGCGGGCGAGAGATCGGCCAATTGGCGCAGCGCATCCTGCAGCGCCTTCTTCAGTGCCTGCGCCGTGGCACGATGGTCGCGATGCGCACCGCCGGTAGGCTCGCTGACGATGCGGTCGATGAGCCCGAGCGCCTTGAGGCGCGTCGCGGTTATGCCCATGGTCTCGGCCGCGTCGGCGGCGTTCTCCGCGCTTTTCCACAGGATCGAGGCGCAACCCTCGGGCGAGATCACGGCATAGGTCGAGTACTGCAGCATCATGACGATGTCTCCGACCGCAATGGCCAGCGCGCCACCCGATCCGCCCTCTCCGATCACGGTGCAGATGATGGGAACCTTCAGCTCCGTCATGACGAACAGGTTGCGGCCGATCGCCTCCGATTGGCCGCGCTCCTCCGCATCGATGCCGGGGTATGCTCCCGGCGTGTCGACGAAGGTGAACACGGGCAGGCCGAACTTTTCCGCCAGTCGCATCAGCCGCAGCGCCTTGCGATAACCCTCCGGACGCGGCATGCCGAAATTGCGCAGGATCTTCTCCTTGGTGTCGCGCCCCTTCTGATGGCCGATCACCATGCACGCCTGCCCGTTGAAGCGGGCCAGCCCCCCCACGATCGCACGGTCGTCGGCAAAGCCCCGGTCGCCGTGCAGTTCCTCGAACTCGGTGAAGTTGTGCTCGATGTAGTCGAGCGTGTAGGGGCGCTGCGGGTGACGCGCCACCTGGGAGATCTGCCACGGCGAGAGCTTGCCGTAGATGTCCTTGGTCAGCGTCTGGCTCTTTACGGCAAGGCGGCCGATTTCCTCGGAAATGTCGACTGCCGAATCGTCCTGGACGAAGCGCAGTTCTTCGATCTTCCCTTCAAGCTCGGCGATCGGTTGTTCGAAGTCCAGGAAAGTGGTCTTCATGGCAATTTAGCAATGTATCGAATGGGCGATTTTACTCGAATCGACCCGGCTGGCCTGCCCCCTTGCGCATACCGGCACCCCGCTAAAGCCGGGAGCCTCTGCGAAAGGCTAGATGGAAATCCGCGCACCCAGCTCGATCACGCGATCCGCCGGCAGGTTGAGGTACTCGACGGCGCTCGGCGCATTGCGCTGCATCCAGCGGAACAGCTCCCGGCGCCAGGTGAACAGGCCGCGCTTGCGTGCCGGGGTGATGGTCGATTTCCCGAGGAAGAAGGTGGTGTCGGCCAACTCGAAGCGCAGCCCGTGCCGCTCTAGCAGGTGCAAGGCGTGCATCATGTCCGGATCCTCCATGAAGCCGTAATGCAGGACGACCCGGTAGATCCGCTGCGGTTCCAGTACCTCGACTTCGGTACGCTCCTTGTCGGCGATCCGCGGCACGTCTTCATTCGCCAGGGCGAGCAACACCACGCGCTCGTGCAGCACTTTGTTGTGCTTGAGATTGTGCAGGAGGGTGGTCGGCACGCTGGTCGCATCTGACGAAAGGTAGATCGCGGTCCCCGGCACCCTCGCCACTTCCCCGAGATGCTCGAAGAATCCTTCGATGCGAACCCGCATGCGCATCTCGTCCGCAGCGATGATCTCGGTCGCACGCTTCCATGTCGAAAGGATGGTGAAGATCGCCAACCCGCACAACAGCGGAAACCAGCCGCCGTCGGCGATCTTCGTCGTATTGGAAGCGAGGAACAGCAGTTCCGCCCCGCCGACGACCAGCAAGCCGACGAGGACCAGCGCCCGCGCACGACGCAGCAGCGAGTAGGCCACCACCGCCACCAGCGCCGAGGACAGGAGCATGGTTCCCGAAACCGCGATGCCGTAGGCCGCGGCCAGAGCGGAGGACGAACCGAAACCGAGCACGAGCAGCACGACGACCACCAGCATTGCCCAGTTGACCTGGGGAATGTAGATCTGGCCCCGTTCCGATTCCGACGTGTGCCGGGTCGGGATATGCGGCAGATAGCCCAGCCGCGACGCCTGTTGCGTGATGGAAAAAGCACCGCTGATGGTGGCCTGGGAGGCGATGACCGTCGCGGCGGTCGCCAGACCGACCAGCGGCAGCAGAAGATAGTCGGGTGCCAGGAGAAAGAAGGGATTCTTCGCGGCGCCCGCGTCCCGCAGCACCAGCGCGCCCTGCCCGAGATAGTTCAGCATCAGCGCCGGGAAGACCAGGCCGACCCAGCCGATGCGGATCGGGCCGCGGCCGAAGTGCCCCATGTCGGCATAGAGCGCCTCGGCGCCGGTCAGGGTCAGGAATACTGCGCCCAGAGCCAGGAATGCCGCACCTGGCGACTCGACGGCAAAGCCCAGGGCATGACGCGGATCCACAGCGCCCAGGACGCGCGGTGTCTCCGCAATGCTCGCCATGCCCAGCGCTGCGATCGCCAGAAACCACAGGACCGTAACCGCTCCGAAGTACTTGCCGAGGCCGCCGGTGCCATGCTTCTGCATTTTGAAGAGCCAGACGATGATGGCCACCGCGATCGGCAGCACCCAGGATTCGAATGCCGGCGTGGCGACCGAAAGGCCCTCGACCGCGGACAGTACCGAGATGGCCGGCGTGATCACGGCGTCGCCGTAGAAGAGCGATGCCGCGAATACCGCAATCATCGCCACCAGCCAGTGCAGCCTGCGATTGGCGCGCGTCAGGCGGCTGGCATAGGCCAGCAGCGCCAGCACGCCGCCTTCACCCCGATTGTCGAAGCGCAGGACGAAGAAGACGTACTTGAGCGACACGATGAGTGTCACCGACCAGAAGATGAGGGAGAGCACGCCGAATACATGGGACTGCGTCAACGCCAGCGCGCGGGTGCCGCCGAACGCCTCCTTGAAGGCGTAGAGCGGGCTGGTGCCGATGTCTCCGAACACCACACCGATCGCACCGATGGTCAGGGCAGTGAGCCGCCTCCGCTGCTGCGGCGCCGCTCGTGCATGCATCGTCGTATTCAACTCTGTCCTCCGCCGTGGTCCGGGCAACGCGCGCAGCCTCTGCCGGTGAGTCGCCCAATTTTACGCTGCAAGCGCATGGCTTTTGCATTGGCGCCGTCCGGGGCGATGCAGATGAGGAAGGTGGCTGTGTGCGAATTTCCTTTCCCAGAAGCGCCAAAGCCCGCTTTTGGGCGGGCTTTGGTGTTGGGTGTGGGGTTGTCTGACGATGACCTACTTTCTCACACGAGCTGTGCAATATCATCGGCGCGGCTGCGTTTCACGGTCCTGTTCGGGATGGGAAGGGGTGGTTCCACAGCGCTATGGTCGTCAGACGTAAGGGTGGGGACAGGGGGGCGCGGGCGACGCGGGGGTCGGCGCTTTCCTGTCGCGGTGTCGGAAGAAGTAAAGGGGGTTGGGATTGGGGTGCACAAGGCGGGGCACAAGGTTATAGGATCAAGCCGCACGGGCAATTAGTACGCGTTAGCTTAACGGGTTACCCCGCTTCCACACCGCGCCTATCAACGTCCTGGTCTTGGACGACCCTTCAGGGAGATCGAGTCTCCGGGAAGTCTCATCTTGAGGCGAGTTTCCCGCTTAGATGCTTTCAGCGGTTATCTCTTCCGTGCTTAGCTACCCGGCGATACGACTGGCGTCATAACCGGTACACCAGAGGCACGTCCACTCCGGTCCTCTCGTACTAGGAGCAGGCCCCCTCAAACTTCCAGCGCCCACGGCAGATAGGGACCAAACTGTCTCACGACGTTTTAAACCCAGCTCACGTACCACTTTAAATGGCGAACAGCCATACCCTTGGGACCGGCTACAGCCCCAGGATGTGATGAGCCGACATCGAGGTGCCAAACTCCCCCGTCGATATGAACTCTTGGGAGGAATCAGCCTGTTATCCCCAGCGTACCTTTTGTCCGTTGAGCGATGGCCTTTCCATACAGAACCACCGGATCACTATGTCCTGCTTTCGCACCTGCTCGACTTGTCAGTCTCGCAGTCAAGCACGCTTGTGCCATTGCACGATCACTACGATGTCCGACCGTAGCTAGCGTACCTTCGAACTCCTCCGTTACACTTTGGGAGGAGACCGCCCCAGTCAAACTGCCTACCATGCACGGTCCCCGATCCAGATCATGGACCTAGGTTAGAACCGCAACGACACCAGGGTGGTATTTCAACGTTGGCTCCACCGAGTCTAGCGACCCGGCTTCACAGCCTCCCACCTATCCTACACAAGTCCCGTCACAGTCCAATGCAAAGCTACAGTAAAGGTGCATGGGGTCTTTCCGTCTTGCCGCGGGGAGATTGCATCTTCACAAACATTTCAACTTCGCTGAGTCTCAGGAGGAGACAGTGTGGCCATCGTTACGCCATTCGTGCAGGTCGGAACTTACCCGACAAGGAATTTCGCTACCTTAGGACCGTTATAGTTACGGCCGCCGTTTACCGGGGCTTCGATCAAGAGCTTGCACCCCATCACTTAACCTTCCGGCACCGGGCAGGCGTCACACCCTATACGTCCGCTCATCGCGTTTGCAGAGTGCTGTGTTTTTATTAAACAGTCGCAGCCACCGATTCTCTGCGGCCCCCTCGGGCTCCGGCTGTACGCCTTCACCCTAGCGGGGCACACCTTATCCCGAAGTTACGGTGTCAATTTGCCGAGTTCCTTCTCCTGAGTTCTCTCAAGCGCCTTAGAATTTTCATCCTGCCCACCTGTGTCGGTTTGCGGTACGGTCAATCTCAGACTGAAGCTTAGAGGCTTTTCCTGGAAGCAGGGTATCAGCTACTTCAGGCTCAATGAGCCCTCGTCATCACGCCTCGGCTAAGACCCCCGGATTTGCCTAAGGGCCACGCCTACACGCTTAAACCGGGACGTCCAACACCCGGCCAGCCTAACCTTCTCCGTCCCCCCATCGCATCTGAGATCGGTACAGGAATATTGACCTGTTTCCCATCGACTACGGCTTTCGCCCTCGCCTTAGGGGCCGACTCACCCTGCGCCGATGAACGTTGCGCAGGAAACCTTGGGCTTTCGGCGAGCGGGCCTTTCACCCGCTTTATCGCTACTCATGTCAGCATTCGCACTTCCGATACCTCCAGCATCCCTTACGAGACACCTTCGCAGGCCTACGGAACGCTCTCCTACCATGCGTGTTGCCACACATCCGCAGCTTCGGTTACGTGCTTAGCCCCGTTACATCTTCCGCGCAGGACGACTCGACCAGTGAGCTATTACGCTTTCTTTAAAGGATGGCTGCTTCTAAGCCAACCTCCTGACTGTTTAAGCCTTCCCACTTCGTTTGCCACTTAGCACGTCATTTGGGACCTTAGCTGGCGGTCTGGGTTGTTTCCCTCTCGACAACGGACGTTAGCACCCGCTGTCTGTCTCCCACGCTCGCACTTGCCGGTATTCGGAGTTTGCAATGGTTTGGTAAGTCGCAATGACCCCCTAGCCATAACAGTGCTCTACCCCCGGCAGTGATACGTGAGGCACTACCTAAATAGTTTTCGGAGAGAACCAGCTATTTCCGGATTTGTTTAGCCTTTCACCCCTACCCACAGCTCATCCCCTAGTTTTTCAACACTAGTGGGTTCGGACCTCCAGCAGGTGTTACCCAACCTTCATCCTGGCCATGAGTAGATCATCCGGTTTCGGGTCTACGCCCAGCAACTCAATCGCCCTATTCAGACTCGCTTTCGCTGCGCCTTCCCTATGCGGTTAAGCTCGCTACTGAACGTAAGTCGCTGACCCATTATACAAAAGGTACGCAGTCACCCCTGCTTCAAAGCACCCTTCGGGTGTCTTCGTGGGCTGACGTTGCTTGAACACTGCGTGTTCAACCAACAGTCACCACTTCACTCCCTTTTGACGTCTTTCGTTGCGTCGCGCCTTCGGCGCGGGCGACAAAGAACCCAAAGGCGCTTGAAGCAGGGGCTCCCACTGTTTGTATGCATGCGGTTTCAGGATCTATTTCACTCCCCTCCCGGGGTTCTTTTCGCCTTTCCCTCACGGTACTGGTTCACTATCGGTCGATCACGAGTATTTAGCCTTGGAGGATGGTCCCCCCATGTTCAGACAGGATTTCACGTGTCCCGCCCTACTTGTCTCACGCCTAGTTCCACACACTCGCTTTCGCCTACGGGGCTATCACCCACTATGGCCGGACTTTCCAGACCGTTCGGCTAACGACGTGCTAAAACGTGAAGGCTGTTCCGATTTCGCTCGCCACTACTTTCGGAATCTCGGTTGATTTCTGTTCCTCTGGCTACTTAGATGTTTCAGTTCACCGGGTTCGCTTCCTCGAGCCTATGTATTCAGCCCGGGATGACCCTTGCGGGCTGGGTTTCCCCATTCGGAAATCTGCGGATCAAAGCTCGTTTGCCAGCTCCCCGCAGCTTATCGCAGGCTACGACGTCCTTCTTCGCCTGTGATCGCCAAGGCATCCACCACATGCACTTATTCGCTTGACCCTATAACCTTGCGCACGCGCTGTCGACGCAGGCCCGCAGCTACAGACTATACTCAACGCTTGTGCAACCGCCTACCGCCACTTCGGCAGCAGAGTCGATGCAATCACAACCCATGCATCGATCTCTCATCAAGTCCGATGCACATCACTTCTTCCGAATTGTTAAAGAGCAAACAGCCGTCTGCAATCAGACGACGGGATGCAACACTGTCCATGCCGCCGCGCAACGGCGCACTTCAGCTGGCACTCACGCATTCCAGCTAGACTGGTGGAGGTGAACGGGATCGAACCGATGACCCCCTGCTTGCAAAGCAGGTGCTCTCCCAGCTGAGCTACACCCCCGATAAGCATCTTGGTGGGTCTGGATGGGTTCGAACCATCGACCCCCGCCTTATCAAGACGGTGCTCTAACCAGCTGAGCTACAGACCCCGGCAAGCTCGACCAGGCGCTTCGCAGCCTCAACGCCTCGACTGCCGACTGCTCTAAACAACCGATAGGTTGTGGACACTCGAGCTGCTTCGGCCTCAGTCTCTAGAAAGGAGGTGATCCAGCCGCACCTTCCGATACGGCTACCTTGTTACGACTTCACCCCAGTCATGAATCTCACCGTGGTAAGCGCCCTCCTTGCGGTTAGGCTACCTACTTCTGGTGAAACCCACTCCCATGGTGTGACGGGCGGTGTGTACAAGACCCGGGAACGTATTCACCGCGACATGCTGATCCGCGATTACTAGCGATTCCGACTTCATGCAGTCGAGTTGCAGACTGCAATCCGGACTACGATCGGCTTTGTGAGATTAGCTCCCCCTCGCGGGTTGGCAGCCCTCTGTACCGACCATTGTATGACGTGTGAAGCCCTACCCATAAGGGCCATGAGGACTTGACGTCATCCCCACCTTCCTCCGGTTTGTCACCGGCAGTCTCATTAGAGTGCCCAACTTAATGGTGGCAACTAATGACAAGGGTTGCGCTCGTTGCGGGACTTAACCCAACATCTCACGACACGAGCTGACGACAGCCATGCAGCACCTGTGTCCAGGCTCCCTTTCGGGCACCCTCAACTCTCAGCGAGGTTCCTGGCATGTCAAGGGTAGGTAAGGTTTTTCGCGTTGCATCGAATTAATCCACATCATCCACCGCTTGTGCGGGTCCCCGTCAATTCCTTTGAGTTTTAATCTTGCGACCGTACTCCCCAGGCGGTCGAACTTCACGCGTTAGCTACGTTACTAAAGAAGTCTCCTTCCCCAACAACTAGTTCGACATCGTTTAGGGCGTGGACTACCAGGGTATCTAATCCTGTTTGCTCCCCACGCTTTCGTGCATGAGCGTCAGTAGTGACCCAGGGGGCTGCCTTCGCCATCGGTGTTCCTCCACATCTCTACGCATTTCACTGCTACACGTGGAATTCCACCCCCCTCTGCCGTACTCAAGCCTCGCCAGTCACAAGCGCCATTCCCAGGTTAAGCCCGGGGATTTCACACCTGTCTTAGCGAACCGCCTGCGCACGCTTTACGCCCAGTAATTCCGATTAACGCTCGCACCCTACGTATTACCGCGGCTGCTGGCACGTAGTTAGCCGGTGCTTCTTCTTCCGGTACCGTCATCCACACCAGTTATTAGCTGCATGCGATTTCGTTCCGGCCGAAAGAGCTTTACAACCCGAAGGCCTTCTTCACTCACGCGGCATGGCTGGATCAGGCTTGCCCCCATTGTCCAAAATTCCCCACTGCTGCCTCCCGTAGGAGTCTGGGCCGTGTCTCAGTCCCAGTGTGGCTGATCATCCTCTCAGACCAGCTACCGATCGTCGCCTTGGTGGGCTCTTTACCCCACCAACTAGCTAATCGGACATCGGCCGCTCCCATAGCGCGAGGCCCTTGCGGGTCCCCCGCTTTCCCCCTCAGGACGTATGCGGTATTAGCCCATCTTTCGACTGGTTATCCCCCACTATGAGGTACGTTCCGATGCATTACTCACCCGTTCGCCACTCGCCGCCAGGGTTGCCCCGCGCTGTCGCTCGACTTGCATGTGTAAGGCATGCCGCCAGCGTTCAATCTGAGCCAGGATCAAACTCTTCAGTTCAATCCTTCAAAACTCAACGGTTTTACCCGCCCCGGCCCCCACCTCTCGGTAAAGACCAGAACTTGTTACTTCCGTGTGAGCACTCGATCTGTTTGCTCTCAGGCAGCAGCTCTGTCCCTAAAGACAACCCCCTATGCACCTCGCAGCACATACTCAGCCCCCAACGCAGACCCGATTCGCCTGCGCCAGATCACCACTGCCCATCGCCTCAACCCAGCACCCACACCTATCGGCTGTTTGACTTGTTAAAGAACGTCCGACCAATCGCCGGCTCCGCGATCAGCAGAGAAGCGGAATTATAGGGGCGCACCACCGGGCTGTAAACCCATGTTGCGATTTTTCTTCCATCAGCACCACGCCAACATCACGCGACCGCAGCGTTCGCCACACACAATGGCATTCTGCTCGAACACCTGTGCAAGCTGCACAGCGCGAGTGCAGGGAATTCCGATGATCAGCACACTCGGCTCGGATTCCCAGCCCGGCGCGTCCGGTTCCCCCCAACCTGGGAACCAAGGGAATCCCAGGCTTCTTACTCGCTCAAGCAAGGCATTGTGACGCGCATCGTTCTCCGCTGGAGGGACCAGGGTCGAGCCAGGATTTGCGGCAGAAACAAACGCCCAGGACGTGACGCCGAAGACGCTCAACAGTTCATCGAGCCCATGGCAGGTCTTCCCGATGCGGATCGTGATGTCGCCTGAGGACAGGATGGCCCGATAGGTCGTTGCCTCGTAGGCTCCCCGCAACGCGGCCGAATGCGTTTGACCGACGGACACAACGCTTGCCCCGATCACACTGCCTGCATTCGGCCGCACGCCGCGGCAAACAAGCGGCGCTCCTTGATCGCCACAGCTTGCATACCGGAATCGCGATGCAACATCAAGTCCTCCGGGAAAGCGCAGGGACGGGTCACGAACTCCGCCTCGAACAGGCGAGACTGCAAGTCCCGAATCAGGGCTTCGGGTAAGCAAATTTTGGGTAAGCAAATTCAGTGAAGGATTCGCGCCTTCGACATGCGGGTCACGAATTAGCATCAGCCCTCAGCACTTTGTTCAATATCAGCAACCCGCAGCACCTGCCAAGCATCCGTCCGATCAATCCGAGGCACCATCATAAATCCCAACCAATTTGCCAATCCCCGGGTGGCTGTTTCGCATCACGGTTCTGCCCGCACCGGTCCCTCGGACCAGTACTCATCATGCCCAAGCGGGGCACCAATCTGCCATCGTGCTGGGTTGCGGCGACGGCTCTATCGATCCGATGGCCACCTATTGCGGCGTCACCAACCCGATGTCGGCCAGATAGCGGAAGACGCCCGGATGGAGGCGCGGAGACCGGCACCGCGGCAACCGTGTTGGCGGCCGTGCTCTCGCGCGCCCGCGGCAGGCGTCGGGCCAATGCGCTCTCGCCGCGATGCAGCGCCCGCGCAAGACGGTAGGCGAGCGCCTCGTCGAGTCCGGGACGCACCAGGATCAGGCTCCAGGTCCCGACCGACTTGATTGGGGCGGTCTGCCCCGGATAGGCATGCGCCGGAAGGATGAGTTCCTTGAGGAAACCGTGCCGGGCGACGATGCGTCCGATCGCCGCGTCGTCCGGAACAATGAAGCGCACGCCCGCACGAGCCAGGGCGACGAACGGAGGCCAGCCGACACCTCCGCCCCACAGCGCCGCCGCCCGCCCGTCGAGCACCATGGCCGGTCCGTCCTCGGCCCGCTCGAGCAGGATCGCCTGGAAGTCCCTTTCCATATCGAGGCCGAGCCCATCGAGAACGTGGCGGGCGAGCACCACCAGTCCCGAGCCGCGCGCTCCGAAGACGACGGGCTTGCCCTTCAGATCCTCGATGCTGCGATACGGCGAATCCGCGCGCACGCCGAACATGCCCGGAGACGGGTACATGACGGACAGGACGCGCAGGCCGCTCGCGGCATCGCCTCCCGCCGTGAACGCCTCGTGCGTCACCTCGCCGGTCACCAAGGCCAGATCGACCTGACGCGCCGAGAGCAGGGCGAGGTTTTCGCTGCTGCCCTGCGACGGACGCGGCTGCAGGTCGAGCGTCGGATCCGCCGCGTTGATGATCTCCGCCAGTGCGCGACCGTAGGCCTCGAAGCCACCGCCCGCCGTGGCCGTGGCCAGCGTCACCGGGATCCGCGCCGGCGCCTCGCCACGGCCGGCCGCTGCGGCCCACAGCAGGAGCACGACCAGCGCCGCGGCCATCACCCGCGCCATCCGGATCGATGCGTAAGGCCGATTCACGGGCGCACTGCCGGCGCTTCCCATGTCATGCCCCGCGCCCGCCACATCAGGTATAGCTCCAGATTCACCAGTTCCTCCGAGCCGTAGTCGTAAGGCTGGGCGCGCAGGCTGGACATGCAGGCGCGCAGACGCCGCTGCAACGAGGCCAGCCCCTGCCACTCCAGGCGGTAGAGCGGATAGCCGGTGGGGTGCGCCTGGGTGATCGGGTTGCCCCCCAGCCGCCGGCCCCAGTGGTCATCATGGCACTGGCTGCACGCGATGTTGAGCTGGCCCTGGCGGCGGGTGAACGCCGCGCGGCCGGCCTCGATGAACGCACGCGTCCTCTCGTCCGCCGAAGGGGCGATCGGCAGGCCGCGGGACTGGCGCGCGACGAAGGCCGTAATGGCGAGCAGTTCCCTGCTCTCATAGGGGAAGGACGCCGCGCCCTGCTTGCTGGCGCGGCAGGCGTTGATGCGCTGCTCCAGGTCGAGCGGCCGTCCCGCCGCCGCGTCGAAGGCGGGATGCCGCGCCGCCACGCCCTTCATGCTGCTGCGGGCGTCGCCGTGGCAGTCGCTGCAGGCCTTCGCGGCGCTGCCGTCCTTGCGCTTCCACAGGGCTTCGCCTTCCAGCACCCACAACATGGCGGGGTTGGCGTCGTCGTCGTCCTGCATGGCACGGGTTTGCGCGCTCATGAACTCATAGCCGGAGCGGCGCTCCTCCGAAGCGATCCCGCCGGCGAAGGCCGGCAGCGCCGGCAGCAGCAAAAGAATTGCCAGACGCATCAATCGACGGTGATGCGTACCGACTCGCTCGCGGCAAAGCCGTTGTCGCCGGCCCAGCGGAAGTCGATGGTGCCGGACTCGGTCGCCAGCGTGGTGAAGGCGAAGTAGGGATTGGCCGCGATCCCCGGATGAATCTCGGCGCGGAACACCTCCTCGCCGTTGTAGGTGCAGACGAACGACCGCAGAATGTCGCGCGGGATCGGCGCCCCGTCCTGGGTGCGGCGGAAGCCGGTTTCCATGACGTGGGAGATCAGCGTCTTGATCTCGATGATCTCGCCGCGCTGCGCCCGCTCGGGAACCTTGACGAGTGCGCCGGCCAAGCTCAGATGCCCTCCGTGCAGGCGGCGATTGTCACCACCGCCTCCGCGGCTCCGGACCAGAACGAGCCGTCGCTCATCTCGCAGATCGCGACCACGCTCTGCGAGTCGGCCAGGCGGATGCGGGTGGACACGGCGGCCCGCCCGGCGCGCGGACCGAAGCGGAATACGGCAACATAGGGCTGCGGATTCTTCTGCGCGAAGAGGTGGATGGCCCGGACGCGATCGGTGGCAGACATCGGGCTGTCCACGCTCACCGTGAGGGGGACGACGTTGCCGTTTTCCACCAGGGGCGGCAGCTCGAGCTGGACCCGTCCCGGCCGCACCTGGGCGGCGCCCACCAGTTTGCCGATCGCTTCCTGCGCCTGTTCGGGCGTGGCCGTGGCCGTCATCGGTGGCATCGCCAAACCTGCGGCGAGTCCGGCGCCTGTCGCCAGGAATTCGCGGCGTTTCATCGCAGGGTACTCAGGAAGGCGATCACGTCCTCGATCTGCGCCGGAGTGAGCAGCGGCTTGCCGCGCTGCGCCGGCGCGACCCGCCACAGGCCCTCGGTGCGGGCATAGGAGGGCATGATGGTCGCCGCATTGAGGCGTGCCGGATCGACCAGGCGCAGGCGCAGTTGGGCCGCAGTCCAGCGCGCACCCACCCCCCTCAGATCGGGGGCCAGATCGCCCTGGAAGCGCTCCTCGGGAAAGGGCCCGCTGTGACACAGCAGGCACATGCCGACCTGGCGGCTGGCGACGACCGCCCGGCCGCGGGCGGCATCGCCCACCGTGCCCGTCAATGGCTCCGGCATCGCGTCCTGCGCCGCGACACCGGTCGTCACGCTGGCCAGCATGCCTGCCAGCACGAGGGCATCTGCCGGCGCCAATCCGCGCCGGCCGCGGCGGCGAACAGCATCCCTCACACCAGCACGAAGCCGTGCTTCTTCAGCGGGAAGGAGCGGATGCGCTTGCCCGTGGCGCGGTAGAGGGCATTGAGCACCGCCGGCGCCGCGACGCAGATGGTGGGCTCCCCGACCCCGCCCCAGAAGCCGCCCGAAGGCATGACGATCGACTCGACCTTCGGCATCTGGGCGATGCGCATGGAGTCGTAGGTGTCGAAGTTCTCCTGCTCCATGCGGCCGTCCTTGACGGTGCATTCCTGCATGAACAGCGCCGACAGCCCGTACACGAAGGAGCCGGCGATCTGGCGATCGATCTGGGCCGGATTCACGGCGTGGCCCATGTCGCTGGCACCGACGATGCGATGCACCTTGACCTTGTTGCCGCCGCTCACCGAAATCTCGGCACAGGCCGCGACATAGCTGCCGAAGGCGCGGAAGTGGGACAGCCCGCGGAACACCCCCGGTTGCGCCGGCTTGCCCCAGCCGCCCTTCTCCGCTGCCGCATTCAGCACCGCCAGCGCCTTGGGGTGATCGGCCATCAGCCTGCGCCGGAACTCCAGCGCGTCCTGCCCCGCCGCCTCCGCCAGTTCGTCCATGAAACACTCGAGGAAGATGGCGTTCTGGTTGACATTCACCCCGCGCCAGAACCCCGGCGGCACATGGGTGTTGCGCATCGCGTGCTCGATCAGCAGGTCGGGGATCGTGTACTCCAGCGAGTGCTCGCCCGACGGCGCCAGGCCCTGGAAGGCGAGGGGATCCTTGCCCTTGTCCAGGGCCTCGGGGCGCGCCGAAGCGAGGATCGACTGGCCCGAAAGCCGGATGTGCATGCCCGCCAGATTGCCCTTGGCATCGAGTCCTGCGGCCAGCCGTGCCTGCATGATGGGATGGTACTTGCCGTGCAGCATGTCCTCTTCGCGCGACCACATCAGCTTCACCGGCGTGCCCGGCATCTGCTTGGCGATCGCCACCGCCTGGCGCACGTAGTCGGTGAAGCCGCGGCGACCGAAGCCGCCGCCGAGCAGCGTCTTGTACACCTCGCACTTCGCCACCGGCAGCCCCGATGCCTCAGCGGTGGCCGCCAGCGCCGCCTCGCCGTTCTGCGTCGGGCACCACACCTCGCAGCGATCCGGCGTGTAGAGCGCCGTCGCGTTCATCGGCTCCATCGTGGCGTGGTTCTGGAACGGGTACTCGTACACCGCCTCGAGCTTCTTCGCCGCTTTGGCGATGGCCGCTCCGGCGTCGCCGTTCTTGTTGTGCACGAAGGCTTCGCCCCCGTCCAGGCCCGCCTTCAGCACCCCGGCGATGGATGCGCTGGAAGCCTTGGCGTTCTCCCCTCCGTCCCATTCGACGGGGATGGCATCGAGCGCGGTCTTGGCGCGCCACCAGGTATCGGCCACCACCGCGATCGCCGAGTCGCCGACCCGGACCACTTTCTTCACGCCGGGCATCTTCTCGGCCTTGGCGGCGTCGAAGCTCTTGACCTTGCCGCCGAAGACGGGGCAGTCCTTGATCGCAGCATTCAGCATGCCGGGCAGCTTGATGTCGGTGCCATAGACCTGCCTGCCGGTGACCTTGTCCACCGTGTCCAGGCGCTTCACCGACTTGCCGATGAGCTTCCAGTCCTTGGGATCCTTGAGCGGCACCTCCTTCGGCGGCTCCAGCCCGGCCGCCGCCGTGGCCACCTTGCCGTAGCTGGTCTTGCGCCCCGAGGGCCGATGGGTGATGACGGAGTCGGAAGCGCTGCATTCGGCGGCCGGCACCTTCCACTCGTTCGCCGCCGCCTGCACCAGCATCACCCGCGCCGCCGCACCCCCCTGGCGCACGTAGTCCTGGGAGTTGCGGATGCCGCGGCTGCCGCCGGTGGCGAAGTCGCGCCACACCCGGTTGCGCGCCACGTTCTGGCCGGGGGTCGGGAATTCGGTGGTCACTTTCGACCAGTCGCACTCCAGCTCCTCCGCCACCAGTTGGGCCAGCCCGGTGAGGGTGCCCTGGCCCATCTCGGAGCGGGCGATGCGCACTACCACCGTGTCGTCGGGCTGCACCACGACCCAGGCGTTGACCTCGGGCGCCGCGCCGCCGGGCTGTGCTGCCTCCGTATCCAGGGGCAGGCGCAGGCCGATGGCGAGCCCGCCGCCGATGGCGGCGCTGCGGATGAGGAAGGTCCTGCGATCCATTTCGATGGCGCTCATGGCAGTCTCCTCAAGCCTTGGCGGCGGCGTGGATCGCCTCGCGCACCTGCTGGAAGGTGCCGCAGCGGCAGATATTGGTGAGGGCGGCGTCGATATCGGCGTCGCTCGGCTTGGGCTTGCGCTGGAGCAGCGCCGCCGCCGCCATCAGCATGCCGGACTGGCAGTAGCCGCACTGCGGCACGTCGTGCTCGATCCAGGCCTGCTGCACCTTGGTCAGCACGCCCCCGGCCGCGAGACCCTCGATGGTCGTGATCTGCTTGCCCTGCACCGCACTGACGGGGACGACGCAGGAGCGCACCGCCTCGCCATCGACATGAACGGTGCAGGCGCCGCACTGGGCGATGCCGCATCCGTACTTGGTGCCGGTAAGACCGGCCTGTTCCCGGATCGCCCACAGCAGGGGTGTGGCGGGATCCACGTCGAGTTCGTAGGTCTTGCCGTTGATCGTCAAGCGTGCCATTCGTCTCTCCAGGGCTGCGGGCGCAGCGCCCGCTCTTCAGAGTGCAGTCGCGGCCATGATGTTCCAGGCCGGTGCGCTTTTTGAGGGGCGTGCAGCGCTCCCCCGATACCAACAAACTAGACGCCCGCCACGACCGGCGCAAGAGCAATTGCGCCGGTCGGGCCGCTCCGCCACTGGTCGAAGTTGCGCCACGGCGGCAAAACTGCCGACGCTCCCGCCAGGCGCGATCGGGCCTTCCGACGGAGGGGAGGTCAAGCGCTTTCCTGCAAGGCCGGGATGGCGCCCGCAGTTCAACCTACCGCCATGGTCCCCATCATGCCGCCGGCGGCATGGTCGAGGATGTGGCAGTGGAACATCCACTCTCCGGGGTTGTCCGCCACCAAAGCGATGTCCACCGACTCGCGCGGCCCCATCAGGACCGTGTCGCGCCATTCGCGCCGCGCGGCCTTCCTGCCGTTGATCGCCAGGACTCGGAAAAAGTGTCCGTGCAGGTGCATCGGATGCAGGAAGTCGGTCTCGTTGATCATGTGCAGAATCACGTGCTCGCCCTGCTCCATGCGGAACAGCGGCTCGTGCATCAGCGCATGCTCGTGCTGCGCGGTGTAGTTCATGGTCCACGCCAGGCCGTGCTTCTCCATGAGTTCGTGGGTCTTGGCCGGCTTGCCGTCGATCGTGCCGATGACCGGCGCGCCGCGCATGCCGCCCTGGAACAGGATGTAGTGGTCGGTGGCCTTGTCCAGGTTGGGCTCGGGGAGGACGTTGGCGGCCAGCGCCATCGGCGCCTTCGAGGGGCCGGTGCGCAGGGGCTTGTCCGCAGCGTAACGCAGCGTGGCGAGCGTGCCTGCGCCGCGCCGGAAGCTGTCGCTGAGGGCGAAACTCGAACCGGGCGCCTGCATGCAGTCCACGACGATATCGGCGCGCATGCCGGGGCCCAGGTCGAGCGCCTCGACGGCGTGGGGTTCCACCGCCTGCCCGTCGAAGGCGATGACGTTCATGGTATGGCCGGCCAGGGCAATGCGAAAGATCCGCGCCGAGGCGGCGTTGATCAGGCGCAGGCGCAGCCGCTCGCCGCTGCGCACGTCGATGGCCCGGGCGGCGCCCGCCGTCTTGCCGTTGAGGAGCACCCGATTGCCCATGCGTCCTTCATTGCCGATCTCGCTGATCCGTCCGTAGTCTTCCACCTGCCGGCCGTCGGCGCCGACCTTGACGTCGGACAGCAGCCACACCAGTTCGCGATCCACCTCGATCGGCTTCTCTTCCTCGACGATGTAGGCGCCATACAGTCCGCGGGGAACCTGCTCGAAGCTGGACTGATGGGGGTGGTACCAGAAGGTGCCGGAGTCGCGCAGCAGGTATTCGTAATCGAAACGTCCGCCGGGGATGATCGGATCCTGGGTCACGTGCGGCACGCCGTCCATCGCGTTGGGGACGCGCAGCACCGTGCCAGTGCACCGCGGTATCGACATTCAGGCCATTGCTCACGGCGAGGCGTACCGTCTCCCCCTTGCGGAAGCGCAGCACCGGACCGGGAACCGTTCCGTTGAAGGCCCAGAAGTTGGTCTTCGGGCCGCCCGCCTCGAGTTCCTGCTCGGCAAGGCCGGCCTGCAGCGACACCTGCCCCGGAGACGCTGCGCGGACCAAGCCGGCGGGCAAGGCCAGCAGGGCGGCGGCGCCGGCAGCCGACTTGAAAAAATCGCGACGGGTGGCATTCATGTTGACTCCTCCGGGGGATGGGCTGGCGCCGGCGGCCGAGAAGCGTGCATTCTCAGCGCCGGCCTAATTGTTGGTAGAGACCGGTAACGCGGTCGGTCGCAACGAGAATGGAATCCGCCGCCTCGGCGACGACGAGACGGTAGGACACCGCACCTTCGGCCGCTATGGCCGCGTGCAGCCATTCCCACTGCAGCGCGACTTCCTCCAGTTCGAGGCGGATCTCACTGGTGTTCTCGGGGCGCGCGAGCAGGGCGTTGAGGCCGCCCGAAAACTCGTGGCTCGCCGTTTCCATCTCCGCGCGCAGGGCGGATGAATCCACGCCCCAGGAATTGAGCATGTAGGCCTTGGCCAGCCGCTGCGACAGCATCCGCTGGCGCCCGGCCAGATTGACCAGACGGCTGGTGCCGCGCGCACCGGAGTCTTCGATCGCCTGGGTCAGCCGTTCGGCGGCTGCCAGGAGCTTCTCGCTGTCGCGGGACAGGGCCAGTGCCGCGTCGCGCGTCGCCGCTTTGGCCATCGCGCTGCGGAAGGGCGCCCACTGCGCGACGAGATCGTCGTAGGCGCGCTGAATGTCGGGCGCCGCCGCCGCAATGTCGGCCCAGATGCTGGTGGTCGCCACGACCTGTGCGGCGGACGGATCCTGCGACGACGCGGCGTCGTCCGAGCCGCACGCGCCGAGAACGAGGACGCCGACGGCGACGACCACGAGACCGCGTGGTGAGGGGAGTGATGTGCCTGATCCGAACATGGGTCCACAGTGTACTGAGAATGACTCTCATTCCAACATCGGCTATCGTCGGGTGCGTGGATGCAGACAGTGCGATCGCCGAGCTGGTCGGAGTGTCGGTGCGATACGCCGACGTGATCGCGCTCGACACGACCACCACCACGTTCGAGCGGGGATCGTCGGTGGCGCTCGTCGGGGCGAACGGAAGCGGGAAGAGCACGGTGCTGCGGCTGCTGGCCGGCCTGCTCGAACCGACCGGTGGGAGCGTCGAGCGGGCGCCGGGCGTCGAGGCGGCGTTCATCGCCCAGCAGCACGAGCACCACGACTGGATGCCGCTCCCCGTCGACGAGGTGATCCGCATGGGTTGTTACCGGTCGCGGGGCCTGCTCGGGCGCATCACACGCGCCGACCGCGACGAGATCCGCACGGCTGCCGAGCGCCTCGAGGTCACGGATCTGCTCCGACGTTCCTTCAGTGAGCTGTCGGGTGGACAGCGCCAACGGGTGCTGGTCGCCCAGGCGCTGATCGGGTCGCCGAAGCTGCTGCTGCTCGACGAACCGATCACCGGGCTCGACCTGCCCAGCCAGGAGACGATCCTGTCGATCATCGACGCCGAGGTCGCGAGCGGCGCGACGGTCGTGTTCTCGACGCACCATCTCGAAGAGGCGAAGCGGGCCGGTCGAGTGATGCTGCTCGCTGGTTGCGTGATCGCCGATGGCACGCCCGATGCCGTGCTGCGACCCGAGCACCTCGCGACGGCGTTCGGCGGGCGACTGCTGCGCTTCGGTGGTGAATCGCTCCTCGTCGACGACCACGGACACGGCCACAGCCACGACCTCGGCGACGACCACAACCACGACGACGTCGGGCACCGGCACCTCCACCAGCCGGAACACGCCGCCGAGCACCGTCCGCGGCTGAACGGGGTACGACGTCGGGGGGTCGGCACGGTGTGGAGGGGGTCAGCACGACGACGTGCATTTCTCGGCGGATCCGGTCGCGACTGCCGAAACCAGATCCGCTGAGAAGCGCAGGACACCGTCGGGTCGGGGCGAGAGGTCCCCGGGGCCGACTGTCACCCGTGCGCGGCATCGGTTCGATGAGACTGGGCCGATGGGTTCAGGCCACGCGCACGATCTCGACGACCTCGACGAACACGTCCGTCCGGAGGTCCGGCGGGCGATGTGGGTCGCGGTCGGGTTGTGTGCGTTGTCGGTGTTGGTCGGCCTCGTCGTGTTGTGGCCCGGTGGTGACGACGGCGCGAGCGCCGATCCGCTGGGGCTCGACGGCGACCCGGTGGAGGCGACGGCCGAGTCGGTCACCGAAGTGCCGTGCTCGTTCGATCCGCTCCTGGCATGCAAGCGCGTCGACATCGTGGTCGAGGGAGGCGATCGCTACGTGCTCGAGCAGCCGCTCGACTCGACCATCTCGGCCGGCGACGGGATCCTCGTCGACCTCGTCGATCTCGGCAGCGGCGCCGAGCAGGCGATCTTCTACGACTTCCAGCGGGGCACGCCGATGCTGCTGTTGACGATCCTGTTCGTCGCCGTCGATCGTCGTGCTCGGCCGATGGCGCGGCGTCGGCGCCCTCGCCGGACTGGCGATGAGCCTGGTGGTGATCGTGGTGTTCGCACTGCCGTCACTGCTCGAGGGGTCGAACTCGGTGGCGGTGGCGATCGTCACGGCGGGGGCGATTGCCTTCGTCGCGCTCTTCCTCGCGCACGGCCGTGGGCTGGCGACCGCTGCTGCGCTGCTGTCGACGTTCGCCAGCCTCGCGCTGACGGCGATCCTGGCATGGATCTTCGTGGAAGCGTCGAAGCTTCACCGGTTTCGGTGACGAGAGCGTCGGGTTCCTCGACGCGCTCGGATCGAGATCGACCCTCGCGGCCTGCTGCTCGCCGGTGTCGTGATCGGCTCGCTCGGCGTGCTCGACGACGTGACCGTCACCCAGGTGTCGGCGGTGTGGGAACTGCGGCGGACGTCCCCGGACGCCAACTTCGGCGAGCTCTACGGCGCGGGCACTCCGGATCGGGCGCGACCACATCTCCTCGACCGTCAACACCCTGTTTCTCGCCTACGCCGGCGCGTCGCTGCCCTTGCTGCTGCTGTTCAGCGAGGCATCAGCAGGGCCTCGGCTCGGTCGCCGACGCGTGAGGTCGTCGCCGTCGAGATCGTCCGAGCGCTCGTCGGGTCGATCGGCTTGGTCGCCTCGGTGCCGATCAGCACGGCGCTGGCTGCCAAGGTGTTGGCATCGACGAGCGCGACCCGACCCGACCAGAGACCGCCGAAACGAGCGAGTCGGCGGCCGATCCGACCGGCCGGTGATCGCGCTCGACGACGACCTGCGCGAGACGGTCGCTGCGAATCTGGCACGCCACGAGCGTCGCGAGGTCCCGCTCGACGGGCGACGGCATGCCGCCGTCGCGATCCTGCTCGTCGACTCCGCCGTCGGTTCCGACCAGGTCGATCCCTTCGGCGCCTCCGCCGACGATCTGTCGGTGATCCCCTCCGACGTCTCGGGTCTCGACGGCCGCATGGCCGACGTGGCCGGCGGCGCATCGTTCGTGCTGTGTCGCCGCAGCGCCGGGCTCAACCGGCACGCATCCCAGTGGGCATTGCCCGGCGGTCGGCTCGACACCGGAGAGACCGCTGTCGATGCGGCGCTGCGCGAGACCGACGAAGAGATCGGTGTGCGGTTGGGGCCCGACTCGGTGCTCGGTCTGCTCGACGACTACGCCACGCGGTCGGGCTACGTGATCACGCCGGTCGTGGTGTGGGGTGGGGCCGGCATCGAGATCGTGCCGCACCCCGGCGAGGTGCTCGCCGCCTACCGGATCGGGCTGCACCAGCTCACCCGGCCCGATTCGCCGCGCTTCGTCACGATTCCCGAGAGCGAGCGCCCCGTCGTGCAGGTCCCGCTCGGTGGTGATCTGATCCACGCGCCGACGGGCGCCTTGCTCGTGCAGTTCCGCTGGGTCGCGCTCGACGGCCGCATCAACGTGCGTGTCCACGACTTCGAACAACCGGTCTTCGCCTGGGGCTGACCGAGCAAGACCCCGTTTGCGTTGCACTTCGGGCGACCCGGGTCACCCGAAATGCAACACAAACGGGAGTTGTGCCGGGTCAGCGGCCGGAGTGGCCGAAGCCGCCGCCGCGGTCGACGCCGTCGAGCGAGTCGACGACCTGCCAGGCGACCGACTCGACGCGTTGGATCACGAGCTGGGCGATGCGGTCACCGCGCTGACCTCGTAGTCGGTCGTCGGGTCGGTGTTGATCAGCACGACCTTGACCTCACCGCGGTAGGCGGCGTCGATCAATCCAGGAGCGTTCACGACACTGATGCCGTGCTTCATCGCCATGCCACTGCGCGGCAGGACGAAGCCCCCGTGTCCCATCGGGATCGCGATCGAGATGCCCGTCGGAACCAGCGCCCGCCCGCCGCCGGCCGCGAGCGTCGCCGACTCGCGGGCGTACAGGTCGAGTCCCGCGTCACCGTCGTGGGCGTACTCGGGCAGCGGGAGGTCGAGGTCGAGCTGGACGATCGGAACAGGAAGGCTCACGCCACCGATCGTAGGTGTTACGCCGGGGGTCTGACCCCTGGCGTAACACCTACGATCTACGGGGTGAGCTCGACGACCGTCCAGTCGGCGAGGGTGCTCGTGTCGCAGGAACCGGCGGTGGTGATCAGGATCCGCTCGTCGGCGTCGGCGGCCTCGGTGAACGTGTCGATGTCGGCGAAGGAGCAGGGTCCGAACACCGGCGTGTTCGACCAGCGCAATTCGTCCTGCCACGAGTGCACGAGGGAGGTGTTGCTCGGCCGGCTGCTGACCGTGGCCAGCGCGAACTCGGCGCCGTCGCGATCGTCGATGCGGTCGAGCTCGACGATGATGTCGTTGTTGAGCACCAGCATCGGTTGCGAGGTATCGACGGCGACGAAGACCTGCTCGGTCTCGTCGAGCAGGCTCGCCACGAGCGCGTAGCCGCCGAAGACGACCGCGACGATGGCGAGCCAGATCGCGAGCGGTTTCACCGGCCTGGCATCCGCGGTGTGTTCACGGACTGCTCAACCACCGGCGTTGAACAGCGCAGCGATCTTGAACTCGACGTCGTCCTCACTGGCGTCGATGCTCGCAGCTTCGACCAGCGACGACACGCGACCGAGTTCGTCGAGGTCGGCCTCGAATCCGACGGTGTAGATCGGGATGCGCAGCCCTGCGATCATGTCGTCGACGTCTTCGAACTGCAGCCCGTCGGTGGTCTCGCCGTCGGTGAGCACCACCAGGAGGGTCTTCAGTTCAGGATCGGCGGCCCGCTGGTCCTCGAGCATCTTCAGCCCGAGCACGATGCCGTCGTACATCGCCGTGCCGCCTCCCGGGCTGAGGTCCTCGGCGATCGCTGTGTAGCGACCCTGCTGGTTGAGGTCGAACTCGGCGATGTCGAGGCGCCTCATGGCCGTGTCGTTGAACTCGACGACGCCGACCTGGGTCTCCGGCTTGACGAAATCGCGCGCCGACAGCATGGCGGTGCGCAACGACTGGATGCGGGTGCCCTCCATCGACCCGCTCACGTCCACGACGAACACGGTCGCCACCGGCCGCCCGCCGTCCTTCTTGTCCTTCCAGACGTTCTGGACGTCGATCAGCGTGGCACCCGACGGGACTTCGACGGTCGCGGTGAACGGTGCGGGGTCGAAGCCGAACTCGTCGGCGAGTTCCTGGTACTCGGGTTGCTGGGCGAACTGGGCGAACAGCTCGAGTGTCTCGGTCTCGGCGGTGGTGAGATCGCCGACGGCGTACAGCGGGTTGTCGTGGCGAACACCGAAGGGGACGAACTCGAAGCCGGACTGCAACGAATCGGTGTTGGTGAACGTCTGCCACTCGAGCACGAAGGTGTCGAGCGTGCCGGTGTCGTTCTCGACCGAGTCGCGCATCTGCAGCGTCGTCAGCGCCACGAACGGCACCTGGCGTTGGAACTGCTCGAAGACGCTGGCAACGTCCGGCGACGTCAGCTGCGCCTCGTCGCCACCTGCGATCGAGTCGAGCACGGTGAGTAAGAAGTTGAGGCCGGTACTGGAGGCGAACGGGTCGGTGTAGCCCATGACGAGGTCGCCGGCGATCACGGCGTCGACGAGGTTCTCGGGAGTGAGTTCACCGTAGGTGGCGCGCAGCTCCTCGGCGGTGGCGTCCTTCATCACGATGCCGGCGACGTTCTCGACCGTCACGGGGGCGATCTCCGTCATCGTCTGGAACTCGCCGGCCATCTCGACCCACAGCTGGTTGGACGGCGTGAACGCGGCGGGCAACTCCTGGCCGCGAGCGATGAACTGGTAGCCGGTGCCCGACGCGATGCTGCGCAGGTCGACCTGGGCCGGAGCGCCGTCCGAGCGGGTGATGTCTGCCCGGTTGAACGCCTCGGCGACCTGGGTCATCCAGCCGTCGCTCGTGTCGGCCTCGCCCGACTTCTCGGTGGACGACCAGATTTCGACCGCTGACGGATCGGGCGAGTCGACGCGCAGCGGGAACTCGTCGAGCGGTGGAAGGGTGTCAGAGAGGTCGGCCCCGGTCGGTGGCGGGATCGACGCGCTCCGGGTGATCTGGTTGTCGACCCAGCCGATCTCGTCGGCCAGCTCGTCGAGTCGTTGCGACGCCTCGGCAGGGTCGAGCGGCTCGGAGTTCTCGCCCGCGATGTCGCCGCAGGCAGCAACGACAAGCGCCAGCCCGGCCAGCGCCGCCACGAGACGACCGGCGTGGCGTCGATCGGTACGGGGAGGACGTGCCGAGGGCGTCGTCACTGCGACTCCGACTCGTTCCGCGCGGTGATCTCGCCGACGTCGATGGTGCCGCCGTCGTCGAGCTGTGCCGTCGCGGAGCGTCCGCTCTCCATCCGCTCGATCGCGGCCTCACTCTCCGCGGTGAGCTGGTCGAGCTCCAGGATGGTCCCCGCCATCGTCGGCAACGCCTCACGGCGATAGCGCGAGATCTCCTCGAGCGCGATGTCGATGTCGGCGAACGCCTGACGGAGCGACTCCATGTCGAGCATCGTGCTCGACGCCTGTTGGTGGATGGCGGTGCCTTGCGTCTTGAGGCGCTCGGCCGTGCCGGCGATCATCGCCGACGTGGTCGTGTTGATCGCCTCGATCTTGTCGAGCACGATCTTCTGGTGCGCCAACGCGAGTGCGACGGTGACCGCGACCTGCAGCGCGCTGATCGTGACGTCGATCGCCCGATCGACGCCGCGGATCAGCTCGCGGTTGTTGCGGATGATGATCTCGACTGCGAGCACGCCCTGTTGGTTGACCGCGAGCTGCTGCTGCAGGTCGACGGTGCGCTGGCGCAGCGCGAACAGGATGTCTTCCTCCACGAACTGACGGCGCGGGTCGTCGGGTCCGATCTCGGTGGCCAGCTTGTCGACGACGACCGCGTCGAGCGCCTGAGCCAACGCGATCTGGTCGGCCAGCAGGTGCGTCAGTTCCCGCATCTGCTTCTGGTCGTCGCCGAGGGTGACGTTGTCGCGCTTGAGCTGGTCGCGTCCCTTCTCGAGCGAGTGGACGATCGCGTCGATCTGGGTCTGCGAACTCTCGTAGCGCATGAAGTAGCGCTTCAGGGGGGTGCCGACGCCGGGAATCCGTCCGATCGCCCGAGTGAGCCATCCCGCCTCGGTGTCGAGTCCCGACGGATCGAGCTTCTCGACCTCGATGCGCAGGTCGGAGAGCGACTTGGCGACCTCGCCGCCGTCCTCGGTGCCGTGGGAGATCTCCTTGAGCGGCGCCTGCAGCATCCGGCTCCTGGTGGCCGACCGGGTCTGGAGGTCGCGGCCCATCGAGTCGACCGCATCACGGGCCGCGGTGCGAGCCTCGTCGTTCGTCGGGTCGATCGCCAGCAGCTGAGCGACCTGGGCCTCGGCCTGACCTCGGAGCTCGTCGGTGGGCTCGGGCTCGACGACGGCGAGTTCGGCCTTGGCGGCGTCGACGTTCAGGTTCAGGTCGAGCACGGCCGTGCTGTGGCCGTTCGTCGTTGGTGCGGTGTCGCTCATGGTGTGGGCCTTTCGTGGGGTCGGTTCACGCGTACTTCGCTGCCCGGTCGGCAAGTTCTTCGAGTGCGGCCATCGCCGCGTCGACGTCTTCGGGTTGCTTGCCGATCGGCACGTCGGCCAGCGCAGTGGTCGTGCGGTCGAGCGCGGTGAGTGCGGACTCGTTCTGGGCGAGGAACTGAGCGATACGTCGCCGCTGCGTCGTGCGCAGGTCGCGTCGTTGTTCGAGGGTGTCGCGCTCGTGGGCCGCCGATGCCGCATCGCTGTCGTCGGCGTCGAGTTCGGTCAAGCGACGATCGATGTAGGTCTCGTCGATCGTGCTGATGCTCTCGTAGGCGACAGCGACCTCGTGGAGGTTGTCGAGCGCCGAACTGAAGACCTGCTGCGACGTGGAGAGGTACCGAGCGTAGGTGAGCTCGCCAGCGTCGAGGCGCCGCTTCAACACGTTGATCAGGCTCTGGCGCTTCGACAGCAGGGCGTCGAGCTGCTCGATCGGTTGCGTGTCGACCAGTGCCTCGAGTTCGGCGCGCAGTGCCGCGATCTCGACCGGGTCGACCTCTTCGACGCGAGGGATCTCGAACTGCAACTTGGCCAACGTGCCGGTGGCCGACATCGTGAACGGCCAGGCGAGCGCTGCGATCACCGCCAGGACGACGAGGACGACGACCAGCACACCGGGTGGGTCGAGCACGGTGAGCACCAGCCAGACGACGGCGCCGAGCAACACGGCGGCGATCCACGTCGGGGGATACCTGACGACGGCCTTGCTCCAACTGGTCACGACGCCGTCAGGTTATCCCGGTCGGTATGTCGATGACCGCGGGTCGCCGCGTCGAGGTGCGCGGTGGAAGTCTTGCACCGTGCGTCCAGGGCGGTTCCCTCTCACCTACGACGAATGTCGCGAACGGTTCCGGTGGAGCTGTCACCTCGCCGGGCTCGCGTGGAGCGCCCATCCCATCGCGGCGCGGGGACCGCACGGGCAGGCGCTGACCATCGACGTGGTGTCGTACGGCGCGGCGACGCCGAGTCGAGGGCTGGTGCTCCTGACCGGGGTCCACGGTGATGAAGGGTTCTCGTCGTGTGTCCTGCTGTGCGAGGCGATCGAGCGGTGGGTCGCCGACGGATCCGACCGCGAGCTCGCCGACGACGTCACCGTGCTGATGGTCCACGCCGTCAACCCCTGGGGCATGTCGTACTGGCGGCGCCAGAACGAGTCGAACGTCGATCTCAACCGCAACTGGGGTCGCGACGACCGCAGCGAGCTCCCGGAGAATGCGGGCTACGAGATCGTCCACCCTGCGCTGGTGCCGGGCGGCGCCAGGGTGCCGACGCCGGAGTCGTTGTTCGACGTGACGCGCTCGCTGGTCGAGCGGTACGGCGCTGCGTGGGTGAAGTCGGCCGTGAGCCAGGGCCAGTTCAGCCACGCTGACGGGCTGTACTTCGGTGGCGATCGGACGGAAGAGTCGAACCGGATCCTCGCGCAGGTCGTGGGCGATCGGCTCGCGGGAGTCGACGACGTGCTCGTCGTCGACCTGCACACCGGACACGGAGAGTTCGGCACGTACACGCTGCTGTCGCACGTGCCGGAGGACCACCCGGACGACGCGTGGTTGCGGTCCGTGTTCGACGCCGAGCGAATCGAGTGCACGTCGTCCGCGAGTGCCACCACGGGACCCAAGCACGGCCAGATCGCGGCGGGGCTCCACGACGTCGTCGACGCCACGACCTGGCGGACCGTCACGATGGAACTCGGCACGATCTCGGACACCCGGATGATCGTCAGGAACGCGCCGAGCACTGGGTCCATTTCCACGGCGACCGGAGCAACCCGGAGCACGCGCAGGTCGTCTGGGACCATCGCTGCGGGTCGACGCCCGACGACGCCGACTGGGAGTCCTCGGCGCGAGCGCACGGTGTCGAGGTGCTCGACGCGGCCCGTCGGGCGTTCTCGGTCGACCGGTCGTGATGTGGCGACTACCGTCGGAGGCATCCATCAACCGAAAGGAGCCGCCATGGGGATCATCGATTCGATCAAGTCGAAGCTGGGTGGCAACAAGAGCCAGGTCAAGCAGGGGATCGACAAGGCCGCCGACGCCGTCGACGACAAGGCCGGAGCGCACGCCGACAAGGTGCAGCAGGGCGCCGAGGCGGCCAAGG